>NZ_JANJZD010000003.1 GCF_024623325.1 Acetatifactor muris
GGACTTCCGTGGAACGCTCCAACAAGCGCGAGAAAGAGGACTATAAATTAGAAGACGGCAGGCACCGCTCAACTAAGATGTGGTACTGCCGCCTCTACAGCATCATGATGTTACAGCATCTTGATGCCTGGGAAATGCCATCGGCTGAGGCATTTCAAAAATCATTCTTAGGTTTAGCCGCCTAATAATGATATCTTAAGCGATTCCATAAGATTTTTCAAGGCATAGTACCCACTATGTCCAATGTTTATGTCCATTTTTCTCAAATTTCTTTTCCTGCACGATATTCAGTTGTCAATCTTCGGTTGGAATCTCCTTTATTGAGATTCCGAGAAGTTATATATGTGTCAGACCTCCGTCCAATAATTCCCGGATAATCTGCCTCTCATCCATTGGATATTTTTTCCCCTTTATCTCCTGATAATCTTCATGGCCTTTTCCTGCCAGCACAATCAAATCGCCCTCTTCCGCACTGGAAATCGCCCACGCAATCGCTTCCTTTCTGTCGCATATTTCCACATATCTGCCTGCGGTTCTGCCGATTCCGGTCTTAATGTCCTCAATGATATCCTGCGGTTCCTCAAAACGGGGATTGTCAGAAGTAATGACGGTTAAATCCGCCAGCCTTCCGCTGACTTCTCCCATCTCAAAGCGTCTGAGCTTCGAACGGTTTCCCCCGCAGCCGAATACACACACCAGGCGTCCCGGCTGATATTCCCGCAATGTCGTCAGCAGGCTCTCCAGTGCCATGGCATTGTGGGCATAGTCAATCAACAGTGTAAATTTATCCGAAACAGGGACTTTTTCTATGCGTCCTTTTACCTTTGCCGTCTTCAGAGCTCTCTGAATCTCCGGAAGCTCCACTTTAAAATGGCGGCAGATGGCAATGGCACACAATGCGTTATAGACGCTGAATCGGCCGGGGGCTGGCACTTCCACGGCAAAATCCATCAGCCCCGTCACATGAAATCTCACCCCCAGTTCTCCCGGCGTATGCACCAGTTCCAGATGCTCCGCCCGCAGCATGCTTTTCTCTCCCAGCCCAAAGGTCTCCAGTTCACAGGTATATCCCTCCAGCAGCTTTTCTGTATGAGTGTCATCCGCATTCACGATTCCTGTCCGGCATTGCCTGAACAGAAGACCTTTACAGGCCATATACTCCTCAAAGCTGGCGTGTTCGTTGGGTGCGATATGATCCGGCTCCAGATTGGTAAAAATGCCGTAATCAAAGGTAAAGCCCTGCGTCCGATGAAGCTTCAGCCCCTGGGAAGAAACCTCCATGACCACAATTTCCACCCCGGCCTCCACCATTTTCGCGAAGTCCTCCTGCAGCACATAGGACTCCGGTGTGGTACTTTCCGCGGGAATATGTGTGTCCCCGATAATCGTTTCGATGGTTCCTATCAGTCCCACCTTAAAGCCGGCCTCTTCCAGAATGTCTTTTACCAGCCAGGTAGTGGTTGTCTTACCCTTTGTCCCGGTAATGCCGACGACTTTCAGTTTCTCCGCGGGATGTCCGAACCAGGCCGCCGAGATAAAGGCCATGGCATATCTGGTATCTGCCACTTTAATCACGGTAATGTCCTGTGCCGACAGATTCTCCACCGCTTTGGAGACTACCAGGACTTTCGCTCCCTTTTCCACCACTTCTGCCGCAAAGCAGTGTCCGTCAAAATTAGCGCCTTCAATACAGATGAAGAGGCTGCCCTCCATTACTTTCCGCGAGTCATAAACCACTGCCGTCACTTCTGTGTCCATGGTTCCCTGTATGCATTCATAATCTGTCTGTTCCAACAAATCCAGCAGCTTCATATCTTTTCCTCCTGATATTTTCCTTCCGCTCCCTTTCGGTTTATTGTCCGGCAAAGGTGTTCTTTTCTATTTTACTCTAATTTGTGAATTTCTACCACCCTAAATTCACGTTTGGTTCACAAGGGTGAAAATATCTACAGGTAAATCAAAAAGGTTGGAAATATCCCGGCGCTCATGGTATAATGATTCTGCATTCGCAGAATACAAGTCAGCTTATGCTGACTTGACATCACTGCGTGATGCATTTTACCTGGCAATCCATGGCTTGAAAATCAAATGTCTCCTTCGGAGCCGCTTGATTTTCGGCGCTCATGGTATAATCGCTTCATTAAATATTCAGGAGGCCCACAGAATGGATGTATATCATAACAGCAATATATGGGGAAAAGGCAAAACTGGAACAAAACTGACAGCCCTCCCTGTCAGTCACTCTTTTCTTTGGGAAGAACAGGAAATTCTTATCCCGGCAGTCTATGTAGGCAAAGCAGGTGCCGTCCTTGATATATGCGCCAGAATCCCTGTAGAAGATATGGCTGCATTCCTGAAAAAATGGGATTATGAGCGGCGGATGTCATTAAGGACCCCGGAAGAATTTGAAATGATAGATGCGGACAACCCCGGAAGCAGAGAATTGGCCGTTGAAATATGTCTTGATGGTGTGCCGCTGGTATGTCGTATGAGCAGCAGCCTGAGATGGTATCCGGAAAATATAATCCAACTGGGGAGTGCCGGTCCAGCCGGCGAAGACGGGTTTGAAAATAATAAATCTGCCGTGGAATGGATGGAAGCTTATGGCTGCGACAGGGGATGCTGCTGGTATTTTGAGCGGCTTTCCTATAATTGGGACAATGAGCCAATACTGTCCCCTCAAAGAATATCTCTTGCTTTCCGGGCAAACTTAATCTCCGTCACTGCAGGGCATTTTTCCACTGACTTATCCTGCAATGGGGAAATGGTAAAGACAGCCCATCCCATAACAGGGCAGGAATACACCCTGACGCTGCACAGATGCGAACAGATCAGGAACAGCTTCGCAGAAATCGGTGCGAAAGGTGTGGTTTACCCGGAATACTGCCAGGTACTCTCCTACAGCATTGAGCCGGAAATAGACAGCAGCCTTTTTGACATTCGTGACTGCGCAGAAAGTGACCATCCGGAGATGGGTGATGCTCAGGACGCCCGGAGGCGGCCGGGCGGCTCAGACGGCCCCACGGCAGTCTTTATGGCGGGAAGAAATGTCTCTCCTGACAAACGGATGGCAGTTTCCTCCCTGCATTTTGAGCCTGTACCAGCAGTACAGTGGCGGATGGTTTTTCGGATAAAGCCAAAGGATGATATGGAAATCAGCTTTCCCGTCAAAGCATGATTCGTACAGGCAGCAGTATAAACATTAATCACGCACCAATCCCCTGCTCCAGCGCATACCATCTTACTGTTCAATCTGGTCCGCATATTTTATTCTGTAAATTCGTTTCAGGGAATCGTTAATACGCTCCTCCGCAATATTCCCGTTCTGCACAGCTTTCAGTACTCCCTGATAAGCCTGTTCAAAGTCCTCCGGCATCAGCAGCATGTCACAGCCTGCCAGGATGGCTCTCACAGCAGCTTCTTCCGCGGTATTGTATTCGGACACAGCCGCCATATTCAAAGCATCCGTAATGACCACACCGTTAAAGTGCATCTGTTCCCGCAGAATATCTGTCACCAGCATCCTGGAGAAAATGCAGGGTTCGTTGTCTCCGGTGAGGGCCGGCACCGATACATGGCTGATCATTATCATATCTGCTCCCGCGTCGATTCCCGCCTGAAATACGGTCAGCTCCTCCGCCCAGAACTGTTCTGCCGTTCTGTCCAGGGAGACCATGCCCTCATGTGTATCGCCTGTGGTGGCACCGATTCCCGGAAAATGCTTCAGGCACGCCGTCACTCCCTGTTCTTCAAGCCCTGCTCTCATGGAAGTGACAAATCCGGATACCGCGGACGCGTCTGCGCCGTAAGAGCGCTCCTTCATTATACTGCCATCCACATTGGCCAGATCCGCCACAGGTGCAAAGTCAAGATTAAATCCCAGCCCTGACAATGTACTTCCGATGCTTACCCCTGCCTGATATGCATTATCTGTATTCCCTGTGGCACCGATATCCGCGGCGCTGCCCGCTTCCGGCCCAATCCCCGAAGCAGCTACTCTCGACACGCTGCCGCCCTCCTCGTCCACCGCCAGGAAAAGCGGATATTTCGCATACTGCGCGGTGTTCTCCAGCATTGTCTTCAGCTGTTCCTCCGACTGTATATTCTGCTTAAAATAGATAAGACCTCCTACCGGGTATTGGTTCAGCGCCTGCTGCGTTCCCTCTCCCGCCTGTATCACAGTGGAAACTCCGGTAATTGCTTCCGGGGCCACAATGAAAAGCCCCATTACTTTATCTTCCAGAGACATGGCCGCCACTTTCGCCTCCACCAGTTCCTCCAGCTTCTCCTCCGGCGTTGGCGCCGGCTCCGGTGTCACGGTTTCCTCCGGCACAGGTTCCGGCGTGGCAATAGACTCCTCATCTGCCAGCATATCGTCTATTAATTCCTTATTCTCCGCTTCCTGCTCTGTCGTCTTACTGTCTGACAGCAGATATCCGGTTACGAACACAATACCTGCGGCAGCAGCTGATATGAGAACTGTCAGTATCACATAGGAAATAATCTGGTTTCTGACACGTCTCTTTCTCCTGAGCTCTCTTCTGTTCTGCAGTTTGTCATTGTTGCCCATATGTATCCTCGCTTTGTCTGACCGTCCGGCGCGTCTTCCGTCTCACTGTCCTGTTCCTGCCACTGTCTGTTCTGCTTTTACACTTCTTCCGGCTGCTGTCCAATACAGCGCACCTGGCCCTTCTCACAGAAATAAATCCGATTAACGCACATTAAGGAAATGAACCTGCGCCCATTTCCTTAACTTCCTCCGATTTATCCTCTGTATTTCATTTCTTTTGCATTATTCTTATTCATCAGCATGTTAACTCTTCTGTGCACTGCCGGAAGACATTTTTATTATAGTAAACTCACGCGCATCTGTCAACAGATTCCGACAGATTTCTAAATATTTCCAGCACATCCGGCCTTTCACTGTCACAGATTCGTCAGCACGAAAATGTCATAAATTGCCCTGATTGCAGTTTCAAAGTCTTCGTTCGCCACACCGATAATGATATTGAGCTCGGAAGACCCCTGGTCAATCATCTTGACATTGACATTGGCATGGGCCAGCGCGGAGAAAATTCTTCCTGCCGTACCCCTGGTGGACTTCATGCCTCTTCCCACGACGGCAATCAGAGCGAGGTCCGATTCAATCTCAATGGCATCCGGCTTTGCCAGCCGGTAGAGGGCAGCCGCCACTTTCTGCTCTTTGTGCACGAAATCATCCTGATGCACAAATATAGTCATGGTGTCGATTCCCGAAGGAACATGCTCAAAAGAGATTCCGTTCTCCTCGAAAGCCTGCAGAACCTTTCTGCCAAACCCGATTTCGGAATTCATTTTATCCTTCTCAATATTGATGCAGCAGAACCCTTTCTTCCCGGCAATCCCGGTAATGACATATTTCGACTTCTGGCAGGTACTGCCCACAATCCAGGTGCCGCTGTCCTGAGGTGCGTTTGTATTGCGGATATTGATGGGAATCCCCTTCTGCCGCACAGGGAAAATCGCATCCTCGTGAAATACCTCCGCCCCCATGTAGGAAAGCTCTCTCAGCTCCCGGTATGTAATCACGTCAATCCCCTTCGCATTGCTGATAATGTCAGGGTCTGCAATCAGAAATCCCGAAACGTCCGTCCAGTTCTCGTACACATCCGCCTGTACTGCCTTGGCCACAATGGAGCCTGTCACATCAGAGCCGCCTCTGGTAAAGGTCTTCACAGACCCATCCGGACGGGAACCATAAAATCCGGGAATCACCGCATTGTCGCCTTCTGCCAGTCTCGCCGAAAGCACTTCGTTGGTCCTGTCAGCATCAAATCTTCCGTTCTCATCAAAAAGAATTACATCCGCCGCATCGATAAATTCATAGTCCAGATAAGCGGCCATAATAATGCCGTTCAGATATTCTCCTCTGGAGGCGGCATAGTCTCTGCCCGCTTTTTCCTTAAAATTCTTCTCGATTGTTTCGAATACCTCCTCCAGATCTGCGGAAAGCTGCAGCCCCACAGTTATCTCAAAATATCTGGCCTTAATCGCGGATAATGCTTCCGAAAAGTCCTCACCGGCCTCTGCCAGGTCGTAGCAGGCATACAACATATCCGTTACTTTGGTATCTTCTTTAAAGCGCTTTCCCGGCGCTGAAGGTACCACATATTTTCTGTCCGCATCACTGCGGACGATATCTCCCGCTTTTTTAAACTGCTCAGCACTTGCCAGAGAACTTCCTCCGAATTTTACTACTTTAGACATTTTTTCCACTCCTCATTGCCTTTTTGTAATTTAGACAAATTATCATAACAGACATCGCTGAACTGTTATAAATCTTCTACACAGCCAGAAATTTATCAATCAGTCTGTATCCCGACGCCACAAAATTTCCTGTCTTCCTGCATTCTTCCTCATTATAGCTCTGCTCATGCCGCCGGAGGCTGGTACTGTCATAGAGCATATAGGGAACGCTCTCCGAAGTATGGGTCCGCACCCGGACAGGTGTGGGATGATCCGGCAGTACCAGCAGCCGGAAGGCTTCTCCTGCATCTTCCATCTTCTCCACCAGCGGACCGATTACTTTCCCGTCGAGAAATTCAATGGCCTGAACCTTTTTCTCTGCATTTCCCTGGTGCCCCATCTCGTCCGGCGCCTCCAGATGAATATAGGCAAAATCATACCCCTGCCGGGTCAGAGCGTTCACAGCCGCCTCCACTTTTCCGGCATAGTTGGTATACAGACCGCCGTTGGCACCTTCCACACAGGCCACACCCATGCCGGCGCCCACGGCAATTCCTTTCAGCAGGTCCACAGCTGATACCATCATTCCCTTTTTCCCCGTTTTCTCCTGGAAGGAAGTCAGAGCCGGCTTCGTGCCGGCTCCCCAGAACCAGCAGCAGTTGGCGGGATTCAGTCCCTTTTTCTTTCTCTCCAGATTGAGCGGATGATTTACCAGAATATGATAGCTTTTCTCCGTCATCTCACGGAGCACTTCGTCTTCCGGCAGATACTGCCCGATTTTCTGCCCCAGTATATCATGAGGCGGGGTCAGCTCCACTACTTTTCCCCTGTTCCAGATAAGACAATGTCGATAGCTGGTTCCCACATAAAACTGATATGTCTCGTCTGCCAGCTGTCTTTCTACCTCCCGGAGCAGCACGGCACAATCCTCCGTGCTTATCTCAGAAGAACTGTGATCTATAATCCTTTTTTCTCCGAAGGGTCCCTCTTCCTCAGAAAGCGTCACGATATTGCAGCGGACGGCAATATCCGTGTCCTTCATGGGTACGCCGATACTCAACGCTTCCAGCGGAGAGCGTCCGGAGTAATACTTTTCGGGATTGTACCCCAGCACAGCGAGATTCGCGGTGTCAGACCCCGGCTTCATTCCCCCGGGAATCGTATGCACCATCCCCAGTTCACTGAGTCTGCTGAGTCTGTCCAGATTCGGTGTCTTTGCCCAGGCAAGAGGCGTCTTATTCTCCAGCGCGGCAATCGGTTCATCCGCCATGCCGTCACCCAACACCACAATATATTTCATTGTTCTCTCCTTCCCGTATTACGCCGAATTCCACCTTCTGTAAATGTATTCCTGTCGCTGTTCACTTCATTCACAGCAGACGTATTCTGCTTAAAACGGCGTCTCCAAGCAACGCGCACTTCTCGTTGAACTCTTTTTCCCTCATCTGAGCAGTGAAAAAGCCGAACGCTTCTCCACCGTCCTGCAGCACAACGCTCTTCCCCCCTGCAAAAGTCTCCTCCACTGCCCTGCGTGCACCCGCTTTTGCTCTGAGGAAAAACCTGCGCTTTGTATCTGCCACTTCCGCCACTTTCGCCGCCTCTCTGTCCCAGATACAGATGACATTCCTGCCCTGATGCTTTGCGCAGTCTATCACGTCTGCCACCACCGCGCTTGCCGTGGGCAGCTTGCCGGCGCCGCGCCCGTAAAAAATCACGTCACCCAGCATATTCCCCGTGACCAGCACCGCATTAAACACATCGTTCACAGCGGCCAGGGGATATCCGGCGGAAAGCATAAAAGGGGCAACCATGGCCAGCACGCTTCCGTCCTCCTGCATCTTTCCTATGGCCAGCTGCTTAATCACCATTCCTTCCAGACGAGCATATTCAAAGTCGGCTCCGGTGATTCCGGTAATGCCCTCGGTGTATATCTCTCCTGCGTCCACATTCCTGCCGGTAATCAGGGATGAAAGAATTGCCAGCTTACGGCAGGCATCATGTCCTTCCACATCCGCCTCGGGATTGCGCTCCGCATATCCCAGCTCCTGGGCCTGCTTCAGGGCCTCATCATACTCTGTCCCCTCACTGCCCATCTTTGTGAGAATATAATTCGTAGTACCGTTTAATATAGCCGTGACGGCCTCGATTTTCTCTGCCGTCAGCGCAGTATTCACCGAGCGGATTATGGGAATGCCGCCTCCCACACTGGCTTCAAACATATAATTACAATGCCGGGCAACAGCAAGCTCCAGGAATTCGGCACCGTGCTTCGCAACCAGTTCCTTATTGGAGGTGCATACACTTTTGCCTGCTTCCAGCAGCTGCCTGGTAAACTGATACGCCGCACCGATCCCTCCCATGACCTCGCACACTATACTGATTTCCGGATCATTTAATATAGTGTCAAAATCATGTATGACACGATCTTCATACGGATCTCCCGGGAAATCTCTCAGGTCAAGAATATACTTGACTCTGACCTCATCCCCGGCCTTTTTCATCACTTCCTCATGGTTGCGTCCGATTACTTCCACCACGCCGCTTCCCACAACTCCGTATCCCAGCACTGCTATATTTATCATCGTAATCTCCTCTTCTCACTGCATTTTATCTGCCGCAATCCTGCGCATACTTTATGCCGGCAGAATATCCGGTTCCTCCATGCGCATAATATCGCGGCATTTTCTTATGACAAAGGGTATCTGTCTGTCAGGGTCTGGACAATGACCCGCGCCTCGGCAATTTTGTCTTCGCCCCCCTTAATCACAAGGGCAATTGCCTCCGCTATCCTGTCCATATCCTCTGTATTCATCCCTCTGGACGTAGCCGCAGGCGTACCCAGACGGATGCCGCTGGTCACAAACGGCGACTGCGGATCGTTCGGAATTGTATTCTTGTTACAGGTGATATTTGCCCTGTCAAGCAGTTTCTCCACCGCCTTGCCCGTGAGGCCGTAATTGGTCAGATCTACCAGCATGAGATGGTTGTCCGTGCCTCCGGACACGATCTGAATCCCTCTTTCCATAAGTCCTTTGCAGAGGGCCTGTGCATTGTCTATGATATTTTTCTGATAAACCCTGAAGTCATCGCTCAGCGCCTCCTTAAAGCATACTGCCTTCGCGGCAATGACATGCATCAGAGGACCGCCCTGGGTGCCCGGGAAAATCGCCTTGTTGAAATTGTATTTCTCATTCACCTCATTGCTGGACAGAATCAGCCCGCCCCTGGGCCCGCGAAGTGTCTTATGCGTAGTCGTGGTGGTTACATGGGCATATGGTATGGGATTGGGATGAAGGCCTGCCGCCACCAGTCCCGCAATATGCGCCATATCTACCATGAGGAATGCGCCCACCTCGTCGGCAACCTCTCTGAACTTTTTGAAATCTATCGTGCGCGCGTAGGCGGAAGCGCCTGCAATGATCATTCTGGGCCGGGCTTCCAGCGCGATTTCACGCAGTTTATCGTAATCTATAAAGCCATTGTCATCTACTCCGTAAGGAACGATTTTGAAATATTTTCCGGACATATTAACAGGACTTCCATGAGTGAGATGTCCGCCATGATCCAGATTCATGCCCATGATGGTATCTCCGGGCTTACATACCGCAAACTGTACCGCCATATTGGCCTGCGCACCGGAATGAGGCTGTACATTGGCATATTCACAGCCGAACAGCTCCTTTGCCCGCTCTATGGCAAGCTTTTCCGCCACATCCACACACTCGCATCCGCCATAGTAGCGTTTTCCGGGATACCCCTCCGCATATTTATTGGTCAAAGGACTTCCCATGGCTGCCATCACGGCTTTGCTCACCCAGTTCTCGGAAGCAATCAGCTCAATATGGCTGTTCTGTCTAGCCTGCTCGTCCACAATGGCCTGTGCAATTTCAGGATCAACTTTTCTAATTTCGTCCAACGAATACATTCCAAAATCCTCCTCCTCTTTTTTCGGCCTGACACACGGTTCGATTATATCATAGAATGAAGAGATTGCAAATAAAAAAACAGACAAAAATTTTCGAATCGGGTTTACGGATTTATCTGTTACTGTTAAAATGGAAGTGATTTTGAGCAGATCAGCTCAATTTTACATCAGAAAGCAGAGGGTATTTCATGTATCATATTATTATCAATCCCGTTTCCCGTTCAGGCAAAGGACTGCAGATATGGAAGAATCAGGTAGAGCCCATACTGCAGAGAAAAAAAGTCCCTTATCGCCACTATTTTTCCGAATGCGCCGGGGACACCACCTGTATTGCCGGAAAATTATCCTCTCAGACCACAGATGTTCTGTCCCTTATCATTCTGGGGGGTGACGGTACCGTAAATGAAGCTCTCCAGGGGCTGGACGATACCTCCCGGGTAGTTCTCGGTTATATTCCCACCGGCTCCAGCAATGACCTGGCCAGGGATTTGAAGATACCCACGAATCCATCAGAAGCGCTGGACCTGATTCTTCACTCTGGCAATCCTCTTCCCATGGACCTGGGCACCGTACTCTATACCGACGGTGAGCGGAGGCGCTTTGCCGTCAGCTGTGGTATCGGTTTCGACGCAGCCGTCTGTGAGGAAGCACTTCATTCCGGGCTCAAGAGGGTCATGAACAGGCTGGGGCTGGGGAAGCTGACTTACCTGGGTATCGCGCTGAGACAGCTGCTCGCCGCCAGAGCCATTTCGGGAAAGCTTACCATGGAAGACAGTGCACCCATAGATATCGGCAATATGCTTTTTACCGCATGCATGCTCCACAAATATGAAGGCGGAGGCTTTATGTTCGCTCCCGACGCAGATGCAAACGACGGGCTCCTGAATATGTGTGCCGTGGGCGATTTGTCAAAGCTGCTGATTTTATTTGCCCTTCCTACCGCTTTCAAAGGAAAGCACTTCCGCTTCAGGGGTGTCAGTCCCTATTGTGCAGACAGCCTCACTATCGAAACCAGTCAGCCGCTGTGGGTACATACGGACGGGGAAGTCACCCGCAAAAGCAATCGTATCCATGTCACCTGTGAGAAAGATGCAATCCGGATGATACGCTGATTTCTTCCAGGTTGCAGCGACCATACCTTTCATCCATGATCCCGAATCCCTGAATCCTTAAGGATTTCTAAATAATCTTAAAGAACTGAAAAAAAGCATTGAAATATAATTATTACAAGCTATAATTAAGGGAAATTGTTTTATAGTTTCTATTGTTACAGTTTCTGTTCTTCAGGGAAAAAATTGAAAGGCTGGTTTTTACGAGATGAATATTTTAAAGCGTTTATATGCAAAGTATAAGCACGGAATCCCGCTTGCGATATACATGATTATCTATCTGTCATGGTTTGCATGGCTGGAGAGCACCAATATCAAGAACTATCAGGTCATACATGTAACTCTGGACGATTATATTCCCTTCTGGGAAGTGTTCGTTGTTCCCTACTTTTTATGGTTTGCCTATGTGGCGGCAGTGGTGGTTTTCCTTTTTTTCAAAAACAGGCAGGAGTATTACAAATGCTGTGTGTTCTTATTCACCGGCATGACCATTTTCCTGATTATCTCCACCCTGTGGCCCAACGGCCATCATCTCCGGCCGGCAGTGATGCCCCGGGATAATGTCTTCACACAGGCTGTCTCCTTCCTGTGGAAAGTGGATACCCCCACGAATCTGTGGCCAAGTATTCATGTGTATAATTCCATGGGCGCGCATTTTGCAGTTATGCGCTGCACCGCGCTGAAAGGCAGAAAAGGGATCAAATTTGCCTCCGGTATTTTATGCGTGTCCATTATCCTCTCCACGATGCTCCTCAAGCAGCATTCTGTATTTGATGTGGCTACGGCAATCGCGCTGGGCAGTGTCATGTACACCTTTGTATACAGGAGAGAAGCCGCACTGGCTGCCGGAAAAATGCGGCGCGGAATGAAAAAGAGAATATCAATGTAAAACAGTTTGTAAAGAAAAACGCCGGCAGTTTCCAAAACCCGGCGTTCTTTTTAACCCTTCTTTTAATCCTTTGAAATTATATGTGCAGTACAGTCAGACTTTCTGCATCAGTTAAATTTGAATATCTTCTGGCAGATCTTATAGCCTCCCACGGATATTTTACGGCCGCTTTTTCCGGGAAGGTTCATGGCGCTTCCCATGATACCATGCCTCATCCTTGTAAACAGTTTTTTATCCTTTGCCTTCAGATATTTCCACAGCTCTTTTTTCTTCTCCAGGTTTTCCTCCGTACCTGACCGGATCAGCAGCACGGATGATACTGTAGTTATGATTTCCAGATAATTATACATATACTGATAAAGTCTTTTATCTTTTAACAGCTCCTGCTTTTTATCCACAAAATAGTCAATCATAATCTTATTTACCTTAATCTGCTGATCTATTCTGGATATCATAGTGGCTTCGTTCACAGACTGTCCTTCCCTTCCGATATAATACCGATACAGGTTGACATCCAGATAATAGATATTCTTCACAAAGGGCAGTGGCTCAAACACATAGATGTTGTCCACATAAAAGGTATGCTTTGGAAGCTCCAGTCCGCATTCCCGCAGCAGTCTGGTCCGGAAAATCACCGAATGCATCAGAATATAATGTCCCTTGGAAAAGTGATGGCAGTCCTTCCAGGTAAACATTTCTCCCTGGGGAAGAATATGGCGATAATGCATTACCTTTTTTCTCTTCTCGCCCTCCTTCTCATAGACAAAATTGCAGACCAGCATATCCAGACTGCATGCCCCCCCAGCCAACTCTCTCAAAGTGTCAAGCACCTGAAGGTATGCTTCCTTCTTCACCCAGTCGTCGCTGTCCACCACCTTAAAATACAGGCCGGTGGCATTCTGAATCCCTGTGTTTACCGCGGAGCCATGTCCTCCGTTCTCCTGATGCACGGCCTTCACAATAGAGGGATACTTCTGCGCATATTCGTCCGCCACCCGGGCTGTTCCATCCTTCGTGGAACCGTCGTCCACAATGATAATCTCCACATCCTCCCCGCCTGCCAGCAGAGATTCCACACATTTTGCCATATACCCTTCCGAATTATAACAGGGTATTGCAATTGATAACAGTTTCATTTTATTAACCATACCTTTCCTGTAATTTACAACTTCGCATTATGCCTTTCCGGATTCATATCTCTCCTTGCCCAGCCTGATGCTCAGATATTTTGTATATGCACTGAAGGCAGACGGAATGGGATATCTGTCCCTTGTCTCTTCAGGTTCAATATACAGCCAGTCCTCTGCAGAATCATTTGCTTTCCCCGGCTCCAGCCTGTCCACTTTGACCATATATCCTTTCATATGCCATTCTCTGTGGGTAAAAATGTGTCTTGCATCCTCCAGCGGCTGAATCTCCAGTGCTCTGAGTCCCCTTTCCGCCAGATATCCCGCTACTTCCTCCCCGGTGCGGAAACCCTCTATCGAGGGAAACTCATACATTCCGGCCAGCAGTCCCCTGCCGGGACGTTTCCGTATGGCCGTTCTTCTCTCATCCATAATTAACAGTATTGTCTTATCTTCAGTCTGTCTGGGCTTTTTCGCCTGCCGTCTGGGATAATCCTGCTCTGTCCCCGCCCTGTGAGCGGCACAGAATTCCCCCAGCGGACAGCTTCCGCACAGCGGCACCCCGTTGGGAATACACACACAGGCCCCTATTTCCATCATGGCCTGGTTGAAATCTCCCGGACGGTCCCGGGGTATCACCTCTTTTAAATCCCGTTCCACACCCTCTTTTACCTTTGCTTCATCTACAGGTCTTGGGTCCTCTGTCAGCCTGGATATCACACGAAGCACATTTCCATCCACCGCGGGCACCGGCCGCTGAAAAGCAATGGAGGCAATTGCTCCCGCCGTATAATTCCCGATTCCCGTAAGCGTAAGCAGTTCTTCATAAGTATCCGGCATTTCTCCGCCATATTCTCTCTGTATCTGAACTGCCGCCTTTTTCAGATTCCGGACTCGATTGTAATATCCCAGTCCCTCCCAGAGCTTCAGCAGAATCTCTTCCTCCGCTTCCGCCAGCGCTTCAATATCCGGAAGTTCCTTCATAAATCGTTCAAAATAGGGTTTTACCGCCTCGACTCTCGTCTGCTGCAGCATAATCTCAGATACCCACACACGATAAGGCGTGGGCTTCTCCCGCCAGGGCAGAATCCGTCTGTTCTCATCATACCACTTTAAGAGCGGCATGGAAATATGCCCAAGCTTATTCTTTTCTGAGGTTTTTCTTAAGGTTTCATAAACGTCCGTTTTCATTATTCCCTTTTCCTCCGGGCAAAGTATAACCGGAACGGGCCTGTTTATTCTCATACTCTCCGGTGTTACCAGGCAGTCATATGCCAGTATCTCCACCCCCGCCTTCTCCGCTCTGCAGAGCGCCTCCGCAAATTCGGAATGCATTCTCCTGTTGGGAGTAAAATACTTCACATTCTCCATCTGGATCACAAACAACACAAAACAGCGGTAACCTGCATGCCTGGCCTGAATCAGCTCCTCCACATGCTTTACCGCTCTGTCCGAAGGCGCATCCGGAAACAGGACCACTCCGTCCTCCTCCAGTGTGACACCCTTTACCTCCATAAAAATCCTGTCCGTCGCTGTTTCCATATAAAAGTCGAACCTGGAACTGCCGTATTTAACTTCCGGCCGTACCAGCGATATATCCGCCTGAAAAGTACCCGCCCGCAGCCATTCCTCCACCGCCTTATTCGGCGCCTGAGAGTCCATGTTAATCAGCCTTTTCCCTTTTTCCACGGCCACCAGATCACAGGCCGTACTCCTTTTGGGATTACTGCTTCTCTCCAGATAAACCCGGGCCCCTTTCTGCAGAAGCTCCCTGCATCTGCCTGTATTTTTCACATGGACTGTCTCTGTACTGCAGCCTTCTATCCCCTGTTCCCTCATATTGGCGATTTCCACTTTCGCGATAAACCGGTTGGGACGTTCCAGAAAACGCCCCGGCACAATATGCTTATATTCCATTCTGTAAGTCTGTCTCCTTTTACCTGATTTGTTCATCCTGCACTTCTGCAGCATGGTACCCTGGCCGCAGGCACAGCCTGTGCCGCACTGGCCGTGTGTACCGACTGGTCGTCAAAAAAGATTTGAGCGCCAAACGCCTTCAGCACATCTTTTTTCTCCAGACCTCCCAGAAAAAAAGCCTCATCCACTCTCACATTCCATGCGCGCATGGTGCGAATCACTCTCTCATGGGCGGGCGCACTGCGGGATGTCACCAAAGCCGTCCGGATTGGACAGTTTTCTGTCCCCAGCTCTTTCTGCAAATCCGACAGCTTTTTTAAAAACTGAGCAAAGGGACCTTTTTCCAGGGGCTCCCTGGCATGCATTTTCTCATTTTCTTCAAAGGCATTCAGGCCCTTCTCTCTGAATATCAGTTCCGACTCATCCGTGAAAAGCACGGCGTCCCCGTCAAATGCAATGCGAATCTGACATGCCTCATCCGCCCTTTCCCCCTGCCCGGCGGCAATCCCCGCCTGTATGGGAATCACCTGTGCCGGCGCGCCGTATCCTCTGTGCTCCGTACAGATAATCCCGGCCGCTATACCGCTGTCTATGGCACTTTGCACATCATCCTCATAAGCGGACAGGAACAAATCCGTGTGAAACGCCGTCAGATAAGGTGCCAGCGCCGCACCGCTTACCAGCACTGAGCGAGTAATGCTCAACCCATAATGTGCAATGGCATTAAACACTCTCAGAGAAGTGTCCGGACTGTTCCGTGACATGATAATCACTTCCACCAGATCTTTGTTCTGGCTGTATTCATTCAGCTTAAGCAATGCCTTGATGAGTCCGAATCCCGGTCCCGGCTTCAATATCTCCTGTTCATGCTCCACCTGATATCTGCAGTATGCTTCCAGTCCCTGCTGTTCAAAAATCTCGTTCTCAACTGTCAGGTCAAACAGTGCCCTGGAAGAAACGCCGATTACCATCTTTTTCTCCAACTTATATGCCATATGCCGCTCCCTTCCCTGAATGTCCGTCATATATGCCCGCCGCACATAAATGTCAACACAACATACATCTTATGCCGGAATCATCACAACAGTTCCTGCTTTCGCCGAACCATATATTCAACACATTTTAAAGAAAGCTCCAACGGCAATGCTGCCATATGCTCTTCCTCACCTCAGACGATTACATTCATAACGCTCCAAAGTCAGCAGACAGGCCCGCAGAGCCTCGTAACGCTCTTCGATATCGCCGTCGTTTATCTCAATGTCACAGGCAATTGCCATGGTTGTGAGCATGTCATCTGTAATTCTGTGGTGAAGTCCTGCCAGAATGTTGAGCCGCTGTTCATAGCTGTCTGCATCCAGGAACTCCATCACCAGGGGGTCAAGAGACAGTTCTCCGCACGCATCCGGGTCCATATCGCTCTGAACGGCATCCTTCCCGTATGCTTCTCCTCCCGTACCAGTGTGAATGGTACCCTTTTTATCCGCTTCATCCGGGTCTGTCTCCCCTGCTTTTGTATATTCCAGCAGACGGTCTGCTCTGTGCCTGTCTGCATCAGGTCCCTGTAATTCAAATCGGAATTCCTGCTTTGCGTCGGGATACTTTTCCCTGTCCACTTTGCTCACAAACATGTCAAGAGGCCTTGCATAGGTCCTGAAATCACCGTAAAGCGCCTGATAGACTACCAGCGTCTCCCCTGTTTCAGTATGTTCCGCAACAGCCGTTATCTGATACAGATTTCCTTTAAAATGCTTATATATCTCCTGTGGTTTCGGAATAAATGACATCTTCGGACTCCTTTCCGCCCGCCGCAGTCCTGCGCAGGCATTCCTGAAAAGAGTATACCCCTATTTTTAAGAAATGTCATGTACTTCCTGTCATTCATATGTAATTTAATCTGCAAATCGGCAACAGTCCGGACAAATCATGTCTCTCTTCGCACAAACCGGGCAGATTTTCATTTTCATTATCTCACATTCAGACTGCTGTCCAGGAATCTGTGAGTAAATGAACAGCCTTCATCTTCAAAAACGAGCTCTTCCAGTTCCGCCATCAGCGCAAACCTGTTCTCATCGCTCAGTCTGTCGATCTTGCCGTGATGCACGGTCAAAGTGTACTCTCTCTTCCCGTCTCCGTCAATCACCCTGGTCAGCATGACGCCACTGTTGACAAAGCCTTTCCCGTCCAGAAACGCCCGCGCCTCATCCACCAGTATCCGCTCCTGTTCCTTATAATATCCTTCCAGCTCCTGTGTGCTCAAATCGCTCCGGCTCATAGCGGTTCCCGCGCTGCAAAATATCGTAATCCATGTCAGAAACAACACCATTATCGGAAATCCGCCTTTTCCTGTCCTTCTCATTTTCTTCATCTCCCTCTCCTTCTCGCAGAACAAATGTTCTCTTTCCTTTTTCCAGAATAAAACATTTGTTCGAATTTGTCAACGATTTTTGACAGGCAAATTGTATAAAATGATAAGGCCCATAAAACGCCCTCAAAAAATATTTTCAAAGTTGCCGGCTCAAGTTCCGTCCCACTGATATTTCTTCATATCCACATGAGTTTCATCCCGGAATTTCACGCCCTCGTCTTCCAGCAGATGTCGCTGTTCCGGAAAGTGCGGTGCCAGCCTCCCCGCATGATTCACCACACGGTGACAGGGATATTTCCCGTAATATTCCGCTCTGCTCAGAACCTTTCCCACAAGTCTCGCATTCTTATCCCTGCCGATTAACCGGGCAATCTGTCCGTATGTAGCCACTCTGCCTTCCGGTATCTCCTCCACCGCGGACAGAATCTCGTAAATCAACCTTTCTGTCATGACCGCCGCCATATCTGACTTCTCCTTTTTACCCCAGTAAATATTCGCACTCCGCAGCCTTTGCCCGGCCCGAACCACCATTGAAAACCCGCAGAATTTCAGTATCCATCTTCGAAATCCGCCTGCTCAGACAGCCTCCCTGCCATGGGCAGCCACTTCTACAGCGCAGTTCCTTTCTTCGGGACAAAGAGAGAGGACATATTCACCTTCTCCAGGGTAAGCAGCTTTACCTTCCTGTCAATTCCCCCCGCATAACCGGTGAGGCTCCCGTCCGTCCCCACCACCCTGTGACAGGGAATGATAAGCGAGACGGCATTATGTCCCACAGCTCCGCCCACAGCCTGAGCCGACATATGTGAAAGCCCCTTTTCCGCTGCCAGCCTGCCTGCAATTCCCCCGTAAGTCATGGTCTGTCCATAGGGAATCGTCAGCAGAATCTCCCATACCTTTTTTCGAAACGGGGTTGTCTTCATCGCGAGAGGCGGTGTAAAATCCGGCTCCCGTCCCTGAAAATATATGTCCAGCCATTCACTGGCCCGGTCAAACACCGCCGTATTTTTCTCCTGATGTTCTTCCGACAATGTGAGCGCACAATATTTCTGATCCACAAACCACAGGCCATTCAGCGCTTTCCCGTCACAGGACATTAAAATCCTTCCGAGGGGTGACTCATAATACCGGATATATTCCATATTATATCTCCTCCTGCCCATACCTGTTCCCACAGACGATACTTATAACAGATTCTCTGACCGGAACTTTATTATATTACAACCCTGCAGATATTTCCACTGCTTTCCATTTTACCCCCAAAATCACCTGGATGACTTTTGATTCTTCCGCAAAAACAGCTTGCCAATTACAGGGAATCCGGTATAATGTAGGTAACGCGTCAGGTCTGAGCAAAGCCGCAGCGCAGAACAAAAGCCATAAATAAAAGGAGGCTAACAATGAGTATTCAGGAACTCAAGCCCATAAAAGCGGGCAAAGTGCGTGAGATTTATGACAACGGAGACAGTCTGATTATGGTTGCAACCGACAGAATCAGCTGTTTCGACGTCATTTTAGGCAACAAAGTGGAGAAAAAGGGAACCGTGCTGACCCAGATGTCCAGATTCTGGTTCGATATGACAAAGGATATCCTGCCAAACCATATGCTGTCTGTGGATGTAAAGGATATGCCCGCCTTTTTCCAGACGAAGGAATTTGAGGGAAAAAGCATGCTGTGCCGCAAGCTGAATATACTTCCCGTGGAATGCATTGTCCGCGGATACATCACCGGAAGCGGGTGGGCCAGCTATCAGAAGGACGGTACGGTCTGCGGCATCCGCCTGCAGTCAGGACTACGGGAAGCGGACAAGCTGCCGGAGCCTGTTTATACCCCTTCCACCAAAGCTGAAATCGGAGATCACGACGAGAATATTTCCTTTGAGCAGAGTGTCGACTATCTGGAAAAGCGCTTCCCCGGAAAGGGCAGGGAATATGCGGAGAAAATCCGTGACTGTTCTCTTGCGTTATATAAAAAATGTGCCGATTATGCCCTGAAGCGCGGCATCATTATAGCGGACACCAAGTTTGAATTCGGTCTTGACGAGGACGGCAATATTGTACTGGCAGATGAAATGCTGACTCCTGACAGTTCCCGTTTCTGGCCCGCGGACAGCTATGAGCCCGGCCACGGTCAGCCCTCCTTCGACAAGCAGTTTGCCCGTGACTGGCTGAAGGCCAATCCGGACAGCAACTGGGTTCTCCCGGAGGAAGTAGTTCAGAAGACCATCGAAAAGTATCTGCAGGCCTATGAAATGCTGACCGGAAATGCATTATAAATTTACGCATGGCAAACGCCCCGCTGCATTCATATAACTGCATCGGGGCGTTTTCACACACAGGGGTCCTGCGCAGGCATATATCCGTTATCCTGCGTCTTCCAGGTCTTTCGCTTTCGTCCTTGCATCAATGACAGCTCCGATTCTGGACTTCACCAGCTTTGCGATTTCCATCGTCCGCATTTCTGCATATTCCTCGTAATAAATCGGTTCCAGAAAATGTACCTGCGTTTTTACCCTGCGCAGAGAATTTATCCCGAAGGGTTTGTAAGAGTCGATAATAGCCACCGGCACAATAGGAGCCTTCGCCTTCACCGCACACTTAAAAGAACCAGCCATAAATTCCTGAAGATCATTCCGGTTATTGTCATAACCGCCCTCCGGGAATATAATATAACGTCTTCCTTTTTTCACATTCTCCGCAATCTCAAGAATCGCCTTCAGCTGTGTCTTCATATCCCGTTTGTCCAGCCGGCACCCCTGCACCAGATCAATGAAGGTATCTGTGATAGGCAGTTTTGAGCGATACGCATCTATCACCACTGTGCAGGGTCTGAAATGAGAATACATAATTCCCAGGGTATCGTATTTCCCCTGATGATTGGAATACATCACATAGCCGCCCTCTTTCGGCAGTCTGTCCTGTCCGGTGCACTCCGTTCTGATACGGCCGTTGTGCATCATAATGGAAATACATCTCCTTGCCATCCTGTAACGGCGCTCCTCCGAAAAATGTGATCCGTGCCGTTCAATAAAATGTGCTTTACAGATATAATAGATGACACATGGAAATGAAACTGCTATCACATAACATAACCTTAACACAATCAACACCTCAGCCTTCTTCGCTGTTATCCTCCGCACCGTCCCAGCAGTAAGTACAAAGCCTGCTTCTGTCGATCCCCACAGCTGCAATCATATCATCCAGTCTGTGATAACGAAGGGTGGTAAAGTTCAGCTGCCTGCCGATTCTCTCCACCATCTCCGCATATTCCGCCCTGTCAGGATCCGCATAGTGCTTTAAGTCTATCTTCCTGTCCTCCTGCTCCATTTCCCGTATCACTCTTCTGGCAATCAAATCCATCTCCGAAGTTGAGCGTGAAAAATTCAGGTATTTACAGCCAAAGAGAATCGGAGGGCAGGCAGGACGGATATGCACTTCCTTCGCGCCGCTCTGATAGAGGAATTCCGTTGTCTCCCGCAGCTGCGTTCCCCGGACGATAGAGTCATCAATCAGAAGCAGACTCTTCCCCTCAATCAGATCCTGTACCGGAAGAAGCTTCATCCTGGCAATCAGATTCCTCTGGGTCTGAATCACCGGCATAAAGGACCGGGGCCAGGTAGGCGTGTATTTGATAAAGGGCCTGGAAAAAGGAACCCCCGATCTGTTGGCATATCCGATGGCATGAGCGATTCCGGAATCCGGCACTCCCGCCACGGTATCGG
Organism: Acetatifactor muris; assembly: GCF_024623325.1. Taxonomy (GTDB): domain Bacteria; phylum Bacillota; class Clostridia; order Lachnospirales; family Lachnospiraceae; genus Acetatifactor; species Acetatifactor muris. The sequence continues at coordinate 21,280 of NZ_JANJZD010000003.1, forward strand.
GCTTCACATGATCCCGTTCCGCCAGCAGAGCTCCGCAGTTATAGCGCATTTTCTCCACGCTCACTCCCTCGTAGGAAGAGGAAGGATATCCGTAATATACCCAGAGAAATGTACAGATTTTCATCTTCTTTCCGGGATCTACCAGGGTGTGAACGCCCTCAGGTGTCACCACGGCAATTTCGCCGGGCCCCAGCTCTCTGTCGGACACATATCCCAGATTCAGGCAGGCAAAGCTCTCAAAGGAGACACAGTACGCGCCTTCCTTTTTCCCGATGGAGACAGGTGTCCTGCCATAGCGGTCTCTGGCCGCATAAATTCCTTTGGAAGTCATAACCAACAGGGTCATGGAACCTTCAATGACCTCCTGCGCATACTGAATCCCCTCCACCAGGTTGTCCTTCTGGTCCAGAAGCGCCGCCACCAGTTCCGTGGCGTTAATATCTCCGCCGCTCATTTCAAGAAAATGTGCATGGCCTTTGGAGAACAATTCCTGTGTCAGGAAGTCTGCATTATTAATTCTGCCTACAGTGGCAATGGCATAGGTTCCATGGTGAGAACGCACCATCAAAGGCTGGGGCTCAAAATCAGATATACAGCCAATCCCGATACTCCCCCGCATATTAATCATTTCTTTGTCAAATTTTGTACGGAACGGCGCATTCTCAATGTTATGAATCGCCCTGTCAAATCCGCGTTCCCTGTCATAAATCACCATTCCCGCCCGCCTGGTACCCAGATGAGAATGATAGTCCGTTCCGAAAAATACGTCAAACACGCAGTCCTCTTTGGCCGCAACACCAAAAAAACCTCCCATGTATACCTCCCTGTCATCAACTGTTCTTTATCTTACTTTTTGTACTTCACTGTCCCGGGGCCAAACGCCGCCTTTTATATTACACATGAATCTCCGCTTTCATTCCAAGCAGATCCGCATTTTCCTCCAGCACAGGCCCAACCACCTTTTTCAGAAAAGCCTCCACCTGCTCCGCGGCACGGCCGGTATACCTTGAAGAATCCATGGCCTTTCGCAGTTCCTCCAGATTCATGTTGAAAGCAGGATCCGCCGCAATCAGTTCCAGAAGATTATTCTCCTTCCCCTCCACCTTCACCTGGCGCCCGGCTTCCATGGAAAGCTCACGAATGCGCTCATGAAGTTCCTGACGATTCCCGCCCATCTTCACCGCATCCATCATGATATTCTCTGTGGCCATAAAAGGAAGCTCACTCTGCAGATGCTTCTCTATCACCTTCGGATATACCACCAGCCCGTCCACCACATTCAGGCATAAATCAAGAATCCCGTCCACTGCCAGAAAACCTTCCGGAATGGACAGACGTTTATTGGCCGAGTCGTCCAGCGTTCTCTCAAACCACTGTGTGGCGGAGGTAATTGCCGGGTTCAGCGCATCAATCATCACATATCGGGACAGAGAAGCAATTCTTTCGCTTCTCATGGGATTTCTCTTGTACGCCATGGCCGAGGAACCGATCTGGCTCTTCTCAAAAGGCTCCTCCACCTCCTTCAGATGCTGCAGCAGACGGATATCATTGCTCATCTTGTGGGCGGAAGCGGCAATGCCGGCCAGAACATTGGCTACCCTTGTGTCCACTTTCCTGGAATAGGTCTGCCCGGATACCGGGAAACACTCCCTGAAGCCCATTTTCTCCGCAATCATGGGGTCGATTCTGTCCACAATTTCCTGGTCCCCGTCAAAAAGCTCCAGAAAAGAAGCCTGGGTACCTGTGGTTCCTTTGGAGCCCAGAAGCTTCATTCCGTTCAATACATAATCCAGATCTTCCAGATCCAGATAGAATTCCTGCAGCCACAGAGTCGCCCGTTTTCCCACTGTGGTGGGCTGGGCAGGTTGAAAATGCGTAAAGGCGAGAGTGGGCTGTGCCTTATACGCATCAGCAAATCCGGCCAGTCCGGCAATCACGTTCAGCAGCTTCCGCTTCAGCAGCTTCAGTCCTTCAGTCATCACAATGATATCCGTATTGTCTCCCACATAGCAGGAGGTTGCCCCCAGATGAATGATGCCGGCCGCCTTCGGACATTGCTGTCCATATGCGTATACATGGCTCATGACGTCATGGCGGACTTCCTTTTCCCGTGCTTTCGCCACATCGTAATTGATATCTTCGGCATGCGCCTTCAGCTCGTCAATCTGGTCCTGGGTGATAACCGGTCTGCCGTTCCGGCTCAGCCCCAGCTCCTTCTCCGTCTCCGCCAGGGCTATCCACAGACGCCTCCAGGTGCGGAATTTCATGTCCGGTGAAAAAATATACTGCATCTCCCTGCTTGCATACCTCTCGGACAGGGGACTCACATATCTGTCTGTACTCATATCATGCTCCTTTATTATAGTTCCTCAATCCATGTATCTTCGGGACACCTGCTGTTATCGTTCCCTATGTGTCCCGACACTTTTTTATCATATAGTAAGGCAGCGGATAAGTCAATAGTCAGAATCCTCTCCCTTATAGCGCCGTACGATTTCCTGGATTTCAGCTGCATGGGCCGGATATTTGTCAGCCACGTCTCTGATTTCCTTCCTGGCCTTCTCCGCCACATCGTTATTGTAATCCATCTGTTTCCGCAGCGCCTGTCTGCGGAGAATCAGTTCATGGCGCATCTCCACCATTTCCCTTTTATCCAGCAGCGCTTCCGGATGTCCCAGCCACCGCTCCGGGCTTGTAACCCGGTAATTGGATATCCGGCTCAGCAGCTGCTTCCGGTAATACTCCCTCTTGGATTCCGTTTCCGCATACTCCCGCCGTTCCTCTTTCTCCTCCTGATACTGTTTCCAGAGCCTTTCCAGAGCAGCCGCACTGTCGGTACTGTATTTGATGTACAGATAGTCCGTCAGATTTTTATTGTTCACATAGCGGATTTTCACCTTGTTCTGGAGCAAAATCAGCTTGTTGACCGCCATTTCCACCCGGTGCAGCTCATTGTCTCCATCCGTATACTTCACCCAGACCACCGTGATTGCCACCGCCACCGCCGCCACTGCTATCAGATATCCCGCCTTCGTGTTCATCTCGAACCCAAACTGCAGAACCAACAGCATGACAATGCAGATAATGAACGCCGTCAGGAAAATCATGATCATACCGCGCATATTATTTATAATCGCATCCAGTTCCTGCCTGCGGAATTCATAGGCATGACGTTCTCTGTCCAGACGCTGCAGGTCCTGCTTCACCTTCGTCCCATAGGTTTCACATTCCCTCAGCTTCGCAATTCCTTCCTGAAGCTCGTCCTCCTGCTTGCGCAGCCGATAATAGTCGGCGTCTGTCATCCGGTTCTTCTTTCCCCGATACCGCGCCCGCTCCTCCTCCTGCCTCACAAATCTTTCGGCAATCCCATTCAGCACTTCTCTCTCTTCTTTGGGCAGGGCTTCTATCTCTTCCATGTCTGTGAGATAGGATGTGACAAGAGAATATTCGCCGGTCAGCAGATTCAGCTCCCGTCCCGCCTCGTTGATCTGCTCCAGACAGTTGGTAATATATCTGCTCCGCTGCTCTTCCTCCCCGAAATTCACCGTATCCCGGTCATAGACTATATTTTCCCAGTCGTCGGCGACATTCTCCTGATATTTTTTTCTTTTCCATATTTTAGACAAAAAACCCATTTATTTCCTCCGCACCACTTTACTTTCCCGGAATTCACACTTCCCGCCGATAGCTGTCCTTCAGGGCCTGTATCACACGCCGGCTCTCCTCATGATATCGAAGATGATCTCCGCTGTTTCTGAGCTCCCTTCTGTTATACAGCCTCAGATAATCCGGCTGCACCTCCCATTCCCCGGTATATTGCTCCAGCCTTTTTTCCAGTTCCAGCGTATGGCGATATAGCTCTCCATGTTCTGCCGCAAAGTCCACATACTCCTTTTCCGGAAGCAGCATTCTCATTGCAGCCAGATATGCCCCGCGATATTCCTCCTTCTCATCCAGCTCACAGGCCCGCTGAAAACATTCCGCCGCCGCATCATAAAGCATCAGCCCCGTACAGGCCACCCCCTTATTATGCCAGATTTTCGCCAGAAACTCTCTGGCCGGCGGCTGTACACCGCTCTGTGTCTCCTGCTCCTGCCATTGCTTCAGCAATTCATCATATTCGTTCAGGGCCGGCTTATATTTTTTCTTTTTCACCAGATAGTCAATCTGACTTTTCCGCTTTTCAATCCCGCTCAGTCCGGCTCCCTGTTTCAGCACCTGTTCGGTCTCACAGATAATCTCTTCCCCATAAAAGCCCACATACCGCAGAACAGTTGTCACAAACCCGCTGAGAGACCCCTGCTTATGAACCAGAAAATGCAGCGCCTTCGCCAGTTCCCGCAACCCGCATTCCTGCTCTATCCAGCGCAGCAGCTCGTCATTTAAAAGTGACAGGTCCAGAAGAAAGGCATTCTCCTTCATACAGCAGCAAAGCTCCTCCATGCAGAAAACCTTCACTCCCACTCCCGGAATCTCATATGCCGTTTTTGCATAATTTCCCACACAGACACTGACACGCACCTTCTCACACTCCTCAATTCACATCCGCGGCAAAATCAATCTCCGTTTTCCATACATGTCCGGAGGCCGCTCTGAATTCTCCGAACCCCAAATCCTCCACTTCCGCCTCCAGACAGTTCTCTCCTTTCATAAAAAGGTGAAGCTTCAGTCTGGCAGTCGTTCCCGGCAGGCCGTCCAGCGAAATCCGCACCTCTCTGCTTCTCCCGGACAATACCTGCGTCACCGTCAGGACCAGCTCATTGCCGTCCTGCAGATAGAGCTCAAGCGTCTGCGCCGCCTCGTACCAGTTCATCCCGGCGTCCAGCAGTGCATAATAGGAATTCTCCCCCTGGCGGAGTATTTTCATACCGATGTTCGCCTTCAGTTTATCTGTCCCCAGGAAAACGGACGCTTCCCCTGCTTTGCTCACCGCCAGCCTCTCCTGCATTCCGCAGCAGGCTCCCTTGCTGAACAGATTATTCCCCAGGAACACTCTCCTCCCTTTACAGAGAAAACGGAGGGAGTGCTTCATCCAGCTCTCGTCAAAACTGTCTCCAATCAGAAAGACGCTGCCCACTCCGTCACAGGCTTCGGCGGCAATCTCCTGAAATGCAGCGTCCAGCTCTTCCGCCCTGTCCGGCTCCTGCGTCGCCTCCGGTCCCGGGAACGCATATTCCGCCTCTTCCACAATAGTTACCATCGGTGTTGTCCGCCTGTTGCATTCCATCCGGTAGACCCTTATTCCGCCCTCTCTGTAGTGGAACAGTACCGGCGGAAGTTTCCACAGTTCAGCGGGCTGTCGAAGCATATAATTATAAAAGCTCTCCGCATAGCTCTGGAAAAAAATCTTATCCCGCTTCAGTCCCAGTCCCTCTGCCGCACAGCCAAGCACTTCCAGAATCTCATGGTCAAGGGTCGGACAGGTAATCATCAGCGCGCTGATTTTCTCCGGCCTTCCCGCCTGCCCACCCGCTTTGGAGAACATTCCGAGTGTCCGCTTCAGGAAAAGTGCCAGAAGCGCCACCGGGTCAAAGCTGTCCCTGTCAATGACAACCGTCTCGCCGTCCAGTGCCATTCCCAGCAGATTCCTGACCAGAATTCCCTGGTCCTCCCCGGCACATCGGACAGCCTCTCTGCCGTACAGCCACTGATTTGTTCCGTACTTTTTGCACAGTGCAGTGGGGATATTATATATCTCCGCTCCGGCCACCTGAGAGAAGGTATCCGTCTCCCCGTCTTCGGAGAGAGCAAAGCTGATCTGGGAATATTCGCTGCCCAGATCATATCCCACTATCAGCTTTTCACCGCTCAGAAATCCCATACGTCCCCCTTCCGCCTCCGCTTCATGTCCGTGCTGTCTCTATCTCAGAACAAATAACTTCTCATTCAGAAATTCTTTTTTCAGATACTCCTCCAGCAGGTTATCCATGGTGTCAAAATCCTCCATGGACTGACTGATGACAATATCATTGATCATCCTGTATCTGCTCTCCTCTTCATACCCGCTGCCGTCGCTCCTCTGCAGACTGCCGCTCTCCGTCAGCATTTCCTCTCCGTTTCTCTCTTCCGTTATGTAATACTGAAGACTTTCACCGAAAAACAGGACAAACTCTTTGAAAAATACGCCTCCGAACGCTTCCTTCATATGCTCCGCCCTGTATCCGGCCGCCTCGCCGCTTTCATGCAGGAGAGAATAGTGAATACAGACTCTGCAGTGCGGATTGGTGTGGTACTCGAGAATTGTCTTATCGGCAAGCTCCTGCCGCACTTCCGGACAATCCTCGAATTTCCGGAAAAATTCCAGCCGGATCCCCTCCCGGATCATTTCCTTCAGGAACTTTTTTGCGAGAGCAGCACTGTCCTCGTCCATCTCCTCCCTGTTCTCGGCAAAATATTTCAGATAAGCCAGCTTGCAGACCTTCTGCACCGGCTCCTCTCTCCGGTACATCCGTCCTATCTCATAGAATATCACATTTTCCATGACTCTGTCTCTGACAAAGCAGTCATAGGCACACTGCGCCAGAAAAGCTTCCTCCACCTCCGGCCTTGCTCCCTGAGACAGATAGTGACGAAAAATCTCCATCTTCTCTCCCACAAATGCGCCGGAGTACAACATGCGCACCAGGATGAGCTCACTGAGTCTGTAGCAGTCCACGTCAAAAGATCTCGCCGCCTTCCAGATATCCCGCAGATTTCTGGTCATCCCCCGATAATGCAGAATCAGATATTCCAGTATCCTGCTGTCGTATTTTCCCTTCCGGAAAACAGATACCGCCGCCGCAGTCAGCAGCGGGTCTCCCGCCATATTGCGTCTCTCCATAAGCGCACTGATCAGGCGAGCCAGAATCTTCACATCCACAAAGTACGGCCCGTAAGTCTTCAGCCATTCTCCCGCCAGGTCATAACTGCCCCGAAGCACCATAAAACGGATTACCGTGCTCCTCTCCGCGGCAGTAAGCTCCTCTGCAGGAACCCGCTTCAGATATTCATCCAGGGCAAACATATCGTCCGTATCGTAATAAAACTGCAGAATCCGCAGACAGATATCCCTTCTGATGCCTTCCTGCGCATAGTCGGAATCCGCAATCCGTACCTCCCGTTTTATCCTTTCTCCCGGCTCTTCCCGGCAGATGCTCTCATCGCCGCACAGATACAGATCAAGCTCCGGAGCAACAGCCGTAAACGGCAGCAGCCACCGCAGAAATTTCCCCGGAATAATCAGCTTCTCCATGGTATATTCTGCACTTTTGATAAATCGGTTCTTCCCGGCATCTTCAAAAACGATAGTATACCTGCTTCCGTACAGAGGCACCCATGTCCGCCTGTCCGTCAATATATATTCGCCCGGATACAGATTCCCCGGCTGATACACATAGACCTTCCGCAGCCTGTCATCCTCCACCTGAATCAAATGCGCGAACAACAGCCTGGAAAGAGGCTCACTGGTCTGTTCGTCCACCATGTGGGGCCGCAGCAGCTTATTGTACAGCCCTGCCAGATGTCTGTCAATATGTCCTTTTTTCATCTGGTCCGTGACAAAATATTCCATCCCCGGTCTGTAAGACTCATAGATATCTCCCAGTTCATCTCTGTTTTGAAGAACATATTCATAAAGGTATGCACTGCGGACATAATCCAGACTGTTCTGATAGGAAAAATATATCAGAACCGACCTCGGAATCTCCTCCGGCCTGTCCAAATCCAGAGACATCATATAATATTCATAGAGATTGGTAATCCGAAGCTGAGCCTCCACTCCCGCCCTGTACCAGTCAGAATATGCCGTTCCGGTCTTCCCTCCCTTTACGAGAAGTGCACAGATTTCCTGGAGAATACGCACATCCTTTTTCTTCTCATACAGTATCTTCAGCGTCTCGAAAAGGACTCTCGAGTATTCCTTCACCCTTCCGGTAAGGTAAATCAGCTGTTCCGTCACTTCCCGTTTCAGCAGCCCCTGCCTGGCGCCCCAGTACAGCAGCTGACGCTCAAATCTGCCCAGTCTGCGCAGCAGCGCCGGATTCGCATTCAGAGCGGAGATAGCTTCTATATAGACTACAGGGCTGACACACCCAGCCTGAAAAAGCCTTTCAAATAACGCCCATTTCTTCCGGTCCGACTTATGATACTCATCTGACAGATACAGGAGAAGCCACGCCACACGCCAGTCCGTCTCGTCCCGGCGAAAGATACGTTCCACTTCCGCGGTCACTCTGACAATATATTCCTCCTCCCCGTGAATCAGGGTAGTAAGATAGAGATAGTAGGCCCGCAGCGTATCCTGCGGCTTTCTCTTCTCAAAAAGCTCCGCCACATGGTCCAGTATCCATCCCGCTTCATTATATCTCTCCTCGGTGATCAGAATCTGTGCCTGGAACAGTCTGACGGATATATCGTTTTCATCCATCTTCACCAGCTTTTCCACCAGGCTGCCCGTCTCCTTCAGCCATGCGGAAGTTCCGATTTTCCTCATTCGGAATGACAGATAAAATTCCATCATCTGAATGATATAACGTTTCCTGTCAGCTTCCCGGACAGCCCCTGCACCGTCAATCCCCATCTGAACCGTCACCGGAATATGCAATGTCACATAGGAATTATACAGACACAACAGGCCGAAATTCTTCCCGCTGTGGCAGAGGCTGCCGTCCACAAACACAGGCAGGCCGCAGCGATTTCCCAGGAAATCATCATCTGTCAGCACTTCCTTTTCCGTGAACAGAAAATCCCCTGTGCATTTCACGAAAAGTCTGGTATATCCCCAGCCGTTTCTGATGACCGTCAGTTCCTGTTCCGTCACTCCCCCGGAGAGTCCGGCAGCGGGAAGCTTCACTGACAGCTCCTGCTCTTCTGTCAGAAATTCCACCTTCTCCTTTTTGTGAATCCGAATCAGGAATTCCTCTACATTCTGCTCCCATCCGTTATAGGAGGAAAGAGCCCGATAGTCCTCGCTGTACTCTGCGTCGCTGCCGCTTAAAACCTGCCCGAATTCCGGCAGGTAGAAAAGTTTTACAGCCTCTTTCCAGTTGCTTTTGGCCAGATTGGCAAAATGAAACAGATTCTTTACAACTCCCACAGAAGACTCCGGCATGGTATATTCCACTGTCACCGCAAAGGGCAGGTAATACTCTCCCCGATTGCTGATGACCTCAAAGCTTCCCTTTACCACATCTCCTTCTTCCAGCGTTTCTCCGTGAAAGCAAAAGGCGATTTCCTCCGACTCCCCTGTGAATTCTCCTGTCAGACACTCCATTCTCCAGTCAGATGAGAGCACGATCCCGTTGGTGTAAAGTCCCCGGGGCCCATTGATACAAAAGCTCCCCTCGCACTGCTGCCCTCTTCTGACAGAAAGTTCAATTTTTTCGCAGGAGAAATCAAGAGAGCCGTTCTCATAATCAAACTCTCCCTGCAGAATCTGATCGATTATCTTCTGCATCTGCATTTGCACTCACCTCAGGATTTGGCCGGCGTCATACGGCAGCGCAGGCCTTTACATTTTATTGCATATTCAGTCGGTTGCTGGTCACATGCCAGGAGACAAAATACAGTCCCACCGCAAGCAGCAGATTAATGATAATACTGGAATCCAGCGAATTGTTCAGATAGCTTCCCGCACTGGTAATTCTGGAAAACATCAAAATGCTCCGAAAAACTGAGCTGAGCACACTCACCGCTACCATAATCCCGATATAACTCAGTATTGCTGCAAGCACTCTGTGCTTACTGAACAGCTGCCCCATGGAAATTGCTCCGAACAAAATGGTCACCGTGGCAAAGGGCGAAAGGATTGTGGTAACCACCAGCGTCACCAGCCAGCGGATCACATTGAAATCCATTTCCTCCCCGATCAGCTCCAGCAATTCCCCAAAGTTAAGTCCCAGCTCTCTCCACAGAGAAGCCAGCGAATATCCCTGGGGCAAAAACAAAGACAACATGGACGCACCCAGAATAAACACGGATAAATACAAGGACAGCATCAGAAAAAATATCCAGAGACCGCTGACCAGGATTTTGCTGAGCAGAAGCTGATGCTTCGTCACCGGCAGTGTGTGGGTCAGATAGCCCTGGTCCGTGTACATTGTCTGGTAAAAGCGTACTCCCAGATATATGGTAATCCCATAATTGATGCCTGCCAGCATCATCACATACATCATCAGCGTGAGCACGCTGAAAATATCCAGCCAGCTGAAGCTTGCGTTGCCGTTGCTGATGGATTTCCACATGGGCGTCCGAAAGGCCAGCCAGCCGAACAGCGTAATCAGCACCACCACAAAAAGCAAAAGACAACCCATTTTACTGGTTTCCTTCCATTCATGTCTGATGAGTTTCCCTAACATGCAAACACCTCCCTGAAATAAGCATCCACCGACTTACCATGCTGTTCCCTGATATTGTCCACAGAGGTATACAGCACCAGATAGCCATACCGCATGAAAATCACTTCATCCAGCACCTGTTCGATATCGCCGATCAGATGGGTGGAAATCAGCACGGTTGCCGCCGGATTATAGTTATTGATAATGGTCCGCAGAATATAGTCTCTGGCCGCCGGGTCCACGCCGGCTATGGGTTCATCCAGGATATAGAGGTCGGCATTCCTGCTCATGACCAGTATCAGCTGCACCTTTTCTTTGGTCCCCTTTGAGAGTGTATTCAGCTTTGCATTCGGAGCAATATCCAGGCTGTGCAGCATTTCCAGGGCTCTTTCCCTGGAAAAATCCGCATAAAAGTCACAGAAATAGTCCAGAATCTCATTGACTCTCTTTGAGCCTGACAGATACGTTCTGTCAGGCAGATAAGCCACCCTGGCCTTGGTCTCAACCCCCACCGGCTGTCCGTTAATCCGAATCCATCCCCTGGTAGGCGTCAGAAGACCGTTGAGCATCTTAATCAATGTGGTTTTACCGCTGCCGTTAGGCCCCAGAAGCCCTATAATCCTACCCCTTGGCAAAGTAAGCGAAATATTGTTCACCGCTATACTGTTGGCATTATAAGCCTTTGTCAGCCCAACGATTTCAATCAGTTCATTCATCGGCTGTCCCTCCCTTCATTCTGTCAAGAGCTGCAATTGCTTCGTCTATCGTATATCCCAGCCCCCTCATTTTGTCCAAGAACATATCCACATGCTTTTGGGCCAGCAAAAGTCTGCTGCGCCTGAGCAGCTCTGTATCTTCTGTCACAGTTCTGCCATTGGTACTCTGTGTGACAATCAGACCGCCTCTCTCCAGTTCTGCAAACGCTTTCTGCATGGTATTGGGATTCACCGCCGCCTCGGCGGCAAGCTCTCTGACACTGGGAAGCTTCCCTCCCGGCGGATAATGTCCGGAGATAATCTGCAACTGCAGTTTTTCCACAAGCTGTGAATATATCGGTCTGTCAGCATCCAGATTCCACACCATAATTTCCCTCCTCACAATCATTCTGCAGATTCCTATACTCTTATCATCATACACCGAATTTAGTGTTTCGTCCATTCCTGTTTTATCCTTTGTAAAATAATGTCAAAAGATTATTCGTATATTAAAACGCTGTTTTAGAAATTCTGAAATTATGTAGAATAAACTTTATCAAAAGTAAAAGAGACTGATTATTACAGCATCTCTTATGCATTAAAGTTGAGGAGAAACAGGCATGAGAAGTGTCGGACAAAGACTGTCACAGCTGCGCAAGGAACGGGAGCTGGGCCAAAAGGAACTGGCGGCTCTCCTGAATATGTCCATCGGAACTATTTCAAATTACGAAAACAACGTACACGCGCCGGACCTGGCCACATTGTGCAAGCTGGCTGACTTCTTTCAGGTTACCACCGACTATCTCCTGGGCCGCACCGGCTACCGCTGCCCGCCTGAAAATCTTGACCGCTACATCACTTCCGATTACACAATCCACGGCATCACCAATGTGATTCTGTCTCTGGATTCGAAATCCCGCGATGCTGCTATCAGCTATGTCAATTATCTGCGTGACACGCAGAACAGCCGGTAAATCTGACCTGCAGCCGTCCCGTTCCTCAGGACGCTGTCCCCGCCTCACTCATGCAACTTCCATATTATAAAAATTCAGAGCTGCTGTCACCATAAATATAAGAGTATACATCACCAGGAAAAAATCCATAAGCAGGTAAGCTGCCAACACGCCTCCGACCGCCATCCCCAGTATACCTCCCAGTATCGCCATTCCTATGGCAGTCCCCTGAATCAGCATCTGCAAAAACTGTTTCCCCATAGTTCCCAGCGTATTCCCGCATACAGCTTCCGCCACAGCCAGCGCATACAGCTTATTGGCAGACAATACCGTATAAAATACAATACACAGCACTGTGGTCACCGGCGTCATCCCCGTGGCTACCGCCCCCGGTATTGTAATCAGACATCCATTGACAAAGCTCTGTACATGATGCATCGCCGTGGCGTTTAGTAGTTTTCGGAATACCGTGTCCGGAATCATGTAGGTATAGGGAGAGCGAAGTTCCTTTGCCCATTTTCCGTTGACTGCGGTGAAGACAAAAATCAGGTACGACGAAATTGCAGGTATGATAAATGGCGTGAAAGCATTCAGAGAACCAAAACCACCTTCACGGCTGTAAAACCAGGCAATCCCGATTCCGCCCAGAAGCGCTGTTACCGTTCCCATGTCAAAGATAAAATACCTGCTTTTCTTATATTCCAGCAACTGTCTGTAGAACAGCGCCCTGGCGCCGTCTCCTCTCCAGTTCACGCTGGCCTTCCCGAATTTCTGTCCTTTCCCCAGGCGCTTCTGGCTGTCGCCCTGCTTCCTGCTTCTGACTACCTCCTCATAATCCCCGGCAAATTTCATGGCATCTTCATAGAAGGATCCCTCACACTTCATCCGCCGCGCCGCCGTCACCGCCAGGATCAGTAAAACCAGATAACAGCATGTACCTGCTATATTCACCGCTGTGGCCCCTGTAAACATAAGATGCAGTGCGGCAATATACCATCCAATCAGCGGTACCATCTGAACCATATCGCTGTGCAGGTAATCTGCCACTGTCTTCATGCTCAGTCCTTCCCGAAGCCAGGTCCAGACGCCCATGAGAACCAGAATCCCCACCAGTCCGTAAACCGCTTTTACCACCAGGCTTCGCTGCTTCTCCTCCATCCTTTCGGATCCGTAAATCAATATCATAATACTTCCCTCCAGCAGATTCTCCAGAATCATGGAAAAGAGAAAATACACAGCCAGACGCCAGGCTTCCACATGAAACAGCAGCGCACCGCAGACAATCGCAAACGAATTCAGCAATATCTGTCCCACCAATGTCTTCAGATGTGCATATAGAAGCACTTTCCTGGGACTCACCGGCGCCGGAAAAAGGAACTGGACATCACTGTTTCGATACAGCAGCCCTTTTCTCTTCGCATAGGCGATCAGATTGGCCGGAATCACCCAGAAGGCCAGCACCGTCAGCACTGTAATCATCTCCTCCGGAGTATCTGCTTCCATTTCCTCCACAACCATGCGCAGAGACATGGGAAGCGCTGTAAAGTAGAACAGAACAAGCAGGATATAGACATAAGTTACGGGCCTGCGAAGCGCCGTTTTCACGCGATTGCAGAAAATTCTGCGGTAAAGATATCCGACAGCTCCCATTTTGTTACCTCCCGTCCCCTTCGACTTCCGCGCTCACTGTGTCCGATTCTTCCCCTCGTTGTACGGCCGCCCTCTCCTCTGAAGCTTTCTGACCGGTAACAGAAAAGAACAGTTCTTCCAGGTCTTCATTGGCCACATTTTCCTTCACATAGGTTCCCAAAATATGTCCCCCATCCATCACAAAGGTAGCATCCCATAAATCCCGCACCATTTCCAGCATATGTGTGCTGATCAGGATAGTACAGCCTTTTTCCCGCAAGTCCAGTATCACTGTCTTCAGTTCTCTGATGGCAGCGGGGTCAAGCCCCACCATGGGCTCATCCAGCAGAATTACTTTGGGCTTTATGACCAGCGCGCAGCAGATACTGACCTTCTGCATCATACCTTTTGACAGCTCGCTTCCCAGCTTTTCCTGCTTATCTGTCAGTTCGAACCGGTCAAAAAGCATCTTCAGCTCTTCTTCCGTGCATTCCACACCGTAGGCTCTCGTGATGAATTCGATATGTTCCCGCACAGTCAGGGCATCGTACATGTACGGCATTTCCGGCACATAGGCAAAGCATCTCTTCGCCTCCATCGTCCGGGAATTCAACCCCTGAATACGAATTGTTCCCTTATATTTCAGCAATCCCGCTATACTTTTAATCACGGTGGATTTCCCTGCACCATTGGGCCCCAGCAGGATTCCGATTCTCCCGTCCGGCACGGCAAAGCCCACATTATCCACTGCAATTGTCTTTCCATACTTTTTCGTCAGATTCATTACTTCCAGCATATTTCCTCATTTCCGCGATCTGTGTACAATCGCCTGTATTTTGTTCTCTCCTGCAGGTTTCCGTGCATGTTCTTCCTTATCATTTACGGCAAGATTCTGAACAGTACCGGTGCTGAAAAGTCAAATCCTGCCTCTGCAGAGTTTCAGCAGGGCAGGCTCAGACATTCACATAAGCATAACATCTCCCAGGCCCATCAGTACCGCCGTCAGATACAGCAAAAGCAGATGTGCCGGGTAAAACACATAGAAGAAATACTTCATTTTCAGTCCCCTTCTTCCGTTGTACAGCGCAATAAAAATTACTGCCAGGAACGCGGGAATTTCACTGACGCTCATCAGCGTCAGAACGATACAGCCCATTGCCATGGACAGCGCTCTGCGCTTTCTGAACACATACATCACCGAGATGGTCAGCACCCCCATCCCTGAATAATCCGTCTGCAGATATTCCGCCAGGAACATAAGCGGTATCAACACCGTGATGTCCGCGCAGACCGTCTGCACCCGGCGAAATCCTTTCCGCCGGCCGTACAGTGCCAATGTCACCACCGTAGCCGTCAGAACAAGACCACAGCAGGTCAGTCTGGCCGTCTGGTCCTGAAAGGGAATAAATACGGCCGGATATGCGGCCGGAAGCACTACTCCCGCTGCGGTAAGAATCCATCTCAGCGCTGCCGGCAGATCTTTTCCCTTCTCCTGATGCTCATATTTATCAAAAAAACTGTATGCCCAGAGCGCCAGCAACCCAATCAATAAGGTAAAATAGACGTTCTGATACCCGCTGTACCACAGCCTGCCTGTCACGGCCAGATTGAAGGGCAGCTCGGAAATCAGTGCGAAAAGTCCCAGCCGCAGCGCATATTTTTTCACATCTCTGGTCCGCTGGAATCCTTCTACCAGCAAAAAGCAGAAAATGGGAAATCCCAGCCTGCCGATCATCCGCATAATCTCATATCCGTAAAACAGAACACCGTTTTCCATCAGCCAGCCCAGCAGCAGGCTTTGCCCTCCCAAAGCCGCTTCCTGGAATCCCCTGGCCATAATCTCTCTGATCATTACCACAGCCGCTGTGTGATCTATCAACATGGCAATCACCGCAATTATCTTGATTGTACTGCCGCTGATTCCCCTTTTCTCCGCAACGTCTGTCACTTCATTCAACTGTTTTCCACTCATCTTCCGACAACCTTTCCTCTGATCATTCTTAAGCTGTATTGCTCACTTCATACAATACCCCCTTTTCGGCGGACTGTCAATCCATTCCTCATGAGTACCGTGGAATTCTGTAACAGGTCCTGACCATTCAGACAGGTACAAAAAGCTTCGAAAGAAACCAGGGCAGACCATACGGTCTGCCCCGGCTCAGATTCGCTTCGCTCATCCCACTTTATACCCATTTCCCCACACCACCTTCAGATATCTCGGCTCCCTGGGATTCTTCTCAATCTTTTCTCTGATATGCCGCACATGTACGGCAATGGTATTGTCGGCACCTATGGCCTGCATGTGCCAGATATTCTCGTAAATCTGGCTGTTTGAGAATACTTTCCCTTTCTTCTGCACCAACAGACGAAGTATCTTGTATTCGATAGGCGTCAGGCGCACATTCCTTCCCTCCACCGTAACTTTCCTCTGGGTATCGTCAATGACAAGGTCATCTACCCGGTAAATCCTGTCAATATTGGCACACATATTCACCAGCTGTGTATATCTGCGAAGCTGGGACTTGATTCTGGCCAGAATTTCCAGCGGATTGCAGTCCGCCGTCACATAATCATCCGCTCCCGCCTCCAGCGCCATGATTTTCGCCGTCTCCGCGGACTGTGCGGAAATTACCATCAGCGGAATGCTGCTCCTGCGCCTCAGACTGGCAATCATCTCAATCCCCTTATCCCAGCCCTTGTCATTCAGCTCCACATCCACCAGCATCAGATGGATTTCGGCCTGGTCCAATATTTCAAACAGCTGCTGCACATTGGCGGCCACAAGTACCGCAATGCCTTCCCCCGTGCACAGTGGCACCATTTTTTCCGCAATTCCTGTCTGGTTATTATATACCAAAATATTTTTCTCCATTGTATCCTCCATCCTTTCTCAAATAATCTATTGCAATTTACACCCATATGGGAGATCTGTATTCTAAATCCGCCCTGTTGAATTATCGCCGCTAATCCTGAAAATAAACGGTTAAATCCAGGGTATATAAAATTTTCTCGATCACAGTCTCGTCAAAGCCCTGGAAAGTAAACGTCAAATCCCTGCCATTTACGGAAATTGCCGCATGCACGGATTCCGTCTCCCCCTTCTCATCTACAGAGTCAAATACCACATAATTCAGACCCTGGCTGTTGGTATAGTTCCTCTCGTTACCGCTGCTTCCCGAAAACGAGGTTGCAGTACTGTACCCCTCATACTCTCTGTTGTCAAATTGTATCATGAAAAAACTTACATTCTCATTATACAGATAAATACTCACTTCACTTCCGTCTTCCACAACATCCACGTTTTCACCTGTAAATGTCTCGCCGAAAAGTTCTTTATCCGGAATTGCGGCAGTCACATTGGACACCGTGAGAAATTCCTCTATAGAATTGTATTCTGTTATCTCCGGTTCATATACCTCTATCTCGTCGTCAGGGATACCTTCCTCTATGGAAAATGCCCCCCCTAGGCTTAAAATTGAGGCCGGATCAGGAAGATTTCTCCCGTCAGGGAGCCCTTCCTGGTCTTCCCCTGCACTGGTGATAACAAATCCATTGTCACTGACCCGTATATTGCTGTCCCGATAATTTTTTGCCGCCACGGTTCCTGCACCGAACAAAAGAAACACAGCCGCCGCTGTACAGCCTCTGGCAATCAGGTACCTTCTCCTCTGCATCTGCATTCTGTGATGATGCAGCTCATCCTGTACCTGAGATGCCTCCATATGAAATTCAGGCAGGTCACTCGCAGCTTCCCGATATGCATTCCGAAATTTAATCAAAATCGTACTCCCCCTTTAATGACTTCCTCAGCAGCTCCCGTCCTCTGGTCAGCTGCGATGTCACCGTGGATTCCACACGCCCCGTAATCCGGGCAATCTCTTTCACGGAAAGCTCCTCATAGTAGAAAAGGTGAATCACATCACGATATTTTGCCGGCAGCGCCATCACTGCACTCATCAGACACCGGTTTTCTTCCCTTCGGAAAGCTGTCTCTTCCGGCCCGGGCATCGTACTCTGTGCTTCCCGGCAGATGCCGTCCTGCCCAGTCTCCTCCGTTCTGCCATCCTCCGGATTCCATTCTCTCCTGCGGCGGCGCCATGCACTGCGCCACACCTTGCGGCAGGCGTTCACAGTCACCTTCAGCAGCCATGCCTTCTCATGCTCGGGATCCTGAAAAGAACCGATATTTTTGACATACTGATAAAAGACCTCCTGCACAACGTCCTCCGCATCCTGTACATTCTGAAGACGCACGAAGCTCAGCTTAAACAGCATGTCGCCATACTCATCAATTTTCTGTTGTAGCTTTCGACTATCCGTATCTGTTGTTATCATCCTGATATGTTTTGCGCAAAACCTTTTCTTCTATATAGTAATATCCCGAACCATATCGGTTTACTGCAAATATTGTAAAATAACTTTGTATCAAAGTTGCATATGTACTTTGTCTGCGGTTGTAAAATTTTTGTATCCAATATAAAAGAGAGTGCATTGTACACTCTCTTACATATATAGACGTATTTTAACTGTAAAAAGTTTCATCAAAAAGATAATTATTTTATTTTTTCAAAAAGCGGATTCTATTCCCCGGTTTCATCCAGTTTCTCTGCAGCGGTCTCGTTCCGTCTGGCCATTTCCTCCACCTCTGTCATATCTTCCCTGTCAAGCCTTCGAAATCGGTTGACACCGGCCACCAGAATCAGCACACTGTTCTTCGTGGTCTCAA
The DNA here is from genome assembly GCF_024623325.1 of Acetatifactor muris. GTDB lineage: Bacteria > Bacillota > Clostridia > Lachnospirales > Lachnospiraceae > Acetatifactor > Acetatifactor muris. The sequence continues at coordinate 39,596 of NZ_JANJZD010000003.1, forward strand.
ATGCGCCGTCCTGATACAGGGAATAGATCAGAAGTCCGATTGGCACAGCCACAATCATTCCCACCACACCGCTGACTTTATATCCCACATAAAGCAGGAAAAGCGTAGGCAGCGGAGGAACACCGATGGAATCACCCACAATTTTCGGCTGAATCAGCTGTCTGGCCAACTGTCCCACACCCCAGATTACCAGCAGTCCAATCGCGGTCTTGTAATCCGCGGTCAGAATCTTGATAACCGCCCAGGGAATCAGCACTGTCCCTGTGCCAAGAAACGGCAGGAAATCCAGAAATGCAATGACCAGCGCTATCAGTGCAAAATAATTAACCTTTAAAATGCCCAGACCAATCAGCAGCAGAAAATACATCCAGACTTCGATCTTCAGCTGTGCCTTCAGATAGCCTCCCACAGATTTCGTCAGGCTGTGACGAATCAGGCGATACCGAAGCTGCATGGAAGCGGGCATGTATTTCCGGAATCCTTCGTTGATCTGCTGTCTCTCCGCCACAAAAAAGTAAGAGGAAAGCAGCGCCATAATCATTGCGATAAACAGAGCCGGCAGCTGCTTCGCAAAATTTCCCGCCGCCTCGATGGTAGGCGTACCCACTCTCTCCAGAAATTCGCCGAAATAGTCATCCAGTTTTATCGCATTCTGATTCAGGTTCAGATGGATATCCCAGGGAAGCTTATCCAGCAGCACATTCAGTTTATCCCCTATGCTGGCCAGATCAGCCTCCATGCTCTCCAGCATTTCCGGCAGTGAGGAAGCAAGTCCGGCCATCTGCTCAAACAGCTTGACACCCGCCAGATAAATCACCAGAACCACCAATGCAATGACCACAACAATCACAAAGGCACCGCCTACCTTTCTCTTCAGCTTTACCTTCTCCTCAAAAAAACGCACCAGCGGTCCCGCAATCAGAGCAATAATCCACCCTGTCACAAAAGGTGAGAAGAATACAATTGCTCTGGGAAGAATAAAGATGACACAAAGCAGGATTACCAGTGCCACCGTAAGATTTGCTAATGCCTTGCAGTACTTTTTCATGCCTACCCCCCTGTGCGCTTCGGCGCATGCTCAAATCAATAAACTGAATCGTTCAGAATCCCGTCCAGAATCCCATATATTTCCTCACGCCCCTGCTTTGTCTCGGCTGAAAACGGTACAATAACGGTATTTTTATCTGCATTCAGTCCGGTGCGAATCAGCTTCAGCTGTCCCTGTATCTGGCTTCTCTTGAGTTTGTCCAGCTTTGTGGCTATAAGCACAGGGTGATAGCCGCTCTTCACAATCCAGTCGTACATGGTTCTGTCGTTTTCCGATGGCGCATGCCGAATGTCAATCAGATGAAACACCTGTCTGAGCTGTCCGGAACCATGGAGATAATTTTCCACCATTTTCCCCCACTGTGCCTTTACTTTTTCATTGACTTTCGCATAGCCATACCCCGGTAAATCCACAAAATAAAGCGCATGATTAATGTTATAGTAATTGATTGTCTGGGTCTTCCCCGGCTGGGAGCTGGTTCTGGCCAGAGACTTCCGGTTCATCAGCGCGTTGATCAACGAGGATTTGCCCACATTGCTTTTGCCCGCAAATGCCACTTCCGGCAAAGTCGTTTCCGGCAGTCTGCTGCTGACGCCACACACGATTTCCAGGCTGACATCTTTGATTACCATATTCCGTATATCCTTTCCCTCTCACGCAAAACGCCGTCACAGGGACGGCGTTTTATGCTGTATTACATCGCTTTATTCAGACCTATTCTGTGTTCATTCTTGTGAATCGTCAGAGGCGCATTTCCTTCCTCCACCGTATCCTTCGTGATAATGCATTCTTCAATGGTCTCATCGGAAGGTATCCGATACATGATATCCATCAGAATACTTTCCATGATGGAGCGGAGTCCTCTTGCCCCTGTCTTGCGCTCAAACGCTTTCATGGCAATCGCCCTGATGGCCTCCTCCTCAAAGTTAAGCTCCACACCGTCCATGTCAAACAGCTTTTGGTATTGCTTGATCAGCGCATTTTTAGGCTCCTGCAGAATGCGAATCAACGCCTCGTCATCCAGCCCTCTCAGCGACACGCAGATGGGCACACGGCCTACAAACTCGGGTATCAGACCAAATTTCACCAGATCCTGGGGCGTCACCTCCTGCAGCAGATCTCCGATTTCCTTTCTCGACTTCTCGGTAACATCCGTACTGAAGCCGATGGCTTTGCGGTCCAGCCTGGCCTCCACAATCTTCTCCAGTCCGTCGAAAGCACCGCCGCAGATAAATAAAATATTGGAAGTGTCAATGGAAATCAATTCCTGATGCGGATGCTTTCTGCCTCCCTGAGGCGGAACATTCGCAACCGTACCCTCCACAATCTTCAGGAGAGCCTGCTGAACACCCTCCCCCGACACATCACGGGTGATGGATACATTCTCACCTTTTTTGGTAATCTTGTCAATCTCGTCAATATAAATAATTCCGTACTGGGCGCGTTCCACATCATATTCTGCAGCCTGAATCAGCTTCAGCAGAATATTCTCCACGTCCTCACCCACATATCCGGCCTCAGTCAGCGTCGTCGCATCTGCAATGGCAAACGGCACATTGATAATCTTCGCCAGTGTCTGGGCCAGATAGGTTTTGCCGGACCCTGTAGGTCCTACCATGATAATGTTGCTCTTCTGCAATTCAACATCATCCAGGTCCCTCGGGGCCATCACCCTCTTATAATGATTGTACACAGCAACGGACAATACCTTTTTGGCATCCTCCTGCCCCACTACATATTCATCCAGAAAATTCTTGATTTCAACGGGCTTCAGCAGATTAATGTCAGGATGAATTGCTTCTTCCTCTTCCTCATCCTGCAGCTCTTCCTCCAGTATATCCGCACAGATATCAATACAATCGTCACAGATGTAGACGCCTGCCGGCCCGGCAATCAGCTTGCGGACCTGATTCTGCGTCTTGTTACAGAAAGAACATCTGATATCATTTCCCATCATTTTACTCGCCATTCCGCTACTCCTACTCTTTACTCATTTCATGACAGCTCAGGCCTTCTGAGCGTCATGGGAAGAAATCACCATATCCACAATGCCATATTCCTTCGCTTCCTGGGCAGTCATCCAGTAATCGCGCTCGGTATCGGCACATATGGTCTCATAATCCCTGCCTGTATTCTCGGCAAGCATATGATTTAATTTCTCCCGGGTCCTCAGAATATGCTTCGCTGCAATGTCAATATCCGTGGCCTGCCCCTGAGAACCGCCTGCAGGCTGATGAATCATGACCTCCGCGTTGGGAAGGGCAAAGCGTTTTCCCTTTGCTCCTCCGGCAAGCAGAAAAGATCCCATGCTTGCCGCCATTCCCATGCATACTGTGGACACGTCGCATTTAATATAGTGCATGGTATCATAAATAGCCATACCCGCAGTAATGACGCCGCCCGGGCTGTTGATATAGAGATGAATGTCCTTCTCCGGATCCTCGGCTTCCAGGAACAGCAGCTGTGCCACTATCACACTGGCGGAAACATCATTCACTTCCTCCCCAAGAACCACGATTCTGTCCTTTAACAATCTGGAATAAATATCATATGATCTCTCGCCTCTGCTGGTCTGTTCAACCACATAAGGTATTAAACTCATTTTGAAAAACCTCCTATTTAAGTTCCGCAGAGATTCCTCGATATACCTTTATCCTGATAAATTTCCGGCTACATAGTGCGTATCCGTAAATTTATCGTATATCTTCGGCATCTCTGCTGTTTAAGTTCCGCAGAGATTCCTCGATATACCTTTATCCTGATAAATTTCCGGCTACAAAATGCGTATCCGTAAATTTATCGTATATCTTCGGCATCTCTGCTGTTTAAGTTCCGCAGAGATTCCTCGATATACCTTTCGACATCTCTGCTGTTTAAGTTCCGCAAACCTGTCTATTCTTCCACGGCGTTCTCCACCACAAGTTCCGCGGCCTTTCTGACACGAATATCTTCCTTCACCTGAGTTCTTCCGTTCTCGCCCAGGAACTCTTCCACCTTATCAATCTCCATCTGATAGGCTTCGCCCATCTTCTTCAGCTCTTCGTTTACTTCCTCTTCTGTCACTTCAATGTTCTCGGCTTCCGCAACCGCCTCCAGCACCAGTCTGGACTGAATTCTCTTCAGTACCTGCGGCTTCACCTGCTCCAGCAGCATTTCTCTGGTCATGCCGGTAAACTGCATATACTGTTCGATGCTGATACCCTGGGACTGCATTCTCTGCGCATACTCCTGAACCATCTGTCTCTGCTGTGTCTCGATCATAGGTTCCGGTATCTCCATCTGCGCATTGGCAATGATAGCGTCAATCACCGACTCCTCTTTGGCGTTTTTGGCTTCCGCTGTCTTCCTGTCAGCCAGTTTATTCCGGATTTCGGTTCTGTATTCCTCCACAGTATCGCTTTCCTCCGACACTTCTCCTACAAAATCATCGTCGAGCTCAGGGAGCTGCTTCTCCTGCAGCCGCTTAACCACACACTTAAATACCGCAGGCTTCCCGGCCAGCTCCGCCGCCTGATAGTCCTCCGGAAATGTCACATTTACTTCCTTCTCCTGACCGGCCTCGGCACCGATCAGCTCTTCCTCAAAGCCGGGAATGAATGTATGAGAACCAATGGTCAGCGGATAATCGCTTCCCTTTCCGCCCTCAAAAGCCTCTCCGTCCACAAAGCCTTCAAAGTCAATGGTGGCAATGTCGCCTTCCCTGATCGCTCTGTCGGTGACATCCACAGTCCTGGAATTCTTCTCCCTCTCTCTGTCAATCTCCGCGGTTATCTCTTCTTCCGTAACCTCTGCATCCACCTTGTCCACTTTGATTCCCTTATACTGACCGAGGACAGCCTCCGGCTTCAGCGCTACCTCCGCTGTGAAAATGAAGGGCTTTCCCGCCTCCAGCTGAACCACGTCGATCTTCGGGCTGGACACGATCTCCTCTCCGCACTCGTCATAAGCCGCTTCATATGCATCAGGAATCAGCTCATTGGCGGCATCTTCATAAAATATCTCCTTGCCGTACATCTGCTCCAGCATCCTGCGGGGCGCCTTGCCCTTGCGGAAACCGGGAAGGCTGATCTTGCCCTTATTCTTCTGATAAGCGCTCTCAATTGCCTTCTCCAGCTCCTCCGCCGCCACTTCAATCGTCAGCCTGGCCATATTGTTCTCTAATTTTTCCACCTGTAAACTCATCGTACCATTTCCTCCTTCAAATCTGTGTCTTATATATTCATCGTCCATTGTCATCATCTTAAGAAAAATCTTCTATTATACAGTCCGTTATATTAAAGAAGCTTCTACTCCGCAAAGGAAGATATGTTCCGACAACACTGCAGACACAGCCACAATTATTAGCATTATAGCATAAGGTCTTCGAAAACACAAATGTTTTCGGATTAATTTTTTGTTAACTGGGCAGTTCAGACGCCTGTTCCTCCCCTAACAGAATATCGTGATTGACCGTTCTGTAAAACAGCCTGCGGAACACCTCCGGGTCTTTTGTCTGTCCCAGTGCCCACATGGCCTTCGTAACCGTGGCCTCCAGCGTCATATCATAGGCTTCCATCAGACCGAATTCCTCCTTGATCACCTTTCCCACCTGATAGACCTCCATATCACTTCCCTCATGCGTCACCTGGGTGGCCATCATCACGAATTTGCCGGCGTCCATCCAGCGGCGGATTTCCGAATAAAAGGGAATCTCTCCGTAATCCGGGAAGCCGCCCACGCCAAAAGCCTCTATAATCACACCGTCATAGCCGGAAAACAGCCGGTTCAGCACCGTGCCATCCATTCCGGGAACCAGCTTCAGAAGCAGTATCCTCTCGTTCAATGTATGATAGAAGGTTACCTGTCCGTTTATCCGGTCTTCATCCTCAATGTAAAAAATGATCCTGCCGTCTCTGATGACGGCTATATTGGGATAGTTGATGCTGGAAAAGGCATTGTAGCTTTTGGAGCGCTCCTTTTTTGCTCTGGTCCCGGCGATTACATTGCCGCCAAAGACAATATTAACCCCATGTGCTCTCCCATCAGACGCAAACCTCAGACTGTCCAGCAGATTGGTCCTGGCATCTGTCACCGGCAGGTCTATGGGTTTCTGAGCCCCGGTAACCACAATCGGCTTCCTGCTGTTCTGTATCAGATAGGACAATGCTGCCGCCGTGAACGCCATGGTGTCCGTACCGTGGCAGATTACAAAGCCGTCGTAAGCGTCATACTTTTTTTCAATCAGCCCTGCCAGCTCCACCCAATGTCTTCCATATATATTCGTACTGTCCAGACTGAAAGGTTCCTGTACATCCACTCTGCAGAAATCTCTGTATTCCTCCACATACCGCAGCAGTGCCCCGGCAGCTATCTGCGGCGCAAGACCATCTTCCGTATATCCGGATGCAATGGTGCCTCCTGTGGCAATCAACAGTACTTTTTTCATATCTTCCATTTCATTTGACCTCCGAGACAATTCCTTCATCCGAAATTCTCACATTGACGGAAATCTCTTCCAGGAAATCATAAATCCGTCTCTGTTCTCCGGCATCTGCCGCATAAACGGTTCTGTATCCTGACTGCACTGCCGGAATTACCTGCACAGTCAGCTGCGCAGATTCCTCATCCCCCGAAAAATGCAGCTGCAGAAGCATGGTGTCCAGAGTTTTCTCATTAAACCAGTAATTCCCCAGACTGTAGATTATGGGCTTCCCGTCATAATATTCCATTCCCTGAAGACAATGCGTGTGCGCGCCGATGACCGCATCGGCTCCGGCGTCCAGGTACTGCTTGCCGGTATCCGGCTGCACCTGCTCCAGCGCAAAGCTGTACTCCGTTCCCCAGTGGACAAAGGCAATGCAGAAATCGGAATTCTCCTTTGCCTCCCGAATGGTATCCAGGAACAGTTCCGTGTCATAACAGCGCAGAATCCCAGGTTCCGTATCTGTGGCCTGAGGCGTCATCTTATTTTTCTCCGCCCGGGAAGCGGCCACAAGTGCCACTGTCTTGCCCTGGATCTCCAGATACAGAGGCTTTCCGGCTTCTTCCAGATTCCGTCCCGCTCCAAAGTACGGGATTTCCGCCTCCTCCAGCACCCCAAAAGTATCAAGCAAAGCCTCTTTCCCATAGTCATAGACATGATTGTTGGCCAGAGTCACCGCATCCACTCCCAGCTGATGCAGCACCTCCACTCTCTCCGGCATGGCCCGGAAGGTATACGCCTTTCCCGCCAGAGGCTCCCCGCCCGTACTGTAGGTGAATTCGTTGTTCAGACACATGATGTCCGCTTCCTGCATCGCAGAGACAAGCTCCTCCGAGATACAGTCATAGATGCCGTTCTCCTGTGCGCTCATAAACTGTGTGGTGCCCCAGTTCTCATCCAGATTGATATCGCCGGCAAAGCATACCGTGAAATCATACCCGGTATCTTCCGGTTCCTGTGCGGGCTCCGAAGCGGCCGTCTCCGTTGTCCCTGCGGTCCCTTCTGACGGCTGTGTGTTGTCTTTCGGCTGTATGTTGTCTTTCGGCTGTCCGGGTACTTCCTCTGCCGCCTGCGCCGAAGGAAACGGTACCACAGCCTGTGCCTCTCTGTTCCCGCATCCGCTCAGCGCAAGACAGAGCAGAAGCAGCAGTCCCTCCAGTTTCTTTTTCATCATTTCCTGTACCTCTTTTCGTCAGCTCTTACTCATCTGAGCAGCTGCACGACAGCTTCCACAGAATCCGTAAAGGGAAACATATCCACAGCCACAGCTTTTGCCGCCCGGTAATTCTTCTTCGTAAGCAGACGAAGATCCCTCACCAGCGTCTCCGGATTACAGGAAATATATACAATCCGCTTCGGCGCGATTCTTGCTGCCGCATTTAAAAAGACTTCGCTGCTGCCGCTTCTGGGCGGATCCATCAGCAGCACGTCGAGCCCCTCCCCCTGTTCCGCCATCTCCAGAAGAAAATCTCCCGCATCATTCCGGTAAAAGCTGATATTCCTGATTCCATTTTGTCTGGCACCTTTTACCGCATCTCTGACCGCATCCCGGTTCAGCTCCACCCCGATGACCTCCCCGGCATGGTCGGCGGCAATCATCCCGATGGTACCGGTGCCGCAGTAGGCGTCCACTACCCGTTCCCTGCCTGTCAGACAGGCATATTCCATGGCCTTTGTGTAAAGCTTTTCCGTCTGAACAGGATTTACCTGGTAAAAGGAACCCGGGGAAATCCGGAATGTCTTCCCGCAGAGCCGGTCTTCTATATACCCCTTCCCGTAGATTGTTCTCTCCCGATCTCCCAGAATCATGCTGGTATCCCGGTCATTGACATTGAGGACTATCGTGGTAATCTCCGGATGAAGCTTCAGCAGCGCTCTGACAAAATTATTTTTGGAGGGCAGAACAGGTGAGCTCAGCACCAGCACCACCATAATCTGTCCCGTGGCATGTCCCACCCGCACCAGCACATGACGCAGCAGCCCAAAGCCTGTATCTTCGTTGTAAGGTCGGATTTTAAAGGACTTCAGAAGTCCCCTTATGGACACAATAATCTCGTCTGCCTTCTGATTTTCAATGAGGCAGCTGTCCACCGGGACTATCCTGTGGCTTTTCTCTTCATAGATCCCGGAGATGACATTGTGTCTCCTGTCTTCACCGAATACCGCATGCACTTTATTCCGATAATGAGTTGGCTTCTCCATGGCAATCATTGGCTCCGGCCTGCAGTAAGGCTCCATAAGCTTCCGGAAAAATATGCTTTTAGCTTCCAGCTGCTCCTGATAACTTTTATGAATCCAGCGACATCCTCCGCATTTGGAAGACACCGGACATACTTTTTGCTTCCCTTCGTTTTGCTTCTTCTGCTGCATCTCTTTCTCCTGTATATAATACTCTTCAGCCTTCATTCCTGCCGGCACGGTAACGGCGTGCCGGATAATCTCCGCGTACAACAACAGAATCCACGCAGAGCGTGGATTCTGTTGTTACGAATAAAAGCACCGACAAAATCGGTGCTTTCCGGTATCGGAGTGGCGGGATTCGAACTCGCGACCTCCGCCTCCCTAAGACGGCGCTCTAACCAAGCTGAGCCACACCCCGTGACACAAGTAGTATTATAACGTGTCACAGGAAAAAATGCAACAGTTTTTTTCAAAAAAATTTAATTTTCTTTCTTCTCCAGCAGTCGTACCAGATACTCCCACACCCGCCTGGTGGAGGCAATGCTCAGTGTCTCCTCTGTGGTATGGATATCTCTCATATCCGGCCCTATGGACACGCAGTCCAGGTCCTTGATTTTACTTCCCAGAATACCGCATTCCAGTCCCGCGTGAATCGCCTCCACCCTGGGCATCTCTCCGTACATCTCTTTATATAAGGAAGTCATTTTCTCCCGCAGAGGTGAATTCTTACGATACTTCCAGCCCGGATAATCTCCCGAAATGACACAGCTTCCTCCTGTCAGCTCTGTAATTACCTGCAGTTTTTCAATCAGTGCAGCTTTTGCGGTCTCCACACTGCTGCGCACGGAAAATTCTGCCTGCAGACCGGCATCTTCGACTTTCAGAATCCCCAGATTCAGCGAAGTTTCCACCAGCCCCGGCATGTCGGGGCTCATAGCCTGTACGCCGTTCGGCAGCGCTGTCAGGAAATATGCCGCTTTTTTGGTATCTTCTGCCGTTATGCAGGAAAAAACACCCGACCCGTTTTCTTTCACCTGAATAAAGAAGCCCGGATCCCTGGAGGCCAGTTCTGCCTGCATTTCTTCCTCCACACACTTTACCGTCTCCATAAATCCGGCATTGTCCGCCTCCTCGAACACCAGTATGGCCCTGGTCTCCCGGGGAATGGCATTGTCCGCCAGACCTCCGTTCAATTCCTGAATACTGACCGGCATTTTTGCCGAGAGCCTGTACAGAAGCCTGCCGAAGAGACAGTTGGAATTGCCTCTCTCCCTGTGTATCTCTCCTCCGGAATGCCCTCCCAGCAGTCCCCCCAGCGTTACCTCCACAGCCTTTCCTGTCCTCTCACACCTGTTGAGAGGCAGATTACAATGCACCCTTGCTCCCCCGGCACAGCTGGTCAGGAAGATTCCCTCATCCTCGGAATCCAGATTAATCATGCGATGACCCTTAAGCACGGACAGATCAATCCCTCTTGCGCCGTCCATTCCCACTTCTTCATCCACTGTGATGACCACTTCCAGCCGGGGATGCGCAATGCTCCCTGCGTCCAGAAGCGCCAGGCAATAGGCCACCGCAATGCCGTCATCTCCGCCCAGGCTGGTCCCTTCCGCATAGATTTCATCCCCGCGGACCGCAACCCGCAGACCTTCCTTTTTCATGTCAATGTCACAGTCCGGCTTTCTCACTGCCACCATGTCCATATGTCCCTGCAGAATTACCGCAGGCTCCTGCTCATACCCCGGTGTGGCTTCCTTTATGATAATCACATTCTTCAGACTGTCCTGAATACAGAAAAGCCCTCTCTCCCCGGCAAAGTCCGCCAGATAATTGCTGATCTGCTCCACATTCCCCGAACCATGGGGAATCTTTGTGATCTCTTCAAAAAAAGTAAATACATTCTTCGGTTCCAGTTCCGATAAAATACCCATTTTGCTCCTCCTGTCTCTGCTTTACATCCGCCCGCCGTCATTCCGGCCGCTGAGAAAACTGCCGCTGCGTACGGTTCTCTGTGAAATATGCCGTACGGTTCTTTTATCTGCGCAACGGCCTGCGCAAAGCTCTGTCTCATGATTGTATGTCATATTTCAAGTATATCCCATTCCCCATAAAACTTCAATTCTCCCGATAATCATTTCTGATAAACGGAGCGTTAATCTGTGTGTCAACTAAAAGTCCATATTTTTTCGGATGACGATAGGCATTTCCGTGTACTTCCCTCCTGCGGTAGTTACGCAGCTGATCCAGGTCAAGCCCGGCAATATAAATTCCTTCTTTTCCGTCCGCCTGCAATATGCAGGTATCCCTCGAATGTTCCAGTTCAGGAAGGTAAGCCACACCGTCAAAGACACTGGAACCGCCGTTGCAGTCGGGAACCGATTCGGGATAATTACAGGTGGCAATGGCGGTCATATTCTCATAAGCTCTGGCCCGCAGCTGTGTAAGACGATTTATTTCCATGGGGCAGGCATTTGGCACCAGAATCAGCTCCGCTCCTTTCAGCATTAAAATTCTTGCGCTTTCAGGGAATTCTCTGTCATAGCAGATCATTGCGCCCGTTTTTAACTCACCGCAGGCCGTATCCAGGGTCGTAACATAAAAGTCTTCCCCGGGCGTCAGATGCCGCTCCACATCAAAATCGCAGGTATGTACTTTGGCATAGCTTAACTTTCGTTCTCCGAATCTGTCAAAGAGAATAAGTGAATTGCGGGGGGCGTTTTCATATTTTTCAAGCAAAGTGATACCGACAGCCATGTGAAGTGTCCCGGCAAGCTCGCCAAAAGCCTGCACAAAATCACTGTCCGCAGAGATTGCCTCCGCTTTCCACTCTTCCACAGGACGGTCATAGATGCGGTATCCGCTGCTCCACATTTCAGGAAACAGCGCGATATCAGCCCCTTTTTCCTTTGCTTCGGTACAATATCTGATGCCCTTATCGAGATTTTCCTTCAGTGTCTTGCAGGGTGCAATCTGCAATAAAGCGATTTTTAACAAATTCATTGTTCTGTTCCCTCTCTTTCTATATATACCACATTACAAGTTACCTGATACCTTTTCTTCTGTAAATATATTTCCATCCTGTACATTTATCAAATGTCACCATTTTTCTATGGAAATCACAGGCTGCTGTCATTTAAATTCAATTGTCCATGTCCTTCCACCAGCTCTTTGTTAATCATTAAAAGAAGAGCAAGCTGTCCTGCGGTATAGTTTCTTTTTAAGCCCTGACTGTCCACAGCAGACCTCCTTCCATTATGAATGGATTTTTATTGTTCTCATTGATAGTACCTATTTTCTTGCTATATAAATATACCTGGCCATCGCCTTTTCAAATACTTGATATGGTTCCTCAGCCCACTCCGTTTGCACCATCAGCATATCAAACCATTGTTTATGCCCTTCGTTTTCAAACTCGGCTTTATGAATAATTGCAGCATCTCTTTTCGTTTTCAATAGCTCATAAGTTTGTTCTGTAATATTTTTTACCTCAAAATTCATTCTATTATTTTTCAGGGCATTAGCCAATTCTGTAGTATATTCATCAATTGTCCTTGGAACCAACTCACCTTCCTGATAACCTGCAAATAAAGTGCCATCAGGTTTTAGCCATCTCTTTATTTGACCTACAAAGGCACTCATATCTTTCGAAAAGTACATAGTATCCATAGATACAACCACATCAAAGGAATTGTTCGGATACTCGATTTCACCTATTATCCCCTGGTTAAAGTCTGCATTCCGGGTAAATTGCGCCCGAGCATTTGTTATTGCTTTTTGGGAATAGTCAAAGCCATGTATAAATGCACCAGTCCTTTTTTGCAAATATCCCAACATTTTTCCGTTTCCGCAGCCAACATCCAATATATGAACATCTCCTACAGTCGGAATATATGGCAATATCATATCTATTTGCTCAATGTCACTAAATCCATCTTGTGAAAAGTCCTGTCCAAACGAATCAAAACAAAATCTTTGAAAAGCAATAGATGTTTCTGCCATTTCATAAAACTCTTCGTATTCATTATAAAAAAGTAATTTTTCTTTTTCCATAAAACTCTCCTTGAAGATGCAGATTCGCACAATTCTGAATTTGGTGTAAATTATGAATGAATCAGAAACTATTTTTACGGTTATTTCCCTTGCCTTAGTACTACAGCGAACTTTTTGAAAGCGTGGTCTTTCTATGAGCCAGATAGGCACAATGGTTCCTGCGTATGTGGTAACATACAATCGCTTTCATATTTGTAACTGTATAGGTTACAATTCCATGCATCAGCTTAACTACCATCGGCATGATCGATGGAATTTCTTTTTTTAAAGATTTCCCGCATATAAATCGTAAACAGATGCGCTATCATCACACACAGCATATGACGGTTCCAGCCCTGGTAACTCCGGCATTCATAATATCCTATTCCCAGGTTGCTTTTACATTTTTCAAAGCATTGTTCAATAGGCCATCTTAAGGTTGCTGCCCTGTCCAGTTCCTGGACAGCCAGACTTTGCATTGGAAACGAAAGTATGTGCTTAGATTATGGGTTTCCTACAGCAAGGAATTGTTTCAAATACCCTATCGCCGCCCTGTCATGCCTTTTAGAAAATCCATGCCTGCCGCCGTCTAACGGGAAGAACGATACGGTTCCTGCCCCATCGTTCTTTCCTCTATTAAACATATCCCATTTCCACCATCGCTTTCGCATACTGGCGGACCGTATCTTGAAAAGCCATAAAGCCATGGCTTACAACAGCGATTGGCAGACAGTCCCCCTTGGGCCTGTACTCTGTTCCCCGGATGGTAAGGTTGTCTCTCTGGCATGTAAAAGAGCTTTTGATAATCTTAGCCTTCACCTTATTAGAATGGAGCGCCATATTATTCCTCCGTAAACGGGTATTCTTTAGATTTTAACGAAAGTATACCACAAAATAACGCCTGCCGCTATCCCGTTAAGTCTGCCCTTTGGGAATCGTTTTCACGCCCAGCATGAAATAAAGGATATGGAATACCCACACGCAGGCAAGGACAATCCTGCCGACAGGAACCTGATCCATCATAACGAACCCCACCGACATCAAAAGCGTCACCGTCACCATGATTTTAACCTTGGTTTTCCGTGTCATGCCCCTGCCCTTTACATAGCTCTCCAGATTGTTCTTATACAGCTTTGTCCCGGTAAACCAGCGGTTCATCCTTTCCGAACTCCTGGCAAAACAAAACGCTGCAAGCAGGAGGAACGGGAAAGCAGGCAGGAGCGGAAGGACTGCCCCCAATGCCCCCAATGCAACGCCGATACAGCCTAAAACCACATACAGTATTTTTTTAAGTTTCATCACACATCTCCAATCGCTTTTTCTCTTTTTTCACTTCCAATACATGGCGCACAGCCATCACCGGGTGGCGGAATATCATCCTCGGTCCCGAAAAACGCATGACTGTGCGGATTTCTTCCCTCATTTCAGGCTTATAGCAGTGTACCTTACAATTAGAGCAAAATGTCTTTGTCTCCATAAACGGGCATTTGTCGCTCCTCTGCCTTGCATATGTATTGAGGGCTGTACATTCCGGGCAGAGGCCGTTTTTCCTGCCATGCTGTCTCCTGCAGTAAAGTGCAATCATCTCCGACACCACAGCCTTTTCCCGTTCCCTCTTTGTATTGATACCCTTATGCATCAGCTTACCCTTCCTCCTGTCCGTGAAAGATCTTCTACCGAATATACGGCGTCAGCAACCCGCATTGTAGACTGCCTGTGGGACACCAGCAGCACCGTTTTCCCATCCCGCTCTTCCCGCAGGGATTTCAGTATGACCGCCTCATTTAAGCTGTCCAGGTTGCTGGTCGGCTCATCAAGGAGCAGGAAGGGCGCATCATGCAGGAATGCCCTTGCCAGCCCCAGCCGCTGCCTCTCGCCGCCGGAGAGCGTATCCCCAAGCTCCCCCACAGGCGTATCATACCCCTGTGGCAGCCCCATGATAAAATCATGGATGGAGGCTTTCCGGCAGGCAGCTTCTATTTCAGCATCCGTTGCATCCAGCTTCGCAATACGCAGATTGCTCCTTATGCTGTCATGAAACAGATGGGTTTCCTGTGTCATGAAACTTTCCATATTCCTTAAATCCGCCGTGTTGATTCTGGAAATATCCCTGCCGGAAATCTCCACACTGCCGTTCCCCGCATCCCAGAACCGCATAAACAGCTTCAACAGCGTGGATTTCCCGCTTCCGCTTTTTCCGACAATCCCGATGACCTGCCCCCTGGGGATTTCCAAAGACACACCCTCAAGGATGCTTTCAGCCCCATAGGAAAAGCTGACATTTTTTGCGGCGGCACCCTCAAAAGCTGTTTTTTCCCGGCCTGCCACCTCCAGCACGGCGGGAATTTCGTCTAAAATGTCCAGCACACGGTTACCCGCTGCGAAAGTGTTCTGCAGCGTACTTCCCAGATTTGCAAGCGCCACAGCAGGGCCAAAAGAGGAAAACAGGGCAATGACCGGAACGAGTACCCCGGCAAAATCCACTTTTCCGCTTTGATACAGCATTGCAGATACAAGCAGCATACATAAATCAAATAGAAGGATTGCTGTATTCGTGACCGCCATATTCCTCCCTGCGGTACGCTTCATCCGTTTCTCAGTTTCCGAAAGGGCGTCTGTCCTGTCATTCATCTGTATCAGGCGCTCCCTGCCCCGGCTGTACTGTATTGTTTCGGAAAGCCCCCGCAGGCTGTCAAGCACGAACCCGCTTAAATCCCCGGAACCGGTACGGAACTCCGCAGCGGCATCTGCCGCTGTCCGTCCGCTGCCGCTCAATCTTGATGTAATGAGGGGTATGATAATCCCCACTGCCAGATATGCCAGAAGCGCCAGGATTCCCATCGCAGGGTGGAAGGAACCGATAAACAGGCACATAACGGCAGTATAGAAAAATGCGATTGCCGCAGGGGAAATGGTGTGCGCATAGAAAACCTCCAGCAGCTCGATATCCGAGGTAATGACCGAGATCAGGTCCCCTTTGTCCCTGCCCTCCAGCTTTGCCGGGCAGAGTTTCCGCAGTGCGAGGAACACCTGATCCCGGATCAGCGCCAGCAGCTTAAACGCAATAAAATGGTTGCAGGACTGCTCCGCATAACGCAGGACTGCCCTGAGTACTGCAAACAGGACTACACTGGCAAACATGGCTTTCAGCCCCAGAGGCGTATCAAAGCCGAGCAGCCCAAGCACGGCGTAACTGCCAAAGATCGTGATGAACGATGCGCACAAATGGCCTGCCAGCCCCATGACCACCGCCAAAACCATAAATCCCACAAGGGGCTTCACAAGGCCGATCAGCCTTGCCATAACCGAAAATCCACTTCTTCTTTTCATCCGGCCGCACCATCCTTTCTTCTGTCCCGGTCTTCTACACCAGCAGAATGGCCATCCAGGTATACCCTTGGGGAATTCCCGTAATTTTCAAGGCTCTGCTGTGTATCCCACAGCTTTGCATAAACGCCGCCTCCTGCCAGCAGTTCTTCATGGCTGCCGCTTTCCGCCACATTCCCTTTGTCCATCACATAGATGTTGTCTGAAACCGTCACACTGGCAAGACGGTGGGAAATGAGAATCACCGTTTTCTGCCCGGCCAATGCATGGATTTCCCGCATAATGTCGTTCTCGCTCTCCACATCAATATTGGAGGTGGCTTCATCAAAAATATACACCGGGCTGTCATGTAAGAGCGCCCTTGCCAGCGCAAGCCTCTGGCGCTGCCCGCCTGACAGGTTCGAGGCTTTTTCCGTAAGGAGCGTCCCAAGCCCGCCCCCGGATTTCAGAAATCCCGCCAGGTTCACCCGATTAAGGATCTCCCAAAGCTCCTGGTCAGAGGCATCCGGCTTTCCCATCAGAAGGTTCTCCTTCACGGTGCCCTTGAACAGATAGCTTTGGTTGCTGACATAGGTGATGTTTTTCATAAGCTCCGTTTCCCTTATATCTGAAAGTTCTTTGTCTCCGATTTTCACCGAGCCGCCATAGCCGCGGCCCCTCCCCATAAGGACTGCTGCCATGGTGGATTTTCCACAGCCGCTCTCCCCGACAATGGAAACAAATCCCCCTTTCGGGAACTGCATGGAGATCCCATGCAGGATTTCCCTTCCTCCGCAGGAGGAATTATCTTCATTAAAGGAATTCCCTCCATCGGAGGAATTTTCACCATAGGAAAAGCGCAGCCCGGTACAGACAATTTTACAGTCCTGCGGAAAGCTCCCTGTTTTCTCTTCTGCTTCGGGAAGATCCAGCAGGCGGAAGATCTTATCACTTGCCGCCATGCCGTTCATCGCAACATGAAAGAAGCTGCCAAGCTGCCGCATAGGGATGAAGAAATCCGCCGAGAGCAGGATAACCAAAAGACACCCTGAAAGGGTCACATTCCCTGCACGGAACTGCGTTGCCGCCATAATCACCCCTAATGCCGCACCCCCATAGGCAATCAGGTCCATGACCGTGATCGAATTAAGCTGCATTGTCAGGACTTTCATGGTTATTCTACGGAACTTTTCCGCCTCGCGGTTCATCTCCTCATTCTTAAAACTGTCAGACTGGTAAATTTTCAGTGTCGTAAGCCCCTGCAGGTTTTCCAGGAAGGTATCTCCCAAAGCCGTGTACTGCCCCCAATATTTTGACAGCAGCTTTTTTGCCCATGTCTGCACCGCCGCAATCGATACAGGTATCAGAGGCACACATACAAACAGTACAACAGCGGACGGCACATTGACAAAGCACAAACAGGAAAACAATGTAAGCGGGGCAAGCATTGCATAAAAAAACTGCGGGAGATATGCCCCGAAATAGGTTTCGAGCTGCTCCACGCCCTCCACCGCTACCTGTACCACTTCCGATGTTTTCACCTGCTCATTGTAAGAAGCGCCCAGCCGCAGAAGTTTTTCGTATATTTTTTCACGCAGTGTTTTTTTAACCGTTTTGGATGAGAGATATCCCATACGGCTTGAAAGAAGTGTGCAGTTATAACGGACCATAACTGCCGCCGCTGCTATAGCCGCCGTAAGGAACCCGTTGTTTTTATCTGCCGTTTTATGGAAAAGAGAAGCAAGCAGGCCTGTCACCGCCGTCATCATGACAATATTCGCCGCAAGGGAACACCACTGTGCCGCCACATTCCCTGCTATGTACTTTTTGCTTTCGCTGACTGTCCCGATCAGCCTTTTATTGATCATCATAAATTTACCTCCGCAATCGTCATTTTATAGGCAGCGCTTTCTCCATTCCAGCCGTCTGTGCCTTTTTCCTTATGTCCTCCGATTTATCCCATTTCAAGGGGGCCGCTTTCCGGATGCAGATCCCTTTTCCAGGTTAAGGCATTCTGTGTTTCTGTTTACAGGCGCATCTGCGTACATTGACTTTTCAACAACGCTTCTATATCTATCCATCCTCAGGACGGGCATCAATTATTATCAGATAATAAGCTGCCACTAATCCGGCCAATCGCTTGAAAAATTACATCTGTCACAAATCTGAAGAATCCATTGAAGATTATCTCGAAACAATCCTCATCCCAAACAGGCGTCTTCCCGCCGTCCGTTCCATTGACGTGGCAAATGAGCTGAATTTCTCAAAACCCAGCGTAAGCGTTGCCATGAAAAACCTGAAAGCACACAGGTACATCACCGTGTCAGAGGAAGGGTATATTCTCCTGACAAACGAGGGACGGGAACTGGCTGAGAATATCTATGAACGCCATACCCTGCTAACGGACTGGCTGGTCCATCTGGGGGTCGATCCACAAATTGCCGCCAGCGATGCCTGCAAAATGGAACATGACATTACACCGGAAAGCTACGAAGCCATGAAAAAATGTATCCTGTCCCTCTTGAAAACCGACAAGCCCGGAGCAAATAATCACATGCCGCAGGCCATCCCTTCTATGCCTACTGTTATCTTCACCATAAAACGCCCTCCTTTTCTTTCCTGATTATAGTTAGCAAAAACTAACCTATATCTCTAAAAAATGCGGCTCCTCTGTGTTAGTAGCCGCTAACTCAATTTTAAGTATACCTCTTACTCCTTGCTTTTGTCAATAGGATGAAAAATGATTTGCAGAATTTTCAGACTCTGACCACAACCTTATCACAGTCCTGTCACAATACGCTGCTTATAGAAAAACAGCCCACTCAACATAAAAATTGAGTTGATAATCCGTGCTTCCAGAGTTAATATGCACCACTCGGTATGTCCGGCACTCCTGTATGAAAGATGTCGCGAGGTGTATATCTGAGCTTAATAGCATAGTCGTCCGGTGTTCGTATTTCTCAAAAAGATTATATTGTAAAGCCGATTTTTCTTTTTGCAGGCCAGGGGCAGTCACGCCATTGTCCGTTATCCTGCTCTGCTTTTCCGGTCAACAGATCTGCAGCGGCATCTGCAAGATAGCCCAGGTAACTTCCCGCGGAGCTGTCACCACACAGCAATTTCCACATCAGACCGCCAAAAAGATAAGACCGGGCAAACTCACGCCAACTATGCAGTTCCTCCACAACCTTCTGTGAGAGCTCCCACAGAATACCAACAGCCTCGCTTTCTGTGATCCAGCCCAGATAGCATCCCCAACGTGTCAGCATCGCCGCCCGGCCGACATCCCACCCAGCCATAAAGCCGGGAGCATACTGACTTCTATACCGCTGTGCAAATCTCCATGCCCGTCTGGCAGACTCACGATCCTCCTCGTCCATCGTTTCGTCCATCATCTCCTCCGGCGAAGATGCCTGGCTATAAAGCTGATACCTCAGGGTATATCCCTCCTGCGCCAGATAACGGATCATGTCCAGCAAACTGCTCCGGCCGTCTATCCCCCAGGAACGGCGTACAAGGGACACTATCTTCTGTTCCATAACGGGGATATGTTCCTCCACATCCATACGATCCAGATTGTGGCTGTTAAGAGTCGACAAAATACCAGACAGCAGGATGCCAAAGCGCTCCCATTTTACATCGTCTCTTTGGTATGGGACCGCTTCCGGCTCAGGCATGGACGCAAGCCGGGCCATTGCTTCTTCCAAAGCGGCACAGAGGTTTTCTTCCAGTTCCAAATTGAACGGAAGTTCTTCCTCATCGTCAGTCTCTTCCATTTCCAGCGTTTCCAGAGCCGCCGCAAGCACGCCCATATCTTCTCCGAAAAGATGCTCCATACTGTCCGGCCCAAACATCTGTCCAAGAATTTCTACCTGACGTTGCGTATTGGCGGAAATCTGTTCTTCCACTTCGGCGGCAGATACAGATGCGCTTTGTTCAGAGCCGGGAACTTCGATTTCATTGATTCGTTCCTCATTTTTTTCCATGGTTTCTTTCACAGAATCCAGTGCCTGCTCTTTTGCCTGCTGTGCCCGTTTCATAATCTCGTTTATATCGAACATTTTTACTCCTCCTTGTCCGCTCCTATTTCTCCAACAGGTATCTTTTACCTCACTTTGTTGCAAAGCGGTTCACAAAGAAATCGGTAAAAGCGGCCAGCTCATCATCCTGTGATACATAAACATACAGCCTTTCATCTTCCAGCCAGTCATAGGCATTGATGCCAATGTACCCTTTTTTATCCGGATAAATGATGAAAGCATCGGCAGGGTACTTGCTGCGATAGGCTTTCAAAATTTCGGAGCGGCGATAGTAAGCAGGATCGCCGCAGCCAGAAAGATCGGGCACTGTGGGAACCACCACAATGGTCAGGTCGGCTTCGTTCCAGCCCACAATCAGATTGCCAATTTTGGTTTTGCTTCCATGGACAAATCCATAGTTGAAACGGCCCACATCCTCGGTATATCCGAAAATCAGCCTGTATTTGTCCCCATCATCAACGGCCTGGTTAAATAGAACCCGCATTTTCTTTGCATTTGCATTGCTCTTTTCCATGTCAATTTCGGGCCCCTTAAATAACTTACTGAAAAATCCCATATTTTTTCCTCCTAAACTTAAGTCGTTTCGCGACGGCACTAAAGGGTAAAATAAGAACAAGTATTTAAGTTTGTTTTTATTCTGTTCAAAAGGAAATCCGCCTGAACATAAGGCCAAAACTGATATTCGGACGGATTTTCTCATTCCCATTACTCAGGATGCAGGCGCTGTCTTTAATTTCTCCAGAGCATCCACAATCGCGTTTATTTGAAAGTCAACTGTTTCATCGGCAGCTTCGGGAACAAAAAAAGGCAATGTATCAGGGATCGCCCTGCGTACCACCATCACTGCCAGACTCAAATTCGTAAATAAATTGATCCTTGCCGCGTCTGCCTTTATACCAAAGCTTTCTAAAATTTCTCCAAAAAGGCGGCGCTGTTTTTGACGGAACATTTGATAGCTTTCCTTTGACAGACGTTTGAAAATAAGCTGCTGTTCTTCAATTGTTAAAACAGCAATGCCATTTTTCTCTCCGTAACAACAGGCATAGAGAAATTGTTTCACGGCATTACGCCAGCTTAAAGCAGGATCAGCCATCAGCCTTTGCACCTGCTCAATAATTTTAGGCTGTTGTAAGTACAGCGTTTCAACGATCAAATCTTCTTTCGTCGCAAAAAAAGAGTAAAAGAACGTTCGTGAAATACCGACTTTTTTATATATCTGCTCCACAGTAGTATGCTGTATCCCTTGTTTTGCCATCAGTTCAAGGCCAACTGTAACAAGTTCCGTTTTGATGCGCTCTCTATCGTCCTCAGAATAAGCTACCTTTGGCATCCCCTCACCTCCTTCCCGAAGAATAAAAACAAACTCTGAAACTTATCTTTATTTTAGCACATCCAGACAGCATAATGCAAGAGTGAATTATGGGCAAGATGATGTAAAAGGATTTTGACACCATTTTTCATCCATAGGCAGGCTCCGTTGCACTTCTGTTCGGCATAAGCCATGAACAGCAGGTTGCCATAGTCAAGGCTATGCCAGAATCCGAAGCGCTGCATCCTCATTACCAGTTTGCCCCCGGACGTCTGTATGAGATGATGCTGAAGCAAATCGCTCCCTATACCGTTAAAGGGGTCATCTGGTACCAGGGCGAGTCGAACGACATAAATGCAGAGGTTTACGATGTGATTCTCTCCTCCATGATTCAGTGCTGGCGCGATTTATGGGAATATCAGCTGCCTTTTTATATCGTACAGCTGCCGGAACTTGAACAGTGGCTGGCTCTGTCCGGCAAAAATTATCCACTGATCAGACAGATGCAGGAAAAAGTCACCGATACTGTAAAGGATACCTATCTGATTTAACCGTGTTGGCGGAGATTTTCTCTCCGCCGTCCTCCAGAAGCTTCCTGACCAGCTCTTCCACCGCCATCCTCCGAATCTGTTTCGGAGCCACATTGGAAAACCTCTTTTCCAAATCCCCATTGTCATAACGGCCGGAATCATTTATAATGAAAAGGAATCTGAGGAAAATTCCTTTAAAACCAGAGAGGAAAGGAAAATTTATGAATGAATTTATGCTTTTTGCCGACGGCGACATTGACGTGCCGGCCGCATGGCAAAACGAAGTAACTATACTTCCACAGTATTACTATTTTGAGGAAGACATGATATACGGAGACGAACAGGTTCTGCCCAGGGAAGAATTCTTTGAGCGGCTCGGCAGACAGAGGGCTTATACCGCAGGCGTCAATCCCGCTTTGGTCCGCACTCGCTTCGAAGAAGTTCTGCGGGAGGGAAAGGATATCTTATGTATCGCGGTTTCTTCCGGATTAAGCGGCTCCTACAATACTATCTGTATGGTGGCCGACGCTTTGAGAGAAGAATATCCCGAGCGGGCCATCGAGGTCATCGACTCCCTGAGTGCCACATTGGGAGCCGGGCTTCTGTGCATCGATGCCCTGGAAATGAAAAAAGAAGGAAAAACCCTCCGTGAAACCGCCGCGGAAGTCAGAAGAAGACTGCATCTGATCGACGTCTATTTTGTGGTGGACGATTTCAAATATCTGGTGCAGGGAGGACGTGTCTCTCCGGCAGTGGGTAAGATTGGAGATATACTGGATATCAAAGTGACTCTGACCATAAAGGACGGGCATATTGAGCCCTACAGGAAAAATCGCGGCATCAACACAACCCTGCGGAACATAAAGCAAATTTCAGAGTCCCGGAAAACGGCAAGGCTGGGTGTCATTTATGTAGGTAACCAGGCAATGTTCGAGAAATGCAAGTCTCTCGTGAAGAGCGACTGCGAGGCCTCTCTGAACCTGATTGTGGCTTCTCATGTGGGTCCCAACACCACCGGTATCGCCATAGAATGGGCAGAGGAAAACAACTGACATGTAAATAGCTGACGCTTTGTCACAGACAGCGTCAGCTCTTTTTGTCAGCCTTTTTCCTGCTCTTCCAGACAGACCCAAGGATGTCCTTCAGGACCAGAAGAGAATCCAGCTCACTATACCCGTATTTCTTTTCCAGGTCTCTCAACAGCCCATCCACATTTCCCCCAAACGCTCCCCGCAGTCCGGCTATTTTTGAATTGCTTTGTCTCTGTTTTTGTACTATACTTTTTTCAGGATACATAAGAGACCAAAGCTGAGATCGGCCCGGCTGAGAAATGTCTTCAGCCGTCGCGCCGCGACTATAGTTAAGAGGATATACCATGGATTTTCCACATTATTTTCCCATCTGGAACAAATTGAACAGCAATCAGCAGAACAGACTGCTGGGCAGTCTGATTCCGAAAAAAGTCAAAAAAGGCACCATAATCCACAACGGCAGTGCAGACTGCACGGGACTTCTGCTGGTGAAATCCGGACAGCTCCGGGCTTACATTCTGTCCGATGAAGGCCGGGAGATTACAATCTACCGGCTGTTTGACAGGGATATGTGCCTGTTCTCGGCGTCCTGCATGATACGCTCCATTCAGTTTGAAGTGACAATCGAGGCAGAAAAGGATACGGATCTCTGGATCATTCCCGCAGATATCTATCAGGGAATCACGGCGGAGTCCGCGCCCGCTGCAAACTATACCAGCGAGCTGATGGCAACACGCTTTTCCGATGTCATGTGGCTTATGGAACAGATTATGTGGAAAAGCCTGGATAAGCGTGTTGCCGCATTCCTGCTGGAAGAAGCTTCCATTGAAGGGACAGATGAATTAAAGATTACTCATGAGATCATCGCAAACCATCTGGGTTCTCACCGGGAAGTGATCACCCGCATGCTCCGGTACTTCCAGAATGAAGGAATAGTCCGGCTGTCCCGCGGAACCGTAATCATTCTGGAAAAAGCAAAGCTGGAACAAATACAGGATGCGTAAGAAGCCGTGTTCATTTCCGGCATCTCCTACAGCATGGCAAGAATTGCGCTCTTGGGCCTTGCTCCCATAGCCTGTGCGACAATCTTTCCCCCTTTTATTACCATCAGAGTCGGGATACTCATAATGCCGAACTGCCCCGCCAGCTCCGGCTGTTCGTCCACATTGACCTTACAGACCTTAATGTCTGAACGCTCCCCGGCAATTTCTTCCACAACGGGACCCACCATACGACAGGGACCGCACCAGGGCGCCCAAAAATCCACCAGGACAGGTTTATCAGAGTTCATTACCTCACTTTGAAAATTGTTTTTATCAACTTTAATCACAGACATATCTTTCTCCTCCTTTTTGATGTCATTATATACTGGAAAGCTGTACTCTTCTGTGATAATGTCACCATATCAGGAAAAAGGAGCGCCGGATTCTCTCTGTCATCTCAGGCGATGCATCACCTCATTGCCGCCTGCGCCGAAGTAATCATGCAATATCTTATATTCTCTGTACAGACTTTTGTAGGCCTCCACATTCCGGGGAATCGGTTCAAACCTGCGTCCGCCGCCTTTTCCCATCATTCTGGCCGCTTCGTTCACATTTGCATAGCCGCCTTTCTGCCCGCCTGCTGCCACCGCTGCATATACAGCCGCGCCAAAAGCCGACCCCTGCTCCGCAGCGCAGGTCTCAATAGTCTGTCCCAGAATATCCGCATACAGCTGCATCATAAATGGATTCTTACCCACAATACCGCCGCAGGCATACAGCTTATCCGCCGCAATGCCACCCTTATGAAATTCTTCAAAAACAGCTTTCATTCCGAAAGCTGCGGCCTCCAAAAGCGCCCGATATATTTCTTCCGGCTTTGTCCGCAGCGTCAGTCCCAGTATCATGCCGGAAAGCTTTGTGTCCGCAAGGCAGGAGCGATTCCCGTTCCACCAGTCCAGCGCAACCAGACCGCTTTCACCGGGTGCAAGCCCTGAGGCTCTGTCGCTGAGCAGTGTATGAACGGAAATCCCTTTTTCCGAGGCTTCCCTCTCATAGCTTCCCGGCACACAGTTTCTTACGAACCAGTCGAATAAATCGCCCACTGCACTCTGTCCCGCCTCATAGGCGTATAAACCCGGAAGCACCGCATTTTTGACGCAGCCGGAAATCCCCTTTATGTAGGCCAGCTTCTCCGAACACAGCAGCATACAGCAGGATGTTCCCAGAATCATCAGCGCACTGTCCGCACCGTCAATTCCCACGGCCGGCACTGCCACATGGGCATCAATCAGAGAGGCCGCCACCGCCGTCCCGGCTTTCAGTCCCAGCCTTTTCGCCGCTTCCAGAGTCAGTTTCCCCGCGCAGGCTCCAACCCTCAGCTCTTTTCCCTTCAGCTTCCTGTGCAGAGAGGCGAGCTCCGGGTGCAGCGCCTTTAAGAATTCCCCGGACGGATATCCGTCGTCCTCGTTCCACAGAAGCTTATAACCCGCATGACACATACAGCGGGTCACCTCTCCTGTCAGCAGCCCCACCAGATAATCGCCTGCCTCCATGAAATTGTCCGTCGCCTCATAGACCTCCGGCGCTTTCTCTGCAATTTCCAGAAGCTTGGGCAGCATCCACTCCGCATTCACTCTGCCGCCGCAGCGCATCATGAACTTCTCTTTCCTCTCATTTGCAAGCGCCGTGATACGGTCCGCCTGCTCCTGGGCGCCGTGATGCTTCCAAAGCTTTAACTGTGCATGAGGATTGGTGCGAAACCCTTCCACCCTGCAAAGGGGTTCTCCATTTTCGGACAAAGGGAGAAATGTGGAGGATGTGGCGTCAATGCCGATGCCGATCACGTCTTCCGCCCGGCATCCGGATTTCCTGACCACTGCACCTATGGTATCATACAGGGCTTCCTCGTAATCGTCGATTTTCTGCAGCGCAAAATCCGCAGGCAGATCTCCCCGGACACCCACGGGTGCTTCTCCCTCCGATATCACACCGGCTGCCGTCTCACCCAGCCTGCGCAGAATCCCATGGGGATATGCATAAATACTCTCCGCCATCACCTCGCCACTGCCCACAGAAACCAGAACCGCCCTGGCCGACAACGTGCCGTAGTCCACCCCAATGACATACTTATTTCCCTTCGCCTCGTAACCCTCCCCCACTATATCCTCCATTTTATCAGCGTTTCCTATTCACAATACTTTTCCACCAGTTTCTCTGCCTCTTCCTTCAGCCTGTCGATATCCCACATCAGCTGCAGTATAGTATAACGGTCCCGCAGTTCTTTGCCGTATCGGATGCTGTCATATACATACTGCCTGGGAATGCCCACATCCGCCGGTCTCTTCGCCGCTCCCATTTCTTCCAGCACCTGATAAATCTCAGCCGCTTTCGGCGCCGTCTTCGCCAGCTCCTGAATCTCGTCCCACCGCGCCTCAATGACTGCAAGACGTCTCAGAAGACCTTCTCTGTCATTCTTGCCTGCTTTTTTCTCAAGGGCGATAATTCCCTCTGCCCCCTCCCGATAGCAGCGGTGCATTTCCTTCTCCCACGCTTCTCCGGTAAGCCGGTCTCCAATCTTCTTCCGAATGGCGTCAAAATCCGGCTTCTCCATCTGCGCCAGCCTGTTGTACAGTTCCAGCATCAGAACCGTGCCGATCCCTACCTTCGTCCCATGAAGCACAGCCGGAATGCCGTCAAAAAGGAACTGCATTTCCCAGTAATGGGACTGATGATGTTCTGCGCCGGAGGCCGGACGTGAATTCTCCGAAAAGTCCATGGCGATACCGGACAGCACCAGCGCTTCTGTGAGCACTGAAACTGCTTTACTGTCATGGGAGGCAAGCCCTTTCGTGCTCTCCATGGTCCGGTCCACCGCTGTCCGCATGATGCCCGCAATGGTATCGCAGTAATATTCATCATTTACAATGTGGGAAAGCTTCCAGTCCAGCAGACAATTATATTTTCCGAGAATATCCGCAGCTCCCGCCGCGAGCATCTTAAGCGGCGCATTTGCCATGATTTCCGAATCACAGATGAGAGCCAGCGGCTCCTGTGCCGGAAATGTAATCTTCATATTATGGAAAATCAACGGTGCGACACCGCTCACAAGCCCGTCCATGGAGGGCGCCGTAGCCACCAGCAGAAAGGGTCTGCCTGTGATGTGGCTGAAATACCGCCCAATGTCATTAATCGTACCCGTTCCGATGGAAATGATGATGTCGGCCTCCCTGTCATTTGCCATGGCCACGCTGCCAAGGGCATACTCGTCCGCCGCCAGATCACCGTTTTCCGGACTCTTTAAGACATGAGAGGTAAATGGAATGCCTGCCCTGTCAAGCACCTCCTCCACCCTTACACCCGCGATTTCCCGTGTGTGTGTATCGGAAATCAGATAAGGTCTCGAATAGCCCAGCTGCGCCAGAAGTCCGGGCAGCTTTGCAACAGCGCCTGTCTCAAAAATGTAGTGGGCAAACAGAGATTTGTGTGTCCGCCCGCAGTCACATGTAAAACTGCAGTTTAAATACTGTTCAATCGATGGATTCTGCATACGTATTCCCTCATTCCTTTCCCAGTGTTTTCTCTCATTGTATAGCATTGCCGCAGCCAAGTCAATGAAGGCTCTCTCTGATTCCATTTTCTGTCTAATACCATATTATTTCTGTACCTGCAACCGAAAACTATCACAAAATACACTTCCCTTACTTTCAGAAAGTTCGCTGCAGTACCAGGAAAACTGGAAACAAAAAAGCCGCAAACCTTTGATTTTACTGGAAAATCTCTGATTTGCGGCCTTTTAAAAAGAGCAGATAATGGGAGTCGAACCCACCCCCTCAGCTTGGGAAGCTGATGTACTACCGATATACTATATCTGCATTTATTCTACTTTCCGGAAGTCAATCCTTCCTGCTCTGTAGAACAAAATGATTATAACACACTTTGATTGAATTTGCCAACTGTTTTTTTAAATTTTTTGTGAATCCTTTGAGAATGTTTTGGAAACGATGTATATTTTCCCTTTTTGAGGTAATAATATTTGCATAAACCTCTTGACATCAGCATAAGATATAACTATACTGATAGACATAAAAGAGAGATATAATCCTCGATAGCTCAATGGTAGAGCACTCGGCTGTTAACCGAGTTGTTGTAGGTTCGAGCCCTACTCGGGGAGGTGACAGAAAGGCCGCAAATCAGAGATTTCTCAGTAAAATCAACGATTTGCGGCTTTTCGTTTTTGTTTACCTGCTTTTGTCATATATGACATTCCATTACAGACACAATAAAAGCATTTTGGTCATGAATTCTGTCCCGCCAGAATTTCTTCCAGCGTTCTCGGAGTATAATCCATATACGCCATCATTGCTCCACAGTTGAACATCTGGCAGGGCTTATCATACAGCTGTTCCATTTCGAACTTTACCCTCTCCATCATATTCCACTCGAAGCTGCTGTGCACATGTCCATACAGATGATACCAGCCATAATAATGATGATTGAAGCAGGGAATGGGATAATGGCTGAGTACAATTCCCCTGCCATCCCCGATATCCAGCTCCTTATATGCCGTAATCTCATTGAAAAGAGCCTGAAACTCTCTGTTCTTCAATAACTTTTTATCATGGTTGCCTGTAATAAAATGCTTGATTCCGTTTAGCATCTTCACAATTTCCAGGGTTCTGGATACATTGTACCAACTTATATCTCCCAAAATAAAGACTTCATCGTCCATCCCTACAGCATTATTCCAGTTGCTGATCAATGTCTCATCATGTTCTTCTATTGTCTTAAAAGGTCTGTTGTCAAAAGCCAGGGCATTCTCATGCCCGAAATGCGTATCTGCGATAAAATAAAAAGCCATTTTCAATCTCCCTGAGCGCCCTGTTCTCCCACGATATCGATCTGGCACATCTTCATGGTCTCCAGCGCAGCACTGTGGCTCCCGGGAGTGACACCTGCGCAGCATCCGGCGTCCACCGAGATTTTCATTTCCGGAAAATAAGCCTTCAGCAGCAGCGCATTGGATACAACGCAGATATCGGTGCACAGTCCTATCAGTTCCACTTCCACCTCTTCCTTTTTCCGAAGCTCACGAATTTCATCCACCAGATCTGTGGAACCGAAAGTTTTCTTCTCCACGGCTTTATATTCCTTTTCCGCCAATGCCTGCAGAACTTTTGCATTCAGCATCCAGCCTTCGGTCTCTCTGATGCAATGGGGAACCGGCAGCATCTTTCCCTCTGCCGTCTCCAGATAATCCGGTCCGTGTGTGTCAAGAGTGGCAAAAATTCTCCCCTCAAATCCTGAAATTTTAGCCGTCACATTGTCTACTATTCCCACAGCCTCCTTTGTGCCCAGCGCTCCGTCCACAAAATCGTTCTGCATATCTACCACGATCAATACCTTACCCATGCGCCCTTTCTCCTCTCTTCATCTCTGTCCGCTCTGTACCCGCCATGAGGCCGCATACCTCACAGCAGCTGACTTCTCCATACGTCCTGCATAATTTACGTTCTCCGCGCAGTCAGACTAAGAAATCTGCATGACAGGCCCGTACAAAAAAACCGGCAGATTCCTCTGCCGGGCTGTATTCCTTATGCCACCTTACTCTTGGCAAGCTCCGCCAGGGTCTTGAACCCTTCGGCATCGTTCACTGCCATTTCCGCCAGCATCTTCCTGTTCACTTCAACGCCGGCCAGCTTCAGACCATACATAAATCTGCTGTAAGACAGACCGTTTATTCTGGCTGCCGCATTGATACGCGCAATCCAAAGCTGTCTGAACTGACGCTTTCTCTCTTTTCTTCCTGCATAAGCGCTGGCAAGCGCACGCATCACAGACTGCTTTGCAATTCTGTACTGTTTGCTTCTCGCTCCCCTGTAACCCTTTGCAAGTTTTAATACTCTTTTATGTTTTTTCTTGGCATTTAAGCCGCCTTTTATTCTGGCCATGATTCCTTTCCTCCTTACCTTTACTTATAAATAGGGCAAAATCTTCTTCATATTCTTTACATTGGTTGCATCCGTAATGGCAGGCTTCCTCAGATTACGCTTTGTCTTCGCGCTCTTCTTCGTCAGGATATGGCGCTTATAAGCCTTATTTCTCTTTAACTTACCCGTTCCGGTTACTTTAAAACGCTTTGCAGCTGATCTGCTTGTCTTCATTTTGGGCATAACTACTTCCTCCTAAACTTTAAATAATCTATTTTAACTTTCACATTTGGTAAATTGCCGGCAGTCACTGACCGTCAATCCCTAACGCTTTCCAGTTAAAAACATCGTCATGGTTCTTCCTTCCATTTTCGGCGCCTTTTCCAATGAAGAAATGTCGGACAGGCTTTCGGCAAAATCATCCAGGATATGCCTGCTGTTATTCATATGCGCTATCTCCCGGCCGCGGAAGCGAAGCGTCACCTTCACCTTGTCACCTTTGCTCAGGAATTTCCTCGCCGCATTAATTTTGGTGTTCAGATCGTTGGTGTCAATGTTGGGAGACAGGCGAATCTCCTTAATCTCAATAATCTTCTGTTTCTTTCTTGCTTCCTTCTCTTTCCTGATCTGCTCATACTTGTACTTGCCGTAGTCAACAATCTTGCATACGGGCGGTTTTGCAGTGGGCGCGATCTTTACCAGGTCCAATCCTGCTTCCTCAGCCAGTCTCATGGCCTCCCTTGAGGACATTATGCCCAACTGTGCACCATCCTCGCCAACCAGACGTACTTCTCTGTCCCTGATCTGTTCGTTAATCATTAAATCGCTAATGGTCTTGTACCTCCATGGAATATATATCGAGCAGGGGGAATGCTCTTCTCCGCTTCTCGCCGTGCCGCCTGTATACCGCTTCAGCGGCATATTCTCTCCACAGGTCTGCACAAAAAAAGTGGATAGCATAACTATCCACTTAAACTCGCTCAACGCAAACCACACTTTTCTTCCAAGTGCAAAACAGTTGAAAACCTGAACGCTTACCAGCCCAATTGCCGTAAGGTGAGAGTGGACACTCTGCTTGTATAAGCGTACCCTCAGCACGCTTATACAAGAATACCACAATTTCTCACCGCTGTCAACAGTTTTTCCTTATTTCTCTCTGCTATTTCTCCTTGAAAGTCGAACATTCTGTTCCCGCACAGTCACATGCCCCGCATCCTTTGATGTCTACATGGTCGGCATGGCATTTGTAATTGGAATTATACACGCATTTTATTGCCTCGCAGTCGATGCTGATTGTTTTGCTGGGATGCACCACCGAGCTTTTAAAAGAGTCCATCCCCTCTCTCCTCTGTGTAAAGCTTTCACAGCAGGTACCTTCGCAGCTGCAGGCATGCTGTCCACCCACCATAATGTCACCCTTGCAGCACAGATGCTCTTCATTGTAACCACAGTTTTCTACTGTACATTTTAAATCCGCCATAGCAATCTCCTTCTGCGCCGCTTCCAGGTCTAACGGACCCGCTGCAAGCGGCGCGGAAGCGGCGGGTCCGGACAGACCATCCCGCTTCGAAATTCCACGGCAAAGTAAGTCTGTCGGAATTAGTATGCCTCATTCCACCTGATCTATTCCGGTTATTTCAGGGAAATTTCCGTTTTCTTCCAAAATTCAGACTCCGGAATGCAAATGGTTATCCCTTCTCTTCCTGCTGCTCCTCTTTCCGAATCTCCTTTGTGCGGATTTCCTCGCAGATCTGCTCCAGAAACTGTGCCAGAGGCTTTTGTCCCTCATCTCCTGCGAAGCGGCTTCTGACGGATACCAGTCCCTCTTCTTCCTCCTGCTGACCTACCACCAGCATATAGGGCACACGGGCCAGTCTCGCTTCCCGAATCTTAAATCCGATTTTCTCCGAACGGTTATCCACTTCCGCATCAATATCCCTGGCCCGCAGTTCTCTCAGCACTTTTGCCGCATAGGCTTCGTACTTTTCGGAAATGGGAAGCACGCGCACCTGCTCCGGGCAAAGCCATGTGGGGAACTTCCCGGCGTATTTTTCAATCAACCAGGCCAATGTCCTCTCATAACAGCCCATGGAGGTTCTGTGAATAATGTAAGGCCGGATTTTATCTCCGTTCTGGTCAATGTAATACATATCAAACTGTTCCGCAAGAAGCGCGTCCCACTGAATGGTAATCATGGTATCTTCCTTGCCGTACACATTCTTCGCGTTGATATCTACTTTCGGCCCATAAAATGCCGCTTCACCCACATCCTCCACAAACGGGATTTCCAGCTCCGTCAGGATATCCCGGATATGCTGCTCCGTCTCGTTCCAGACCTCCGGCTCCCCGATATATTTCTCTCTGTTTTCCGGGTCCCATTTGGACAGATGGTATGTGACATCTTCCTCCACTCCCAGCGTAGTCAGACAGTACTTTGCGAGAGCGATACATCCCTTGAATTCCTCCACCATCTGATCCGGCCGGACTACCAGATGTCCCTCCGTGATCGTGAACTGGCGCACACGGGTCAGTCCGTGCATCTCACCGGAGTCCTCGTTGCGGAACAGTGTGGAAGTCTCGCTCATTCTGTAGGGCAGATCCCGGTATGACTTCTGCGTGTTCTTGTAGACGTAATACTGGAAAGGACAGGTCATGGGGCGAAGGGCGTATACTTCCCTGTCTTTCTCCTCATCTCCCAGCACAAACATTCCCTCTTTATAGTGATCCCAGTGTCCCGACATTTTATACAGATCAGATTTTGCCATCAGCGGCGTCCTGGTACGGACATACCCCCACTCCTTATCCTCCAGATCCTCGATCCACCGCTGCAGTTTCATCAGCATTTTCGTTCCTCTTGGCGTAAAGAGAGGCAGTCCCTGGCCAATCACATCCACAGTGGTGAAAAGCTCCATCTCCCGTCCCAGTCTGTTGTGGTCACGGCGTTTTGCATCCTCCATCCGCTCCAGATGTACGGCCAGATCTTCTTTCTTATTATAAGCGGTACCATAGATGCGCTGCAGTCTGGCTTTGTCAGAATCTCCCCTCCAATAGGCCATGGAAGAAGAAGTCAGTTTGAAGGCTTTGACTCCCTTTGTACTCATCAGATGAGGGCCGGCGCACAAATCCACAAATTCTCCCTGCCTGTAGAAGGAAATCTCCGCGTCCTCGGGCAAATCCTGAATCAACTCCACTTTATAGGGCTCCTGACGCTCCTTCATAAATTCTATGGCCTCGGCTCTGGGCAGGGTAAACTTCTCCAGCTTCTCGCCCTTTTTGATGATCTTCTTCATCTCGGCTTCCAGGGCATCCAGGTCCTCCCGGGAAAAGGCCTCGTGATCAAAATCATAGTAAAATCCCGTGTCAATGCTGGGACCAATTGCCAGCTTCGCTTCGGGGAACAGATTTTTTACCGCCTCCGCCAGTACATGGGACGCCGTATGACGGATGGCCGCCAGTCCTTCCCCGTCATTGGCCGTACAGATGCTCAGCTCACAGTCATGATCGATAACCGTCCTCAGGTCCACCGTTTCCCCGTCTATTTTTGCACAGCAGGCCGCTCTCGCCAGGCCTTCACTGATGTCAGAAGCAATATCGTATACGCTGGCTGCTGCCTCATACACCTTCACGGAACCGTCTTTTAATGTGATTTTCATTTCTTTCTCCCTTCTTTCTTTCGCATTCCTTTTCTATATCCTGATTTCTTCCCTTTTCACCCGTCGGACATTTATGCCCGTTTGCTTCCCTTTTTTCCCTTACGGCATTTTTTCTGCCGCTTGCAGCACTTCTCTTTATTGTCCTTCCCGCACTTTCCCTCTTCCTCTTTCTTCCCCTCTGCTTCCTTTCCCCTGCCGGTCTCCTCGAAGTTCTTCTTTCCATCTGTTCCGCAGCTGAACGTGTTTCCGTTATTGCTCCCGATCATCACACCATGTGTTGCAGGCGCTTTTTTCAATCCGTGTATTGTCCCTGCCAGCAGGCAGGTGAGAACAATCAGCCATAAATTCGCTTTCGTCAGGGTCACTTCTCCCTCAAAGCACTCCTTCATCCATTCTCTGCAGTTTTTCCTGAAATTTTCCATTTTTCCCTCTTTTCCGCGCTGCCTGTCTACATGTTTCACACTTTGATTACGAGTCTGCGGCAGGCAGCACACAGCCGCAAATCCAACAATTCAAAAACGTACATTCCTGCATGACAAAAGTCCCCTGCAATATCGCTATTGCAAGGGACGTATCATTTCTCAGAACGCGGTTCCACCCTTGTTGCAGTTTTGTGCAGTCCTCACAAAAATCTGCCACCTTCCTTTGCAGATAACGGATGCCCCGGGCTGTATTAAAGCCACTCCGAGACGGTCTTCGTGATGCTTCCCGTCGAGCCGCTCACAGCGCCGGTCTCCCGGGCAGCTCTCTCTGAGACGTTCCGCAGCCTACTCTTCTCTTCAACGTTTTCTTCATCATAATCCTTTTTCACGTAAATGTAAAGCATTTTTTATTTTCCGGAGATTACTTCCACAATATAGTCTTCCACTTCCTTGCGACTGATATTCAAAGCCACGGCCAGCTCCCCGTACAGATTCTCCTCGGCCATATGAAAATATTTTGCGTCAACCGCAGTTACCTTCCTGCCCGCCTGGATCCGCTTCTGTTTTCTCATATAAATCGTCTTGATAATCCTCACCAGATCTTCACAGTCATTCGTTCTGATACATTCTCTGTACATCTGCTCCGAAAGCTTGTCATTCGTAATCACAAGCAGCGGAATATTTGGAATCTCCTTTATCAGCTTTTCGGCTTCCTCCCGCTCAAGCACCTTCCGCATGGACTCCTTCGGAGAATCCACTGGCACATAAACGGTACTTCCCGCCATATATAAGGGCTTTAAAATGTAGTATTCCCGCTCTTTATCCACTCCTGTAATATTCAGGGTCGTTATACTCTCCACTGTACAGACACCCTTATTTCCACATATCACATAATCACCAATTCCAAACACCAGAACCTCTCTTTCCGCATACTTGCCGACTACCAAACACCTCCACTATAAGTTATAACCATATTTTAACAGATTTAATCCTGAAATGTCAGTAAAATATACGAATTGGAATAAATTTTGTGAAATATGCCCATAGAAAAGCCGTCATATACTGTGCAATAATAATGTATTTATCTCAGTCAATGACTTTTATGCTCTCAATCACCGGCTGACTGTCCTTCTGTATGATACCATCGCCATCTATAAAGGGCCATTCACCTTCACAGACAGCGTCAACTACTTCCATCCCCTCCGTCACATAGCCGAAGCAGGCATACTCTCCGTCCAGGAAGGTACTGTCCTGATGCACGATAAAAAACTGTGAGCTTGCGCTGTTCATTTTGCTGGAGCGTGCCATGGATATGGCTCCCCGGGTATGGGAGAGATTATTCTCCACACCGTTTGCGGAAAATTCTCCTTTGATTTTCTTCGTGGAGCCTCCGCCGCCTGTCCCCAGCGGGTCACCGCCCTGCATCATAAATCCTTCTATAATACGGTGGAATGTCAGCCCGTCATAAAAGCCGTCCCGCGCCAGTTCCAGAAAGTTCTCCACCGTCAAAGGTGCCGCATCCCCGTCCAGCTCCACGGATATTGTGCCGTAATCTTTTACGGTGATCTCCACATGGTGCTTACCGGAAGCATCATTTTCCCTGCCGCAGGCTGCCAGAACAGCCATGAGGCTCATCAGTAACAGAAACACTGTCAATCGCTTTTTCATTTTCCTACCTCCCGCCCGCCTCTGCGGGCTTTCTAAAAGTCTTCAGAACATGCCGGTTCCATGCCTCGCCCGGTCTTATGGTAACGACAATGCCATCACAGACACTCACGCCTGTGATGGCATAGCATGCAAATCACATTATACAGTAAAATCAAATCTCTGTCCAGTAGGATTATGCTGTTCTTCCTTCACCCTACTCCAGTCTACCTGTGCTATCTTCTCGGCCAGCTCCTCCACAGTAGAGGCAAATACGGTGGTGCGCTTCTCTCCCTTTTTGCCATGCGCCCGGTATTCAGAGGCCTCCGCTCTCCCTGCCTCCTTCGCCGCTTCCCGCTTTTCCTCGCGGGCATTCTCGATACGCTCACGCTGCTTCTCGCTGTTCTTCTCCAGCTCCGCGAAGAAGGATACCTCCCCGTCATCTCCTATGGAAATTCCGATGCGGGCTATGTCGTCCGACTTATCTCCCAGCTGGGTCTTCATTTCATCCAGTTTGGATACGGCTCCGTCAAGAATCTTCAGATTCTTCTCTTTTACGCTCTCATCCGTAGCCATCTTCTCCAGCTCATCCGCGGAGAACAGTGCACTGTACTCCCCCGTTCCCCTGGACAGCAGCTCGGCAGCTTCCTCGTCCGTCTCGTAATCAGCCACGATAAAGTCCATATTCTTATAGCTTTTCTGAAGCTCCTTCAGCAGCTTCTGTGCAGCTCTGCTCAGCTCCGGAGCCTTTTTTTCCCTGACGGCCCCTGCCCCTTTGCTTCCGCCGGCTCTGGTGCTCTCCTTCTCCTTCGCAGCCTGAGCTGTCGTATCATAGAAATTGTTCTGATAATAACTTCCTATTTTCTCCATCTCGCCCTCCATTGCTTTCCCGAAGCCTTCCTTTGGCCCCGTTGTATCAATTTCCCGCCTGCTTCCCTTTCACTCTTTTCAGGTCACAGTCTGCTGATTTTTATTTCGGCAGAATTGTGGAAAACTTTACCGTTGTTTCCTCTTTCCTTTCATTTGCAGAAACCGCCTGTTGGATATTCGTCCGGATATTGAAATATGCATTGCAGACGACAGACAAATATTCTATAATAGAATTTAGATAC
This sequence comes from Acetatifactor muris, assembly GCF_024623325.1. Lineage (GTDB taxonomy): Bacteria > Bacillota > Clostridia > Lachnospirales > Lachnospiraceae > Acetatifactor > Acetatifactor muris. The sequence goes on from NZ_JANJZD010000003.1 coordinate 76,272, forward strand.
AATAGGCTCTGCAAAGCAAATCTCATTATAGAATACTCTCGTGCAAAACAGGAGGAAAACGTATGAATTATCGTCAATTAGGAAAAACCGGGCTTATGGTCAGTGAAATCGGCCTGGGCGGAGAATGGCTGGAGCGCCATACCACGGAGGAAGTAAAACAGGTGATAGACCGCTGCGAAGAAGCGGGAATCAACATTCTGGACTGCTGGATGTCGGAGCCGAATGTCCGTTCCAACATCGGGAAAGCCCTGGCCGGAAAAAGGGAAAAATGGTACATACAGGGACATGTGGGGTCCACCTGGCAGAACGGTCAGTATGTCCGCACCAGAGATCTGACACAGGTGAACGCTGCCTTTGAAGACCTGCTCACCAGGCTGCAGACAGACTACATTGATCTGGGGATGATTCATTTTGTGGACGAACCCGCGGAATTCCACCGGGTTATGGAAGGAGATTTCTTCAGATACATGAAAGAGTTGAAGGCAGACGGGCGCATCCGTCATATAGGACTCAGCACACACAATCCGGAAGTGGGAAAGCTGGCCGCGGAATGCGGTGAAATCGAAATGTTCCTCTTCAGTGTCAATCCGGCTTTCGACATGCTGCCCGCCACCGAGAATATTGATGATTATTTTGCAGACAGTTATGATGAAAGTCTCAGCGGCATTGCTCCTGAGAGGGCCCAGCTCTACAGACTTTGTGAACAGAATCAGGTGGGTATCACCGTGATGAAGGGTTATGCGGGAGGAAGACTGTTCAACGCCGGGACTTCTCCTTTCGGCGCAGCCCTTACCCCGGTGCAGTGCCTTCACTATGCGCTGACCAGACCTGCCGTTGCCAGCGTCATGGTGGGATTTGATACTGTGGAGCATGTGGATGCTGCCGTTGCCTATGAGACCGCTTCCATGGAGGAAAAGGATTACGCCAGTGTCCTGGCCGGCGCACCCCGCCACGGCTATTACGGTCAGTGCACTTACTGCGGCCACTGCGCTCCCTGTCCCGCAGGCATCGATATCGCCATGGTAAACAAGCTCTGTGACCTGGCCCTCATGCAGGATAAGCTGCCGGATACCTTAAAGGCACATTACAGTCAGCTCACCGCCAACGCAGACGCCTGCGTAAGCTGCCACAGCTGTGAAAGCCGCTGTCCTTTCGGCGTCCGGATTGCGGAACGGATGGAGAAAACAAAAGCTCTGTTCGGTTAGAACCCTGTCATATTCCTTTTGAAAAAATTAAGGAAAATCTGACAGGATTCTTTAGAATAGAGAATTATCATAGGTCTATCATGCAAAAGAAAACGGAGGACACACTATGAAAAAAAGAATCTGGTTCGTATTGCTTCTGATAACAGGGCTCTCATTTCTGTATATCAAACGCACTAAAAAAGATATCGAATATATCAGTGCGGAATAAATGAATCCACCGGACTCAACGGATATTCTTCACAAAACAATGAATATATTTCCGGCGAGTCCGTTTGCTCATCTCTTCATTCACCACTCATTGATATTAGGTCTCGGCACCCTCCACCACTGCTCAAAGTCTCTTGTATACTGTGTGAGAACCCTCGAATACTCCTCCGGCGGCTGATATCCCGAAATCTCCCGAAAGCAGAGCACAAAAGCGTCCGCATCTTCTACCGTCTGACTCTCTGCCAGCTTCCTCCCGATAACCGTAAGCTGCTTTGTCCCTTCGGATATTCCTGCCACCGTTTCTTCCAACCGGCGGTTGCAGGGAAAAAGCAGCTCATTTTCCTGCAGTATTATTCGATACAGGCTGTAAATAATTTCACTTATCGCATGCAGCCGCATGTAACCATCCGCATGACAGCTCTTCAGGAAATAATGATAATTCAGACAAAAATTTGCGTAAAAAGACAGCATTTTTTCTTCCTTTTCCCGCTTCTGAAAAACGGGAATCCGTTCTACAATTCCCGTAATCTCCGGATCCCGGGAGAACAGAACTCTCGATTTCATAAAAGAATTCCTGGTAGGTTCACTTCCCCTGTCCGCAGCTTCAGCCAGATATGCCTTAGTCATGTATTTCAGATCCCAGTAACCGCCTTCATAGGTACACCTGCCGCTGACGGTTCTGGTCGTATTGTTCTCCGCCGCCAGCCGCTCATAGACTTCCTCGGATACCACAACCATGGCATCCAGGTCCGAATCGGGACGCGCGCATTCCTTTGCCACGGAACCGCCGAATATCAGAGCAATAACTTCCGGATCCCCTTCAAAATATTCCTGCATTATTCTCAGCGATTCCCTGTGATGTTGGTACATAATTTATTCTCATCTTTCCATGTATTTATCCCATATGGGAACAGAATGTCGAATTACCGCATTTTTACAATTGCTTCCCGGGAATCACAGATTAGGAATCCGGGAAAGCCTGTCCTCCATTGCCCTTACCATATCCTCCGGCACGCTCACATGCCCCAGCATGTTCTTCAGCTTCATATCGGAGAATGCGGCCATACTCTCCACAGTCACCTCCACTTTCCCCTGTCCGCTTTCCTCCGCCTGCTTCTTCATGGTTTCCAGCATTTCCTCTATCACTTTCCTGCCCTCCGGATTACTCATAATTCTCCCGAAAGTACACTCAATGGATAGAAATTCCTTCCAGTCGCCTGTCACATGTCCTTCCACTGCAGGAGATGTCATCCCATTCTCTCCAAAGTCCCCCAGAACCTCTTTCAGCCAGCCGATACTGTCCGGCACCCAGTCGGATATCCTGCAGCTCATGGCCACATCCCTGCACTGAATGGATGTGTCGCCTGTGGAAAATCCGTGAGGACCGTGAGAATAAATATGACTTTCAAAAGAAGTCCCCATTTTCGCAAGGGCTTCCATAAACCGGATAGAATTCATAACCGGCACCACTTCGTCATTCCTGGTGGCAAACAAAAAGCAGGGACAGGTATCCTTATCCACCTGCGACACCGTGTCCGGAGCCGTGGCATTACAGCCCTTCACATCCGAGCTCACCACCGCATAGCCGAGAATGGCGGCATTGGGCCGATTGACAGACATGGTCGCCGCAGCGGCAGCCAGATGTCCTCCCGCCGAAAAGCCGATTACAGCCACCTTATCCGGGAAAAGCGTCCACTTATCCGCATTCTCCCGAATCAGGGTCATTGCCTGCTCGTAATCCTCCAGCGGATTGGGCCACGCAGCATATTCCTTCACGGAATACCGCAGAATGAACACCTGATATCCCGCCTGCAGATAGGGCATGGCCACAGGGTCCGCCTCTCTGTCCGAACAGTGCCGATACCCCCCGCCCGGAAGCACCAGAACCGCAGGACGCCTGCGCACATACCCAAATTCTCCCTCCACCTCCAGAAGATATGCCGTCAGCGTAACATTTCTCTCCTGGTTCAATACCATTTTCTCTGTCCTCATGCAAAACCTCCGTTCCAGTAAATTCTGTTTTCAAATTTTTCCTTTACACGCTCTCTATGTGTCACCATTATCACACTCTCTTCCGAAGACAGGATATTTTTCAGTATCTTATCCTCTGTGGCCTCATCCACATGCGCCGTGGGCTCATCCATAATCAGAATATTATGGGGCCTGGCCAATGCCCTGGCAATCGAAATTCTCTGCTTTTCTCCAAATGACAGTTCTCTTCCCTTCCTTCCAAGCATCGTATTTTTCCCTTCGCTTAAACCACCGTAAAATTCCTGCAGTTCCGCCCTTTTTACAGCAGTTTCCAATATTCTGTCCCTGTCCGCTGTATCGACAGAATCCCAATAATCACCGAACAGTATATTGTCCTCCACCGTACCGTTCATTATAACAGCTGATTGCTCCACATAGCTGATATATTCCGCGAGTTTTCCCCCTGATATTTTATGATTTCCCACCAATAGAAATACTTCTCCCGATTCAGGCTGATATAAACCGCACAAGAGCTTCAAAAGTGTGCTCTTCCCGCAACCGCTCTCTCCATCCAGCAATATTTTTCCCGGAAATGCTATTTCCAGATTCTTATCTGAAATCACAGTAACATTTTCATAGGAAAAGTCAACCCTTTTTAATACATATTGAACATTTTCTTCGTCTCTTTCAAAAAGCGATGCTTTTCCGTCGTTCTGTGATGCCCTTAAGGTTTCTGTTTTTGTATTGATTTTGTCTATAGATACAAATACATGATTGCATTCTGCAATCAAATATGGCAGGGAGACAAATGGCCAGTTAATCACATCTGACAAATTCATAAACGCAAACAAAACCGCCGTGTTAATCATTCCCGCGCGAATAAACAGGATTCCCAGACCAATCCACAGGATCGTTGTAAAAAGGCCGAGTCCCGCGCTGATCACTTCAAACAGGATTACTTCTCTCTCATACTCCCATTGCTTTTCTTTTAAAATGCAGAAATCATTTCCCGCCAGTTTTTTTATAAAGCCATTCTCTTTTACCGTATGCACATCCTGCAGGGATGCAATTGCCTTTTTAATCCCCTCCCGGCTTATCTCCTGCATCTTCGTAATTTCTTCATAGCCCCTGTATATTTTGGGTGAAAATACTCTGGGCAGGATAATGGAGATTACGGTTAATGTCACGATGGCGACCACCAGCAGCCAGGAATGTGCCAGACCATAGGCCAAAACAATCAGGAACTGAATCATGCCCGAAGCGATGGGTAAAAAGCTCTCCTGAAATGACTTGGATACCGTTTCAATGTCCTGTTCTACTAACTCGCTTATCTCTCCATGTCCCTGTCGTCTCAGGGTAATATAGTCGGCATCCAGCATGCTTCTCATGAATTCCTTTCTTATCTGACTGCCGATCCGAAAGCTGATTTTTGCAAGCTTTTTGTTTACCAGTACCTTGAAAACCATAAAAGCGGGCAAAATAAATAACATAATCAGCATCCATCCATTTATACCGCCTGGGCCGGTTTTTTCAGTAACATTTTGCAAAATGACAGAAACAGCAATGACAAAAAATGTATAAAACGAATCCGCAGTCAGATACAGAATGGATGTAAGCAGGATGCTGCCGTCCATGAACGGAGAAATTGTCTGTATATATGTCCGTATTTTTTTCATAATGCTTTTCTCCCCCTGATAATATAGGTCCGATCGGCAATGGAATCCAAATCTTTGTCATGTGAAATGACGATAATGCCCAATCTGTCTCTTCTCGCTGAAATGAACTTCAATGCGCCTTTTATATTGTCCTTATCTATGGATGCAAATGGCTCATCCAATATTACGAAATCCTCTGCCTGCAACATTGCCCGAATCAGACAAAGACGCCTTTTTTCTCCTTCGGAGAAGTCAATTTCCATCCCTATGACCGCATTTATCCCTGCTGAGCTCTCGCTGATTTTATCAAACAGATTTAATTCTTTTAACGCATTTATTACTTCCTCTTCCCCTATCTCTTCATTTCCCATTCTCAGATTATCTATGATAGAAGTCCGAAGTAAATTGTTACCGGAAGAAAGATAGCTTACTTTCAGTCTGTCATCCAGCTTATGAATATGGCCACTGGCATCCGTAACTGTTATTTCACCCTGTTCAGGCTGTAACCTGTTCAAAATCAGGTTGGCTATTGTCGTTTTTCCAGTTCCGCTTTCTCCGTAAACAGCTACGATTTCCTTTTTCCCAAATTCGAAATTCTCATAAGCAATGCTGCAATCCTGAGCATAACGAAAGCTCACATTGTCAAAGGCTATCTTTTTGATTTCACCGGATTCCTGTGGAATATCCCCCGGATATTCCACAGAATCAGAAGAGACAAACGCATTTATCCTTCCCGCTGAATTGGTATATTCATTTTTCGCAATGATTACATCCTGAATGTCTATGAGAGGATAAAATATACTTCCAATCAGCACGTTAATCATTCCCACAATCATTCCTGCATTTTTGCTGACATCCAGTAAGAAGCAGGCGATTAAGATGGTTGTGATCTGCAGGGTCATTATCCCCAGCACAGTAAATGCTTTCAGCATACTTTTCTTATAATCAAGGCGAAGAACATTTTCTTCTTTCTCTGTTTCTCCCTTCTCAAATCTTCTGGTAAAAAATCCCCTGCCCTGATATATTTTAATCAGTTCTGATGCCTCGAAAATATCATAAAACAGACCGCTTATCGCTTCACTGATTTCAATGGCCCGGGCATTTAATTTCCTTATGACATTGCTGTATTTATTGCTGAAATACAGAAAAAGGAACAGCAATAAGGTGGATGCCAGGCCTATATAAAAATTCGATAAATATAAATATGCCAGACCACCAAATACGCTGAACGCTATTTCCATAAATTTAAATACCACTTCTTTCTCACGATTTGCAACAATTTTTGAATCATAGAAAATCAGTTTGTTTATATGGGATAAATCTGCGGACATTTGACTGTTTTTACTGGAATCCAGCGCTTTTTCCATTATGATATTTCTCAATTTCATTTTCCTGCTTTCACTTATAGCTACCTGTAAATTCATTTTTATAAATAAGAGAAGAAAATACAGCAATACTGTGACCATCATAAAAAGAAGATACCAGTATAGACTTCCTTTTTCATAAGCCAGGGAAATATTGATACTCTTCTCTATTAACATAGATAAAATCACATTAAAGGAAGCAGTTAATAAAATAAGTACAATACAAATACAATACATGGTCCCTTATCCTCCCGTCCTTCTCATCCTGCTCAGCACAGCCAGAATCTCATACTTCCGGGGCATATCCATCCATCTTCCGCACTCTGTGAAAAAAGTGGAATACACGGATTCCAGCCCCTCCTTCCCTGCTTCCTCCAGCAGCCGTTCCACTTCCTGCTTCCGGCAAATCCACCTGGGCGGCACGCCTCTTTCTCCCGAAGGCCGCATGTCGGCAGTTTCGGATACCTCTTGCTGAGAAACCGCTCCCGGCAAGCTGAATCGCTGAAATCTTCCCAGCGGATTCAGCTGTTCGATCAGCCTGCGCACCAGGAAGGCAATGGCACTCAGCTGAGCGAGACTGGCTATATCATGGAGCATTCGAATGTCAATCTGCTCCTCCCCGAACATCAAAAAGCCAAGCTCTGATACTTTCAGCACCTCGGTGGCGGAGTCTTCCGGGCAGATACTCAGGTAATTGGCATCTATCTCGTCATTATTGAAAAAATCCGCAGGCTTCGGCCTTTTTTCGTTTTCCGGATGTTCCATACCCTCTGCATTTTCTCTGTCTTCCGGAAGTTTCCCGCGGTGCGGAACCTCCCCGTTTTTGCGGGTATAGCCATACCCCGCCTGGAGTGCTTTTGCCGCTTCTGTCACCTGGGTAATCCGATAATCCCGCATCATGTAAATCCGGTCCGCCGCCTGCAGATATTCACTGCTGCCCCCGATTACAAGAACCGTGGACACCCCTTTTCCCAGTGCCAGTTCCCGCACCCGCTCCACAAACGGTGTGATCGGCTCCTTTTCAATCAATTCTTTCATCACCGAATCCTGTATCATGAAATTGGTGGCGGATTTGTCCTCATCAATCATCAGAAGTCCCGCTCCCCAGCTCACCGCCTCCATGATATTGGCAGCCTGAGAGGTGGAGCCGGATGCATGTTCCGTGGAAAAATCAGCCGGATTTCCTCCCGGAATCCACTTGATAAAAGGCGACAGATTCACATGCCGGACACATCTGCCATCCTCCGCGGATATCTTCATGGCCGACGCATCGGTAATAACCAGTTCTCTTCCGTCCCCTTCCACATGATTGTAAACCCCGGCACTCAGCGCATCCAGCAGAGTACTTTTCCCGGAATATCCGCCTCCGGTAATCACAGTGACGCCCTTTCTGAAAACCATCCCTCTGACTCCTGCCACCTCCGCCGCATCTTCCGGTGTGGACAGAAAAGGGACTGCCCCTCGCAGCGGAGAGTCACCGTCCTTTTCCCGGGGCAGAATGCTTCCGTCTGCCACAAAGGCACAGCAGTCATTTTCCTTCAGCCAGCGCCGGACAGCCTCCTGCTTCTCATAAAGGACCGTGGCCCTCTTCAATCCTTCCCCGTCGAACTCGCACACAAACCAATTCACTGCTTCCGGCAGATCATGGGTCAGCATCTGTACTGCTTTTTTATGCTTTCCCACAGGCAGCTGCACCTGAATCATGATGCTGACACACTGATAAGCCGGAATCCCCTTTATCTCATCCTCAGGCTGAATTATATATGATTTTCCCGGCGCGTAGGTACTTAAGCCCCTGTCCCGCAGACCGTCCACAGGCTCTATGGTATTTCTGCCCAGAAGCCTGTAATACTTCTGCGGAACCATTTTCGCAGAAATCACATTCCGCACCAGAACCTTATTGTTCGGCTCATAAATGTAGTAGTGACCGTTCTCTCTGTCCGTCCGTTTCCGATTGTCATTTCCTTCATTCAAATTGCGGATATAGGGAATAAAGGACCGGAAAATGTAATCCAGCTCTGCCACACCCGTCTCTTCCAGCTTTAGCTGCTTCATGGGAATATGAATGGTCACCGTTGGCTTTGACAGCTCCAGCCGGTTGCTCTTCGTGACCTCATACCCAATCTCCCCGTCCCAGTACATGGCATGGTTGTGCACAATGGGATCTTTATCCATGAAGGTTTCGTACATTTTTCCCTCATACATTTCCTCGTAAGTCTCACTGGTCGGTTTCATACTCAACAGATAATATTTTAATCTCTTCAAACTTTATTCTCCTTCGCTTTATCGCTTTTTTCCATTTCCACCATAACGCTTCTGTCATTCCGTTTGTTCTCATATCTCTCATCCTCTCTGTCATATCCAATCACCTTTTCCTTTCGATTCCATGCAATATCGCCTGAAGCTGGTTCCGGAGATTCTACATTCTCTTATTTCTCTCTGACCACAACGACACATCACACAATTTTGCACACAAAAAAGACACACCGTTATGATGTGTCTCTCGTCAACAGTTTTCATAATGGTACTTATCAAGCGGCACTTTCGCGCCCCCCATATTCAGCTAAATGAAAGTCCTCTCTCCTGTTCTCTTTACCATGACACGAACCTCCTTTAACCGAATTACCGCGGACCATTTCCACGACTGTTTTTACTATACCACCTCCGGCTTAAAATTGCAACTGCTATTTTTACCTTTGTATCTTCGGATGTAACATCTTTAAAATCGAAAGTTCATAAAATTATGATTAAATTCGTGAATATATTCATAGTAGCCTTCTGTGTCCTCATTCATCTTCAGGCTTCCGGTAATTAACGCATTATTTGAAAAGGCAATTCCAATAATCAGCAGTGCCAGCACGGCCAGAGAAATATGCACCCTTCTGTTTTTCCGGTTTTCCAGGCAGGCTCTGTATCCCATAAACGCATAGGGAATCAAAAACAGAAAGTAAGGCAACACATATGCCGCCTTCGCCTCCCAGAACATCCAGAACAAGAATGCACCTATAAAAAGAATTCCCCAGATCAGTCTGTTGATATTCTGTTCCCTCTCTATCAGAAAGTACATCAGTATACCAAAAAGCAGTATAGCTTCCAGAATGTCCAACAATGCAATCAAAAGAATATTCGCTTTTCCTCCATCGTTGATTATGGATTTCACAAAGCTGCTCAACCCCTGCCCTGTTCCCCTGGCATTCTGAATATGAAAACACTCAAACGTAGGATTATTCCATTCGGAAGCCAGCTTGTGATGAAAAAACTGCCATCCATAGGCAGGATCCTGTACAAAATGCCGCACAGATTTTCGTATATCTTCTATAGCTGTTTTTTCCGTCAGTTCCCTGTCATATCCATTCTCGGCAAATACACGATCGTTATATCCGTTGTACCATCCGGGAGCTTTATCACTGTCCTGAAGCCCCATGGCTATATGCGCCGCTTTGCTGTTTCCAGGCGCAATTTTCATACCGGACACATATTCGATATACTGCTTCGGCAATCCGCTGATAACCAGCGCAATTCCCAGGAAGCACAGGCTCAGCAGAAACTTTTTCAAAGAATCTTTCTTCTGCCGGAACAGATCCATCCAGCATAAAAGTAAAATCCCCACACCTACAATCAAGCAGTTCTGCTTGAAGCAAACAGCTGTTCCCAGGAAAATCCCCGTCAGAATAAGATTTCTCTTCCGGTTCTCCTTTAAATATCTGATTCCATGATAGATGGCAAGAACCACCATGCCATACCCTATGCTGTCACCATACATTTTCATAACCAGAAACGCATAAGGAAAATACAATGCCGCCATCGCTCCCTGTATTCCTGCCAGTGCCTTCTCCCCATAAAGCATTCTACAGGTATAATAAATACCGGCGATTGCCACATCATAAAAGAAAAGACTTACAAAATAGAAGATTAGAAATGTTTGATCCAGCTCCCAAAACTTCAGCAATATTGCGACAAATAATATCAGGCCGTTCTGGTGAGGCCATCTATGGGCGTATCCCCCCTGTGTCCACTGAGAGAAATCACCTTCCAACAGACCGCCTGCACACATATAAATTTTTTCCGTGTCACTATGATACCAGAATCTGGTCTGCAGAATCCACCAGGTCATAAACATGGTCATCGCGGTCAGAGACAGCCAGAATAAGATTTCTCCCCATCTCTCCAGCCACTTCCAGATCTTTTCCTGCAAAATCAGCCTGCAAAGCAGGAAAAATATTACAATGCCTGCCAGCTGAACCAATACATTATTTCGTATAAAATAATTCTGTTCTGTCACCCGCCTGATATTACACAGCGTAAATAACCCCTGCAAAAACAGATATCCGCTTAAAATAACACATATCACCCGCACAATCTTCGAGCCGATTTTCTCCATCATTTCCGTGTCCTCCCTTCAAGTGTTTCAGAAATCCCGAATACTCCCATCAGGGCCAGCCACGGCATATGATTATATAATTGTCTGTTATTCGCCTCCCATATCATTAAAAACAGCATCAGTCCAAATATGGTCAACTGTGTCATCAGTATCATCCACTCTGGACTTCCACCTCTTATCAAATTTCTGAAACCCAGGATCCCTGATAAAATGCCAAAAATAAGCAGTGCATAAAAATATCCCGTAGCCAACATGGCTACATACCCGCCATACTTTCCATAATCATTGAAAAGTTCATAAGCAAAGCTGCCAGGACTTCTCTGAAAATCCGGCAATCCAAAAAAACCGGAGGCAAAATTACAGCGTGTCTTACTAATCAGACGTGGGAGCGAAAATAATTCCTTTCGGTTCTCCTGAATATAGGATCTTGCAATTTCCCTTTTTGCTTCTTTTCCCGATGCCGCCTCACATACTGAAGCAAATTCCCGGTTCTCCCGGTAACTTCCGTTGTTGACACTGCCCAGAGCCAGCCAGAATTCCAGCGGCGCTGTCCTCTCTTCTTCTAATTCAGCGCAGGGTGACTGATCCCACAGTACAGTGCCCCCCCCTAGGATCAACAGAAAACCGGCTCCCACTGGCAATAACAGCCGAAGCCACTGTTTCCACTGCATGGTCATCATAACAATCAAGAATACCGCCACCATGGAAATAGCAACTGTTGCTTTTATGGAACATCCCATTCCCCAGACCACTCCCGCTGCCAATCCATATCCTCCAGCTTTCTCAAATGCCTTCTGGCAGAGCAGACAGGCCCATATGCCAAAGCACAGACTCATGGTATCTGTATAAAAATTTTGAGTTCCTCCCCAGCAGGGCAGAAACCCGGCAAAAAGGAGAATTCCCATCCACTGACATGCCGTGCTTTTACCCGCATACCCCACAAGCCGAAAGACACAGATTCCGCTCCAGATCACCATGGCCACACTGAGACATAAGATCAGATAAAACGGATCCGCAAATCCCAGCAGATCACTCAGTCTAATCAATGAAGTCAATAACAGCAAAAGCGGATAATTATTTTTCCACAGCGCAAAATAAGGCCAGTATACTTCCGTTCCCCGTGCATAATTCAATGCCCCCTCATATACCATGGCAAAATCAGAAGCAGGCTGATTACGGGCAAAGCAGGAAAACGCATATAACGCGGCCGCCCATATACCGCAGAACAGCGGAAACAGAATCTTTCCATATCGCTCCAGCCAGCTTTCCACCTTTTTCAGCATGACAAACAGCAGTGTCAGACACAAAAGCCAAATCACCGTGACAAAACCAACCTTATACCAGGCGATATTGAATTGTGTTCCCGTCAGGGCAATCAGAAACACAAGACACAATACACCCGCAAAAAGGACTTCCCATATACTGAAAATCATTTTCTTTCTTCTCATTAACCTGCCTCCACCACTTTCACAACACTGCTGATTCCATTCTCTGTCCTGGTCTTGGTGACAAGGATTTTATTCTCTATTCGTTCCTTCAGCTCCGGAACATGGGAAATGATACCCACCAGCCGATTGCCTTCCGTAAGCAGCGTCAGCGCTTCCATGGCCTGTGCCAGAGCAGCTTCATCCAGAGAGCCGAAACCCTCATCCACGAACAGCGAATCCATGCGGATCCCTCCCGCATAGGACTGAATCTCGTCCGCCAGCCCCAGCGCAAGGGACAGGGAGGCCTGAAAGGTCTCTCCGCCGGAAAGGGTTTTCACACTCCGTTCTGTAGCGTTATAATGATCGATGACGCTCAGCTCCAGCCCCGCTTTTCTGTTGAGAGTTCCTCCCTCTTCCCGCTTCAGCTCATACTGCCCTCCTGTCATGGTGAGCAGGCGGAGATTGGCCCTCCTTATCATGCGGTCAAAATAAGTCATCTGAATATAGGTTTCCAGCTCTATCTTCTGCTTTCCGTTCAGCATACCGTTTGCGGTGTCCGAAAGAGCCCTGATCCAGATGTATTTCTTCTCCACAGTGTCAATCTCTTCCTGCCGTGCACCGACTTTCCGGAGAATATCCCGGTTCTGGAATAAGGCACTGTTCTTCACATCCCGTCTGTCGCTCAGCGCCCTCTTCTCCCGCTGCCATCCCTCTTTCCTCGCCAGGACTTCTTCCTCGCCGGCCATATCTGCTTCTCCCAGCCCTTCCAGCTGCTTCTTCAATGTGTCCACTGCCGCCGCAAGTCGCTCGCTTCGTGTCCTGCAATCCGTAAATTCCTGCTCTGCGGTCCTCAGCGCCGCTTCCAGCTCTGTCTTCCGACTCTGTAAAGCCGCGATTTTTTCCTCCGCACTTTCCTTTGTCCCGGTTCCCAGCTGTTCCCGCAGCCCCGCAATCTCTTTGTTCAGGCCTTCGCTTTCCGTGATTTTCCGGGTCAGCAGTAGCTGCGCCTTCTGCAGTTCCTCGCCGTATCTCCGAATCTGGTCTTCCTTCTCAGGCATTTCCTCCTGCAGTTTCTGCCGTTTCAGCAAATCTGCCTGATTGTGCGCACATTGTTCCTCCAGTTCCGTCAGCTCATGCTCCAGCCATTCTTCCGCCAGAATCCCAAGATTCAGAAGTCTGCTCTCGTTCTCTCCCGGTATCAGGCTCATTGCTTCCTCCCTGAAAGCCACATCGCCTTCGGAGCAAAGACCCCTCACACTCTCCAGAAGCTGCTTCGCCTTCTCCGTCCTTGTGCTTTTTACGCCCTCCAGGCTCTTTTCCTGCCTGTTCATAAGCTCTTTTATCTGAGAAAGTGCTTCTTCCTCCTGGGAAGCCTCTTCCTTCAGCTGCTCTCTGTACCTGATTTCTTTCCTCAGACAGCCAGCACAGATCTCCAGTTCTTTCAGGCATTTATCCGCCAGTTCCAGAAGACCGGGGGCTTCTTTCTCCTGAGCGAGTCCGGACATGGAAATGGCCGTTTCCAGTATCTCCGCCGCCTTCTCCTGCTCTCCTGAAAGCTGCTTCTCCGCGGTCTCCTCCATTCCCTTCAGCTTTGCCGCATGCTCTTTTTTCTCTGTAATTTCCCGCTCCAGACGTATCCTTTCTTCTTCCGCATCCGCGTCTGCACATTCCAGCTTTTTCAGCCGTTCCGCACCTGCCTCCGCCTGTTTCAGCCTTTCCCTGTTCCGGCAAAGCTGCTCCTGCAGATAATCGGACATTTTCTTCACGTCATCAGGCATACCCTCCGGGAAATCCAGCCCCATACAGGTTTCCTGCCATTGCCTCCGCTTTTCTTCCCGCCGGCCTTTCGCGGCGTTCAGCTCCTGAAGCTTCTGCTGCAGTTCTGTCTCTTCTTCCTTTTGCTTCTTCCCTGCATCCGCAAGCAGTGTATCCAGCTCCTTTTTCCGCCGGCACGCCTGCTCCGCCTTCTGCCGGCTGAGGGCGAGTCTGTCCTTCTCGGTCTCAAGCACCTTTTCTGCCTGCAGAATTTTTCCCAGCATCCACTCCCGGATCTGCCCTTTTTCCTCTCCTTTTTCCAGTCCTGTCACAGGTATGCCCGGCAATTTCAGCTGCTCCGCCAGCTCCAGCAGTCCGCTCTCCATCTGCTCTGTCTGCTCACGCAGCTGTTCTCCCAGATGTCCCGCCTTCTCACTGAGGCGCTCCGCTCTCGCCTCCGCCATGGAAAGCTGTTTTTTACAGTTTTCCAGCACTTCCTTATCCGGTGCTGTCTCAGGAATATGTGCCGGCGACGGATGATGAACAGAACCGCACACCGGACATGCTTCTCCCTCTTTTAATGTGCCTGCAAGCACTCCCGCCTGGGCGTCCAGAAACTGCTGCTCCAGCTTCCGACAGATTTCTCCCTGTTCTGCCTTTTCTTCCGATGCCTGGCGGTATTCCTCCTGAACAGCCAGCAGCTTCTCCCTCCGCACTTCCCAACGCGCTGCTTCCCCGGACAGCTTTCTCCACATTTTCTCCGCGCCGTCCCATATCTGCTGCCGCTGTTCCAGAATAAGGAGACTGGTATCCGCTTCTTTTATCTGCTCCCACTCCTCCTGCCAGAGATCCCTCTGCCGCTGTCCCGCCTCTGTCTGGACACGTATCTCCCCGCAATCCTTCTCCAGAACATTCATCGTCTCCTCGAAAGCTTCCAGTTCCCCTGCCTGCTGCCTGAAAACCTGCACTCTCTTCTGCGTTTCCTCCACTATATGGCGGCATTGAATCAGCTCTTCATTTACATTTTTCAGGGCCTCCCGCTCTTTCAGCCGCTGTTCTCTCTCCTGAACCAGCACTTCTGCCCGTTCTGTCAATGTCTTCAACGCGTCCTCTGTCCCGGCGCCTTTCTTCCGAATGGAGTCGCGTTCCCTCACCGACTGTTCCAGAACCCCTCTCTGCTTTTTCAGTCTCTCCTGTATATCCTCTGTCAGAGAAAGTCTGCTGTCCCGATCGTTCAGAGCTTCCGCTTTCTTCCTGACTCCGGCGGCGGACAGTTTCAGTTCTTCTGCCTGTCTCTCACATTCCTCCACCTCTTTCTCCAGCTTTTGCTGCCTTTCCGCTTCCTGCATCAGCCCTTCTTTTTGTTGACAGAGAATTTCTTTCTGCCGAATGATGTTGCTCCTTTTATTCTCCAGCCGTTCCTTCTCCTCCCCGGCCGCGGCCAGAGATGCAAAAGTCTCCTGCTCCTTTTTCAGCGCCTCTTCCAATACCTGTTTCTGTTGACAAAGTCCGTCTGCTTTCTCTTTCTCCGCCAGAATTTCATTTTCTATTTCCTGTCTGTGTCTCTGCCGTTCCTCCACTCTGTCGAAAAGCTCCCGCTGCTTTCCGGCTTCCTGAATCTGCATTTCCAGCAGCGTACACTGACTTCCCTCTTTTTTCGCATTCTCGTAAAAAGCTTCTTTGCCCCTCAGCTCAGACTGCAGCGCTTCCTGTCGTTTCTGATTTTCTTCCAGCGCTTTTCGCTGTTCCCTTACATGTCGAAGGTTTCCGATGAGACGATCCTCCTCCTGCACTTTTCCTTCCAGAACCTCCAGCTGCGCATTCATCTCCGCCAATTCCGCTTCCTCTTCCCTGCACAGCTCGGTGAGCAGTTCCATTGCCTCGCTGATTCTGCCGTCAGATTTCTCTCCTTTCCATTCTTTCAGCTTTACTGCAGAGCGCATACCTTCCATGTCCTCACAGACAATGTTGTCCATATATTGATTCATGCTGCGCTTCAGTTCTTCATATTCCCGCCACTGAAGTCTTTCCGCAGCCTTCAGCTGATCCTGTACACGCTGGTACAGACCCGTGTTGAATATCTGTCGGAAAATGTTCCCCCGCTCTTCCGTTCCGGCCAGCAGCAGCTTCTGAAAATCTCCCTGTGCAATCATTGCTATCTGCGTAAACTGCCTGCGGTCCAGACCGATAAGTTCCGTCACCGCTCTGGTTACTTCCTTCGTCTTCGTGACAGGACTTGTGTCATCCGGATATGTCAGTGTCGCATCCGCCTTCTGAATCGTAAATCCGGTCCCCCGGCCCTTCGGCCTCGGGTATTCCGGATTTCTTCTCACGGTATACTGCTTTTCATGATAAATAAATGTAAATTCCACAAATGTGGGAACCTCATCCCCGGCATACTTACTGCGGAACATGTCCGATTTCCGCACATCTCCGCTGGCTTCTCCATACAGCGCAAAAGCAATGGCGTCAAAAACAGTGGTCTTCCCTGAGCCGGTATCCCCGGTAATCAGATAGAGTCCCTGTCCTCCGAATCGGGCAAAATCGATCTCTGTCTTATCCGCATAGGGACCAAACGCGCTGATGGTAAGCTTTACCGGTTTCATGATTTACTTCTCCCCTCTTCTATCATCTGCTTTACAAATTCTGTCTGTTCACTGCTCATGGGCTGGTTATTCTGCAGCTCATAGAATTCTCCGAACAGCTCCAGCTCCGATTTTCGCTCCACTTCCGGCACCGTTTCCAGCGCCTGATTCTGCCGGGTCCGACGATTGTCATAGACAAGGCGCATCAGATTCGGATAAACACTCCTCAGCTTCTGCATCCCGTCCGGAATATCCTCCTCGTCCGTGAGCGTAATCTGCACATAATCCTCTCTGTTCGTCCCCTGGTAAAAGGGTCTGGACATCACTTCCAGATAAGTCCCACGGATTTTCCTCATATCCCTGAGCGGCTTCAGCGGCACCGTCGAAATCTCCACCCTCCCCTTTTCCCCCATCTCCAGAATGGTGACAGACTTCTCCTGTTCCGCCTCCGAAAAGGAATATTTCAGAGGTGTACCGCAATAGCGTACCGCCTCCCGCATTATCCACTGTGGGCTGTGAATGTGCCCCAGAGCCACATAATCAAATCTATCAAAAATGTCGGCGTCCACATTGTCCAGACCGCCCACCGCAATCTCCTCCGACTCACAGCGTCCCGCACCGGTTACAAACTGATGTGCCACAAGAATATTGCGTTTCGCGGAATCCACCTGCATCCGTTCCACAGCCAGCTTCACCGCCTCCTGATAACTTTTCGGCAGCTCCGTCTCCCCTTCCTTCTCCAGCACATACCGCACAACGGCCGGTTTGATAAACGGAAGCAGGTAAATATACAGCTCTCCGTATTCATCTGTCAATGCTATGGGTGCTGTGACACCCGCATATACAGGGGAAATATACACACATCTCCCCCGCATCAGCTGTGCGCCGAACGCAATTCTCTCCGCCGAATCGTGATTGCCGCTGACCGCAAATACCTGCTTCCCTTTATCTGCAAGTCCTGTGAGAAACCAGTCGAAGGTCTGTACCGTTTCCGCCGAAGGAACAGGTTTATCATAGATATCTCCTGCGATGATCACACCGTCTGTCCGCTCTGTCTCCGCAAGGCTCAGAATCTGTCTCAAAATGTATTTCTGATCTTCCAGCATGGAAAATTCATTTATCCTTTTTCCCAGATGAAGATCCGAGATGTGCAGCAGCTTCATACGCAGTCCTCCTGCTCATCCTCTTCCCACTCTTCCACGTCTTCCCGTCGAACATTTCTGATAATTTTCAATATCACATGATACATTCCCCTGATCACGGAAAATATCAGAAACATACAGATAAATCCCATCACGCCAAACATGATATCCGCAAACTCCATGGAACCTGTATGGGTCACCCGTTGGCCGATTTCTATGGCAAACGTTATCACTATAATCAGGGTAAATACATAGATCCAGCTGATAACCATGATATGATTGTTCCTGGCCAGCCATTTGAACATTGGGTGTATCACAAAAATCATAGCCATCCCCAATGCGCCGATAATCAGAAAATGCAGTTCCTTGTCAGAAAAATTATATTCATAAGCGTCGTTTAATTTCAACAGCCAGCTGTGCATCCTTGCAATCAGTTCCACAATCCAGTATAAAAATTCTGTCATCTGTATTCCTTTCTCATAAAAATGTCAAGCCACAGTCTTACCGGCCTGCATTCAACTCAGTATTCCTTAGGTATCTCGGTAATACCATACTTTTTCTTAAAGGCATCCAGTTCTGAGGCATGCTGAATAAAACATTCTTCCCGAAATTCTCCTGTATGTATGTTTTTAAAGCCTGCCACCTGCTCACCATTGCAGATACTGCACTTCAAAATCGGTTTCCAGTTTTCTCTGTCATAATCCGCCTCCTTTGCCGGCCGCCTTCTCAGCTGTCTTCTGCCAAACATCATCCCGCCCTCCTGTCTCTGTTACCTGTCAGATAATCAGCAGATCATTCCTGTACAAAGTCTTCAAATCCAGCCGGCGCTCTCTGCCGCCAAACAAAATCACCACCGTCGTCTCCCCTGTCTCTGCCACTACCCCCTGTCCGAACTTCCTGTGTTCCACAATCAGTCCCTCTCCCAGCCCGTCGCAGAATCTCACGAATCCGTCCCGGGAAAGCGGCTTTTCCTTCAGCTGGGCACAGAATGTGGATTTCCTGTCCCATTCGAAGACAAACAGCCTCTCCTTCGCCCGGGTAATGCCCACATAAAACAGACGCCGTTCCTCCTCGTAATCCTCCAGATCCTGCCGGTCCGCAGTCTTGAGATTCTGCGGTACCGCCTCCGGAAAGATTCCGTCCGCCGCGTCCATCAGATATACTGTGTCGTACTCCAGCCCTTTGCTGGCATGTATGGTAGACAGAATAAAGGCAGCCTCCGGGTCAAAAACCTTCTCCTGTATCACTGTCTGCAGCCTGGTCAGACGCTCCAGAAAGCTTTCAGGCGATTCTTCGCTTCTTCCCAGCACTTTCAGTATGTAAAGCTTGCTGTCACTCATTCCGGCACGTTCCAGATACTTTCCGTATCCCATCTCTCTCACGATTCTGTCAATGGCCAGGTCTGCCCGTTCCCCGGACAGACTGTGGAAATGAATCCTCAGCGCTCTGCAGCTTTGCTGCGTCCGTTCCGGCAGCTGTCCGTGAGATATGGCAATATCCAGGACACTTCCCTTTTTCGTTTCACATATTTCACAGATTCGAAGCGCTTCCTCTCTGCTGATATAAGTAAACAGTTTATAATAAATCTGCAGAAACAATTCTCTGTCTTCCGGGTGCAGTGCAAACTCCATGATATTTCGAATATCCTGTACCACCCGATGAGTGAAAAAAGTCAGTTCCGCATTGCGGATCCGATATGATAATCCCTTTCGTTCCAGCTGATCCACCAGCGGAAGAACACTCTCATTATCCCGGTAAAGCACTGCCGTCTGTCTGTCACAGTTTTCCGCCACTTTCGCGAGATAAGTATACTGTGCTCCCCTCCCCTTCAGTGTGACAAACCGGATATCGGCACCTTCTTCTCTGGCCGCACGCATGTGTTTCTCATGGCGCAGTGTGTTCTTCTGAATAAACCAGTCTGCCGCCGTCACAATCTTCGCGTTGGAGCGGTAATTCTCCTCCATAAGCAGCACCTTTGCCCCTCTGTGGTTCTCTTCAAAGGAAAGCAGCGCCTCCGGATAAGCCGCCCGAAAGCCGTAAATACTTTGATCTTCGTCCCCCACCATGAAAAGGTTATCCCGTTGCCCTGCAAGAAGTCGGATAATTTCATGCTGGATTCTGGACGTGTCCTGGGCTTCATCCACGCACAGATAAGGGTAACAGTCCTGAAAATGCCGCAGCGTTTCCTGACTGTTTTTCAAAATTGTACAGGCATATATCATCTGGTCATCATAGTCCATCAAAGCCCGGCTCCGCAGCTCGCCGCAGTAGGCTCTGTATATCTCCGATATCCGGAAGTCAGACTCCTCATCCAGTTTTGCCGTCTCCTCCGCCGTCAGCATGCTGTTTTTGATATAGGTAATCAGCGTCCGGATTCCCTTTAGGTCGCTTTCCGTGGCATAATCCCCCTGAACCTGCCGGTAAATCGCCGAAAGAATGCCGCTGGTCTGTCTGTCATCCGTCACAAGCTCAAAAGGTTTCTTCCCGATAAGACGTCCATAATACTGAATGATTCTGGCACAGACTCCGTTGATGGTCCGGAATTCCAGCCGACTGCAAAGCTCCCCTCCAAAATAAGACCCAAAACGGGCCGCCATATCCCGGGTGGCCGCCACGGTATAAGTCAGTGTCAGAATCTTTTCCGGTACAACACCGGCACAGTAAATCAGATAGCCCAGCCTGGTCACCAATACCGTAGTCTTCCCGCTTCCGGGCACAGCAAGCAGAAGCACCGGTCCCTCCACGGACCTGACCGCATCTGTCTGCTGTGGATTCAGCTGTATCCGGAAATTCCGGCAGAATTCATCATATGTCATGGACGCACTGTTTCCTCTCCCTGCTCCCCCGCCTTTCCAGGAAGCAAATGATGCCAAACACACCTGTAAGCAACAGGACCGATACTGCCACGGTAATCCATGGATTCAGGGCAAAGCCTGCCACCAGATAGCCGCAAAGGCATACCACAGCCACCAGCGTCGCATAGGGCAGCTGGGTTTCCACATGTCGAAGATGCTCGCACTGGGCCCCGGTGGATGCCAGGATAGTGGTATCAGAAATCGGGGAACAGTGGTCTCCGTACACAGAGCCGGCCAGGGTAGCTCCCAGAGATGGAATCAGCACCGCCGCTCCCGCCTCCCCCGCACAGAGCATGGATACTATGGGCAGCAGAATGCCGAAGGTTCCCCAGGCCGTTCCCATGGAAAAGGACAGAAATGCCGCCACCGCAAACACAATGGCAGGCAGGAACCCAAAGGGCAGATGAATGGTCGTCACAAAATGACTGACGAAAAGTCCTGTCCCTATCATTTCCCGGCACACACCGCCCAGCGCCCATGCCAGTATCAGGATGGTCAGCGCCGGAATCATGGTCTTAATCCCATCGATCACCCCTGTCATAAATTCCCGCAGACTCATGATTCTCCTCGGAATGTACATTGCAATGGCCACAATCAGCGCCGCAAAGGTCCCAAGTGTAAGACCCGCGGTAGGATTTGCTCCGATTGCTTCCGCAAAAGGCTTCCCTTCAAAGAAACCGCCCACATAGGCCATACCCAGTATGGCACAGACAATCAGAGTCACCACCGGCACAATCAGATCCGCCACGGAACCCCTCCCCTTTTTCACCCTGTTCTCTTCTTCCTTTGCAGCCGCCGTTTCTTCCCGCCGTTCCTCTTCTGCCTTTTTCATGGGACCGAAATCGAAGTCCACAATACTCAGGAAAAATACCATCGCAATGGTCAGAATCGCATACAGATTATAGGGAATGGTCCGAACAAAGGCATTCAGACCGCCCGCCTCCTCCACTTCCGATGCCACGGCCACGGCCCAGCTGGAGATGGGCGCAATGATGCACACCGGCGCCGCGGTAGCGTCCAGCAGGTAGGCAAGCTTCTCCCTGGAAATCTTACATTTATCAGTGATGGGCCGCATCACCGTCCCCACGGTGAGACAGTTAAAACCGTCATCCACAAAAATCAGAAGTCCCAGACAGGCGGTGGCCAGTTTGGCACTGACTTTGTTCTTAATCCGTTTCCCGGCCCATTGTCCATAGGCGTCGGATCCTCCCGACCGGGTCACCACCACCACAAGGGAGCCCAGAAGGACAAGAAAAATAATCATATAGCCATTCTCTCCGATTTTAGCCGCCATCATGTCGAACACAAAAGTGACGGCCTGCAGAATATTTCCTCCCGTGGAAAAACAGTAGACACACATCCCGGTGAAAATCCCCAGAAAAAGGGATGAATAAACTTCTTTGGTGATGAGTGCCAGCGTAATCGCAATCAACGGCGGAAGAATGGACAGCCAGCCCGCCTCTATCATTTCCAGACCCATATGTAATCTCTCCTTTACTGTTATTCAGCAAAAATTGCAGTATCCTGTTTTTTATTTCTATTCTCCTACCATCACCCTTTGTCTGTCAACCTTTTCTGTCATTTATTTTGAGTTAATATCCGTTCTCCGCAACAGTTCAGACAGGGCACTGAACTGTTACAGTTCTCCGGCAGCGGTTCGGCCGGTCCGCGAAACCGTGGCACAGCAAACTTTATATGCGGCAATACTTATTTATTTCAGCACTTGCTAAAATAAAGAAACATGGTATAATGTGACCATATTCTTGGGCGGTCTGTCCGAATCCGCCGTTTCCCAGCATCTGAAACTGCTGCGGGAGGCAGGTCATCTCCGAGCTGGAGCAGCTCAGAGATATAACCCGCAGGCCCTGCGACGGCCCTTTTTACGGCTGTCCGGAATCGGAATACCTCAAATGTAAGTCCTATATACCGCCGGAAAAGAGAGGAAAGGAAGAAGAATCCCATGTTTAAACGTTTTATTTGTTATTATAAACCGCACAGGAAAATGCTGGCCCTGGATATGCTGGCCTCCCTGCTGATCTCGGTGATTGGTATGGTGTACCCTGTTGTAACCAACAAAATGCTCAATATCTATATCCCGGAGAAAATGTATTCCACAATTGTCATGGCCGGTGTCATTGTACTGGCCCTGTACATAGTCCGTATGCTGCTGCGCTATTTCGTCCAGTATTACGGCCATCTCATCGGCGTACAGATGCAGTCACAGATGCGTCAGGATCTGTTCGCCCATCTGGAGAGACAGCCCTTCAGCTTCTATGACAACCACGAGACCGGCCGCATTATGACACGCATTACCAGCGATCTGTTCGAAGTGTGCGAGCTGGCTCACCACGGTCCTGAAAATCTGCTGATCAGCTCAGTGATGATCCTGTTGTCCTTCGCCTATCTGTTCCTGATCGATCCGATCCTGACACTGATTATCTTCACCTGTGTGCCGATTCTGGTGGTGGTTACCCTGTATTTTCGCCGGGCCATGAGCCGGGCCTTCGATGATCGCCGCAAAAGCAATGCCACCATCAATGCCGCTGTGGAGAGCAGTGTCACCGGCATCCGTGTCACCAAAGCCTACACCAACAGCGCAAGAGAAGTGGAAAAGTTCAGGGAAGGCGACAGGCAGTTCGTGGATGCCTCCCGCCGGGCCTATCACGCCATGGCACAGTTCCACTCCTCCACTTCCTTTGTGACAGATATTTTCAATGTGTTCATCCTGATTGCAGGGGGACTGTTCCTGTATGCGGGCAGAATCTCTTTCGGAGATTATTCCACTTTTATCGTGTCCGTCAATCTGTTCATCAATCCGGTGAACACCCTGATTGGCTTCATGGAACAGTTTCAGAACGGCGTCAGCGGTTTCAGACGGTTTGTGGAAATCATGGAGGAAGCGCCGGAACAGGATGCACCCGATGCAAAAGAACTCACGAATGTACAGGGTGTAATAGAATTTAAAAATGTCACTTATGCCTATGATACCTCCAAAGAAGTCCTTCACGACATTAATCTGCGTCTGGAAAAAGGCCGCAAGCTGGCACTGGTAGGGCCCTCCGGCGGCGGCAAGACCACATTGTGCCATCTGCTTCCCAATTTCTACAAGCTGGAGGAAGGGGACGGCTCCATCCTCATTGACGGCCAGGACATCCGCAGCCTGACCATGGAATCCGTGCGCCGCAACATCGGCATCGTTCAGCAGGACGTATTCCTCTTTGTAGGCACCATTCGGGAAAATATTCTCTATGGCCGTCCCGACGCCACCCAGGCGGAAGTATACGATGCGGCCCGGCGTGCCAATATTCACGATTATATCATGACCCTGGAGAAAGGATATGACACGGAAATCGGAGAGAGAGGAGTCAAACTGTCCGGCGGCCAGAAGCAGCGTCTGAGCATTGCCCGGGTTTTCCTGAAGAATCCCGCCATATTGATTCTGGACGAAGCCACCAGCGCCCTGGACAATACCACGGAAGTGCTCATCCAGCAGGCCCTGGACGAATTGTGCAGAGGCCGCACCACGCTGGTAGTTGCCCACCGTCTCTCCACCATACGCAACGCCGACGAAATTGCCGTGGTCATGAACGGCCGCATTACCGAGCGTGGCACCCACGAAGAGCTGATGACATCCGGCGGCACCTACCAGAAACTGTACTCTCTGCAATTCAGAGAAAATGATTTCTTTGCATAAAAAGAATTTCAGCTGTGCCTGCCGTACAAATCTACTCCATCATGGGCCCCGCCCACACGGGCCTCTTCCAGAATCACCTGAAACTTCCCGCCCTGGAAGCGAAAACCGGTGGTCTGGTCCTCGTACCACAGATTCTCCGGAGAAGCCAGGCAGTTCACCACATCCATCAGCTTGTCATGGTTGGCGCCCGCATGGCCCCCGTAATGACTGTTGGGCAGCATGGCATAATCCGCGTCTATCGCAGGATATAATCCGGAGAGGAAATTAAAGCAATGATGGGCAATCTGCACCACATCCGATTTCCACAAATCCACCGGCACCGTCCTGAGCACCAGCGCTTCCGTCTCTGTGTTGGTGTCTCCCAGCCACATCACTGTGCCGGAGCCGGTGGTCATCTTCAGGATAACGGAGGTACAGTTAAAATCTTCCAGGGGAAAGCTGCCGGAAGAACCCGGAGTCACCGCATCCTCATGGGTGTACAAAACCTCAAAGCGAACATTGGCCAGTGTAATCACCTGACCGTTATGAAGCTTCAGACCCCGAAGTCCCGGACAATACTCCCGCAGCGTCTCCTTCAGCACCAGAATGTCCTCATCGCCCGGGCACATTGTATAAGGAAGGAAATTAAACATTACCCTCTCCAGTGCAAAAGCCTCCGGATAAGTCCGCAGAAGCCGCACACAGGCCGCCATGTGGTCGCTGTGAGCATGGGTAAAATACCAGGCTGCTATATGGATTTTCTCTCCTTCCCCTGTGTTCGTTATTCTGCGCAGAAAACGGTACATCCCCTCAATCGCTTCCGCGGAACACTGCCGATAGTCTCCTCCGTCAATCATAACCAGCCGGTTATCCGTCAGTCGGATAATATAAAACATTCCGCAGTTAACCGCAACAGAACCGTACTGATTCTGCGGGTCATAATACAATCCGTACTGATAGATCTCCGCCGAATCCTCACTTTCACAGCCATAAGAAAAATCTTTCAGCGCACAGGAAGCCCTGTCCTCTATAATGCGCACCTCTCCTGCAGCGCAGGTATAATACACATAGAGAAGCGTATCTCCTCTCTTCAGCTGGCAGCTGTCCACAGCTTTGTTACGATTCTCAAAGATCTTCTCAAATCCCAGTGCGCACAGTTTTTCCAGATACCTCCCATACTCCTCTGCACTGGTATCCGTCACCAGCAGCATGGGGCTGTCCTCCTCTGTATCGCCGTGACTGTCGTCCGCCAGCATCGCCCCTGTGTTGTACAGTGCTCCGGCGGATATGCCGCCGTCGTACGCCCATTCTTTTTTCCATTCCATCCTCTGATTCCTCCCTGTCCTTACATTTTACCAATACTCTTCAAAACTGAAAATACTCTGCCATTGCTTCAGACAATCCGTCCGTCTCTGCCCCAGAGAAAGGCACCGTACCCTTTCCCTGTCTTCCCCCCCTAAGATCAGGAAATCTGCAAAACCCCGTTGCACGGAAGTCTTCCGGGGCAGCTCTTCCAAAGGCCGTTCCGCTTCTGTGCCGAACACGCGCCAGGCGTCTTTAAAGGCATCTCTTTTCTCCAGGGAAAGAATCTCAAAATCCTGCTGGAACCGCAGAATATTAGAGTCCTGAGACAAATCGGTCTGCATTTCTTCCTCCGTTTTCCGGAAATTCCCGCAAGCGTAACATGTCGGAGAACTCCTTTTAAAATGACTGTTCTCATTTCGAAACTCTTCTTATCGTCGAACCCTACCATATCTTTGTGTCACTGTCAAGTGACAGATTTATTTTTTCAGCCGGCAGCCCCTTGTGGCAGATTCTTTTCTGTGATATGATGGAACGGTTCGCGGCCTGTCAGAGCCTTTATGATACAGGTTGGAATCAATACAGACAGATAAAAGGAAACTCCCATGGAATTTATTATTGATAAAAAAGTATTCTACAGAAATCTGCTCCGGCTTGCACTGCCCATCGCATTGCAGAGCCTTATGCTTGCCCTGGTTGCCGCCGGAGACGCGCTGATGCTGGGAAGAGTGGCTCAGGATGAAATGACTGCCGTGTCCCTGGCAACCCAGATCCAGTTCGTTCAGAATATGTTCCTGGCCGCTGCCACCGGAGCCGGAGCCATCCTTGGAGCGCAGTACTGGGGCAGGGGGGACCGCCGTACACTGGAGACCATTTTCAACATTATGCTCCGTCTCTGCGGCCTCATTTCTGTCCTGTTCTGCGGGGCATGTGAAATCATGCCGGAACTTCTGATGCGCATTTTTACTCACGATGAGGCACTGATTCTCATTGGTGCAGCCTATCTGCGTATCGCAGGCTGGTCTTACCTGCTTACCGGCATATCCCAGTGCTATCTCACCATGATGAAAGTAACAGACCATGTGAAGCCGGGAGCCTTCATCAGCTCCGGCGCCGTTCTTATCAATGTCTGCCTGAACGCGGTGTTCATATTCGGCCTGTTGGGAATGCCGGCACTGCAGGCCAGAGGAGCGGCTCTCGCAACCACCATCTCCCGCATTATCGAGCTGGCGCTGTGTCTGTTCGTCTCATCGAGGGACACCTATATACATCCGGGATTAGACAGATTCTTTCAGAAAAGCAGGGAGCTGGGAAGAGATTTTTCAAGGCAGTGTCTGCCGCTGATGGGCGGTTCTCTGTGCTGGGGTATCGGTTTCACATCCTACACTGCAATTATGGGGCATATGAGTGCTGACGCTGCCGCCGCCAATTCCGTGGCGGCCGTGGTCCGCGATCTGATCTGCTGCTTCTGCAACGGCATCGGCAGCGCCGCAGGAATCATTGTGGGCAACGCTCTCGGATCCGGAAATCTGGAGGCCGGAAAAGCATACGGAATCAGGCTTAAAAATTTGTCCTATGGAATCGGATTTCTGTCCACGGCCCTGGTTCTGGCCGTGACGCCTCTGGTGGTGAGAATGGTGCTTCTGACGGATACAGCACAGGAATATCTCACAGGCATGATGGTGATTATGGCTTTTTACATGATCGGGCGCTGTGTCAATACGGTCACTATCAACGGCGTGCTGAACGGCGGAGGAGATACAATATTTGATATGTACAGTCTGATCGTCTGCATGTGGATGATTGCCATTCCTCTGGCGCTGGCAGGGGCTTTTGTCTTCCATTGGTCGCCCCTTGTGGTCTACTCCTGCACCTGCCTGGATGAAGTGGGCAAAATTCCCTGGGTCATGATACGCTTCCGCAAATACAAATGGGTAAGGGATCTGACACGGCAGGGGGAATGATGGATTTATTTGCAGTATTTTCTTTTTCCTGTTTTTAATCATTAAAAGCTCCTGCCTTATACATTTTCTGCAAATTATGTGCTTCCCTCAAAGCCTTATCTGTCAGCTCCGAAAAAGGCCTGATCCTGTTATCCTCCAGTTTGAAAATGCAGTCCGGCCTCAGTAAATCATTGGACATCAGGTCTGTATTATGTGATGTAAAGACAGCCTGAATATTCGGTATCTCAATAATCTTTCTGACTACTGCTTTCGCCAGGTCAGTATGATAAAAGGCATCAAACTCATCCACATACAAAAAAGAGCACTTCTCCATCTGCATGTACCAGAAAATAAGCGATCTGGTTCCGCTTGATATTTTTACTTCTTCTTTTCCAATAAGTCCCTATTGAACACAGAACATGCGTTTGTTACAATAGCCCTGTCAGGGAGGTGAACACACGTTTGAATAACATCATATTCCACATCGACGTAAATTCGGCTTTCTTATCCTGGGAAGCGGTCTACCGTCTGGCCCACAGAGGAGAACTCCTGGACCTGCGGGAGCTCCCTTCCGCGGTGGGCGGGGACATCACACTGCGCCATGGCATTATATTGGCCAAATCCATTCCCGCCGGAAAGTACGGCATCCAGACAGGAGAATCCATTCCGGAAGCAATGCGAAAATGCCCAAAGCTGCTGCTTGTGCCGCCCAACTACAGTCTGTACGAGGAATGTTCCGCCGCCTTCCTGAAAATCCTGCGGGATTATTCGGATACAGTAGAGCAGTACAGTATCGATGAAGCATTTGTGGATATGAGCACCAGCTGCCATCTGTTCGGCACGCCGGAAGAAACCACATCCCTGATAAAAAACCGGATTCGGGAGGAGCTGGGATTTACCGTGAATATAGGAATCTCAGAGCATAAAGTCCTGGCAAAAATGGCTTCGGACTTCCGGAAGCCAGACCTGGTCCACACGCTGTACCAGAAGGAAATACGTGAAAAACTGTGGCCGCTTCCTGTATCGGAATTATTTTTTGTGGGACATGCCACAGCAAAAAAGCTCTTTTCCATGGGAATCAAATCCATCGGAGCGCTTGCGGCGACTGACCCCACATGGCTGAAAGCAGTTCTGAAAAAACAGGGAGAAATCATATGGGGATTTGCCAATGGCCTGGACCTGTCACCGGTACTTGCACAGCCTGCGCCAAACAAAGGATACGGGAACAGCACCACCACACCTTTTGACATAGCAGACGCAGAAACCGCAGGCCGGGTGTTGCTGGCGCTTTCCGAGACACTGGGGAAACGCCTGCGGTCAGACAATGCGAAGATTCAGGTAGTCTCCGTCACCATCCGATATACAGATTTTTCCTGCTTTTCTCATCAGAAAGTACTGGATACTCCCACCGATGTGACCCTGGAAATCTACCATGCTGCCAGAGAACTTTTTGCAGAATTATGGAACGGCAGATTTATCCGCCATCTGGGGGTGCATACCGGCAGAGCCAGGCAGGATATCCCCGGCAGACAGATGAACCTTTTTGACGAGATTGACTATGAAAGGCTCACTGTCCTGGACAGGACGGTGGATTTCCTGCGGAAACGCTTTGGGTCCGACGCCGTAAAGCGGGCCGCCTTTCTGAACCAGCCCATTGACCATATGTGCGGCGGCATTCCGAAGGTAACGCCATTGTGTCGGGAAGCACCCACAAAACCGCAATCCTCTGCAGCCGGATCGCTGCAGGTAACCGAATCACCGCTGAAAAAGCAGTGCCGATTCTGACAGGACAATGTTCTTAGAACCACAAAAAGGAGACCAAAATGGCATTTGGAGCAGAAACCACCAGAACTTCAGACATTACTTTCGTCCGGGGGACGCAGAGGGAAATTGCCTGTGAATGCTGGTGTACCAGCAAAGGAAAAATAACACCGCTGATGATAAAACTGCCTGATGAAGACGGAGAAATGCAGATTATCAGGGATATCATGGTACATTCCCAGGAAAAGAGACTGTACGCGGGAATACCGTCCCTGGAATACGACTGCACCCTGGGAATCGGCGGCCGGCAAGTTCGGATATGGCTGATTTTCTATCAGACAGAAGGCCGGTGGGTGCTGAATTTCCGTTGAAATTTTGCAGACTCTCAGAACGCTGGAGCATGCCTTCATAATTTCTCTGCAAAGTATAGCCGCCCGAAAGGCTTTCATGCTATAATAAAGATACTCATGATAATTTTCAGATAAAAAGAAAGGATGTACCTGAGATGAAATTTGATTTTACGTCAGTTATGAATCGCTGCGGCATGGATGCCGTCGCCGTGGACAATCTGGGTCTCGGAGGAGCTCCCGGCAAACCCGGGGAAGGCTTCGACGCAATCCCCATGTGGGTTGCCGATATGAACTTTCCCACTGTTCCCACTGTCCAGGAGACCATTATCGCACGCACAAAAGAACCGCACTTCGGCTACTTTTCTCCCCGGGAGGAATATTTCGATGCCATTATACAATGGCAGGAAAAGCGGAATGGTGTCACCGGTCTGACCAGAGAATGCATCGGCTATGAGAACGGCGTACTGGGCGGCGTGATCAGCGCCCTGAACGTATTCTGTTCCAGAGGGGACAATGTGCTCCTCCATTCCCCCACCTATATCGGTTTTACCGGCTGTCTGGGCAATAACGGTTATCATATCGTCCACAGTCCGCTGGTATTGGATGAAAATGGAATCTACCGCATGGACTTCGCCGATATGGAGCAGAAAATCACAGAAAACAAAATCCATGCCGCCGTGTTCTGTTCCCCTCACAATCCCTGCGGCCGTGTCTGGGAAGAGTGGGAAGTGGCACAGTTCATGGAGTTGTGCAGAAAGCATGATGTGATGGTAGTCTCCGATGAGATCTGGTCGGATATTATCCTGTCCGGGCACACCCACATTCCCACACAGAGTGTCAGCGAAGATGCCCGCAGCCGTACCGTAGCGCTCTATGCTCCCTCCAAGACCTTTAACCTGGCCGGCCTGACAGGAAGCTATCATATCATTTACGACAAAACGCTCAGAGACCGGGTGGGCAGAGAGTCCTCCCTCTCTCATTACAACAGTATGAATCTTCTCTCCATGTACGCACTTATCGGCGCCTATCAGCCGGATGGCTATCAGTGGGTGGATGAGCTTCGCCAGGTCATCACTGGCAACGTACATTTTGCCTGCGATTATATTGCGGAACATTTCCAGGGTGTCAGAGTCTCCAGGCCTCAGGGCACCTACATGCTGTTCCTGGACTGCACGGAATGGTGCGGAGCCCATGGCAGAACCATTGATGAGCTGGAGCATGCCGGATGGGATGTGGGCGTGGCCTGGCAGGACGGAAGGATGTTCCACGGCCCCTGCCATATCCGCATGAACCTGGCCCTGCCGCTCTCCCGTGTGCAGGAAGCCTTTTCCAGGCTGGATAAATACGTTTTCAATGCCTGAGAAAGCCGCTCCGGCGTCATGGCCTTTTGTCGTATCTCTTGAGGTTTGGTACAATTGGTATTAAAGTTTGCATATGAAATTCTGTCAGGAGGGAAGTATCATGGAAAACATCTTGCAGACGGCCGACAGGCTCTTCCAAAACCGTTATATTATTTCTATTAAAAAGGCTTTTACCATCACGCTCCCAGTAATCATCCTGGGCTCGATAGCATCGCTGATCAATAATATTCCCATTAACATAGTGCAGATGGGTCTGTCCACCCCGGTTGGACAGGTGATTCGGGCTGTAAATAGCGCAATCTGGCTGGGCAGCACAGCCGTTATGGCGATTCTGATTGCATGGACTTTGGGCTATTATCTCGGTAATACCTATAAACTTAACGGTACGCTCTCGGCCCTCACAAGTGTATCCGCCTATCTGGCCATTTGCGTCACAACCTCGGATGGCGGCATCTCGCTGGGCCAATTGGGATCCGGTGGGCTTTTCGGAGCTATTTTAATCGCGATTCTGGCCACCGAGCTGTACCATGCATTTTCCAATCTTAAAATCAATATTTCGGAGGATACGGCGGAGGAGGTGCGGCAAATGTTTGCAGCGCTTCTCCCCGTCATGCTGTCCGTTTTCTGCATTGCCCTCACAAACGGCATCCTGTTGATGACCTCCGGCAAAGGGGTTGACGAATGGATTTATACTGCCCTGTCCCTTCTTTTTTCAGCGGCCGATGGAGGCGGACTTGCCGGTACCTTGTTTCTGGTATTTGGCATCCATATCTTCTGGTTCTTCGGTATTCATGGCGGAAATGTGATGGATAGCATCATGGTCAGTGCTTTCGGCGAGAATCTCATTCGTAATACCGACCTGTATGCTCTGGATCACAATGCCTTTGACGAGCATCTTGCCATTATCAGCAAGGGCTTTCTGGATACTTTTGTATTTATGGGAGGAGCGGGTACATCGCTGTGCATTATTATCGCGGTGTTCATTATTGCCAGAAGCCGGTATATGCGCAGCATCGCCAAAATGGGCGGTGTATTCGCACTCTTCAACATGAATGAAATTGTGTTGTTCGGCTTTCCCATAATCCTGAACCCTATTCTGCTGATCCCTTTTCTGCTCACGCCGCTCACGATAACGCTCATTTCGTGGAGTGCAATGTCTCTGGGTCTGGCTGCCCGGGTTGTAACGGAAGTGCATTGGGCAATGCCGCCTTTGATCAGCGGATATCTGGCAACCGGCGGGCACCTGTCGGGCAGCATCCTCCAGATGATCAATATTATTGCAGGCATCCTGATTTATCTGCCATTTATTCGTCTGATGGACAGACGGGCAGTGCAAAAGGAATCCCTGAAGGACAACAATACGGCTCTGTTAAAAAATACACTGAATACGGTGGTTGAGAAAGTCCATAGCTCCACGGGTGAAATCAATGGGGAGATCACGGATTTTTCAATCGTCCTGGAAAGCGTCGTCAGAGATTTGAATGTGCTCTCTGCTCAGATGCAACAACAGATGCAAGTGATGCATACCTGTGACGAATATATGCGGACCATTGATACCTCGGTGGGCAACACAGATACCAGTATAAAAGCCGTCCTGCAGAATATGGAAAAAACAAACACGCTATCCACGACAGGCGCACAGAACCTGCAGCAAACGATGCAGGAGATGGAGGAAGCTTTCTTCTCCACACAAAAAACAAATGAACTGGCCAGCCAGCTTAATCTGCGCTGTGAGCAGATTGAGGGAATGTTGAAAAGCATTGAGGACATATCCGTGCAGACGACTACTCTTTCACGCAGTGCCTCCATTGAAGCGACGCACGCCGATGTTCATGGCAAAGAGTTTTCCGTGGCAGCCGCCAATATAAAAGATTTGTCAGAAGCAACAGCGAAGGCCGTTTCCGATATTGAGGGTTTGTTACAGGGGATGAAAGCGGATACATCTGATATGATTGAGCGATCTGAAGTCAGTTTCAAGCGGGTAGAAACCGGACTGCAGCAGGTGATTGACGCCAACCGGCTGTTCGGTGAAATTGTACAGAATATTCACAATATTCAAGTACAGTGTCATACGGTTCTTAAATACAACGGCGAGGTGATCGATGAATTGCAGCAAATCAATGAACAAATCCAGACGACCAGCCATTTCTTTGAAGAAACGGCATCCCATACGTCTAAGGTAGCTGCACAGGTTCGCAATAGGTCGGATGAGTCCAAAGAAATGGCGCATAAGCTGCGGAAGCTGAATGTGGAAACAAGCCTTATGACAGTGAATGCGCTTGAGAACCTTGAAAGTTAGGTAATTGCATGTGCTGACAGCTTCTTATTGCCCCACTGGCTGCCGTCCACATGGCGAAGCCTGGCGCAGATCAGCATAAGGTCGGCGCCGCCGTCACTACCCGTGTGTGACGGCGGCTCTCCCGATTGAGCCGTTCAATGACATTGTTGGTGTGGATACGGGTTCAGATCTTTTCTTTCTGATGCCGACGCATTCACTCCCCGGCAGCCCGGATCAGCCCGGCCTGTCTTTCAAATTCCTCCACACTGTTCACGCGGGCCGCCAATTTAAGCCACTTCCGCAGAATATCCTGATCCTTCTGTTCCCGAAGCCGCTTCTCCAGATCCTCTGAGACCAATCCAATCTCCTCCAGGAGAGCCATGACAGCTTCCGCTTTTCCTTCTGCTTTTCCTTCTTCTTTTCCTTCTGCCCTTCCCTCATCCCGAATACGTTTTTCCACTTCAAATGCTTTCATATATGCCAGCCCCACTTCCCTGTCTGCTTTTACTTCCGTCACTATCTCATGCAGCCTTGCCAGCCCTGCGGTCTGTGCGTTCTCTCCCGTGGAATGCTCCATATACCGAGCCAGCTGCCGCAGCCTCTCCGGCGGCTTCCCTTCCGTTCCCCCGGTATACAAAAAAATCGTCCTGGCTCCATCCTCATAGGACAGGGCCGGTTCCTCCATACAGCCGTTCTTTATAGTATAGACCATTCTCTTTAGTCCAAAAGGATCATATGTGGTGATAAAGATCACCACCACATTCCGCAGCGCCTTGTAGTCTTCCCCTGCCGCCAGGTTCCCTGCATCTATCTTCGAATGATAAAACCTTACCCTGCGGGGCAGCGCCGCCACATCTCCGGCTCCGCCGTTGCTGTCCGGCTCCATATCAAAAATCTCCCCGTCCTCCTCGTCCAGGTACAAGTCCAGCCGCACTCCATGGCCCTGCGGATCCTCTCCGTACCAAGTCTTCTGGGACACCACCGTGAGATGCCGGACCCTGCGCTGCAGGATACACTCCAGGATAAAACGGGACGCTTCCTCCCCATAGGTTTTGTGGGATGCCAGGCTGTGCGCCAGGAAATCGTCCACCAGGTTCATTTCTGCCAAAGGCTTCATAGTTCCTCCTCTTCCGGCAGAAAGATGCTGTCTGGCTGCGCCGCAAACTCCTGCCTTGCAATATAATCAGGGTGTCAAAGCATAGAGTTTCTGAATGAGATTTAGACAAACTGAATTTGATATAACTGTGTTCAAGAAATTTATATGCTTTCACATATAGCATATCAGAATCTCCGCCCTTGTCAAGGGGTACTTCAAAAATAAATACTGGCAAGTCCAACTTATCCGGACTGATCCTTCCGCCCGGAACATGTGTGCCCGCTGTGACAGACTAACGAATTTATACAGGATCAAACTAAAACCGTTTTGCCCCGTCGATCAGTCAAACAGAATCTCCTCCACCGTCACAAAGGTATACCCCTCCTCCATCAGCTCGTCTATGGCTTTCAGCGCCGCCGTCACTGACGTGTCATAGTAATCATGCATCAGAATAATGTCGTTTTCTCTGGTCTTGCTGACAATTTTCTCCGTGATCCTCCCCACATTTCGGGAGCTCCAGTCTAACGGGTCCACCGTCCAGAGCACCGGAAACATGTTCAGCTCCTTCTCGAAGCTCTTGTCCCAGGAACCATAGGGAGGACGCACATACTGCACTTCCTCCCCGATAATCTCTTTCAGAATCTCATTTGTCTTAATCAGCTCATCCCTGAATTTTTCCCGGTTATTCTTCGTCAGCTGGATATGACTGTATGTATGATTGCCGATTAAATGGCCTTCATCAGCCATTCTTTCAATAATATCAGGATGTAATTCCGCATGTTCCCCCGTGACAAAAAAGGTGGCGTGAACACCTCTTTCCTTCAGTCCGTCCAGCAGTTGCTCTGTATAGCTGGGATGGGGACCGTCATCAAAGGTAATCGCAATCTTCTTCACGTCCTCCGGCTCCAGGTTCTCACCCTCCTCCACAATATGTACCATCCCGCTGTCCGTTGCCACCGCCGCACTCTGCAGTCCATATAACCCTAAAAAAAGCAGCCCCGCCATCACATCAAACAGCAGAATTGCCATGGTCGTTTTCTTCATATCGGACTTCTGCCCCTGTCATTCTCTCAATGCAGTATATGCGCCCAAAGACGCTGCCATTCATCATTCATGATCAGGGACAAAATTGCAGCTTCTATCTCATACTTTGTCACCGACTTTTCGTGTTATAATCAGTGTCAGGAACAGAAACCTGTAACTGACCTTTGCAGAGCCGAAAAGTCACATCAGCCTCTCAATGTTGATACTGGCTCATCCTGTCCCGAATCTGTATCTCCCTGTCAAAGGGGGTGTATGCGGTCAGATACAGCGTGGCGGCGCCGGCCGTCTTCGCCTCGCTGTCCTCCTTGCCCTCGGTAAAATGGTGCTCCCCAAAGCAGGGGCCTGCCACCAGGGCATCTCTGCCGTTTCCCACCTCTGTGTAACCCTGTTTTACCACGATCACCTCACTGCCGGTCAGCGGCAGGTCCACATACTCATTGGTCAGAAAATCCACACCGGAGAAAGCAAGCTCTATTCTCCAGGGTGCTCCCTCCACACCGGAGGTTTTCACCCGCACATCCAGCCCGTTTTTCACCTCTTTCACCCACACATCAATCTGCATGTCAGGCCCCAGCTTCTTCTCCCTGGAAGCATTGTCCATTTTCCACCAGTCGCTGGTGAGAGGCTTTTCGGCGAACGGCAGGTAATACCAGCCCCGCATGGTCTGGCTCAGGTGGTACTCCCCCCTGGAAACCCGCTCCATCTGCTGCCCCTGAAAAGCCCGATGTTCACAAAAGCTTCCGGCCACCTTCATCTCCAGCTTCATGCTGCCGTTGTGGAGATAAAGAAAGTTTGATTTTCCGTTCATCACTGTGTAGGTGAACCGGCCCTGCTGCCCTCTGGCAATGCCGGACTCCTGATAAAATGTCTCAAAGTCAGGACGGTGATAGCTGCCCGTGAACTCAAAGCTGCGATATTCCGGATGCAGCATGAACCAGATCAGAAAATCGGGAGAATTGATATGTTGCCTGTTCACAATCTCAAAAATGGTATTGCACATCTGCAGGAATTCCGGGATGTCATACTTCATTCCCATTTTCAGATATTCTATGTAATAATCTCCGGGGTAAACGAGTCTGTCCCTGTCAAAACGGGTGGAATTGGCGGTAAAAATACTGTCGTCCGGTTCCCAGTAAGTCAGCATCATCCGCAGATTACGGACGGCGTTGCGCTCATAGGAAGAATCCCCCGTTGCCTCCGACAGCAGAATCATGGCATCATTGTTGATCCGATTATAATTTCCCGCAGACTTCTCCGCAAATTCCCCATCCTCATTGCAATCAATGCCCTCATTCAGATAAGCGAAGGCTGCTTCTTCCATCTCCTCACAGTCAAACAGCCTGCTGCAGCTCATCAGAATGGACGCAATGGCCCAGCGATGGTTCGGCGTATGGAAGCCCCCCTGTAAAAGGCCGTATGCCCCCCGGCGCACAATGGATTCCACCTTCTCCAGAATCCCGCTCTCCTCCACAGTCAGTTCCGCTCCCACAGTTCTCTCCTGTCTGCCCTTCAGATACTGGTACACGGGCAGCAGCTTCTTGATGCAGAAAGCTGTGTCGGGAGCAGAAAAGAAATTACAGGTAATATAGTCAAACAGGCCGTTCTCATGCTGTACCCCGGACACATAGTCCAGCCCTGTCATAATGCTCTCAAACACTCTCCCGTTCCGATAAAAACGAGTATCTTCATTACAGTAAACCGCCACCATACTGGCAATCCGGTAAATGGCAAATTTCGCCTGGACAATTCCCGTGGGATCTGCAAAGCCTCCATACCTTGGACTCTCTCTGTCCGAAATCTGCATCTGCAGAGATTTCACCACCCTGTCCTGGGTATCCGCAACCATTTTCTGATAATGCTTCTCCATATATTCCTCCTGCCGTTTTCATTCCGTCACATATCGTCCAGCCGTACTGTCAGGGTACAGTTTCCAGCTGTACAGATCCGTTTTCGCAGAGCCTCAGCTTTGCAGCCCCGATAATCCCCGCGTCGTTATCCAGTCTCGCCGCGGTCAGAACCGTATTCTCCGCGGAATCCCTGGAATAAATCTTCCCGCTGACCCGCTCCTGCAGCAGCGGTATCAGGATATCTCCCGACCTGCTGACACCGCCTCCGATACACAGCACTTCCGGCTGTAATATATTGATGAGATTGGCCAGGCCTTCACTCAGGTATTCCGCATATTTCCTTACTACTTTTATCGCCGTTTTATCCCCCTGTCTGTATGCGTCAAATACAAGCCTGGCATTCATATCTCCCTGGTTCTGACGACACAGCTCCCAGAGAAGGCTCTTCCGCTTTTTGTCCATGGCTTTCCGGGCCCGGGCAATCAGCGCCTCGGCGGAAGCATAGGCCTCCAGACATCCCCTCCTGCCGCAGTTACAGGGAATCCCATTATAGCGGATCGTCATATGGCCCAGTTCTCCGGCGGCGTAATTGACACCCCGCAGAATCTTTCCATCCTGAATGATGCCTCCGCCCACACCTGTCCCCAGTGTCACCATGAGAAAGGACTCCGGCTTTTTGTCAAGTACAAGATATTCCCCCCAGGCCGCCGCGTTGGCGTCATTCTCGAAATATATTTTTTTGGATGTCTGCCTCTGCAAAAGCTCCCTGAGATTTCCCTGGCAGAAGGGCAGGTTATTGGCATACTCTATCCTTCCTGTCCTGCCGTTTGCCGTTCCCGGCACTCCTACACCGATGGTGTGAATTCCGGAGGAATTCACATTGTTCTCGGCCATAAGCTCTCTCACCAGCCTCAGCAAAACCTCCGCCAGGGCCACAGCCGTCCAGTTTCTGTCCGTGACAATACTTTTTCCCGCCATAAGCCTGCATTGGTCATCCACCAGTCCGGCGGTAATGCCGGTACCTCCCACATCAATTCCGATATCATACATAAATTTCCACCCCCTGTGCCCGCCCGGGTATTCACATTTTCAGTCATTTCAATGCTGTCGACATATAAATCTGTGAGCGGAATCCCCCGTCTCCGGTCGGACCTTTGACTCAATCTGATACTTCAAGCAGCAGTGTCCTGATTTCAAAGGATCGGAACCGCAGCCGCAGTCTGCCATCCTCAGGTGTCAGTTCCTCCCCTGCCTCCTCCAGCATGTTGCAGGCAAAGACCCGCTTCACCTGGTCCGGAACAGTGAGCATGGTCTCCCCGGCACAGCCCTTTGCCTCATAGAGTCGGAGCACCACGCCGTTCTTCCGGTCAAAGGCCGGCTTACAGGTCTCCAGAATCACATGGCCGCCCTCCAGCCGGAAGAAAGAGGTCTCTTCTTCCACGGAAGCCATACCGACAATATCTCCAATATCTCCCGGCCTCACTGTCCCGCCGAATTCCGAGGCTGTGACCTCCACATTGCACTCATAGGCTTCCTCCGTCACCCTGCCGGATACGAAAGGACCGTAAAAGGGCAGGATAGAATACGTAAAACGCTGTACTCCTCTGTCCGCTGTCATATCGGGCATCACAGGGGCCCGAAGCAATGTCAGGGAAAGCCTGCTGTCCCGGGCCGACAAACCGTATTTGCAGTCGTTTAACAGGGCAAATCCATTCTCCCCATCCGTCAGCACCGCATATTTGTGCTGGCAGGTCTCGTACAGATCCCGCTCGTACTGCCTGGACTTATGGGTGGGCCGCCGGATATAGCCAAACTGGATCTCCTGAAGCACCTCCTTTGTGTAGACCGTGGTGGGAAAATCTGCCTTCAGGATCCTGTGCCGCTCCTGCCAGTCGATCTCCGTCTCAAAATCAATCCGGGCAGAATCCTTCCGAAACCGGATTCTCTGCTCTGCGGTGAAGTATCTCTCCTGCCGCTTTACCACCGCCGTCACACTGCCGTCCGGATACGCTTCTATCCGCACGGTGCAGCTGTCCGAAAGCGCCTCCGGTGCCTGTTCGTACATCTGTCCCAGCTCCCAGGCATCATAGTCCACATTCACGTCACGGTACAGCTTCCACTGGTTCAGGGGTTCCTGCGCATATTCATATCCCCCCGCCCGGGATATCAGGCTGGTAATCCGCCCCTGTCTGTCCAGCCGGGCACGATAAAAATCGTTTTCGAAGACGACCTCTTCCGACATCCAATGCTCTGCTGCTTTCACACAGCCGCCGGGTCCTCCCTGCAAGCTGTCCTCCCGCAGCCTCACATATCCGCAGGCCGGAAGCCTTAAGCCCCCGAAACGTCTCTCCCAGCTCAGAGAATTGAACAGCGCTCTTCCTCCTGCCAGCCTGCCAAGCAGCGCTTCCGCAAGTTCCCGGCTCTCCCGCTCCACCTGCTCCAGAGCTTCTGTCGCCTCCCGGTTCACCCGCTCTATGGAGGTTCCCGGCAGAACATCATGGAACTCCTGTACCAGCAGCAGATTCCACAGCGATTCCAGCTTTTGGAGGGATGTTTCCTCCTGGTCCCATCCCCCCGCCAGCCGCAGCAGTCCCGCCAGATACTCCGCCTCCCGCAGCGCGTACTCCGCCCTGCGGACACCTCTCTTAATTCCCGCCTGCGCGGTGTAGGTTCCTCTGTGCCATGCCAGATACAGCTCTCCGTAATAAACATTTCTCACACAAGCCCCATCCAGTCTGTCAAAAAAGGCTGCCGGGCTCTCCATGGTACACCTGGGGACACCTTCCAGGTCCAGACAGCGCGCCGCCGTCTCCACCATCATCTCCGTTGGACCGCCTCCTCCGTCCCCATAGCCGAAGGGGAACAGGAAGGTATCTATCTCCTGCTTCTGATTCCTGTCCTTCTCCCAGCGCTCCCGCAGCGCACCGGAACTGAAAACCGCATTGTTCTTCTTATAAATATGGGACAGAATCCTGGTTCCGTCGATGCCCTCCCACCAGAACACATTGTAGGGAAACTGCTGGCATTCAGGATCACAGCGCAACAGCTTCTGGGTGGCAAAATAAGGTACTCTGCACCCCTTCATAATCTGGGGCAGCGCACCGGAAAAGCCGAAGGTGTCCGGCATCCAGGCCACACGGCTGTCAACGCCGAAGTTCTCCAGGAACCATCGTTTGCCCAGAACAAACTGCCGAATCAGGCTCTCGCCCCCCGGCAGATTGGTATCACTCTCCACATACACCGCCCCATCCGGCAGGAACCGGCCCTCTTCGACCTTTTCCTTCACCCGTCTGAAAAGTCCCGGATAATACGCTTTCAGATATTCCAGAACCGTGGGGCAGCATAACAGAAACTTATAGTCGGGATATCGTTCCATCAGCGCCAGCTGATTGGAGTAGGTCCTGGCCGCCTTCCGCTTTGTCTCCTCCAGGGGCCAAAGCCAGGCCAGGTCCAGATGCGACTGTCCGAACACCGTAAATTCCGGCATGGTATCCCCATTCCGCTTTTCCAGAAGGGGCCGAAGCAGTTTCCTTCCCTCCCGGATACTCTCGCTGCGCCCGGGTTCCTCCGCTTCGAAGTCGGCGATACAGGTAAAGCGCTGCAGCGCTTCTCCAATCTTCACAGTGCGCAGCTCACTGTCCGGCAGCACCTTCCACAGCTCATACAACGTATGATAATCCGCGTAAGCAGCGAACATCTCTGCATTATGAATTCCAAAATGACTGCTCTCCACTTTGCACTGACATGCAGGCGGCTCCGGCACCGGCTCATCTCCTCTCCTGCAGATCCCTGCGCCTTCCTGTCTGACCCCATGGCCCGCATAGCACTCCGCATAAATCTCAAAATGCTCTCCGGGAACGGCCCGGGCTGTCAGCTCCACCATGGAATGTCTGCTGTCAATAGAGCCTGCCTCTCTGCCGTTTACATACACCAGCATCTCCGGTCCCGGTCCCAGATGCAGCAGAATGCGCTCTCCCACCGCTGCTTCCGGCATTGTCACACAGGCCCGGAACCATCCGTACTCCCATTTTCTTCCCCACGCTCTTCCCCTGGGAAAAGGCCGGAACTCCCGGCTCATTGCCTGTTCCAGAGACAGCTGCTCCATGGTGACAAATCCGGAAAGCGCTATCTCCCCCAGCTGTGTATACAGATTCCGCCCAAAGGCTTCGTCCCATATCTTCAATCTCTCATCCCACTGTCGTCCGAGTTTCATGCATATCCCCCCTGCACCTTACAGTATCGTCCTGTACTCCATCAAAAACAGGATGGCCAGCGCCTGTCCGTAAGGCATGGGCTTCAGCTCAATTTCCTTGTAGAAATCCCTGGAAATCCGTCCCATAGGTGTTCCGTAAGAAACCTGATTCACCACGCCATCTTCCGATATGTAGTCCAGAATCGGTGCCGCCGCTTTCGCCGCCGTCTCCAGACAGCTTCTGTCCGCCAGGCCGTCCTTCACCGCCTTCAGAATGCCGTAGGCAAAGCCGCAGGTGGCGCTGGCCTCCACGTAAGAATCCTCATCGTCCACCAGGGTATGCCACATGCCGTCCAAAGCCTGATACTTTTTCAGGCTCTCAATCTGCGCTCTCAATGTATTCGTCAGCATTCTTCTCACCGGCTCGCTGCAGTCCTGAATGGCCAGGAATTCCGGTATGGCCATGGTGATCCAGCAATTTCCCCTGCCCCAGAAGGCACCGGCAAAATTGTTCTTCTCTCTGAAGCTCCAGCCGTGATACCACAGCCCCGTAACTCTGTCACAGAGGTATTTGTCATGCAGCAGAAACTGGTACTCCGCCTCCGCCTTCATTTTCTCATCATTCAGAATCCGCCCCATATTTGCCAGGAAAAGCACCGTCATATAAAGGGTGTCATCCCACAGCTCCTGCTCATTGACGCTGTCCGAGGTCTTATGCTGGAATCCGCCTTCCTTTGTCCGCGGAAAGCTTTCCATAATCTCTTCCGCCGCCTGAATACAGGGCTGCAGATACTTCTCCTCCCCGGTGTACTCCGCCAGGAAGGACATGGTCAGGTAGGGCGCCGCCGTGTTCACATTCAGCGCCGGAAAGCCGATGGCTATCTGCCTGTCATAATATTTCTTCAGCGTATCCAGATATTTTTCCTTTTTCTCATAGCAGAAAAGCTTCCAGAGGCCGAACAGTCCCACTCCCTGGGTCCACTCCCAGTACCGGTATCTGGCAATATCATCTCCCGCCAGATTGTGACTCTCCATGTTCTTCAGGAAAGTATCGTCCGTCTCATACAGAATATGGGTAAAGGCATCCACCATTCTGTCAATCTTGTCATTCACACGCCGAAGCAATTCCTTTTTTTCCGTGCATTTTCCCTCCAGCACCCCGATAAGTTCCTTCAGCGCTTCCGGCGTCTTCACCGTATAGTCCGGCTGCCAGTCCGCCTCCTCCACAGAATGAAAATATCTGGGGGACCAGTCCAGCCATACGGAAGTAATCCCATAACGGTTAGCTCCGGCCACATCTTTCTTCAGGTTGTTTCCAATCATAACAATGAATGGCTTATCAGCTTCCGTCAGCCCCATCTTCTCCATGGCGGTGTCAAACATGACCCTGGCCGGCTTCTGCTCTCCCACCACCTCGGAGACAATCCACTCCTCGAAGCAGTATCCCAGCCCGTTTTTCCTGTACACATTCCGGAAGGATTCCCACTCGCCGTCCGCCACAAGGGCGATACGGTAGCCCTCCTCCTTCAGCTGCCGAAGTACTTCCCCCGCCCCCGGGATAAACGCCGCTTCCGTGACAATCCCTCTGTCGTCGTAAATCTGCGTGCTCTCGTCAATAATGGTGTCTCCGCTGTCTGTAAATATGATCAGATTTTTATTCATAGTCTCCTGCCCTCCATTATGCTGCCACTGCCTCCATATTACCAGAGGCCGGCTTCCATTTCCACGCGTCTGTTGTTTTTTGGACGAATTATATTGCATTTTTTGCTATTATTTCATGGAAATCCTTTCTCCATTGTACAAGATTTGCGAAATCATCCTGTCGCATTTGTCCATTTTGTATGAAGCATTCCATGTCCCCGCGCATTTTCCGCACAATCCTGCTATTTCCCGCCCTCCCGCCTGAATCTTGAGGGTGATGTCTGCAGGAATTTATTGAACGCCCTGTTAAACTGAGAAAAGCTTTTAAATCCGCTCTGAAGTGCTATGTCCGTGATCGGTTCATCCGTAGAGAGCAGAAGCGTCTGGGCATTGCGCACCCGGGTCAGGGAAATGTAATCCGTCAGTGTGAACCCGGTAATCCGTTTGAACTGATGGGACAGATAATAGCTGCTGACATAGAATTCCTTTGACAGAGAAGCCAGAGACAGATCCTCCGTATAGCGATTATGTATACAGGCAGTTATGCTGTAAATTTTATTGGTGATATTGTCGAAATCCACCTGATCCTTGTACGCATTTTTATCCCGGTACAGATAAATCAGACTTAGGAATTCCACAAATTTATGATGAATAGCCAGATTGGACAGTTCGTTAGGCGCCTGAGAAAGATAGTAAATATCGTTCAGCTTCTCGAAAATCGCCTTTTTATAACGTCC
Organism: Acetatifactor muris; assembly: GCF_024623325.1. Lineage (GTDB taxonomy): Bacteria > Bacillota > Clostridia > Lachnospirales > Lachnospiraceae > Acetatifactor > Acetatifactor muris. Next base: position 120,044 of record NZ_JANJZD010000003.1, read on the forward strand.
CTCAAAGCGGTAGATGGGAATTTCTCCGTCGAAGATACTGTAGATACTCTTCATGTAGGATTCCAGACCGGCCGGCAGAGACGGTATGGCAAAATTGATGATGAGGCGCTTATTTGGCGCACCCTCCGGATAGGCCGTCTTGTGCAGCAGAGAGGGACGGATTGCCACAATGTCACAGCATCGCAGGTCGTGCCACGCCCCGTTGATCAGATGGCCCGCGTGCTCATCCAGAAAAATGCACAGCTCATAGAATTGATGGAAATGCTGAAATTCCATATTAATCGTATAGGAACGCTCGTCCCAGTCAAAGAAATAGAAAAAAGGAGCTCCCTGCCTGTTGATTTCAATCATATATTTTTCTTCATAAATTACGGTATTGTCAATCAGCATGTCTATACCTCCTGCGTTCCTTTCTCTCCGCATCATCTGCCTCCACAGGCGGCCAAATCCGCATTTTGCAGTCACACGGACAGAACATCTGCTGCAACGATATTCCTGACAGTCAGGAATATATCTTGCCTGTCTTGCTTTCTACGGAGCCTTCTAAAAGCTTTTATCACATCAAATAAGCCAAAAATTAGTAAAAATGGCTAATTTGAATCTGCTATTTTTGTGTATATTGTGCAAATCACAAATAAATTATATAATAAAAAAGCAATATTTGCAATATGTATATAAAAAAAGCAACAGATGCGTGGCAGGATTTTGCGTACTATTGTTATACTGAGTGATAGAAAGCGCTGACTTAATTGGCGTTCAAAATCATGAAGGAGGATGTTTTATGAAAAAAAGACTCATTGCTCTGCTTTTAGCAGGCACAATGACCCTGTCTCTGGCTGCATGCGGTGGTCCAAGCGAAGATCCGGGCAGTACGCCCAGTGATTCGTCGGAAAGTACCCAGCAGTCATCGACGGAAGAATCCACTCAGGAATCTTCCGCTCCCGAAGAAACTGCCCCCCCTGCTGATGTATCTGCTTTCAGCGAGTCCCCCGCTCTTACCGATCTGGTAAGCGCAGGAACTCTGCCCGCTCTGGAGGAACGTATTCCTGTGGAGAGCGACGTGTTTGTGGATACCACTGACGCAATCGGCAACACCCTGGAAATCGGTACATACGGCGGCGTGATCAATCTCGGCGGCGCAGGCGGCGGCTGGGGCCTGTCCAGACCTGTGCTGGAAGGTATCATTCGTTTCAATTCGGACGGCACCTATTATCCCAACGTCATCAAGAGCTACGAGCACAATGAAGACTACACCGTATGGACTTTCAACCTCAGAGAGGGCATGAAGTGGTCCGACGGCGAGGATTTCAACGCCGACGATATCACCTTCTGGTATTACATGTGCCATCTGAATAACTATGATACCAAGAAAAGCTGGGCTGCTCTGAAAGAGACCGTTGACGGCGAAGACGCATGGGCAAAGCTGGAGAAGGTCAACGATTATACTGTGACCTGGACCTTTGTAAATCCCAAGTTCCCGGCGGACTTTATTGAGAACGGCGACTTCAAGTGGTGCTGGGCTCCCGAGCATTATCTGAACGATTTGATTCCGGATACCGAGGAATTCCCCTATGTGGAAAATCCTTACTATGCGAAGACAGGTCTTGACGACGAGACAGTCCTCAAGAATGCACAGGCAAAGGGAATTGATGCGGCCACGGTCAAGGATCTGGGCAAGCAGGTAGCCTACTACTTCTGGAACGAGGATGGTCTCCCCACTTTGAACTCCTATGTGCTGTCCACAAAAGAAGGCAACAACTCCAAGGACGCACAACTGTGTATCATGGAACGCAACCCTTACTTCTGGAAGGTGGATGCCCAGGGCCAGCAGCTTCCTTACTGCGAGGAGATTCATTTCAATACCACCTCCGAGGATGGCCAGGATCAGCTGATGTTCCGTTCCGGCGAGCTTGATATCCTGGGTTCGGTACCCATGGAGGATATCGCTTCTTTGTTGGCAGACCTGGGCGACAAAGCGTACCTGCGCACTCTCGCCAGCACCAACTGGGGTTCCTATCTGCTGACCTTCAACTATACCTGCAAGGATGAGAACTATGCAAAACTGTTCGCTGATTCCAGATTCCGCCAGGCCATGTCCATCTGCGTGGACCGCGAACAGGTTTCCGGCCTTCTCACAGAAGGTTTCCTGGAGCCCGGACAGTGCGCTCCTCAGGAAGGTAACTTCGGTTATGACGAGGAATGGATCAACAAATGGACAGAATACGATGTGGACAATGCAAAGAAGCTCCTGGAGGAGTGCGGCCTTGTAATGGGCAGCGACGGCTGCTATGATTTCGCTGACGGTACCGATTTTGTACTGACCATTTACACCTATACGGATCTGGGTATGGGCGACACTGTATATCCGGTTCTGGAGCAGTATTTCAAAGCGGCTGGAATTAAGTGTGCCACAAAGGATTACGATGTATCTGCTTTCGATCAGGAGATCGACAACAATGACTGGTATGCGGTTCTCGGACCTCACACCGCTATCGGCGGCGTTTCCCTGAAGTCCAGAGTACAGCCCTTCGTTCCCATCGCTCAGTCTGCCGAGTGGTACGGCGAATATGGTACCTACTATGACACAAACGGCGCCCAGGGCGTGAAGCCGGAAGGCGATATGGCCAAGCTGGTGGAGATCTATGAGAAATGGAAGGCTACTCCTGATTCTGCAGAGAGAGACAAATACACCCTGGAGATCTATGACCTCCACAAGGAAAATCTGTGGACCATCGCCTATCTGAAAGCAGGCGGCGACTACAATATTGTAAGTTCCAAGATTCATAACTTCCCGGATCTTCTGGTATCTGACGACCTGTATCAGTATCAGAACATCGTTCACTACTGGACGCTGTTCAAGAGCGAATAAAATTTATTAAAAAAGCGACTCTTCGCAGCGCTTTGCGAAAGTCAGAACTGACTTCCGGAGGCGGGGAACCCGGTTCCCCGCCTCCGTTTTTAACACAGCACAGGAACCGCTTTGCGAATCCTGTACCCATAATCACATTTCAGAAAGGGAATTTCTCATGGAAGAAAATGCGTACAAATCAAAAAGCATGCATGAAGACCTCCCGAAGAAGACCCTGCGGGAATCCATAATCGATTTCTTCAAAAAAGATCTCGTTCAATACATTGTAAAACGTATTCTGATGTTTATTCCCACGCTGCTTTTAATTTCCATCCTGGTTTTCTTCGTTATTCAGCTTCCTCCCGGAGACTATGTTTCCGCTCATATTGCCGCTCTGGCCACAGAAGGCGAAATTGTGGATGCGGACTATGCAGCGCAGCTCCGCGCGGATTACGGGTTGGATCTGCCCATTCATGAGCAGTATATCAAATGGATCAAGGATATTATCTGGACTCCTACAGACTCTACCTACTACCGTTTATACGGCTCTCATCATAACTGGAAATATTCCTTTGCCTATGGCAAAGATGTCTGGGACGTGGTGGATGACCGTTTGGGACTGACAATCCTGGTCACAGCCATCATCATGATCTTCCAGTATGCGGTATCCCTCCCCATCGCAGTCTATGCATCTACCCATCAGTATTCCGTGGGGGATTATATTTCCTCCATCATTGGTTTTCTGGGGGCGGCCATACCCAATTTCATCCTGGCGATTGTGCTGATGTACCTGTCCTATAAGTGGACGGGGAATGCCAATGTGGGCCTGTTTTCCCAGGAAATGCTGCAGAACGGCGTCCACCTGTATAATTTCGGCGAATTCTTAAAGAGAATGATCATTCCCATCCTGGTCATCGGTACCAGCGGCACCTGCGGCATTATCCGTTCCGTGCGGGCCCAGATGCTGGATGAGGTGGGCAGACAGTACACTCTGACCGCAAGGGCAAAGGGTGTTCCGGAGCGCACCATCATCATGAAATATTGCTTCCGCGCAGCCATCAATCCTACCGTTTCCGGTCTGGGCGGTGTTCTCTCCAGCCTGTTCTCCGGTTCCACGGTGACTGCGATGGTGTTGAACATGCAGATTCAGGGCCCTGTGCTTTTGAAGGCACTCCAGGCGCAGGATATGTACCTTGCCGGGGCAATCGTTATGGTTCAGGCCGTTCTGGTTGTGGTCGGTATCCTCTTGTCCGATATCGCGCTGGCGTTCCTGGATCCCAGAATTCGTTATTCGGGAGGTGGCAGATGATGTGGAAAAAGAAACAGAAGACAAACGACGATTATTATCTTGCCTCTCAGTGGACTCTGATGGGAAGGAAGTTAAAGAAGCATAAGCTTGCAAGGCTTTCCATGCTGATCCTGCTGATCCTGTATCTGGGCGCGTTGTTCGCGGATTTCCTTGCACCCTATTCTCTGGAGGAATTTGACGCCCTGTATAAGAACAGCTCTCCCACCAGTATCCACTTTATACACGAGGGAGAATTTGTAGGTCCTTTTGTCTACAAGCAGCAAAAGACCATCGACAAGACGGATTTCTCCGTTACCATCACGGAGGATACCTCCGAATATTACAAGCTGAAATTTTTCGTACACGGCACAGAATATAAGATCCTGGGGCTGATTCCCTGCGACATTCATCTCTTCGGCGTAGACGAAGGCAGCAACGGCGGCACCGGGGCAAAGATCATGCTCTTCGGCACGGATACTCTGGGGCGGGATATCTTCTCCAGAGTCCTTCTGGGAAGCAGAATCTCTCTGACCATCCCCTTTGCCAGTGCTATTATCAGCTTTTTCCTGGGCGTTACCATCGGTTCCATCTCAGGTTACTTCGGCGGAGCCGTAGACATTGCGATTCAGAGAGTCATCGAAGTAATCGGTGCCGTTCCTCAGATTCCTCTCTGGATGGCGCTCTCTGCTGCCATTCCTCCGGGAATATCAACTGTGAAGATGTATTTTTACATCACTATCATTCTTTCCTTTATCAACTGGACCGGAATGGCCCGTGTGGTGCGCGGCAAATTCCTGTCCCTGAAAAATGAGGATTATGTAATGGCGGCAAGGCTTTCCGGCGTTTCCACATGGAAAATAATCTGGAAGCATCTGGTTCCCGGTTTCATGAGTTATCTCATCGTTTCGATTACTCTGGGCATTCCGGGCTCCATCGTTGGTGAGACCTCCATGTCCTATCTGGGACTGGGTATCAAGTCTCCCGCCACCAGCTGGGGTGTACTGCTTCAGGAGGCCAGCTCCGTCACCGACGTGGCAAGCAATCCCCACAAGCTGATTCCCATTCTGTTCGTAACCATTGCGGTTCTCGCCTTTAATTTCCTGGGTGACGGAATCCGCGACGCTGCAGACCCTTATAAATAAGACGCTGTCTGTTCTGTTGCATTTGAGTATGCAGACAGCGCGGAAATGGAGAAAACGATGAGCGAAGAAAATATTCTTGAAGTCAAAGACCTCCATGTGGACATTCATATGACAGAGGGGCTTCTGACGGCAGTCCGGGGCGTGAACTTTGAGATGAAAAAAGGAGAAACCCTGGGGCTGGTAGGTGAATCCGGCTGCGGTAAGTCGCTGACCTGCAAGGCTATCCTGGGTATCAATGATAAAAAATGCGTGCCCGGCGGACAGATTCTGTTCGACTCGGAAGGTCTTGGCAAAGTGGATCTCCTGTCTCTGGACCAGAAAGGTCAGGAAATCCGTTCTATCCGAGGCAAGGAAATTTCCATGATTTTCCAGGAGCCCATGGTAGCCTTTTCCCCAATGTATACCATCGGCAACCAGATCAACGAAGCCACAAGGCTTCATATCACAAAGGACAAGAAAAAGTCCAAAGAAATCTCCATGGAAGTGATGCGCAAGGTGGGCATCGCCAACGTGGAAAAGCGCTACAATCAGTATCCCCATGAGTTCTCCGGCGGTATGCTCCAGCGGGCTCTCATCGCAATGGCTCTGGTGTGCAATCCCAAGATGCTCATCGCAGACGAGCCCACCACTGCCCTTGACGTTACCATTCAGGCCCAGATTCTGGAGCTGATGAAGGAATTGCAGAAGGATTTCAACATGGCGATCCTCTTCATCACCCATGACCTGGGTGTGGTGGCCAAAATGTGCGACCGGGTGGCGGTCATGTATCTGGGGAAAATCGTGGAAAGCGCGGATGCATCGGAAATTTACGCAAATCCTCAGCATCCCTACACCAGAGGCCTCATCGGATCCGTTCACAAGATCGGTTCTGCAAAAGAGGAAAGACTCTTTTCCATCGAAGGAACGGTACCGCTTGCCATGAACCTGCCGAAGGCCTGCGGCTTCTATGACCGCTGTGACGCCCGCATCGAGGGGCTTTGCAACCGGGCTGAGCCTGAGCTGGTGGAAATCGCCCCCGGACATAAAATTGCCTGCTTTAACTGCCCGCACGAGGCCTGTAAGGCCCAGAGGACAAAGGTGGAAGCGGCCCTGGCCGCCGGAAAGTCTCCGGATGAGTCAGCCGGGAATGGCAAGGATAAGAATCCGTCAGCCCGGACAGAGACATCCGGCGCAGGAAAATCCCCGGCAAAGTCTATCTTCAAAAAGAAGGAGGGCGGCAGGAAATGAAGAAAGAAAATATCATGGAGGTCAAGGGACTTCATAAACGCTTTACCTCCAAAGGAATTACGGTAAAGGCGGTAACCGATGTGAGCTTCGATGTAAAGCCTGGAGAAACCATCGGTATCGTAGGAGAATCCGGCTGCGGCAAGACCACGCTGGGACGCTGTATTGTCCGGGCCTATGACGCTTCCGAGGGCGAAGTCTTCTATCGCACAAGAGCCGGCGAAGAGCTGGACTTCCTGAAGGTGGATAAAAAGAAAATGAAGGAAATCCGCAAGGAAATCCAGATGATCTTCCAGGATCCCTACTCCTCTCTGGACCCCAGGATGACCGTTCTCGACATCATCAAGGAGCCCTTAAAGGCAAATTATCCGAAGATGTCAAAAGCGGAGATGGACCAGAAAGCAAAGGCCATGGCTGAGAAGGTGGGCTTAAATCCCATGTACCTGATGAGGTATCCCCATGCTTTCTCCGGCGGCCAGCGTCAGCGTATCGGTATTGCAAGAGCACTGGTGATCGAGCCGCAGATTATCGTCTGCGACGAGGCTGTTTCGGCTCTCGATGTGTCAATCCAGGCGCAGGTCATCAATCTGCTGCGGGATCTGCAGAAGGAGCTGAATCTGACCTATCTGTTTATCAGCCATGACCTTTCGGTGGTGGAACATATTTCCGACAAGGTGGGCGTCATGTACCTGGGCCGGATGGTGGAATTCGCCCCGGCAGAGGATTTGTTCGAAAAGCCCATGCACCCTTATACAGAAGCTCTGCTCTCCGCAGTGCCTGTGGCGGATCCCACGATTCAGATGGAGCGCATCCCTCTGAAGGGAGAGATTCCCAACCCTGCAAATCCGCCAAGCGGCTGTTACTTCCACGAGAGATGTCATTACTGCATCGACAAATGTACGACAGATGCACCTGCCCTGACCGAGATGCCGGACGGAAGGCTCTGCGCCTGCCACAGGGCAAAGGAGCTGGCACTGCGGGGTTTTACCTACGATGAGGGTGCAAAAAGCCAGACCTGACGGGCTTTGTAGAAATTCTATACCATAAAGGAACAAGGGATTCCGCTATCTGGTCCCTGAAAAAACATAAAAGCTTCCCGTGGGAATCATGTATTCCAAATCCTGCTTTCCCGCGGGAATTTTCTATGGGTTTCCCCTGCTGTTCTCCTATTGTCTGTTTTCACCAGACCACACTTCCTCTCCATTCCAAAATAGCAACTTTCCGATCCTTATTTTCCATACAATAGTCCTTTCCAGGCCGCCATATGGTAAAAACGCCTTCACCTGCCCTTCAGATATCGGTAAAAGCTGTCCGCCGCCCTGCTTCCGGCTCTCCCTTTCTCCGAGACCAGCTGAATCGACCGGTCCGGCAGCTCACAGGCCAGCGGAATCTGCACGAGCCTCCCTTCCTGAAGCAGTGCCGGCGCCAGGCTTTCCGGTACAAATCCGATTCCCAGATTGTTCTGAATCAAGGGCAGCAGCAAATCGGAAGTGGCCACCTCCATATCCAGTTCCAGTTCTGTACCGTGCTCCTCAAAAAAGTCACGGTAAAATTCGTATGTGGCGGTTCCGCTGCCCAGTCCAATCCAGGGATATTCCCGCAGTTCCTCCAGACATACAGCTTTCTTTCCCAGATGCGCATACTTCCTGCCGCCTACAAGTACCTCCCGGAAGGACAGCAGTTTTTCATAGCGAGCGTTTTCCGGCAGATTGCAGGGAGAGGTAATCACCGCAAAATCCAATCGACCGCTTCCAAGATATTTTAAGATCTCCGGGGTGTTGTGATTGTGTACCTTGATCCGGATTCCGGGCTTCTGGATTTTAAAATCATGCATTTTCTCCAGCAGATACAGATGCAGCGCCGATTCTGTAGCTCCTATTTCGACTGCCCCTGTGTCTCCCGAGTCCTGTCTGCCGATTTCCTCCTGGGCACTCAACAAATGCATACAGGCTGCCTCCACATGGGAATACAACTTTCTGCCCTCCTCCGTAAGGCTGACCCCTCTTGGTTCCCTGAGAAACAGCCTGCAATTTAACTGTTTCTCCAGCAGTTTCATCACCCGGGATACATTGGGCTGGTTGCTGCCAAGGGCTGCCGCCGCTCTGGTAAGATTTCCATATTTTGCCACATAATAGAATACTTTATAGTATTCAAAACTGATATCCATATGTTTTTTATATATCCTCTATGTCATATATATATTTTAAATATCTTTCTCCCCACAGTATACTATATCCGTGATGAAGTGTAAAGTAACAGTTACGTTGACCTGTCCGAACTGTTACAATGTAGTAACAATCCAATGACCTGTCTGAACTGTTGCACAATGTAAATGAAGGATCTGGAAATCGTTATGAAGGAAAGGATTGAATATCTATGAACAAAGATTTGACCATCGGAAATCCTCAGAAAGTTTTATGGGCATATTGCCTGCCCATGTTTGGCAGCATTATTTTTCAACAGCTCTACAATATAGCCGACTCTCTGGTAGCCGGTAAATGTATCGGAGAAAACGCTCTGGCCGCAGTGGGCAACAGCTACAATATCACTCTGATTTTCATTGCCTTTGCTTTCGGCTGCAATATCGGGTGCTCCGTCATCGTGTCTCAGTTGTTCGGCGCAAGGGATTACAATGCCATGAAAACGGCCGTATATACCGCCCTGACCGCAAGCGCAGTCCTTTGCGCCATTCTGATGGCGGCGGGACTGCTGTCCTGCGATACCCTGCTGCGCCTGATTAAAACCCAGCCGGAAATCATGGCGGCTTCCTCTCTGTATCTGAAAATATATATCTGGGGACTTCCCTTTCTCTTTTTTTACAATATTGCCACCGGTATCTTTTCCGCCATGGGAGATTCCAGGACTCCCTTCCTGTTCCTGGCCGCATCTTCCACCGCCAATATCCTGGTGGATATCCTGTTTGTGAAATCTTTTGCCATGGGGATTGCAGGTGTGGCCTGGGCAACCTTCCTCTGTCAGGGAATCAGCTGTGTTCTCTCCCTGATTCTGGTATTAAAACGCCTGTCCGGCATCAGCGCAGACAGGCATATTCCTATTTTTTCATGGATTGTACTGAAGAAAATTTCAGTTGTGGCCATCCCCAGCATTCTCCAGCAGTCCTTTATCTCTGTGGGCAATATGATGATCCAGGGCCGTATCAACAGTTTCGGCGTCAGTGTTGCCGCAGGGTATTCCGCCGCGGTAAAGCTGAATAATCTGGTCATCACTTCCTTTACCACCATCGGGAACGGTATCTCCGGCTTCTCTGCCCAGAACCTGGGTGCCCGCAAATATGAGAGAATCCGGGAAGGCACACGGGCGGGTCTGAAATTAGTCTGGTGTCTGTGCGTCCCATTCTGTCTGATTTATATGGCTGCCGGCAAATATGTACTGCTTTTATTTATGAATCAGTCCTCTGTTAAAGCGCTTGCCACAGGACAGCAGTTTCTGTGGATTCTCTCCCCGTTTTATTTTGTGGTATCCGCCAAGCTGGTAGCTGACGGCGTTCTGCGCGGTACCAGCGCAATGGGCCCGTTTATGATTGCCACTTTTACAGATCTGATTCTCCGGGTGGTACTGGCCTTCCTTCTGTCCGGCCTCACCGCTTCGCCTCTGGGTATCTGGGCAGCATGGCCCGTGGGCTGGTCCGCGGCAACGGTCCTTTCTCTTTCCTTCTATGGAAAGCAGTATAAAAGGCTCACTACCCCTCTAAATCCACCAGCCTGTAAGGAATAATGCCTATGGCTCCGTTCTGTCCAACGGTAATCAGTGTCGCACCCCTCTGCTCTGTGCCCCGGGCAATTCCCGGATCCAGTGTTCACCTGGCTGCGCCCTGCACATCGACCACCACATATTCCGACTTGCATCCGGTCTTAAACTGAATCGCCCAGTCAGAGATACCGGATGTCACAATAAAACTGGTACTGCCTCTCGTCTCCAGACCATAGCTTTTATCATCCGTTCCTGTCCACTGCCCCATACGGTGAAAGGGAAACAATTGACCGCCGTGGGTATGGCCGCACAGTACCAGATCCACTCCAGCCTCCTCCTGGGCATCAAAGTCGTGGGGCTGATGGTCCAGGACAATACTGTACCTGGCCGGATCCAAATCAGCTGTCAATTCTTCCATGGAGGCCCTGGGTCTCCCCATCATGTCTTCCGAGCGGTCCTGTCTTCCGATCAGGTAGAAGTCCTCTCCCAATAATACCACTTCATCCTGCAGGACAATCACATTGTTCTTCTCCAGTTCCGCAATCAGGTCCATTCCGCTGTAACCACGATATTCCGCACCATAATATCCTTTATCATGATTTCCGAAAGCATAATAGACACCATAGGCAGTCTCCAGTGTTCCCAGCGCTGCACATGCGGCAACCATATCCTCTCTCGTGGTATCATCATCCACATAATCCCCTGTCACCACCACGATATCCGGATCTTCCGCCTGCATGTCTTTCACAAGCTCCAGAAATTCCTCTCCGCTGAAAGTATTCCCCACATGAGAATCTGCAAACTGTACGATACGCAGACTCCCCACCTGCTTCTCTGTCTCCAGCACATATTCTGTCCTCCACACGTGATGAGCCAGATACCATCCGCAGGTCAGATACACAATGGTAATTAGAATTGCAGCAATTCCCGCATAATACCTTGTAAAGCTCTTTTTCCGCTTCTTTTCCACAAGCTTGCTGATTCCATCACAGATCAGCCAGATTACCAGCAGATGCAGGATACAGATTTCCGCATTGATGGCCCCCATGGCTTTCCCTGTAATGCCGGCAATCACAATGACCAGAACAAGACCTGTCAGAAATCTGAATACTTTTCTCTCTCCGACCGTTTTCCGCACCCAGGAAAATTTAGCAAACCTGCCTGCCAGGTACAGAATACCCAGAACTGTCCCAAGAAACAGTCCTCCCAAAATAAATGCCCACATCTTTTTCTCCTCTTTTTCTCCTCAGAAATATTCAGGCCGAAACATTACCTGACTATTCTTTCTCAGAAATATCGGCCTTTGCAGACGGTACTTCCGCACCATCCTGGGAAGTACAGCATCAACAAAGGCCGAATCTCTTTTCATTTATAACACAAAATATAGAATTATTTTTGCTTCCTCTTGAGCACCAGATGCTGAGGAAGACCATTTACCATAAACGGCTGATAATCCCCGTGAATCAGCGGCTCAATATAATTGATAAATTCATCCGTCACATAATCGCCGTCCTTATTCACCCAGGAACGGGGAACCAGCTTCTCATGATTGGCAATTCTGTGTACGTCGTAAATTCCGGCATTGCTCTGATAAGGGTCATCGGAAAGACGATCGATAACCACCATTTTCCCGGAATCACCTTCGTCGGCAGCCTTTACGGCAGCGCCTCCAACCATGAATGCCTCGTCCACATCCACCCGGGAAGCCATATGGGAAGCGCTTCTCTGCAGGGTGGAGAACTCAATACTGCGGGTCTTGCAGCCGATTTCAGCACCCAGGAAGTTCGCCAGATAGGCAGCGGTACCCTGAAGCTGCTTATGGCCGAAAGCATCTACATAATCCGAACCGCCTGACAGCTCACAGACATATCTGCCGTCGGCGATCTTGATTCCCTCTGACACAGCGATCACCACAGAATTCTTCTTTTTCAACAGTTCCCTGGTATTCTTCAGGAACTTCTCGATATCAAACACAACCTCGGGCAGATAAATCGCATCCGGTCCCTCACACTCTTCCGTGCGGGCAAGCGCGGTGGCACCCGTCAGCCATCCGGCATTGCGGCCCATGATCTCAATCACGGTGATGGATTCCTTCTTATAATTCAGGCCCAGAGCATCCCGGATTACTTCTTTGGTAGAAGCCGCAATGTATTTCGCAGCACTTCCAAATCCCGGAGTGTGATCCGTGAGAGCCAGGTCATTATCGATGGTTTTGGGCACCCCAAGGAACTTCTGGGTATGACCCTTGATAATCGCATAATCGGACAGCTTCTTGATAGTGTCCATAGAATCGTTGCCGCCAATGTAAATGAAAGCTTCGATATTCAGCTTTTCCATAATCTCGAAAAGCTTCTGATAAATTTCGGGATTCTCATGAATTTCCGGCAGCTTGTACCGGCAGGATCCCAGAAAAGCCGACGGGGTACGCTTCAGCAGCTCTATGTCGATATCGGAATGAATCTGTGTGGATAAGTCCACATACTGCTCGTCCAGAAAGCCCTGAACACCGTGAAGCATTCCATATACTTTATGGAATCCTCTTTCTTTTGCAGTCTTGTATACCCCTGCCAGGCTGGAATTAATCACAGCTGTAGGGCCACCTGACTGGCCTACAATAATGTTGCGTTTCTTTGCCATTACCATATCCTCCAAAACTAAAATATAAATTTACACTTCGAACCATCGAAATGCATTCGCTAAAAACTTCTATCTGATAAATAATAACAAAAAAACAGCCAAAATACAATACAAAATGAAAATATTTCCCATGCTATACAAACTGATTCCGCTCTCTGTCATAATGATATCCGATACCTGAAAGCCTGGCTGTAATCTCTTCCTCTCTTACTTCCATCTCCTCACACAGAGCATCCAGACTGCTGTAAAAATCCCGCAGCTTCATATTCACAAAACTCAGTAACATAACCGGGTCCTTCGGCAGCATAATTTATTCTCCTATTCCAGTTCCGCAGGCAGCTGTACAGTTCCCATTTCTCCCGCCTGCTGTTTTCCAGTTCCTCTTTCTAAATTTATTTTCTCAGGTATTTGGAGGTATCTTCCTCGATTCGTTTGTCATATTCCTTCACCTTGTCCGTGACACTGTAATTTTCGTCTCCGAACAGGAATTGGTGCAGCCATTTCACATTTTCTTCCAGGCTCTTCGGAATCACACAGTCCCCCTTTGCCCCGATATTGCCGGTAGCTCTCAGGGACTCATCAGGAAATCCCGCTTCCTCCGTTATCCGATAATTGGCGATATTCGCCAGCAGATCCAGAATGTCGCCGGAATCCAGGCTGGTGTAAATATTACCGATACAGTCATTGAATACTTTCGTCAATGTTGCCAGATCGGTCTCCTTTGCCCGTTCCTCAATGGCCCGAAGAACTTCCCGCTGGCGTGCGGTACGTTTAAAGTCATCTCCTTTGGTCTGCCGAATCCGGCAGTATGCAGCAGCCTGCATGCCGTCCAGAAGCTGGTAGCCCGGCTCTGAAACCGGAACATAATCACATTTTAACGCATGGGCAATTCCGATCTGATAATTGTTGATATGCAGCAGCTCTACTTCGTCCACGTCCACATAAATTCCCCCCAGTCCGTCAATCACATCTCTCAGTCCCTTGTAGCTCACTGCCACAAAATCAGTGATATCCATATCAAGGTTCATATTCAGCATCTTCACAGCCTGTTCTGCCCCGCCGTTGAAATAAGCCGAATTGCATTTCCAGTAATATTCATCATGTCCCTGAAACGGTCCCAGGAAAAGATATGTATCCCGGTATACGCTGACCAGCTTGATATCTCCTGTGTCCAGATTGATGCTTGCAATCATAATCACGTCACTGCGGCTGTTCTTGTATAGCTCGCTTTCTTTCTCCGCATCCAGGCCAAACAGAGCGATGTTCATATAGCCCTGCATGGTGCCTCCCTCCTGTGTCAGCTGCTGCACCTCCTCATGAATTTCCAGCGTCTGCGGGTCCAGTTTCGCTATCTTCGGCCCTTCCGAAGCTTTGTTCATCACCATATACAATGCCGCCAGCATCCCCAGAATTATCACCGTTTCCACAGCAAAGAGAATCACCTTCATTTTCTGCTTTCCGCTCATCTTCCCGTTTGTTCCCATAAATTCCTTCTCCTTTTCGTCTTCCCGACAGCCCCTTTATATACCCGTTTCATTCTGACAAAGCATACGAAACAGGGACCGCCTTTCTTTCTACTATAAAGATCATTTCTTAGGAATTTATGAAGCGCTTTTTGTGTTTTTCTTAAAAGATAATGAAGAAAACTTCCAAATCCGGAATTCCATATGAGAAAAAGCCTTCCGCCGCAGCCGTCTCCGGCTGTGGCAGAAAGCTCAGCTCATTCTGGCCGCCAGTTCTCCATCTGCAGGCTTACATCAGGCAGTCCCTGCAGTCAGCTTCCCGTCTTCCAGGTCAATCAGCACAGTATCTCCGGACTGTACACCATCCGAAAGGATCAGTCTGGCTGTCAGCGTCTCCACATGCTTCTGAATATACCGTTTCAGAGGGCGGGCACCATATACGGGGTCATACGCATTCTCCACGATAAAGTCCGCAGCCTCCTCTGTCAGCTCCAGCTTCAGATCTCTGTCCTCCAGCCTGCTGTTCAGGTCGGCGATAATCAGGTCCACGATTCCGCCGATATTTTCCCTGGTCAGCGGTTTGAAGAGAATGGTCTCATCCAGCCTGTTCAGGAATTCCGGCCGGAAATGGCCGCGCAGCTCATTCATTACCGCATTTTCCGCCTGCCCGCTGATCTGGCCGTCGGGTCCGATCCCCTCCAGCAGGAAACCGGCGCCGATATTGGAGGTCATGATCAGAATGGTATTCTTAAAGTCCACCGTCCTGCCCTGGGAATCCGTAATCCTTCCGTCGTCCAGCACCTGTAAGAGCACGTTGAACACATCCGGATGGGCCTTCTCTATCTCATCGAAAAGCACCACACTGTAAGGCTTCCTGCGCACTGCCTCGGTGAGCTGACCTCCCTCTTCATATCCCACATATCCGGGAGGCGCTCCGATGAGCCTTGACACAGAATATTTCTCCATATATTCGCTCATGTCAATACGCACCATATTGTTCTCATCGTCAAAAAGCGCAGCTGCCAGCGATTTTGCCAGCTCCGTTTTCCCCACGCCGGTAGGTCCCAGGAACAGGAAAGAGCCGATGGGTTTGGAAGGGTCCTTGATTCCTGCTTTGGAGCGAATGATGGCTTCTGTCACTTTTGTGACGCCCTCATCCTGACCGATTACCCTTTTATGCAGTTCTTCATCCAGGTGCAATGTCTTGTTCCGCTCGCTTTCAGTCAGTTTCGCCACGGGAATTCCTGTCCATCTGGAAATGATTCTTGCGATCTCTTCCTCCGAAACTTTCTCACGGACCAGGGATCTGTCTGCAGCCCCCGTCTGTTCCTCATGCTCCAGCTGCTTTTTCAGGGCAGGCAGCCTGCCATAGCTTAATTCCGCCGCTTTCTCCAGATTCCCCTCCATCTGAGCAATCTGAATCTCGCTGTTCACAGCATCTATCTCTTCTCTTAATCTGGACAGCTTATCCACAGAGGCCTTCTCGTTATCCCACTGTGCCTTTCTGGATGCGAAGCTTTCCTTCTGTTCCGCCAGCTCTCTCTGAAGGTCCTCCAGGCGTTCCTGGCTCAGACGGTCATCCTCCTTCTTCAAAGCGGCTTCCTCAATCTCCATCTGCATGATTTTCCGCTGCAGCTCGTCCAGCTCCGTGGGCATACTGTCCAGCTCAGTCTTAATCAGAGCACAGGCTTCATCCACCAGATCGATTGCCTTATCCGGAAGGAAACGGTCCGAGATATAACGATTGGACAGCACTGCCGCACTTACCAGCGCATTGTCCATAATCTTCACACCGTGATAGACCTCATAGCGCTCCTTGATCCCCCGCAGGATGGAAATGGTATCCTCCACAGTGGGCTCATCCACCATCACAGGCTGAAAACGTCTCTCCAGAGCGGCGTCTTTTTCAATATACTGTCTGTACTCGTCCAGAGTCGTGGCACCGATGCAGTGCAGCTCACCTCTGGCCAGCATAGGCTTCAGCATATTTCCCGCATCCAGAGCACCGTCAGTCTTGCCCGCGCCCACGATGGTATGCAGCTCGTCAATGAACAGAATAATCTGTCCGTCGCTGTTCTTCACATCCTCCAGCACAGCCTTGAGACGCTCCTCGAATTCGCCCCGGTACTTGGCCCCTGCCACCAGGGCGCCCATGTCCAGCGCAAATATTTTCTTATCCTTCAGTCCCTGGGGAACATCTCCCCTCACAATTCTCTGGGCAAGTCCTTCCACCACCGCTGTCTTGCCCACGCCGGGCTCGCCGATCAGCACCGGGTTGTTCTTCGTCTTCCGGGAAAGGATACGGATTACATTTCTGATCTCCGTATCTCTGCCGATGACAGGATCCAGCTTCTGATTCTTCGCCTTCTCCACCAGCTCCTGCCCGTATTTTTCCAGTGTGTCATAGGTAGCCTCCGGGTTGTCGCTGGTCACCCGCTGATTCCCTCTGACTGTGGAAAGTGCCTGCAGGAAACGCTCTCTGGTAATCCCGTACTCCTTCCAGATCCGGGCAATCTCCCGGTTGGGATTCTTAATCATGGCCAGAAAGAGGTGCTCCACAGACACATATTCATCTCCCAGCTGCTTCGCCTCGTCCTCTGCGCCCACCAGCGCTTTGTTCAGGTCCTGTCCCACATAGACCTTGCCGCCCTGCACTTTTGTCCGCTTCGCCAGCGCCTGCTCCGCGCGGTTTACAAAATGTTCCTTCTGAATCTCCATCTTCTCGATCAGCTTCAGAATCAGACTGTCCTCGACGGTCAGCAGGCTGTACAGCAGATGCTCCTGCTCAATCTCCTGATTCCCGTATTCATAGGCCAGCTTTTCACAGCCCTCCACGGCCTGCATCGACTTCTGCGTAAATTTCTGTATATTCATAAAGATGCCTCCTCCGCATGCCCCGCATTTTCTTAGTTCTTTACCACTGAATCTGTTGTGTTTTTCTGTTCTATAACTAATATAACACTATTTTTTTCAAAATCAATAAAATAAGTATAAACTTTTATAAAATATCCATCGCACTTAATGGCCGGTAAACGGGCCGCTGGCAGTGTCTGCAATATCGTTCCGTCCCGGTCCGCCTTTGTGGGCCTCATAGCCCTGTCCGCCGGGAACATGGGAACAGCAGTGAAGGATGTCAGCGCCGTGCAACATAACGGCTATGTGGCATTTCCACACCTTTGTAGTATTTTGTCCAGGTATCTGTCATCATCATGCCATTTCTAAGTGCAACCTTTTGCGAAGCCGTATTCGTATCTCTGATAATGGAACAGACCTCCTCTGCCTTTAAAGTCTCAAATGCGTACTTTTTGCAGGCTCTGGCAGCTTCTGTGGCATATCCTTTATGCCAGCAGGCCCTGTTGAAGAGATAACCGATTTCAAGAACCTCCGCATCCTTCCAGGGCTGCATGGTAAGCCCGCACTGGCCTATCAGCTCATCGGTTTCTTTTAAAATCACCGCCCATAAGCCGAAATTCCATTTCTGATATCGGGAAAGCTGCCTGTCAAGCCACTCCTGTACTTCCCCGTCACTGAAGGCCCCCTCATAGGCGTACATGGTTTCTTCCTCCTGCAGAATTTTGCACAGCGCATTGAAATCCGTCTGGTTCAGTTCCCTCAGATATAACCGCTCTGTCTCAAGAATCCTGGTTATCTCCCCACGCTTCTCAGCCATCTTGTCCTCCTGCCTTTGTGATATTTAACTATAAGTACTATTGTTCCAAACCACACACTGCGAATCACAATTTTTCATTTACATGATATGGAGTTGTTTCTTCCGCTACCATTAGAGAATTATCTCCCGAATGAAAATCATAATTCACTACACCAGTCTCAATATTGCTGCTCATCAATTCTGCCTGTTTAATCACAATATCAACAGCACCCCTGGCTTTCTCCGGCGGATATTTATATTTCCTCAAAAGATGCTTCACCTGCGTCCTCATATAAGCACGGGCAGACTCCTTCTTATCCCAGTCAACCGTCCTGCTCTTACGGATCAATTCCGTCAATTCTTGCGCCATTTCCACCAAAACCTTATCCTGCATCTTTCTAAGAACTTCGGGATCTGACACCAACGCATCATAAAAAGCCAGTTCCTCCACAGACAATCCCTTTTCATCCCCAGCCTTATAAGCCTCTGTCATCTCTTTTGACAGATTCAATAATTCCTCAATCACCTCCGCACTGGTAATCAGTCTGTTATTGTACATCTTTAATAATTTCTGCATCTTCTCCGAAAAAAGCTGTGATTTCACAACCCCGGTCCTTGCAAATACACGGATATTATCCTCCAATAGTTTTCGCAGCATCTCTGCAGCAATATTCTTGTGCTTCATCCTGCGGATCTTCTCCATATATTCCTCCGATAAAATCGAAATCTCCGGATTCTTTTTCCCCGCCTCCGCAAAAATATTATAAACGCCATCCTGCTCAATCGCCTGCTCCAACAATTTCATAATCCTTGCATTTATCTCATTGGTCGTAATCCCCATCCGTCCAGCGGTCTTGCAGATTCCAGCCTTTACACATTTAAAAAACTCAATCTCCTGCTTTAACCTGGTTTCAAGCATACTTCGGCAAAGCGTTTCCGCCTGACTAAGGGCCGTAGCCTCCCGAATAAAACTTTTCTGTTCGTCCTCTTCCATCCCAAGGGCAAAATTAACCCCGTTTGCTATCACAGCAAGACGCACCGAATCGTCTACTCCAAAAAAATCAGAATAATCAAATCCGTAGAACATATCCCGCATAATTTCCAGCTTCTCTATCGCTATAGACAATGCCTGTCCCAAATCTGGGATCTTATCCTGGTCACGTTTGGTATACTGGCTTAACGCACTCCTAAGCTCTGCCGCCATACCTATGTAATCAACAACCAGGCCTGCCTCTTTATCCTTATACACGCGGTTGACACGGGCGATTGCCTGCATCAGATTATGCCCCTTCATCGGCTTATCAATATACATAGTCGCCATAGATGGAACATCAAAACCCGTCAGCCACATATCCACCACAATTGCAATTTTAAACTCACTGGTATCATCCTTAAATTCCAGCATAAGACCATCCCGATACGCTTTGTTCCCAATAATATCATGCCAGTCCTCATCATCCTGATTGCTGGATGTCAAAACCACCTTCACTTTCTGTTTCCATTCCGGCCGCTTTTCCAGAATAATCCGATAAAGATTGATAGCAATCCGCCGGCTCATACACACAATCATAGCTTTGCCCGTAAGCACATACTGTCTGTCTTCATAATGGGCAATCATATCATCCGCCAAAAGAGACAATCTTTCCTTAGAGCCTATAATTGCCTCAATGGTAGACAAGTCTGACTTTGATTTTTCAATCGCCGTCTCTGACGCTTCACCTGCCATTTTTTCATATTCCGCATCTATCTTTTTCAGCAGTTCTTCATTCAGCTTTATCTTCGCAGTACGGTTTTCATAATAAATCGGAACCGTTGCCCCATCCTCTACCGCCTGCGTCATATCATAAATATCAATATATTCCCCAAAGACCTCCACCGTTGACCTGTCATCAAAATCAATGGGTGTCCCGGTAAATCCGATAAATGTGGCGTTCGGCAAAGAATCCCTCATATACTTTGCCATGCCATATTTCCACTCACCTGTTTCCCTGTCCAGCTTCCCATCCAGGCCATATTGAGAACGGTGCGCCTCATCTGCCATAAATATGATATTGCTCCGCTCACTCAATACTTCACTGCTTTCCTCAAATTTTTGAATCGTGGTAAAAATAATACCCCCAGCCTTTACCCGTAACAACTCTTTCAGATGCTCCCGGCTTCTTGCCTGCTTCGGTGTCTGCCGCAACAACAGCTTGGAACTGGAAACAAACGAACCAAAAAGCTGGTTATCCAGATCATTCCTGTCCGTCAACACTACAATAGTAGGATTATTAAATTCCGGATTGCTGACAATACAGCCTGTATAAAACACCATGGACAGACTCTTCCCACTGCCCTGGGTATGCCACACTACCCCGACCTTCCTACTGTGTTCCTCCAGGGCATTCCTTGTACGCTCCACTGCTTTTCTCACCGCAAAGTACTGATGATACCCGGCAATGATTTTGATTGTCCTGCCCTTACTATTCTGGAAAACAATAAAATTCCGTATCAAATCCAAAAGCCTTGCTTTGGGAAATACACCATTCAAAAGAACCGAAAAATAGTTAAGTCCTCCCTCTTCCGGTTTTTCTCCATTTTCCGATTTCCACACCATATAACGGGTAAAATCTGACGTGATTGTCCCCATGCGGGTATCCAGGCCGTCGCTGATTACATTAAAAGCATTGTAATAAAACAAAGAGGGAATATCCATTTGGTAGTTTTTGACCTGCTTATATGCGTTTTCAATCGTAATCTCTTCATTTGTAATATTTTTCAGTTCAAACAATACCAACGGAATACCATTCACAAATACCAGAACATCCGGTCTCTTATTCTTATACTCAATCACGGTATATTGATTGACGACATAAAATTCATTTCTTTCTGGTTCTGCAAAATCAATCAACTTTACCGTATAAGTACGTAGCTCCCCACTTACACGATAATTGACGGGAACGCCCTCAATCAGATATTTATGAAAAGCCGCATTCATATCCTCTAACTTAAGCAAACCAAGGTTCCTAATCGTTTTATACGCTTCCCCTACAATATCCACAGTGATTTTGGGGTTAATTTTATACATGGCAGTCTCAAAGTAATCCTTCAAAATTACTTCATGGTAATCCCGGTCAATGTCAGGGCCATAGAGATATTCATAACCATTTCCCTGTAGCTGTGCAATTACCGCTTGTTCCAGAGTGTTTTCATTAATTGGCATGATATCGCGTCCTTCTTTCGTCTTTCTTTGCCATATGTCAAGAAATATGCCTGTGAATTAATTTACAAATTCCGCAATTCCACTTAATTTTTTAATATCATCATCACTCCAATATTGATTACTCAAACAACAATATACGTCTTTGCGTTTCTTAAATATTCTGAACGGCTCCTGTGTATTATCATATATATGCAGAATATCGCAAATTCTGACGAACCTTGGAATCAGAGCAAGCGCCTTATCATATCTTGATCTGATTTTTTCTTCCGGAACACTATGCCCTCCCAGCGCTTCTCTCGCATTCACTCTTGCAACATTAATATCTGCAGTGCATGTTAAAACATAAATTCCCCTGATAAAATATCCCTTTTCTTTCGCTCTTTGCAATAACAGCAGATTCCTGTCAGTAGACAACACAGTCTCAAATGTAAAATCTTTTCTGTCCACTATCATGCGTTCCCTTAATTCTTCCGCTTTTACAGCTGCTTCCATATCCGTGCATAATGTAGTCCTTTTTATATCGTCTGCATTTATATACTCGCCTCGAATCTTTGCCATTCGGGTGATTGTTGATTTGCCACTTCCATTTGGACCGGCAAATACAATGACTTCCGGAAGCCTTACCACATCATTTTCCGACATACTCGCGCCTCCCATCCGGATATTCAAGGTACGCCTTCTGGGTTTCATCGTCATATCCTGCGACAGGCAAACCCTTTATCTTTCTTACTTCATTATCAATCCTTATAGATTCCTTGAATCTTATCGTTAACTCCTCATCAGAGAGTCCGCAGGTGGAATCCAATTCATTTAGAATCGTCATTGGTTAATCTCCTTTCTGAATCTTGTATATGTTATACATATAAACGATAATTTAGCGGCTTAGATGTCAAGTGCAGAGACGTCCAGTTCGCCAGACATCAATCGCGGAAGTACGCTGTCACGGATGGTTTCAAGACGGCATATTTCCTCGTAGTTATTGCGAATGGAAGCATCCATAGGTGCAACAATTTCCTCAAACTGATCCATTTCTTCTTTTGTAGGAATGATAATCGGTATGGATTTCAACGCATCCCGATTGATAGAACCGAAAACGGTTCCCTCGCCATTAAACATATCCAGCTTTTTTCTAAGAGAGAAAACTGTGTATAGTATGAATGACTGGTGGTTATCCTTCGAACGAATGGCTCCAAGACCGCGACCTATACAACAAGGTTCATAGGCAACATTAAAATCGCCAACAGGCGCACGAACGCTCATAAGAACATCGTTTGATTGAGCCATACGCTTAGGATCAGTCGTGAATAGGTGGCGTGTCGGGAATCTGAATCCAAATTCACCTCTTCCTTGGAAGAAAACGGTGCCGACTCCATTCTCATTATAGGTATCGCCTTTAGGAGACTGTCCCATAGTGATGTCTGCCACATCAGAAAGGACTCCTTCAATTCGCTGATTGGAGGCATCTTGGATAAACATATTGGCGTAAATCGCCTGTGCTTGCTGCTCTAAATTATCGTTTATCAGCATGTTCTCTTCGATTTCATCATCCAATGCACCAAGTACAGATGCAATTTTTTGTTGGTCCTTTTTTAATGTGGGAATACATACTTGAATGTTTTTCATAATGTTTCCTGATACTTCTTTAAAGGTTGTACCGCTTCCCATACGTTCGATATCATCTCTTTTGTGCTTTAAGAGATAGTATAAAAACAAAGAATCTATATCCTCATTTGGCACAATACTTTTGAATCCCTGGTTTGTACAGACCGGACCTCCTGCGATAGCAATATATCCAATAGGTGCCCTCGAGGAGAATAATACTGTATTTTTCGGCATCATTTGTGCCGAACAGTTGTTTAAACCTTCTTCTGTGATATTGCGTTTTCCTCTGCTAATGTATCTTCCCCTAATATTCGAAAGGTCTTTGGGTGTAATCCAGGGAATAGTTCCTCCATCATAATTTTCTCGTTTTTCAGTAGATGGAGTACCTCCCCCAACAACAGTCCCTATATCAGATATTAGACATTTTTTCCATTCAGTCATGTACTAATCCCCTCATCCAATGTATTTCTTATGCGCCATTTTTACATTACTTTGCTTAACCATCGCATATTTCAATGTAGTGTCAATTCTCTGATGTCCCAACAACCTTTGTAGTTGTTCTATAGGCATACCTTTATCAATTGCAATAGTAGCTAATGTTCGTCTGAATTTGTGTGGATGCATCTTTTGTATCCCCAATCTCTTACCCATTTCTCGCAGCCTGACTTCTATTCCACCAATTTTCAATCTTTCATATGGAGCCTTTAAAGACACAAACAATGCATCATTCGTATCTTTACGGTATTTCAGATAGTTTTGTAAATGAATTTTTGTTCTTGCATCAAAATACACGATTCGTTCCTTATCCCCTTTACCAAACACAATACATTCTCTCTCTGCAAAATTTATGTCTTCCCGGTTAAGGAGTACCAATTCTCCCACTCGCATTCCAGTGGAAGCTAACATGTCAATCAGTGCTAAATCTCGAACATTACTGCAATTGTCACGCATTCTTTCCAAAGATTCATCCGTATAAGTTTCTTTAACTGTAGTTGCTGCTTTCACTTTATGTATCCGGCGCACAGGGCTTTTCAAAATATAATCTTCATCTTCAAGCCATGAAAAATAACTGGATAAAATTCTGCGGATATTATCAATCGTAACCCGGCTCGCTTTTTTCTCATTCTGATATTTTGTCAGATAGGCACGTATATCATCAGTAGTAACTTCCTGTATTTTCTTTTCTATATCTCGGAACATTGTTTCAATTGTCGCAGTATAATATTTCAACGATTTTTCCGAGCATCCTTCCACTCGTTTGGAAGAAATAAAAGCTGTCATCAACTTATCATTATTATGCATAATTACTTCTTCTGACTGTTTGCAATCAGTAACTTCCACATGTGCCATTTCACATTCCAATATTTTTTGCAACTGCAGAAGTTGTGAGTTGTTCAGAAATTTCAACATGCCCTGTGTAATATTATTAATTAATTTCTGTTTCATAGTCGCCCTCCTTCTTAAAGAACGACTAAGCAATGGCTGTTCTTACTAAATTTAGCTCCTGCCATTGATAGGAGATTATTCATTAATCCTCTCAGTAGTAACTATTTGTACTATATTGTACCCATTTCAATTATTCGTCAGCAATAATTTGCTTTTTCATTTTTCACCAGAAAAAGGAAAATCTCATCTTTATTTCCTACCACCCACGAGGGTTGCCCCTATCATATTTCTGTCTGAATTAGATTTCCAAAATTTCTCTCATTTTGAAATATTCCATATACATATGCAGAACTTTCCAGATATAATCCAGTCTCAATATCCATAAGCTTGTCAAACGTCTGCGAATTATAGAAAATCTGCATTGCCTGGTCATACTCAATCCTGAAATCCTGAACAATATATTCTATGATATCCTGAATATTATATTCTATTAACTGTTCCTGTCTCGTCATTGTAACACACCAACTTTCTTTAAAAGACTAACTGCTTTTTCTGTATGAAAAGAATACTGACTTGTTGTTTTCTGATAGGTCATTCCATTAAGCAAAGCCTGTAGTGAAATCAAGTTATTTTGATACTGCCGAAAAAGAATTGCCATATCATCATCCGCAATCGGCCCAACCACGATATCATATTTATAGTCAAAATTGCAATCAAGACTTTTAAAATCTATGAATGTCCTATTCCGATTATTCATCACAAACACGGCCCATTTTTCTGACGGAATTGTACCAAAATTTATTATTTTTAACTCCTTGTTTTTCATGTAATTATCATCTATCTCATACAGATTCACAATCGGATTCCCACCATAAATCCTCGAAACACGCTTTGCCATTTTCTGTGCCTGTTCCAGAAGATCTGTAGTGTAAAAACCTCTTCCAAAATCCTTATATGGACGGCATGATGCCAGATCAATTGACTGAATATCAATATTAGTTCCATGATATAACATCATAGTAACATTCCTCCATTCTTTTTACAGATCATAAGCATATCGCTAAGAGTATCCTCTAAAGAAAGTGTATGCTCTATATCATAGTTTTCCTTTAAAAACTCTATTGCTTTATGTTTAAAAAGAAATTGAAACGCCTCTTTCACTGTTAAATTGTGTTTGTTAGCAAATTCATTGACACATACTACGACATAATTTATTTGTTTCTTTTCTTCCCTCATAACATACCTCCCTCAAAAATGAGCACAGTATAATAAACGATAATTTAGAGCAACAAGCATTTGCTCTTTTTGACAAGTTCATGATTGATGCTGACAATGACGTCTGCACAGTATCTGATTACGCATATCTCAACCCCAGACGCGTATTGCCAAAGAGTCAGATTGCCCGAAGCATTGATATGAGTCAGTTATCAACAAGCGGAGCGTTTCCTTCAGGATGGGACATGAAGCCCTATAACGGCGGAATGCGTTTTGCTAATGGTGATACTCTTTTAGCACGTATTACCCCATGTCTTGAAAACGGCAAGACTGCTTTCATTGACTTTCTTGATAAAGATGAGGTTGCGTTTGGCTCGACAGAATATATTGTCCTTGCACCCAGATACGGTGTGCCCCCTGAGATGCTATACTGTCTGGCTCGTTACCCTGCATTTGTCGATTATGCAGTCAAAAACATGAATGGTAGCAGCGGAAGGCAACGTGTTTCCGCTGAAACAATAGGACAGTTCCAACTCCCTAAATTGGATGAGCAGAGTCTAGCGACATTTAGAGAAACGGTAACACCGATGTTTCTACAAATGCGTTATAACTCCTTCGAAAACACGAGGTTGGCAGAACTGCGCGATACTCTTCTACCCAAACTCATGTCCGGCGAGATTGATGTTTCCAACATCCAGCTTTAAGCCGCTAAATTATCGTTTATTGCAATATTCAAAGCTATTTTCTCATCTAATGAATATAATATATCTGCTACTTTTTTCTGTATGTCTATAGAAGGTAAGTCAATAAAAATCTTTTTTAGCTCTGCTGCTTTGATCCCTGTAACAGTAGTTCCTGAGGCTCTTGCCGCAATTCGTTCTTTAAGCACTTTATCTTGTAAAGCATACAGTAAATAATGATTATTCAAATATTCTTTTCTCGGTTCCAATATAATTACTCTTTGTGCGAAAGCAAGTTTTCCGTCTGTCTTAATTTCCGCCACTTCACCCAAAGGAGCCTCTGTTGTAAAAACAATATCCCCTTTTTGTGGAATTCCCCGACGCATCCACTCATCGTATTTATTTTCTGCGATAAATTCCTGAGGCTTCATAATCCTTCCATTTTTTATTATTTTTGCAGTAACCAATGGTACCCCGCTTTTCGTTTTTATCGGCGTTTTCCCACGATAATCAATAAAGTCACACACCTCCTGAAGCATATATGAATTATATTTCATACCCTATTGCCCCTAACTTTTCTCTTATTTTCTCCTGAAGTCTGGCAGATTCTTTAAACAGCTCCGACAATTCAGAAGTCAGTCGCTGCATCTTTACTTCAAATGGCTCACCTTCCTCTTCCTGTTCTTCTATGCCAACATATCTTCCCGGCGTTAATATATAGTCCTGTCCCTCTATTTCTTCTATTGTTGCTTCTTTACAAAAACCCTTTATATCTGCATATTCTTTTCCACCTCTCCAATTCTGATATGTATCTGCAATCTTCCTGATATCTTCTTCTGACAGTTCCCGCACTTTTCGGTCTATCATATGTCCCCATTTTCTTGCATCTATGAAAAGTACCTTATTTTTTGCATGCTCCGTCTTTCCTTTCCGCATAATCCAAAGAGATACCGGAATTCCAGTGGAATAGAACAGCTGCCCCGGCATTGCAACAATACATTCCACTACATCATCAATAATCATATTTTTTCTGATATTTCCCTCATTGGATGTATTAGAGCTCAGGGAACCATTTGCCAGTACTGTTCCACATACTCCGCCTGCCGGACTCAGGTGATGAAGCATATGCTGCAGCCATGCAAAGTTGGCATTGCCAACCGGAGGAGCCCCATATTTCCACCTTACATCATCCCGCAGGCGCTCCCCACCCCAATCTGACACATTGAAGGGCGGATTTGCCAAAATATAATTTGCTTTCAGGTTCTTATGCTGATCATCATGAAAGGAATCCGCATTGTGTTTCCCGAGATTTGCCTCCAACTGCCGGATCGCCAGATTCATTTTAGCCAGTTTCCATGTGGTTGGATTACTCTCCTGGCCAAAAATAGAAATATCCCGTACATTCCCCTGATGTTCTCTTACAAATCTGGCTGACTGGCAAAACATGCCACCGCTTCCACAAGCCGGATCGAAAATCTGTCCTTCAAAAGGCTCAATCATTTCCACCAAAGTCCTTACAATACAGGATGGTGTATAAAATTCGCCTCCCAGTTTACCTTCTGCGCTTGCAAATTTACTCAAAAAATACTCATATACACGCCCCAGAACATCTCTTTCCTGTGCCGCTGCTGACCCTACTTCTACGTTTGTGAACAAAGTCACCAGTTCACCCAAACGTGTTTTATCGAGTTCCGCTCTTGCATAATTCCTGGTCAAAACTCCTTTTAAGGAACTGTTTTCATTTTCTATCTCATCCATTGCATGATCAATTACAGTTCCTATATCCGCACTGGCAGCATGCTTTTGGATCTCTGACCATCTTGCGTCTTTTGGTACCCAGAAAATGTTGTCCGCAAGATACTCATCCCTGTCCTCTTCATCCCCGTATCCTTCTTCCCGCAGAACACGATACTTTTCTTCAAAAGAATCTGAAACATATTTCAGGAATATCAGCCCTAAAACCACATGTTTATATTCTGCCGGGTCTATATTAGAGCGCAACTTATCTGCAGCCTGCCACAACTTTTCTTCAAACCCGATGTTGGTAGTCCCTGTCATATCAGCCTCCGTTTCCCGTTCACTCCTCCTGCTGCTTCAGCACTTCCGCGATCTTCTCAATCATCTCGTCCTCCTTCAGTCGGAACTTGATTTCCACACGTCTGGAGGCCTCCATGTCCACCTGGTCGGTAGGATTGCCCTGGGCATCCTTCACATAGACAGGCTGGCTGTAAGAACGGCCGTTCACCGTGAGAATACCTCGGAGCTGTTCAATTTTTTCCTCGCTGAGGCCGTTTCGGGAATCCATACAGAACTTCGCCACGGAATAGGCTCTGTCATAGGACAGTTCCATATTCATCTCATAGCTTCCGTCCGTATCGGTATGTCCCTCAATGATGATTTCCGCTATATAGTCCCGGAAGCGGTCCTGCATCAGCACATCCAGATACATGGGGATGATTTCCCGCAGAGTCGCCTGGCTGTCGGTGGTCAGAGCCGCACTGCCGTAACGGAACAGCACATCGGAAGAAAATGTGATGGAACCTGTCTGGGCGTCCACGCTCATGGCCGAATTGTTAAAGGCTGACTGCAGAGCGCCGATGATATCTGTTCTGATACCCACAATATTTTCCAGCTCCTGCTGGGTGGCCGTCAGTTCGTTTCTGGCATTTTCGATTTCCAGATAGGCCTTGTTCAGTTCATCCTCGGTCAGCGCCGCGTTGGCATAAGCCTGCTGCAGCTCTGCCAGAGAGCTGGCCAGCTCTCTGTTGGATTCCTCTATGGCAGCACGATAATCCTCCAGGTCCTTTCTGGCATCCTCCAATTCCTGTCTGGCAATGCCCAGACTGTTCTGAGACTGTTCCAAATCCACGGTTTTCTGCTTGTAAATCGCCAGCGTAATGGCGATAATCAGCACAAATATCAGCAGCAGTGCCGCCATCATGTCCGAGTAGGACTGCCAGTAGCTGTGTTCTGCGAATGCCTCCCTGTTTTTTCTTTTATTTTTTGTCTTCATACACAGTCCTCATCTGTTGAAAAGTATACAGCTGATTGCTCACATCCTGGCTGATTTCAGCGCACACTGTCTCAAGTTTCTCTCTCTGACCTCCCAGTTCTCCCGCAAGCAGCTCCTGCCTCTCCATCATATGAGCCATCGTCTCCTGCAGACCGTGGTGAGAGTCCGTGAGCGTCTGAACCGCGTCCAGAAGTGCTTTATTGTTCTCCGCATTGGCGGCCTGGTTCTGAGCGGCCAGCTTCAGTGTAATGCCCAGCTCTTTAAATTCGGTACCCATAACTGACTGCAGCTGCTCCAGGAACGAATGCGCCATCCGCTCCAGAGTATCTGACTGCTGCTTTGCTTCTCCTTTTGCCAGCTCCAGAAGCTCCTTCATGGAATTAGCAAGGTTTGCCTGATATACCAGCATGGCCGCGGTATTCTCATCTCCCGAGGCCGGTGCGGGCGGCATGGCACACTCCCTGAAAACACGCAGAAAATGTTCCAGCTTCCCATAGGCATCCGCCATGATACTTCGATAGACAAAATTAAAGATCAGGGAAAAAATAATACCATACACCGAAGTGTGAAAAGCCACCTTCATTCCTGACAGCAGCGGCCCCACATTGTCTGAAATGGTATATATATCCTCCCCATTAAAGGATCCCAGCCCCAGAGACAGCCCGATAAAGGTTCCCAGGATTCCCAGTCCCGTCATAGTCCCGGAAATGGCAGAATTGAAATGACTGCTGCCCACTCTCTCCAGAAGTTCTTCGTTAATATAATCCTCGATATCACAGTTTCCCGCGTATTGTTTTCTCTTCTTCCCGTTTCCGACTCTCGCCAGAAACTGCCCAAATGCACTCTTTAGATTCCTGTCCTCAAAAAAGGTTTTATCCTCCGCCAACGCGGTCCAGATATTTCGGTTTCCCGCCTTTTTATACTCTTCCCGCAAATCATCCGCGGCATCCTCCAGCTCATCCGTAAGCCGGTTCAGACGCATGAAGCTTGCCGCCGACATCACAAACAATATGCCGATAATCCCCAGGAAAGCCCCGTTGATTATCAGGTTGCTGCGGGATGTGACTTCTCCTGTGAACACACCGTTGATATACATGATAAATGCAACCATAACGGCATAGACAATAAATAATCCATAATATAATCTGCTTTTCATTGGTTCCTCTCATTCTCAACAGACTAAGACTTTCTCCGGGCCGGAACTTCACAGCGCAAAGCTCCTCCCCGGAAAAAGTCCGCCGGTCATTACTGCTTTTCAACAATAAATTTCACAAATCTTCCATTGTCATGAATAACGCTTCACTGAAATC
Organism: Acetatifactor muris; assembly: GCF_024623325.1. Lineage (GTDB taxonomy): Bacteria > Bacillota > Clostridia > Lachnospirales > Lachnospiraceae > Acetatifactor > Acetatifactor muris. Next base: position 150,414 of record NZ_JANJZD010000003.1, read on the forward strand.
AGAACCGCTATACATTCCATTCTTACCTTACTTTACCTCAACACCTGTCACCTCATATCCGGCCCCGGTCACTGCCGCGGTCAGTGTCTCATCAGCGACCTCCCCATTCAGTTCCACCTCGGCGGTTTTAGTTTCCAGGCTCATGGTCACGGCGCCTACACCTTCCACAGCTTCCAGAGCCTTCTGTACTCTCCCTGTGCAGTGTCCGCACATCATTCCTTCAATTGTGATTATTTTCTTCATAGTTTCCTTCCTTTCCGCATGCATTGTCATGCTGTCTGTCTTCTCCCCGTCGGCTTCGCCCTGCCCGGACTGAAATCCGCTTCTGAATCCTTTCAGCCGCAGGGCATTGCCCACCACGAACACGCTGCTCAGGCTCATGGCCGCAGCGCCGAACATGGGATTCAGCTTGATTCCAAATATAGGATACCACACTCCGGCCGCCAGGGGAATACCTATCACGTTATAAAAAAAGGCCCAGAACAGATTTTGCCTGATATTCCGGATAACCGCTCTGCTCAGGCGGACTGCGGTGACAGCATCCCGCAAATCGCTTTTCATCAATATAATGTCCGCACTCTCCATGGCCACATCCGTTCCCGCGCCGATGGCCATCCCCACATCGGCTGCCGCCAGCGCAGGCGCATCGTTGATGCCGTCGCCGATCATAGCCACTTTATGTCCTTTTTCCCGCAGCTGTCGTATCTTCTTCTCCTTATCCTGCGGAAGCACTTCCGCCACCACTTCTTCAATGTCCAGTCGTTTGCGCACCGCCTCTGCCGTCCGCCTGTTGTCCCCTGTGAGCATCACCACATGAATCCCCATCTCCTTAAATCTGCGGATAGCTTCCCGGGAACTGGATTTCACTTCGTCTGCTACGCCGATAATCCCCAGAAACCTTCCCTTTTCTGCTGCCAGGAGAGGCGTCATTCCCTCGTCCGCAAGAGCGGCAATTTTCTGTAGTGCCACTTTGTCCAGAACAATTCCAATGCTCTCCAGATAGGCCTGGTTCCCCACAAAATACCGCTTTCCGGCCTTCACCCCCGCTTCCTCCGGAATCATACGCCGGGGCGGAATATCCTCTGTCAATACGCCTTCCACGCCTCTGCCGAACACAGCTGTGAATTCTCTGATTTCCGGTATGGACAGATTCAGAGACTTCGCATGTTCCACTACTGCTTCAGCCAGAGGATGTTCGCTTTTTTTCTCCAGAGCTGCCGCGATCTGTATCAGCGTCTCCGCGGACATATCCTCCACACAGACATCCACCTGCATGCATTTCAGTCTGCCTGCAGTGATGGTGCCCGTCTTATCCATGACAACTGTATCCGTCTCTCTGGCCTGCTGCAGGGCCTCGCCGGATTTGATGAGAATGCCATGCCCGGCTCCCACACCTGTTCCCACCATAATCGCCACCGGCGTGGCCAGCCCCAGGGCACAGGGACAGGAAATCACCAGTACTGCAATTGCCGTGGAAATGGCAAATTCCCCGCCGGCTCCCGCCAGAAGCCAGGCAGCCAGGGTCACCAGCGCGATACAGATGACCACAGGGACGAAGACACCCGCCACTTTATCCGCCAGCTGGGCAATGGGCGCCTTGCTGGCACTGGCCTCCTCCACCAGCCGAATGATCTGCGACAAGGTGGTATCCTCTCCCACTCTGTCCGCTCTGCATTTTAAAAATCCGGCCTTGTTCACAGTAGCAGACACCACACGGTCGCCCTCCTGCTTCTCCACCGGCACACTCTCCCCGGTTATGGCCGCCTCATCCACGCTGGAACTTCCTTCCAGCACAGTGCCGTCCACGGGAACCAGACTTCCCGGCTTCACAAGGAAAATGTCTCCCGCCCGCAGCTCTTCCGTGGGAATCTCCATCTCTGTTCCGTCCTCAGTGAGCAGAATCGCCGTCCGGGGTGACAAATCCATCAGTTTGGTAATGGCTTCGCCTGTCTTCCCCTTTGAACGGCTCTCCAGGTACTTTCCCACCGTGACCAGAGTCAGTATCATACCCGCGGATTCAAAGTACAAATCCTGGGAGTACTGTTCCACCAGAGCCATATCTCCATGTCCCAGTCCATAGCTGATCCGATACAGGGCAAAAATACCGTAAACAATGGCAGCGGAAGCTCCCAGAGCAATCAGACTGTCCATATTGGGGCTGAAATGTCCCAGTGTCCTGAATCCCACGGTGAAAAATTTCCGGTTCATATAGACAATTGGCAGCAGCAGCAACAGCTGTGTCATGGCAAAGGTGACGGCATTCTCACCCCCATGCAGATATCTGTGTACAAATCCGGGAATGGGCAGTCCGAACCATTCATTATACATATGATACATGGCCACATACATCAGCGGCAGCAAAAAGGCAACAGAAATACCCAGCCGCCATTTCATGGCTCTCCCCTCTTCCTCCGCCTTCTTCTGCAGGCTGTTCCGACCGCCGGTACGTCCCGGCCGCTTTCCGCTTTCCTTTCCTGCTTCCGGTAAATTACTCAAGTCACAGGCCCCGTCCCTGCAGGAGGAACCTGCAGGCTCCCGGCGCCTTACGCTTTCTCCGGACCTGTGCGGGGAACCACCGACAATCCGTTCTGCCCCGTATCCCGCTCTCTCCACCGCCGCAGCAATGTCCTGTCCCTCAAGCATCTTCTCGTCGTAGCTGACTTCCATAGTCTCTGTCAGCAGATTCACTGATGCCTTCTCCACGCCTGTCAGTTTGTTCACCGCCTTCTCCACATGGGAGGAACACGCTGAACAGGTCATACCAGATATATGAAAACGCTCCTTCATCACACTCTCCTTTTTCCTCAAAAATTCCGTTCTTCTCCACACCCCTGCGGAAATCCACACTTTCCATCCGTTACTTCAGTTTCTTCATCAGCGCAACTGCCTCCCCCACCACGGCCAGATTTCCTTTCCCGATTTCCTCCACCACACAGCTCTCCATATGTTCCTGCAGAATCAGATAACCGAAAGACTGCAGCGCACTTTCCGCCGCTGCCAGCTGCGTAAGAATATCTCCGCAATAACGATTTTCTTCCAGCATCTTCCCGATCCCATTCAGCTGACCTGTAATGCGGTTCAGCCGATTTTTCAACAGCTTCAGCTCTTTTTCCGTTCTGGGTGTGGCCTTCCGATGACAGCCACAGCAATTTTCCCCGCCATCTGGTATGTTACAGTCATTTTTTGTAGTATTCCCTTCCGTCATTTTTCTATCCTTTCCATGTCTTTCCGCCAAACTGGAAGACATTTTGCCCTTTTCTGTAACGCAAATACCCTGTAGGGGTATCTGTATTACAACTACAGAATATACCCCCACAGGGTATTTGTCAAGTGTTCTCACAATTATTTTCACGACAGATTTCAAAAATATTCAGAAACTTTTGTCCGGCAGGCACACAACCCTTCCCTGCCGCAGAGATTCTCCCACGGCAATCAGCCGCTGATTATCCGACCCGCGAAAAGCCAGTCTCAGGTTCTTTCGTTCTTCCACAAACTCTCCGTCCACAAGCACGTCAATACAGTCCAGCAACTCCCGGACAGTTCCATCCTCCGCAGATTCCGTTCCTCCCCAGGAGCCTCCTCCCGCCCAGACCAGCAGATCCTTCTCATAATCATACCCTGTATAGCACCAGATATCCTTGCCGGGATACTGCTTCCGCACCGCTTTCAGCAAGGCCAGCACCGTCTCTCTGTTCTCCGGTTCCATGGGTTCCCCGCCCAGAATGCTCAGCCCTCTGATATAGTCCGGTGCAAGGGCCTGCAGGATTTCCGCCTCCGTCTCCCGGCTGTAGTCTCTGCCATAGTTGAAGTCCCAGGCCTCGCTGTTAAAGCACCCTTTACACTTGTGAGTACAGCCGCTGACGAAAAGGGATACCCGGATGCCCGGTCCGTTGGCCACATCTGTCTTTTTGATACTCGCATACTTCATAGATGCAGCACCCTGGATTTGATTTCCTTTGTCTTGCCGGTGTTCCAGAAATTTTCTCCCAGATAGCCGCACGTGCGCCTGGTCACATTCATTTTGGAATGGTTCTTATTGTGGCACTGGGGGCATTCCCACTCATTATCCTCATTGATCAGAATCTCCCCGTCATAACCGCACACATGGCAGTAATCTGATTTCGTGTTGAACTCACCGTACTGAATATTGTCGTAGATGAAACGTATCAGTTCTTCCACTGCCTCCACATTGTTCAGCAGGCTGGGAATCTCCACATAGGAAATGGCACCTCCCAGGGATTTATTCTGGAACTCACTCTCAAAGGTAAATTTCGTAAATGCATCTATGGGTTCCCGTACATCCACGTGGTAGGAATTGGTATAATATCCCTTGTCCGTCACATTGGGAATGTCTCCGTATTTTTCTCTGTCTATCCTTGCAAAGCGGTAGCACAGCGTCTCCGCCGGGGTGCCGTACAGGCTGAACCCGATTCCGGTCTCCTGCCGCCATCTGGCCGCTGCCTCCTTCAGGTGATCCATCACTCTCAGCGCAAATTCCTTCCCCTTAGGCTCCGTATGGCTGCATCCTTTCATCAGCCAGGTCAGCTCATACAGGCCGATATACCCCAGAGACATGGTGGAATAGCCGTTCTTCAGCAGTCTGTCTATTTTTTCTCCCTTTTTCAGCCGGGCAATGGCGCCGTACTGCCAGTGAATGGGACTGACATCGGAAAGCGTCCCCAGCAGGGCCTTATGTCTGCACATCAATGCCTCCCGGCATAAGTCCAGGCGCTCGTCCAGTCTCCGCCAGAAAAGCTCCTCGTTTCCCTCCGACACAATGCCGATCTGCGGCAGATTCAGGCTGACCACCCCCTGATTAAAGCGGCCCTCCCACTTATAATTCCCCGCTTCATCCTTCCAGGGGGAGAGAAAGGAGCGGCAGCCCATACAGGAGAATACATTTCCCTCATAATTCTCCCGCATCTTCTTCGCGGAGATATAGTCAGGATACATTCTTTTTGCAGAACATTTCGCAGCCAGCCGGGTCACATAATCATACTTTCCGCCCTTCAGACAATTGTTCTCGTCCAGCACATACACCAGCTTCGGGAATGCAGGTGTCACATATATCCCCTTCTCATTCTTCGTCCCCTGAATGCGCTGATTCAAGATCTCCACGATAATGCGCACCGTCTCTTCCACATACGCGTCCTCATCGTCTATGTGAAGGAACAGTGTCACAAAGGGAGACTGCCCGTTGGTGGTCATCAGCGTATTAATCTGGTACTGTATGGTCTGTACACCTGAACGCAGCTCATCCTGCAGGCGCAGCTCCACAATTCGATTCTTCATTTCCTCATCCAGAGATGTGCCGAATTCCTCCTCCAGCTGAGCCTGGAACTTTTCTCTGCTCCTGCGCAGGTATTTGCCCAGATGCTTCACGTTCACGGACTGGCCGCCGTACTGATTGCTTGCCACCGCCGCGATAATCTGTGTGGTCACCGTACAGGCCACCTGAAAACTTTTGGGAGACTCAATCATTTTCCCGTTGATGGAGGTACCGTTATCCAGCATGTCCTTAATATTAATCAGACAGCAGTTGAAAATGGGCTGAATGAAATAATCCGCATCATGAAAATGGAACACACCGTTGTCATGGGCCAGAGAAAGGTGCTCCGGAAGCAGCATGCGCCTGGTCACATCCCGGGATACCTCCCCTGCAATATAATCCCGCTGGGTGGAGGCAAGACGGGTATTCTTGTTGGAATTTTCTTCTGCCAGCTCTTTGTTCTCATTGCGTATCAGTTTCAAAATAGACTCATCCGTGGTATTGGATTTGCGCATCAGGCTTCTCTGATAACGATATACAATATATTTTTTGGCGAGGACATACTTGTTGTTCTGCACCAGATGCTGCTCGATGATATCCTGCACATGCTCCACAGCCTGCAGGTCCTTCCCTTCCTCTTTCACAGCTTCCAGAATTTCCTCCACCAGAGGATTTCCGGCCCTGTCCTTTTCTTCCACTTCGTTATTCGCCTTCTGGATGGCGGAGACAATCTTCTCCTCCTCATAGGCCACCACACGCCCGTCCCGTTTCTGAATTCTCATATAAAATCATACCTTTCTGCAACAGCATTTCAGACGCGGACCTGCCCATATAAAAGAGCCGCTCCGCAGAAATCTACGGAGACGGCCCTTTCAATATCTTGTGTCTGTTATGGTCTTCGCATCTATATCTTGTTCTCCATTATAACGGAGCGCAAAATAAAATGCAAGAAGATTTTCCTATTCGTTATCTTTTACACTTCTGGACGACAGCGGTCAGTTCCTCCCATCTGTTTTCCATATCTTCCACCAGCTTAAACTGCGTTCTGGCCCGGTCCAGATTATGTCCTTCCCTGTGAATTTTAAAATAATTGTCTCCTTCCAGATAATCCGCCAGGAACCGCATCCCGCATTCCAGCGTCATCAGCCTGGCTCCCATGGGCAGCATTGCAATCTCTTCTTCCGTGAGACTGCCTCCGCAGCCTTCCAGATACCCTCTTGTGAAAGCTTCAAATAATTCCAGATCCAGCCTCACTTTATCCAGGTCCCGCTCATCCTCCGCCCCGGTGCTGGCCCCAAAGCGAATGGAATCCCCGAAATCATAGAGAGAAAGTCCGGGCATCACGGTATCCAGATCAATGACACAAAGCACCTTTCCTGTCTCCCGGTCAAAGAGCACATTGTTCAGCTTGGTGTCATTGTGTGTCACTCTCAGAGGAAGCTTTCCCTCCCCCAGCAGGTCTGTCAGCACTGACACATCCTTTTCCCGGGAGAGAACGAACTGGATTTCCTTTTCTATGCCGGCGGCCCGTCCCAGCCGGTCCTCCTGTACAGCCTTCCGGAAATTCCGGAAACGCACAGGCGTATTATGGAAGTCAGGAATGGTCTCCCACAGCTTCTCCACGGGAAAATCAGAAAGCATTCTCTGAAACTGTCCGAAGGCCACGCCGCTGTCATGGAAATTCTTCGTGTTTTCCACTTTCTCCAGGCACAGAGTTCCCTCCACATACAGATACATTCTCCAGTAATCGTGATTCTCATCCTCATAGAAGGAAGCGCCATCCAAAGTCCGAATCACATTCAGTGTCTCCCTGTCCGGATCTCCGCCCTGTGCGGTGATTACATCTCTCAGGTATTCTGTGACACACACCACATTTTCCATAAGCTGCTTCGGCCTGCGGAATACATTCTGATTCATCCGCTGGAGAATATACCGCTTTTCTCTTCCCTGTTCTGTACCGAAGGTAAGCAAATGCGTGTCATTGATGTGCCCGTTCCCGTAAGGCTGATTGTCCAGCAGCTTCCCCTCCACGGCAAACTGTCTGATCACTTCTTCTGTTCCGCTCTGTTCCAAATATTCCGTACTCATTCTCTCTCCTCAACATCCAGCCATACAATTTCCATGGGCGCCATGTCAAGATGCGCTCTGATTTCTCCCTGTACATAGAGATCTGTCTGTCTGGGTTCTCTGGAATTGTTTATCACTGCGATTTTACCGGTCTCTTCAAACACCGTAATCTCCGTATCCACATTGGATACATAGAACTTCCGCATCTCCGCTTCCTGATGGGCCGCATAGTAGATTGCCCGCAGCAGAAGCCGGCAGTTCTGGGGCGAATAGGGAAGTCCCGCAAAGTATACGCTCCTGCCCTCTCCGTACTGATTCACCACCAGACGGCTGTACTTTCCGTCCATATTCAGGATCTGATAATTCTCTCCCTGGGCATAGATACGGCTCTTTCCTTCTCCGAAATCAATCTCTCCCTCAATATCCTCCAGAATGAAATGACTGCTGTCCATCTCATTATACTTATCAGTACTCATGGAGAAGCCAAGCTCTCTGTCCACTCCCAGCACATCGCTGAGCTGGAAATACCGTCCCTGATACTGACAGGCGCTGGGCTCACCCACTCCGATGAAGCCGCCACCCTGGTCCACGAATCTGCGGATGGCACAGACAATGGTTTCATCCATCCAGTTTTCCGCGCCGCTCCAGGAAGTTCCCACATCGCCCGCGTTGATAATGACCCTGATGTCCGGGTCAATGCCCTCTCTCACCTGGTCAAAGGTAATAAATTCCACATCAAATGGCATTCCGCTCAGACACTCGATCACGCCCACATAGGAATAAATCTCTCTGTACCAGAGCGCATGATGTACCTGATTGGCCATCCATCTTCTCAGATTTCCCCAGCAGTTGAGAATTCCCACCTTGAAAGGCGCCGTGTAGGCCTTCGTCCCCTGCATATTGGCATGGATCTGCCGGAATTCATCCACCACACGTTTTATCTGGTCAATAAAGCCCGGCCACTCGTTGGCCAGCTTCAGATATCCGCCGTATCCGATCCTGTCCAGGGGGGAGCGCAGAATGGCTCTCCTTGCTTTCAGCCAGTTCTCCTGGGCTTCCCCTATGGGGTCGCCTCCCTCTGTAAACACATCCGGGAAAAAGTATGGAAGAAGTCTTCCTTCCGTATACTTCACACCCTTAATATCCGAAATCATGCGGAGTGTGACACCGTCTCCCACAGACCCCACAACGGCGTCCAGTCCGATATTCGCGAAATATTTTCCGAAGGGCTCCGTCCCGATCCAGTGGTCTCCCAGAAACATCATGGCTTCCTTGCCATATTCATGTACAATATCCACCAGCTCTTTCGCCAGGGAGCTGACTTCTCTCTGCTGGAATTCAATGAAATCCCTAAACTCTCTGGAAGGCACGCGGAAAATGGAATTGTGATATCCCTGATCCACAATATATTCCGGCCGGAATTTATAACCCGCCCATTTTTCAAACTGTTCCAGAATATAAGGACTGACACTGGCACTGTATCCGAACCACTCTACAAATTTCTCTCTCTTTTTATCATCGAATGTCAAAGTAAACTGGTGGAAAAAGGTAGTAAAACGCACCACATTCACATCCGGGTTCTCCTGACACCATCTCTTAAGCTTATTTTTCACATACTCTCTGGTCTTCGGCTGACGTACATCATAGGTCAGCTGATGAGGCGCATCTTTCCAGTCGTTTGTGATAAAGTTATACATATGTACCGGGTCCCAGATCAGAAAAGCCAGAAAGCTTACGGTGTACTGATGATAGGGAATGCTCTCAATGACCACCTCGCCGGTCTCTTCGTCATATTCCCATTGTTCCGTGGGAACCGGCTCACCGGTGGTCCTGTCCATTACCTCCCACCATCTCTTGGGAGAATCCAGCGTATTCACCTTCAGCTGTTCCCGGTGGAATCCTTTCATCAGTTCAATGCGCAGACTCTTTCCTCTGGCCGTCACCCGGTCACTGATCAGATACTCCTGCTGTATCTCCTCCGGGTGGCTCTCCGCCCACTCATTATCCTTTCGGGTGGTATAATAAGTCGCATATATTTTGGCACCGGACTGCAGAAGCGCATCCGGCATGGCTGTTCCGTCGCAATCCCGCAGCGCATCCGCCCCCAGCAGCTCCTGCAGACGCATGGTTTCTTCCACCATGTCCACATCCGTAGGCAGCGTCAGTCTGCCCTTCTTCTCCATATTCATCATCCTGTCTCCGTCCTCTCCGGAAACAGTCCGGCCGAACTGTTCCCTCTTATTCTATCATCTAAATTTGCGATTGTACAGATAAAGAAGAACCAATATTCCCGCCAGCCCCACAAGCATTACCAGCAGTCCCACCGGTCCTATGTTGCGCTGTCCAAAGGCAATCAGCGCCATACTTACCAGAAAAATCACCGTGTATAAAATCCCGCTTATCCATTTCATATTTTGTCCTCCTAATAAAGTCGCTGCGCGACGGCACAAATTGCCGCATACGGCAATTAAGAGTAAAGTCTCTTTATGCGCGTGCCCTTCGCACATTACGCACACCTCAGGAGAGAAATTTTCATTCGAAAGGACTCTCATGAAAATTCCTCTCCTGCGTCTTTGCGACTTTACTTTCTATATTGAGTTCCGCAGCAGCCCGTTCAGTACCTATCTTGGGCTGCGCTGATATAGTCGCTGCCTTTTATCCCTTCAGGCCGCCCAGGCTCATGCCCTGTGTCAGCTTCTTCTGCACCATGATGTAAAGAATCAATGTGGGCAGCATGACAATCACGAGACCGGCATACAGCTGTCCGTAATTTGCCGCCGCTTTCTGGGCCTGCATCAGCTGCATCAGGCCCACGGGAAGGGTCTTCGCATCCTTCGTCAGCAATGTCATGGAAATGATATACTCATTCCAGAAGGACAGGAAATTAAACAGAATCACCGTAATGATACTGGGCAGGGCCATGGGCATCATGATATGGACCATGGTCCGGAAGTACCCGCTTCCGTCCACATAAGCCGCCTCCTCATAATCTCTGGGTATGGTGGCGAAAAATCCTGAAAGCAGATAAATGGTAAAAGGCAGGGCCGTGGAGGCATAGACCAGCGCCACAACGAACAGATTGTTCAGGAAAAACCCGCCTGCCCCCATTGTCTTCAGAAATTTATCCGCATCCACAAACATCAGAAAAATAGGTACGACAATATAGTTGACGTTGATAAAAAGGCCTCCCATAAACATGGTATTGATCAGTCTGCTTCCCCGGAAGCGATACCTGGCCAGCACATAGGCCGCAGGCAATGCCACTACCAGCAGCAGAATAAGCGCCAGGGCCGTCACCAGCACGGAATTCAGAAAATATTCACCCATTTTCGCCTTCTGAAAGGCGTCCACAAAGTTCTGGAAGTAAAAGCCTTTGGGCATGGTCCAGGGGTTCCCGTAAAATTCGGAATTCTCCTTTATGGATGCCAGGAATACCCAGCCTACCGGCACAACAATGCTGACAGCCAGAGTGAGCAGGGCCACATAGATAAAAATCCTGTATAACGTCTCTAAGCTCATTTCTTTTTTCTTTTTCATTTATATGTACCCCCTGCCCTAATACTCCAGAATCTCTCTTTTTGTGACAAAATTCACAACCGCCGACAGCCCAAAGGAAAACAGGAACACTACCACACCGATGGCCATACCGTATCCATAGGAAGAATTTGTATATGCCTGCTTATACATATAGCTCAGGAATACTTCCGTGGAACCGTCCGGACCTCCGCTGGTGAGAGACTTGACGAAGAGGAAGCTCAGATTGATGGAGCTGATGACAAAGAAGGTCAATGTGGTCCTCACATTGACCCAGATCAACGGCAATGTGATGGAAAAGAACTGCCTGATTCTTCCCGCGCCCTCCAGGCTGGCCGATTCATACAGGCTCTCCGGCACGGCCGCCATACTTGCCATGTACATAACCATGTAGTAGCCGATTGCCTGCCAGATCATGGCGATAACCAGACTGTAAATCACCAGCTTCTGATCTCCCAGCCAGAGAATGGGCGTTTTATCACTGCCCCTGAAAATGCCGAGCACACTGTTCAGGAGCCCGTTATTCGGGTCATATATAGCAGAGAAGATAGCGGAGATTACCACCACCGACAGAATATTGGGTATATAGAAAACAATTCTGAAAAAATTCTGCCCCTTAATCTTCTCCCTGGAAAGAAGCGCCGCAAAAATCAGCGCCAGCGCCATTGTCACAATGGTGACAAAGGTAATCAGGAGGACAGTGTTCTGAAAAGAACGGAAAAAATTGGTATCCTCCATCAATATTTTGAAATTATTGAGTCCCACAAATTCCTTGTTGTTGGAATACCCTCCCCACTTATAAAGCGACATTTTGAACACGTTAAAGGTGGGAATCAGCATAAAAATAACAAATAAAATAACAGCGGGTGCCACGCACACCCCGATAAACACACTTCTCGCTCGTCCTCTTTTCAATTCCGTCCCTCCTGTCTCCGGCTGCCCAATCCAGCCTGCGGCATCCTTCCGATTCCATGTCCGCCCGCCGACGGACTTACTGTAAGGAAAAAACGCTCCAAAGGCGGGAACCTTCGGAGCGCTCCGTCAAATCTTTATTCCATTGCTTCTCTCAGCTTGTCGCTTGCTTCCTCCACAGCTGCCTGCCATTCTGCAACTGTCTTGTCTCCGCTCACGATACTGTTCACGGTTCCGCACAGTGTATCCAGCATGTTAACGCCTTCTACCGGAGCCGTTGCAGCAAATCCGCCCATAACTGCGGTTGCGCCGTTGTCATAAATGCTGTAGAACAGTTTGTTGTCACCTTCAAGGTAATCGCTCACACCGGTAATCGGCTGAATAGCGCCTGATTTCGCAAAAATCTGTGCCGCCTCATCTGAGTACATGTAAGCCACAAATTCTTTTGCCATATCCTGATTCTCTGCCGCTGCCGGAATCCACATCTGCTCAAACCAGCAGAAAGAACATCCTGCTCCGCCGTCATTCACAGCGGGAATCGCCATGAAGCCCCACTCGAACCCATCAGCTCTGGGCGCATCCTTCATTTCCTCGGGAAGCCATGTTCCGTTGGGGCAGAAGATTGCCTTATTATCCAGAATCAGCTGCTGGTTCTTGGTGAAATTGTCATTGTTTGCATTGGCAACAGTAGTCTCTTCCGTATACTGCCCCAGCTTCTCAATCAGGCTGAAGACCTTGGTGGCGTTCTCGCTCTCCCAGATACCGTCTTCATAGGTCATACATTTATTGAAGAAATCCGGACCGCCCGCGGAGGAAAGCGTCGCGTAAGTAAATGCGTCAAAGTATCCTGTGGTGGGATATGTAAACAGGGCAATTCCCTCTTCCTTTGCCTTGTCGCCCAAAGCCCACATTTCTTCCCATGTGGTGGGAACTTCCCAGTTCTTCTCCTTGAACAGACCCGCATTGTAGAACAGACCGCAGGGGCTGTAGAACATGGGAGCATAATAGGTCACGCCGTCGCCGTAAGGGTTGGTCGCCAGTGTGTCAAGGAAGCCGGGAACCACTTTGTCCTTAACCGTCACATTCTCCCCAGGCACTGTCATATCCAGAACATCTGTCAGCGGAAGAAGTGCGTTCTCCTTTGTCAGAGTCTCTGTCAGGGCTGCTTCACGGCCTGTTGCCAGATGAACCACATCCGGATAATCTCCGGCCTTCATACCGGGGCTGATCACATCTTCCAGTTTCTTGTCCACTGTGAGTTCCACAGTGACACCGGGATGAGAATTCTCAAAGGCAGCCGCCACTTCACTCCACATCTCAGCGCCGTAGCCGCCTTCAAAAGCCGCCACTTTCAGAACCTGCTCCTCCACCTCAGCCGAGCTGTCCGCAGATTCCTGGCTCTCCTCTGTCTGAGAAGTACTTTCTGCAGCAGAGGAACTTTCGCTGCCTGTGTCACCCGTACTGCTGTCGCTGCCGGAACCTGCGCCAGCATTGCCGCATCCGGTCATAACGGATGTCATCATGGCCGCCGCCAGCAGAGCAGCAAAAATCTTTTTCCTTTTCATAATGTCTGATCCTCCTTTTAATAGTAGGTATAGAACCTTCGTTGTCTGTAACATTCAGTCCGTCTCTTCTGAACTGTAATTAGAGTATAACGAACTTTGTGCCTGCTTTCAACTCGATTGTTGCTGACTATTTTAGATATATTGCTTTTATTATGCTTTATTTAAAAACCAATAACAAAATAGTATATATTGTGCAAAATATATATTTAAATTGCATCTTTAATTTATTTTTGGTCATATAAACAATTTTTTCTCAGGTGCCATGGGAAAAATATTCTCTTTTTGCAAGCTGTTATTTTCTTATGTTGTCTGATTTTCTCCACCTGGATTTTATATTTTTTGTATAAAAATGAATTAAATGGACAAAATTTCTAAAGTGAGGTATGATAAAGGCACCGCCCACGGCAGATATCGGAACAGAAAAGGAGACGAAATACAATGGGAAATACAAGACACCGCATCGATGGCAGGAAAAATTCTTCTATTGGCGCCTCCACCCTTTTATATGTATCCACCTCCAAATACGAGGGGGACTGGCAGAGCATTCTGCACTCCCATCCCTTCAGCGAATTGTTCTATGTGGTGAACGGCAACGGCACCTTTGTGGCAGACGGAAGGGAATTTCCCGTGTGCAAAAACGACATGGTCATCATCAATCCCCATGTGCAGCACACGGAGAAATCTCTGCGCACCTCCCCTCTGGATTATATCGTACTGGGTATAGACGGTCTGGCCTTCTCCTGTGAAACCATCGCCTCCGCCCAGGACAGTCTCTCTCTTCACACGCCCTCCGGAATGGTTTACAAGTGTAATATGCCGAATTCGAAAGTATATGCATATCTGAATATCATGCTGGAGGAAATCTCCCGCAAAGAGGAGAATTACGAGGCGGTCTGCCAGAATCTTCTGGAAGTACTTCTGCTGTGTATGCTGAGAAATGACAATCTCTCCATTGTTCAGAGCAGCAATACACTCCTGAACAGAGAATGCGCGCAGATCAAGAATTATCTGGACGCCCATTACGCAGAAAATATCACGCTGGATACATTGGTTGAGATCACGCACATGAACAAATATTATATGGTACATGCTTTCACCCGGTATGCAGGCCTCTCTCCCATAAACTATCTTCTCCAGAAGAGAATCCAGGAGGGAAAAGCGCTTCTGGAGTCCACCACCTATTCCATCGCACAGATTTCCACCCTGCTGGGCTTTTCCTCCCAGTCTTATTTTTCCCAGGCATTCAAAAAGGCTACGGGTAAAACGCCCATAGCCCACAGAAACGAATATCAGAAGCAACAGCGGAAATGATCCGTCAATAATAGTACATTCCGCGTCCGCCGCAGCATCCGCCGCCCAGACAGCACACATTACAGATCATATTGGCAAGGACAATCTTCAGACAGATATTGCCGCCTCCAAAGGCAGGATACCCATAGGCAGCCTGCCGCTGTCTGTACCAGCTGCCGCCGCTCTCGAACTGCTGTACCAGACTCCGGTAATCCACATTGTCCGGCTCCAGCGCCGAGGCCTGCTTTGCATGTTCCAGCGCCGCCACATTATTGCCCAGGCCGGAATGCGCAATGGCACTGTAATAATACCACCTTGCACTCCGCTCACGACTGTCCACATTGTCCAGTGTGGTTCTGGCTTCCCGGTAATAACCGTTGCGGATATAATTACCTGCGGCGCGAAGATACGTATTCTCTTCATAGCCGGTACTCTGCCCCTGGCCAAAGCCTCCAAAGCCCCCGAAACCGCCAAAGGGTCCGTACCCGCCGAAAGGGTCTCTCCCCTGGCCGCCGTAACCGTCCCCGTTTCCATAGCCGGTTCTGCCATAGCCGCTTCCCCTGTAGCCGGAACTGCCGTACCCGGATGTCCGCTCCTTCATAACCTGCTGATAGGCCGACTGAATTTCTTTGAATTTCTCTTCCGCCTGTGCTTTGTTGGGGTTGTTCACATTGGCATCCGGATGATACCTGCGGCTCAATGTCTTATATGCTTTTTTGATCTCTTCCTCGGAAGCATTTCTGCTCACGCCTAATACACTGTATGGATCGTACATCTTATCCTCGTTTCCTTACATTTCCTCATCTGCTGTCCATATGGGGCCGCTTCTGAAGTTATTTTCCTGACCACATCCTCAGGCTTTCGTCTGAAGTCTCCTGTCATGGACAGCCTCATATCTGCCCCAGACACCGGAGTAAAGAATATTCCGCAGAATTTCCACATTTTCCAGAATGGGAAGGCTCTCAAACTCCCGACAGCACTCTGACATCATCATCATCAAAATGGTCCTGCATTCTTCCTCAAAATCCGGATTCCCATACTTCTGTTTCAACGGATTCGGGGTACCTTTTCTGATATCCGCTTCTATATCCTCATAGGCATCACAGAGGTAAATAAATTTCCCCAGAAAAAATCCCAGCCGTCTCAGACTCTCCGCCCATTCGTCCTCGCGCACAGCCATAATCTCGCCCATAACTGCGCCGAACAATCCCGCCAGGGCGTCAATATCGGCGGCCTCCGCTTTCTCCTGCTCCGAAAAATCCTGCATCAGCAGATTTATGGTTCTCAGCTTGGTCCCGTACAGTTCCTTCAGTCTGCCGGCCCTGCCTTCAAGTACTCTGCCGTAGATAAGTTTCCGGAATTTTCTCTCATCCTCCCAGTCATCCCGACATTTATAACAGGAAAAAAGAATATTCATATCCGCGGCATATTCCGTATAGATATTATTTCTGGTCTCGTGACTTTCAAAGGGATGCGCCACACATTTACAGCTTCCGCTCCGGGTCTCCGGCTCGTAAAGCCCTGTCAGCAGAATCGCCAGAAACGTCATATCATAGCTCAGAGACATCTGACCGCAGACACCGTACTTCTTTTTCAGTTCCCGGCAGATACCGCAGTAAAAAGAATGGTATACGTCAAATTCCCTGAATTTCATCTCAGCCTTGTTGATCATGATATATCCGAACATTCCAAACCTCCGTGCCATCAAGGGCGGGCATGCTTAACTTTTCCTGATAAACTCATTTCCGCATTTTCTGCATCTGATGGCAATTTTGCCCTTTCCTCTGGGCACACGGATTTTCTGTCTGCAGTTCGGACATTTATATATATGATATACTCTGCGCTGTCCCCACTCTCTCTTCTTCCTGATAAAAAAGCTCCTGATTTTCATTGTCTGCTTCAGATACTTCTGGTTCTCAGCGGCCCGTCTGCCGGTATTCCTGGAAAACATGCGGAAATAAGCATAAATCATTACGACAGTAGCCAATATGTAAAACAGACTGCCGCCGAAAAATGAAATAATCAGACACGCAAAGGCAAACGCCAGCAAGAACTGATTCAGATTGTCATTCCCGTAGCGGCCCCACATAAAGCGCTGTAATTTTTCTCTCATCTCATTGCCTCCTGACAAACAGCAGAAAACACCACCATGCTGGTTTTCTGCTGCCATGAATGAAAAACTCCCGGTTGCTACGTTACATTTTAAACTTTTTTACAGGAAATACAATTAAATAAATATAAATAAATATTAAACGTTATGGCATAGACTTACTTGCCTGCCACGGCAAGATTGCGCACCAGAACAGAGGGAGAACCGTATTTGCCGCGGATAAACTCCAAATCTGCACCCACTTTCTCAATCTCCTTCAACAGGGTAAAGAAATTCCCCGATACGGTAAAATTCTTCACCGGCGCACTCTTTTTGCCGTCTGCAATCAAAAAGCCCCCGGAAGAAAGAGAGAAGTCCCCCGTCACCGGATTCGCGCCTGCGTGAAGACCCATCATCTCCGTCACATAGATTCCGTCGCCTGCGGCCGCAAGAAGATCCGGCTCCTGCCCCGGCTGAATATAAAAGGTAAAAGGACTGACACCCACCACTGAGGCATAGGAAGCTCTGCTGGCGTTTCCCGTTGTCTTTACCCCTGCATTGGCGGCGGTTTTCAGGTTGTGCAGCAGCGTGGAAAGCACACCCTTTTCCACCACATTTTTCGCATATGCCGCCACGCCTTCCCCGTCAAAGGTTCTCTTTATGATACCGTCCTCATACCTGGGGTCATCCACAATGGTCACGATATCCGCCGCAATCTCCTCCCCTTCTTTTCCCGCCAGCAGTGACATTCCCTTCTGGGCCTGCTCCGCGGAAAAAATGTCGGAATAGGTCTGCAGCAGAGTTGCCATGGCCTTATTGGAAAATACCACCGTATATTTCCCGCTGGGAACACTGCCGGCACCAATGGTGGATACCGCATCCTCCACTGCCTCCGCGGCAATGTCTCTGATGTCAAAATCCTGCAGACGCCCTGTCTTTCGCTTACTGCCGTCGTACAGCTCACCGCCTTCTGCCACCAAAGCCATTCCCAGGCAGACACCGTAAGCGGTTCTGTCCTCCAGGTCCAGACCATTGGAATTGTACAGAGCACAGCATCCTCTGGTATAAGTCGTATAAGTCTGTGTGCCGTCGCTTACGCGGCTGTCGGCCTGATACATCTCCTTCTGAACGCCCAACGCCATATCCATCAGCTCCGTACCTGTGGGAACCGTCTCATCCATCTCCGCGCCTGCCGCATAAACATCCCCTTTTTCATGGAGAAAGGACTTCTCTTCACTCTCAATAGACCGTGCGTTGTCCAACGCACGGGCAATCAGAGAAGCTGCTTCTTCCTCCGTCAGATTCTCTGTGGAGGCATACCCCGCCTTCCCGTCCACAATACAGCGCAGTCCAACGCCCATTCTGTTCTCCGTACCGTACCCCTTGACTTCCTCCTGATAAATCTCCACAGAAGCGGACTCGCTTTCCTCATAATATAATTCATACTCCGCTATCTGCATCTTCGCCGCTATTCTGATTACGGCTTCCTTAAATTCCTTATATTCCATTTTTGATCCTCCTATTCCAGTCCCACATCATCCCGGTCTGTACCCAGGAACGCCGGCAGAGAACTTCCGGCCGCTAATTGCATGCGTTCGTAACTTCTCTGGGGTACTGACCGGGATGATGTTGTTTTAAGTCGCTGCCGTGGCTTACCGTCCTCCCACCGTAATGGACGATACGCGAATCAGGGGCTGCCCCACATCCGTGGGAATACTGCCCGAAGAAGCGCCGCACATGCCCTGTGCTCTCGCCACATTTTTACCGACCATGTCGATATTCATAATCACGTCGGAACCTTTGCCAATGAGACTGGCGCCCCGCACCGGCTCGCAGACTTTACCATTTTTAATCAGATATCCCTCGTTGACGGCAAAGTTAAACTGCCCTGTCACAGGATTCACGGACCCGCCGCCCATGCTTTTCGCATAGAGACCGTATTCTATGGAAGCGATAATATCCTCGTCCCTGTCCTCTCCCGCAGCTATATAGGTGTTGGTCATGCGGGAGGTAGGCTCAAACTGATAGCTCTGACGCCTGCAGTTGCCGGTGGACTCCATGCCCATTCTCCGTCCATTCAGTTTATCAATCATATAGGATTTCAAAACGCCGTTCTCGATCAGTACATTTCTGCGGGCAGGCGTACCTTCATCATCGATATTGACAGAGCCCCAGGAATTTGGAATGGTTCCGTCGTCGATGGCGGTTACTTTTTCATTGGCGATCTTTTCTCCCAGCTTTCCTGCAAACTGAGACTGGCCCAGCGCCACACAGGAAGCCTCCAGCGAATGTCCGCAGGCTTCGTGGAAAATGACGCCGCCGAAACCGTTCTCGATGGCAACGGGCATGGTACCGGCCTTGATATAGCCGGCGTGCAGCATGGTAACTGCCTGGGCGGATGCTTTCCTGCCCAGCTCCCTGGGGTCAAAATCTTCGAAAAGCTCCAACCCTTTTCTGGCGCCGGGTGTGACACTGCCTGTCTGGTTCTCCCCGTCCATGCTGGCAATGGAAGAAATGGAAACTCTGGTGCGGATCTGTCTGTCCCGGGCCAGCAGGCCTTCGCTGGTGGCAATGAGGATTTCGTGGTCCGCTTCTATGTAATTGCCGTTCACCTGGACGATCTCGTCATGATAGTCCTTCGCAGCCAGACATGCCTGCCGCAGATAATCAATTTTATCCGCATTTGCCGCATCCGCCGGCACAATCTGAATGGGATGGATATCGCCGAATATCCGCTCCCGCAGCACCACATTCTGAATCAGCGCCGAACCGGTCAGTGCATCCGCCACCCTCGATGCACAGCTCAGCACAGCCTCGGCCGAGAGAGAAGACGCCGAACCGGACACACAGCGGGTTCCCTTGAAAATCCGGATTCCCACTCCTGAAATGACGGCATCTCCGATCTTGTCTGTCTTCCCGGATATAATGTTGATATTCTTGCTTCTGGTATGTTCTGCAAATACCTCCGCATAGTCCGCACCTGTGGCCAGTGCACGGCCCAGGGCTTCTTTTAATACTTCTTTTGATATCATGTTCTGACCTCCTGTTATAATTCTGTCACGACCTGCCCCGGCAGAAGTTGGATAAAATCCCTTCGGCGCATTCGTTTTACTGTCTTTCGTCAAACCGGAAAACGTTTCCGGCCAAATGACCCGCATACTGCTTTAACGATAAGCTTCCATGTACGGACCTGTGTGCAATACAGGGAGACCGTTTTGCAGTCTCCCTGAAGCAGCTTTCTTTATTTTGTATTTGTACCTGGCTACAGTTCAGCGCCCTGACCGGACTGTTTCTCCTGTCCGGACTGTTACAGGGATTCCTCTCATTTATGGTTCGGAAGATCCTGTGCCACATCCTTCATGGAGAAGCTGATTCGTCCCATTCTGTCCTTACCCAGGCAGACCACTGTCACCACATCACCCAGGGTCAGCACATCCTCCACTCTGTTGATTCTCTCTCTGGCAATCTTGGAGATATGAACCATACCTTCCTTGCCGGGTGCAAATTCAAGGAATGCCCCGAACTCTTTGATACTGACCACCTTGCCCTTGAAAATCTGTCCTTCCTCGAAATCGGTGACAATCATCTTAATCATTTCGATGGCTTTGTCCATCATTTCCTTGTCAGTACCGCACACCGACACGTTTCCGTCGTCAGTGATGTCAATCTTTACCCCTGTGCGGGCAATGATCTCATTGATGGTCTTTCCTCTCTGCCCTACCACATCCCCGATTCTCTCCGGATCAATCTGGATGGAGATAATCTTCGGCGCATAAGGTCCCACTTCCGCTCTGGGCGCAGCGATAGCCGTTTTCATGCAGTTATCCATGATGAACAGTCTCGCCTCACGGCATCTTGCAATGGCACCTTCCACAATAGGTCTGGTCAGACCGTGAATCTTGATATCCATCTGAATGGCTGTGATGCCTTCTGTGGTACCGGTCACCTTGAAGTCCATGTCTCCGAAGAAGTCCTCCAGGCCCTGGATATCTGTGAGCAATACGAAGTCATCATCCGTCTCCCCGGTCACCAGACCGCATGAAATCCCCGCCACCATCTTCTTAATGGGAACGCCTGCCGCCATCAGAGCCATACAGGAAGCACAGGTGGAAGCCATGGAGGTGGAGCCGTTGGACTCAAAGGTCTCCGACACAGTGCGGATAGCGTAAGGGAACTCTTCCTCGCTGGGAAGCACAGGAATCAAAGCTCTCTCCGCCAGCGCGCCGTGACCGATCTCACGTCTTCCGGGACCGCGGGAAGGCTTCGTCTCACCCACGGAATAGGAGGGGAAGTTATAATGATGCATATATCTCTTGCTGACTTCGTTCTCATCCAGTCCGTCAATTCTCTGCTGTTCGGACAGGGGCGCCAGCGTACACACATTGCAGATCTGGGTCTGTCCGCGTGTGAACATGGCGGAACCATGCACACGGGGAATAATGTCAACTTCGGCCGCCAGAGGACGAATCTGGGTGATCTCACGTCCGTCGGGACGCTTATGGTCCTTCAGAATCATCTTGCGCACCGTCTTCTTCTCATACTGATAAACCGCTTCTCCCAGAATGGCAAGCCACTCTTCCTTCTCCGCGAAAGCTTCCTCCAGCTTCTCCGTAATGGTCCGGATGTTATCCTCACGGCTCTGTTTGTCGTCCGTGAACACAGCCACTTCCATTTCTTCCGGAGGCACGATTCTCTTTATCTCTTCAAACATTTCTTCCGGAATGGCACAGCTGGTATATTCGTGCTTTTTCTTCCCCACTTCCGCCACAATTCCGTCAATGAAGGCGATGATGGTCTGATTGATTTCGTGAGCCTTATAGATTGCCTCAAGCATTCTGTTCTCCGGAATCTCATTGGCTCCGGCTTCAATCATGATTACCTTCTCTCTGGTGGAGGCCACGGTCAGATTCAAATCTCCGTTCTTCCACTGCTCCTGGGAAGGATTTACAATAAATTCTCCGTCTATCATGCCCATCTGGGTCATGGCACAGGGACCGTCAAAGGGAATGTCCGAGATACTGGTGGCAATCGCCGCCCCCAGCATGGCCACCAGTTCAGGGCGGCACTGCGGATCCACACTCATCACCATATTGTTCAGGGTTACGTCATTGCGGTAGTCCTTCGGAAACAGAGGCCGCATGGGTCTGTCAATGACACGGCTGGTCAGCACCGCGTTCTCGCTGGCCTTTCCCTCTCTCTTGTTAAATCCGCCCGGAATCTTCCCAACGGCATACATTTTCTCCTCGAACTCCACACTCAGCGGGAAAAAGTCGATTCCCTCTCTGGGCTTGTCCGAAGCAGTCGCCGTGCTGAGCACCACGGTATCTCCGTAATGCATAAACGCACAGCCGTTCGCCTGCTTTCCCACCCGGTTGATGTCAACCTTCAGCGTGCGCCCGGCCAGCTCCATTTCATAGGTCTTGTACATAAAAATTCCTCCATTCCACCGTTCTCCACGGTTCTTTTCTTAATATATCCCGCAGAAAATGCCATAAACACATCTTCTGCAGACACAGGAACAGAAGACACCGAAACTACTGAAAAGAGCATGTGCTCTCACATAATCTTTTCAGCGGTCTCGGAACTTTCTTCTGTTCCGGATTACCATTACAGAAACCGGACATCCGCCCTGACTGTCCCCGGAATGCCGGCAGTTGGTCCTTTCTCAACGCAAAAAACGGAGAGCCGAATTTCCTTCGGCCTGCCTCCGTTTTCAGTCAGCCTTATTTTCTTAAGCCAAGTCTCTCAATCAGAGAACGATATCTCTCAATGTCTTTCTTCTTCAGATACTCCAGAAGACCACGCCTCTGACCTACCATCTTCAACATACCGCGGCGGGAGTGATGGTCCTTCGGGTTCACCTTCAGATGCTCGGTGAGTTCCTGAATCCTTGCCGTCAAAACGGCTACCTGTACCTCGGGTGAGCCGGTATCGCCGGGTGTCCTGGCGTACTCGTTCATAACTGCTGTTTTCTTTTCCTTAGAAATCATTTCTCTTTCCTCCTGTATTTATAACCGCCTGACACTAAGACCGGGTCGGAGTATCCCGTATCCGAGCATCGGCTGAATCATATGCGAGGCACCTGCCTCACACTTGATTATCTTAGCATATTTCCCGGAAATTGTAAACCGGAATTTTTAATCCTGCAATATCCTCACATACTTCACAGGTGTACGGTATTTATAGTTGCTGATCTTGATACCGGTCTTCACACTGCTCGCGTGAATCACCTGTCCTCCGCCGATATAAATCGCCACATGGTTAATGGTTCCCCGGCTGTTGCCATAGAAGACAAGATCACCCGGCTGCAGATCTCCGGCGGAAATCTTCGTTCCCGAATTCGCCTGAGAACCGGAATGATGAGGCAGCGATACCCCGAATTTCTTGAACACACTCAGCACAAAGCCCGAGCAGTCGGCCCCCTTTGTCAGGCTGGTTCCGCCCCACACATAGCGGTTGCCCAGAAACTGCTTCGCATATTCCACCAGTTCCACACGCACATCGGACACACCGGCACCGTACAGAAGTTCGGTCATGGTAATGGCAGTGTCAAGCTTCTCCGTCACAGTCACATACTCTGCCGCAACATAGGCCTCCTCGTCGTCAATGCCGACTTTTATCCATCCCTCCAGCGTCTCTATATATTCCAGTTCCTCTCCCTGAGGCACCTGGGTGAGCACGGCGCTTTCCGTATTGGCTTCATCCCGCACGTTCAGACCGTCTGTATTCACCACCACCACGGTGTGTACCAGTTCGTTCGCCTTCAGCTTCGCGTCCGGTCCGATCAGCAGATAATCCAGATTCACATACCCTTCCACTTCCCCTGAAGTAATATGAGCCCAGCCATCTACGGTCTCCAGCACTTCACACACAGAGTTCTTCGGCATCTTACCCACCATTTTGCTGTCGGTGGAGGGCTCCTGGCGCACATTCAGATTCCCGCTTTCCACATTGGCCACCCCAATGTTGGTATATCCCCAGGCAGCGCCCTGAGCCTGCTGCGCTGCTTCAATGTACTCCTCTGTGGTCAGACTGGACTCCAGAAGTGTAGTCACACCTGCAAACTGCAGTACATTCTCTTCCGCGGACACTGTTAACGGTTCCAGAGCCAGACAGAGCATCAAACCTGCCGAAGCCATTGCAATCTTTCTGTTTTTTGAATATCTCATGTATCTTCCCTCTGTAATAAACATCTGCCAAATTGTTACGAATTTGTTACATCTATTACAAATTATACACAGACACTGTCCATCTGTCAACAAAAAGTTAATAACTTATGAAATATTCCTGTCAAACCTTTAATCTTCTGCCGTCTCGGCCTCAATAATAGCAAAAGCTATGTTGGTGGCATGGTCTGCCACACGTTCCAGTCCCGAAGTGAGATCGGAGAACATCATGCCGGCCTCCGGCGTACATTCTCCCTGCGCCAGGCGACGTACATGCGCTCTCTGCATCTCCTTTTCCTTTGCGTCCACTTTGTTCTCCAGATCAATGACCTCCTGCATATGGCTTTCATCACTTCTGGCAAACATATCAATAGAATAGCGCATCAGGGTATTCACCATATCCAGGATTTCTCCCAGCTCCTTCTGCGCCTCCCCGCTCAGAGAAATGTTCTGGTCTCTGCGCATTTTCGCGGCATCCGCCACATTCTCCGCGTGGTCTCCGATTCTCTCAATATCACTGGCCACATGGAACAGCGCGCCGAGACTTTTCAGGTCCTCTATGGGAAGGGTGGTCTGGTTGATTTTCACCAGATAATCCGTAATGGCATGGCTGAGGAAATCAATATTCTCCTCCACCTCGTAGACCTCCGCAATGTCTTCCTCGTCCAAAGTAATCAGCGCGTTAAACGCCCTGTTCAGATTCTCGCTGGCCAGAGAAGCCATACGGTCCAGCTCTTTGATGACCTCCACCACGGCGGTAGCGGGATTGAACACCACCTTGTCACCGATATACTTCAGCTGGTGACTTTCGCGGTAGTTCACCTTTCTGTCCTCTCCCGGCACACAGAGGCAGGAAAGCTTTACAATCCACCCGGAGAAAGGGAACAGAACCACTACCTGGAAGATTTTGATCATGGTGTGGGCATTGGCCACAAAGCGTCCCCTGTCCGCGGACACCGACCAGATCAGATTCGACACCGGCTCTTCCGCCGCAAAGAGAATCAGATAAAGGATGGCCGTTCCAATCACATTAAACCAGAAATGGATCAGAGCAGCTCTCTTCGCATCCTTTTTTCCTGCCATGGAGGCCAGCAGTGCGGTGGTACAGGCGCCGATATTACAGCCCAGAATGATATAAAGTGACATGGAGAGCGACAGCAGCTCCTGGTTGGCCAGCAGAAGCACAATACTCACCGTGACGGAAGAGCTCTGAATAATTGTGGTCAGTGCCAGGCCCACCAGCGTAGCCACGATGGGCGTCTTCAGAGACCCCAGCAGATTCACAATTTCCGGCACTTCCCTCATTCCCGCCATGGAGGCGGACATGGTGCTGAGCCCCAGAAACAGCACGCCGAAGCCGATAATAATATCGGCAAATTTCCTGATTTTTTCCTTCCTGCAGAACATGGCGACCAGCACCCCTGCCAGAAGAATCACGGGTGCATAAGCGGAAAGATTAAAGGATACCAGCTGTGAAGTGACTGTGGTACCGATATTGGCACCGAATATAACACCTGCAGCCTGATACAGATTCATCAGACCGGCATTGACGAAACTGACTACCATCGCCGTACAGGCCGACGAGGATTGTATTATGCCGGTAAAGACGATACCGACGATCATACCGCTGAAGCGGTTAGTGGTGAAAAATTCCAGAATCCGGCGCAGCCTTGCGCCGGCAACCTTTTCTATGGAATCACTCATCACACGCATGCCAAACAGAAAAAGCCCCAGGCCGCCTGCCATTGACAAAATTATACTTGCGTTCATTCGTTCTCCCTATCCTGTTTTCTTTTGTTACCTCTCACGGAAGCTTCTCCCGGCAGCGATATCCTTCTGAATCTGTATCTTCAGAGCCTCCATGCTCTCAAATCGCCGTTCCGGCCTGTGAAATGCCTCCAGGCTGACTTCAATGTACGCTCCGTATATGTCCTCTTCAAAGTCGTACAGAAAAGATTCCACTCCCATCACTTTGTCTGCGTTGACTGTGGGCTTGTATCCCACATTGCTCACCGCCCGGTATGTCCTCTCCCCCACGCGGACCCGGGAAAAATATACGCCGTTCGGCGGCAGAAGCTTATTGTCGGGCGGCAGAAGATTTACCGTGGGAAATCCCAGTGTATGGCCGATCTGCTTTCCCCTGACCACTTTCCCCGTGACCATATAGGGTATCCCCAGCAGCCGTTTTGCCGTCTCCATATTTCCTTTTTCCACCTGTTCCCGCACCAGGGTAGAACTTACCTCCCGTCCTTCCAGGCACACCTTGTCCACGGTGGTAACTTCAAATCCCAGTTCCGGCCCCAGTCTGCGCAGAAGTGCCGCATTGCCCGCGCCCTTCGCCCCGAAGGAAAGATCACTTCCCGCCGCCAGAAACCGCACTTTCATCTGTTCGGCCAGAATCTGCCTGGCAAACCGCTCAGGGGGTGTGGCCGCAGTCTCTCTGTTCAGCGGAAATTCAATCAGAATCTCCACGCCAAGCCTTTCAAATAAAAGGCGTTTCTCCTCCCCGGTGGTCAGTTCCTTCCCGTCATTCCCCCCGAAAAATACGGCAGGGGAAGGGTCAAAAGTAAAAACACAGGCAGTCAGCCCTTTTTCCCTGCGGGACAGAATTTCCTCCAGCAGTCTCCTGTGACCGATGTGTATCCCGTCAAATTTTCCAAGGGCAACTGCCGTATCCCTTTCCAGCTTAAATTGTGTCGTACCTGTAATGATTTCCAAAAAGGCTCACTCTTTCTCCAAAAACATTTTTACCGGCCTGTACCGTTTCCGGTCAGCCTCATAAGCATAAATTCCGCAGAAGCTTTCGTCAGCCCCATACATCCGTACCCATCTGTCCGGGGCATATAATTCTTTCTCCGCTGTCTGTTCCGGCAAAATGGCATTGCCGTTATCCAGCAGTCTGAGATACTCCCTCCGCACATGCAGTACCGGGCAGCTGCCGAAGACACTGTCCACGGGAAGGATTGCTTCCCGCAGCCGGCCTCCATCCTTCAGCTGCTGCAGTTCCTCCAGCGTATACGCATCTTCCAGCCGAAATGCTCCCACAGCCGTTCGCCGCAGGCTCTGCATGGTGCCGCCGCACCCCAGCTTTTCGCCGATATCCGCACAGAGCGTCCGAATATAAGTTCCCTTGGAGCAAATCACCCGGAAGCGAACCACCGGCAGACTGCACTCCAATATTTCCAGCTCCCGTATATAGACAGCACGGGGTCTGCGCTCCACTTCCTTCCCCGCCCTGGCCAGCTCGTACAGCTTTTTCCCGTTCACCTTCAGCGCAGAATACATGGGCGGAATCTGACTGTATTCTCCCTGAAATGACAAGATTGCCTCCCGGACCATTTCCGCCGAGACCTCCGGATTGCGTTCCGCCAGCCTTTTCCCGGTGATATCCTGCGTGTCCGTCTCTACCCCCAGCAGAAGCTCCGCCACATATTCTTTCTCCCTGTCCGCCAGCATATCGCACACTTTGGTGGCGCTTCCCAGGCAGACAGGCAGCACCCCTGTTGCCATGGGGTCAAGCGTCCCGGTGTGTCCCACTTTTTTCTGGCCGCAGATTCCGCGCATTTTGGCCACCACATCATGGGAAGTATAATCAGGCTCCTTATGAATTATCACTATTCCGTTTATCATGCTCCGCTTCCCATTTCTTCAATTGCTTCTCAATATGTAAGGAAAGATTGTTCACGCAGTCATGGAACGTACCTGCCATGGTACAGCCTGCCGCCCGCACATGTCCTCCGCCTCCGAAATATGACGCCACTTCCGCGGCGTTGACCTTCTCACTGGTGCGCAGGCTTACCTTATACTCCAGCACCCCTGTCTGATACATGAAAATGGCACACGCAATCCCTTCGATATTGCGCAGCTGATTCACAATGCCGTCCAGGTCCTTTGGCTCCGCATGATAAAATTCCATGGTCTTGCGGTCAATGGCGCTGACAATACAGGCGCCGTCCAGGAAACGGATGCTCTCCATCAGGGTCCTGCCCATAATCTGGGCCTGTACATAGGTTTTCCGGTAAAAGGTCTCCTGTATCAGTCCGGCAAAATCAAAGCCATAGCCAATCAGTTTTGCCCCCTTCTCCATCGCTGCCGGGGTGGTATTCGAATACTGGAAAACTCCTGTATCATGAATCATTCCCACATAGATGGCCATGGCCAGATCCTTATCCAGCATGTCCGGATTTATCAGATCATAGATGAGCTCACAGGTGGAACCTGCTTCCGGCCTGATATAATTTAACTGCCCGCCGCCCGGATTGCTGATGTGATGATCTATATTAATCGTCTTCGTCGCTGTCTGAAAATAAGGCAGCGCCCCTCCCAGTCTGTCGGCAGCACAGTCCAGCACAAAGAACACATCAAAAGAAGACTCCCTGGGAAAATCAGTAATGATTTCATCAAATCCCTTAATTCCTTTAAAAATGTCCGCCGGCTTTTCCAGATATACCTGCACCCGGGCCTGGGGACAGCATTTTTTCAGATACTGCCATAACCCCAGACAGGCGCCCACACAGTCGCCGTCAGGCCGCACATGGCCGCTGATTCCGATACTCCCGGCTGCTTTACATTCTTCCAACAGATCTAATTTCATCGATATCCTTATCCTCCATTTTTGATTCAGGAATGTGTCTCTTCCCGGGGCCCGGTATCCTCCCGTTTCCGCGCACTTTCATCATCCCTGGCAATCACCTCGTCGATTCGCCTGGACATACTGACACCATACGCAATCGACTGGTCCATCACAAAACTGATCTCCGGTGTATTCCGCAGATTGATCACTTTTGCAATTCTGTTCTTAATAAATCCTTCGGCGCTCTTAAGCCCTTCCAAAGTAGCACGCTGCGCCTCTTCGTCCCCCAGTACACTAATCCATGCCTTGCAGCTCTTTAAGTCCGGAGCCACCTCCACAGACACCACACTGGTCCAGGGACTGATCCGGGGATCCTTGATTTCTCCCCGGATTGTCTCTGCCAGCACACGCTGTACCTCCCCGTTAATACGGGTATTTTTTACACTGTTTTTTCTCATCTCTCATTCCTGCAAAAATCAACTGTCACATGCCAGGGCAGATTTTACCTCGGCACTTCTACCATAACATAAGCCTCCACCGCATCAAATTCCTGTATCCTGTCAAATCCTTCAAATACAAGACCGCATTCGAAGCCTTCCTTCACTTCCTTCACATCGTCCTTGAATCTCTTCAGGGAAGCCAGAGCGCCCTCGTAAATCTGCTCTCCCTCCCGGGTGATGCGGATTTTGCACCCTCTCTGGAAGATTCCGTCCGTGATATAGGACCCTGCAATGTTGCCGATCTGGGAAGCCTTGAATATCTGTCTGATCTCCGCATGGCCGATAACTTTCTCCTCGAACACAGGATCCAGCATTCCCTTCATGGCAGCTTCCACATCCTCAATCGCCTGATAGATGACTCTGTAAAGTCTCACATCCACGCCTTCGCGTTCGGCTGTGGTCTTCGCCGTGGCATCCGGCCGCACATTGAAGCCGATAATAATGGCATTGGACGCACTGGCCAGGGTCACATCGGATTCATTGATGGCGCCCACACCGCCGTGGATACATTTCACCACAACCTCTTCGTTGGACAATTTCACCAGAGACTGTTTTACAGCCTCCACGCTGCCCTGTACATCCGCTTTCACGATCAGATTCAGTTCTTTCAGATTGCCTTCTTTAATCTGAGAGAACAGATCATCCAGCGACATTTTGCTTCTGGTTTCTTCCAGCATCTTCTCTTTATTCTGCGCAAGATAAGTCTCCGCATAGGATTTTGCCGTCTTATCGTTCTCGTGGGCCAGAAACACCTCGCCGGCGCTGGGAACATCAGACAGGCCGAGAATCTCCACCGGTGTGGAAGGAGCCGCTTCCTTCACTCTTCTACCCTTGTCGTCAATCATGGCCCTGACCTTACCATGGCACGCACCTGCGGACACAAAATCTCCTACATGCAGTGTACCCTTCTGTACCAGAACGGTTGCCACAGGTCCCCGGCCTTTGTCCAGCTCGGCCTCAATCACCAGACCTCTCGCCCGTCTGTCGGGATTCGCCTTCAGCTCCAGTATATCCGCTGTCAGCAGAATGGTCTCCAGCAGGTCGTCTATGCCGTCGCCTGTCTTCGCGGAAACGGGAACAAACTCCGTATTGCCGCCCCAGTCGGTGGCAATCAGTTCGTGTTCTGTCAGCTCCTGCTTCACCCTTTCGATATTCGCCGACGGCTTATCAATTTTGTTCACCGCCACCACTATCTCAATACCGGCAGCCTTCGCATGGCTGATGGCTTCCACGGTCTGGGGCATGACGCCGTCGTCCGCCGCCACCACCAGTATGGCAATATCTGTAGAATTCGCTCCCCGCATACGCATGGCCGTAAAAGCCTCGTGTCCCGGCGTATCCAGGAAGGTTATCTTTCTTCCGTCCACGTCTACAGTATACGCACCAATGTGCTGTGTAATACCGCCCGCCTCTCTGTCTGTGACATGTGTCTTCCTGATGGTATCCAACAGGGAAGTTTTACCGTGGTCTACATGCCCCATCACACAGATCACCGGAGGTCTGTCCTTCAGAGAAGCTTCCTCCTCTTCCTCTTCCTTCAGCAGCTCTTCAATGACGTCTACCTTCACTTCTCTCTCGCAGAGAATATCGTATTCCATGGCAATATTTTCTGCCTCTTCGTAAGAAATCTCCTGGTTTACCGTCACTATCTTGCCTTCCAGGAACAGCTTCTTCACGATGGCAGACGGCTGCTGCTTCATTTTCTCCGCAAATTCCTTGATGGTAATCATTTCCGGCAGAACAATCACCTTAATCACTTCTTCTGCCGCATCTTCTTTTTTCTTTTCCGGTCTGATAAATCTGCCCGGCTTATTCCTTAAAGCCTCGTCTTCCTCATAGATATGATCCTTCCGGGAACGTTTGCCTTTCTCCTGGCTGTTCGCGCGCCTCTTATCTTCCTCACGCTTCTTCTCCATATCTTTTGCCGGAGCCTCTCCAGCGAAGCTTTTACCCGGCTTATTATCTCTGAATCCGGCTCCCTGTCCTCCATTTGGACGATTATCACGCGGGCTGCCGTTAAAGTTACGGTTAGCGCCCGGACCAGCCCCCGGACCGCGCCGATCAGTCTGGCCGCCGCCAAAGCCCGGCCTGCCAGGTCTCTGAAATCCACTCTGTCTGTCTCCCTGCGTTCTGGCATTCTGCCCATTGCCTCCTCTTGGCTGGAATTGTCCGCGCTCCGTTCTGTTGCCCTGACCGCCCTGGCTGCTGCCATAGCCGCCCCGATTATCACGACTGCGGTTATCCTGGAAGCGCCCTTCCTGCCCGCGATTCCCCTGGGTATATCCGTCCCTTGCAGGTCTGTCCTGCCTGCCGCCTGCATTCTGGGACCTGTTGCCCTGATAGCGCTCGCCCTGAGGCCTGTCGCTCTGAAATCTGTCTGCGCGGGGTCTGTCAGTTCTGCCCCTGTCTGTCTGACTCCTGTCTCCCTGGTGTCTGTCTGTCTGACTTCTCTCTGTCTGAGGTCTTTCGTTCTGTATTTTCCCGGTCTGGGATCTGTCGTTCTGACTTCTCTCAGTCTGCGGTCCGTCGCCCTGTATTCTATCGGCCTGAGGTCTGTCGCTCTGCACACTCTCAGTCTGCGGCCTGTTATTCTGAAGCTGCTCCGTCTGTTCCACCGGGTTCTGGGTTCTCTCGATCTGTGCCTTCTCGACCTGAAGCTGCTCCTCCTGCCCCTTTCTGAGTATGGCCTGCTGTTCTTCCGGCTGGACTGCTGCCGGCGTCCTGCGCTGGGGCTGCTCTGCTCTGGGCTTCGGCTGCTGCGGCTTCGGAGGCACCATCTGTACCGCCGGTGTGGGAGACGGCGGTGTCAGGGGCTTAATGGGACGCACGGGCGCCTGTGCCTGGGGCTTGCGGTCTCCGCGGTCATTGCGGTTATTCTGCGGTCTGCTCTGTCCGCCGCGCTGCTGGGTTCCCCCTCCGCCCTGTCCTGATTTTCCCTGGGCGGGGCGCTGCTGCCCCGACATCTTTGAATTCTGCGGATTACTCACAAAAATAATCGTTTTCTTCTTTTTGGGAGCGTCTCCCGCCCCGGCCTCCGCCGGCCTGGCAGGCTTTCCCGTTCCCTTTCCGGCAGCTTTTGCCGCTTCCTCTTTTCCGGGCATTTTAACCACCTCTTCTTTCGTCGGTTCTTTCTTCTTCGTCAGTTCCTCTGCCGGCGCCCGTGAGGCTGCTTTCTCCGTGCCGCTTTTCACGTTCTTTCCAAATGCCGCACGTACCAGCTCGGATGCCGATTCATCAATGGAGCTCTGCGCCGCTTTCGCTTCGATTCCCTTTCCCTGCAGAAAGCCCAATATATCTTTACTCTGCACTTCCAATTCTTTTGCCAGTTCATGTACTTTTATTTTCGCCATGCCTTCCTCCATTTCTGCCTAAACGGCGCTTTGCTTCTCTTTCAGTTGTTTGATAATCGCATCCGCTAATCCCGCATCACACACGCCCAACGACGACCGCAAATCTTTCCCGACAGCCCTTCCCAGTTCATCTCCTGTTCCGTAACATTCCAGCGGAACATGGTAATAGGAGCACTTATCAGCAAACAGCTTTTTGGTATTGTTCGACGCATCCTCCGCAATGATTACCAGCATGGCGGAGCCTTTTCTAATTGCTTCCAGTGTCTGAAATTCACCGCTGACCAGCCTGCGTCCTCTCATGGCAATTCCCAAAAGCGATAAAATCTTATTCTGTCTCAAGATTCTCAAACTCCCTTTCCAAAGTGTCATACACTTCATCCGGAATACCCATTTTGAAGGAACGCTCCAGGCCGTGATTTTTTCTGGCCTTCAGCAGACATTCCCTGCTTTTACAAACATATGCGCCTCTTCCGTTCTTTTTGCCTGTTATATCCAGACATATGTCATTTTCGGAGGTTTTCAGAACACGCATCATGTCCCGCTTCCCTTTCATCTCCCCGCAGCCCACACACTGCCTCAAAGGAATCTTTTTTGCCATATAATTCTTTACTCCCCGTCTGTCAGATCTTCCATATCTCCATACGCTTCCGCATCTGCAGGCTCTTCATATTCTTCCGCGTACACCGGCTCTTCCGTCTCTTCAAATATCTCCGCTGCCGTCAGATCCTCCGAAGAATCGTATGCTTCGTATTCTTCCTCTTCATAATCCCCGTATTCGTCGTAATCTTCCTCGATGTAATCCTCATATCGGAATCCGGGGGCATCCTTCGCCTGGGTCTCCGACTTGATGTCAATCTTGTAACCGGTCAGTCTGGCGGCCAGTCTGGCATTCTGCCCCTCCTTGCCGATGGCCAGAGACAGCTGATAATCCGGCACTACCACCTTCGCCGTCTTCTCATCCGGATCTGCAAATACAGCCACAATCTTTGCCGGAGACAACGCGTTCTGAATCAGATTGCCCGGGTTGTCATCCCAGTTCACAATGTCTATCTTCTCCCCCCGCAGCTCATCCACAATGGCATTTACTCTTGCACCGTTCATACCCACACAGGCGCCCACCGCATCCACATTGGGATTATTGCTCCACACGGCAATCTTCGTCCGGTTGCCCGCCTCCCGGGCGATGCTTCTGATTTCCACCGTGCCGTCCTTAATCTCCGTAACCTCCGATTCAAACAGCCGCTTTACCAGCTCCGGATGGGTTCGGCTCACGTTAATGCGGGGCCCCTTCGGCGTGTTTTTCACTTCCAGAATATATACTTTGATACGCTCTGTAGGCCGGAACACTTCCCCTTTCACCTGTTCGCTCTCATTCAGCATGGCATCGGCTTTCCCCAGATTAATACTGATATTTTTCCCCAGGTAACGCTGTACCACGCCTGTAACCACATCTTTTTCTTTCTCATAATACTGATTATAGATAACGCTTCGCTCTTCCTCGCGGATTTTCTGTAAGATAACATTTTTGGCATTCTGAGTTGCGATACGGCCGAATTCCTTTGACTTAATCTCCACATGGAGCATATCGCCAACCTGTGCCGCGGAGGAAATCTCCCTTGCATCTTCCAGGGAAATCTGAAGGACACTGTCCTCCACCTCGTCTGCAGAGGGCATTACTTCTTTCTCTGCATAAACCAGAAAATCGCAGGTCTCCCGGTCGATTTCCACATGTACGTTATCCGCCTTGCCAAAATGATTCTTACAGGCAGTCAACAGTGAATTCTCAATCGCCTCAAATAAGGTTTCCTTGCTGATTTCCTTCTCCCTTTCCAAAATATCAAGAGCCTCCATTAATTCCTTGTTCATCATTTCCTCCATTCCGGCTGTCTGCCAATTCTGTATCTCCAGTATTCAAATATTATCCATCCAAAAGCGGGATTCCCCGGATCCGCCTGTCTCAAAAATCCAGCGCCAGGCGGATCACTGCAATATCTCCGCGCTTAAAAGTCCTCTTTTCATCGCCGTCCAGAATAGTGACACTCTCTCCGTCAAACTGCTCCAGCACACCTGAAAACTCCCTGCATTTGTCCACAGCTCTGAACAGTTTAACCTCCACTTCCCGCCCCACAGCCGACGTAAGATGTCTGTCCTTTTTCAGGATGCGCCCCAGGCCCGGACTGCTGACTTCCAGGATATAGGCATCCGCAATAAAGTCCTCCCTGTCCAGTTCTTCCGATAAGGCACGGCTGACATTCTCGCAGTCCTGAATGTTCACACCCTCCGGCTTATCTATGTAAGCGCGCAGATAATAGTCGCTGCCCTCCTTCACATACTCAATGTCATATATCGTCACACCGTTTGCCTCCGCGATGGGTGTCAACAGTTTCTCTGTCCTTGTCTCATAATCTTCTCTGCGGGACATTTTCGGCCTCCTGTTGCCTCGCTTCTATCCGCCGCCTGCCTGATAAAAGCTTCTAACATGCAAGTAAGAGTGGCCTGTAAGCCACTCTTACTCTATCAATCATCATTACCGAAATAAAGTATAAACCCAAATTCAGGAAATGTCAACACTTTTTTGACGACTTGTAAAAAACAGCCTTCCCTCCCTGTTCTTTTCTGCGCAGAAGCAGCGGCATGAAGATTCCTCCCTGTACCGTGCGGTTCTGGAAGCCGTGAGGTTTTCCGCTGACGGTCTCGTACCAGTCCGCAAAGGGAACTCTGCCGGAGCTCTCCTCCAGGAACTTCAGAATACACCGGGCAAAGACTTCTGTGTTCTCTCCTCCGGCATCCATGGCCGCCGCCCACATCATCCAGTCACTCTTGCCGTATTCCGCCCTGAAATCCAGAGGCACACCGTAAATATTACACTTTTCGCGATAGTAGCGGGATTCCTTCTCATAAAATTCCGGCTCCCAGAGACCGGAGCCGAAGATCAGATCCCATACTGCGTTGTACTTCAGACTCCAGCTTTCTGCGTCACCGTCAAAGGTCAGTTTCGTATGATCCACAGAAAAAGCTCTGCTCACCACATCTGCTGCCATTTCAGCCGCCCTGTCATGATACTGTGCGGCTTCCTCTTCTCTTCCCGCAGCCCGCATCAGAATCGAATAAGCCTCCACACCCATAACCGCCTTGACGGCAAGGTTCACATTATGCCCCAGATGTCCCGCAAAATCGTCTGTACACAGCTGTTCCTCCGGGTCGCTTCCGTATTGCAGGAGATACTTCACCCACTTTTCATACAGGGGGAGATGATCCTGCCAGATCTCTCTTCCTTCCTCCGGCTCCTGTCTCACCAGCTGCGCTGCCAGAATCAGGATATTGCCGCATTCCTCTACCGGCATCTGATTCTCATAGCAGTATACATCCACATTTCCCGGCATCTGATAGAACATGGGATAGACATGGCCCTCTTCTTCTCCGCCGCCCAGTTCCCGGGCTGCCTGCCGGTAAGATGCCAGGCCGTATACCTGCCCGGTCACATAGGGATAACGGCCCACGTCGTGAGGTGCAAAATCGTAATTCCACACAGGCATGCCGGCAAACCGCAGCACCGGTCTCAGCATGGCACGCACCAGCTCCGGATTATACAGAAAGAACAGCGGTGTGGAGGGATAAGTTACGTCCACTGTAGCTGCACAGCCATTGGAATGACATTCTTTGGAGATGAACACCACCCTGCCGTTCTCATCGGCAATCAGCTTGTGTGCTGCAACAGACTGCCTGTAAGCTGCCATACAGATCTTCGTATAAGCCTCTCCAAACGCCTCTGTCTCCCGGGTCAGCCGCTCTTCAAACACTCCGCATCTCTCCCGCAGAGCCGCCCTCTCAGCAACGGCTTCCCCGATTGCCTGGAGTATTGTTTTCCCCTGTCTGGCCCAATAACCGGGAAGTATCCTGCCGAAATAGTTGACAGACGCAATATCATCATAGGCTGCCACCAGAGAAGCACTCTCGCCTGCTCCGCCCTTCACGGAAAAAGTAAACTCCGCGCTCAGACAGTGCCTCTCCGGAACATAATCCACCTTCCCGCCAGCCGCTCTCTCCGCCGCCAGATACAGATATCCCCAGTCAATGGTAATGCTGTCCCCGCTGTGTCCCAGAGGGCTTTGTTCCCTCAGACCAAGCCATGCGGCCTGTGCCTGCTCCAGGCTGAAACTGCCGCCGCCGATTTTCTCTGTCTGATTTCTGTCACAGCACAACTCCCCTGCAAATTCCCATCTCACCTCCGCCCGGTGCGCTTTCCCGTCCAGAGAACAGACTTCCATATCCAGATAGGAGCATGGTCTGGAAAGCACATCCAAATCGTCCAGAAGCAGCGGTGTCCAGAAGCTGACTGTCAGCGCCGCTCCCGCGGCTTCAAAACGGTACTTTGTGGAAAATGTCGTCACCTCCACATCCGTCTGTTCCATGGGCCGGGCTTCGCCCCGTCCCATAAAACGATACTCTGTACCGTCAATCCTGACCAGACCTCTGATTCGCTTTCTTCTGCCTGTCCAATGCATGGTATCCGCCTCATACAGTCTGTCGCTTCCCGACCATATATTAAAGTATGGATCACAGGTAATCAGGGGATGTGCCGGAAGCCGGCCGGCCCCTGTTTGTTTTTTCTCATTGTTCATCTTTGCCCTCCTGTTCTGGTTCCGCAAGTACCTCTCATTTCAGTACCTCTCATTTCATTTGTTCCGGGGAACGATATTTCCCCTCAAAAGGATCTGCGATCACAATCCTTCCTTCCGCGGTATCCGCGACACCGCTGTAGAGGTCCGCCCTTCCGTCCTCCCGAAGCCGGATGCCGGAAGAAAATACACAATCTGCAAGATCCGCTCTCTTTTCAGGCTGGGCCGGATAGCTTTTCCTTGTACCGATGACCTTAATATCAGATGCCTGATAAGTCTCCGGATCGAACACAAAAGCAATGTTCAGATAAACCTGCTGATCGATGCCGCTGCGCTTCTCATGGTAGCATCTGTGTCCGATCACGCCTGTCTTCCCCCCTTCCAGCCCAAAGCACTGATTGCAGCCTCCCCACTCATTCTTCTCAAAAAGGCCCTCCACAACTCTCGCCCGTTCCGGCACCTTCTCATCCAGCTCACTGATATCATTGATAACTGTAAACCCCACCACGGATTCGCTTCCGTAAACCTGCCGGATATGCTCTCCCCTGGGTCTGGAGAATACCCCGATCCGTCCGTCTTCCAATTCCACCATCCGGATGTCCTTCATGCCTTTTGGTCCCGTGGTGTAGTAGCGCAGGTTAAAAGGATCCTTTCCCGTATAAAACACACCGCAGAATCCGGCAAGCTTTCCTCTGGAATAGTCCACTCTCGTCCCTCCCAGCACAAAGTCGCCCTGCAGTTTCACCACAAAGGGGTCCTCCAGCTGGTAAATCATGGATTCCGGCACTATCTCCCAGATGTCCTTCCCCTTCTCTGAAAAGAGGCGCACCGTGGAGTTCGCCCATTCTTCCCTGCGCTCCACTCTCCCGAACAGATATCTTTTTCCTTCATACCTGAAAGGAACCGATGTATTGTAGACATCGTATCCGTCTACCCCTTCAAAGGTCAGCAGATGGCTCTCGTAAACCGGTCCCTGCCGGTCAAAATTCTCTCTCATCTCTCTGATATCCATACTTTTCCTCGTTCCTCTTCTTCCTTCATTGTTCTGTCACTGCACGGCATCTGCGTAATTGGGCAGGTAACATCCGTTATCCGCCAACATCTTCTGAAGCTTCCGCACCGGAATCTCCCTGGCCGCACAGTCTCCGGCAGCCGCAAGGTGAGCCGCCGTCCCCGCCGCCTGGCCCATGATATAGCAGCCCGGCATCACGCGTATGGACGCCTGTACATAATGATCACAACTGACACACCTTCCCGCCACAAGCAGATTGTCGAAGTTCCTGACCACCAGACTCCTGTAGGGAATGCCGTAACTTTCCCCTTTGCCATACCGGTACTTTTTATTATACTCCTCGGAAAACCGTCTGAAATTATCGGCTCCCATAGGCGGATGAATGTCGATCGGATATGCATACCTCCCTATTTCATCCTCGAAAACCGCTCTCTTCTCATAGTCCTCCACAGACAGCACATAGTCTCCCTCAATCCTTCTGGATGCACGTATCCCCAGCACATCCGCCGTGCCCACCAGCACGGCGTTTCGAAATCCCGGCACGTATTTCTGATAATACATTTCATACTGTGGCAGGATTCTGCGCTGGTGTACCATCGCCCGGGAAACCTGGGTGGTGTTCAGTGCGTCCACATCATAAGCGTGTCCGCAGTTCCCGCCTCCCTCATGCTCTCCCACCTGCCAGACTCCGGGCAGGTGCCTGTCCTCCTGTTCAAACAGCTGCTCCTCAAAGGCCTGTTCCAGACAGGAGCTCTGGTCAATTCCCTCTGCCTGCTTCCAGTCAATATTGGTCCAGTAAGAGCATAATGTGGACGGCATAGTCCTTCCGTTTTCGTCACCTTCCCGATAACCGGCACCTGCCATCACACATAAATCCCCGTCACCGGTACAGTCAATGTATACCTTTGCCTTCACGGCATACAGACCTTCTTTCGCTGCAAGAATCACATATTCCACCCGACCGTTCTCCGCTTTTACATCCACGATTCTGGTCATCAGCTGATATTCGACCCCGGCATCTGTGATCAGCCCGTCATATACCC
Organism: Acetatifactor muris; assembly: GCF_024623325.1. GTDB lineage: Bacteria > Bacillota > Clostridia > Lachnospirales > Lachnospiraceae > Acetatifactor > Acetatifactor muris. The sequence goes on from NZ_JANJZD010000003.1 coordinate 189,403, forward strand.
GCTTTAAAGTCTCCTTATGGATTCCCATTTTTCTGCAGTATTTTCCGGTCTTATCACCGTAGAGCCGGTCCAGAATCTCCTTGCCCAGACCAGCACATAACAGATGAATCCCATCCGTTATCTGCATATAGGCAGGCACCAGCCCAACGGTGCCCATTCCTCCGAAGCTGCCGGTATTTTCCGCCAGCATCACGCTGCTGCCCGCTCTGGCCGCCGCAACCGCCGCAGTCACACCCGCCGGGCCGCCTCCTCCCACAAACACATCCACTTCATATTTTACAGGTATCTCTCTCTGATAGCTGAAACTGTCCATTTTCTTCCCTTTCTCAGGATATCTTGTTTTCCGCAAGGTCAGCAATCGCCTAATTTCATCATCTCAGCCGCCGCCATCATCACAATGCCGGTGCCGTGGTCGTCGTTTTTCTTCGCGGGCAGCTGTTTATAATATTCTGCATCCTTCGCGCAGCCTGATCCCAGGCACACGCCATACACATCCCCCACGGCGTCCACAGAATACTGCAGCAGCGCAGTCCAGGCCTTTTTGATACATGGCAGACAGGCTTCCGCCTCCAGCCATCCCCGGTTAACCCCCCGGGCCATGCTCAGCAGAAACATGGCCGTACAGGATGTCTCCTGGTAGGAATCCGGCCGATTGAGCACCTGATGCCACATTCCGGAAGGATCCTGGCAGGCCAGAATTCCCTGCATAAATCTCCGATACAGCTGCAGTTCTTCCTCCCAGCGCGGATTCTCCCGGGGCAGAAGAGACAAAATTTCAGTGAGCGTCACCGCAATCCAGCCGTTTCCCCGTCCCCAGGGGATCCCGCTCATCTGCTCTTCCTCCGGGAAATAGATATGGGAAAAAATCTGTTCCTCCTCTATCCAGAGCCGTTTCCGAAAACCTTCCACCTGCAGGTGAACCTCTTCCTCATATCTCTGCTCTCCTGTGAGACGATACAGCCGTGCAAGAAAAGGACAGCTCATATACAAATCATCCGCCCACATGGTCCTGACGCGGAAATAAGTCCTGTCCGGGAATCTGGGTATATGGTTCATCACCGCATCCCCCACAGCGCGAATCACCGGAAGCAGCGCCGGATTTCCCGTCATCTCGTAAGTCTCAATCAGGGAGACGCCGATGGTACCGCAGGCATCCAGGTCCGGAAGCCCCCAGGCTCTGGGCGTCAGCGTGGGATCCCCAAACTGTTCCTTATCCCAGTCCTTGTAGTCAAAATAATCCGCCATGGTCTGGATGCTGTCCAGATAATACTGAAGATGCTCCATGTTTCCGGTGGTCTTCGCCGCATGCATCAGACCGTGCAGCCCCACCTGCACCGCATAGAACCACTGTCCGAAAAAGATGCCATCCCGATAAGGTCTGATATAGACCTCTCTCTGGGGCAGACGCCAGAAGCCATGCTCATAGTTCCCCAGCGGATAAGGGCGCTGGAACTGTATCTTCCGCTCCGGCGCAAAAGGAACCCTCAGGGGATCCCCAACCTCCGTCACATAAGGTCCCGTCACAATCCAGCGTGCGGCTCCCCTGTTCCCGATCTGTACAAAAGGGACACCGTTTACCGCTTTCCCCGTCTCCGACCACACAGCGCAGTCCATCCACCAGTCCTTGCCTGTGCGGGGCAGTTTTACCAGAATTTCTGTCTCTTTACCGCTTCCCGCAATGGAAATCTCCGTCTCTCTTCCACCGGGAATTTCATGGACTTTTCCCCGTATAAACACACGGGCGCTGCCGGAAGCGGCCAGCCGCAGCACATATGTTTCCCCGTCTCTGCTCTGCACATGGCTCAGCGCGTACGCACAGCCTTCCCTGTCACCGTACACTTCCGCGAAATCCACATGGTTCTCCAGACACTCCTCTCTCCACCTGGGCTCCCACCGGACTCTCCCGCCGGAAGACAGCTGCAGTCTGTCATCATACCCGATCTCCCCCCGCTCAATGGCTTCCTGCAGATGACGGGTATCGGCATCCCCGGGCAGCGGTCCAATGTGCGCAAATCCTTCCGACCCATCCATCTGTTCAAAGGGCAGGGTGGGACGCACTGACAGAAGGTAGTCCCTGGTCCATCGGAAGGGGTAGCGGGGATAGGCAATATAGAGCAGAAGCCCCCAGTTGTTCTCTCCCTTTATACATTTCATCAGCAAATCGTTTTTCCCCTGCCTAAGCCGGACATTCACTATGGTGTACTCGGCTTCTCCCTTCACCGCAGACAAAGGTTTATCCAGTGCTTCTCTGTTGTAAACCTCCTGGCCGTTCAGCCAGATTTTTGCATTTCCTGCAATTGTCAGCGCTGCCTCCGAGTCTCTGTCCGCCATGGCCCAGGTCCTGATATAGGCTATATCCCCCGGACGTCCCTGGGGATAAGTCCGATCCAGATCCAGCTCTGCCATCTGAGAAATCGGTGTCAGCGCCATATGCTCCTGTTTTATATAAGGACGCAACGTCAATTCCACCCGCGCCCGATGCACCAGCATCCTCTCACTGATCAGACGAATGACCTCCTCCGGCTCCCGAAATCCTTTTTCATAGGCCGAATCTTCTCTCTGAAGAATTTCATTCATATGTTTACCTCTCCCGTGTATTGCACATATACCAGTTAAAATCAGGCTTCCTGCTTTTCAACAGGGAAGTCATTACATATTCGGTCAGGTGTATTCCATGCTTTTCAGTTCCATGATACACCTGACCGGTAACATTTTACTCACTTGCCGGATACGTCCACTGCGTAACTGTAAATCCGGGACATGTATAGTTAAAACGGCCGCTGCCATAGCGGGAATGCAGATAGGGACAGGATACCAGATCATCCGGTATCTCCACAGGCTGTCCGTCCGCCAGGAAGCCTTCTGTCAGCCCGAATTCCAGCCTGCCGCTGCCCGGAGAAACGAACAGGAACTGCTCTCCCTCCTGAGCGATCCTGGCCCCGAGCATCTTCTTCCTGAAGTCTTCAAAGCTGCCGTCTTCCCGTCTGCTGCCGCACTCTGCCAGCCACACGGTCTCATTGCCGTCGCAGACCAGCTCTCTTCCGGCGTAACTTCCTTCCCTGCGGAAAGAATGAGGCGCACTGGAGTAAATCCCCACATAGCTTTCCCCCTTGCGGCCGAAAGTCCATCCCGCTTCGGACACCACTTCATCAAACTTCCTTGCGTTGAAATGACAGTGGGTCATCCAGATATCCGGATTGTTCACATTGTGCCATATCACCGCCAGCGTACGTCCATGCATCAGCACCCGGGGCAGAAACGCCTGACCGGCCCAGTAATCCGGACGCAGTCCGCTGCCCTCCGCCACATTGTTGGGCGACGAGAAGAACAGAGAAATGTCTCCGGGAAGGACAATCATAGCGGAAATAAAGTGCATATCGCACATTCCCACATTGTGGTCCCGTACACCGCCGATCATGTACTCCGGTGTGCGGCGGATGGTGAAGTCCGCGTTATGCTTGTCAAAGTGCATGATACCTTCTTTAAAGGTAAAAGTGGCCGGCGTAAAGTTATCCGCCAGTTCGCAAAGCGCCCTGGGCGGCACATAATAGCTGAATGCCATCTCCTGGTGGGCAAAATCCACATTTGCAGGCGCATTGCCGAAATAGAGCCAGAACAGTCCGTTGATCCCGCTGGAAAGTCTGCTCCTCAGCGGTTTATTGTAGCTGCGTCCTCTGGGCGTGGCCATCACACCGTCAAAATTGCTTACCGCAAAGATAAAGGTCATAAAGTCCAGAAGCACATTCACCATATTGCGCAGGGGATATTCTTCCATGGGAAGCACTTCCCGCAGCACCAGAAGCGCAGACAGTGTCACCGGCAGATAAGAGTCCGAATGCGGTTCATCAAAACCTGCGCGGCAGCGCTGATTCAGCCATTCCACCAGATGCATGCGTCCCTTCAGGGAGTGATACATGCCATTCTGGCCGCAGTTGGTGAAGATATCTTCCGGATACAGAAGTCCCGCCAGATACTCACACACATGAAAGCCGATACGGTGATTCTCCGAGCAATAGAACATGGAAGAAGTTCCCGGCTCATCCACCCAGTACCGGAATCCCAGAGCCGCCTCCTTCACCATCTGTACAATCTCTCTGTCCAGCAGCCCTGCGCCTCTGTCCTCCCACATCAGCCACAGTAAGGGCAGAAGATCAAAATCGGCACAGTCCGCTCTGGTCTCGATCTTATGGCACATGGCTTTGATTTTATCCTGATCGATCTCTCCGGCACGGCCCAGACGATACAGTCCCAGGGCATTCCCCCGCTCTGCCAGACGCTCCAGGGTCTGTTGTCTTCTCTCTTCAAAATGCTCCCAGCCGGGGAAGGGCTCCATAGTCTGCATCAGGGAAAAGCTCAGCGTCTTCTCTGTCAACAAGGTGCCGTCAGGCAGCTTCCAGGCCATATGCACCGAATACTCACCCGTCTCACCAACTCCCTCCAGGGCGACATTTCCCTCTCTGTCCGCCCCGTTCTCCTCATTATCTCCGATTCCGATGACAGCCGAGAACAAATCCTTCTCCTGCGCAGACGAAACCTGCAGTTCCACCAGACAGTGAGAGAGAGGATATCCGCCCACATGTACCTTCGGCGTTTCCCCCAGCACATAGCTGTCGTCTTCCAGATGGGTTTCCAGCTGACTGCGGAAGATCTCTCCCCGCACTTCCTCCGCCATATTGAGCGGTACCCCGGCGCTCACGGCAGCACTGCAGAAAACCAGCTCCATACTGAAGCTGATCCCGGTTCCACGGTCCACCTTTCCCGTGACGGCAATCAGGGTATTCCTGCCTGCCCGCAGTTTCAATGTCACCATCTCGCAGTTGGGATTCACCACATGTTCAAACACATAGCGGCGGGGACGTTTCCTTGCATGAATATCCGTATTATTGTATACAGTGCTGCCGTTCAGAAGCATGATAAGTCTGCACTCCTGTATCCTCACTGTGATCTCCTGGTCGCATTCGCTCTCCAGCTCCAGGTAAATGGGCATCAGCGCCAGTTTCTCCATGATATAATAGTGTCCGTCCGCATATCTGGGGGACTGGGCGTCGCATACGGTCCATTTTCCCTCCATCCCACAGAGCGTAAAGGAATCAAATTCCCGGAATGCTTTCTGCGCGAAATCCTCCTGAGCCTGTACCAGCGCCTCCTCCACACAGGCCCGCATGGCCTGACCCGTGCGCTCTCCACGATAGTCCTTTTCCAGGACTCCCGCCACCATAAAGGGACGGATGGGCTTGCCCGGAACCAGCTTTTGATTAAAATATGTATTCAGCATATGTATTTGCCTCCATTCCAGTTCCGTCACTGCCCGTATTGTACCCAGAACGCGGGCAGTGACTGTTTTATTCTCTCCAGGGCACAGAAAACGCAAGCCGCACCGAATGCATACCTGCGTTTCTCTGTAATGTATGGGAATTATTTTGCTGCTTCCAGCTCTTTGTAAAGGTCAATCTTCTGATCGATGACTTCCTGTCCACCGGCTTGCAGATAATCATTCAGTATCTTGTCATAGGTGGAATCGAATTCTTCCGGTTTACAGGTAATCAGGGTGGGCAGCTCGCTTGTCAGACCGGGCAGAAGGCCTGCATACTTCTCGTCGGCTTCTGTCTTGATTCCCTGGAAGTAATAGTCTGCCTGCCCGCCGACCTCCGCGGCAATGAAGGCGTCATAAGCCAGCTTCTTCATCTTGGCCGTCACTTCGTCCATTCCTTCTGTAGATTCTTTATATCCATAAGGTTTGCCGTTATAGACAAGCATGAAATCACCTACGGTAATGCGTTCAAAGTCATATTCGGATGCAGCCTTTTCCTCATCTGTATAGGGAATGGTTACGATGGTATCTCCCTCCAGATTGTAATGCACTCCTTCAAATCCATAGTGGAACACTTTCGCAACGTCCCACACAGAAAGCCAATCCAGATATTTGATGGCATTTTCAGGATTCTTGCAGGTAGCGGGAACTGCGATGTACATACCGGTGGGGGCATATACTCTGTTGAACTGTTCGCCGTTTACATTGTCCAGATAGAAAGGAACTACTTCTGCGTCGGAATCCGTCTCATACAGAGCCTTCACACCGGTAACCTCCGCCGCGTCATGACCGAAAGCCAGGATACGGCCGTTGCTGAGCAGACCATTAAAGGATGTGTAAGAAGTATCGGTATCTACCATGAAATCCGGGTCTGCCAGCCCCTCATTATACAGCTGGTTCAGGTAGCGTACCCCTTCCTTATATCCGGGCCAGAACATATCATTGTAGCAGGCATGCATTTCATCCGTCAGATTCGGCGTGTCTATGAAGGCCTTGATGATAGTGTCAGCCAGACCTGCGCTCCATGCGCCGATCAGACCCAGAGGGAACATCTCGCTTCCCTGGCCTGAGGGATCCAGATCCTTAAACTGATGAAGCAGATCTGTGAAATCCTCTATACTCATATGATAAATTCCATCTGCATCCGTCTGCAGGGTATAGCCTATTCCATCCAGCCAGTCCTTGCGGATATACATACTGTGCCAGCCCACATTAGGCCGTCTCGCTACGATTGCCCACTGATTTCCCTCTGACTGTCCATAGGACATTGTCTCCTCCAGATTCTCCTGGAGATTGGGTCCATACTGCTGAATCAGATCACTCAGCTCCACCAGACCGCCATCCTTACCGAACTGCATGATCATATTGCTGTCATAGCTGAAGATAATGTCAGGGGCTTCGTCGCCTGCCATCAGGGTATTCACTTTCTCCGCATCCTGAGAGCGGGGCACAGGGACAAAAGTCACGGTGATATTGTTGGGATCTCCGAACTCTTTCTGTACCCAGTGCGTCCAGTAGTTATCTGTGGCGGAACCATAGGTTTCCGTGGTATTGCCGCGGTCATACATCATAACGGAAAGCGTTGTGGCCTCCGCAGGTGTCTCCTGATTTCCCTCACCTGCTTCTACCCCCCCCGGTCTGATTTCCGGCACCGGAACCGCTGGCGCTTCCCGATGCTTCGCCGGAATCTCCGCAGGCCGTGAGACCAAGTACCAGTGCCGCCGCCAGCGTCATAGATAAAAACTTCCTCATAAAACAGTACCTCCTTAAATTGAATTTTATTTTTATGTATTTGCCGATTATCGGCAGAATAACCCTTCTACCCTTTCACAGAGCCAATCATGACGCCCTTGACAAAATATTTCTGAAGCCAGGGATAGATCACCATGACCGGAATCATACTGAACACCAGACAGGAAGCCTTCACCGTCTCCGCAATGAGGTCCGCCTTCATCTCCGGAATATCCTCCAGCATCGTACTCACCTGGCTGGCCTGTATCAGCTGGCGCAGCCGCACCTGAATGGTATACAGACTCTCATCATTGATGTACAGAATTGCATCCATAAAGCCGTTCCATCGTCCCACCGCATAGAACAGAGCGATGGTAGCCAGCATGGCTTTTGCCAGAGGAAGCACAATCCTTATCAATACCACCAGATCATTGGCGCCGTCCACATAGGCCGACTCTTCCAGTTCTCTGGGCATGGACTGGAAAAAGCTTTTCATCAGAATCATGTTGTAGGTAGACAACATACCCGGCAGAATCAATACCCAGAAATTGTTGAGCAGTCCCAGCGACTTGATATTCAGGTATCCCGGAATCATGCCGCCGCTGAAATACATGGTAAAAAGGATGTAAATCAGCAGAACTGACTTGAATTTCAGCCCCGGCCGCGACAGGGGATACGCACACAGAATCGTCATCACCAGACAGATTAAAGTGTGCACCAGAGTCAGAAACAGGGTGAACCACATGGAATCCATCAGTCCCTTATTGTTAAACACCGCCTTGTAGGCAGACAAATCCCAGCCTATCGGCCAGAGGAACACATCCCCCCGCATGACAGCCGTCTTATTGGAAAAGGACATTGCCACAATGTGCAGAAAGGGAATCAGACAGCACAATCCGACGAAAACCACTATAAGCACTGTAAATACTTTAAACACCTTATCCTTCATGCTTTCCCTCCTCTACCAGATACCATTGCCGGATACACGCTTGCTGATTGCATTGGCGCTGAGTACCAGGGCAAAGTTGATAACTGACTGTGCAAGACCTACCGCCGTACCAATGCTGAATTTCCCCTGTTCCAGGCCCACACGGTATACAAAGGTACTCACCACATCCGCCACTTCCATTACTGTGCTGTTCTGCATGACAAACGGCTGTTCAAATCCGATGCTGGCCAGACCGCCCACCGCCAGAATCAGCATAATTGCAACTGTATCCTTGATACAGGGAACAGTGATGGCCGTCATCATCCGAAACCGGGAACATCCATCCACCCGGGCCGCCTCGTAGATTTCCTGATCGATTCCCGTCATGGCCGAGAGATAGATGATGGTGTTCCATCCGATACTCTTCCAGACACCTACAATGAAATAAGTAAAAATCCACCATCCATTACTGGAGAGAAAAGGAACCGCCTGCCCTCCCATACCTTTGATAATCGTATTGACCAGACCGGAGGAAGCAAAAATCTGGTACATCATACCGCCTACCACAGACCAGGAAATAAAGTGCGGCAGATAGATAACTGTCTGTATTGTCTTCTTAAATGTGGCACGGCTGATTTCATTCAGGAACAGTGCCAGGATAATGGGCAGCGGAAATCCCAGCACCAACCCCAGGATATTCAGCGTCATCATATTGCGCACGGACAGCCAGAAGGTTTTTGACTGCGCCACACGTTCAAAATATTCCAGTCCCACCCAGGGGCTCTCCCATATTCCCTTAAACATGTTAAAGTTCTTAAAAGCGATTACAACTCCGGGCATGGCTCTGTAGGAAAACAGATAGTAATACAGTATCGGCAGCGCCAGCATCGCATAAAATATCCAGTGCCTACGCATATAAGATAATACACCCTTCCGGGGACGCATATTTTTATCGTTCTTTGCCAGTTTGTTTTTTTGCAGATTATTTCGCCTGTCCTTCATCCTCAACCCCCATTCTCTCTTTGTTCGTACTCAGTACAGCTCATTTTTCCTTATTCAATTGTCTTTTCATTTATTTATAACATAATTTCTGTTCTAAATTATAGCACTTCAGAGATACCTCGTCAACATTTAAAACATATTTTTTGTCTGTATGCATTCTACAAATTACAAGTATCTTTTCTGTGCACTTTTTATTTATTTCGCCTTGTCTTATACTTCTCTATACATCTTGTCTACAAATTACGTTGCATTCTGCTTTTATCTTGTCTATATTTGTATTCACTTTTGACAGTTCACTTTCTCGTAATTTTTTCTCTCTGTAGCCGAAACCAACAGTAAAAGTAGAAGCTCCCCCTGTTTTTTCCTGTATTTAAAACATTTTTTCTGTTGTATTCTGCAGTCCAGGTGCATTTTTTTGTAACAGAGCAATCAGCTTTTCTGCGCATAGAAAAAGGAGCTGGCATACGTTTATGCCAGCTCCCTTTTTCGTCTGCGCCGTTTGCCTACAATAATGGCAATGTACACAGCCAGGAATCCCAGTATGATAGCCACCAGCACCGCAGACTCTCCCGGCCCTCCCATTTTCGCCTCGGCCCAGAGCCTGTCTATCAGTTTGCCGGTATCTTCCGGCAGATTCACAAATACCTGTGTGCGGGCCAGAATTTCCTCGTCCGGATAGTGGACCGGACTCGCCACCATTTCCTGGTCCATATACGCCTTGGCGGCTGTCTCAGGAGTAGAATAGCCCACATAATTCATATTTTCGCCGGCAATCTCCGGATCACACAGGAAATTGATATAGGCCTCCGCCTCCGCCTTATGCACGGAAGTGGCCGGGATGCACATGGCATCCACAAAATAGTTGGTCCCCTCCTCCGGCACCACAAACCGAATGTTCTCACTGTTGTCTACCAGAATAGCGGCGTCCCCGGAATAATAAGGCGCAATCCACGCTTCTTCGCTTTCCATCTTATCAAAAATGCGGTCCATCACATAAGCCTGTACCAGAGGCTTCTGCTGCTTTAAAAGGGCGACAGCTTCCAGCCAGTCGTTTTCGTCCGTGGTATTCAGCGATTGTCCCAGCAGAATCTGAGCAATGGCAAATGAGTCCCTGGGATTGTCGAACATCAGAATCTTCCCCGCATAACGGTCATCCCACAGGGCAGACCAGCTGGTAATCTCTTCCTCGATATAATCCGTATTGTAAAACAGCCCCACCACTCCCCATGTATAGGGTACGGAATAACGATTTTCCGGATCATAATCCGGATTTCGAAAGCTCCCGTCAATATACTGGTAATTCGGTATATTGGAAAAGTCCAGCTCGGCAAGCATATTCTCATGGATGAGCTTCGATACCATGTAATCGGAAGGAATAATCACATCATAATCCGCACCGCCGCCCACCAGCTTGGAATAAAGCGATTCATTGCTGTCGAAGGTGGTATAGTTGACCCGAATACCTGTGCGCCTGGTAAATTCGGCATTTACATCCAGAGAATCATCGGTGCCGTTGGCTATATATTCTCCCCAGTTATACACATTTATGGTTACGCCCCGATCGGGAGCCGCAGCTTCCTGTGCCTGAATTCTCTGCACCGGCATCAATGCCAGAAGAAGCATCAGACCGGAGAAAATGCCGCCGAACCTGCCCCTTCGCCTTTTTCCGCGAAACTTCCTCTTCCCATGAATCGACACCTTTCCATGGAAATTCTCTCTTCCCTTCATCCCCTTCACACCTCCTGCGGATATAATTCCATTTCAAGACTGTTCTGAACCTGCCGTGGATATCTCTCAGACATCCTGTCTCTCCGGCGTGTCCCGGTCCTTCCCGTTGCGGACATTGATAATAATCAGCAGCACCATCACCGCCCCGAACATCACGGTAGACAGAGCATTGATCTCCGGGCTGATGCGCTTGCGGGTCATGGAATAGATATAAATCGGCAGAGTCTGTGTGGTGCCGCTGGTGAAATAGCTGATGACAAAATCGTCAATGGAGAGGGTGAACGCCATGATCAGTCCTGTCACAATTCCAGGCATAATCTCCGGCAGCACCACCTTGAAAAAGGCTTTCAGCGGCGGACAGCCCAGGTCCTGAGCCGCCTCGTAAAGGTTAGGGTCCATCTGACGCAGCTTCGGCAGAACAGACAGAATCACATAGGGCAGGCAGAAAGTAATATGGGCGGCAAATAATGACCCCATTCCCAGACTGCGCCCTCCGAACAGCCGCACCGCGGACACGAACAGAAGCATCAGCGACACGCCTGTGACAATCTCAGGATTCACCATGGGAAAATTCGTAATATTCATCATAATACGTCTGGGCAGCCGCTTCATACTGTTGATACCGATGGCAGCCGCAGTACCCAGCACTGTGGAAATCACTGCAGACACCACCGCAATCAGCAGTGTATTGCGCAGAGCCTCCAATATCAGCCGATCTTCAAACAGCTTCTGATACCAGCGCAGGGAAAACCCGCCCCAGACCACACGGCTTCCGGTATCTGTGTCATTGAAAGAAAACACAATGAGCACCAGTATCGGCGCATATAAAAAGAGGAATATGAGAAAGGTGTAAATGCGCCCGCTTATCTTTTTCACAGCAGCATACCCCCTTTTTCGTTGGCTTCACCGTCATCAAACTGATTCATAATCCCCATACAGATGAGAATGATCACCATCAGCACCAGAGAGACTGCAGAGCCCAGATTCGGATTGTAGGCACTGCCCAGAAACTGCATGTCAATCAGGTCGCCGATCAGCAGATTGCCGCCTCCGCCCAACATTTTCGAGATAATGAAGGTACTCACCGCCGGCACGAACACCATGGTCACACCGGAGATAACCCCGGGCATGCTCAGAGGAACCACCACTTTCAGAAAAACCTGCCTGTCGTTTGCGCCCAGGTCCTGAGCGGCCTCAATCACGCTCTGATCCATCTTGGTCAGAACCGAATACAGGGGCAGAATCATATAAGGAATATAGTTGTAGACCATCCCCAGAACCACCGCTCCCGCTGTGTTGATCATATGGACCCGCGGCAGGCCTACGGCAGCCAGCGCGGAATTGATGAGACCATTGTCCTCCAGAAGCGTCATCCAGGCATAGGTGCGCAGCAGGAAGTTCATCCACATGGGCAGCATCACCAGCATCACCATGACATTCTGCCGCTTTGCATTCATTCTGGCGATAATCAGGGCAAAGGGATATCCCAGCCCCAGCGAAATCACCGTGGCCACAGCCCCCAGCCAGATAGAGCGCAGAAACACATTGGAGTACTGCCCCACACTCAGAATGTTTTCCAGGGTAAAACTGCCTGCCTTATCCGTAAAGGCAAAATATCCCACCAGCAGCATGGGCACTACAATAAAAACTGTCATCCAGACAGTGTAAGGCGCGGAGAGAAGCCTGGAATTAGATTTCATCGTCCTTCTCCTCCCTTTCCGCCTGTGCTTCTGTCAACTCATCCTCTTCGTCTGAAGCCTTTGCTTCCTCCGAAGCATTCATATCTTCTTCCATCTCATCGCTGAAAGTACTGTAATCTCCAAACACGCCGGAGTATTCGGATTTCTCCATGACATGAATATCATCGGGAGTCAGAGCCAGTCCGATATGGTCCCCTACCTGCCGGCATTCCGTGGACTGTATCATCCACTTAAAGCCCGCCACATCCACAATAATTTCATAATGTACTCCCTTGAAGGTGACGGCAGTGACATCCCCGATGATCAGCGTGGCATCCGGCTTGACCACTTTGATATCCTCCGGGCGAATTACCACGTCCACAGGAGTATTTCTGCCGAAACCGCCATCCAGGCAGCTGAAAGTATGCCCGGCAAACCGCACTGCGTAATCCTCCAGCATCACGCCGTCCAATATATTGGACTCCCCGATGAAATCCGCCACAAAGGCGTTCTTCGGTTCATTGTAAATGTCCGTGGGTGAGCCGATCTGCTGAATCACACCGCCGTCCATGACCACCACGGTATCTGACATGGACAGCGCCTCCTCCTGGTCATGGGTGACAAATACAAAAGTGATGCCCGTCTGCTGCTGTATTTTCTTCAGCTCAGCCTGCATGTCCTTGCGCAGCTTCAAATCCAGCGCCCCCAGAGGCTCGTCCAGCAGCAGAACCTTCGGCTCGTTGGCCAGAGCTCTGGCAATGGCTACCCTCTGCTGCTGCCCGCCGGAAAGCTGACCGATGCCTCTGTGGGCGTAACCGGTCAGATTGACCATGGCCAGCATCTCGTGAACGGTCTGTTTGATCTCCTTCTCACTGCGGCCTTTTAAGCGCATGCCGAAAGCAATATTCTCATATACATTCAGATGCGGAAACAGCGCGTACTTCTGGAAAATTGTATTGACCTCCCTCCTGTGAGGAGGAAGGCCGGTAATGTTCCTGTCATTAAAAAACACATCGCCGGCATCCGGCTTAATAAAGCCGGCAATGGTGCGGAGCACGGTAGTTTTGCCGCACCCGGAGGGCCCCAACAGCGTGACAAATTCCCCGTCATGTATCTCCAGGTTAAATCCTCCCAGAACCTGTTCTCCGTCATAAGATACTGTAATATTTTGTAAGGAAATGATGGTATTTTTCAAAAGTGGAATCTCCTTTGCAAGGTGCCGCACAGCTGCCAGAATACGACACTTTTCGAGCACTGACATAATGAAATAAATATACGGGATAGCGAAGCTTTTGTCAATCATTTCCGCGGATTTTCCTGTGGCATTTTCCCGTGATAAATGCACTTTTCTCCCATGGGACAGCCTCCGTCCAGACTGTAACGTCCCGGTTATATCATTCACACAGCAATCGGCGGCAGTTTTCTGCTGCCGCCGATTGCCATAAAATGTAATTTTCTGAAATCGTCCTCCGGGTGGTCATCGGCAGAGTCTCCCGCCGGATTTATCCTTCCGGCACGGCCCTGCGTATCACAGCCGCACCATAGGGTTCCAGCCTGAGCGTATTCTCCGGCACCGGCCGTCCCGTCAGGAGATCCTCGCCTTCCGCCGCCGGCACATCCCGGGTCTGCGTGGTCCAGTTCAGATAGAAGTCGTAAGTCTCCTTTTCCCCGCGCCTCTGATGGTATTCCACGCCCTCCGGCAGGCTCTTCACCGGCAATCCCGCCTCTTCCAGCATCTTCTCAAACAATGTCCACATCTGCGCGGGCGCCACCCTGGCCGCCACATACCAGGCCTTTCCTTTACCGTACGGATTGCAGGTGACGGCAGCGCCGTCCTGATAGTAATCCTCCGCGTATACGCCCAACACCTCCGCACTTCCCACACGCAGGACCTCCGCGTAATCGGAAACCGCCCATTCGGTTCCGTCCGCAAAACGGATGCGGTTGTGGTCTGACGGATACAGCGTGTCCAGTTCCTCGCTGATCACACCAAAAAGCTCAGACAGACCGTCTCCCGGGAATCCGCCCATATAGCAAAGCTGATGTTCATCCACGTAACCGGTCAGATAAGTGGCAAGCAGCAGACCGCCATTCTCCACAAACTCTTTCAGATTGGCAGCCGTCCCCGGCCGCAGCATGTACATCATCGGCGCCACCACCACCCGGTATCCGGACAGGTCGGCTTCCGTGGACACCACGTTCATCTCTACGCCGTGCCGGAAGAACTCCTTCCAGATTGTCATACAGGTCTTCTCATAATTCTTCGTCTGCCGGCTCGCCAGCTGCCCTTCATTCAGCGCCCAGCGGTTATCCCAGTCCAAAAGCAGCGCGACTTCGGCGCCCGTCATGCTTCCGGTGGCTGCCGAAATGCGGTGCAGCATCGAGCCCACTTCGCTCACTTCCCGGAATGTCCGCGTGTCGTCTGTCCCCAGATGATCCACCACCGCGCCGTGATGCTGCTCACAGCCTCCCCGGTTCTTCCTCCACTGGAAATACAGAACCGAGTCAGAGCCGCAGGCAATGGCCTGCAGGCAGGCCAGACGGTGGACCCCCGGACGCTTCTGCTTGTTATACGGCATCCCATGCACCACACTGGGCGTACATTCCATCAGCAGATAAGGCTTCTCCGGCTTCAGAGAACGGATCAGCGCATGATAGAAGGCATTCTTCCCCATGGTGTCATACAGCGTCTCCCAGTCATTATGAAAGGCAGGATAGCTGTCCCAGGAAACCATGGACAGTTCTTTCGCCGCCTGCCTGTAATCCAGCTTCTGGGAGAAGGACATAAAGTTCATGGTAACCGGAATCTGCGGTGTCAGCTCCTTAAAAATCCGGATCTCCGTTTTGAGGAAATCCATGATATTCCACGTGGTGAAACGTTTCCATTCCACAAGCAGGCCGGGAATGCTGGTCTCCCCGTTGGAAAAGGGCGGCTCAACCTGCGTAAAATCACTGTAACAGTGCCCCCAGAAGGGAGTCCACCACGCCTGATTCAGCTTCTTAATGTCATGGTCGAACCGTCTCGACAGATATTCCCGGAACCTTTTCCCGCACAGAGGACAGAAGCATTCGCCTCCTACCTCGTTGGAAATATGCCAGAGCAGCAGACCGGGATGGGAACCGAAGCGGCTCGCCAGCTTTCGGTCAATGATCCCGACTTTTTCCCGGTATATGGGAGAGGACCAGCAACTGTTGCCCCGTCCTCCGTGGCGGTTGCGTTCGCCGTCAGCCCTTACCATCCTCACCGTCGGATAGGCTGCGTCCAGCCATGCGGGATGTGCCGCCGAAGGTGTAGACAGGATCACATAGATTCCCTCCGCATACAGCCGGTCCATAATCTCTTCCAGCCAGCGGAAGGAGAACTCTCCTTCCACCGGTTCATACATCACCCAGGAAAAGACTCCCAGGGTCACACAGTTAACGCCGGCCAGCTTCATCAGCCGGATATCTTCTTTCAGAATATCCGGCCGGTCCAGCCACTGGTCCGGATTATAATCTCCGCCGTGCAGGAAACCTCCCGCCTGCGGGAATAAACAGTCTTTCTCCATCTCATCCACCATCTTTACTCTTCCTCAGCCTTCAGGCCGAAACGCCGGATGCCCCGCCTGTGCGGAACATCTTTCCACTTATTTAAAATATGCCAGATAGTCCTTTCCCGCTTCAAACATTTCATCCACCATCTGCTTCGTCTCTGCAATGGAAAGTACCGCGGACGTCAGCGGGTCGAACAGAACGGCGTGGAAAATCTTCCTCCTGTCCCCTTCCATACAGCCCTCCACAGCCAGCTCCTCGCAGCGCGCGCTGGTATTGATCAATACCGCCAGCTGGTCGGGCAGACTGCCGACGCGGAACGGACGGACTCCTGCCCTGGAAGCAAGCGCAGGCACCTCCACACAGCATCCCTGCGGCAGATTGTCAATCAGGCCGAAGTTACGCAGATTCGCGTTAAACTCATAAGGTGTATGATCCCCGAACACCGCGTTGAAAATACATGCCGCATATTCTCCGCCCCGGGCAAGATCGAAATCGTCCTTTTCCAGCCATTCTTCGATATCCTTCATCCATTTGCCATCCGCTTCCCGCTCAAAATATTCGTTCAGAATAAACGCATGTTTCCCGGGATTCCAGTTGGTGCCATGGGTACAGTACTTCTCAAGCAGATCCGGACGTTTCCGGAACCAGGCGTTGTATTCGGAATTATGGCCTGAGGACTCGGTCACATAATAGTCAAGTCCCAGAAACATCTCATTGCGCACCTGCTCCTTATTGTATATCTCGGGCTGCTTCACCGCTTCCCGAATAAGCGGATAAGCATCCCTGCCGTTCCATTTATACTCCAGATAAAACGCCTGATGATTGATGCCCGCGCAGGTATAGGTAACTTCCTCCATCGGCGCGCCGATCCACTGCGCCAGCATCTGCGCCGTGCCCTGCACACTGTGGCAGAGACCGGTCATATGAACCTTTGTCTCTGACTGGATATACCTGCAGAGCATGGCCATAGGATTGGTATAATTGAGAACTACCGCATCCGGACAGTACTTCTCAATATCCCGGCAGATCTCCAGCATAGCCGGCGCAGTACGCAGAAACCGAAAGATTCCGGACGGCCCGCGGGTGTCCCCCACACAGATATCGACTCCATACTTTTTCGGTATCTCAATGTCATTTCGGAAAATATCCGGACCGCCCGACAGAATGGTGATCACGACGCCGTCCGCGCCCTCCAGCGCTTCCGCGCGGTTTAAAGTTGCCTTCACCGTCGCAGGATAGTTCCCCTTTTCGATGATCTTTCTGACAGCCCGCTCGCTGTAGGCCAGACGGGTACTGTCAATGTCCATCAGCCGGATCTCCACATCGCGAAACGCGTCAAAGGTCAGGACATCCCTGACCAGGCTTCTTGTGAAGCCAAAACTTCCTGCTCCGATAAATGTTATTTTCCTCATCGCACATCCTCCTTTTTGTATAAGCATCTTTTCCGTGCGTTTGTGCACCGTTTCATGACCCATTAACGTTAATGATGATAATAAAAAATTTAAGCTTTTTCCCGCACCTCCTTAAAACACTACAGACCACCGCAGTCTCAGGCAACCTGCCCTCATAAGATCTGGTGGAGGTCAGCGGGAAAGAAAAGCTCATCCTTGACTGAATATAACAGAACCCAACCCATCGTCATTCTCACTCACAAAAGGCCTCTTTTTCAGATAACTATAGTATACTTTAAAGCGAATGTCAAGCAAATTCACTGCTTTTTCAGCAAAATACCATCAATACCATTGAATGTCTACTCCTTTAGGAAGAACACCGGTATCCATATTGTCATTCGGCACAGCAATCCACTTCAGATTTTTCAGCCCGGATAACGGACGCAGATCCTCAACAGAACATCCTCCCAAATCCAGTATCTCCAGATTCTTGAGTCCGGACAGAGGATTCAGATCATGAACTCCCCTGGACTGATACAGTATAAGTACTTTTAAATCCGTCAGTCCCGCCAGCGGCTCCAGGTCACTGATGTTATCGCAGTAACGCAATTCAAGTTCCCTTAAATTTTCAAGTTCCGACAGTGATCCCAGTTCCTCGACTTCCGCACAAAAATACAGCGTAAGTTCTTTCAGGCTTTTTATTTCTGCCAGAGGCTCCAGATTTACTATCCCGTTTCCTGTCAGAGTAAGTTTCCGCAGATTCGACAGCCCGGACAATGGATTCAGATCATCGAGTTCTTCTCCGGACAGCCTCAGCACTTCCAGCTCCTGCAGCTTTGACAACGGCGTCAGGTCCTTTACACCGTCACTCTCCAGGTTGAGTTCACGCAGCTTCCGTAATCCGAACAGAAAACTCAGATCCGTCATATCGTCATCCTTTATTGTAAGAACCTCCAGATTATTCAGTCTGGTCAGTTCACTAAAGTCATTCAGCTCATATGTGTTCAGATATATTTCTCTCAGATCCGGCAGGCCGGAACAGTCACTGAAAGACTTCACAATAGCATCCTGCACTCTAAAAGACTTCAGATTCTTCAATCCTGCAATACAGCCCATATCCCCTAAATAACCATGCCCCAGCGCAAGATGTTCCAGCCCGGACAGCCCGGATAATCCTTCAAAAGTTTCAACTGTTCCGCCGTTAAAGTCGAGATGCAATTTCGTTATATTTTTCAATTCAGACAGCACTGCCCAATCAATCTCTATTTTTTCTCCATTGTTAAGCTCATCGCTGGTTCCCAAAGTGAGACTGCTCAGGTTCTTCATTTGAGCCAATATACGCAGATTGCTCAGGTCGGCAATATCTTCGATGGTCAGAATCTCCATCTTTTTCAAATCCTCCAGGGGCTGCAGGCTTCTCACCTCCCCAGCTTGAAATGACAGTTCCTTCAGATTCTCCAATTCCGATAACACATCAATATTTTCGATATTCCAACATCCTTCCAGACAGAGAGACTCCAGATTCTCAAGTGATGCAAGAAACCGTATATCTGTTATCTGTGTATAACTGATATCAAGCTTCTCCAGACTTTCGATTTCGGATACTATCCTCAGATTCTCTATCTCCCCGCATCGCCTTAACTGAAGATCTTTCAGATTCTTCAGGCTACTGAGAACACTGATATCCCTGACCGAACCGCCTTCAAGTGCAAATTCTTCCAATTCCGGCAGCCGGACGAGTGCGCTGATATCCGTCATTCGATACCCACCCAGGCGAAGTTTCTTCAGATTCGGCAGTTCAAATACCAGTGCCAGGTCATTTAAGTCTTCGCACTCTGTCGAAATTCCAAGCCCTTCCAGCTGTGTCATCTCATACAGAACTTCATCACTTATTCCCCCGCAATAACGAATGTCCAGATCCCGCAGTTTGGGCAGTGTCAGAAGGACACTGAAGTCTCCCGCAGAACTGCTGCTCAGATTCACCTTCTCCAGATTCTGAAACTCTGCCAGAATGCTCAAATCATTACCCAAAATATCGTTTTCCAGATTCAATTCCTTTACGTTTTTGACTTCATTCATCCTGGTGATTCCCTGGTCCTCCAGCAGCTTCACCAGTTCAGGATAATCCGCGCCCCACTGCTCCCTTATGGAAGGACCGCCCAGGACGCCGGTGAACACCAGCAGGAGAACCACAGCGGTCACAATGACCGCCACGGCAATCCCCGCTGTCACCGGCTGCTTCTTTCCCGGCTGCAGCGTCTTTCCGCCTGACTTTTTCTCCTGCCGTATCGTCTCTCCGGCACCCGTCTGCCCTCCTGGACTCTCCGGTACCGGATTCCCACATTTGCCACAGAATCGTGCGCCTTCTCCTATCTTATTTCCGCATTTCGGACAAAACATTCTCCTGTTCCTCCTTTGTACTGAAAGATATTATGCTGTGATGAAGCTGCGTTGCCTTTTTACAAAACTGTGCTCAATAATAGGTATATTCGACCCTCTTTGTGTCTGGCAGATACTCAAGAAATCCTCCCGTATCCTGGGCAAGTATGTCAAATATGTCAGGTTTATTCCAGAACCTGTCCTGCCATTCTGAAGGATTTTCGTGCAGCCAGTCAAGAGCAAGGGTCTCTTCTCTGATACACCGTCCTCTCTCATCATAGTGGTACTCAATAACATCATATGATCCATGCTGATCTGCATACGCTTCCCTGACAAGGTAACCATGTTCATCATAATAGTAGGCCCTTTGGGAATACAATTCTTCCCCTTCTCCTAGTCTCTGGTAAGTTCTCTCCAGCTGTCCGTCTGCGTTATAAACATATTCCCAAATATAGGTATCACCCCGATAACTCTCATACTTGATTACTCTGCCGGCATCATCGTAAGTATATCGTTCTGAAAGTGTTCTGTTTCTGTTTTCATCAACGGCCTCCACACGAAGCAGTCTGCCACTTTTGTCACAAATCTTCACATCAGAGAATACATTCATCTCCTCTGAAATTTTCCTGCTGATATACTCCTCTGTCTCACCGTAGAAATACAATGTCCCAGACATACTCATATGAGCACTTTCTAAAATAATTCTCCCTGTTTCATCATATTCCTTAAAAACACCGGATGTCGAAACACCCCACTGGCTTCCTTCTTCCCACCAAGGATAATAGAATTCATCACATTCAGATATTCTGCCATTTACATAGTTATACTCATATTCTCTTTTGTCAAAAGGCGTTCCATCCTCCTTATACGTTATCCTGCTCTTTACATTTCCATACTCATCATACTCGTATACGTAGGTATATGCCCGCTCCGGCTCTCCGCTTCGCTCCGTCGTCCCCTGATAATATTCACTGAGGACAATCTTCCCTTTCTCGTCATACTCCGAATATTCGCAGGAGCCGCCTCCATCTTCGTGCACAGTCATCTTCGTCCGCACCACCGCTTTCTCCTTGTCCTCCGTCCACCACTTCTTCCCTGTGATCTCCGCATAGACTCTCTGGGCCGGAGTGACATTCTTCCCGTTGATTTCCGCCACCTCCCAGACAACGCCCTTCTGTCCCAGGGGAATGGTGTATTCCGCCACAAAGCCGTCGCTGTCGTAGAGATAAATGCGGACATGGAGCCCGGACAGCAGGTCGGAGGCATAATTCCCCGCCAGGCTGTCGGTATAGTTGTTCACATACAGCTTGTAGCTTCCGACTTCTGCGGTATTGACATACATTACCTCGCATCTGCGCTTATTGTCAGCCACCAGAAGATTTCCATGGTCGTCCCCACTGACGTTGCCGCCGATATGGGCCATATCGCCTTCCGCCGCCTGCCAGGGGGTGAACAGAGTCAGGTCCAGATCCGCCTCGCCCTCCCAGGTCAGGAGAATTCCTGTCTGTCCTTCCGCCAGACCGGGCATCACATAGACATCACAGGCTGCCGCTTCCTCCCATACCTCAATTTCCCTATAGGCATCCGGATATCCATCTGTCTGTACCTGTATGGTATAGACTCCCGAGGGCAGATTTGTGGTCAGCTCTCCGTTCTGTGTCTCCACGGTGCGGAGAATGTCTCCTTTGTAGTTCCCGGCACCTTCCCTTATCACGGCGCTGGCTGTCTGCAACAGGTCCCCTGTCGCATTTCCTTCTCCGTCGTCCCGGATATCCGCCGCTGGATATACCCGAAGGGTCACAGGATATTCGTCCCCGCCTTCCTTATGTAAGGTCATATCGCATGCATAGGTAAGTGAGGCAGGAATCAGTCTGACTCCCTGTATCACCATTTCCTTATACTGCCCGTCCGCCTCTGTTTTCAGATAGCAGTCGGTGTCATCCAGATACACGAACACAGAAAATAATCCGCTGTCATCCGTAATCGTCTCGTACAGCAGAACGTTATCCTCAGAACGATATATTTTTATCTTCCTGCCGGCAAGCCCGCTGCCCGTGGTATCCCTGACATATCCCTGCACCCTGCCGATATTTCCTCCGCTCAGGACGGCATCATAGGTATTGCGAGCCTCGTTGAGCATCCGCATCTCCGTCTCATCGTATACCTGTCTGAGCTCGTCGCTTTCCGCATAATAATCCCCCTGAGAATACCAGGTGTCACTGGGAGCCAGCGTATACTCTCCTACTTCCTTCGGCACCCGGATCATACGCCATTTCACCATCACATCATTGTTGAAATAGTACCGTTCCCCCACCTTGTCGATGGTAGCATATGTAGGCGTATAGACGGAATCCTCCCTCTGGAACACAAAGTTGGGCTGCCCATCCAGATAATACCAGTCGGTCAGCTTTAACCCTCCTTCTGTTCCTTCCACTGAAACGATCTTATACACAGCCCCACTGTCCGGATCGCTGTAAATCTCATATTGAATCAGCTCTCCGGTCCGGGCATCCCGAAGCAACGTTTTGGTCAGCCTGCAGCGCGCGATATTCCCATCCTCCGGAGAGAGGGTATCCGCGTCCTCCAGCCAATAGAAGAGAGAGTTATCCCATTCCATGCCGGCCTGTTTCGTCCCCGGCGTATAATTTGTCACACTGAGATCAACAGAGGGCACATCTTCTATTGCATATAAAGGGACTTCCACTGCTTCTTCCGTCTGCTCTTCCGTATCCTGCGCTTCCGTGTCATCAGTACCCCGGGATGCTTCCTGTGTCGAATCCCCGCTCTGCTGTGCGGGAAGCTCTTCCCTTCCCAGGACGAAAAACAGTACCACAGCCACTATGACGGCAATCACCGCCACCACTGCGGCCACAATCCCTGCTATCATCCCTCCGGAGGGCCCGGATTTTTTCACCGGAGGACCGGCCTGTACACCCGGCGCCGTCCCCTGGGGCATTCTCTGCCTTGTGCCGCATTTGGGACAGAAGGCCGATCCCTCTTTTATTTCCGTTCCGCATTTTTCACAATACATCCTCTCTCCTCCTCCATATATTCAGCCACGCATACTTTAAATAAGAATCCCGTTCACGGGATTCTGCGCCGCAAACGCGTCGCGTAAGCAACAAACTACCCCTGCGTTTGCGTGCGCATCCTCCCGGCGGGTTTTATCATATAGGGCAAACTTTCCTATATGATAACAATTATGGCTGAGCAGCCGTATGAAATCGCTTATACGCCTTTTCTGCCCAGTTCACCCACACCTGGGCATTGTTCAGGCCCCCCTCATAATTGTAAGTCACGATCTCCCCATCCAGGCAGGTCACGGTATTCTCTCCTATCCTGATAAACATCAGGTTTCCCCGGGTATCATAATAATATCTCTGATCCGACAGACCATTATGCGGGTATCCGATTCCTCTCTCCACAATCAGAATGGTCTCTGATTCCGCGGTATATTCTTTCGTATAGTTCAGAAGAGTCCCCTCCCCGTACACCGTCATACTGCCGTTGCTGTGGAAGGCCGGAGTCGTCCCCAGAGACGCCCCTCTTTCTTCAATGTAATCCACAGCCTTTGCATAGCTGCTTACATACAGATTCCACCGCTGTGCCCTCTCCTCCTGGCTATAGCCCTCTCTTTCCTCAAAGGCTCCCAGAACAGAGGCCGTCTGCTCCCGCTCCGTCGCCAGTTCCGCCAGAAAGCCGGCCTGGGCATTCGAGAGAAAGCAATCATATAATGTATATGCACATTCCAGATCAAAGGCATATTTTGTGTAGGCATCCAGATACGCTTCCGCCGCTTCCCGCAGCTCTTCCTCCCGGGAAACATCCTCCAGATATAAATCCACAAAGTAAAGTCCGTCGCCCGACTGATCTGCCATGCTGCTCAAAAGCATATATTTCTCCATAAACTGTCCCCGGGCCACGGAGACAGCTGCCCAGGCTTCCTCCAGATAATCCGTCAGCAGATTGCAGAGCGCGCTGCGTTCCTCCTGTACCTGGTCCTCTACCAACTGCCCGCTTTCCTTGAAACTCCCCCCCAGCCATTTCCCGAACACGGCCTCGCTGAGCATACCGGATTGAGAAGTATTCTTCTGGGCCACCTGAAATCCTTCCACATCATAACAGGTAGAGATATTTCCCCCTTCCGTCTGCGCCAGGGGCTCATATTCCTGCAGAATTCCCTGCATTTTCCGGCCTCCGGCACCCGAATCTGCCCCGTCGGCCTCCCGCTCCTGTATCTGCTCCGGCAGCCGGACCTGGGTATAGAAGAGAAGCTGGGCTTCCACAGCCGCATACTGCCCTGCCAGCGAGCGCAGTGTCGTATGGGTGGTACCCGCCCCCCGGCTTCCCTGACCAGCGATATCTCCGATCTCCATCTCCCGCATGGATACAGAATAGACAATCTGTGCTATTTTATAGATTTCCGCCGTATTCATTTCCTCCTGCTGGAGAAAGAGGCCCAGCCTGTACACATCCCGCCTCTGCCTGTCCACAATGCTCTGCAGAAGCACTGTGGGCGTATCGTCCGCATTCTTCCATTGATTTACAAAGTCCACCGCAGAGAACAGATTCACCCCGATGACATCCGTCACCATATCCTGCAGGGTCCCTTCCGCCATCCCGGAAAGGTAATCCGGAATCTGCTCCCCGGCACTTTCGAGAGTATCCCGGCAGATATCTTCCACAGATTTCCCCTGGGAAGCAGATTGAATCATGGTTTTGACGCCTTCTGACAGAATGGGATTCCCCGTAACCTCATCGATCAGAACCTCCTGGACGGAGAACTGCTCCCTGGGCGCCACAGCCACGAAGGAGGTACCCTCCATGAAATCCGCCACCGCAGAGCGCACTGCCTCTCTCAGCAGAATCTTCTGCTCATACAGAGACTCTATCTGCCGTTCCCGCTCCTCAGCCAAATCGGCGGCAATATCCCTGACATGTACCTCCGGGACTTCTTCCTCCGAAGCATATCCTTCCGAAGGCTCCCCATTTGACCCACCTAAATCTGACCGCAAAGAGGCATCTTCCTGAGAAGATGCCACACTCTGTATTCCTGTTTCCTCCCCGGGAATCTTTCCGCTGTCGCTGTCTTTTCCTTTTATCAGAAAAAGCACCGACACGGCGAGAACTCCCAGCGCGGCCACACCTGTACCAATCATCAGAATCCCTTTGCCGCGCGCTGCCGTTTTGTGGGTCTTACCGCTTTCACTATGAGGAATGCCGGTCACGGCCTCCCCGCATTTCATGCAGAAAGCCGCGCCCTCCGGGAGATTTGTGCCGCATTTTTTACAGTACATATACGGCCTCCTTCTATTCCGGTATCCTTGCACCGCACTTGGGACAGAACCGCGCTCCCACAGAATATTCTGTGCCGCATTGACTGCAGAAACGTATGCTCACTGCATTTGTCTGCATTCCGGCAGCTATCCCGGCATCTGCAGCAGAGCTTCCGGCTCCGGCCGCAGCCTTCATAGTCCCGGTTCCCCGGGCAGCAGAAGAATTGACTGAACTTCCTCCGGCAGAGGGCTGCTGCGCGTTGGAATTCGTCGTAAATACAACCACTGGTTCCTTCCCTCTTACGAAGACAATTATGTACCAGACAAGAACTGCAATCAAAAACAAGGTGAAGATAAAGCTGAGAGCCAACATGAAAAAGGTACCGCCGGAATACACCACCCTCTGGACCATCCCTCCGACTCCAATCAGCCGGAGCAGCCTGGGCACAATCATGACCCCCAGAAGAATCAACACCATCAGCCGGTTCCCCTTAATGATTTCCAGACCCGTTACAGCAAGCAGCAGCAACCCCAGAACAAATGCGACAATCCCCCACCTCATCGCTCCAAAAAAGAGTCCGCCTATCACATTCAGAGCAAGAAGCCCCAGAGCCGCATAATCCAGATAGGGCATCAGATTTGCCATGGTATCATTCTGCAGAACCTTTTCTCTCAGACCATTTACAGCCCGTTCGCTCTTCTCCACAATGCTCTCCAGTGTGTATCCCGTTCCGGAAGCGGCCCCGGACTGTGCGGCGCTCCCGGGAATATCTGCCGTCTGTGAGCCAAACGACTCAGGATTTCCTGCATACTGCGGAATCTGCCCTGCAGAATGGACGCTGTATCCCGGCTGCGCCTGAACTGTCTGCTGCGACATCATCTGATTCACTGCCATGGCTGTACCCGCTACCTTCATCATGGACTTTTCCATTCGAAGTATCTCTGCCTGTTCCTTGGTAATCACCTTTGCCCCCACAGGCCAGATCAGAAACGTAGCGCTTCTGACAAGCACTATGGCCACCGGTATCCCGATAATTGTAAGAGCCGTACCCACTGCCAGGAGAATATTCCCGATGAACAGAGCGATACCCACAGGAAGCCAGAGCAGATTGGCAATCACGCCGCCCACACGGCGTATTCCCGCCACGTTTTCCTTTCCCTTAAGCTCCGTCTCCTTAATGATGACTTTTCCGAAGGGAAATACCATCAGCTTCGCATACTGAAACAGAGCCTTTCCTATTGGTATACCGATAATTGTTATACTGAACAGAAGCCCCAGAAATCCATACAGCAGAAAATTCCACCAGCCTCCAAATATAAACCATATTATATTACCCAATGCACTCACTTTTCGTTCCTCCTCATATCCATTTGTTTTCCGGAAATACTTTAAACAGGCTCCTGCTCCAGCTTATTTCCGCAGCCGATGCAGAATACGGCTCCCTCCGCATAAGCGGTCCCGCATTTTGCACAGATCCGGGGATTGTCCGCAGTCGGTGTAAACAGCGGTTCCAGCTTCTGACCGCATTTATTACAGAAAGCGCTGTCAAGCACCAGTACATTCCCGCATTTTTCACACTTGCGAAGTCCCTGTACCGCCAGCTTTCTCTTCTCCAGTGTCACGGTCTCCAGTGCCAGTTTCTCTATCTCCTTCAGAAACTCCTCATAAGGAGTGCCGGCCGCCGCTTTCGCATCATTGCTTTCCACATAGAGCAGCCCTATCCGGCGGATGACCTCCTCCCTTCTCTGGTTCAAAGCCGCCAGCTGTCTGTCACAGTCTGCCACCTCCGGTGAAATATTGTCTGTCTGCATCGGTTTTGTATCAAACAGGCCCATGTCTTCTCCTCCTTCTCTTTCGTTTCTCAAATTTTTACCAAAAAGCGTAGTTTTTGAGACAGTAAAAAGGGGGTAAAATTATTGGGAAAAATAAACGAATATCCCTTGATTTTTTACCTGCTTTATATTACAATAGTCAAAGTTTTAATACCATTTCTACATTCTCAAAAACTACACTTTTTTAGAATCCGAATTCCCCTGTGAATATCGAGGCGAATGGCATCGGCATCATAATTGAAGCAAAAAAACACGACCCGCTTCACATTTTCTGCAAAGCGGGCCGTGATTTATTTTGTCTTATGAATCTTCTTACAGGCTGGCAGCTTCATCCACGATCTTCTTCAACGCTGCAAGAGCCTCGTCGGGCAGCTTGTCATAGCCTTCCTTCTTGGTAGCGAAGCCTTCCACTGCATCCACACGGTTCTGCATGGCGCCCTGAAGAGCCTTTACATACTCTGCGTCGCCCAGGTTCGGTGTAAAGCCTTCCCAATCCATGATCTCGATATCCTCAAAAGGTCCCCACTGCTTGAAGCTTGCTCTCTTCTCCACAATGGTCTCCAGGATGCCCAGAGTATCTGCAGGTTTCACCTTCTTGCCCATGAAATCACCTGTGTTGATAATGTAGCAGTCAACGTTCTTCTCATCCACCAGTTTCTTGAACTTCTCATAGTCATTTACCAGAGGATAGGTTCTGAACGGGTTAGCGTAAGGAACGATACGAAGCGCGTTCATATCGGTGCCTGCTGCCACACGCTCTGCGGTGGAAGTCTTGGTAGCCAGAGTAGCGCCCATAACAGATGCCAGGGCAGCACCTTTCAGCTTCACTACAGGCGGAATGGTGGGATCCTTCATGATCCAGAAGATGGCATTTACGGGAGCGTCAATCTTGTCCACGCGGTTAGGGCTCCACAGTTTGGACTTGATGGCACGGCCGTTGCCGTTCCTGATATCCTCGGTAACCAGCTGAACCTTTCCGTCCTCATCCAGGGTGGCAGAACAGTTCTGTGCGGTAAGCAGGAATGTGTTGTCAGGGCAGCCTGTGGGATAGTCAGCTGTCTTGTCAAAATAAGTGGGTTCCAGAGCCACAGATGCACAGGTATCAGTATTGATGATGAAAGCATCATCATGAAGCACCTTGATCTCATACTTGCCGTTGTGCTTTGCATGAGTCAGTGTGGACTTTCCGGAGCCGGACAGGCCGTAAACGGAGGCAACAAACTTGCTGCCGTCTGCAAGCAGATATTCCTTCTGTCCGCCGTGGCAGGAAGCATAGCCGTTTCTGTTGGCCATAGCCCATGCCATGGTAAGAGTACCCTTCTTGTGCTCACCGAAATATTTCATGCCCAGAATAGCGGCACAGTTCTGATCCGTGTCAAAATAGCACAGAGTCAGATCGTCACTCAGGCAGCTGTAGTCAACGTCAGGGCTGGGAGTAGGCGCCCACTGCGGATTGGAGAAGATATAGATATCCGGCTCCTTGCCTCCGCCGATAGGCTGAGACTCTTTATACATCTTTATATAAGTATCAGACATATACTGGAAGTTCAGCATCCAGTTGTACATGATATTCTCTTCCCCTTCGGGAATCAGCAGATGTGCTTTTGCCATGAATTCAGGATCCAGGCCGATGTAGCACTCTACATGATACAGAGTCTGCCAGCGGGTCTTGTAAATGGCATCCATAACTACCTTGTCAAGCTTGGCGGCATCTACACCGGGCTCTCCCTTAATACGACGTGCCTGTGCATAACGGCCGGTAACAGCACCGTCATTGAACAGCAGTACTTTTGCATCCTTCTCCAGACCGATCTCCTCCGCACGGTGAACCGGCATGTCGGTAACAATGGTTCCGGGAGAATTCTTTGCGAGCTCATATGCCTCTTTCAGGGTATTCACCTTTACTACATTGTTGCCGTAGAAAGCGCCCTCAATGATAGAACGTGTCTTGCTGAAACCGGGCTTTCCTGCGCCGATTTCCGAAATCGGGTAATACGCTTTTGTTGACATTGGTAACGTCCTCCTTAAATATTGTCTTTCCTGCTCTCCGGGCAAAAACGGATGAGCGTCGGTATCTCTACGGTTCATCCCGCATCAAAACAGTCCGAACCCTATTGCCCTTTATTATCTCAAAACTACATTCAAAAGTCAAGAAATCAATTGTAGATTTTATAACGATTTCATATTTCCGGTTCCGGCTGATGCCAAAGCTAAGCCCTGCCATTTTTCAGAACAATGGTACTGTCCGCCCCAGTCTCCCTGCGCAGCCATTCTCTCTCCTCTTCGTTCAGGAAGGGCGATACTTTCTCATATACTTCCCTCTGATAGCCATACAGGAACATTTTCTGCGTCTCTGTCAGATAGTTTTCATCTATGGCTTCCATATCGATGGGCACCCAGGTCAGGGTCTTAAAATGCATGAACTGGCCGTACTCGTTCTTCACGTCGTTCTCTGCCACCATCACATTCTCGATGCGGATGCCGTGACTTCCCTCTATATAGATACCCGGCTCGTTGGTAATGTCCATTCCCGCCTCAATGACGACCTCCTGCCTGCCGTCAATATAGCGCCATGACAGGTTCTGAGGTCCCTCGTGCACATTCAGAATGTATCCCACTCCGTGTCCGGTGCCGCATTTATAATCCAGCCCCATGTTCCACACCGGCTGACGGGCCAGAATGTCAAGGTTCCTGCCGGTGCAGCCGTAAAGCCATCTGGCATTGGTCATCTGCAGCATTCCCGCAGCCACGGCGGTATAGTGCATTTTCACCTCATCGGAAATCGGCCCCAGCACAATGGTTCTGGTCACATCGGTGGTAGCTCCCATGTACTGTCCCCCGGAATCCACCAGGAACAGCCCTTCCGGCTCCAACACCGCATGGTTTTCCGGTGTGGCCTCATAGTGCATCATGGCCGCATTGGCTTTATACCCCCCGATGGTGGGGAAGGACAGGCCGATGCACTCCGGAATCTCCCGGCGGAATTGCTCCAGACGGTCCGCAGCGGTGATCTCCGTAATCTCCATCTTCCCGATGTTAGTCTTCAGCCAGTAGATAAATCTGGTCAGAGCCACGCTGTCCTGCAGATACAGCTTCTCCATATTGGCAAGCTCCACGGGATTCTTGATTGCCTTTAAAAGCTCGGTGGGACTCTTCTTCTCCACCAGAGTCTGCTTCTCCCCGAGAATCTTGTACAGACAGTAGCTGCAATAACGGTCGTCCACCAGAATCTTCCCTTCCCCGGGGAGCTTTCCCAGGAAATCCATGATTCTGTCGTACTCCTCCACCCGGATCCCCTTCCTCTCCAGGTAAGCGGTCACAGTATCGTCCAAAACCTTCTTCTGGATAAACAGCACAGACTCTTCCTTCGTAAAGTACCCGTAGGACATGGCCACGGGATTGCACTCCACGTCACAGCCCCGAAGATTGAACAGCCACATCAGGTCATCCAGCTTTGTCAGAAGAAAACGATCCGCGCCCTCCTTTTCCACTTTCTCCATAACCTGACTGCGTTTTTCTTCAAAGCTTTTCCCCGCAATTTCCTCGTCCAGCACCTTCACCGCTCCTGCCGGAAAAGCCGGTCTGTCCGTCCAGATTTCCGCGGACAGATCCTTCAGATACGCAAACCGAATCTCCTTTTCGGCCAGCTTTTTCTCAAAGCCTTTTCCCTCGCCGGCCGGAATCACTCTGCCGTCGAAGCCCAGCGTCTGTCCCTGTTCCATATTCTTCTGCAGGAATTCCGTAATTGTGGGAACCCCTTCATCCTGCATGCGGAACAGCGTGACGGTGGTCCCCTCCAGCTCCTTCTGGGCCTGGATAAAATAACGTCCGTCCGTCCACAGTCCGGCTCCCTCCTGCCACACCACCAGAGTACCGTTGGAACCGCTGAAATTACAGAAGTACTCCCGCACCTTAAAATAGTCGTTCACATACTCCGAGCTGTGAAAATCCGCCGTGGGAATCATGTAATAATCAATTCCCTCCTCTTTCATTCGCGTCCTTAAGTCCGCAAGTCTTTCCTGGATTACTTTGTTTTCCATTTTGATTTCATGCCTTCTTTCTCTCTTATTTCACGCTGTCCCTGTACAGTCCCACCGCTTTTGAGGTTCCCACACGGTCGCATCCCAGGCTGATAAACTGCTCCAGCTCCTCCAGAGTGGAGATACCTCCCGCAGCCTTGATTTTTACCCCGGGACCGATGTGCTTTTTGAACAACTCCACATCCTCTTTTGTTGCGCCTCCGGTGCCGAAGCCTGTGGAAGTCTTGATATAGTCCGCCCCCGCATTTGTCACTGCCTGACACAGGGCGATTTTCTCTGCCTCCGTCAGATAGCAGGTCTCCACAATTACCTTCAGAATATGCTCTCCGCAGGTATCCTTCAACATTCGGATTTCCTTTTCCACCTTCCCGAAATCCCCGTTCTTCACATCGCCGATGTTCACCACCATGTCGATTTCACTGCATCCGTACTCAATGGCCTCTCTGGCCTCCACCACTTTTGCCACAGTGGTGCTGTATCCCAGCGGAAATCCCACAACGGTGCAGATATTCAGCTTTTCCCCATATGTATCGTAAATCCGCCGCACATAGGAAGCCGGCACACAGACACTGGCGGTCTGGTACTCTATGGCTTCGTCGCAGAGCTTTTTGATATCTTCCCAGGTGGCAAAGGGTTTCAGCAGAGTGTGATCTACTTTCTGAAGCATTTCTTTTACTGTCATATGATTCTTTCTCCTGTATCTGCTTTTTACACTGTTATATGTTATTTTCTTCCGTCGTCCGTTTTATATTGATCCTGCAGCGTGCGTCTTCCGATCTGTTTTGCGTTTATTTTTTATCCAAATCAGATAATCGAAGTTCTGTCCCGGTCAGAATCAGGTCAGGATTCTCTCCGATAGCCTCTCTGTTCCATTCATAAAGCTCCGTCCATTTTCTTCCGTCTCCCAGCCTGAGCTCCGCGATATGCCACAGGCAGTCGCCCGGAAGCACGATATAAATGTCCTCCTGTGTCCCCTGCTCCGAATCTCCCTGCCTGTTTTCCTGCTGCTGATTTTCCTGCCGGTTCTCCTCTTCCTTCCCCAGCTCCGCATACGTTTTCTCCTGCATGACCTGAGCAACAGTATTCAGCCATTCCCAAACCTCCGGATTCTCAGCGACCACATCGTTATACCGCCGGTTCACCTCCCCCATTTCGTCCACGTAATCGTGAACAATCTCCTGCACTTCCTCAGAAAGCTCCCGGGAGGCGGAATCGGATACATCTCTCCATCTATCCTCCGTCTTCTGCAGCACATGACAGCTTGCTCCCGGAATGGTCACCTCAAAGCCTTTTGCCGACACTTCATATTCCGCATAGACGAACCACATGCCGTCCTCTTTCATCGGCTGTGCCTCCGTCCTGATCACTTCGTATCCCTCCAGCCCGCACTCCCGCGCCCACTGCCCCCGCAGTTCTGCCAGCGCCTGATCTCCCATCTCCAGCAGTTCGTGTATCCGCTCCCGGTCTTCCCGGGAACAGGCTTCATAATAATCCCTGATCAGGTTTTCCACCTCTCTCTTCTCCCTGGGCCTGGTACTTTTGGTAAGCGGCGACTTCGCGGACACCGGCTGAAAAAGCAGCAATGCGGTCAGACTCAGACAACACCGGAAACAGAAAACCTTTTTCCCCATTCCGGCCTCCTCTCCCTGGAATCCGAATCAGAGATTCAAGAATTCTCTGACCGTATCCTTCATCTCTCCCACCTGGCACTGTCTGTTATGCAGTACAGGAGCGGTGCGGATTTCCTCCACCGCCTTCGGCACTTTCACGCCTGCCAGCGAAGAAAGCTCATCAATCAGCTCAAAGTCCGTTTTGGCGTCATATTTTTCGTCAATGGCCTTCATGACACTTCTGGCGAACTTAAAAGGACTGGCGGTAGACGCAATCACCGTTTTCGCATCGTCCTCCGTCTCCTGCCTGTACTTTCCATAGACGACGGAGGCCACGGCAGTATGCGTGTCAATCACATAGCCGCATTCCCGGTACAGACGTTCAATTTCCGCAGCAGTCTCCTCCTCCGAAGCATAATTACCGTAAAAATCTTCCAGTTCAGACCGCATCTGCGCCGAAATCTCATATTTTCCATTCCCGGTGAGAGCCGCCATCAGCTCCCCGTTTCTGTCCGCATCATTTCCGGCAATCCGGTAAATCAGCCGTTCCAGATTGCTGGAAATCAATATGTCCATGGACGGAGAGGCCGTCAGAACAAATTCCCTGTTCCTGTCATAGGTCCCTGTGCGGAAAAAGTCATAAAGCACCTTATTCTCATTGGAGGCACATATCAGCTTTCCGACAGGCAGTCCCATGTTCTTCGCATAGAATGCCGCCAGAATGTTGCCGAAATTGCCGGTGGGCACCACCACATTTATCTGCTCACCATCCTGGATTCTGCCCTCCCGCAAAAGTGCGGCATAAGCATATACATAATAGCAGATCTGGGGCACCAGACGGCCTATATTGATGGAGTTGGCCGAGGAGAACTGATATCCTTTCTCCGCCAGCTCCGCCGCCAGCTCTCTGTCCGCGAAAAGCTTCTTCACCCCTGTCTGGGCATCGTCAAAATTGCCATGAATTCCCACCACCAGCGTATTGGCCCCCTTCTGGGTCACCATCTGCTTCTCCTGCACGGGACTCACCCCGTCCTTCGGGTAGAAAACAATGATTTTGGTCCCCTCCACATCGGCAAATCCCGCCAGCGCTGCCTTTCCCGTGTCGCCGGAGGTAGCCGTGAGAATGACAATCTCATTGTCTGCCTGATTCTTCTTCGCCGCGGTAATCATGAGATGCGGCAGGATGGATAAAGCCATATCCTTGAAAGCAATGGTGGCACCGTGAAACAACTCCAGATAGTATGCTCCGCCGGCTTCCGCAAGAGGTGCAATCACATCTGTGTCAAATTTGGAATCATAGGCCCGCTCAATACAGCTTTTCAGCTCCTCTTCTGTAAAATCCGTGAGAAAAAGCTTCATCACCTCATATGCCGTCTGCCGGTAGTCCATCTCAGACAGTTCTCTCAGACTCCTGTCCAGAGCCGGAATATGATCCGGCACAAACAGACCCCCGTCCTCCGAAAGTCCCTTTAAAATCGCCTGTGACGCCGTCACAGGCTCACTTTTGCTTCTTGTGCTGTGATATAATACTCCCATACGCTCTCCCTTTTGTATCTGTCTCTTTTTATTTTATAAAAATTTTTAAAACCTGTCGCTCCTGTAAGTACATCCTCCACAGGAATCCCGCAACAATTACTCCTGCCGCTTTATTTTCCCTGCATGCCAGCACGGCCGGAACATGGAGATTTCCTGTGAAATCGAAGAAAGTATACCATACTTTCAGGACAGGTGCAAGGGCGGCTCTTTCAGTTCGAAGAATACAGGCGGACAATTGATACTTCCCAAAATGGTCAGTCAAAAAAGCAGGACCTGTCACAGTCCTGCCATACTAATTTAATCTTCCATACAGTTTACAGGACAGCCCGGCATTATTACAGCATCTCATCCACCTGTGTGCCCTTGATATCTTCCACAACCAGGTTCATCCTGTTTACAATATCCTGGATTTCCTTCCGTTCTTCCAGAATCTCTTCCTGCTCCTCCCGGACTCCGCCCGCTCTCTCCCCTTTGGGCCGGCCAAAAATCCATATTCCTCCGATCTGCTCTACTACACCCCCAGGTCCACCCTGGCACCCTTGATATCTTCCGCCACCAGATTCATTTTATTTACCACATCCTGGATTTCCTTTTGGATTTCCTCCTGGATACTGTCCAGATTTATTGCCTCATCCACAGGCATATCCTCCATCAGCTCTTCCAGCTCTTCTGTCTTCTCCTTCCGCTCCTCCAGGATTTCTTCCTGCTCTTCCTTCTTCTCCCTGATGGCCTCGGCTTCTTCCTCTTTTTTCTCCTGTTCCTCGTCGATATGATCCTTGGCTGCATCCGTCACCATACCGATGATTTCGTCACGTGCGGCCTCCATAACATCCTCCGCCTGCCCCTGAGCATTCACCATTTCGTGAGTCTTGCGCTTCTCCTCCCGGATTCCCCGAATAACAGCGTTTTCCACCTCCACCTTCTGTCTGTCCCTGAAGCTGCTGTCCCGCAAAGTCCAGATCTGCTCATTCAGCTCCAGCCAGCGTTTCTGATATTCTGTGCGCTCTCCCTTCGATATCTCTTCCAGGCGTTCCTGCTCCTCGGCTGACAGTTCCCCTACACCGGACGAAATGTGCTTTGATGCCTGCGCCTTCGCAAGCAGGTCCAGATCCTGTTTCTCCTGGCTGTCCGCATCTATATCATAACCTGCCGTCAGCTCATCCTGCTTTTCCGTCAGATACTTTACATTGCCCTGCGTCTCCCCAATCTCTTCCTGCAGCTTTTTCAAGCGCTCTTTACTTCTGGCGATCTCCTCGTCAATCTGTCTGTCTCCGTTCCAGGCTTCACCCACAATCTTCATGGCCCGCTCCTGAGCCTGCGCTCTCCTCTGCTGAATCCTGTCCCGCAGAGGGAATTCCTTCAGCAGATTTCCTGCGTAAAATGTCCTGCTCTTCTGATCTCCGGATCCATTATCCGCCTTATTCGCCCTGGCGCTCTCTGTCTGAACGTTATTCTGTGTATCTCCTGTAAAAATCGTTATATTGTTCTGAATGGTCATCTTCTGCTCCTCCTGGCCTGTGAACTTCCTTTCCGCTGCACAACAATTCAATTTCCTTATCTGATATACCTCTATACCTCTATATCCACTTTGGAACCCTTAATATCTTCCTCCATCAGATTCACTTCATCCAGAACCTTCTGAACCTGCCGTTTTACCTCTGCCATGGTCTGACTGATATCCATAGTCCCTTCCGTGGGCATTTCCTCTATCAGCTGTTCCAGTTCCTCTTCCTTTTCCTCTCTCTTCTCCAGGATTTCTTCCTGCTCTTCCTTTTTCTCCTGAATGGCTTCGGCCTGTTCTTCCCGCTTCTCCTGCTCTTCGTCCACATGCTCCTTCGCCTCTTCCATCACCATGCCGATGACGTCGTCCCGGGACGCTTCCACCACATCCTCCGCCTGTTCCTGCGCGTCTGTCATATTGTGGTGCTTCAGTCTCTCGCTGCGGATGCCTTTGATAATCCTGTTCTCCTCACTGATCATCTTCGCATTCTGAGCCACAGTCCCGCCTCCGCCCGGGCCGAAGAGCTCTATTGCCTCTCTGTTTTCCTCCCGCAGTTCCTCTATATGCGCTCTTCTCTCTTCTATCTCTTTATCCAGCTTCCGGTCTCCCTCCCAGGCGTCATTTACAATCTTCATTGCCCGCTCCTGGGCCTGCGCTTTCCGCTGCTCAATTCTGTCCTTCAAAGGAAATTCCACCAGAAAATTTCCGGCATAGAATGTTTTATTCTTCCCTTCTTTCTGTGTCGGATTTTCTGCTCTTTCCGCCTGCCCGGTCTGTACCCTGCTCTGGGTATCTCCTGCGAAAACAGTAATGCTATTCTGTAATTTCATTCGGGCTCCCTCCTCATACTTCGCATCCGTGCGATAATTTATCTTGCAGGAACCGCTTCTCGAACCTGCAGTTCATACGGCAGTGATTCCTGAAGTTTCTTATATTTTACATTATATCGGTCAAATCCGCCGTTTTCTTAACCATCATACCATCGGAAAACAGACATTATCGACAACACAACAGGCGCATGGAACAGAAATTCTGC
This sequence comes from Acetatifactor muris, assembly GCF_024623325.1. Classification (GTDB taxonomy): domain Bacteria; phylum Bacillota; class Clostridia; order Lachnospirales; family Lachnospiraceae; genus Acetatifactor; species Acetatifactor muris. The sequence continues at coordinate 225,918 of NZ_JANJZD010000003.1, forward strand.
ATAGCCATGCGCCTGTTATTTTCAAAATGAAGAAAGCAAAATGAATCTTTCACCCTTCAAACTGCGAATGATACAATGTGGAGTAAAAACCCTTTCCGGCCAGCAGTGTCTCGTGATTTCCCTGCTCGATAATATTGCCATCCTTCATGACCAGAATGATATCCGCCTCCTGAATGGTGGAAAGTCTGTGGGCCACAATAAAGCTGGTCCTGCCCTCCATCATCCTGGCAAATGCTTTCTGGATCCGAATTTCCGTGCGGGTGTCAATGGAAGAAGTAGCTTCATCCAATATCAGCATGGGTGGCAGACACAACATGACTCTGGCGATGCACAGGAGCTGTTTCTGCCCCTGAGACAGGCTGCCTCCGTCCTCGTTAATCATTGTGTCATACCCCTGAGGCAGGCGCTTGATAAAGCTGTGGGCATGAGCCGCTTTCGCTGCTTCCAGCACTTCCTCCTCCGTGGCGTCCGGTTTCCCCATGCGGATATTATCCCTGATGGTTCCCGTCCGCAGCCAGGTCTCCTGAAGCACCATGCCGTAACTGGTTCTGAGGCTTCCCCTGGTAATCTCCCGGATGTCTGTGCCATCCACTTTTATCCGCCCGCTGTCCACATCATAGAAACGCATCAGCAGATTGATCACCGTGGTCTTCCCGCAGCCGGTAGGTCCTACAATCGCCACACGCTGACCGGGCTTCACACTCAGATTAAAGTTCTCAATCAGCTTCCTGTCCGGCACATAGCTGAAATGCACCTTCTCCAATGCCACATTCCCTTCCGCATCTGTCAGAACCTTCGCATTCTCAGCGTCCGGAATCTGCGGTTCCTCGTCAATCAGCTCGAATATTCTGGCGGCGCAGGCCAGCGCGTTCTGCAGTTCCGTCACCACACCGGAGATCTCGTTAAAAGGTTTCGTATATTGGTTGGCATAGCTTAAAAAGCAGGAAAGCCGCCCCACGCTGATGCCGCCTCGAATCGCAACAAATGCGCCGAAAATGCCCACCCCGGCATAGACCAGACTGTTCACGAAACGGGTGGCCGGATTGGTGATGGAAGAAAAGAAAATCGCCTTCAGAGAACAGGCCTGCAGTCTGTCGTTGATCTCCCCAAACTGTTCCTTTACTGCCTCCTCTCTGGAAAAGGTCTTCACGATCTTCTGGTTGCCGATCATTTCCTCAATCAGGGAAGTCTGTTCTCCCCTGGTCTCCGACTGCAGCTTGAACATAGAAAAGGTTCTGGTGGCAATAAACCGGGCTACCAGGAAAGAGACCGGCGTGATACAGATTACCACCAGTGCAATGGGCACATTGGTGACAAGCATGAACACAAGGGTACCCAGAATCGTCAGCACACCGGTAAAAAGCTGCGTAAAGCCCATGAGCAAACCATCTGCAAAGGTATCCACATCCGCCACCACCCGGCTTACGATATCCCCGTAAGACCGGGCGTCCAGATACTTCAGGGGAAGCTGTTCCAGCCTGTGAAATGCATCCTCTCTGATATCTCTCACCACATGGTAGGTGATATGATTGTTGCAGGTATTCATCACCCACTGAGCTACAGCAGTGACTGCCATGGCTATCCCGATTTTCTTCATGATGGAGAAAACGCCGGCAAAATCCACCGCATCTTTCCCCAGCAGTAAATCCACCGCGTCTCCGGTGAGTATGGGCACATACAAAGTCAGAACTACCGTCACTGCCGCCAGAAAAAGTGAAAATCCCACCATCAGCCAATATCTGCGTATATAATTCAAAACCTGTCTCAGCGTTGCCATCTGGCTTCCGCTTTTATTTTGTTTCTTATCTGCCATTTTTGTTTCCTATTCCAGTTCCGCTGTGGCCTTACAGGTGCACCTTTCTCCAGATGCACTTTCGGCCGCATATTCATGCGTCCGTAACTGCATCTGTGCACCTGTATCGCCACTGCTGTTTCCAGTTCCGCTGTGGCCTTACAGGTACACCTTTCTCCAGATGTACCGCCACTGCTGTTTCCAGTTTCCTGCTGCCTTACTTATGATACCCCTGCCGCCTTCGGCCGTTCTTCCGGATACTGAGAGAAGTAGATCTCTCTGTATACCTCACAGTTCTCCAGCAGTTCGTCATGAGTTCCGATGCCCGCCATTTCCCCGTCGTCCAGCACAATAATTTTATCCGCATGGCGGATGGAAGAAGCCCGCTGGGAGACAATAAATGTGGTGATGTCGCCGGAAAGTCCCCGCAACGCCGTACGAAGTTTCGCGTCAGTAGCATAATCCAGCGCGGAGGCACTGTCATCCAGAATCAGTATCCGGGGCCTGCGCACCAGTGCTCTGGCAATGGTCAGGCGCTGTCTCTGGCCGCCGGAGAGATTCTTGCCGTTCTGGGCGATCTCCGCGTCCAGTCCGCCCGCTTTTCCTTCCACCACTTCTCTGGCCTGGGCCGTATCCACAGCCTGCCACATTTCTTCCTCTGTGGCATCCGGCTTACCCCACTGCAGATTACTGCGGATGGTTCCCTTGAACAGCACCGCTTTCTGGGGCACCACCCCCACAAGTCTGCGCAGCTCCTCCTCCGGCATCTGTCGGATATCACGACCTTCCAGGCGGATACACCCTTCCGTTACCGGGTAGAACCCGGGAATCAGATTCACCAGCGAAGATTTGCCGGAACCCGTACCGCCGATAGCACCCACAGTCTCTCCCTTTTTCACAGTAAAGTCAATACCATGAAGCGTTTCCGCCCCTGCTCCCGCATAGGCAAAGGATACCTGCTCAAACGCCAGAAACGGGGTCTCGGTAATTTCCCCGCAATCACTGCCGGAAATGTACCTCTCCGCCGCTGTCTGCCAGTTCTCATTCTGTATCTCGAACACCCCTGCCACACGGTCCGCACAGGCCAGCGCTTTTGTGATGGTTATAATCAGATTCGCCAGCTTCACCAGCTCTACCAGAATCTGAGACATGTAATTGATAATGGCCACCACTTCGCCCTGAGTCAGATTCCCCACGTTTACCTGGATAGCACCGATATAAATCAGGAAAATGATGGCGCCGTTTACCACCACATAAGTCACCGGGTTCATCACCGCGCTGATTTTCCCCACAAAAATCTGACTGTCCGCCAGAGCCTTCGTAAATCCGCGGAACCTGGTCTCCTCCTCTTCCTCCTGGTGGAATGCACGGATAACGCGGACACCTGTCAGGTTCTCTCTGGTCACACCCAGCACCTTATCCAGATTGGCCTGCACCTTCTTATACAGAGGCATGGTCCACATCATAATACCGAACACCACCACCGCCAGAAGGGGAATTGCCACCACAAACACCAGCGCACTTTTCACGTCGATGGTGAACGCCATAATCATGGCGCCGAATACAATGATGGGAGAACGCAGGAACAGACGCAGCACCATATTCACACCGGACTGCACCTGATTGATATCGCTGGTCATACGGGTAATCATGGTGGATGTGCCCGCTTTGTCTATATTGGTAAAATTCAGACCCTGAATGTGGTCAAAAAGCGCCTGCCGCAGCCCAGTGGAAAATCCCACCGCCGCCTTGGCCGCAAAATACTGGGCCGTGATGGAAGAAACCAGTCCCACCACCGCCAGCGTCAGCAGCCACAGTCCCATTCGGGCAATATACCCCATATCCGCTTCCGCAATTCCCCTGTCAATGATATTGGCCATGACCAGCGGCACCATCAGCTCAAAAAAAGCCTCCAGCAACTTAAAAAGCGGCGCCAGAACAGACTCTTTTTTATAGTCTTTAAGATACTTCATCAGCCTTTTCATATAAATGTCCCTCCTTCAACCATAAGAAGCTGCTTTTATTGTACGAAAAGCCATGATGTATGTCAATCCATTTTTGTCTGCGAATATCTGTCAGCTTTGAGGAAAGGGTAACCGTTCAGGCACCCTTCCCATCCCGCAGTTTTCAGTTATATTTAAGTCATGTCAGGCATCTCTGTTCATCTTTTCAAAAACCGCCTCGGGATCATAATTCGGTGCACACTCTTTTGCTTTATTATATATTGGCTCGATAATAGAACACTCTTCCTCCAGCTCTTCGGCAATTTCGTCCAACGCTTTGCCTTTTCTCAGCTTTTTGCATATCAAAGATATCTTATTATAAAGTTCACCTTCCGTTCTGCCTTCTGCCTTTCCTGCAGCCATTCCCACAACCATTCCCTCAGCTTTTCCCGCCGCTTTTCCCTCAGCTATTCCCTCGGCCATTCCCGCCGCTTTTCCCTCGGCCCAGCCTTCCTTCCGGATTCTGTTCAGTTCCTCCATCATCCTCAAATATCTAAGCATATATCCTGCCGTCACCTCCGGATCTTTCTTTACCGTCCTGACCATTTCCTGAATCTCCCGCAGCTCCGCGTTTATCGCATTCTCGTCCGTGGTGTGCTCCATATAATGCAGAAGCTGCTTCAAAGTTTCATTTGGTACGCCCTCAGTCCCTCTCGTATATAAAAACAATGTGCCGGCGCCGTCTTCGTAAGGCATTTCCGGTACTTCCACACACCTGCTTTTTATGGTATATGCCATTCGGTTCAGACCAAATGGATCATAGGGCATAATCATGATAATGACAACATTTTTCAGTTTCTCATAATCTGCCCCAGCACCCAGACTCTTTACAGCAATCTTTGCATGATAAAAGCGCATTCTCCGCGGCAGTTCTTTTTTATCTGATGTATCACTCCTCTGATCCGGTTCTATATTGTAAACTGTCACTCTCTCATCGGAATTTTCTTCTATCTCCGGTTCCAGATACACATCCAGCCTTGCGCCATGCAGGTTTGTATCGGCCCCGTAATAGACCTTCTGCGCGGTAACCGACAAATGTTTAAATTCTCTGCCGAATATAATCTTCAGCAGAATTCTGACAAATCTCTCCCCGATTTCCGGGTAAGCCGCCAATGTATTGAACAGAAAGTCATCCAGCAGATTCATTTCCGCCAGTCTCTTTCTTGCCTTCTGTTCCTCTGCCACTTTTTCAGAAACACGCTTCTGTCTTACCTCATTTTTGTTCATATCATTCTCCTTTCCTGTCAGCGGAAAGAAGAGCGCATATGATAACTGTAAATAAAACCTGTCACCATTTTCTGCCTGCAGTCCGCCGTGTTCTCTTCTCATACAGGGATTCTCAGCCGAAATGGTTTCAGATGTTTCATCAGATGTTTCCCAGATATGTACATTTACTATAGCAGGTGAAGACAGGCAATGTCAATCATAAATTTACTTTTTTATACATAATAAGAGTTGCATTATTGAAATAAATTCTCTATACTGAAAGCAAAAAGGAGGATCTGTCATGTCTGTTTTTGAGATTCTGGAAAGAGAAAGCTTCGGATTTTCCGCGGAGAACCCCACTGGAACGCGTTCCGGCGGAAGCAGAGGCAGAGACTGCGAAAAGCTGCGGCCCTGCATCCAGATTGAGCCGGGCGAGACCGTGACACTGTGTGACGTGGAAGGCCCGGGGATGCTTACCCACATATGGTTCACAGGATACACGGGCCATTCCTTTATCCTGCGCGTTTATTGGGAAGAGAATGAAAAGCCCTCTGTGGAAGCCCCCATCTCAGCCTTTTTCGGCTGCGCATATGATGAAAATTTCAGGGACAGAGAGGGAAAATACCCGGTGCTGAACTCCGCGCCCATCCTCCTGGCCCCGGGCCGGGGATACAACTGCTACTGGGAAATGCCCTTCCGCCGGCACTGCAGAGTCACCATGGAAAACCGGAGCACACAGGCCCAGTCCCTCTATTACATGATTGAAGGCTGGAAGGGAGAAATTCTCGCAAATGCCGGATATTTCCATGCTTTTTACCGTCAGGAGCACCCGGTGCAAAAAGGCCGGGCCTATACGGTACTGGATGGAGTCCGGGGCAGGGGACAGTTTGCGGGTCTGTGCTTTGCCGCCGGAATGAACGGCCACAACACCTGCTGGGTGGAGGGCGAGCCCAAAATGTACATCGACGACAGCGAATATCCCACTGTCAACTACACCGGCACAGAAGACTATTTCGGCGGTTCCTATGGCTTCGGCAATGATATCCTGCAAAAACGGTATCAGACTTTCAGCGGTCTGTACGCCGGGCTCTACGCTATCACAGGCAATGACGACTGCGAAATGTACAACGGGCAGCAACGCTTCCTGCTGTACAGATTCCACATCCAGGACCCGGTATATTTCAGCCGTTCCTTCCGCATGACCATGGACAATCTGGGCTGGACCGGCCCCCGGTATGACGATTACACCTCGGTGGCCTACTGGTATCTGGAGCAGCCTGCCGCTCTGCCCGCAGACTTGCCGGACGACCATGAACTGGTCATGCGGTGACATGGCACACTGCGATGCTGTATCCTGCAATATCGCTGTATTCTTTCCAGACCAACTGCCTGCCCGGGAGCAAAATCCTCTCCCGGACAGGTTCTTCCTTCTGCTGCGATGCTCTGCCCCCGTCTCCTGACAGCCTGACATTTCCCGGTGATACTCCGTCCCTGGACAGCGTTCCCTCCTCCGGCAACAGATTCACATTTAAAATGCCCGCGACACCCTTTCCGGTCAGCTTCCCCAAAGCCTCTTTCCTCGCCCACAGCCGGTAGAAAAGGACTTCGCTCTCTTCGGAATCCTCCAGGGCCCGCCTCTCCTCCTCCGAGAAAAAGCGGTCCGCAAGATGTCTTCTGTTACCTGCCTTAAGGTTCCTGCGGTGCTGCTGAATATCCGCCCCCACTTCCTCCACAGACAGCACGCAGAAGACATAGTCTCCCGAATGGGACAGACTGAAATAAAAAGGCAGTTCCCGGAAATACGGCTTTCCATTTTCTCCGTAACGGTAGGTGAGAGACTGCCCGGGCAGTTCCTCCAGGCGTTTCAGTACTTCCCTGACGGAATACGCCGCACAGGGAGCACCGGCAGACTCCCGGGCTCCGGCTCCCCGGAGCGCCTCCCCCGCCCCCAGCTGCAGCAGAAGGCCCGCCCCCAGGCTGGCCGCCCGGGCCCGGCCCGGGCGAATCTTCTCCGCCTTCCTTTTCCTCTCTTCGTCTATGCAGGAAAAGGCCCTCTCAACGAGGGCCTCTCCACTTTCTTCCGTCAGAAATTCTCTTATGGATAAAAGATATTCCGCAAGATACATAATTTACTCCGTAATGCGCAGGTGCAGCTCTTCCAGCTGTTTCTCATCCACCAGGTTGGGCGCATCCGACATCAGACAGGATGCATCTTTCACTTTCGGGAATGCAATCACTTCCCGGATATTGTCCGCCTTCACCAGCAGCATCACAAAACGATCAAAACCGATGGCCAGCCCGGCATGAGGCGGCACGCCGTATTTAAAGGCGTCCAGAAGGAAGCCGAACTGCTCATAAGCCTTCTCCTTCGTGAAGCCCAAAGCTTCAAACATTCTCTCCTGTACATCACTCTGATAGATTCTCACACTGCCGCCGCCCAGCTCCACACCGTTCAGCACAATGTCATAGGCCTTCGCACGCACCCTGCCGGGCTCGGTCTCAAGAAGCGCCAGGTCTTCTTCCATGGGCATGGTAAAGGGATGATGCATGGCCACATACCGCTCTTCCTCTTCGCTCCACTCAAACTGCGGGAACTCCGTCACCCAGAGGAAGTTGAATTTATTGTCGTCAATCAGCTCAAGCTGTCTGGCAATCTCGATTCGCAGCGCGCCCAGCACCGACCATACCAGCTTCAGCCTGTCGGCTGCGAACAAAAGCAAATCCCCGGGTTCACCGCCCATGGCTTCCACCAGCGCCTTCAATTCATCTTCCGTCATAAACTTGGCAAAAGAAGACTTGCAGCTGCCGTCCGGCATAACAGAGAGATACGCCAGTCCCTTAGCTCCGTACCCTTTGGCGAACTCCACCAGCGCGTCTATCTTCTTTCTGGGCATTTCCGCCTGCCCCTTTACATTGATGCCTCTGACACTGCCACCGGCCTCCAGCGCCCCGGTAAACACGCCGAACCCACAGCCTTTCACGACATCGGACACATCCGTCAGCTCCATACCGAAACGGGTATCCGGTTTGTCGGAGCCGAAACGGTTCATGGCCTCATCCCATGTCATCCGTTTCAGGGGAAGTGCTACTTCCAGACCGATGGCCTCCTCACAGACTTTTGCCACCATTCTCTCCGTGGCGTCAATGACATCGTCCACATCCACAAAAGACATTTCCAGATCGATCTGCGTAAACTCCGGCTGCCTGTCCGCCCGCAGGTCCTCGTCCCGGAAGCATTTGGCCACCTGAAAATATCTGTCATAGCCGGAGCACATCAGCAGCTGCTTGAAAATCTGGGGGGACTGAGGCAGCGCATAAAATGTTCCCGGATGTACCCGGCTGGGCACCAGATAATCTCTCGCACCCTCAGGGGTAGACTTATTTAAAATGGGGGTCTCAATCTCCAGAAATCCCTCTTCGCTCAGAAAGGTGCGGATTGTGGTGGCTATCTTGCTGCGAAGAATCAGATTCTTCTGCAGATCCGGTCTGCGCAGGTCAAGATAACGATATTTCAACCGAAGCTCCTCCTTCGTCCGGGAATCTGCCTCTATGGGAAAAGGCGGCGTCTCCGCCTCGGACAGGATACGCACCTGCAAAGCCCGCACCTCAATCTCCCCTGTGGCCAGATTCTCATTGGCCGCCGCTGCCCGCCGCTCCACTCTGCCCGTGATCGCCGCCACAAACTCGCTGCGCAGCTTCTCTGCCTTCGCAAAATTCTCCGCTCCGCATTCCGCCTCTTCAAAAATAACCTGCAGAATCCCGGCCCTGTCCCGCAAATCCACGAAAATGATTCCGCCTTTGTTTCTCTGCTTCTGCACCCATCCCATGACGGTGACAGTCTCTCCGATATTTGCCGCCGTCAGCTCTCCGCAGCGATGAGTCCTCTTCAGTCCCTTCATTGTCTCTGCCATATTTTTCTCCTCAATTTTAGTTCCGTCTTTTCAACTCCATGCCCCTTTGGGGGGAGTAATTTCCAGCTGCACAGAACGCATCTGTAAATTCTCCCGGGCATGTTCGTTTTCAGACTGTTTTAGTTCCGTCTTTTCAGACTGTTTTAGTTCCGCAATCCCTCTTTGTAGAATTCCTCGAACTCTGCATACCCCTCTGCCATCAGCTGCTCCTTCTGGAATTTCTTATTCTTGTTCATCCGGACTACCAGCACCTGACTGCCTGTCTCCCGCATGGCCTGGGCTTTGGCGATCACATCGCACAGAGCCTGCCCCTCCACGCCTTTCTCCACCAGACAGGCAATTTTCTTCGGTCTGTCCGGAATCTGGAAGCCATTTTCCAGAAGCAGCATGATAATTCGTTCAAAACCAATGGAAAATCCGCATGCCGGCACCTCTTTCCCGGTGAATTTCCCCACCATTGCATCATATCTTCCCCCGCCGCCGCAGCTGCCGCCGAATTCCGGAATGGCAATCTCGAAAATAGTCCCTGTATAATAGGACATTCCCCGCACCAGCGTGGCATCGAACACCATCTCAAATCCTGCCGTCTTCGTTGCCTGTACACTGTCAATGATTTCTCTCAGATTATCCGTGACGGAGGTCTCCGCCACGCCTTTCAGCATATCCGCCAGATAAGCCACGCCATCTTCTGCTTTTTCCAGTCCCTGATACAGTTCCAGATATCGCTCCACACAGCTTTCCCCAAAGCCATTCTCCAGAAGTTCCGTCTTCACACCCTCCGGCCCAATCTTATCCATCTTGTCCAGAGTGATGAATACGCTGTCATACGCTTCTTCCGGAAAGCCGCTGTAAGCGGCCATGGCCTTCAGCAGCCTTCTGTCGTTGATACGGATTTCAAATCCCTTAAAGCCCAGTTTCCCCAGGGTAGTGGTGGTGGCCAGTATCAGCTCAATCTCCGCCAGATTGGAGGCTTCGCCCAGAATATCTATATCACACTGCATAAATTGACGATAACGTCCTCTCTGAGGGTTGTCCGCCCGCCATACATTTCCTATCTGCAGTGCCTTAAAGGGAGAAGGAAGCTGCGCCGAGTGCGCGGAATAATACCGCACCAGCGGTACCGTCAGATCATAGCGCAGTCCGAAGTCCACCACATCCTCCTCGGATGCTGCTCCCGCCACATCCAGTTTCTCTCCCCGTTTCAATACCTTGAATAACAGTTTCTCATTATCTCCCCCCTGCTTACTGGTCAGATTGGCAATGCTCTCCGCACAGGGTGTCTCTATAGAGGTAAAACCAAATTTGCCATAGGTCTCCTTAATCACACTGATCGCATAATCCCGTATCTGCATCTCCTCCGGCAGAATATCCTTCATGCCCTTCACAGGCTTTTTATTCAATGCCATAATGATTCTCCTTTGACTGTTTTCCTGTTTTATCCATGATATATTTTTTCTTGTTTACTGTCAATGCCTTTTCTGTGGTCCAAACGTATTCTTTCTGTGGCTTTCCGGGGCATTCCCTCCGATTCCGTAAGCGCAGCCGGAACAGTCTGCCGACCTGTCCGGAATGCCAGAACACAGCACTTCCGTGACCTGTCTCACCTCAGATTCCCCGCCTTCCGATAGAATGACGACATGGGCATATTGCACTGTTTTGCCGCCTCCCGTCCGGATATCTCCCCCGTGACATATCTGCTGCAGGCCAGTTCGAAATTTGCCGGCAGCCTTTTCTCCGGTCTGCCGAAACGAACCCCCCGCTGCTTTGCCGCTTCTATCCCCTCTTTCTGCCTGTCTCTGATATTCTTCCTCTCATTTTCGGCCACAAAAGACAGCACCTGCAATACCACATCACTTAAAAAAGCCCCCATCAGGTCCTTTCCTCTCCGGGTGTCCAGAAGAGGCATGTCCAGCACAACGATATCTATTTTCTTCTCCTTTGTCAGCACTCTCCACTGCTCCAGAATTTCCTCATAATTCCTTCCCAGGCGGTCAATACTTTTGATATAGAGCAGATCATCCTGTTTCAGTTTCTTTATCAGCCGGCGGTACATGGGACGTTCAAAGTCCTTTCCGGATTTTTTGTCCACGTAAATGTTTTCTCCCGGTACCCTCGCCTCGTTCAGTGCAATCAGCTGTCGGACTTCGTTCTGTTCCCTGGTGCTGACGCGTACATAGCCATATGTGTTTCCCATATCTGTGTTTTCCTCGCTTCCTTCTTTTGTACTTATCTGTAAACGCTCTGCGAATACACATTTCTAACAGTACCAAAAAAAGCCGCCTGAACCAAATATGGAAACTGACAGTTCAGACAAATCACTGAACTTTCAAAATAAAAGAACCGCCGCAATCCGCATATTTCCTGCGGAACAGACTGTTTCAAATTACAGAAGCCTGTTCCGTCTGAAAATGCGGTGTACGGCAGTTCCCTGCTTCTTCATCCGGGCTGTCTATTTCTTAAAGTCAGATATTCAGCAAATCGCTGTATGCCTTCAGCGCGCCGTCCGTGTCATGGGCAAGCACCTTCTTCGCCAGAACCTTCCCCAGCTGTACCCCTTCCTGGTCAAAGCTGTTAATATTCCATACAAAGCCCTGGAACATTACCTTGTTCTCAAAGTGGCTCAGCAGTGCCCCCAGTGCCTCCGGCGTCAGCTGTTCTCCAATCACGATGCTGGAAGGACGTCCTCCCTCAAAGTTTTTATTCCGGTTGTCATCTGCTTTCCCGCAGGCAAACGCCACAATCTGGGCTGCAACGTTGGCGCAGAGCTTCTGCTGGCTTGTGCTTTCCTGGATCACCACATCTGTGCCCATCTGGCTGTCTCTGAAGCCTACAAACTGCAGAGGAATAATGTCCGTTCCCTGATGGAGCAGCTGATAGAAGGAGTGCTGTCCATTGGTGCCCGGCTCTCCGAAGATCACAGGACCCGTGACATAATCCACCGGTTCTCCGAAGCGGTTCACCGACTTGCCGTTGGATTCCATGTCAAGCTGCTGCAAATGTGCGGGGAAACGGCTCAAAGCCTGAGAATAGGGCAGTACGGCCGTATTCTGATATCCCAGAACATTGCGCTCATACACTCCGATTAAGGCATCCAGCATGGCGGGATTTGCATACATGTCCCTGTTTCGTGCAAGTTTATCTTCCTCTGCCGCACCCTCCAGAAACCGTGCGAAGACTTCCGGTCCGAATGCCAGGGATAATACCGCGCCGCCCACACCGGAGGTAGACGAGAACCGGCCGCCGATATAGTCGTCCATAAAAAATGCCGCCAGATACTCATCGCTCTGTGCCAGAGGGGAGGTCTCACTGGTCACGGCAATCATATGTCTGGAAGGCTCCAGGCCTGCCTTCTTCAGCGCATCCTTCACAAAGGACTCATTGGTCAGAGTCTCCAGTGTGGTGCCGGATTTGGATACCAGTACGAACAGAGAGCGGGCCACATCAATGGTATTCAGCACCGCCGCCGCATCATCCGGGTCCACATTGCTGATAAATCTGGCTTCCATTTTGAAGGTATGATTTACCTTGGCCCAGTTCTCCAGAGCCAGATACATGGCGCGGGGACCCAGGTCACTGCCGCCGATGCCGATCTGTACCACAGTGGTAAATTTCTCACCTGCCGCATTTGTAATTTCTCCGCTGTGTACTTTATTTGCCAGTTCTGCTATTTTTTCCTGCTGCTGTACATAAAAACTGCGCTTGTCCACTCCGTCGGCAACAACGGCTTCCCCCAGCTGGCCCCGGGTCAGATGATGGAGTACCATACGTTTTTCTCCGGTATTTATCACCTCTCCGTTGTACAGAGCTTCGAATTTCCCGGCCAGCTGCGTCTCCTCCGCCAGCTTTGCCAGAACTTCGAGTATTTTGTCATCCACCTGTTTTGCCGCATAATTGCAGGAAAGTCCTGCCGCCATGGGAACGCTGTATTTTCTGACACGTTCCGCACCCTTCTCCCCTGTCATTGCCTCCGCAAGCTCTACCGGTGCCACCTTTAACAGCTCCTGGTATGCGGGAATGGTATCCAGATTGTTCCAGGTTATCATAATTGCCTCCGACCTCCTTTAAATCATTTTTTCAATTATACTATTAAATGGATGTGAATTCAAGCGTTCGCAGGCACAAAGCTCTCACTTAAAAAATTCATGTCCCCCATGTTCAAACAGATAGGTGAGGCTTCTGTCAAACCACTTCATCTTTCTGCTGTCCGCATACTTTCTGGCTGCAAAGTACAATGCACCCTGTGAGATATCCTCCCCCTTCAGAGCCCGTTCCACGGCATTTACAGTCTCTTCGCTGATTTCCACCCGATAATAGCTTCCGTTGGATACCGGCGAAAACTGCCACACACCCTTTTCTTTCTGAAATACCACCTTTTCCACAGAATCCGGAAATTGTTCCGCATTCATACGGTTCAATACCACATTGGCCACCAGCAGCTTACCGTCTTCATCCTCGTTACCGGCCTCCGCTTCCACAATTCTGAGCAATACTTCAAGGTCTTTATCCGATAAATCATATATGTATTCCTGTTCCATCACAAAGAAATCAATGATTCTCTGATCTGAAACTGCCACATCCACAATTCCGAGACCTTTCTCTCTGCTGTCCACCGCAGCCTGGGCTTTTCCGGCCCATTCTTCCTCCAGTTCCCAGAGACCAAGCCTGAGATTCTGCGCTGTCTCACCGCATAATCTCACCGCATCCACTCCCCGGACACATAAAAAACACATCATCAGAGCAATACTCATCAACGATAAAAGACTCACTGCTTTCCTGTACATATCTCCTCAGTCCTTTCTCTGTCAGTCCATGCCCTGTAAAGCATGTCCGATATATCAATATATGAGAAAAGATCTGAATATATGCCTCGGTTCAGTGAGCCTCATCCATCATCTGCAGGCTGTGCCGGTACAAATGCTCTGCACCGTCATTTTTCCGCGTAATTAATAAAGCTGATATTCATGTTCACATATCCCACAATCCCATCCACAGAGCCCTCACGCTGATACTGCCACATGGTAAATTTATACGGATAATCCGGAATGTCTGCAGCCTGAGAAAGCCATACATCATACGATGTGAGCTTCGACATATCAATCTCCTTAATCAGCCACTCCTTGTTGCCGTAAATCATGGTCTTATAGCCTGCGGCGGCAATGGTGTCCAGGAATGTTTTTGCCATTTCGGTCTTCTCCGCCTTAGTCAGCTTATCCGTTCTGGCAGTATCGTTCTCCACAAGCTCCATGTCATAGGCCACCGGGTACGTTATCTGATACTCACCCAGGTTTTCGATTACCATATTGGCTTCCTCCACGGCTTCCTCTTTGGTAATCGCCTGCGAAAAGAAATAGACACCCACATCCAGCCCCGCATCTGTAGCCCGCTTCAGATTCTCGCTGAAATATTCATCCAGAATCAGCTGTCCCGTTCCATATCCTCTGGCCCCCACCCGCAGCATCACAAAGTTAATTCCGGCTTTTTTTACTTTTACAAAATCCACATAATCCTGATATTTTGAGATATCCACTCCCACATAGGAAGTCTGCTTTCCATCCTCATAGTACTTCATCAGAGAAGACTGACACACCAGCTTTGTAAAATCATACTCATGTTTGGGCAGATAAGGACTGATCAGGACCCATTCCTCCTTGCCGTCCGCATATTGTACCAGCGTATGTTTCCCGTCGGTGGAAGGATCATTCTCCACCACCGCCTCTGGTGTCTGAGTAGGTTCCGGTGTCGCCTCCGGCTCGGGATACATATCCCAGAAATCAAAATCATCAGGATGCAGTGAGCTCCCCGTCAGCAGCTCGTCAGTCTCCGGATACAGGACAACCGGGGATCCGGTATCCCCGGAAGCCTGCACCGATTCATTCTCCTGTGTCTGCTGCGTCGCCGCGCGCCCGCTGCGTCTGTCATTCGTAAACAGTACCGCCAGCAGAATTACCGCCACGAAAACCGACACCGCCACAGTGGCCATCACCACTGTGGGAGTCAGATTTGAACGATCATCAAAATCATCCGGCATTTTCATAATAAAGCTTCTCCTATATAGTCGCTGCGCGACAGCTCCAAAGACAGATGTCGCTGCGTCGATTATAACTTCTCAATACATTTCTTCGGGCATTTTTCCGCGCAGGCACCGCACCCGGTACATTTCTCCTGGTCAATCACCGCATGGAAATCCTTCACTGCCACCGCTTCGGCAGGACAGTTTCTGGCACACAGACCACACCCGATACATCCCGCCTTACAGGCCTTCATGGTCACCGGCCCCTTATCCACAGAACTGCAGGCAACCGCATATGCCGCGCTGTACGGAATCAGTGAAATCAGATGTTTCGGGCAGACCTCCACACATTTCCCGCAGGCCCTGCACTTTTCTCTGTCCACCAGAGCCACCCCGTTCACTACATGAATCGCATCAAAAGGACAGGCCTTCACACAGTTTCCGAATCCCAGACAGCCGCTGTCACAGGACTTTGGCCCTCCTCCTGGTACAAATCCCACCATGCGGCAGTCCTGAACGCCGTAATATTCATAGTCCTGCCCCGCTTTTTCGCAGTCACCGCTGCAGGCCACATAAGCCACTTTTCTTTCAGTCCGGCCTGCCTCCACACCCATGATGGCGGCAATTTTGGCCCCGGCGGCAGCACCGCCCACAGGGCAGGCATCCGCAGGCGCCTCTCCCTTTACAATGGCCGCAGCCAGGCCGGAGCAGCCCGCATATCCGCAGCCTCCGCAGTTATTTCCCGGCAGCGCCGCCAACACGGCTTCCTCTCGCTCATCCGTCTCCACTTTAAATTTAATGCCGGCAACTCCCAGAAAGAGCCCCACAAAAATCCCCACTGCTCCCACTATGGCAGCGGCCGACAAAATACCTGTTATGCTCATCCGTCTACTCCCTTCTACAGCAATCCTGAAAATCCGCAGAAAGCAATGGCCATCAGTCCCGCCGTCAGCAGCACTGCAGGCATACCTTTAAAGGATTCCGGAATATCATTGTACTCCAGCTTTTCACGGATTCCCGCAAGAATCACAATGGCAACGGTAAATCCCACCGCCGTGGCGAAACCGTTCACAATGCCGGTCACAATGCCATATTCTTTCTGCACATTGGTAATCGCCACGCCCAGCACCGCACAGTTGGTGGTAATTAACGGCAGATAGACTCCCAGCGCCTCATACAGGGAGGGCAGCGCCTTGCGCAGAAACATTTCCACAAACTGTACCAGCGCCGCAATAACCAGAATAAATACAATGGTCCTGAGATACTCCACATGAAATCTGACCAGAATAAACTTGTAAATCACTCCCGCCACTCCGCTGGCCAGCGTAATGACAAAAATTACCGCGGCACCCATGCCGGCCGCCGTGTTCGTCTTCCTTGACACGCCCAGAAATGGGCAGAGTCCCAGGAACTGACTGAGCACCACATTGCTCACCAGAGAAGAACCGATTAAAATAACGAGCATTTCCTTCACGTTTTCCATTTATCTGTCCTCCTTGCCCGCTTCATCATAGAACTTCTTCGTACATCCCTTACTGTCCCTGCAGTTCATACAGTCTTCGCTGCACCCGGATCCAATCTTTTCGTATGCCTTTCCGGCTGACTTTCTCCTGTTTTTCACATAATTCTGGAGAGCGGTCAGTGCCGCCAGCACAAAAAATGCTCCCGGTGCCTGCCCGAAAATGCGAATCGGCTGAAAGGACTCCGGAAAAATTCCGCAGCCGAAGATTTCACCGGCACCCAGAAGTTCCCGCACCGCTCCAATGCAGGTCAGCGCGATTGAAAATCCCAGCCCCATTCCAATTCCGTCAAAGAGCGATGGAATCACAGGATTGGAATACGCATAGCTCTCTGCCCGGCCCAGAATGATACAGTTCACCACAATCAGCGGAATATACACCCCCAGAGACTTGTTCAGCGAGGGGAGATATGCCTCCAGCAGAAGCTGCACCGCCGTCACAAAAGACGCGATAATGACGATAAACGCCGGAATTCTCACTCTGTTCGGAATCAGATTCCTCAGCAGAGAAATCAGCAGGTTGCTGAGCGCCAGAACCACCATGGTGGTGAGGCCCATTCCCAGTCCGTTCATGGCCGAAGTGGTGACTGCCAGTGTGGGACACATTCCCAGCATCAGCACAAGCGTGGGATTCTCTTTCACGAGACCGTTATATAGTCTTTCTCCCGCTTTATTCATTTTGGCCACCTCCCATCAAAGCATTTGCTGCCTTTAATCCTCCGTTCACCGCATTGGTCACCGCCTTTGTGGTAATAGTCGCCCCGGCCATGGCATCAATTTCATTCTCGGCGGCGGCCCCTGTCTTCGTATAGACAAAGCTGTCCACGTTTTTCTGGTGGAACTGCGGAACCAGCTCCTCCGGCGCCAGCATACCCAGTCCGGCAGTCTCCGATATCTCCAGAATTGAGATATCATTCAACGTTCCGTCCAGCGTCACTCCCAGATACAGCACAATATTCCCGCCGTATCCTTCTGTAGAGACGGATTCCACCACATATCCCTGAAGCGCACCGTCGCTTCCTGCCGCTTCATAGACGCTCCCGATTTTCACTCCCATGCCGGCAAGCTCTTCCTGCAGTTCTGGCTCTGGTGTGAACTGCAGCTCCTCAAAGGAAGCCGCCGTCTCGAACACGGCTCTGCAGGCCTCCTGTACAGCTTTCTCCTGCTGTATGCGGATAGGTTCCACAGTCAGTTCGTTGACCACGCCCAGAAGCAGACCCGCTATCAGCGTAATGGCAAAGAGGATGCCCGCTTCCTTCAACATCACATTTGCATCGCTCTTATTTTTCACGGCGCTTTCCTCCCTTCCTGTATCCGAAGGCAACAGGCCTCGTATATTTTTCAATCAGCGGCACCAGCAGGTTGCCCAGAATAATGGCATAGGAAACGCCCTCCGCACCGGGCCCGAAGATACGGAATATTCCCGTCATCAGCCCCAGAAAGACGCCGAACACATACTGCCCCTTCGCCGTAATCGGCCGGGTCACATAGTCCGTTGCCATGAAAAAGGCTCCCAGCATCAGACCGCCTCCGGAAAGCTGCGCGGAGAGCCAGGACGGATTAAAACCGTGTCCGCCGAAGATTCCCGCAAAAAGTACAAAAGTCACTATGTAACTGCCTGGAATCCGCAGATCAATGACTCCCAGCAGAATTAAAATGCAGGCTCCTGCCAGAATGGCAATCACCGAAGTCTCTCCTATGGTTCCCGCCGTGCGGCCGATGACCATATCGAGCACGTTCACCTGCTCCCCTGCCTTCAGCGCCGCCAGCGGTGTGGCTCCCGTATAGGCATCGCAGTCGAAGGCTGTCATGGCCGTGGGAAAGGAAATCAGCAGAAAGCACCTTGCCGCCAGCGCAGGATTCATAAAATTCTGCCCCAGACCGCCGAACAGCATCTTCACCGCCAGAATGGCAAACACACCGCCCAGTGCAGCCATCCACAGCGGAATACTCACCGGCAGATTCAGCGCCAGCAAAAGTCCCGTCACCACCGCGGACAAGTCCGCAACAGTGAGATGGGCCAGCACAGTTCCTTTCCATTTACAAAATCCGAATAAAAATTCCGTCAACACCGTACTCGCTATCGTCACCAGAATCACTGCCAGAGCCCTGGGGCCGAAATTATAGATTCCGAAACCTGCCGCGGGCATCAGGGCCACAATCACCGCCAGCATCAGCCCGTTGGTCGTCACTCTGGAACGAATATGAGGATTGGAGGATACTCTAAACAATTCGCTCATGGTTTTTCTCCTGATTATTTTTTTCTTTTGGCCAGCTGAATTTTTCTCATGGACTTAATCTGCTGTGTCAGCTGTCTCCTGGCCGGGCAGACAAAACTGCAGCAGCCGCACTCGCAGCATTCCATGCCGTAGTTCGCCAGAAAGGCCTCTTCGTCAGAATGCTCCGCATAGTCCGCAAGCCTGCTGGGAACCACTCTCCCGGGACAGACCTCCACACATCGCCCGCAGTTGATGCAGGGCCCCGGCTCCATGGCGGACACTTCATCCCTTGTCAGCCCCAGCAGTGCCGTGGAGGTCTTCGTGGCAGGGATATTCAGATGATACATGGCAAAGCCCATCATAGGTCCCCCGCAGACAATTTTCTCCGGCTTCTCCCGGAATCCTCCTGCCGCTGCCAGGATTTCCTCATATGCTGTCCCGATACGCACACGGAAATTAGCAGGGTCGGCCACCGCATCTCCCGTAACGGTGACAATTCGCTCCATCAGCGGCCTGCCCTCTCTGACCGCCCGGTATATGGCGACGACGGTGTCCACATTGTTCACCACACAGCCTACATCCGCAGGCAGCATGGTAGAATTGATTCTTCTGCCGGTAACGGCATAAATCAGCTGTCGCTCCCCGCCCTGAGGATACTTTGTCTTCAGCGCGCAGACACTGATCTTCGGTTCATCCTTCGCCATCTGCTTCAGCAGAGCGATGCAATCCGGCTTGTTGTCCTCCACCGCCAGAATTCCATGGGCATTGGGAAACAGCATCAGCATGATTTTCAATCCGCCGATCAGCTTCTCCGGTTCCTCCAGCATTCTGCGGTAATCGGAAGTCAGATAGGGTTCGCATTCCGCACAATTTGCAATCACATAATCAATTTTATCAGGTTCCCTGGGAGACAGCTTTACATGCGTGGGAAAACCGGCTCCGCCCATGCCCACGATTCCCGCCTCTCTGATTGCGCCGATGATTTCCTCCCGGCTCCTTTTCTCCGGATTCTTCAACGGCAGAAGCTCTGTCTCTTCATAAAGCCCGTCGTTTTCCACGATAATACTTGTCACCATATCGCCTGTGGCCACCCGTCTGGGCTCTATGGCTTTGACGGTACCGGATACCGCCGTATGTATGGGCGCTGAGACAAATCCCCCGCTCTCTCCGATTTTCTGCCCCACAAGCACTCTGTCCCCTTTGGCCACAATCGGCGCGGCAGGTGCGCCGATGTGCTGCGACAGTGGATATACCACTTCGCTCCCGGGCAGAATTTCCCGAATGGGTTTGTCTTTTGACAGAGCTTTTCCGTCGTAGGGGTGTATACCGCCTACAAATGTAAACTTCGCCATACGCTTTTCTTAAGTCCTTTCCAGGATCATACTGAAATCCTTATTTAAGATGCAAAATAAATCTACATATAAATATACTATTTTTTTTTACAAAATACTACTGGAAAAAATAAATTTATGATATAATGTGTCCATATTGCAGGAACCGCTTCGGGAACCCATAAATACCCTGTTTAAAATACAAACCATGATATCATATTAATAACAGAGCCATCATCTTTATAGAAACGGAGGTCGTCATGAAAATTTGCGAGGAAACAATGGATAATTTTTCCATTTCCTATCCCCTGAACAGACTTGCACCCCTGGAGCGCATTCTTTTTATCGATATTGAAACCACCGGTTTCACTGCCAGGACCTCCGGTCTGTATCTCATAGGCTGTGCGTACTATCTGGCCGGCGAGTGGCGGACCATTCAATGGATGGCCGAAAATCGCGAGCAGGAAGCGGATGTGCTGAAGGCCTTTTTTGACTTTGCCAAACTATACCGCTATCTGATTCATTTCAACGGCAATAATTTTGATCTGCCCTTTATCACGCAGAAATGTGAACTGCTGTCACTGCCCTATAGTTTTGACAATTTCAGAGGTATTGATCTGTATAAAAGGATTTCACCTTACCGGTATTTTCTGAAGCTGCCCAGCTGTAAGCAGAAGGCCCTGGAGAACTTTCTGGGTGTGACCCGCAAGGATGCGTTTACAGCCAGCGAGCTTATCGGCATTTATCTGGATTATGTAAAAAATCCTTCCGAGTTCGCAGAAAACGCTCTCTTTCTTCACAATGCGGAAGATTTAAAAGGTATGCTGGAAATTCTTCCCATGCTTGCCTGTTATGACTTGTTCAATCAGCCCGTAAAAGTCAGAAAGGCACAGGCAAATTCCTACAGGGATTTAAACGGCAACAGACGCAGAGAATTGATCCTCATGTTTAATCTGGATATTCCGCTGCCTAAGCCGATATCTGCAAATGTCAGTCATTGTTTCTTCCGGGGGGAAGGTACAGAGTGCTCTCTGAAAATTCCCATCTATGAGGAGGAATTGAAATATTTTTATTCCAATTATCATGACTATTACTATCTTCCCGATGAAGACGTGGCCCTTCATAAATCCGTAGCCGGTTTTGTGAGCAGAGAATATCGGATTCCTGCTTCCGCTGCCAACTGCTACACCCGAAAGGTTTCGTCCTATCTGCCCCAGTGGGATCTGTTGTTCACTCCTTTCTTCAAGCGGGAGTACAAAAGTCATGAACTGTTCTTTGAGCTGACCGACGAGCTGAAGAAAAATAAGGCTGCTTTTTCTACCTATGCCATGCATGTTCTGAATATGATGGTTTTCACTTATTAGTTGGTTTGCAATCAGTCGGAACCACATCTGTACTTTCCATTGAAAAGCTGCCGCCCCAACTGCTCTGTCAGTTGGGGCGACAGCTTTCTCACTGTCTCTCATGGCTTTTGATAGTAAAAAGCATTTTTCCTCAGATATCCGATCTCTTTATGATTCATAATCTGTTCCGAGCTCCCGATAAAAAGCAGCCCGCCGCTTATAAGAGATGTAAAATACCTGCGGAACACCTGGTCTTTAGCCACCTCAGTAAAGTAAATGAGCACATTGCGGCAGACAATCATGTGACACCCTGTCGGATATGCATCCTTCAGCAGATTATGTTCCCTGAATTCCACACAGGCTTTTATCTCTTCAGATATTTTATAGTCTTCGCCGGCCGGTCTGAAATATCGCCTTCTCAGATCCGCAGGTACCGTCGCAATACTTTTATCAGAATACAGACCCGCTTTTGCTTTTTCAATCACCTGCTTATCCAAATCAGTGGCATAGATTCTGATATCACTCAGCGGAATATATCTGGACATGGCCATGACCAGCGAGTATGGCTCGTCTCCTGTGGAACAGGCCGCACTCCATATCTTCAGCCGCTTACCGAATCTGGCAATCAGCTCCGGAATCGCTTTCTCCTCCATCACCTTCCACTGATCCGGATCACGGTAAAACTGGGATACATTGATGGTGATATATGCCACAAACTCTTCCAGCACTCCCCTGTCGGTCCTGAGCGCTGATACATATCTGTCATACCCCTGGATACCACGCTTTGCAATCAGGGTATCAATACGGCGTTTCATCTGGTTTTCCTTATAACAGTTCAAATCGATTCCCGTCAGAGACAGGACTTCCCTCTTAAAATATTCATAGCCGTATATCGTGGGTAAAACTGTCATTATTGGGCATCATCCTCCGCCTGGGCTGTAATCACCGCATCGATATCCACTGAAACCACATCTTCATCCTGCTCTTCCCGCGCCGGAGAAGCTGCCATTGCCTTAACGCTCAGTGAGATCTTCTTATCCGCCTCATTGAAGTCCACAATCTTCGCAGTCACTTCCTGACCGATACTCAGCACATCCGCAGGCTTCTCCACATGCTCCTTTGATATCTGTGACACATGAAGCAATGCGTCAATTCCGGGCTCCAGCTCAACAAATGCACCAAAATCCGTCATTCTTGCGACTTTGCCGGCAACTACATTTCCCACAGCGTATTTCTCAGCCGCATTTTTCCAGGGATTCTCATCTTCAAATTTCAGAGACAATGCTATCTTGCTGCCGTTGATTTCCTTGATCAGCACATTCAGCTCATCTCCTACCTTGAATACTTTTCTGGGATGTTCCACATGTCCCCAGGACATCTCGGAAATGTGAAGCAGTCCGTCCGCTCCTCCCAAATCCACAAATGCGCCGAAATCAGTAACGTTTTTCACCACACCGGCAACAATATCTCCCTCGTGAATTCTCTCGAAAAGTTCCTTCTGAAGCTCTGCCTTCCGGGCAGAAATCAGGCGTCTCCGGTCACCGATGTATCTTCTCCTCTTCGGATTATACTCGCTGATCACAAACTCTATCTCCTGTCCGAGATATTTGCTCAGATCCTTCTCATAAATGTCGGACACAAGGCTGGCCGGAATGAATATCCTCGCTTCTTCCACAACCACACCCAGTCCGCCTTCCATCACCTGAACAACCGGCGCCTTCATCACTTCCTGATTGTTGTACGCTTCTTCAATTCTCTTGTTCACTCTGTCGGCAGCAAGACGCTTATACGTCAGTACAACCTGTCCCTCACCGTCATTCACCTTCAGGATTTTCACCTCCATGGTGTCACCTGGCTTTACTACTTTGGTAAGATCTACACTGGAATCATTGGTATACTCACTTCTGGTCAGGATACCGTCAGACTTATAACCAATGTTCAGAACAATTTCATCGGGCTTCACGTCAATAACTGTACCTTCGACTACCTCTCCTGAGTGTATCGATTTAATAGATTCTTCCAACATCTGTTCAAAAGTTAATTCTGACATAATTTTGAACCTCCTCAATTAATTTGTTTGGGGTGGAAGCCCCCGCTGTAATACCCACCAGTCGAGCAGTTTTAGGCAATTCTAAACACAAGTCCTCCAGTGTCTGTATAAAATAGGTATTCGCACACTCCTCACTGCAGATTTCATATAGTCTCCTGGTATTGGAACTGTGCCTGCCACCTATCACAATCATTACGTCAGCCGCTGCCGCAAGCGCCCTTGCCGAACGCTGTCGTTCCTCCGTAGCGTTACAGATAGTATTTACAACACTACCATTATAACCTTTTTTTTCCAAAATTTCAACTATGCCTTGAAAATTGTTGTAGTTAAATGTCGTTTGAGCAACCACACATATATTTTTGTCTCCCGGAGGAAGAAACGCTTCTGCTTCCTGTTCGTCTCTCAGAACCGTGACGTCCCCTTTACACCACCCTACAATCCCTTCCACCTCCGGATGTCCCGCATTTCCCACAATGACCACATGATTTCCCTTTCGGCTTTCCTCTTCCGCCTTTTTCTGGATTCTCCTCACAAAAGGGCAGGTGGCGTCAACGCACTCCACTTTCCTCTCCTCCAGAAGACGGTAGATTTCCTCCGGTACGCCATGGGCGCGGATAATCACACTGCAGTTCTCATTTTTCTCACAGGAGTCCGCCCCCGGACCGACTTCTTCCAGAAGCTTCATCAGGTCTTCCTTCGTTTCCAGAACCCTGACTCCTTTCTGAGTCAAATCCTTCACCACTTCCTCATTGTTTACAACAGGACCATAGGTATATATAGTCTTCCCGTTTTTTAACTGTTCATACACAGTATCTACCGCACGTTTTACACCAAAGCAAAAACCGGTGCATTCCGCAAGTCTTACTTCCATGAAAACCTCCCGGAATTCTGCAGCCGAAACAGCTGCGTTTCTCATTTTTAATATTCACGGCCGCTTCAGCTTCCATTCACCGGATCTGTAAGGCACCTGCTTTACCGCACAGCCGGGAAACGGCGGAAATCACTTCCTCCTGGGTCATCTCCGACGTATCCACCAATATGGCGTCCTCAGCCTGTCTCAGAGGGGAAATTTCTCTGTGCATGTCTCTGTAATCTCTCTCCTCTATATCTGCCTGAATCTGATTCAGGTCACAGCTTACTCCTCTGGCTGTCAGTTCTTCATATCTTCTTCCGGCCCGCACTGTGCTGCTGGCCGTGAGATAGATTTTCAGCTGTGCGCCGGGCAGTACACAGGTGCCGATATCACGTCCGTCCATAATGCAGTCGCTGTCTGCCGCCAGCTTCTTCTGAAGCTCCACCATGGCCCTGCGCACATCCGGAATCACGCTGACAAGGGAAGCGGCATGACTTACCTCCTCCGTACGGATAAGCGCATTTACATTTTCTTCATTTAAAAAGACAACCTGTGTCCCATTCTCATACCGAATGGTGATATGCGCCTCACGACACTTCCCGGCAATGGCTTCTTCATCCTGCAGATTTACGCCTTCCCGCATCATAAACAGCGCCATTGCCCGGTACATTGCCCCTGTGTCCACATAAATCAGATTCCATTTCTTCGCCACTGCTTTTGCCACAGTGCTTTTGCCCGCCCCTGCAGGCCCGTCGATTGCTACGTTAAAACTCATCACTTTCTCCATTCCGATTTATTCCGGCTTTTCTCCTTGAGAACCCGCCGCTGCTTTTCTCTGGCCCTGCCGATGTTCAGCGCACTTTACACACTGCTTCCGGCCAGATGTCCCGTGGACCAGGCAATCTGCAGATTAAAGCCGCCTGTCAACGCGTCCAGATCCAGCACCTCTCCCGCAAAATACAGGCCCCGTACTTTCTTCGACTCCATGGTGGAAGGATTGATCTCCTTCACATCAATGCCGCCTCTGGTGATAATCGCCTCCTCAAACCCCCGAAGCCCTGTCACCGTCATCGGCAGGTTTTTCATCAGCTCCCCGAAGGCACGCCTCTCTTCCCGGGTAATTTCATTCACTTTTTTGTCAGGATGAATCCCGGACAGCTCCATCATCACAGGAATCAGCCTTGCAGGGAACAATCCGCCCAGAGCATTTTTGAACTGTCGATTTTTATTCTCCTCAAAGTCCCTCAGCAGGCGCCTGTCCAGCTGTTCCGGTTCCAGTGCGGGCTTCAGATCCAGATAAAGCACTGTCTGACTCTCCCCCTTTTCCCCCCGGCCCGCCTTTCCTTTTCCGCGCTGCCCGAAAAAGCTGCTGGCCGACAGAATGAGGGGACCGCTGACGCCGAAATGGGTGAACAGCATTTCTCCAAAGCCCTGATAGACTTCACGGCCTCCGCATACCATGCGCAGAGAGACATTTCTGAGCGAAAGCCCCATCAGCCGGCTGCACCAGTTCTCCCGGATTCGAAAGGGAACCAGACCGGGCACACGCTCCGTAACTCTGTGGCCGGTCTCCTCCGCGAAACGATATCCATCGCCGGTGGAACCGGTGGCCGGATAGGAGAGACCTCCCGTGCAGACTATGCAGCTGTCCGCCCAAAGTTCCCGGCCGTCCGACAGTCTGACACCTGCGATTCTTCTCTGTAAAGCTGTTCTGGTCGGATTCCTTTCCGTTTTGCCATCTTCTCCCGCTTTGTTCGCTTCCTCCCGGCCTCTGCCGGTTTCCTGCCGGGCAGATCCGGTTTCCTGCCGCATTTCGCCGGAATCTCTCTGCTCAAGTATCAGTTCCCGAACCTCCGCATTCAAAAGAACCTGAACACCTCTTTTTTTCAATTCCCGCTGGAATGCCCCTATGACATCCGAAGAATGGTCCGACCGGGGAAAGACCCGCTCCCCCCGCTCCGTCTTCAACGGGCAGCCTGCCTGTTCCAGGAAATCCATAATGGCCAGATTGTCGTACTCATAGAATGCGCTGTACAAAAATTTACCGTTGATACGGACATTGGCAAAAAGTGTATCCATATCCCCGGCATTGGTCACATTACATCGTCCTTTTCCTGTAATAAAAAGCTTTTTCCCCAGCTTTTCATTCTTCTCTATCAGGTATACACTGTTGCCTCTGTCCGCAGCCGCCACCGCGGCAATCATTCCCGCGGCACCTCCGCCCACAACTATCACTCTGCCCAAATCTTCTCTCCTCCGCAATCCGTTTCCACCCGATAGATTTATCTGCTCTCTGTTGCAGAATTTCCAGGGTGCCCCTGAAGACACCCTGGAAACCGCATTTTATTATTCAAAACTCAAATCATATCTCAGACAGGATAAGCTCCGTTCTGGGTATCTGCCTGTGTCATATCCACCTTCTCCTGCTGTGCCTGACGATATTTGAAAAAGTCCATGGCAACCTGAGGGAACAGCGCATAGCTCAGTACGTCCTCGTCCTGCTGCTTCCACTCGCTCATCTCGGACTCCAGCTTATCCATTTCATTCTCCAGCATATCCGCATAACGGCAGGTAATTCTCTCCTCGCCGGGGATAACCTTGTCGATGACTTCCTGGTTCATGGGCTTAATGGTCTGACCATACTCGCCGCGCAGCACTGCTTTGGTCTCCTTGGTGGCCATCTTGTATCTCTCACCCATGAGCACATTGAACACTGCCTGCGTACCCACGATCTGAGAAGAAGGAGTCACCAGAGGGGGCTCACCCAGATCCTTGCGGACTTCGGGAATCTCACGAAGCACATCGTAATATCTGTCCTCCGCATTCTGCTCCTTCAGCTGGCTCACCATGTTGGAAAGCATGCCGCCGGGCACCTGGTAAAGCAGAGTCTTGATATCGACGCCCATTACCTTCGGGTTCAGCAGACCGCTCTTCAGGCACTCATCTCTGTAAGGACGGAAGTAATCTGCGATTTCTGCCAGCAGATTCTGGTCAAAGCCTGTGTCATAAGGAGTATCCCGGAAGGTCTCCACCATAACCTCTGTGGCAGGCTGTGATGTTCCCAGGGCAAGAGGACTCATGGCGGTGTCGATGACATCCACCCCGGCCTCCACCGCCTTCAGGTAAGTCATGCTGGCCACGCCGGAAGTATAGTGGGTATGCAGCTGAATCGGAAGCTTTGTGTTCTCCTTCATGGCCTTAATCAGCTCGGACGCCTTGTAAGGCACCAGCAGACCTGCCATATCCTTGATACAGATGGAATCCGCTCCCATCTCCTCGATTTTCTTTGCCGTGCTGGCCCAGTACTCCAGCGTATAGGCATCGCCCAGGGTGTAGGACAGCGCAATCTGCGCATGGCCTCTGCCTTCCTGCTTCTTCATTCTGTTGGTAGCATTTACCGCTTCCTGCAGATTGCGCAGATCGTTGAGACAGTCAAAGATACGGATAATGTCAATTCCGTTTGCAATGGACTTCTGAACGAATGCATCCACAACATCGTCCGCGTAAGGTCTGTAGCCCAGAATATTCTGTCCGCGGAAAAGCATCTGCAGCTTCGTATTCTTAAACCCGTCACGCAGCTTCCGAAGTCTGTCCCAGGGATCTTCCTTCAGGAAACGAAGGGAAGCGTCAAAGGTTGCCCCGCCCCAGCACTCTACAGAATGATATCCCACTTTATCCATCTTCTCTACAATAGGAAGCATAAAATCCGTGGGCATTCTGGTGGCAATCAGAGACTGGTGCGCGTCACGCAGTATGGTTTCCGTAATTTTTATCGGTTTTTTTACTTGTTCTGACATTTACGAATTTCCTCCATATATATTTTAGTTAAGGTTAACTGCCTGGCTTAAGCAATGCACTTATTGCTTAAAATACTCCGAAAATGGCCATGAAAGTACCGGCTGCCACGGCTGTTCCGATTACGCCTGCAACGTTGGGTCCCATGGCATGCATCAGCAGGAAGTTGGTGGGGTCTGCTTCCGCTCCCACTTTCTGGGACGCACGGGCCGCCATAGGCACAGCTGACACACCGGCGGAACCAATCAGAGGATTGATCTTGCCTCCGCTCAGTTTGCACATAATCTTGCCGAAGAGAACACCGGCCGCCGTACCAAAGGCAAAGGCAACCAGTCCCAGCGCCACGATTTTAAGCGTATCCAGATTCAGGAATGCTTCCGCACTGGTGGTAGCGCCCACGGAGGTACCCAGCAGGATAACTACAATATACATCAATGCGTTGGATGCGGTCTCGGTAAGCTGTCTGACAACGCCGGACTCTCTGAACAGGTTACCCAGCATCAGCATACCAACCAGCGGAGCGGTGGTAGGCAGTATCAGACATACCACAATGGTCACGATAATGGGGAAGAGAATCTTCTCCAGCTTGGATACAGGTCGAAGCTGACCCATTTTAATCTTCCGCTCTGCTTCTGTGGTGAAAAGCTTCATGATAGGCGGCTGAATAATAGGCACCAGCGACATGTAGGAGTAGGCCGCCACCGCAATGGGTCCCAGAATCGCCGTCTGTCCCAGCTTGCTGGCCAGGAAGATAGAGGTAGGTCCGTCAGCACCGCCGATGATGGAAATCGCCGCAGCTGCCATATCATTGAAGCCTAAGAAAATGGCTCCGAAATATGCCGCAAAGATACCGAACTGCGCGGCGGCACCCAGCAAAAAGCTCCTGGGATTGGCAATCAGCGGACCGAAATCCGTCATGGCACCTACACCCATGAAAATCAGAGACGGCAGAATCGCCCACTCGTCCAGTAAATAGAAATAATACAGCAGTCCGCCCACACCGTTCGAGGCGTCCTCCGCATGAAGCATGATGTCGGGATAAATATTGACCAACAACATGCCGAAGGCTATGGGAGTCAGAAGCAAGGGTTCAAACTCATGCCGGATAGCCAGGTAAAGGAAAAAGCATGCAACCGCTATCATCAGATAATTTCCCCAGGTCAGGTTAAAAAATGCAGTCTGATGAATGAGGTTGTTCAGCGTAGAACCTATATAATCCATTTGTTGACCTCCTGTTGTTCTTTCATACCGCTGACGTACAACGGCGGCAATTTAATTCAAGGTAGCTAATACAGCACCTGCCTCCACGGCATCGCCCACTGCCACGTCAACGCTTGCAACCGTGCCGTCTTCGGGAGCCACAACAGGAATCTCCATCTTCATTGCCTCAATAATCACAACGGCATCTCCCTTTTTCACGGCATCTCCAACTTTCTTCTCCAGCTTGAATACCTTTCCTGCCGCACCGGCTTCAATCTTAATGCTTCCCGCACCGCCGGCTGCACCGGGCGCAGGAGCTGCCGCCGCGGGGGCTGCCTTGGGAGCCGCTTTGGGGGCGGCAGGTGCTTTTGCTGCCACGGGAGCTCCGGATGTGCCTTCTTCCACTACCACATCATATACATTTCCGTTCACGGTAATTGTATAGTTTTTCATTCTTATTTCCTCCTAAATAGAATCGCCTTTTTGTCTTATTTTATAAATCACCTGACTGTCTGTGGGACTCCGCCCGCAACAGTCATTCCTGAACTACAATTACGAATCCGGCCTTAAGCCTGACGCCTTCTCACAGAACGCACTACCAGTCCGTCCGTGGAGGCAGCTCCCTGGCTCGCTGCAATGGCAGCCGCAATCACGGCTACCAGCTCCAGATCGTCGGTCTCTTCCACGGCCTCCTCCTGCACTGCAATCTGCGTCACCGCGTTGTCAACCCCTGTGGCTTCTTTCACCGGCTCTTTTTTCCTGTCTTTCCTCTCCTGAGCCTTCGAGATCAGCTTGAAGCAGGATATAATCGCACTGATCAGAATCAATACCGCGAACACAGTTCCCATACCGATCAGCGTATTCAGGCCTGCTTTTCCCATCAGTTCTCCCACGGTAGACTTGGGATTCAGGGCCGCTGACTCCAGCTTCATAAACATATCATTGGAGAAAATCACCTCTGCCGTGGCACTTTTCTTCTCGCCGGTGACTTCCACTTCCACAATAATCTGATCACCTTTTATTCTGGCACTGCTTCCTCCCGTCTCCGTGATGGCACCCACAGTGTCTTTCGCGGAGTGAAAAGATTTCATAGCCGAGGCAAACGCGTTTCCATCGACGCTGATATTGTACTGGTTATTCAGCAGATACTCAATCTCTTCCGCCGTATATTCATCGAAAACAGATGCCGCCTCGTCGTCCATATACTGCGAAAACAGATAGAGAACCATCTCGTCCGCCAGCTGCTGTGCGTTGCTTACCTTATACTGCTCATATTCCGTCAGCACTTCCTCGCTTCCGCAGGCGCTCAGTCCGAAGATACAGGTAATCATACACAGTAAAGTCAAAAATTTCTTCATTTTATAATCACCCTTTCTATACTGTTCCGTGCTTTTTTACGGGACGATCGGCAAAGAGCATTTCAAAAGCGGCGATGACATACTTCCTGGTGTCGGCCGCCTCCACGATACTGTCCACATATCCTCTCCGCGCGGCGCTTCCCGCACTCAGCTGCAGTGCCTCATACTCTGCTGCCTTTTCATTGATGACACCTGCACCCTGACCGTCATACATAATCTTTGCAGCCAGCTTGCTCTCCATAGTGCCTATCTGAGCACCCGGCCATGCAAAAGTCATATCCGCACCGATTGCCTTGGAGTTCATTACAGTGGCAGCGGTTCCCAGGGCCTTGCCCACAATGACATTCACTTTGGGAACAGTGGCATTTGCAAAAGCATAAGTCAGTCTGGCCGCCGCTCTGGCAATTCCCTTTTCGGAACACACAGTGGCCTTATATCCCTTCACATTGGTGAGGGTCAGCACCGGAATTTCAAATGCATCACAGAAATTCACAAAATCTGCCGCTTTCTCGCAGCCCTGCTCCGACAGAACCGCATCCAGCTTCTCCGCAACCTGGCCTTCTTCGTCGCAGATCTCGCTGCGGTTTGCAACGGCACCCACTGTCACGCCGTCCAGCTTCAGGAAGCCCACAACCATATCCTTACCGTAACCGGCTTTCACTTCAAAGAAGTCGTTATTGTCAGCCAGAATGGAAAGTGCAATGGATGTATCTCCGGCACAGCCCGCCAGTTCTTCGTTTACACGGTTCAGATCGTCCGTGCATTCCACAATATCGCTGCCCTCGCTGCTGTTGGCAGGCAGGAACGCAATCAGATCTCTGATTTTGGTCAGAATCGTCGCCTCGTCCGCCACCACATCCACAATACCGCTTTCCTCGGACTGGAACACAGCGCTGGAAGAATCACACTTTGCAACCGAATTTCCGTCAAGCGCATTGGGAGCGTTGACGAAAAGCTTCCCGTTTTTCTCTTCCATGAAGGTAAAATCCGTCAGCGTCGGGAACAGGGCAAGTCCGCCGCCGCAGCTGCCCAGCACGGCAGTAATCTGGGGAATTACACCGGAAGCCAGTGTCTGCTTCATGTAGATGGCGCCAAATGCATTCAGCGCATCCGCCGCCTCCTGCAGTCTCAGTCCCGCGGAATCGATCAGGCCGATTACGGGAGAGCCTGTCTTCATTGCCAGGTCATAGAGATTGGTAATCTTTCTGGCGTGCATCTCACCGATGGTTCCGTTCATTACGGAAGCATCCTGGCTGTACACATACACAGGCTTACCACCTATTACTCCGTAGCCGGTAATACAACCGTCAGAAGGAGTTTCATTGGGTTTCATATTGAAATCAGTAGCTCTTGCAGTTACAAGTCCGCCAATTTCAACGAAACTGTTGTCATCGAGCAAAGCTGTAATTCTTTGGCTCGCTTTTGAAGTAGTACTCATGCTCTCAGTCCTCCATTTATAATAAATAAATACGAACAATTTAACATCCGGGGTATTCAATCCGAAACCGCATGGAACCCCATGATTATTGTCTGTAACAGTATAACACAAAAAATGCAACCCGCAAAGAACGAATTGCATTTTTTTGTATTTTTTCCAAAATAATCTACACATACACAATTCCCAGATGTCCGAATACCACAGAGCCTCCCACACACAGAACATTTTCCCCGTCGCCGGTGCCCCTTCCGCTCATATCCGTGGATCCGAATATATTTTCCGTCTTCGCCTCCACCTTCCACGAAGCCGGCACATAGAGCACCACTTCTCCGAATACCAGATCCACAGTGATGCCGGCATTATTGTTCATCAGGCAGGCATCTGTAAAATATACTTCCATGGAGCCGAACACATTGTCTATGCCAACAAAGCTGACCGCACCGGAAATGTATTTCACCGTACTGCCGAACACATTGTCAAAGGATACCACCCCACCGTTACTGTCATTGCCGTTCAAAGTTCCCCCGTTTCTCCAGTGGATCCCACTCCCGATACGCGGGACAAATCTTCTCCCATATTTAAACCCCGGAAACAGGAGGTTCAGTCCTATGGTACCCAAAAGCGCCGCCCCCAGGACGGGCCAGGGGGTAATGGCTTCCAGATGCAGCAGTTCATCGTTGATAATGACCAGAAAGGCAAGGGAAAACAGAATCGTGCCGAATCTTCTCCTGAAAATCCCTTTGATCAGAATCGCAGCCAGTGCAATATTCAGCAGAATGGAGCTGACGCCGATACCCTCCAGGTATCCCATTCTGCCCACCAGAAGCACCACAGCCCCCAGCACAAGCATAATTCCCCAGAAAACATTGTTTTTACCTCTCATTATTTCTACCTCTCTTTCTCTTCATCCCAATCATTTACAGTCCAAGCTTCCTCGCCATCAGCCTCTCCGTCACAACCTTATAGTAAGCCCTGGACAGCATTGCCTTTTTATTGCTTCCCACAAATTCCACCAGACTGGATGCGGTCAGGTTCTTTGTCACAGACCAGACAAAATCCAGATTGGCAATGGTGGACTTTGAGATTCTCATAAAGCAGCCCGGCAGAAGTTCTTCCAGCTCATACAGTTTATACTCGCAGAGAAACATGTTGTCTGCGGTATGGGCCCGCAGCTCTCTTCCCTCCGTCTCGAAGAAATAGATTTCCTCCATGGGCACGAAAAATTCTGTTCCGCCGTTTTTCAGGGAAAGACATCTCTTACTGTTGCCCTGTTTCGATATGTAGTTCTGAAGACTGACCACTGTATCATTCAAGCTTCCGCATCGAATAATCACTTCTTCCTCCGTCAGGTCTTCTTCAATCTCAATCTTTACCTTCATCCCTTTTCCTCTGCCGTCACGGCGACTGCAACAGTTTAGCTTTCCGTTTCTTTATGTACTTTTCAGTATACAGATAATTCCGCATCTGTAAACCCTTTCTGTGCAAGAGGTTAATTTCCGTGTGTAAGAAGTAAAAATTGGGGGGCAGGCTTTCCTGTAACATAAAAAGCGCCGCAACACGACGCTTTTACCACTCTCCAATCCCATTATTCCAGGATGCTGTAACTCATCCACTCATACAGAAGTTTCGTTCCTTCCGTGATCTCCGGCGGCAGAAGCGCTCTCGCCACCAGCTTCAGTTCTTCGGACTCTATGTCCGTACGTTTTAGACGGGCATAATCTCCGTCTATTTCCATAACGATATACTCGAAACGATTCATACTTTTTATATCCTTTCTGCATTTTATATCCGCACTTGTCAAAAGTGAACAATCACATATCCGTCCATCTCCGTGACAGACCCTTCCTCCGGCCAATTCGGCAGGTTTTCGGAATAAATGTCTGCTTTCTGTATCAACGCTTCCTCATACACTGTCTGCAGACTATATCCATGCATGCGAAGGAAATTAACAAATTCCCTGCCCGGATACTCAAAAGCGTACATTCCCCACTCGATCATTGAATGATACATGTCAAAGGCGAAAGTATAACCATATGGCGAATAATACTTCTCTTTCAAATGCGGGTCCAGCCAATCCGTCAATCTGCATATTAATCCAAACTCTTTCGAAGAATAATCAATATAGTAGTAATCCGCCAGCTCATAAGGAGAGCTATAGTGTCCGGTAAAAATTACCGTTGATCCCCGCCCATATTTTTGGGTGACTTCTTTCGCAATGTCTGTCAACACTTCTTTCTCGTACTGATACCGTTTATAATCCATATAAAAAATACGATTCATCTCATATGCCTGATTCCATATTAACATGGCTGCCACAAATCCAAATACAACACAGCCATATTTCTTCCAACGTTTATGATTACAGACCAAATAAAACAGCAATACTGCACAGCCGATAAAAAAAGGCATAAACTGACAGGTTCTGTACAAAGGCGGCATCATCTCTACCAAAGTGAGAAGAAAAGGCGTCGTCATCATGCCCAAAAACAACAACAGATAGCATCCTGTTTTCCTTTTCACTGTCAATACCCCGGCAGCAACCGCAAATACAACCATCGACATCACATACACCAGAACCGGAAAATAGACTACCGCATTTACGAAATACTGCAGCCAATATTTTTTAATCAGCATAAACGCATTCTGAAGTCCGTTTCCATCCGAAAAAAATTCAAGGCAGGCGGTCAATGCTCTGGACTCCACAGAATATTCTGACTGTATGGAAAAAATCGCAATCAGTACCTTCTGTATCACAGCTCGCAAAACCAGGCATCCGACAATCAGACCTGCACACAGGGCCAGTTTTTGAAATATCAGCTTGAAGGTCAGTTTATTTTGATCTGTCATACCTCTGAAAAACAGAATCATTATGAGCCCCATAATGTATAAAATAATAAAGGATTCATAGCACCCCACCGCAATCCAAAGCCCCAACATACTGCCTGTCAGATATGCAAAGTACTTTTTCCCCTTCCGACCAAAACTCTCCAGCAAGAACAGCAGGGAGAGGGCCAATGCCAAATACCCTACATCCATACCACTATGATAGTAATACAGATACAGGCCTCCTAAAAACGGTTGTGAAATAAAGGCACATGCAAATGCGGTATAACCTCCGATTCCAATCTTTTCTCCCAAAATGCGCCTGAGCAATATACAATACAGCACAACTGACAACAGCAGAATCATTACCCCCCCGATTTCCGTTATGTGTGGCATAAATTCTCCCAGATAGAACAGCTTATTTATCAAATAGATAGTCCAGCGGCCCATCAGTACTTCTATTCCATCATTCAGATACACATCGACCATGGTGTCGTCTATCCCTATGCTCTCATGAGTAACGGCAAATCCATAACTCCCTAATGCTGTCAGAGCCAGTATTACCACGAACATCTTCTGATGTAAAAAGAAACTAATATCCTCTTTCAACTGCCGCACTGCTTTTTCTCCTTATCAACTTTCGTATTCTTCTGAGACACCATATCTTTCGTAACAATTCAGGCAGGACACCGAACTGTTGCTGTTTTTCCGCTGTCAAATGGATTCTATCATATAAATTTGGATAATACAATGCAAAACAGGATTCTATTATGCAAATTCTTTCGGTTTCTGGTCCACGCAAAAGCCCCCGGTTCCACAGACAATATATATAATACTGCCTGAAACCCGGGGACCTGACTTCTACTTTATTTTACATGCATGGTATTACATCATTCCGCCCATGCCGCCGGCACCTGCGGGCATTGCGGGAGTCTCCTCCTTGATGTTGGCCACAACACTCTCGGTGGTCAGCAGAGTGCTCGCCACGCTGGTGGCATTCTGCAGAGCGCTTCTGGTAACCTTTGCAGGGTCAAGGATGCCTGCCTGTACCATATCCACATACTCTTCCTTCAGAACGTCAAAGCCAACGCCCACTTCGGACTCTCTCACCTTGTTGATAATTACGCTGCCTTCCAGTCCCGCATTGGCTGCAATGTGGTACAGAGGGGATTCCAGAGCCTTCAGCACGATGTTCGCACCGGTCTTCTCGTCGCCTTCCAGACCTTCTGCCATCTTCGCGACTTCCTTGGCCGCATGAATATAAGCAGAACCGCCGCCGCAGATGATACCTTCCTCCACAGCTGCCCTGGTAGCTGCCAGAGCGTCTTCCATACGGAGCTTCGCCTCTTTCATCTCGGTCTCTGTAGCCGCACCCACGCGAATCACTGCCACACCGCCGGCCAGCTTAGCCAGTCTCTCCTGGAGCTTTTCTCTGTCGAAATCAGAAGTTGTCTCTTCGATCTGCTTCTTAATCTGGGCGATGCGTGCCTGGATTTCATCCTTCTCACCCTCGCCGTCCACGATGACGGTATTCTCTTTCTGCACCTTTACGGATTTCGCATGGCCCAGCATATCCATGGTCACATCCTTCAGCTCATAGCCAAGATCGGAGCTGATTACGGTACCGCCGGTCAGAATGGCGATATCCTGCAGCATCTCTTTCCTTCTGTCGCCGTAGCCGGGAGCCTTTACTGCCACTACATTGAAGGTTCCGCGCAGCTTGTTGACAATCAGGGTGGTCAGAGCTTCGCCCTCCACGTCCTCGGCGATGATCAGCAGCTTCGCGCCGGACTGTACCACCTGCTCCAGCAGAGGCAGTATCTCCTGAATGTTGGAGATCTTCTTATCTGTAATCAAAATGCAGGGATTCTCAAGAGTAGCTTCCATCTTATCCATATCTGTTGCCATATAAGCGGAGATATAACCCCTGTCAAACTGCATACCTTCTACCAGATCCAGTTCGGTCTGCATGGTCTTGGACTCTTCGATGGTGATGACACCGTCTCCGCTTACCTTTTCCATGGCGTCCGCCACCAGCTGTCCTACCTCTTCATCTCCTGCGGAAATGGCAGCAACTCTGGCAATATGCTCTTTGCCGTTTACCTTCTGACTCATTTGGGAAATGGCATCTACCGCACAGCCGGTGGCCTTCTTCATTCCCTTTCTCAGAATAATGGGATTCGCACCTGCAGCCAGGTTCTTGATTCCCGCGTTTACCATGGCCTGTGCAAGCACGGTTGCCGTGGTGGTACCGTCACCGGCCACATCGTTGGTCTTGGTGGCCACTTCCTTCACCAGCTGTGCACCCATATTCTCAAATGCGTCTGCCAGCTCGATTTCCTTTGCAATGGTTACACCGTCATTGGTGATCAGGGGAGCGCCGAAGGATTTATCCAATACCACATTCCTTCCTTTGGGTCCCAGGGTTACTCTCACCGTATCGCTCAGCTGATTGACACCGGACTCTAATGCCGCACGGGCTTCCGCTCCGTATTTAATCTCTTTTGCCATAATGATTATGCCTCCGTTTTCTATGATTGATATAAGATTTCCATTTCCTAGTTGTTAATAATCGCCAGAATATCACTCTGCTTTACAATGATGAATTCTTCCTCGTCAAGCTTCACTTCCGTGCCCGCATACTTTGAATAAATAACATTGTCGCCGACCTTTACTTCCATCTTGACTTCCTTGCCGTCCACCATGCCGCCAGGACCTGCCGCCACAACTTCTGCCTGCTGGGGCTTCTCCTTGCTCTGTCCGGGAAGAACGATACCGGATTTCGTAGTTTCCTCTGCAACTAACTGCTTTAATACGACTCTGTCACCTAAAGGTACTAACTTCATGATAATTGCCTCCTATATATTAAGCTTATTCTTTGTTAGCACTCTTTTAATATGAGTGCTAATCACTAGAACATATAATAGTTTTATATGGAAGTCTTTGCAAACATATTCACAGAAAACTAAATTTCAATATCTCTTTTTTTCTCCGATTATCTTTCTTTTTCTCTTCTTATCTCACTTTAATCCTTGTCCGCTGATTTAATATTTATTTTAGATTTTGTTTTCGGTAAGATATTCCTCCATATCTGCCGATATATATAGTACAAATGTCACTGTTGAAATATACATCCAGGGAGGGATTCACGGAGCAAACGGAATTGGAATTCAAAACTATTTCAAAGTGTACCCGGTTCAGATGGTAGTCAGCGTGCCCAGACTGAAAAAGGAGAACAGAGATTCCGAGCAGCAGAGGCAGAAGAGCTCTCAGAAATCATTCTTCGATATTCTGCTGGACAAAACAGAGGAAGAGAAAGCTCCGGACGACTGCTATACCGTAACTTATGACAGGAACAGCAGACTCCGGACTTTCCAGTACTGCCGCAAAGAGTATACCTTCTGACCCCGCAAAGGGCTGCCGCAAAAGCATATGCGCGAGACAGAGACTTTCCTTTTGGATATGGCCCTGCCCCAGCAGCATGCTTCCTGCGTCAGCCCCTTTGTGTTAGTTCAATTCTACCGGATTATTTCTCTTTCTCTGACTTTCATCCGACAAAACGCAGTTATTCCGACAAGTCACTGAACACCGTATAACCCGTCAGTTACATTTAATCTCCAAATATCCCAGCAGCTTCGACATATCGTATTCTTCCAGCACACCTAAATTGGAATCATAATATTTTCCGTCATAATGAATCAGATAATGGCAGAAACGCCCCATTTTCTCCATCAGAATACAGCATTTCGGGAGCACCGCATCCCGGCCTTCCGTGTAATTAATCACGTCGCTGTGGTCAATCCCATAATAATTCAGGGCCGAAATCATGCGTCCCATGGTCGCCTGCCATTCACGGCAGTCCATGACGCTGATCACTTCCGCGATGGTATTTCCTGCCAGCATTGCCACGCAGGCCTGTCCGCAGAGCCCGTCCTCCGGCTGAATAATCACCTTCATGCTGTCAATCTCCCGAATGGGATGTTCAAAATCATAAGGACTGTTCTGATCCATCCGAATCAGGCTGCCTGTAATGTGCAGCAGAATCTTATGAGTGATACCCGGCTCCACATTCACCGCATCATTGTCTGCAATGTGAATCTCATAGTTTCCCTTATCTATCGGGAGCAGCTCACATTCGATAATCCTGTTATCCAGCACCACCTCGCCCTGAATGACATCTCTGTGCTTACTGACTTCCCACACATTAAAAGGAATCCGAATCATATATCCTTTTTCCTTTTTCTCCACAACCGACTCAAAGAAATATCTCATAAATGCTTACCTCCGCTCCGGACCCTCTGTCCCTTTTATCAGAAATCAAAAGTATTGTATCAAGTTCTGCTCCATTTGAAAACACTTTTTCAAATAGTTAAAAAATAAACAATTCACGAGCTCCTTCTGGCCTGGGAAGGCGAAATCCCATAACGTTTTTTAAAAAGCTTGCTGAAATGGTATGCATCGTCATAGCCGACAATGGACGCCACTTCCTGAATGCTCCCCTGATAGCCGTTTTCCAGAAGCTCCCTTGCCTTCTCCAGACGGATATTAATCAGATGCCGTATAGGAGTATTCCCCGTTTCACTCTTAAAAATCCTGGAGATATAAAAAGAACTGAGATACATATTCTCCGCTATCTGGTCAAGGGAAATTTTCTCACTGTAGTGATCTTCTATATAATCTATTATCTGCTCTACCACATATTTTTTATTGGCGGACTCAAATGCACAGCCCTTCGGTCTCTCCATGGGCTCGCACTGCTCTCTGATGACCAGAAGCAGCAGCTGGATCAGATAGGATTTCAGCATAAAATATCGTCCCTGCCTGCGGACGGCATTCTCAGCCTCCATGGACGAGCAGATCTTAAAAAGCCTCTGGCTCAGCTCTCCGGCAGTATGCAGAATACACTCCCCCTCCGGAAGGGGCATGTAGTTGGCCGGACATCCCGTAATCTGGATATCGGAAAACCCCACGAAAAACTCTGTGGTCGGAACATCCGCCTCCGGGCAGATCAGCGCCTGATGTCTGACACCGGGATTAATAATCAGCAGGTCTCCCTCCCGAATGTCATATATTTTGTTCTCGATGCGGTATTTTCCCTCTCCGGACAGAATATAGGCCATCTCCAGGTGTTCATGACTGTGGTATTCCGGCTTCCCGCAGTTCTTGCCTCTTGTTCCTTTCCATATAAAGAGAAATGTCGGATCCATTTCCTCTATGGATATCGCAGTATTTTGTTGTACTTCCATCTTGCCCTCCGTTTCTCCTTCTGCTATTTTACCCGTTTTCTTCCTAAAAGTAAAACATATTTTCAAAATTAGTTCCTGTTTAATGCACATGGGGCCGGGATTTCTGCAAGGACTTACAGGAGGACTGCCGCCAGGTCCGGAATTCCTGCAATGACTTGCCGGGGCCCTGAAGCTGAGACCAGGGGACCTGCAAGGGCTCACAGAGGACTGCCGCCAGGTCCAGATTCCTGCAAGGACTTGCCGGGGCCCTGACGCTGAGACCGGGATTACTGCGGCAGGTCAGGGTGAAAGCAAAGGGACGGCAGAGGAGGCCGGTGGTTCTTTCCTCGGCGGGGTAACGCGCCGGTAAACTAATCCTCAACTTCGACTAAAGCGCGAAAGTACCGCGCTTAAGTCTGCGTAGAGGCTGGATTTTACCTCTGCTAAGGGCACCCCTTGGTGCTTTCGGAAAGAGCCACCGGCCTCCTCTGCCTGTTTCTTGCAAGTTACACTGGCCTGGGGCAGATATGGACTAAGCGTTCTGGTCCAGCGCGTTTTGTAAAGCTCCAGCCATCTGGAGCTATAAGCCGATCTGTGGCACTTTTTCTAAAACCTGCGGAAAAACAGGCGGAGAAGGGGTGGGAGGTTCTTTCCGACAGCACCAAAGGGGTGCCCTTAGCAGAGATGAAATCCACTGCCTACTGAAACTTGGGAGCGGTACTTTCGCTCCTTAGTTTCTGTTGGCAGTTAGTTCATCGGCGCGTTACCCCTGCCGAGGAAAGAACCTCCCACCCCTTCTCCGCCGTCCCTCTGCATTAAAGGAAAGCCCTTTGTCAGTCCTTGCAGGAATCCTGGACTTTGACGGCAGACCCTGTAACCCTTTCCCACCTGCTGCATATAATAGTATAACTCTATTTATCTGCGCCTTCCGGCGCATAAGGACAATTATGCCTGATACAAATTTAACAGAAATGCCGAATGAAGAAAACGAAGTCGTATCCTATACCGGTTCCATTCGAATCAGCGTAGTTTCCTCCATTGGGATGGTTCCCGTGGAGAATGCTTCCGTCACCATCTCTTACACAGGTGACCCCGGCTCCCCGCTGGATGTGCTCACCACCGACAGTTCCGGTCAGACTCCCGTCATCCAGCTCCCGGCACCGCCTCTGGATCTGTCACTGCAGCCGGAAAACGAACAGCAGCCCTATTCTGAATATAATATTGAAGTCACAGCCGAAGGGTATGAACCTGTCCTGATCTCCGGTTCTGAAATTTTTGCAAATGAGCTTTCCCTGCAGCCTGTCCGTATGAATCCGCTGGCCGCCTCGGAAGAAGATGAAAAAGTGGTCATTATACCGGCTCATACCCTGTTCGGGGATTTCCCCCCTAAAATACCCGAAGAAGAAATCAAACCCATGGCTGAGACCGGCGAAATCGTCCTGAGCCGGGTGGTCATTCCTGAATATATCATCGTACACGACGGCGTCCCCGGCGATCCCACCGCCCCCAATTACTGGGTGCGTTATAAAGACTACATCAAAAATGTGGCTTCCTGTGAAATCTATTCCACCTGGCCGGAAAACGCGATTTATGCCAATATTCTGGTGATTATGTCTTTCACTCTGAACAGAGTGTATACAGAGTGGTACCGGAACCAGGGCTACAACTTTACCATCACCTCCTCCACAGCCTATGACCAGAAATGGGTATACGGCAGAAATATTTTCGAGAATATTGATTACCTTGTGGACACGATTTTTGCCAACTATCTGTCCAGACCCGGAGTACGCCAGCCCATCTTTACTTCCTACTGCGACGGCAAACGGGTCACCTGTTCCGGATTGAGCCAGTGGGGATCCATGTACCTGGCCAGCGAGGGATATTCTGCCATTGAAATCATACGGTATTATTACGGGAATGATATGTATATCAACACTGCGGACATCATCTCGGGCGTTCCTTCCTCCTGGCCCGGCTATGATCTGAGTGTAGGTTCCTCAGGAGAAAAAGTCCGGCAGCTCCAGACCCAGCTGAATCGAATCTCCAGAAATTACCCCGCCATTCCCAGGGTAACCGCAGACGGTATCTACGGGCCTGCCACAGCGGAGGCAGTGCGCATCTTCCAGGGTATCTTCAATCTGCCCCAGACCGGTGTCACAGACTATCCCACCTGGTACGAGATCTCAGAAATCTATGTGGGAGTGACAAGGATTTCAGAACCCGGGTGAGCGGAAAGAATATTTCAGCCCTTTCCGGTTCTCCTTACGCACCCTGTGCAAAAATGGGAAAAGGCCCTTCATCGGTATCCTTTTCCCATTCCTGTGTCGATTATGGTATCTTCCTGTCTTTATTTCGCCAGCAGCATCATAATGTCATTGCTTCTGGCAACAAATTTTGTCATGGCTTCCGGTGCGAGCGGCGCATGCTGAATCTTCGCCAGATCATAGAGCTGCTGACAGATCATGTCCACATTCTCACCTTCCTGATGTTCATTCACATACTGTACCAGCGGATGGTTCGCATTGAGAATCAGCGTCTCACCCTCGCTGCCGAAACCGCCCATGTCCATGCCGGGCATGGAGTACATCTTCATCATGTCCTGCATACGTCTGGATTCCTCGGACAGCGTAATCATGGAAGAAATCTTCTCATCCTTCAGCTTCTCCACTTTCACGGTAAGCTTGTCATTGCCCAGAACCTTCTTCATGATTTCGCCCAGTGCCTTCGCCTCTTCCTCCAGCTCCTTCTCAACGTCTTCCGAAGTTTCGGATTTCAGCGCATCTGTCACATCAGCGTCGATTCTCTGGAATTTCACACCCTCATTCTTCGACTCCAGCTGCTGAATGAAGGGCTGATCAATATTGTGAGTCAGAATGACCGCATCCATTCCGTTATCCCGGAACATCCTGATATACTGGCCCTGCTGCTGTTCATCTGTCACGTAGTAAATGATCTTCTCTTTTTTCTCTTCCCTGTCCTGCTCCTCTGTGTCGTCTTCATCGGAGACTACCTCAGCTTCCACCTTCTCACCGTTTTCATCTATGGCGCTTCCGGAGGTATCCTTCTCCTCCCCGGTATCGGCAGCGTTCTTCTCCCCGTCCTCCGCTTTGGTTTCGTCGCCCATGGGCTTCACTTCCAGACACTCCGGCAGAGTCATATATTTTCCATCCAGATTCTTGAACAGAATATAATCATTCATTCTCTCGCAGAATTTGTCATCCTTCAGGCAGCCGAACTTGATAAAGGGACTGATGTCATCCCAGTATTTGTCATATTCTTCCTTTTCCGTCTTACACATACCGGAAAGCTTGTCCGCCACCTTTTTGGAAATGTATTCGGAAATCTTCTTCACAAAGCCATCATTCTGCAGGGCGCTTCTGGACACGTTCAGAGGCAGATCCGGACAGTCGATGACACCTTTCAGCAGCATCAGAAATTCCGGAATGACTTCCTTGATATTGTCCGCAATGAACACCTGGTTATTATATAATTTGATGGTTCCTTCAATG
Source organism: Acetatifactor muris (assembly GCF_024623325.1). Classification (GTDB taxonomy): domain Bacteria; phylum Bacillota; class Clostridia; order Lachnospirales; family Lachnospiraceae; genus Acetatifactor; species Acetatifactor muris. The sequence continues at coordinate 269,503 of NZ_JANJZD010000003.1, forward strand.
GACTCATACTCCATGTTAATCTTCGGGAAATACAGGATTCCCTTCAGGTTAAACGGATAATCCATGTTCAGGTGAATCCAGAACAGCGGCTCCTTATAATCATGAAATACCTTGCGGTAAAATTCCAGATACTCCTCTCTGGTACAGTCGTTGGTATGCTTTGTCCAGAGCGGTGTCGTCTCGTTTACCAGCTCAGGGCGCTTCTTAATCTTCAGCTTAACCGGTTCCGGCTCCTTCTCTTCCTCTTCTTCCCCGGTCTCCGCTTCCGTATCTTCGGCATCCGCCTTTTCTTCTTTCTTCTCTTCCTTCTTCTCAGGCTCAATTACCTCCAGCACTTCATCATCTTCAAGCTTCTCGTCTTCTTTGATGATTTGCGTCTCTGTGGTATTCGCTTTGGAAAGGTAAATCTCCGTGGGCATAAAGGAACAATACTTCTTCACAACCTCCCGGGCCTTGTATTCATTACAGAACTCCAGGCAGTCCTCATTCAGAAACAGCGTAATGGAAGTACCTACCTCGGTCCTGTCCCCTTCTTCCATGGTATACTCGGTTCCGCCATCACATTCCCAGTGAACCGCCTTCGCGCCTTCTCTGTAGGAAAGCGTGTCAATATGCACTTCGTCTGCCACCATGAAAGCAGAGTAGAATCCCAGGCCGAAATGCCCGATAATCTGGTCTGCATTACTCTTGTCCTTATATTTCTCAATAAAATCTGCAGCACCGGAGAACGCAATCTGATTAATATACTCCTCCACTTCGTCCGCAGTCATTCCCAGACCATTGTCCGTAAAGGTCAGGGTCTTCTTCTCCGGATTCACCACCACATCTATCCGGGCCTTATACCCTTCCGGCAGCGTATATTCCCCCATCATATCCAGCTTCTTCAGCTTTGTCACAGCATCGCAGCCGTTGGAAATCAGCTCCCTGTAAAAGATATCGTGGTCGGAGTACAGCCACTTTTTGATAATCGGAAAAATGTTTTCACTGTTGATAGATAAATTACCGCTCTTCGCCATTTTACAACATCCCTTTCTGTATAATCTCTGAAACAAATGCAACGGTTCCGCTTTCTGCCTGAACTGTTACATCAAAACCTGGTCGATTCACCCTGACACATAGTTTAAGACTGACTTATCCAAAAGTCAAGGCAAAATTAGCACTCATTTTAACTGAGTGCTAATAATCACATTGAAAAGCCCGTAAAATGGGCTTTTTTCGCTTTCTAAAATTTTTCTAAACTGCTTCGAAATAAAACCAGTCAGCTCACAAAGCTTTTATTCCGGGAAATATTTCGCATAGATATCGAAAAAATCAGCTGTAGTTACCTGGTCGTCATGCAGCAGGGCAAGTTCTTCCCACAGTTTTGCATTCAGCTGTCGGGCCAGCGTCTCCACAAAGGCATCATACTCCTGTCCGAACACCTCTCTTCTCCGCTCTTCCACAATAGCCAGCTTATTCAAATCCGTCTGTTCCCTGTCAAAAGTGCTGATACATTTGATAATATGATAGCCGTCTGTGGTCTCAATTACCTCACTGATTTCTCCTGTTTCAAGAGAAAAAGCCGCCTCCTCAAAATCAGCCTCCGTCTCCCCCTTGCCGAAAGACAGGGTAATCGAAGCATCTTCACTGTAGCGGGATGCAAGCTCCACAAAATCGGCTTCCCCTCCCTTCGCTTCTCCGCACACTTCCACGGCCTTATCATAGACTGTCCGCTTCATTTCATCGGAATACTCAACTCTGTTCCCGGCGCCGTCAACGGTACTGGTACGAAACAGAATCTGCTGTACAGTGATGGTGCGCGCCTCGTCATCGCTGATTTCCGGGTTGACATCCTGAATGATGTAACGATATACTTTGTCTGCCAGAGCGTATTCCCGGTAAAGCTTTTCTATCGTATCAGCATTCACACCCATGAGTTCCTGTTCCCTCTCACTCAGGGAAGTAAAATATTCCTCTGCCGCCTGTTCCACCTGTCTGCTTTCCGTCTCGTCCAGTTCCACTTCCCGTTTTCCGGCCAGAAGGTACATGGTCTTAATCTGAGCCGTTTTCGCCAGCACTGTCTCCTTTACATTCTCCTCCAGTGTGACTCCGTCCAGAGAGACATTCCATACCTCGGGGCCGTAGACGCTTTCATACTGATTCTGCGTATTGGTCAGATAGACCATCAGCTCCGGCGTGGTGCAGACCGCATCCCCGATGCGGAAGACTTCGTCCTTTCCCAGTCCGGTGGTAAAGACCACCTTCGCCCCGCCGTCCTCTCCGCAGGCAGTCAGCAGCATCAGCACAAGTAACAGGCATCCGCATTTCTCACAAATATTCAAAAACTTTCTGTTCATATCCCGCCTTACTTCCAAACTGACATTATCGCCTGCTTCCCTTCCGGGCGGAATTTCACTGAATCACATGAATCCAGCCTTCGGGAGCTTCGATTCTGCCCATCTGAATCCCCGTCAGGGTATCGTAAAGCTTCTTTGTGACAGGCCCCATCTGCGTCATTCCGCTGGGAAGGCATATCTCCTTACCATGATCAACAATCTTTCCTACAGGAGAAATCACTGCCGCCGTGCCGCACAGACCGCACTCTGCAAAATCCTTTACCTCCTCCAGGAATACTTCTCTCTCCTCCACTTCCAGCCCCAGATATTCCTTCGCCACATGCACGAGAGAACGTCTGGTGATAGAAGGCAGAATGCTGTCTGACCTGGGGGTAACCACCCTGCCATCTCTGGTCACAAACAGGAAATTGGCCCCTCCGGTCTCCTCCACCTTCGTGCGCGTGCCGGGATCAAGGTACATATTCTCATCATAGCCTTCCGCGTGGGCTGTCACAATGGCATGCAGGCTCATGGCATAGTTCAGACCTGCCTTGATATTTCCCGTTCCGTGAGGCGCCGCCCGGTCAAAATCGCTGACACGAATGGTCAGAGGCTTCACACCTCCCTTGAAATAAGGACCCACAGGGGTACATAAAATCCTGAACTGATACACATCCGCAGGCTTCACGCCGATAACCGGGTTGAATCCGAACATATAGGGGCGGATATACAGGGTTGCCCCACTGCCGTAAGGCGGCACATAAGCGGCATTTGCCTCCACCACCTTCGTCACGGCATCCACAAAGCGTTCCTTCGGAAATACCGGCATCTCAAGACGCTTTGCGGAGGACTCCATCCTCTCTGCATTCAAATCCGGCCGGAAAGCCACGATATGTCCGTCCTCTGTGGTATAGGCCTTCAGTCCCTCGAATATGGTCTGCGCATACTGCAGCACTCCCGCACACTCGTTTAAAACCACATTGGCGTCCTCTGTCAGCACGCCTTCATCCCATGCCCCATCCTTAAAAAAGGAAACATATCGTTTGTCTGTCTGAATATATCCGAATCCGATATTACCCCAATCTATGTTTTTCTTTTCCATTGCCGTTCCCTTCTTTCCTGTGTTTATCGTAAAATTACTCCCGCCTCTCCCCTTCCGAATCGTAATCCGTCCGGCATTCCGTGGGAGTTGGTAACATTATTATCCTTTTCCCGTAAAAAGTCAATATATCCGGTTTTATTTTCTCCTCTCATAGCGGAAAAAGGTATAGGGAATGTCAAAGTAAGTCTGTTCGTCGCTCTCCGCCGTAATCCTCCAGCCGGAGTCTCTGTCCAGATCAGGGAAATATGCATCCGCTTCATAAATATGGTCGATTTTCGTAATATGCGCCGTGTCGCACCAGGGCAGAAGCTGGCGGTAAATGCTCTCTCCGCCGATACAGTAGACATCCTGCGTCGGATAGGGCTCCAGCACCTGTCTCAGCTCCTCCAGGGAATGAACCGTCACAGCTCCTTTCACCCGAAAGGCCGCGTCCCTGGAAAGAACAATGTTTGTTCTGCCCTGCAAAGGCATGCCCTGGGGAAAGGTCTGCAGGGTCTTTCGTCCGAAGACGACGACTTTCCCCATGGTCTCCTCACGGAAAAATTTATGGTCGTTTGGTATGCTGACAAGCAGGCGGCCTTTTCTGCCGATTGCCCAGTTTCTGTCCGCTGCCGCTATGATATTCATAAATATACTTTCCCTCCCCGCAGGTGTTCGTTTCATCTGCAGGTCCCGGCCTTTTGAAATTCAGGTTCTCAAGTCCTGCAATGTTGATATCCTGTTGAAACAACAGTCGTTACAGCTCCCACTTATCACAGAGCGAGTTAATCTGGTCGGCAAATTTCGCCATATCCTTATTCGGCATACCGTCGATTCCCCTGACCATGTTAAGCAGCCGCTGCGCCGCCGCAAGCAGTCTGGCATAGACATTGGAAACGACGCTCTTCGCCTTCTTCTTCACAGGCACAGGCCTTGCCTCATATTCCAGCTTACCGGAGAGCAGGTCAAAAACGGTCCCGCTGTACGGCGCGTATGTGCTCTGACCGTACTCAAGCTTCAGACATTCCGCGAAACCGGCACATACACTGTCCTCGCCATGGACCACGAACACCTTTTTCGGCTTCTCCTCGAAGCCGCAGAGCCATTCGATCAGCCCGTTTTTGTCCGCATGACCGCTCATGCCCACCAGCTTTTTAATCTCCGCCCGTACCTGAATGGACTCACCGAAAAGCTTCACCTCGTCGATTCCGTCCACAAGCAGTCTGCCCAGCGTTCCCACCGCCTGATACCCCACAAACAGAATGGTACATTCCGGTCTCCAGAGGTTATGCTTCAGATGATGCCGGATACGTCCGGCATCGCACATTCCGGAAGCGGAAATGATGACTTTCGGCGTCTCGTTAAAGTTGATTTCCCTGGATTCCTCGCTGGTAATGGCAAGCTTTAACCCCGGGAAGGAAATGGGATTGATACCTGCCTGGACCAGATACAAAGCCTCTCCGGCAAAACATTCCATCCGATTGTCCTGGAAGATGCCCGTGGCCTCCACCGCCAGCGGACTGTCCACATACACCGGAAAATTCTCATGTCCCTTCACCAGCCGCTGCGCCTTGATCTTCCGCAGGAAAAAGAGCAGCTCCTGGGTCCGGCCCACCGCAAAAGAGGGAATCACCACATTACCGCCTCTGTCAAAGGTTTCCTTCAGAATGGCGGCCAGCTCATGCACATAATCCGGCCGCTCCGCCCCGTGAAGTCTGTCTCCGTAAGTGGATTCCATCACCACATAGTCCGCTTCTTTCGTTGGAATCGGACTGTGCAGCAGAGGCTGGTTCTTATTGCCGATGTCTCCGGAAAAAACGATCTTCTTCGTCTCATTCTCCTCCGTCAGCCATACTTCTATACTGGAAGATCCCAGCAGATGGCCGATATCCGTAAAGCGAATGGTCACACCGTCACATACCTTCACTTCCGTGCCGTAATGGCAGGGGACAAGTCTCTTGATCACACCTTCCGCGTCCTCCATGGTGTACAGAGGCTCCTCGGCGGTAAGCGCCACGCTTCTCTTCGCCTTCCGGTTCTTCCACTCAGCTTCCATCATCTGAATGTGAGCGCAGTCGCGAAGCATAATGCTGCATAGATCTGCTGTGGCATCCGTGGCATATACCTGTCCCCGGAAGCCCTTTGCATACAAAAGAGGCAGCAATCCCGTGTGGTCAATATGCGCATGTGTCAGAAATACATAGTCAATCAGCGATTCATCCACCGGGAGAGGTACATTCTCGAAGACATTCACGCCCTGCTCCATACCACAGTCCACTAACATGTGTTTTCCTGCCGCCTCCAGATAATGACAGCTTCCTGTCACCTCGTGGGCCGCTCCGACAAAAATCATCTTCATCCCTTTTCCCTCCTGTTCTCGCTGTTCCAGCTCCGTAATTAACCGTCCCGGGACGATTGCTGTACTCAGTTCCGCTTCTGCTTTCACAGAACCGTCTCCTAAATTAATTTTATACGATACTGCCCGGGAACGCAATGATTTTATTCGGCAAAGTGCTGTCCTTTGTGTTCTTTTTTCCGGCGAAATCTTTATCTGCATTTTGGGCATGGCTTTTTGCGGCAAAATACGGTATAATGGCAAAATAAACTATGGCGGAGCTGTTTCGGGAAAGCCGGACACAACATGAAAGGACGCTCATGGAAGAAGAGAAATTACCAGATTTTCATCAGATGCATTTTGATTCCATACAGGTACTGCGGGGAATTACGGCAGTTTTTATCATATTGGAACACATCCGCTTCTTAAACTGCGGCGCCTTCGGCGTGGATATTTTCTTTTGTATCAGCGGCTTCATGATTATGTTCTCCACTCACAGAGACGGCAGACATTTTCTGGCAAAGCGCCTCATCCGCATTCTGCCGCTGTACTACCTGATGACTGTGGGCACTTTTATACTGCTGCTGCTGTTTCCGACCATGTTCCAGCAGACAAATGCAGACCCGGTATTCCTGCTGAAAAGCCTCTGCTTTGTCCCCTTTGACATAGGCGGCGGTGTGCTTCAGCCTCTGATGCGCATCGGCTGGACTGTGAACTGTGAACTGTTTTTCTATCTTATATTTGGCATTGCTCTGGGCATCAGCCACCGATTCCGGGGATTGTTCTGCAGCCTTTTCCTCATTGCGACCATACTTATCGCCCGGCTGGTGCCCGCCCCGCCTGCTGCCCTGGCTTTCTATGGAAATCCGGTCATGCTGGAATTTATCTATGGAATCCTTGCCTACTATGCCGCATGGGGGCTGTATCGCCTGTACCGGACCAGAAAACTGCCCAGAGCCTGTCTCCTGCTGGGATTTCCGGGCTGCCTGGGCTGTCTCTGGGGGCTTCTGATTACGAAACCTCACATCAATATTCTGGGATTCCGCAGGCCCATTCTGTGGGGCCTGCCCGCTCTGCTCATTGTACTCTGCGCCTTCCTGGCAGGTCTGAGCGCAAAAAAAATGCCAGGTCCGTTGGTCAGACTTGGCAATATCAGTTTTTCTTTATATCTGATGCATTACTATCCTGTCATGCTGCTGGACAGAGCCGTGTTCGACTTTTCTGTCTGCAGCTCCCGGGCCCTGGCAGGTACGGCTGTTGCCATTGCCGTCAGCGTGGGCCTGGCGCTGGTCAGCCATGCCCTGATAGAAGTCAGATTGTCCAACTGGCTGCGCGGACGGCTGCTTACGCCACCGCCGCCGAAGCCATGATACAGTAGGCAAGAATGCACCAGGGTTTCCCCAGCACAATAATCGCCACAAATTTACGCGTGCTCATTTTTGTGATTCCGGTGAAATAGCAGAAATAATCATCCGGAAACAGCGGGAGCACCATGCCCAGGAACAATATCACAGTATAAAACTTACTGTTGCCTGCCCAGTTGGCCCATTTGTCATACTTCTCTCCGGGGAACATCCTCTTGACCAATCCGCTTCCGTATCTCCTGGCAAGCAGGAAAGCAATGATGGAGCCTGCGGAAATGCCGATATAATTGCACCAGAATCCGCCCATACACCCGAACATAAGCGCCCCTGCCACACAGCCCGCAAGCCCGGGCAGTATCGGCAGCACCACCTGCGCCGCCTGCACCGCCACCAGAAACAAAGGCGCCAGCAGGCCGAAGCCTGCCATATATTTCTGGAAAGTATCCACCGAGTTAAATTTCCCGTCAAAATAAGCCTTACATAAAAACACCGTAAACAGCAGGCATAACGCCAGCACTCCCGCCGTCACCCATTTTTTATATTTTTCTGCCTGCCCTGCCATCGAAGGTTTTGTCATTGGCTGTTTGGTCATTGGTTGCTTTGTCATTATCTGTTTCGTTATTGCCTGTTCATTCATTGCCATCTGTCTGTTTTCTCCCTGTCCGTTGCAAATCCTTTTGCTGTCATTTCAGGCGAGGCTGTCTCTGCGCACTGCGGCAGTCTGACATGCCTCTTCTGATGTTACCTAAGTATAACGGACAATTCTTAAAATATTACACAGGCAATTCTAAAGATTTCTAAAACAAATCCCTAAAAAACACTTTTGGACAGGGCGGACTATATGCTAGCAGAAAGCACAGCTTCATAAGCCTTTTTCGGCTGAAGATTTTCATCGAACAGCAGCGGATAACTTCTCTCTCTTCTGAAAAAAGTAAGCCATGTAATACCGTCATGCAATCCCCAGAAGGTGACTCCCGTAACATTTGCTTTGCCTTCCTTTCGGCTGTCCAGGAGCATTCGGAACAGTTTCTCATACCGGTCAGCCAGTCCATTCATGGAGTCCTCCGAAGGATCCGCATTGTGAATATCCAGCTCTGTAACCTGTACCTGCAGGGAAAGCGCCCCGAAACATTTCAGGCTTTTTTCAAACTCACCCATATCTGTCTCCATGGTGAGATGAGCCTGCATGCCCATGCCGTCCACAAGGCCCTCCTCCAGAAGAGGCTTTAAGATACGTTCGCAGATGACATCTCTCTTCCAGGGCACAAAGGTATCATAATCATTGTAAAACAGACTCACATTACTGTCCGCGTATTTTCTGGCAAACCGAAATGCCTGGATGACGAAATCCTCTCCCACTGTCTTCGTCCAGAGGGATTCCCGCAGTCCTCCGTTGTCAATGGCCTCGTTTACCACATCCCAGACGTAAATCACCCCGGGCCACCTTTGCTGGATGGATTCCAGAACACCGCGGATATAATTTTCCAGTCTGGCAAGCATGGTATCCCGGTCTGCCAGCGGCGCCTCCTCCTCTTTGCTGTACCCTTCCGTGAAAAACCATCTGGGTGTCTGGTTGTGCCACACCAGCGTATGTCCTCTGACGCCAAGCCCCTTCTCCTTCGCAAAATCCATATAGCGTTCAATGGTGTCAAACTTAACCGCAGGGCAGCGGTCGTATTTCTCCGGCTCGGCACAGTTGCGTGCCTCGTCCAGGAGAAACATGGGCTTCATGTCATTCTCACAGGTAATGGAATCATACTCCTTCACAATGTGTGCCAGAGTGACTTCCTCTCCGAAAATTCTGCCGGGAACTGCTGCTCCCATCTTAAAAAACGGCTGATAGCTTTCTCTCAAACTCATAGTGTAATCCCTCCTGATTAAAATCACTGCGCGATAACGAAACGTTAAAATTCTTTCAAGGTTTTATCGGAAAATAAATGCCATATGTATCATACCCCACTTCATACAGCGGAATAAACCGGATGCCTCTCTCCTGCCCCACCGTGCGGAAGGTGGATTTCCAGCTCCCCCACTCCCGCTCATTGTCATGAACCAGGACACTTTCCGGGTGTGCGATATCCGGCACATGCAGAAGTCTCTCCTCTTCGCAGAGACCGGCCAGCACCACCGGTCCGTACAGAAATGCAACCGTGTCCTCTCTGTCAGGCAGTGCCTGTGCCTTCACGGCTCTGGGCAGCACAATGCGCACCACATCTTTGTCCTCCCAGGTCCTCTCCAGCGGTACAAAAATGCCTCCCTGCTCTGTGCAGAATACTTCCTTCTCATTGACTAAAATCTGTGCTTTTCCAGCTATCCACCAGGGAATCCGAATCATCAGTGTCATCTGGATCTTCTCCGGCGTCTGAACGCGCAGGCAGGGCACCAGGCAATCCGGATTAGACGGCCATTTCCTGGTATCTTCAAGCACCGACTGCCTCGCGGAGGAGTCGCTGGAAAGATGACTGCTTCCCGTCAGCGGATCCCTTTTCTGCAGCAGGGTCACAGAGGTACCCTCCACGTCAAATGCGGCTTCGCTGTCAAAATACTGGCTGACATAAATCGTTCTTCCGGACTGATGATAAATGCCTCTGTTGAACGCCGCATTGGCCTGTGCCAGCGTACCGTGGCAGCAGAAGAAATCATCTGTTTTGCTGCTCCATCCTTTTCTGGCCCCCGCCTGCATGGGAAGGAAATAGCTCAGCAGACCCTTCGTGGGATAAGGACTGGTAAATCCGTGGGTAAAATTCCCCTGCCAGTAGGCCTGCGCCATAATCCCATTGTACAGATTCCTCTCCTGATAATCCAGGTAGGCCGGATCTCCGGTCCATCGGAACAGGAATCCTGCCAGACGCATCATATTATAGACAGTGCAGTGCTCCTGTCCCTTCTGCCCCAGCCGGGCGGAAAGCTTCTTCATGGGAGACCAGATTTCACCGCAGGTCTGTCCGCCTGTGGCATAACAGCCACGCTTTGTCACGGCAAGCTCCCAGTAGCTTTCCGCTATCCGTCGCCATTTTTCCTCACCGGTCACATCATAAGCTCTGGCACATCCGATTACCTCGGGTATGGTCGTGTTGGCATGCATATTGGTCAGCACATCCTCGCCTCTCAGCAGCGGGTCAAACAGACGTCCCCGGTAATAGCGCTCCATCAGCTCCCGATATTTTTCATTGCCGGTAAAATCATACAGCTGCGCCCATATCTCCAGCATGCCTCCGGTCTCAAAGTCCAGGATATCATCAAATTCTTCGCGGGAATACCCTGCACTCCAGTCATAAAACCATTCGGCGAAGTTCTCTGCAATCTTCAGCGCCGTCTGATTTCCCGCAAATTCGTACATGTCAAGCAATCCCATAAATACCTTGTGAATCGTGTAATGGGGCGCCCAGACTCTCTTGCCCCCGGCAATCCAGTACAGATACTTTTCCGGAATGGGTCCCACCCAGGAGCCCCCGTTCTCCTTCTGGCACTCCTCCAGTTCGGCTATTATGGCGTCCGCCTTCGCCTTCAGCTCTCTGTCGCCGGTGGCATGGTAATTCATTGCGGCGGCTGACAGCCAGTGCCCCAGAAAATGTCCCCGCAGCTGGCAAGTGGGGAATTCCCATCCCCCGTGCATGTCTTCGATTACATTGGACGAAGTGTCCCGCCCTGCCTCCAGATTAAAATTCAGCAGCAGAAAACGATTTTCCAGATGATACATATAATCCCTGTTCGCCGCCTGCCGGCGCTGCAGCTCCGGGTCCAGGATGCGGACTTCCCGTCCTCTCTTTTCCTGCAGATTTGCGTTTCCCTCCATAGTGTTATTCCTCCTCTCTCTTCCACTATACGCTGCCGCCGGCTTCTCCGCAATGGACAATACTAATATATAATTGATGAATCCTCACATTTATTGAAGGAAAAAAGGCAGAGACCGGAATCTGCATCCGTCTCTGCCCTGTCTGTGATCTGCCCGAATCACATAAATACTACTTTGTCACTTTGTCATTCTCTGGAGCCATGCTCTGTTCTCCACACCCTGTCCCCATGCGTCCAGAGCGAGATTGTAGATATCGGAAATTCTGCGGTCCATTTTGATCTGTGCTCCCCGGACTTCCGTCAACCCCTTTCTCACCGCTGCCACATCTGTCTCAAGCCGGTCGAGTCTGCTCTCAACTTTGTCAAGCCTGCTCTCGACCGTATCGAGTCTGTTCTCGATCGTATCAAGTCTGCTCTCAATCGTATCAAGTCTGCTCTCAATCGTATCAAGCCTGCTCTCGACCGTATCGAGTCTGTTCTCAATTTTGTCCAGCTTCTTCTCCATGGGTTCTAATCTTTTGTCGAGCCTTTCGTCAAGTAAATCCGACAACGCCTTCAGGTCTTCCTTCGTTAATGCCATATTCCTTTCCTCCTTGCGATAAGCCCTCTCCGACAACACCAGTATATCATAGCCGGAACCTCATGTCCATTCAAAATATTTATACCTTTCCGGTCAGTCCGGCCCAAATCCGCTTCTCTGAAAATACCTTTTACAAAAGGCATTCATGGATGGCTGATCCGGTACTCTCCGCTCTTCAGGTCCACTGTCACCTGTGTGCCATCTGCAAAAAGAGTCCGCTGCCTGTGCGGGCTTCCGTCCAGGAATTCATGTCGTACCATCTCATAATCCGCAACCTGCTCCTGAAGCGCGGCCACCACACGGTAACGGGAAATGTCCTCGTCCAGCTGCTTTTCCCTGGCCGCGTCAAACGCACCGTCACAGTCCGGATAAGCTCCATCCTTATCCACATAGGCCCCGCCGCCGTTTAACAGGGCATACAGCATATAATCCTCCGTATCCGGCAGTCTGTCCATGGGCCAGGGCAGAATGATACAGTCATGGTAAACCAGATTAAACAGAGGAACCGGAATTCCTCTCCGGGGCGTTCCCGGTTTTTCCAGCATAAAATCATAAGGCCCGTAATGGCAGAACACAAGATCTCTCATGGCCCAATCGCCGCATTCCTCGGAGCTGGGCAGAATTTTCTTCGAACACAGATACCGGAAGCAGGCGCTTCGATATTCAAAACATTCCCTTCGGGTCATTCTGTGGCGGGGATTGGCACATTCATCGCCTTCGTTACAGGTGAACACATCCAGATAAGAAGCTTCCAGATGAATGCCATGCCGCAGCACCTCCTCAAAATTCCGCTTCACATAATAGGGCGCCTGCGTGGCGCACAGATAGCTCTGCCGTCCTCCGGCCCACCTGGCCATATCAAAAATCGAGCCGTCCGGCGCCTCACAGGCAAATTCCCGGTCAAAAGAAGGCGCATCCATATAGTAATCCCGGTACTGGTCATGAAGGCCGAACATATAGCCACATTCCCGGATGGTTTCGGACAGCTCCTTCATCCCCTCCCAGCCGCCGGCCTCCTCACAGGCAGGCAGATAGTCCGGATGTCTGTTGTCATAGCCGGGATCTCCCCAGCCGTCCAGATGCAGGTAAAGCCTGCGCATTCCCTTATCCCGGAACCGCAGAATCTCCCGGGTGCGCTCCGCAAAAGGGATAACCACATCGTTTTTCTCCGGATGCTCCCTGTCATAGAACAAAGAATCCGGAGACACATGCGTCTTGATTCCTTTATGTACAATGGCTGCACCCACCAGCTTCCTGACCAGAGGATTTCGCGCCGACTTTTCCGCCAGCGTAGTAAAAAGCCCTGTCTCTTTCACATAGGACCGATAAACCTTGCACAAATCATTGTAATCACAGTCTTCCAGGAACGTGAACCGCGTAACACGCCGGTAGGCAAGGCGTCCCAGGCTGGGCAGAAAATACATTCCCACATGAGAATAAGGCCCTCCCGCCGGATGGTCAATTTCATATCCGGCGTCCCAGGGCTGTTCACAGATGGCAATGTACCCTCTCCGCGCCTCCACCTGGCCAAACCACGGCATATAAGCTCCCGCACTGCACATCTGTCCGTTAAAAGGCAGCTTTCCGACGGCCGTCTCCCATGTATTGGGAATCAAAATCCCCTGCAGTACAGGCATGACCGTATACGAAGAAGAGACAGGATTGTCAAATGCAAAAGGCGTCGGCCAGTGTACTGCCGCAAACGCCTCCCCGTCTCTGCCCGGAATCAGCTCAAACCGCACATTCCCGGTGGCATGCTCAATCCAGATGAGTGTCTCAAAGGAAAACTTCTCCATCTCGGCAAAGCCGTCATAGGAAGACAGAATCCCCGTTCCCACACCGCTTTGATAATATCTGTGCGAAATGGAGGCTGCATCTGAAAATAATACTGCGGAGCACTCCTTCCGCTCAATGCGTGGAGGACAGGTCTGTTCCCAGATACGATTACCGGCTTCCACCCGGCAGCACAGACTGTCCGGGAAAAAAGTCACGGTAATCCCGGCTGCAGAGATCGTCAGCGGCTGATAATTTGATTTTGTCATGTCGTCATTCATATCCAAATCTCCTGAAGGTTTTATTGTTTTGTCTGAACTGCTACCATTTTACTACAGATACAGCACTTCGGTCAAAGATAAAAAAATTTATTGACAACAGGAAAATCTTGTAGTAAAATACATTTTGTTCGCAGGAAATCTTCAGAGATGAAGGCGTTCAGGAGACAATGAATTATTTTATGCGATAGTGGCTCAGTTGGTAGAGCGCCACCTTGCCAAGGTGGAAATCGCGGGTTCGAGTCCCGTCTATCGCTCTTCTTTTTATGTAGCGGAATCCCATAAAATGTGGGGTTCCGCTGTTTTTTGTGTACATGTGTTCTGATTACATTTGATTACACTTTATCCCGTGAAAGCGCACGCTCGATATTCTCATGTGTCCGGGCATCCGTCTCCCGGTTATAGCAATAATTGTGGAAAGTCGTGCGCTCGTCTTCATGCCCCACCAGCTCCCGGATGCAGTCTAAGGAGACGCCGCCGGCATTCAAGTTTGGCGTAGGTCTTACGCATCTCTGTCTCTCTATCCGTTTCAATGTCTCAATGGCTTTCGGAACCAGTATCACGAAACGGTCCTGATTCGTTTTAGTATGCTCCACGACTTCAAAACGGTTCTCTGTCTGGTCCCTGATTTCTTTAAATCTGCTATCCCTTTAAGAGTGAAATAAAAAGATTTAGGAAGTCCCGCATTCCCTGTTGATATGCAAGTCGTTCGGTAAGAGCTACTGTAATGTTATTTGCAACAGAATACCGTTCAAGTAATTCCTGTTGTTCATCCGTCAATGTCTCATTCAATTCCTCAAATATCAAATCCGCATTTTTTGAGGATTCTTTATATTCCTCATTTTCAATGTAAATTTTCCCAGCGCGTTCTGCAAGATAGGGTGTAATCAAATCTAAAATTTCCTTTTTTAAGTTTTCAATTTCAACCATATGTCTGTCTTCCTTATTTTTTGTACATAATATCATATTATGACTTTTTTCACAATGTTAAAAATCATTATGATTATTCTCATTCTGCAAATTTCCCTTATAATGCGGGATAATATACCTACATGGAGGATACAGAAATGGTAGATTACAGCCCACTATGGAAGACTATGGCAGAAAAACATATATCGCAATACTATTTGATAAAACATGGGGATATAGACACTAAGACCATATACAACTTAAGGAAAAATGGAAACATTACCATTCTGACACTTGAAAAATTGTGCCGCGCTTTGGATTGTTCGCCAAATGATATTGTCAGATTTACCTAGATATTTATACTATAGAATAAAGCCATATGAGAGTCTTCCCACATGGCTTTACTTACCTTTATTTATACTTTTTCATTTAGACACTTTGTAGACAGTGTGCATTCCTCCTTGATTTTATTGGCTTTCGAAGGCTGAAAAAGGTTCGAGTCCAGTCTATCGCTCTGGTTAATGTGCAGCGGAATCCCATAAAATGTGGGGTTCCGCTGTTTTTTGTGTACATGGCATGAACATGTACTCGCCCTGTCTCTCTATCCGTTTCAATGTCTCAATGGCTTTCGGAACCAGTATCACCACGACAAAACGAACAGAAGCCGCCCCGGAAAGCATCCGATATTGGCTATTCTGTTACTATACCGCGGTCTTTCCGCCATTCCAGATACTCCCGCTCCAATACCTGGGCATATGGGTCATTCATGGCCTTCCCGGCGGCAATTGCCTTTGAATAAAGGTTTCCATACCAGGCAGACCGGGACTTGCTCTTCAGCTCTGCTTTTATCCGCTTCCACAGCCCGTCATTTTCCCCGGAGCATGTTTCAGAATTGCTTTCCGACAGATGGCGGGAATGATTTTTCATACACGCTCCGGAAACCTGGGCAATCACTTCGCAGCATTCCTCCAGGATATCGTCAAACAGACGAATTCCTCTGATTTCTCCGCAGTCCATGGTTTCCAGAACCAATCTGCAGTACCTGGCCCCTTCCCCATAGTCCCCCACATCCAGATAATGGCGAATCAAATCCCGGTATCCTGCAATGATGTCCCTCGCCTTTCCCGAATCTGCCTCCAAAGTTTCCTGCAGCTGCTCCAGATAGAGCTTCTCGTTTTCCCCCTCTCTGCCCAGACAGGCCTGAAATTCGATCAGCATCCTGCGGTTGGAATGGTTCCAGCCCGCCCCATCCTCCGTCTCCTTTTTCCAGGCCTCCACCAACAGGCCCATCACATCCTTATACTCCAGTTCCCGGCACAGATAAATACAATCCAGAAGGTCATTCCTGTCGAACGCCTCCTCAACCGTATCTTCCGGGTCATAACCGCAGGCGCAGTCAAAATTCGCATTCTTTGCCTGCTCAAACAGACTGTCGTACTTGTGGTCCTGGTTATACTTCCTCAACAGCCATGTCAAAATACACAGAGTACTCCCGATGCCCTGGAAGGAATTGTTCTCCCTGTCCTTCAGCTCCTCCCGGAACAGATATTCTACTATATTCTCGTCGTCAATCTGATCATACAGAAGGTAATAGGCCAGTCGCAGGCGGTTGGTGTAATTGGCGTCGTCCGTGCCCCATTCTCCGTTCTGGAATTCCTTATAACAGACCAGACCTGCATCCCCGGCTTTCAGAGCCTCGTACACCTTCCGCTGCTCTTCCAGTTTCTCTTTCAGCTGATTCCTTATCATATTGACTTCCTCCGCCTGTACCATAAGACACACCAGGCCCCCAGGTAAAACAGAATATATGCCGCCGACGCCCCCAGTAACAGCAAATCCCTTCTTCGCAGGCCCGCCGTATAGCGCTCCGCATCCAACTCCGGCGCCACGGTGATATAGGCCCCCGAACTCAAAATGCTTAGAACCCTGCGTTCCACAGTCACCCCCGCATCCACGGTCTTCTCTCCGCTCTCACGGCTGACAGCCCTTTCCTCCCACCGATACCCCTTTGCCTCCGTATCCCTGTAATAGACCATGTAAACGGTTTTGGTGGGATTCATGCGCTTCTCCCGTCCGGTTCCGGTATTCTCCACCTGGACCGGCAGCACCTGGTAAGGCCGGAAGGTATAGACACCTTTATCCTCGTAACTTTCCGCCGGAAGAATATCCAAATAGTCCTGTACGGAAAGAAAGCCCGTTACCGCTGCCAGAAGAAAGAGCATTAGACCCGCCGTGAAAAGAATTGCTCTTAATTTTTCCATGAAATCCTCCCATTTATCAGCTTCCCATATCCAGATTGTAGGATTGACACAATTATACTACTGTAGTGACATGTTGATATATAGATAAATTATGCTGGTAAATACAGCCGTTTTGGTATATACTAAGAAAAAAACGGCGGTGATTCCTATGGCAAGACCCAGAAAATATGTAATCAAGCTTACGGAAG
>NZ_JANJZD010000040.1 GCF_024623325.1 Acetatifactor muris
TGTCACTAAGAAGGAAGCGGTTTAACATAAGCTTTGCACCGGCACAGTTTATCGAAGAACTGATGAAAATTTAAAAATCCGCAATTTAGGATTTGAGTGGGAGTAAACATTCATGCGTTTGTCGTGGAGAGGGAAATCCGGCTATTGACAATCCCCGGCGGGAATGTTATGATATCAGCCAAGTTAACATGAGAAAAGCGATGACGGAAACGAGTAGCATGGAGATCGCAGACAGAGAGAGCATCGAATGGTGGAAGATGCTTATGTGGATCGTATGTGAAAACCATTCCCCAGCTGCAATGCTGAAAGTAGACGTAAGCGTTGCCGTACACCTGCGTTAAAGGTTAGGGTTTGATAGAACCTGAAGTGAAAAATTGAGGTGGAACCGTGCGACAGGCACCCTCAAAGGTACATGGTAAGTATCTTTGAGGGTGCTTTTTTCATGTTAATCAAAAATTTTATTAGGAAAGGAAGAGGTAAAATGAAGATTACAATGAAGGATGGTTCCATGAGAGAGGCTGGTTTCCAGGAGGAACCGGGGAGAAATGCATTCAGGCACACCACGGCACATATTCTGGCCCAGGCGGTGAAGAGGCTGTATCCGGATACCAGGTGTGCCGTCGGCCCGTCGATTGCAGACGGTTTTTACTATGATTTTGACTTCAGTTTCCGTTTTTCGGAAGAAAACTTTGCCGAAGTGGAGGCGGAGATGAGAAAAATCGTGAGAGAAAATCTCCAGCTGAAACACTTTACCGCAGACCGAGAAAAGGCGCTGGAGATTCTGGAAGAAAGAAACGAGCCCTACAAAATCGAAATGCTTAGGGAGATGCCGGAAGATGAGGAAATCAGCTTCTTCAGACAGGGAGAATATCTGGAGCTGTGCGCGGGACCTCATGTGGCATACACCAGCGCTGTGAAAGCGTTTAAACTGCTGTCTGTGGCAGGGGCCTACTGGCGCGGCGATGAGAAGAACAAGATGCTTACCAGGATTTACGGCACATCCTTTCCGGAGAAGGGGATGCTGGAGGAATATCTGAACCGTCTGGAGGAGGCCAGGAAGAGAGACCACAGAAAGCTGGGAAAGGAACTGGGGCTATTTACATTGCTTGAGGAAGGACCGGGCTTCCCCTTTTTCCTTCCCAAGGGGCTCATACTGAAAAATCTGCTGATCGACTATTGGAGAAAACTGCACACCAGAGAAGGCTATGTGGAAATATCCACACCCATTATGCTGAACCGCCGGCTCTGGGAGACATCCGGACACTGGGAACATTACAGGGATAAGATGTATACGACTGTGATTGACGGGGCGGATTTTGCCGTAAAGCCCATGAGCTGTCCGGGCGGAATGCTGGTCTATAAGATGGAACCCCGTTCTTATCGTGATTTTCCCATGCGGATCAGTGAGCTGGGACTGATTCACAGAAATGAGAAGTCTGGTACACTGCATGGCCTGATGCGGGTCCGCTGCTGCACCCAGGACGATGCCCACATTTTCATGACGCCGGAGCAGATACCGGACGAGATTAAAGGGGTGGTCCGTCTGATTGATGAGGTGTATTCTGATTTTGGATTCAAGTATCATGTGGAGTTATCTACAAGGCCGGAGAATGCCATCGGAAGCGACGAAGACTGGGAAATGGCCACAAACGGTCTGAAAAATGCACTGGAGGATCTGAAACTGCCCTATGTGGTAAATGAGGGAGACGGCGCATTTTATGGCCCGAAGATCGATTTCCACCTGGAGGATTCCATCGGAAGGACATGGCAATGCGGGACAATCCAGCTGGACTTTCAGCTGCCTCAGCGGTTCGAGGCAGAGTATATCGGGGAAGACGGCAGGAAGCACCGTCCCGTTATGATACACAGGGTAGTATTTGGCTCCATTGAGCGGTTCCTGGGGATTTTGATCGAACATTTCGCAGGGAAATTTCCGCTGTGGCTTTCCCCGGTGCAGGTGAAAATATTACCTGTCTCGGATAAATCCCTTGACTATGCAAAAGAAATAGAAGGAATATTGCAAAGCGAAGGACTGCGCTGTGAAGTGGACGGAAGAACTGAAAAAATCGGATATAAAATCAGAGCCGCTCAGCTGGAAAAGATTCCTTACATGCTGATCCTCGGCGAGAAGGAAGTGCAGGCCGGCAGCGTCTCCGTCCGTGAGAGAGAGTCGGGAGATCTGGGAAGCATGACGGTAGAGGAACTGCTGGACATTCTTCGCGGGAAAATGTAGGTGATTTGTGATGCCGCTCTTGCGCAAACGGGGTGAAATGCTTATAATGAAAACGTCGGACGAAAGAGAATTCTGTGGTGATAAAAGTAGTGACATCCGACGGAAGGAGAGCAGATGGGAATCAGGATTGGTATTTTAGGTTACGGGAATCTGGGACGGGGAGTGGAATGTGCCATACGACAGAATCCGGATATGGAACTGAAGGCAGTATTTACAAGGAGAGACCCGGAAAGTGTGAATATTTTGACAGAGAGTGCAAAGGTCTGTCATGTGAATGAAGCCAGAGAATGGGCGGAAAAACTGGATGTGATGATTCTCTGCGGCGGCAGCGCCACGGACCTTCCGGTGCAGACGCCGGAGTACGCCGGGCTTTTCAATGTGGTGGACAGCTTTGACACTCACGCCAGGATTCCGGAGCATTTTGCAAATGTGGATGCGGCGGCGAGGAAAGGCGGGAAGGTGGCAATCATTTCCGTGGGCTGGGACCCGGGTCTCTTTTCCCTGAACCGGATGTATGCCAATGCCATTCTTCCTGAGGGAAAGGATTATACCTTCTGGGGCCGGGGGGTGAGTCAGGGCCATTCCGACGCCATCCGGCGGATTGCGGGCGTGAAGGATGCAAAACAGTATACCATTCCGGTGGAGGATGCTCTGAAGGCGGTGCGCGCCGGTGAGAATCCCGACCTGACCACCAGGCAGAAGCACACCAGGGAATGCTTTGTGGTGGCGGAGGAAGGGGCGGATAAAGCGGCAATCGAGAAAGAAATCAAAACGATGCCCAATTATTTCGCGGAGTATGACACCACGGTACATTTCATTACAGCAGAAGAACTGAGACGGGACCACAGTGGGATTCCTCATGGAGGACTGGTGCTGCGCAGCGGCGTTACCGGCTGGGAGAAGGAGAATAAACATCTCATCGAATACAATCTGAAGCTGGATTCCAATCCGGAGTTCACGGCCAGTGTGATTGTGGCCTATGCCAGAGCGGCGTATCGCCTTTCCACGGAGGGGGCAAAGGGCTGCAGGACAGTCTTTGACATTGCGCCGGCTTATCTGAGCGCGAAGAGCGGGGAAGAGCTGCGGGCGTCCATGCTGTAAAGTGGGAAATATGTAACAATTCGGACAGGACGCTGAATTGTTGCGGAAATATTCTGAAACGAAACAGATAGAAGACAAAATATAGGAAAACAGTTATACTGCTCTGCTGCGGAAGTGAAAGAATGGGTGCGCGCTTTGATGTATGGGGCGCATGGAGGGGCCCGGGCGGAAATTGCGCAACACAGCGGTCCCCGGAGAAACGGATTCCGGAAGAAGGGAAGGGCAGCAATAAAAAGCGGAGGAATCAGATTATGCAATTAGGAATCAGACTACACGATACCACGAAACGTCCTTTTGAGGAACGGATTGCCGAAGTACATCAGCTGGGATTTGCCTGCGGGCATATGGCGCTGTCGAAAGTGATTGACGAATTTCCCACTACGGATGAAGCGCTGACACCGGGACTTGCCATGTACATCAGGAATGTATTTGCCCGGAATCAGGTGGACATCGCCGTGCTGGGCTGCTATCTGAATCTGGCCAATCCCAACAGAGAGCAGCTTGCGGAAACGGTCCATCGGTACATGGCACATATCCGCTTTGCCTCCTGGCTGGGGTGCGGCGTGGTGGGCACAGAAACAGGAGCGCCCAATGAGACATATTCGTTTACGCCCGAATGCCATACGGAGGAAGCTCTGAAGCTTTTTGCGGACAATCTGCACCCCATTGTGGAATATGCGGAAAAAATGGGAGTGGTGGTGGCTATCGAGCCGGTGTACCGCCATATTGTAAGCAATCCCAAACGGGCCAGGAAGGTGCTGGATGAAATCAATTCTCCCAACCTGCAGATTATTTTTGACCCGGTGAACCTGCTGGATATGGAGAATTATGCGGAACGGAAGTCGGTGATAGAAGAAGCCATCGAACTGCTGGGGGCCGATGTGGCGATGGTGCATCTGAAAGACTGCGCGGTTCGGGACGGGAAACTGGTATCCATGGGATGCGGATTGGGCGAGATGGATTATACTGTCGTGCTGAAATTTATGAAAGAGAGAAAACCTTTCATTCATGCCACACTGGAGGATACGAAACCGGAGAACAACCAGAGGGTGAAGCATTTTATCATGCGGAAGTATGCAGAGGTGTAAGGAAGGTCACCGGGAAGTTGAAGTCTGGCCGCGGTATCACAGGAGAAGCGGGCTGCGGCAGGCAGGAGGGAGATGAGTATGGACGGTAAAGTGTACATGGGACTTGCGGGCGACGGCCGGAGAGTGAACATGCAGCTGAAAATGAGCAACCGCCACGGACTGATTGCCGGCGCCAGCGGTACGGGGAAGACCATTACCATGAAGGTGATGGCGGAAGCTTTTTCCGATGCCGGCGTGCCGGTGTTCCTCTGCGATGTAAAGGGGGATGTGTCGGGGATTGCCATGCCGGGCGTCTCTTCAGCGTCCATGGAGGAGCGCATTGACCGGTTCGGAATCAGGGACAGCTTTCAGTATGGGGCCTGTCCGGTGTCTTTCTGGGACATTTATCAGGAGAAGGGGCATCCCCTGCGGGTGACGGTTTCCGACATGGGACCTGAGCTGCTGGCCAGAATCCTGGGGCTGACGCCTGCCCAGGAAGGAGTGCTGAATATTGTCTTCCGGATTTCAGACGACAAGGGGCTGATGCTGATTGATTTGAAGGACCTGAGAGCGGTGCTGGGATATGTGTCGGAGCACCGGGGGGATTTTACGGCAACTTACGGGAATATATCTTCTCAGTCTGTGGGCGGCATTCTCAGGGCGCTGCTGCCTTTGGAGAACCAGGGAGGTGATCTGTTCTTCGGGGAACCGGCGCTGGATATCTTCGACTGGATACGAACCGATTCTCAGGGAAGGGGAATCGTGAATCTTCTTCACAGTGTAAAGCTTGTGCAGAATCCGATACTGTATGCGAGCTTTTTGCTGTGGCTGATGGCGGAGCTTTTCGAACAGCTCCCTGAAGTGGGAGATGTGGAGAAACCGAAGCTGGTATTTTTCTTCGATGAGGCACACCTGCTTTTTTCCAATGTGCCGAAAGCTCTGGTGCAGAAAATTGAGCAGATGGTGAAGCTGATACGTTCCAAAGGGGTGGGAATCTATTTTGTCACCCAGAGCCCGGGAGATATCCCGGATGTGGTGCTGGCACAGCTGGGCAACCGGGTACAGCACGCGCTCAGGGCATACACCCCTTCGGAGCAGAAGGCAGTACGTGCGGCGGCACAGTCCTTCCGTGAGAATCCGGCGTTTCAGGCGGCGGATGTGATCATGGAGCTGGGCGTGGGACAGGCACTGGTCTCCTTTCTGGATGAAAAAGGCGTGCCTGAGATTGTGCAGCGGACGGACATCATCTGTCCCCGGAGCTTTATGGGACCCGCGGAAGAAACGGTGAGGAGTGCTTCCATGGCCGGGGATTCCATGGGGAAGTATGACAATTATGTGGATAATGAATCCGCTTATGAGGTACTGCAGGAACAGGCTGAAGCTGCGGAAGAGCAGACCAGGCTGGAAGCGGAGCGCGCCCGGCTGGAGAAGGAGAAAGCCGAGTTCGAGAAGCAGAAGGCCAAAGAGGAAGAAGCCGCCAGGAAGAAGCGGGAAAAAGAGGAAGAGGCGGCGCTGAAACGGAAGCAGAAGGAATGGGAAGCAGAGCAGAAGAAAAAGGAGCGGGCAGCGGACCGCCGCAGAGCGCAGATCGAACGCACCCTGATTAACACAGGTGCCCAGGTGCTGAAACGCGGACTGCTGAATACTTTGTTTAAAAAATGACAGGAGCATAACGCGATGTATAATATGACCCCTTATCTTGAGACAATTGACGATGTCATTGCCCGGGGACCTTACAGGGATACCTGGGAGTCTCTGAGCCGGTATCAGGTACCGGAATGGTACAGAAAAGCGAAATTCGGCATCTTTATTCACTGGGGAATCTACAGTGTGCCGGCTTTCGGAAGCGAGTGGTATTCCCGGAATATGTATGTGAAGGATTCCGGAGAATATAAGCACCACATTGAGACTTACGGGAAACACACGGAATTCGGCTATAAAGATTTCATTCCCATGTTCACCGCGGATAAGTTTGATCCGGAAGCCTGGGCGGAGCTTTTTGCACAGGCCGGTGCAAAATATGTGGTGCCGGTGGCGGAGCATCATGATGGATTTCAGATGTATAAAAGCGAGATTTCCCATTGGAACGCCTTTGAGATGGGGCCGAAGCGTGACGTTCTGGGTGAACTGAAGGAAAGCTGCGGGAAAAAGGGAATGCAGGTAGGAGCTTCCAGCCACAGAGTGGAGCACTGGTTCTTTATGGGACACGGCAGGGAATATGACAGTGATATTAAGGAGCCCATGGAGAGAGGGGACTTCTACTGGCCGGCCATGCCGGAGCCCAATCATCAGGATTTGTTCAGTGAGCCGGTTCCCACGGAGGAATTTCTGCAGGACTGGCTGGTGCGCTGCTGTGAGCTGGTGGACCGGTATCAGCCGAAGATTGTATATTTTGACTGGTGGATACAGCACAGTGCGGTGAGGCCCTGGCTGAGAAAATTCGCGGCATATTATTACAACAGAGCCGCGGAATGGGGAAGTGATGCGGTTATCAACTACAAGCATGATGCCTTTGTCTTCGGCAGTGCCGTGCCGGATGTGGAGAGAGGCCAGTTTGCGGATGTAAAGCCTTATTTCTGGCAGACAGATACGGCCATCGCTTTGAATTCCTGGGGATATACGGAGCATAATGATTTCCGTCCGGCCCGGGATATTATCTGTGATCTGGCAGATATCGTCAGTAAGAACGGCTGTCTGCTGCTGAATGTGGGGCCCAAACCGGACGGCACCATATCGGAGGAGGACAGAGCGGTGCTCCTGAAAATCGGCCAGTGGCTGAAAGTGAACGGCGAGGCAATTTATGATAGTTCTATCTGGAGAAAATACGGGGAGGGACCCACACAGATTGTGGAGGGACAGTTCTCTGACGGAATCAGGAAGAACTTTACCTCCGGGGACTTCCGCTTTACCACGGCGGGGGGTTATCTCTATGCAATCGCACTGAAATGCAGCGATTCCGGAGAGTACCTCATCCGGTCGCTGGGAGAGCAGGATGCATCCAGAGTGGCGAATTTCCACGGAATCATTTCCGATATCAGGGTGCTGGGAAGTGATGAGAAGCCGGAGTGGAATCGGGATGAAGAAGGTCTGCACATCAGGAGCAGTTTCAGAAGCGACTGTCCGGTGACCTTTAAGATTAAGGTGAACTGACTTAAATTTCCTCTGCCCGCTTTTCCGGCAGGGAAGGATAGACGGATATTCGAATGACGGTATAAAAGCAAAAAAGGCGTGCAGGATACGGCGAAGGATATTGATATTCAACGCAGGTATTCTGCACGCTTTTTAATCAGTCAGGCTGTGCCGGAAGCTTTTGCTTTTTATATTTTTACAGATGCCGCAGCTGGCTCAGGAGATAGTTTACCCTCTGGATTGCATTATCCACCTGGTTTTTTGCTTCATTTATTTTGGATTGTACCAGCCAGTCGGCTACTATGCCGTCAAAAAAATAATCCGCAAAGGTGAGAAAATCTCCTGTCTCCAGATGAAATTCAGGAATGGTATCCACATCCATCAGCTCTCTCTGGAATCGTTTCAGGGAGATGCGGGCCTGTTGTACCAGCGCGTCGGCGTCTTTCATTTTGGAACGTTTGATATAGGTGGTAAGCATTCCGCCTCCCAGCATATCCACAATGCCCCAGTTGCCCGCGCTGCTTAAGCAGCTTTTGGCATCGTTCAGGCATCTCAGCGCTTCCTGACCGGCCTGTATTGCCTCGGTGATTTCTCTGCGGTAATCGGGATTATTCATGATTTGTACCCCCTTTTCATTTGGACTCTTCCCATGGTCTGCTCTGCTTTTTGGAAGCAATTTTCATTTTGTGTATATTATAATGTCTTCTCCGGGGACTATCAATGCGGAATTGTGCACTTTACAGGGCACTAATCTGCTAAACTTTTTTCGAAAACAGCCGAAATAAAATGCATAAGGACAGGTGAAATGCTAAGGACAGCAGAGGAACAGGGCTGTCCTTTTTTGCTTGGGCACGGAGCCTTTGTCAAAGTATTTGTGATGAAGCAGCCGCAGGATTACCGTTCGTGACACCTGAAAGCGGTTTTCGTTACATTTTACAAAGATGAGAAAACGGACCTGTCGAAATAAAAAAAGACGAATCGCAGAGAACAGCGTGTGGTTTCGTCGGACATAAGAGGTGGGGGCATGAAAGTTGCGATTTGCGATGAGGATAAGGAGAGCAGTGTTCAGCTTTATGGGCTGATAAAGAGACAGGTGCCGGACATGGAGGTGTTCCGATTCCATTCTGTGAGACAGTTCCTGGAATCAGGGCAGCACTATGATATTCTTCTGCTGGATATCAGCATGGAGGACATGCGGGGGATGGAAGCGGCAAGGGCGTTGCGCGTTAACGGGGCGGATACGGTTCTGATTTTTGTGACTGCGCGGAAGGAGTATGCCGCGGAAGCTTTTGAAGTGTCGGCTTTTCATTATCTGCTGAAACCTGTGTCAGAGGAGAAATTCTGTGATGTATTTGAAGGCGCCTGCAGGGAAGCGCGCAGATTGGAAGCACAGAAAGGCGGACAGCTTTTCTTCCGCACGAAGACCAGGAACTACACCATGCAGAAGAAGGACATTTTATATGTGGAAAGCGCAAAGCGGAAGGTGGAAATCCATACGCTGCGGGAGAACATCACTGTCTATGCCACCATGAGACATGTGGAAGAACAGCTGGGCGGAGATTTCTTCCGATGCCACAGGGGATATCTGGTGAACATGGCTCATGTGGCCGGATACAGAGCGGGTGTCATTGAACTGAAAAACGGGGAGAAGATCTATCTGGCCAGAGACAAGTACTCCGAATTTGTCAGAATGTATACCGGCTATCTGAAGCAGGAGGGAATTACACTTCTGTAGAAAGCGGGCTGGAAGTACATATGCCATAGAATCAAAATGAAACAGGAATGGAGGGAAACCGGGACAGAATCTGTCCGGCAGGAGAAAAGAAATGAGAATCAGAGCAGGAATGAGAAGAATGACCACGAACATGCTGAGCAGCAGCAGAAGAAAGGCAGGGCTGTCTGCCAGAAAAAGTCCTTTTTTGAGTACGCTGCAGAATAAGAAAGGGCTTTCCGGGCTTGCACTGCTGAATGCGAACAGTGTGCAGAGTGCAAGGCTTGCCAGAAGCAGCTATGACAATCTGCAGAGAAGTTCCAAATCCCTGGCAGAAGAGCTGAGCCTGCTGGGTGAAAAGGTGGATCTTGGCGGGAAGGACATTACTGCCACCGCGTCAAATATGGTGGGGGATTACAATGATACTATGAAATATCTGAAGCAGATATCGGGGGTATTGAATGATTATTATCGCCAGGCTCTGAAGGAGACAGTCACCGGCAGTAAGGAAGAGCTGGAGGAAATCGGGATTACGGTGGGGACGGACGGCTCTCTGTCTCTGAATAAGGGGAAGCTTGCGGAAGCAGATGAGGAAAAGGTGAAAAAGCTGCTGGGAGCCTCCAGCGATTTTGTCAAGAGAATCAGCGCCGTGGCCTCCAGAGTTTCCGATAATGCGAAAGCAAATATGGAGAGCGCTTCCAGCCGATATAATGCGTCAGGAGGATTATCAAATTCTTATTTCAGCCGATATAATTTCAGGGGATAGGAGGAGATAAAGTGAGAATCGGTACAGATATGGCGGCAGTGAGAACCGCGGGAGGCAGGGCGACAGCTGCTGCGGTGGGCAGACGTTTTGAGGAGACGGCATCCTCGGAGAATATAACTTTTGGCAGCAGTCTGTTGGCAATGGGAGACGGCAGGCCGGAGGAAGAGAGGGACTCGGAAAGCGGGGAAGAGAGCGCGGCCGTGGACACAACGGATGCGCAGAAGATATATCAGGCAGTTGCCGCCGGGAAACCGAATCCTTTTGGGGTGGCCAGGGAAGGTGCGAAAGTACCCTATGGACATCTGGCGAAGGACGGCGTGATTATCTATAAGGGAGTATGCTTTGTGTGCGATGAAGAAACAAACAGTATCTGTCTGGGTGACATGACAGACAAGAAAAAGGTATTGAACATTCCGCTTTCCGGCGGCGGACATCTGAAGGTAAATCGGGACAGCATTGGCCTTTTGTCAAAGGCTGTGGGCATGTTCTCCCCGGAGGACCTGAACCTTATCATGCGGGCTATTGCGGAGGATACGAAGATTCAGTCTGTACAGAAGGAGATAGAGGACGAGGAAGCCAGCATTGGAAATCACCTGGGGAATGATGCACAGGCGGAAGACAGCGGCAGGGACCGCGCCTCGGAGTAAGCATCATATGTAAAATATGAGAAATAACAGTTAAAAGGGTAAGCGACGGATAGAGAGATTCAGAAGATAACAGAACGGAGGACTGCGCGGTAGTGGATACTGCGCAGTTTTTATATTAGAGGGACCGCTGGCAGACGGATATGAAGCACCATGGGGCAAAAGGGGCCGTAAGTCCCGCAAAATGGCGGTATGCTTATCAATAAGCTTGCGAAGGGAAGGAACAGTGTGATAGAATGGGAACAGGTTTGAACGTCTGTAAAATGCAGAAAAGGAAAGAGAGGTAAGCGTATGCAATATGATATTATCATTGTGGGGGCCGGGCCGGGAGGCATCTTCTCCGCCTACGAACTGACGAAGCAGAATCCGGAACTGAAGATTGCGGTCTTTGAGGCGGGACATTCCCTGGAGAAAAGGCATTGTCCCATTGACGGAGATAAAGTGAAAAGCTGTATTGGCTGTAAATCCTGCTCCATTATGAGCGGCTTCGGAGGAGCAGGGGCCTTTTCCGACGGAAAGTACAATATTACGAATGATTTCGGCGGCACGCTCCATGAGTATATCGGGAAAAAACAGGCAGTGGAGCTGATGGAATACGTGGATGATATCAACATGAAGTTCGGCGGAGAGGGGACCAAAATGTATTCCACAGCCGGAACCAGCTTTAAGAAAACCTGTCTGCAGAATAAGCTGAAGCTTCTGGACGCATCTGTGCGGCATCTGGGAACAGATATCAATTTTGTGGTGCTGGAGCATCTGTATGACTGGATGAAGGAAAGGATAGAGTTCCGCTTTGACAGTCCGGTGGACAGTATCGAGCTGACAGAAGGCGGCTATCTGGTAAAAAGCGGCGGCCAGGCTTACTCCTGCGAAAAATGTATCGTGTCCGTGGGGCGAAGCGGCAGCAAGTGGATGGAGAAAATCTGCGGGGAGCTGGACATTCCCACCAAATCCAACCGGGTGGACATCGGTGTGCGGGTGGAGCTGCCGGCGGTGATTTTCTCCCATCTGACAGACGAGCTTTACGAGAGCAAGATTGTGTACCGGACCGAAAAATTCGAGGACAATGTGCGGACCTTCTGTATGAACCCTTATGGAATCGTGGTAAACGAGAATACCAACGGCATTGTCACTGTAAACGGACACAGCTTTGACAGCCCGGAGAAACGCACAGACAATACCAATTTTGCACTGCTGGTGGCAAAGCATTTTTCGGAGCCTTTCAAGGACAGCAACGGATACGGCGAGAGCATTGCCCGACTTTCCAACATGCTGGGAGGCGGCGTCATCGTTCAGCGCTTCGGTGACCTGGTGCGGGGACGCCGCAGTAACGGAAAGCGGATAGAGGAAGGGCTTGTGACACCCACTCTGGCCGCCACCCCCGGAGACCTGAGCCTGGTACTGCCAAAGCGCATTCTGGATGGCATTATCGAGATGATCTATGCCCTGGACAAGATTGCACCCGGCACGGCCAATGACGACACCCTGCTTTACGGGGTGGAGGTAAAGTTCTATAACATGGAAGTGGAGCTGGATGAGCATCTGGAGTGCCGGCACAGGGGCATGTATATCATCGGGGACGGCAGCGGCGTAACCCATTCCCTGTCCCACGCCTCGGCCAGCGGGGTGTATGTGGCAAGGCATATTCTGGAGGGGTGAAGCCCTTTCTCTTGTGAATGCCATTGACTTTTTAATGTTTTCGACACAAGATTGAGGAAAGTGATGTCAGGATCAGCATGAGAGAGGAGGCTTCATGGGAATCTATATAGACCCTGGAAACAGTGGATTTCAGAGAATAGTGAGTAGTGAATATGTGGACAAGACAGGATGGAAATCCTATGCGGCACAGATGCTCTGTGCTTACTATGACTGCTCCTGCGATTCCCGCAGCCTTTTTGATGACAAGGAGATTGCAGCTTATATGACGGGGATTCTTCCCATTAAGAAGGATGGTTTCCAGTCCGCAATCTCGGATTTTATGGAATATTCTATCCTTAACCCGGGGAAATTCGCGGAATATACTGGTTTTACGGAAAAAGATGTCCGGAATTTATGTACAAAATACGGGATGAGCTTTGAGGAAGCAAAGAGATGGTATGATGGGTACGAGCTTTCGAAGAATGGCGCAGTATACAATCCATATTCTGTCATGTGTGCAGTCAAATTGCAGGAATTTCAGTCCTATTGGAGGAAGACGTCTGCGGCGGAATCACTGATGACATATATCAACATGGATTTTGACGGTATGCAGGAAACTATCCTGCGTATGATATCGGGGGAAGAAATCGAGGTTGATACGGATAATTTTGAAAATGATTTTGAGACCTTCAGAAGCAGGGACGATGTGCTGACCTTGCTCATCCATTTGGGATATCTGACCTGGGACAGAAAGGAAAAGACTGCCAGGATTCCCAATGAGGAGATAAAGGCGGAATTCCAGAAGATTCTGAAAGGCAGGACTGTGAACCGAAAATGGATGGAGCTGATCGGCCATTCGCAGAAGCTTTTGGAGGATACTGTTGCGGGCAATGCAGAGGCAGTAGCAAAGGCAATAGAGGAGATACGCGACAAAAATTATCCCGCAGTGCTTAAGGATTATGGCGGCGAGATCGTGATGGTGGGAATCAGCTATCATTCGAAGGCAAAAACCCACACATGCAAAATTGAGAGAAACTGAGCCTGTGGGAAATTCTGATTATTTGTTATTGTTAAACAGACAACAGGAAAGCAGAAAGTGATGATTCCTACCGGCCGTATATGAAGAAGGAGGTTGCTGTGCCAATGATGAAATTAAATAATAAAAAGCTGTTTTTGATTTTAGGCGTCTGCGTTATTCTTTTTGGGATAACAGGGCTTGCAATTGCCAGGTCAGATAAATTTTTCGGTGACAGAACAGGGGCTGAAGATTCTTCTCTTTTAAATGACAACTTGTTTCCTTCTTATTGTGATTATGCCGCTGATGTAATGACTTACGTGCTTGAAGAGGATGATAAGATTGCGAACTGCGAAATAGATATAAGCTATTCGAATGAAGAAATTCTGTCGGTTACAGCCGAAATTATTTTGGCTGCTCAAAGTATGGAAAATGAGATTCAGCCTGATAAAATAGCAAATTATATTTCGCAGTCTTTAGACATCCCAACTGAAAAAATAGCAATATCTATAAACCAAGGCAAGATCCCTGTAGAGCGATAGAATATTGCCGAAAGAATAGGATTGCAGGACAGGTTTCTGCAGCGCCTGGGCAATGTGAAAGCCAGCTTATCATAACGGGTGGCAATGCGGCAAAAGCCTTCAGTTTGAGAAAGTATTTCTCTGTCATAATCACAATAAATTTTAGATGCCAACGAGAGATATGAAATAATAGATTTATGGAGGATAGTTATGGCTTTGGAAAATAAATTAGGCATTAATGATTCAGCAGAACTTGCGAGAGTAGAAGAGAAAATAAGTAAGACTAAAGCCATTAAATTATATGAAAACAAAATTGTTGAAGATTTCGATGTTGGAAAATTTTCTGGACTTGCTAAAATTCATAAATTTTTGTTTGATGAGTTATATGATTTTGCTGGAAAAATAAGAACAGTAAATATTGCAAAAGGAAACTTTAGATTTGCTCCTGTAATGTATTTGGAGACTGCATTAAAACATATTGATAATATGCCACAATCAACATTTGATCAGATAATTGAAAAATATGTGGAAATGAATGTGGCTCATCCTTTTAGGGATGGGAATGTAACACAGAGACACTTGCAGAAAGCGGCGTAACAGCGGCAAACTGCTTTGTATATAAAATTGAATAGCGTACATGCCAAAGGACATTTCATCTTTTATTCAGGTGGATGTCCTTTTTTTGTACTCATTTTCAGGAGAAAGGAGATTCACATGGAACTGAACGAAATGGAAAAGCGCCTGATCTTCCAGACGGAAGGCTATGGGAAATTAGATGTCACTTATGAGCTGCGCATGTGCCTCCCCTATATACCGGACCCGGTAAAGAGGAAAACGGCGGCGGAACTTGTGCGGAAGCTGGACGCCATGCCGGAAAAAGACTGTCTGGCACTCATTCAGGATATTCGGAAAAACTACCGGATTCCGGCAGGCCCTAAGACAATGGGGGAACTACTGGCGGAGGCCAGGCAGAAATCCGGTGCGGAGAAATTAAAAGGACACGACATCATGGCCCTGGAACGCTTTGACCCGGAAGTAAAGCACATGATCGTCTTTGACGTGCTTTCAGGTAATGCCCCTGTTGGGGATAAAGGCGACAAGATGCGCCTGTTCCTTACAGATGCCGGCTACCAGAAATTCATAGACAGCCAGGAACGGGGCGAGGTCAGGCTGAAAAACCATGCGAAGGTTGCACCGGGCGGCCATCTGCACTATGACCGCAGGGACCGCGCCTTGTAGCCCGAAGGGAAAGGAAGGAGGTTTTTGTTATGGCTGTATTCCGGGTAGAAAAAACAAAGGACTTCACGATCATGTGCAACCACCACCTGCGCAATACGGAACTGTCCTTAAAGGCAAAGGGGCTTCTCTCGCTCATGCTGTCGCTGCCGGAAGATTGGGACTATACCACAAAGGGGCTCGCCCATATCTGCAAGGACGGCGTGGATTCGATCAC
Organism: Acetatifactor muris; assembly: GCF_024623325.1. GTDB lineage: Bacteria > Bacillota > Clostridia > Lachnospirales > Lachnospiraceae > Acetatifactor > Acetatifactor muris. The sequence goes on from NZ_JANJZD010000040.1 coordinate 15,279, forward strand.
TACCGCCCTGAAAGAGCTGGAGCGGCACGGGTATCTCACCAGGCAGCGCCTCCGCTATGGGAACGGGCAGCTCGGAGACATCGAGTATACGATCCATGAAAAGCCTGTAAATGCTGAAAAACAGGGGGATTCACCTAAACGGGAAAATCCAGGACAGGGAAATCCAGGACAGGCAAAACCTGAACAGGGCGAACCTGGACAGGGAAATCCCGCACAATTAAATACTAATCCACAAAAAACTAATAAATCAAAAACGGATATATCAAGGACCCATCAATCAATCTATCCGGCAGGGCTGGAGGCGGCAGGCCGCCCGGATGGGATGGATCGGATAGAGCTGGTAGACGCTTACCGTGAAATTCTGAAAGAAAATATTGAGTATGGCTGCATGGTTTCCCGGTATGGGAAAGAACGCGTAGACGAGACGATGGAGCTCATGCTTGAAGTAGTGTTATCCAAGCGTCCATATATCCGTATCGCCGGGGATGATTTTCCCAGGGAGGTGGTAAAGGGCCGCTTCCTGAAGATCAATTCCGGCCACCTGGAGTATGTCTTTGACTGTATTGACCGGAACACTACCAAAGTCGGGAACATCAAGGCATACCTGCTGGCGGCGCTGTATAATGCCCCGGCAACAATGGACAGCTATTACCGTGCCGAGGTCAACCATGACCTGTACGGCTGTTAGGCGCCTTCGGGCGTCTTTTTTCATCACAGAAAGGAGGCGGGGCACAATGAAAAGAATCCCTGTGCCGGCATCATGCCCGGCGTAACAAAGGAGCAGATTCAGGCGGCGCGTGAGGCGGACCTGTTCGCCTACCTGCAGTTCCATGAGCCAGGGGTGCTGAAACGGGACGGCCCGAATTACCGCCACAAAGAACATGACAGCCTGGTCTATGTGAGCGGGAAAAGGTACTGGTACTGGAACAGCCGGGGCAGGAGTATCAACGCCCTGGATTACCTGATCCAGATACGGGGCTATGGGCTGGTGGATGCGGTCCATACGCTGGTCGGCGGGGAAACCCGGCAGACACCGGCCTATCGGAGCACGGCAGCGGCAGGACATGTGCATAAGGAACCGGAGAAGAAAGCATTTTCCCTCCCCTGGGCCAGACGGTGCGCCACTTCTGCCGTTTCCTATTTACAGCGGCGCGGGATCAGCTCTGATGTGATCAGCAGGTGTTTCCGGGAAGGGCTGTTCTATGAGGCGCGGTATCATGGCGAGCCGGTCTGTGTGTTTGTGGGAAAGGATGAAGCGGGGAAAGCAAAGTTTGCCTGTATGCGGAGCATTGCCGGCAGCCTTAGGAAAGATGTCTACGGCAGCGACAAGGAATACAGCTTCTGCTATCCGCCCAGGAATCCGTGCAGCCGGCATGTGGCGGTGTTTGAGGCGCCCATTGACGCCCTCTCCCATGCCACGCTGCAGGAATTAAAAGGCTGGAAATGGGACGGCTACCGGCTGTCCCTGGGCGGCACTTCCCATGTGGCATTGACAGCATTTCTGAAACGCTACCCGGAAATCCGGCGCGTCAGCCTCTACATGGACAACGACCTCGGCGGCCTTAAAAATGCCAGAAGGATTAGGGCAATGCTCCATGAGGATCAGCGGTTCCGGCATATTCGTGTAGGCGTCAACCCGCCCCGCACGGGAAAGGACTACAACGAAATGCTGCTCCATGTTACGGAGCAGATGAAAGACCAGCAACAGCAATGCCGCCGGAAACAGGCGGCTGTTTCGATTTGACAAGGAGGATTTCAAGAAATGATGAACACAGAGAACACGGCTTTACAGATGATCGCCGAAGCCGCCCGGTGCCCGGATTACGGCCCCGACATGGTTAAGGCGCTGATGGAAAAACTGGATATGAACGAGAAAGGCTTTGCGCTCCTGATGAATGTCGCCCCTTCCACGGTCCGGCTCTGGACCAGCGGAGCGGCGCAGCCCAGCGGCACGGCCAGACGGCTCATGCAGGTTTACGAGGCCGGGCCGGAGATCGTCGGCAAGATTGCCGGAGGGCAGCCGCCGGCAGAGGGGAGAGATTCGTAAATGGCAGAGGAAAGGACACATACGGATTCCGGCATGGGAACGCCGATTGCGGAAAATGAGCAGGTCCAGGCGCTGCTTGCACTCTTAAAGGAAAATGATTCCCCCGCCTATGCGGATTTCGCAAAACTGATCGAATCTGTCACAGGGATGGAGAACCGCCTTTCCATAGCGGTCGGCGAGCTGGCGGCCATGCGGGAGGACCTGCAGAAAATGCAGAACCGCTCCCTAAAAGCCTCCTTGCAAAAGACCTGTAAGACGCTGGAGGGCAATATTGCCTTCATGCAGCAGAAATTATCAGAGCTAAAGGGAAAGATTGTTGAGGGCTGTAGACATATCCTGGAGGACTTTAAGGAACGCGGTACGATTGCATTGAACGGGCTCGCAAATTTCCTGCACCTGAAACCGGCGTTAGAGGCGGTTCGTCAGGGGACGGAAAACCACCAGCAGGTCAGTAACCGGGCAATGGAGAGGATCGACGCCTTCGTCTCCGAGTACCATGAGGCAGGAAAGCACCTAAAAAACATGCGTCTGGCGCTGATGGGGAAGGAACCGGTGCAGCAGACAAAGACCGGCGGAGAGATTGCCCGCTATGTCAAGGCTCCTTACCGTGCCAGCCGTGCGTGCATGGGCGCCATGAAAAAATATGCGGAAAAGGCAGTCACCGCCCTGGAAGGGCTGGAACGGCAGGCACAGCGCCGGCCCTCGGTCCTGGAGGCCATGAAGGAGCAGGCAGCAAAGACGGAACCGGCAAAAGACAGACAGATACCCTCCCATGACAAGGGCAGCCGGTGATAAGAAAGGAGGAAATGAAATTGAAACAGGAATCACTTCCGCAGATTCACCTGGTCCGCGATACGGATTTAGGCATGTTTGCCTATGGGCTCCATATCCTGGCCGGGGATTTCCTACGGGAAAGTGAATTTAACCTGCGCACGCTTGCCACGAATACCGGGGAGGATTCTATCGCCATCATGGGTAAGAAACATATGTGGCTCTCGGACGCGCTGCTTGCCTACTGCCCCTCGGCGGAGCTTTACCGGATGGCAGCCATGACGGAATACCCCGGCGCAAGGGCCTTCCTGTTCCACACGGAGCGCAAAGAGGGCGGACGGCTGTACGGGGATGTCCTGATGATGGGCCTTGACACGCTGCGGCAGGACATAGAAAAGAATACCCTCTACCCCTACGGCGTCAGCATGGAATACCGGGACGGCACGAAGGCGGAGGCAGACATTGAAAAATGGGAGTCAATGGAGCTGTGCGAAAAGGATGCCCTGAAAACCTGGCGCTACCTCTATGCGCCGGAGCAGGTGACAGAATGGCAGCACTTCTATCAGGGCAGGTTCAGCCAGTGGAAGGGACAGGCATTTCCCTATATGCCCCAGGATTTGGAGGAACGTCTGAATACGGGATATATGGAGACGGCGCAGAACCCGGATATGGACATGTACCTCATACCGCTGGGGACGGCGAAGCAGATGCTCCTTGACGGCGGCCCGGTCTACCGCCTCTTACCCGGCGGGCCGGAAAAAATCGCACCCGTTTCAGCAGTCACGGGGCTCTGGTATGAGTTTTACCGGGAGTTCGCCGTTGCGCCGGAGGACCTGGGTGCGCTTGACCGGCTGGTCCGCAGGGAAACGGACCGGATCATGGGAATACGCCCGCAGCCTGACAAATCAAAGGAACATCGCCCTTCCCCGGAGCGGTGATTTTTTATGACTGGAGGTGATACGGATTGGCTGACAACATACAGCATGAAGATTTTGGGGAAAAGATCGGCGGCGCAAAAAAAGATTTATGGAAGGACCGGGGGCTCTATGTGAATGACCTGGACGCCATGAATGAGCGGGAGGCCGAGAAATTCGTAAAGAAGGATAATATCTGGAAAAAGCCGGATTACCAGGCCATGCTTGACGACGGCATCCCTCTGGGGGTGGTGTATTTTGTCAAGAAAGTGAGGGACAGCCTGAACGCTTCCCCACAGTATTACCGTAAGGACGACACACCGGAGAAGCGGCTTGCCAGGCAGAAGGAATATATTGAGACGGTCCGGGAGCTGCAGGCGGCGGTGGCGGATGTCCGTACCGCGGAGGACGCCGTGCAGGTCTGCGACCGCTTCATGGTAGGGAACGGCTACCTGGAGCGCTCCCAGGGATGGGGAGGCAGGGGCTATTACAGTGCCACGGAAAAAGGCAGGGAGAACCCGGCCATTACCAATAAGCTGCTGAAAGCCCTGGATGTCGGCCCGGTTTCCTCCTTTGAGCGTTATTTTGCACAGAAGGCAAGAAAGGACCAGTTCCTTGTGCCAAAAGAACAGAAAGTGCCGGCAGGGTATTCCATCCGATTTAATGACGGGAAGAATACCTATTCCAAAAATAATGACTGGAAACCAGGTACCTATTATGTGACGAAGGGCTATTCCATCTTACAGACAAACTTTGAATCGCGGGAGGCTGCCCTGAAATGGGTGCAGGAGCTGGCAAAGGGCCGCAGCAAAAGCGGAAAGACGCGGTTTGTGCCTCCCCAGCTCTCCCATGTGCGGAGGGACGGGCCGGATTACCGCAGCGGCGTGGAGATCACCGGGCAGCACTACCTTGACGCCTTCGGGTTCCGCGGCGGCGAGTTCGGAAACTGGATGAACCAGAATGACCGGCAGGCTTCCCTCAACATGGGCTTTGAAGCGCTCAAAGATTTGGCGTCGGCCCTGCAGGTCAGCGACAGGGATATTGCCTACCAGGGAACGCTTGCAATCGCTTTCGGCGCCAGGGGCAGCGGGAACGCGGCAGCCCACTATGAACCGCTGCGGAAGGTCATCAACCTTACGAAGATGCACGGGGCCGGCTCCCTGGCCCATGAATGGTGGCACGGGCTTGATGATTACCTGGGCACGAAGATGGGCGCGAATGGGATGCTCTCGGAACAGCCCCGCCTCTATGCGCCGTTCCAGAAGCTGATTGATACCATGAAATATAAGCCGGAGACGCCGGAGCAGGCGGCGGCCCGTACCGAAGCGCAGACAGAGCGCACCCGGAAAAATGCGGCAGGCTGGCTGGATTCGGCGGTGCTCGGCTCCCTGAAACGGCATGGCAGCGAGGAACAGATGGAAACCTATGCGGTTCTTAAAGAGGCGTTTTTATCCGGCGAGGCCGGCTCCGTGGAACAGATCAGCGCTTTCAAGAAGTCTGTCACCGGGCGGGTGATCCCCAAAAGCGAACGGGAACGGCTGGAAATATTCGAGCGTATGCTGTCCGGGTTGCAGGCACAGGAGGCACCGCAGATCGGGCGTGTGGAAACCGATTTTTACCGGAATTCTGTGCGCATGGGTAAGGAGTGCGAAAAGGACGGCGGCTATTGGGACAGCAATACGGAAATGACAGCCAGGGCTTTTGCCTGTTACATCAAGGATAAGCTGCCTTACCGTTCCGATTATCTGGCGGGCCACGCGGATTGCGCCGTTACCTTCGTGGCAGACAAAGGCGGGAAAATGGCCGTCCTGAAAGCCTTCCCGGAGGGTGAGGAACGCAGAGCCATCAATGCGGTATTTGACGAGATCGTGGCAGACCTGAAACGGGAGCAGATACTGACCCATTCGGATGAAACGCTGCCCCTTCCGGCGCGGCCGCTGGCGGAGAATGAACAGATTTCCATATTTACGGCGGACCGGCCTTCGGTCATGGCGCAGCTTGCGGCGGTGAAACCGGCAGAAAAAGCCACCCCGGCACAGGCGGCCCCGAAAAAGAGCCATACGCCGGAGATTTAAGGAGGTGGAAGGATTGGAGGAAAATAAAGATTACCGGGCGCACCGCTCCGGGGACCTGTCGGAAGGCTACAGGCTGCAGGTGGAACACACGGTATCATGCGAGAACACGGATATTTCAGCGTTGATTGCACAGGGAGCAGAAACGGTACAGGCCATGCGCCAGGACAGTATTGAGGGAGAAAAGAAAGCCTATGACATCGTGGTGGCGGCAGCGAAGCAATGGGAACAGCAGGCGGCGGCCACGCAGCGGCTTGACCGGGCGCTGGCATACTTACGCACCCCGGAGGTAAAGCATACCGGGAACTGTTGGCAGCCCTTTTCCAACAACAAGGACTGGATGGAGATCAGTAACCGGGTCTATAAGATGTTCTGCCAGATCAGGGAACAGACAACATATAACAGGGAGGCAAAACAGGATGTTCCGTCTGCCTGGTATGTGACATGGGACCTGTATCTCAATTCGCCCAGGAAAGGCTACAGCATCCACCTTGCAGGGCAGGATAAGAAACGCTACACGGACAAGGCCGCCGCCGAGAAGTACCTGGACGGGAGAAAGAAAGCCTATTCCCATCTGTTTGCGGAGATTTCACCGCCCATCCCGAAAGAGCATGAAAACTGTTTTACGGTCAATGGAGTGCTTCTCCCTGGATATACCGTGGAGGGCCGGGAACCGGTAAGACCAGGCCATGTTGCCGAGGTTTCGGAGGGCGCCATTTCCGCGCCCGGAAAAGAGGAAAAGCCCTCCGTGCTGGGAAAGCTGTCTGCTGCGAGGGTACAGGAAAAGGCTGCGGCAGAGCCGAAGACGCCAATTAAAAAGAAGGAGGATATGCAGATTTGAAAGTATTGATGATAGAGCCTGGGAAAGCGCCTTATGAGGCCGAGCTGGACGGGAGCCTCAAATCCATGCAGGAGGCCGTCGGGGGAGGCATAGAGGGCTACTACCCTTATGCGGAGCCTGTCGCGATTGTCTGCAATGATGAAGGGAAAATAAACGGGCTTCCCCTGAACCGGGCAATCTACAACCAGGACGGCGAGATGGTCGAGATCATGGCCGGCACCTTTTTCATAGCCGGTCTCGGCGAGGAAAGTTTTGCCGACCTTCCCGATTACTTCATGGAGCAGTTTAAGGAACAGTTCAGATACCCGGAGAAATTTTACCGGCTGGCGGGTGAGATCGTTGCGGTGAAGCAGCCCCTCCTGCTGGAGGAAAAACAGCAGCCGGCCCCTGTCATGGAGGAAACGGGCGGGGATGATATAAGGCTTGACGAATCTATGGACCTGGCTTTCGACCTTGACGAATTTTTCAGGCAGAACAGCGGGGCCTATGCAGACCTGCATACGGATTCCCATGCAGAGAAAGAACGCATGGCGGACGAGCTGCTTTCTGGAGATACCGGGAAAATCCGCATGAGGCTGGCGGCATTTGAGCGTGAGGAACACATGGAGGGAGAAACGGCGCCGCTTCTGGAGCGTATTTCTTCCTATGAGAAAGAGTATGGGATCAGCGCCTATTCCATCTATCAGCTTGACATGTCGGACAATGCAGACAATCTCCGTTTTATGTCCCTGGACTGGCTGGAACGCAAAGGGCTTTCCGTGGATCGGGATCATTACCAGATGGTCTATGCCATGCAGCGGGAACCGGGCGAGACACTGGAGGATATTTACAGGCGGTTCAATATCGACCACCCGGAAGATTTCAGGGGCCATTCCCTTTCCGTTTCTGACGTGGTGGTCCTGCATGAGAGCGGTGCTGATACGGCCTGGTATGTGGACAGTATCGGCTTTAAGGAGCTGCCGGATTTCTCCGGCGCAGGGGCACCGGAGGCGAAGCGGGATGTTTCCGTGCGGGAACAGCTTGACAATGCAAGGAAACAGGCGGCGCAGGCAGGGCCGAAAGCGCCGGATAAAAAGCCCAGGGAACCGGAAAGGAGTTGATGGCTTATGCTGATGGCAGTTGACGGTCCGTATGCGCTGATGGTGCAGCCGGACGATATTTTAATCTCTCCCCGCGAGGTAGACGAGCATTTTGGGACAATGGCCTGTTTCCACCCCCGCTATGCGCTGGGTGACAGCCACAATTACATGGATAAAGACGATTTCCTGCGGGAAATGTACTTAGATACCGTGGGGCATGATGAAGCGGGCCTGAAACGCTATGAACACATGGTAAACATTGTAAGCAGCCGGTTCCGGAACGGGCCAAAGACGGAGGAACGGGCGGTTGATGACGCCATGCTGAAGGTGATCTCCGAAAAATACATTACGCTGCCCCTCTATCTGATGGACCACAGCGGCCTTGCCATGCAGACCACCAGTTTCAATGACCCCTGGGACAGCGGGCAGGTCGGATGGATTTATGTTTCCAAAGAGGACGCGCTGAAGGAATTTGGCGGGGAAAAAATGACCGGCACCGTTCGGAAAAAGGCGGAGGACCTGATGCGCGGCGAAGTGGCCGCCTATGATTCCTACCTGCGGGGCGAGTGCTACGGCTTTGAACTTTACAAAAACGGCGAGCTGTCGGATAGCTGTTGGGGATTCATGGGCGGCCTGGAGGATGCCTGTAAGGACATGGCTGAATATCTCCCGGAGGGCTGTAAGGGTATGGTGGCGCATTTAGAGGAACAGGACCACCCGGCGACCATCATTAAGACGCTCCTGAAACATGCGAAAATCCAGGTAGACCAGGCGGTAAAAGCCTTTGAGCACGCACCCCGCCAGCAGGTGGTCGGGGATGCCCGGTAAGACGGATGTTTCCCATTTATAATTACAGATTTTATTAGGAAGGAGGATGCTTATGCAGGAAGATTTGGAACAGCGGACCGTATCGGTCTCCATCCAGGCGGCGAAGCTGTCCGGGCGTGTGCTGCGCTCTGCCATTGCCGCCGTGCTCCAGAAGATGGAGCAGGAACGCAATACCCCGAAAGTCGGCAGGAACAGCATGAAACGGCTGACCTGCAAGGACCCCGGAGCCAACACCATTGAAGTCTCCGGCAGAATCCGCTCCTTTGAGCGGTATGCCAGGAAACACCAGGTCCGTTACCATATTGAAAAAGAGCTGGGGACTGACCCGCCGAAGTGGACGGTCTATTTCAAAGCGAACCAGGCGGACGCGCTGACGGCGGCCTTTAAGGAATATACCCAGAAAGACCTCGCCCGGAGCGCCAGGCCGTCGCTGCTTACCCAGCTCCATAAATTCAAGGAACTGGCGCAGGCTCTTGGCCGTGACCGGGTGAAGAACAAGGAACATGGAGGGCCGGAACGTTGAAGATAGATACCGATACCCTGAAAAAGCAGGTGATCCTCCACCTGCCCTATCTCCTGTTCCTTCTGGTATTTGCGAAGCTGGGCGAGGCGGTGCGCCTTGCCCCCGGAGCAGACGCCTCACAGAAGATGTTAGGTCTTGCGGAAGGGTTTTCTCTGGCTTTCCAGAGCATGTGGCCGGGTGCGGCGATAGACTGGCTTGCCGGCCTCTGCGGTGCCGCCGTAGTGAGGCTGGCGGTATATGTGAAAGGGAAAAATGCAAAAAAGTACCGCAAGGATGTGGAGTACGGCTCTGCACGGTGGGGGAACAAAACAGACATTGCCCCTTTCATGGACCCGAAACCGGAAAACAACATTATCCTGACGCAGACCGAGGGGCTTATGATGTCCGGCAGGCCGAAGAACCCGGCCCATGCCCGTAATAAAAATGTGCTGGTAGTCGGCGGTTCCGGCTCCGGCAAGACGAGATTTTTTATAAAACCCAACCTCATGCAGCTCCATAGTTCGTATGTCGTCACCGATCCGAACGTGATAGTGTTATAAGGAACTAAAAAGCGTTACATCATAACAGAACGGGGGTTATATAATGAGCAAACAATTAAACAGTATCAAGATTACCGCCCTGTATGAAAGGCTCTCCCGCGACGACGAATTACAGGGCGAATCCAACAGTATCACGAACCAGAAACATTTCTTAGAGGACTACGCAAGGAAGAACGGCTTTGTCAACATACGCCACTTCACCGACGACGGAGTGAGTGGGACGACATTCGACCGGGAGGGCTTCCAGTCCATGATTGCCGAAGTGGAAGCCGGAAACGTGGCGGTCATTATCGTAAAAGATATGAGCCGGTTTGGGCGCGACTATCTGAAAGTAGGGTTTTATACCGAAGTCATGTTTAAAGAAAAAGGCGTCCGGTTCATAGCAATCAACAACGGCATAGACAGCAGCAACCAGCAGGACAGCGATTTCACGCCGTTTTTGAACATTATGAATGAATGGTATGCACGCGATTCCAGCCGCAAGATACAGGCTATCTTTAAAGCCCGTATGCAGGAAGGGAAGCGGGTTTCTCCCAGTGTCCCCTACGGCTACCGGCGCGACCCGGACGACAAGCAGCATTTGATTATCGACCCGGAACCGGCAGCAGTTGTCCGGCGCATTTTCAAGCTGGTTCTGGAAGGGAATGGAGTCAATCGGATTGCCGATATTCTGTACGCTGACAAGATATTGATTCCCTCGGCATATGCTGAAAAATACTATCCTGAAAACCAGCATAGCAAGAGTTTCCACGACCCTATCCGCTGGACAAACCAAACAATCATTCATATCTTGGAAAAGCGGGAATATATGGGGCATACGGTATTGGGTAAAACTATCAGTGAATCCTATAAAACCAAAAAGCGCCGGAAAGCTACAGAGGACGAATTGATGATATTTGAGAACACCCACGAAGCAATCATTGACGAAGAAACATGGAATAATGTACAACGCCTGATAGAAACAAAACGCCGACCGAAAAAGAATGGCGCTCCCCCTTGCCGTTTAAGTGGATTGCTCTATTGCGCGGACTGTGGCTCGAAGCTGTCACACCGGTATAATTCCAGAAACAAATATGACGCTGACAATTCTTATGGCTGCTCCAGCTACCGGCAGTATACCCGGAATTGTACCATGCACTATATCCGGGTATCTGTAGTAGAAAAATTGATTCTGGAAACTATCCGGGAAGTCAGCGCCTATGCCCTCTCAAACGAAAAGGAGTTTGTCAAGAAGGTACGGGAAGCGTCAGACGTTCAGCAGGAAGCCACTATGAAAGAATACCGCCGAAGATTGGGAAAGGCAAAGCGGCGGCATGAAGAACTGGACGACCTGGTGAAAAAGCTATATGAATCTTTTGCTACCGGGAAGATTCCAGAAAAGCACTTTGACCGTCTGCTATCCGGATATGACAACGAACAGACCACACTTGAAGCAGAAATGCAGGAATTACAGACCGGGCTTGACCGTTACGGCGCGGATAGTGTGAGGGCTGACCGGTTCCTTGAATTGGTGAGAAGGTACACGGATTTTTCAGAACTTACCACTCCTATGTTGAATGAATTTATAGAAAAAGTAGTTGTCCATGAAGCGGACAAATCGACCGGGGACAGGGTGCAAAAGGTAGACATATATCTAAACTTTATCGGGGCATTTACTGTGCCAAAAATGGAAGCTGCCCTGACCGCCGAACAGGAAGCAAGGGAACAAAGGAAGCTGCAAGCCCGCAACAGGGAACGCGAACAAAACCGGCTGCGTATGCAACGGTACAGGGCGCGACAGAAGGAACTGGCAGCGGCGGCAAATTAGCATAAAGGGAACCAGAAAGAGGACGCAAGGCAGAAAGCAGCGTCCTCTTTTATGCGCCACGCCAACGGCGGGCGTAAACCCTCGGAGAGCCCACGCCGGCACTTTGCAACGCGAAGCGGTGAAAGTGTCAGAGTGGGTCATATACTTGATAAAAGTATATGATTGCATTTGCGGCGGCTGAAATAGGGCATAATATATTGACTTTTTGTGCGTACAGGAATATAATTATTGTGCGCACAAGAAAGGGGTGAAACGATGGCGCAAAAAAAGACAGGGCGTCCACCTTCTGACGATTCTATGACGGACAGAATATTTGTTCGGGTAAGCAAGGAAACAAAAGAAAAACTCGACGAATGTACACAAGAACTTGAAACTTCTCGTTCTGATGTTGTCCGAAAGGGAATTGATATGGTGCATGACAGCCTGAAAAAGTAACAGAGAAACGGCGACCTCCGGCGAAGAAAGTACGCCGTTTCAGTGTACAGCTACCTTAACAGGCAGACCGCGTAAATATTATACACTGCGCGGCTCCGTCTGGCAAGGTTTTGTGCGTAATATCAAACGAAAGGACGGAAACGAATGGGAAAAATTTTAGAGGCAATCGCAACAGACCACCTTTGCGTTGAGCCAGTGATTTATGAAGGGGATTCCAAATTTAACCGGGCAAGAAACCGGTACTGCACCCTCGGAGAAAAGCTGATGGCGAAACTCAATGAGGAAGAACGAAAAATGCTGGATGACTACAGCGCGGCACAAAACGAAGAAAGCGTTCTCTATGGGATTGACCGTTTTGTTAAAGGCTTCCGGTTAGGGGTACTTATGATGATTGAGGTCATTTCTGATGAAGATGATTTAATTCTCCATGAGGGGGAAAGCGTATGAGCATTTTAGAACGCCTTTACGATGGGAAAGTCTACCCCTGTGAAGAAATCCTTCCACAAAACTACGCGGAGTACCGCGCTATTTCTGGACAAGTGGGAAATGATTATGAATACCTCCTAAAAGAATTATCACCAGAACAGCTTAAACGGTTTGAGGAAATGGATAAAGGAAGGACAAAGCTTTCCACTATACAAGCCTACGCCAACTTTGAGTACGGTTTCAAGTTGGGTGCAATGCTGATGAATGAAGTTTTCAGCAATCATCAAGAAGTAAAAGAATAGACAGCCAGACAACAGAAGAAACGGTGCGCCTGAGCGTGCCGCTTCTCCTATCCAACCGGTCAAGGTACGGGTCGTATTTCCGCCGCTCTGCTCTGGAAATCTCCACCCTTTCCCCCTTGACCGTCTGGATTTTTGCCGTGCTATGGCTGCGCCGAAAACGGGGAACAGGAAAAAGAACTGTTTCCCGTTTTTCGTCCCAACCATTGTACGGCAAAACCGGCTCCGCTGGTGTACTGGCGGCGGGAGTTTTCCTGCGGTGGCTCTGCCCCCACACCCCCGACCTCCTCCAAAGAACAGAATAAAAGACGATTCAAGCCCTGTAACGGTTGCTAGCGCTGTTATAGGGCTTTTTATATAGATAACTGAAAGCAGAATGAAAAGGAGTGAACAACTTATGAAAGAAATCAAAACCTTGTCCGTCATTGACGGGAAAAGTCTGTTAGGGCTGGACGTGGAACCGCCTAAATTTATCATTGCCGGGCTTATGCCGGTGGGGTTGCATATCTTATCCGGCAGCGCCAAAATCGGGAAGTCATGGCTTTCTTTATGGCTCTGCCAGCAAGTGTCCACTGGTGGGAAGGTATGGGAGTTTGAAACGCGCAAATGCGGGACGCTCTACCTGGCATTGGAAGATACCATTGACCGGCTCCATTTCCGGCTCTCCCACATCACCGACGACGGCTCGGAACAAAGCTATTTTGCCACGGAAGCGGATAACCTGTCCGGCTCCCTGATACCACAACTTGAAACCTTCATGGCGGCTTATCCAGACACGGGGCTTGTGGTGGTTGACACGCTCCAACGGGTACGCGGGGCGGTGAATGATAAGAACGCCTATGCCAATGACTACGACGAAATTGGGCGAATCAAGTCCTTTGCTGACCGCTTCAAGATTGCCGTGCTGCTGATTCATCACGTCCGCAAGATGCCGGACAGCGACCCCTTCAACATGGTTTCCGGCTCGGTAGGGATAATCGGCGCGGTTGACAGTATGTATGTGCTGGAAAAGGACAAACGGACAGCCAACAAAGCGACCCTTCACGTTACTGGGCGCGATATAGAGGATATGCAGCTTTTACTGGAATTTGACCGGGATATGACCGTCTGGCGGTTCGTGTCCTACCTTTCCGGGGAGCCGACAGCCGATACACTCACGCCGGTTCTGGTGAAGTTCCTTTCCAGTAAGAAAACATTCAGCGGGACAGCTACGGAACTGTTAGACAGCCTGAAAGGGATAGACAGCAGCGTTTCCTGCTCTCCCAACAGTTTAACCCGGCTGCTGAAGGAACGCGCCCTGATACTGGAAAAACAGCACCATATCTGTATGGGCTTCACCCGGACAAAGAGCGCCCGCCTTGTTTCCCTCTCTATGGGTGACGATGACGATAAAAATATATATATGGGTGCGGAAGGGATACCGTCATCTACGGCGGGTGACGATACCCCCAAAACAGGGGTACATAGATAAATACCGTCATCGTCATCAGACAGGCGGCAACAGGGGGCATATGTTACGCAATAGGGGCTTGAAAAGTGCCTGTTTACAGGCGTTTCCAGCCCCTTTTCCATGCCCGGCGGGGTTTTATACCAACTGCCCCCAAAACGGGCTTCTAAAGCGTAACATAGCCCCGGAAAGGAGCATTTATGGGAAAGACTGACCGCTGTGTTGTGCGGAACAAAGCCTACCGCAAAGCCGGGCTTGGAATCCGGGAACGGCACAACGAACGCAAGAACAGCGGCTATGCAAACACGGACATTGACCGGGAACGCGCCGCCCTCAACGTGCATTTCAAGCGCTGTGAGGGAAGCTATGCGGAAACATTTGAGCATATGGTAGAAAACGGCACAATCAGCACAAGGGGGCTGAAACAGGACGCTAAAGTAGTTGACGAAATGGTGTTTGACGTGAACTCCGCATATTTTGAGCGGAATGGCGGCTATGCGTATGCAAAGCGGTTCTTTGAGGAAGCCTACCGGCTGGCAGTGAAGGAAGCCGGGGGTGAGGAATATATCCTCTCGGCAGTCATGCACGCGGATGAACGGAACCGGGCGCTCTCTGAACAGCTTGGGCGCGACATCTACCACTATCATCTCCATGTGGTGTATGTGCCGGTGGTGGAAAAGGAAGTCAAGTGGACAAAGCGCTGCAAAGACCCGGCTCTTGTGGGGACGACAAAGGAAGTGATTCATCAGGTCAGTCATAGCAAGAAATGGGCATCTGAAAAGGCGCTGGATAAAGAAGGGAACATTCAGCGGGACGAAAACGGGAAAGCCCTTCTAATCAACGCTTATTCCCTCCTACAAGACCGTTTTTTTGAGCATATGCAGGCGGCAGGGTTTAAAGACTTTGAGCGCGGGGAACGTGGCAGTACAGCGGCACATCTGGGCGTGCTGGAATACAAGATAAAGCAGGACAAGGAGCGACTTGCCGGGCTTGCCGGTGACGTTGCCGACAAAGAGGAACAGGCGGCGGCTCTGGATAAAACCTTGAAGCAGAAAGGCAAGCAATTAGCCGGGCTGGACAAACAGCTTACGGTCACGGAGAAAGCCAGCGCAATGTATAGCGAACTGGAACGCATGGGAAAGAAGAACCTTTGGGGACACATGGAACTACTCCCGGAAGAATTTAAAAAGCTGCTGACCCTTGCAAAGTCCGGGCTTGCGTCACAAGGGAAACTCCTTGAATTGCAACGGCAGCTTACCGAAGCGGTGAAGGGGCTGGAAATCTACCGTACCCGCTGGCAGGACTTAAAGGGCAGGACAAAAGACTATATGGAACTGGAACGGCTGCACCCGGAACAGACAAGGAAGGCTCTGGAAAGCCTGAAACGGCTGGAAAAAGAAACCTCCGCGCCCGCCCCTACCCTCAAAAGGAAGCAGCAACAGGAGCGGTAACACCCTGCCTGTTCTTTGGATGAGGTCGGGGGTGTGGGGGCAGAGCCACCACATAGCACTAACGCCGCCGGTACACCAGTGGAGCCGGTTTTGCCGTAGAATGGAGCGGACGACAGCGGGAAACAGTTCTCTTTCCTGTTCCCCGCTGTCGGCAGCGCAATGGCACGGCAAAAATCCAGACTGTCAAGGGGGAAAGGGTGGAGATTTTCAGAGCGGAGCGGCGAAAATACGACCCGACCCTTGACGGGCTGGATAGGCGGAACGGAAGGGAAAGACAAAAACTTGAATCAGCAGAAAGGAAATCTAAATGAATAAAGCAGATACAACAACTATCACCACAAGACAGGAAGCGCCGCGGCTTATCCGGCGGATAGGCACGACCACTTATGAGGTATCTATACATTTCAGTGATACCAGCAAGGAAACAATGGCAGATAAAATCAAGCGGTTGATTGAACAGGACATTCAGCTTGTGTAACGGTAAATATGTCCTTGACACACCGTCCGAAAAGGTACGGTCCTGATTGAAGTGGGAAAGCTGCTAAGCCGCGGCACGCCGAAACTGGACAAGGACGGAAAACCGGTCAGGGGAAAGAATGGGAAAACCGTGTATGAGCCTTATAAGATCAAGGTATTCAACACAATCAACTTTTCAAAGAGTATGCACTATAACCCCTTTGCCTACATCCACAATGAGAAGGACATTCTGAAACTGGTAACGGTGCTGATCGCAAACACCAAAGGGGAAGGGAAATCCGGCGACGATTTCTGGGTCAAGGCCGAGACGCTGCTGTATACGGCGCTGATCGGCTATATCTATTATGAGGCCCCGACAAACGAGCAGAATTTTTCCACCCTGGTAGAAATGATAAACGCTATGGAGGTCCGGGAGGATGACGAGACTTTCAAAAATGCGGTGGATTTGCTGTTTGACGCGCTGGAGCAGAAGGACCCGGACCACTTCGCCCTACGCCAGTATAAAAAATATAAATTAGCGGCGGGCAAGACAGCAAAATCGATCCTTATTTCCTGCGGCGCCAGGTTAGCGCCGTTCGATATTAAGGAGGTACGGGAGATCACCATGTATGACGAGCTGGAGCTTGACCTGGTCGGGGACAGGAAAACGGCGCTGTTCTTTATCATCAGCGATACGGATGCGACGTTCAATTTCCTTGTCAGCATGGCGTATACGCAGTTGTTCAATCTGCTGTGCGAGCGTGCCGATGACAAGTACGGCGGCAGGCTGCCGGTACATGTGCGGTGCCTGATCGACGAGGCCGCCAATATCGGGCAGATTCCGAACCTGGAAAAGCTGATGGCAACGATCCGTTCCAGGGAGATTTCGGCCTGTCTGGTATTGCAGGCGCAGAGCCAGCTAAAGGCGCTCTATAAGGACAACATGGACACCATCATCGGGAATTGTGACGCTTCCCTTTTCCTGGGAGGCAAGGAGGAAACCACGCTGAAAAGCTGGAATTCCCTGCTGGGAAAAGAGACCATCGACATGTATAACACCAGCGTCACCAAAGGCAACCAGGAATCCCACGGACAGAATTTCCAGAAATTGGGAAAGGATTTGATGTCGGTGGACGAGCTGGCCGTGATGGACGGCGGGAAATGCCTTTTGCAGATCAGGGGCGTCCGGCCCTTCCTCTCCCGCAAATACGATATTACGAAACATCCGAATTATAAATACCTGTCGGATTATGCCCCTAAAAATGAGTTTGACATTGAAAGATTCCTCTCAACCAGGCTGCCCGTCAGCCCCGGCGAGCTGTACCGCAATTATGAGGTCACGGCGGAGGATTTGGAGGTGCCGGCTGTATGATGATGTAGCTGCCTGTTGAAGTCCCTGGCTTTAGCGGGCTTTTTCTTTTCACCGGAAGGAGGTTCTATTGAGGATTCGCGCCCCTCCCTGACAACCGTATACCTTTCCAGGATGCTCCTGGACTATGCCGCCCCTGTGCTTTATTCAGATTTTCTTAAAGCACAGGGGCGTTTTTTCGTTTCCGGCCAGATACGGCCATACCACAAAACCAACATTTCTCAAATTAAAGGAGGACAACTTTATGGCTTTTTTTGCAAGTGCGATTGATACCCTGAAAATTCTGGTGATTGCTCTGGGCGCCGGCCTCGGCGCATGGGGCGTCATCAACTTATTGGAGGGCTACGGCAATGACAACCCTGGTGCAAATGCTCATGTGTGGTAAAGAAGCAACCATTAACACAAGGCTTAGATAGCCAGCCCAACAACGATTCCGTACAGTAGATGGACAAATCATATGCTTACTGCATTTGATGATTGTGGTAGAGAAAGAATAGAATAAATGGTATAATTTGAAATACCTTGACATGGTCGCTAAAAATGTAGAAAAACAAGCGATTTCATAAATGTTATTATTCAGAGCGCAAATGTAAAGCAGCGTTGATAGAAAAAATTGTTTATATTGCTTAAAATTTCTCTCAAAGGAGGACACAAAATGGAAATTGGAAATAAAATCAACCAATTAAGAAAACTTTCAGGAATGACACAAGAACAATTAGCTGAAAAACTTAACGTGTCCAGACAGACCATTTCCAAATGGGAGTCGGACAGAACTTCCCCAGACTTAGAAAGTATCGTTAATATAAGCAGGATTTTTCATGTGTCATTAGATGATTTGCTAAAGGAAGGAGAAGCAGGCGTGGCAAATAAAAAGGATGAACAACTAACTTTAGAAGATTTGATGAAAATAAATCTTCATAACAGAAAAATGTCGTTGCTGCTCATCAGCGGTTTGATTTTTATTATGGTCAGCATATTAAATTTCGCCTATGTAGTTGCATTACAAAACACAACACTTAGCACCCAGTATATGTTATACCGATATATCGCTACGGGGCAATATGAGAATGCCCCTGTTGATTATATGCGGTTGATGATACCGTCCATCATCGCAGGAGCAATCGGAGTAATTCTGTTCATAAGTTATGCCATTGAAAAAAGGAAAAAAGGAGATTGAAAAATATGTATAAAACAAAGAAGATTATTTCATGTTTCGCTTTATGTGTGTTAATTTTTTCTTTATGTGCGTGTGGAGAGAAAAGTAGTGACAATGCTGCTATTTACGGTGAAACCATTGCCGGACTGGAAGATAATGAGCTTTTTGCGATTGTTGATACGAATGCTTCTTCACCTGTTTTACTTGTCACTTCACAGGTGTATGATGACAGACTGGGAAATCAGGCGGCACTTAATTGTGAAGTATATTATCTGGTAGACAAAGAAGTTAAAAACGTAGGAAGGATAGAAAGTATGGGCACCGCATACCCTATCTCTTATGATGAAACAGGTATTTATGCAGCTTCCGGTCACGCTATGCAGCGTTTTGAAATTGAAGAATCCGGCGCACTTAAATTGGCGGAAAGTATTCTTGAACAATCTGATGAAAGCGGAAATGCCACTTACACTATGGAAAAGGGAGACGAAACAAAGACAATTACAGAAGAAGAATACTATACGACTTTTGAGAAATATAGTGACGCTACCATAGTAAGTTTCTCTTATGGTGCGTCGGACGCTGGCAATTCAGGTGCATGAAGTGGAAGCCGTAGACGAGGTTTTACGCCATTACAGCAAGCGAATCCGAATCGCCGCCATTTGAATACGGGCATATCGACAAAGACACCGTGGACAGCATAAAACAGCGGCTTGTTACCGTCCTGTTCCAGTTCCGACATGACAGACAAGTTACATAACAGTAGGAGGTACTATTTATAGCAAAAATACTAATTCTTACATTCAACGATACCGAAGAAAAAACGGTTGAGAAAGCCATAACTGCCCTTGCCGATATGATACCACTGGAAGCCATACAGTCGCCGGAATCCCCCGCACTGGTTTTTCCGGGATTGGAAATCAGATTACACCAACGCCGGGTATTAAAAGACGGGGAGGACATATACCTCACACGTTTGGAATACGGCGCACTCTGCTACCTTGCCGCCAGTCCGGGGAGGGTATTCACAAAGGCGCAAATCTTTGAATCCGTGTGGAGCATGGAAAGCGAAAGCTGCCAGTCAAACGTTGCCAGCGTGATATGCAATCTGCGGAAAAAGATAGAACTGGACAGCAAAAATCCCATCTACATAAAGACCGTTTTAGACATAGGCTACAAGTTTGCTTCCGGGGAATAAAAAACGAATAACCACCGCCATTTTTGGCAGTCAGAAAGCAGGAAATCAGAAAAGGTTTCCTGTTTTTTTGCGCCCGTTTTTGCTAAAATCTGGCAGGAAAGCACGAAAAGAAATTACAGAAAATCCCGGAAGACTTTGCCATATTTTCCTTGCAGTGCGTAGTAATAATGACGGGAAAAATACCACCGCAAAGTTGGCAGAACCCACGCCATGCAAGCCGAGGGAAAACGGCGAAAGCCCACACAGCAGAAGCCGCTACTTTCTTAGAGCAAGATTCTACCATAGTACCAAAATTCGCTTATCGCTCATTTTGTCCTATGGGAATCTTGTTGGGGTTGCCACCCCAAGCCCGCCTTTTTGCGGCTTGCGCCGCTTGAAAAAATCCACCCACGAAAGGAGGTTCACAGCCATGAAAAGATACAACACGCCCCACCGCCACCGGGTAATCAAGACACGCTTGACAGAGGAAGAATACGCCGAGTTTTCCGAGCGGGTTTCACTCTGCAAAATGAGCCAGTCCGAGTATATCCGGCAAGCCCTTACCAAGTCACGAATACGCCCGGTCATTACCGTTTCTCCGGTCAATGATGAATTGCTTTCTGCCGTGGGGAAACTTACAGCCGAGTATGGAAAAATCGGCGGGAATCTGAATCAGATAGCCCGCTGTCTGAACGAGTACGGCGCACCTTATAACGCCCTCTCCCATGAGGTACGAGCCGCCACAGCGGAGCTTGCCGCCTTGAAGTTTGAAGTCTTGCAGAAAGTAGGTGAAGCCGTTGGCAACGTTCAAACATATCAGCTCTAAAAATGCCGACTATGGAGCCGCCGAGCAGTACCTAACCTTTGAGCATGACGATTTTACCATGAAGCCCACCCTTGATGAAAGCGGGCGGCTTATCCCCCGTGACGATTACCGCATTTCCTCTCTGAATTGCGGCGGGGAGGATTTCGCCATAGCGTGTATGCGCTCCAATCTCAAATACGGCAAGAACCAGAAACGGGAGGACGTAAAGAGCCACCACTATATCATCAGCTTTGACCCCCGTGACGCACAGGACAACGGCTTGACCGTAGACCGGGCGCAGCAGTTGGGCGAGCAGTTTTGCAAAGAGCATTTTCCCGGACACCAAGCCCTTGTCTGCACCCACCCGGACGGACATAACCACAGCGGAAATATCCATGTGCATATCGTAATCAATTCTTTACGGATTGCGGAAGTGCCGCTCTTGCCCTACATGGAAAGACCAGCGGACACAAGGGAGGGCTGCAAGCACCGCTGCACGGACGCAGCTATGGAATATTTCAAAGCGGAAGTCATGGAGATGTGCCACCGGGAAAATCTCTATCAGATTGATTTACTTAATGGGAGCAAGAACCGTGTTACCGAGCGTGAGTATTGGGCGAAGCGGAAAGGACAAGCCGCACTGGATAAAGAGAACGCTTCCCTTGCCGCCGCAGGTGAGCCGCCCAAAGTCACAAAATTTGAAACCGACAAGGAGCGGTTACGCAGCGTGATCCGCACCGCCCTGTCCTCTGCTATCTCTTTTGAGGACTTCTCCGGGAAGCTGTTACAACAGGGAGTGACCGTCAAGGAGAGCCGGGGGAGATTATCGTATCTCACGCCGGACAGGACAAAGCCCATCACCGCCCGGAAACTGGGTGATGATTTTGACCGTGCCGCCGTACTGGAAACACTCACCCAAAACGCACAGAACGCCACAAGAGCCGCCGAAAAGCCCCTACCCAAACAGGAATACCCCCGCAGCATAAAAGACCGTTTACAGCGCAACAAAGCCGCCATAAACGCACCGAAACAAGACAGCGTACAGCGCATGGTAGACCGGGAAGCCAAGCGAGCCGAGGGCAAGGGCATAGGATATGACCGCTGGGCGGCTGTCCACAACCTAAAGCAAATGGCAGCGACCATGAGCATTTACGGGGAATCCGGCTTTTCTTCCCCGGAAGAACTGGAAGCCGCCCTTGCCGCCGCCAGTGCCGGATTGCATGAAACCACCGGGAAACTGAAAGCCGTGGAAAGCACCTTGCGGGAGAAAAAGGACTTGCAGAAGCAGCTATTAGCCTACATCAAGACCAAGCCAGCCCGTGACGGATTGCGGGCGCAGAAATCGGAAAAAGCAAAGCGAGCCTACCGGGAGCAGCACGAAAGCGAGTTTATCATTTCCGAATCCGCCGCCCGGTATTTCAAGGCACGGGGAATCTCCAAGCTGCCAGCGTCCAAAGCATTACAGACAGAGATTGAGCAGCTTACCAAAGAGAAAAACGCCCTTTACAACGAGTACCGGGAGAAGAAAGAGAACGTCCGGGAATTGCAGACCGTCAAAAGCAATATCGAGCAGATTTTAAGGCGTGAGCCGGAACGCAGAAAGGGAAAAGACCATGAAAGATAAAATCCCAAGAATGGACTACCGCCAGTACCGGGCGGCGTGCCGGCTTGTGCATGAGTGCTGCAACTACGATAACGGCAACTGTATCTTGCTGGATAACGGCGAGCCTTGCGTATGTGTGCAGAGTATCAGCTATTCGCTTCTCTGTCGCTGGTTCATTGCCGCGGTGCTACCGCTGGACGGGAAGCTGGAAGCCGCCCTACTCCACCGGGCAGACAGGAAACGCTGTACCGAGTGCGGCGGGTATTTTCTCCCCAAGTCAAACCGTGGGAAATACTGCCCGGATTGTGCCGGACGCATGAAAAGAATCCATGCCGCACAGCGCAAGCGGAAACAAAGGCTACTATGTCACGCTTTAGGAACTGGAAAGCCCCCGTAAATCAAGGCTTTTTTGACCGCCCTCAAAGGGTAGCCGATATTTTAATCCTTTACCCCTCAAAACGGCGTCCTAAAGCGTAACAGAAGCCCACAGACAGGAGGTGAGAACCATAACCGATTACATCACAGCCGACACCGCAATGCCGCAGTTTTTCCCGTATCCCTGTTTTCTGCTGAAAATGGACTTGTCATATACCGCAAGGCTGCTCTATGCGCTGCTGTTAGACCGTACCACCCTCTCACAGAAGAACGGCTGGCAGGACAGCGAGGGCAGGACGTATATTGTCTACCCCGTTTCGGAGATAGCGGAAACGCTGGATAAAGGCAGAACCGCCATAAAATCCGCACTGAACGAGCTGGACGCTGCCGGGCTTTTAGTGCGGGAACGCCGGGGATTTTCCGCACCGAACCGCCTTTATGTGAAAATACCGCAAGTGCCAGTGGTACAGTTTTCCGACCATATGACCGCCATACAGCCGGAAAAGCGACCCTCTGATAGCCGGAAAAGCGACCCTCATAAGGACGGAAAACCGACCTTTGCGTTGGACGGAAAACCGACCCCTAACCAACTTACTATAAACCAACTAAAAGAGAACCAACTAAAAGGAGCGAGTGGGGAGCCGCCCGCCCCGTTTGGAAGATATAAAAATATTTTCCTCTCCGAATCCGAGTATACGGAGCTGAAAGAGGAATACCCGGACAGGCTGGAACGGTTCATTGAGGAAATGAGCGAGTACATAGCCGCCAGCGGAAATGATTATGTGTGCCATGCCGCTGCATTGCGCCGCTGGTTAAACCGGGAGAAAAAGGAGAACCCGAAAAAGGGAATCCCCGATTATTCCTACAAAGAGGGCGAGAGCCTTTGACCGCATAGACACAACGCCCCGTAAACAGGGCGTAAAAGACCATGAACAAGGAGGACGATTTTATGAGTGATTACGATAACGCTATTTTCCGGCTTGCTACGGCACAGGAAGCAGAGCCGGAGGACTATACCGGGGAGGACGGGCTTTTGTATTGCGGAAGCTGCCATAAACCCAAAGAAGCCTACTTCCCGGAGGGCAAGACCATTTTCGGACGTGACCGCCACCCCAAAGAATGTGACTGCCAGCGCAAACGCCGGGAAACACTGGAAGCCGCAGACCGGGAACACAAGCACCGGGAGGAAGTAGAACGGCTAAAAAGAAAGGGCTTCACCGACCCGGCTATGAAAAGCTGGACTTTCGGGAATGACAACGGCAAATGCCCCCAAATGGAGAAAGCCCGCCGCTATGTGGAACAATGGGAGCAGATAAAGGACGGAAACCACGGAATGATTTTGTGGGGAGAAGTAGGCACGGGCAAGAGCTACCTTGCCGGGTGTATCGCCAATGCCCTCATGGAGAAAGAAATTTCCGTGTGCATGACGAACTTTGCCCTTATCCTCAATGACCTTGCCGCCAGCTACAAGGACAGGAACGAATACATATCCCGCCTTTGCAGCTTCCCTTTGCTTATCCTTGACGATTTCGGCATAGAGCGTGGCACAGAATACGGCTTAGAGCAAGTCTATAACGTGATTGACAGCCGATACCGCAGCCAAAAGCCGCTGATAGTCACCACGAATTTGACGCTGGAGGAATTGCAGAACCCGGAGGACACCGCCCACGCCCGCATATATGACCGCCTTACGGAAATGTGTACCCCTGTCTGTATTACCGGGGAGAATTTCAGGAAAGCCAAAGCAAGGGAGAAAATGGAACAGCTTAAAACGCTGCTGAACAGAAAGGAGAGCCTATGACCGACACCCCCAACAGAAGCACCGCCACTACCGCCCGCCGCCCGGATTGCGTGACCGAGGTACGCAGAGGGAATACTGTCCTTGTGGTTTCCGGTTATTTCAAGCAAGGCACTACCGCTACCGCCGCCGACAAGATGATGAAAGTGCTGGAAGCCGAAAGCGCAGCCGGGGAACGAGCCGCCCATGCCATGTAAAGTGACATTCCCTGTTAAAAATAATTCGACATTATGTTCCATAAAGTAGCAAAAAGGACTGTACAGCCAGCCCCAACCTATGGTATAATAGACCTACGGAATAGTGGGCTGGCTGTCGGAAACGGAGGATATTATGTCAAGACAGACCACCCAAACACTCATTACCGCCCTTTATCCGAGATTATCCCATGAGGACGAGCTGCAAGGCGAGAGCAATTCCATTTCCAACCAGAAGCGAATCCTTGAAAACTACGCAAAGCAGAACGGCTTCGGGAATCTGAAATGGTACACGGACGACGGTTATTCCGGGGCGAATTTCCAAAGACCCGGCTTCCAGTCCATGCTTGCCGATATTGAAGCGGGGCTTGTAGGTACAGTCATAGTCAAGGATATGTCACGGTTAGGGCGAAACTATCTTCAAGTGGGAATGTATACAGAAATGATTTTCCCACAGAAAAACGTCCGTTTCATTGCCATCAATGACGGCGTTGACAGCGCACAGGGCGACAACGATTTTGCCCCCTTGCGTAATATTTTTAACGAATGGCTGGTGAGAGATACGAGCAAGAAAATCAGAGCCGTGAAGCGGTCAAAAGGCATGAGCGGGAAGCCCGTCACAAGCAAGCCCGTGTACGGCTACCTCATGGACGAGGACGAAAATTTCATCATTGACGGGGAAGCCGCCCCCGTGGTGAAGCAGATATACAGCCTCTGCCTTGCCGGGAACGGACCGACCAAGATAGCCCGTATGCTTACGGAGCAGCAGACACCCACGCCGGGAACGCTGGAATACCGCCGGACGGGAAGCACACGCCGCTACCACCCCGGCTATGAGTGCAAGTGGGCGACAAACACCGTGGCGCATATCCTTGAAAACCGGGAGTACACGGGCTGCCTTGTGAACTTCAAGACCGAGAAAGTGTCTTACAAGGTAAAGCAGAGCAGGGAGAACCCCGAAGAAAAGCAGGCAATCTTTGAGAACCACCACGAGCCTATCATAGACCGTGACACATGGGAGCGTGTGCAGGAGCTACGCAAGCAGCGCAAACGCCCCAACCGCTATGACGAAGTGGGCTTGTTCTCCGGCATACTCTTTTGTGCCGACTGCGGCAGCGTCATGTACCAGCAGAGGTATCAGACAGACAAGCGGCGGCAGGACTGCTACATATGCGGCAGCTACAAGAAGCGCACCCGTGACTGTACGGCGCACTTTATCCGCACCGACCTTTTGACCGAGGGAGTGACCGAGAATTTACGGAAAGTCACCAGCTACGCCGCCAAGCACGAAGCCCGGTTTATGAAGCTGTTGACCGAGCAGACCGAGGACGGGAGCAAACGCCGGAACGCCGCCAAGAAGAAAGAACTGGAAGCGGCAGAAAAACGGATAGCTGATGTGGTATAAAAAAAGTTGACAGCCCATTCTCAAGGATTTGAGATATAATCAAGAGAATAAGGAGTGAACAAAAATGGCAGAAAACAGGCAATACGACCATGAATACAAAGTACAGGCAGTGAA
>NZ_JANJZD010000041.1 GCF_024623325.1 Acetatifactor muris
CCTGACATCCTCGATGATCTCCATCCATTCCAGTAACTGCTCCATATCACCATCTCCGTTTTTATTTCCATTATAACGGATAATGGAGCAGTTTGTTCACATTTTATTTACTCATGCGTTTGTCGTGTTCCCTCTCGGGATAATTCAATTACTTTCGTCTTATTCTTTCTCAATTCTGGGCTTGGGTTTATACTGTTCTTCTCCGGATGCAATGTACAGCACAAAGTCATTGATTTCTTTTTCCGTCCATCCGGCAGCACGTAAACCCAAAAACAATCTCGCAACCTCTGTCAAATTCATACAGTCACAAGCTCCCTGTTCATCAAAATATAATCAATAGTTTCTACAATCATTGTAGCTTTTGTGTGTTAAACAGTCAATATATACTACAAATTAATTTAAGCTTCCGGCGCCCCGATGTGTCGTGTTCTATAATGATTCTGCATTCGCAGAATTCAAGCCAGCTTAGGCTGGCTTGACGCCCCTTCGTGGCGCATTATATTAATCCATGGCTTGAAAATCAAGTGTCTCCTTCGGAGCCGCTTGATTTTCGGCGCACATGGTACAATGGAGATGCCGAGCTGGAGGACGAACGCATTCTCCGGCTAACGGATGCCTTTATGGAAAACCCAGGGGAGAAGGAATCCTGTCTGGAACTTACGGTACGCGTGTTGAATATCAATCATGGCCGCAATCAGGAGCTGATGGCAGGATGCCGGAAGCTGGAGGAATATTCCTGCTTTGTGGCGAAGCTGAAAGAGTATCAGAAAAAGTATGGTTCCACAAAAGAGGCTGTGGATGCCTCAGTATCATACTGCATAGGACATGGAATCCTGACGGATATTCTGATACCGTTGAGTGCGGAGGTAAAGAAAATGCTGCTGACAGAGTATAATGAGAAAAAAGTGATGGCATGGCTGAAAAAAGAAGCCCGGGAAGAGGGCAGAATAGAAGGAGGAAATCAAAAAGTAATCAGCCTTGTGAGGAAGAAGGTTACAAAGGGTAAGTCCCCGGAAGAGATTGCGGAGATGCTGGAAGAGGATATCGCCCTGATTAGGGAAATCTGTGATATACTTAAGCATCATCCCGAGTGGAGTGATAGCCGAGTATATGAGGAGCTGAAAACGGTAAAGCAGTAACACAAAATTCCGCAACAATTTTGCCTGGCAGAAAAAGCCGGCAGTCACGGTATCTCATCACAACCATGGGGCTGTCGGCTTATTTTGTCTGTGTCATTGTTGAATACGGAACAGCATTTCCATCAGAAATGAATCCTGTCTGTAAATGCGCAAGCCATCACAAATAATTCCACCTCTCCCGATAAGCCTTCCATTGCGTCTCAAAAAAAGTATCCGGATTCGGTATGGGACGCACTTTTCTCCAGTTTGTCTGACATGTGAAAGAATTCACGGCACCTTTCTGCCGCCACAACCCGATTTCCTGAATCATGCCGCCCAACGCCCCTCTGTCCGGTCTGCAGCGAAATAAATCCGGCAGCCCTTCCCCTGGCTTTTCCCCATCCGGGCAGGTATACAGGGCCGAGCCTCTGCTCCCACCGCCCTGCAGCACATAATCCAGCATGGCAGTCAGATACACCTGCTGTGATATCAGCATATCATACAAATGATAAAACCGGGCGGCCTGTGCCGGACTGGAGATAAAAAGGTCCCTTCCAAAGTGTCTCAGGTCCTCCTTCACTTCCGAAAGTGCCTGCCGCAGGCCTTCTTCTTTCCGAACCATGCCTCCTGCCCTGCTCATGCGCTTCGCCGCCTTCTCCCACAGTTCCTCCACTCTCTGCTTCTCTTCCCATTCCCATTCGGTATCTCCCGGCAGAAGCATCCTTATATGGGCTTTCGCCGCCTCCCGGCCCAATTCCCGGGTCCTCTCTTCCTGAATTGCTATTGCTTCCTGCCCGTCCACCTCTTTCCCTGAGGCATTCCCTGTCCGGGCAATATACTCCGCGGCCCGAAGTGCTCCCACCTGTCCCGCATTCAGAGCGCTGCCTCCCGGCCGGGTTACACCATGGCTTCCGCATACCTCCCCCACTGCGAAAATCCCCCGGACGTTGGTCTGCCAGTTGGCATCTGTGGAAAGCCCTCCGTTGTTGTGCTGCACGCAGACGGCAATTTCCAGCATCTCCTTTCCCAGGTCCACCCCATGTTCCCGGTAAAACTGTACCGCAGGTTCATTCATACACTCCAGCCGTTCTATGGGCGTGCCAAAACATGCCCCCGCAGAGCGCAGATAGTCCCGGGCTTGTGCCGAAAGTCTGTCAAAGTCTACCTTCTCCCCACCCGGATTGTGCATAAAATCCAGGAAAACCCGACGTCCCCGCAAAACCGTTTCCTGATAGACCAGCAGGTCTATCACAGACGAACCTCCGAAAATCTTCTCCACGTCAAAGGGCCACTGGTATCCTTTCAAAAAGGTCATATACTGCATTTGAGCCGTATCCTCATAATATTCCAGCAGGAATTCTCTTTCCTCTCCTCCCTGCCTGTCAGTGGAAATCAGGCGGGGCAGTGCCTGCATATAAGTGCCGCTCACATTCCACCTGGGCCGCAGAGAGGCAATTCCAAACTGCCATTCCGTGAGATTTTTCCCCAGGACGCCGGCCTCGAAAGCAATGCCGCTGCTTCCCAGCTGGGACGCCGGATACACGCTGTCACGATACATGCCTGCCGGGCCTCCCGTGGCAAGCACTACATTTTCGCACCAGATCAGAAGGAAGTTACAGCAGGTTGTATTCTCTGTGTCCAGGCACAGCACTCCCCGCACCTGATTTTCTCTTACAAGGAGCTTCACCATCTGCATATGATCCAGAACGGGAATCCCCCGGGACAGAGCTTCCCGCTCCAGGCATTCCGTCATAAATTTCGAGGTATAAGGCCCCACACTGGTGGCTCTGCGGCCCCTGTCATGGTCTGTCTTATACCCCACATATTCTCCATATTCATTATCCGGGAAGGGAACCCCCAGCTCCACCAGATGATAGAAACATCTGGTGGACAAAGCCGCCTCACACAATGCCAGATCTCCGTCCACACACTGTCCCCGGAACAGATCCTCCGCCAGCCCGCGGACACAGTCCCTGTCCTCTCCTGCCAGAGACAGTTTGTAATAGGTCTGCTTATCGGAGCCGGTATTGCGGGAAGTTCCCGCCGTCACATGCTCCGCCAGAATAGCCAGGTCCTTCTCTCCGTACCGGTGCAGCCGTACGGCCGCATGGTAGCCGGCGGCTCCTGTTCCCACAACCACAGTGCGGATTTCCGTTTCTCTCAGTGATATCATATCTTCTCCTGTTCCAGTTCCGTTGTAATAAAAGAAATCCCCTTAAACATATCCATCTGCAACACAATCTGACAGAGCAAAGTCAGGAGGCTGGACAAAAATTCGCTGACATGATCCGGCGTTAAAAGAACAGCCCTCAGAGGAACATAGCCATATACAGCGGCAGTGTGATTTTAGTATCGCTGACCTCCACATTCCCCGCCACCAGCTTATAGGCATAAGGCGGGATGAATTCATCCATGAAATGGTTCAGGGAAATTGTGGCCCCTCGTTTGGACTTTACCTCAATGGGAATGACCGTATTCCCGGCTGTCAACAGATTATGCACCTGCACTTTTCCCGACAAAAGTCTACAGCCGCCGGATATGAAATCCGCCATCCACGTCCAGGAAACTTCCGGTAGTATACAGAATCTGGTCGGAGCAGAACACGCTCACCGCATCGGCCACATCCTCCGGCGTTCCCCAGCGCCTGATGGGAAAGGCCCCCTCTTCTATCATGGCGTCATACTTTTCCTTTACCGCCCCGGTCATATCGGTGGCAATCACCCCCGGCCGGATCTCATGAACCAGAATGCCCTCCGGCGCCAGTCTGTCCGCAAAAAGCCGGGTAATCATGGCAACGCCTGCTTTTGATATACAGTATTCTCCCCTGGAAATGGAAGACACCTCCGCAGAACAGGAGCCGATATTGATAATGGTGCCCCTCTTTTTCCCCGTCTGCTCCTGCTTCAACATTTGTTTTGCCACAAGCTGGGTCAGGAACAAAGTCCCCTTCGTGTTGATTCCCATCACCCGGTCAAAGCTTTCCTCCTCCATTTCCAGCAGGTCCTTCCGCTTCAGCGGGGCCACCCCGGCGTTGTTCACCAGCACGTCCACCCTTCCGAACACCCTGAGCGTCTCCTCCAGAAGCCTCTTCCTGTCTTCGGCCGAGGCAATGCTGCCCTGCACGTAATGCCAGCGGATACCCAGCTTCGTCAGTTCTCCTAACGCTTCCTCATATTTTTCCTGTGCGCCTGTGGCCAGCATCACAATGCTGTATCCGTCCAGCCCCAGCCTCCTGGCAATGGCATAACCGATTCCTCTGCTTGCGCCTGTGACAATGGCTGCTTTTTCCATTTTGTCTTCTCCCCGTTCCTTCTCTTTATTGGATTTCCTTCTGATATTCCCTGTAATACTCCAGATAAGTCCCCGCATCCCGCACAATACAACCGGTGGGTTTCCCGGCCCGAATCAAATCTCCGCATTTTCCACAGGCCACACATGTCATCCGGGCGTCTATCCGGCCGCTCTCCAGAATCTGCCTGGGAAATGCCGGATTGGCAAAGGACATCCGGCCGAACAGCATATTGTCGCACAGCCCTTCCTCCACGGCTCCAGCCGCGTACAAATCAGAGTACTGGCGCAGATAGGAAGGACCGGAAGCGGAGATGAACATCCCCGGCACCGCTTTCTTCACTTCCCCTATGCCACGAATGATTCTTGCCACGCCGTACAGCGGGTGTTCCTCCGGAATGTATTTGCCTCCGTCAAAGGGACGGGTCACATGGGTGCTGACGTAAGGATTTCCCATAGTCAGGTTCACCATGGGCAGGCCGTACGCTTCGTGAAGCAGCCGAATCAGCCGGATGGGTTCCTCCATATCCGGCGCGGCTCCTGCTCCTTCCTTCACGCCAAAGCCATAGGGCCAGGCAAAGCCGTCATAGATACCGATTCTGGCTGTCACCAGAAAATCACTGTCCTCATGGACTTTTGCGGCGCTTATGCCGTTTCTCAGAAGGCGGGTCCGGTTCTCGAAGCTTCCGCCGTACAGACCGGGCCGATGATACGCAGATAAAAGCTCCATGAGAAGGTAGCCGTGACAGGCTTTTACGTCCACGGCATCGAAACCGGCTTCTTTCGCCAGCAGAGCCGCCTCCCCGAACTTTTCCTCCAGACCTTTCAGATAATCGTCACAGACAATGCAGCTATCGTCCGCCGGACGCAGCTTCTCATACTCCGGATGTCTGTAGGCAATCAGGGGCGCCGGACGGCCCTGAGGGTTGGAGTAGCGGCCGCTGTGATTGGCCTGCATGACCAGATAAGGCGCAAAGCCGTTGGCCCGGATACCCGCCTCTTTGACAGCGGAAGTAAGCTTTTTATAGTTCTCAAGGTTGTCTCTGGTCAGCATCAGCTGATGGGCGCCGGAACGGCCTTCCGGCACAATGGAAATGGCCTCGAACCAGATCATGCCGCTGGCTCCTTCCGCCTCCCGCACATACCTCCGCAGTGTCAGCTCAGAGGGTGAGCCGTCGGGCAGTCCGTCCGCGCCTTCCATGGGAGCAATGCCCATGCGGTTTTCCAGGGTGACATTCCCGAAAGAAACCTTCTCCCTCAGCACATGGGTGTCCGCCCCAAAGGGAAGGTGAATCTGCAGTTCCTCTGCCTTCGCCCTGATTTCCTCCAAGCTTTTGTATGTAAATCTCTCATGCTTCATGCTTTTTCTACCTATGTCTTTCTTTTATTTGCACAGTCCAATCAGGTCCTCCAGTTTTGCCGTGGCCATGCACTCCACTGTCAGAAACGGCTTCTCCTGTACATCCCAGCAGATGCCGTCGTCAAATACCAATTCCGGATACATTTTAGCCATACTCATCTCCATTCCGTTGTCTCCGCCTGACAACCTGTTTATTCATGATAAAATGTGTTCCCCAAAAATATCTCATGGGGCTTCCGTGCCCAGGCCATCTCTTCTTCATAAGGCAGACTGCCCTTCTGCCAGCAATTGTCCAGAGCTTCTCCCAGCCCCCTGCAGGTATATTGCTCCCCGTCTTCCTCATACTCAATATACCGCTCCGGAAAACGGGGTGTCTCCGGAAAACTTTCCGCCAGTCCCCAGATACACTTCAGATGCGGCAGCGCAGTCTCCGCCACACAGGACAGCGGTTCCCCCTTCCGGATGGCCCCCTCCATACAGGAAAGCTTGCCCATCCCGTCGGCTCCCGGCTTCTCATACACCGTCACCCGTCCATCGGCAGTGCATCCCCACATAGCGGTCTCTCCCTCCCGGTATCCCAATGTCACTGTCCCCTTTTCTCCCTCCAGGACAAACTCAGGTTCACGGGCCTGGGCCCCGGGAACCGCATGGGTGGCATAGAACAACAGCTCCGCGCCATCTGTGACACTGACACGCAGCGCACAGGTGTCAAACATTTCAATGGGATTGGCGCGATACACCTCGGCTTCCATCACCCTGGGTTCCGCGCTCTCCGAAATCCGGCTGCCGCACAGAAACAGCATATTATGAAGGTAATGGGCCGCGGCATTAGATGCCACACTGTCCAGAATCCACTGGCCTGTATCCAGCTTTCTCCTCCCCGCCCAGCCGCTCCCCCGCCGATAATATGTCAGCCCCCGGGGGAAAAAGACTATGGTGCGCATCCTGCGGATTTTGCCATACACGCCATCCATAATATCCTGTTTCAACCTCAGAATCGCCTCGTCAAAGGACCACTGAAAACCGATGGCCAGCTTACGGCCGGTACGATTCCTGGCTTCTATCATAGCCCAGGCATCTCCCGGAAAAGCACAGATCGGTTTCTCACACAGAACATCGCTGCCATGTTCCATACAATAGCAGGCCTGGCCGGCGTGCAGATGGATGGGAGTCACAAGGACAGCCAGCTCCGCCCTGTGTATCCGGTAGAACTCCTCCAACGTGTCAAAAACCGGAATTCCTCTGTCATGAAGCTCCCGGGCCGTCTCTCCTGTACCTGCATACGGGTCCACAGCTCCCACAATCTGAAACACTTCTGCTCTGGCACCGTACAGCAGCTCCCTGATATAGAAATTGCCAAAGCCGCCGATTCCCACCAATAACAGTGATACTTTCTCACAGTCGCTTCTCATCTTCGTCTGCCTCACCCCTTTACGCCCGTGGTGCTGATTCCTTCCACCAGGCTCTTCTGAAAAATGAAAAACAAAACCAGCACAGGCACAAGGGAAGCCACCGACATGGCAAACATAGGCCCGTAATTCGTCCCGCTCTCATCGCTGAACAGCCGCAGAGCGAAAGAGACAGGATACATTCTCGGCTTGTTCAGGTACAGCAAAGTGCCCATAAAGTCTGACCAGGAACCCATGAAGCTCAGCACTGCCACCGTGGCCACCGCCGGCTTTACCAGGGGCAGCATTATACGTCCGAACAGCTGAAGCCGACTGCACCCATCCATGACAGCCGCCTCATCAATCTCCCCGGGAATATTTTTCATAAACTGCATCAGCAGAAAGACATTAAATGCATTGCCGCAAAAGCTGGGAACCATCAGGGGAAGATAGGTCCCCACCCATCCCAGCGAATTGTACAGCAGATATTGCGGAACCATCAGCACCTGAGAGGGCAGGCACATAGTGAGAAGCATGGCTCCAAACCAGAATTTCCTGGTTCTGAATTGGATTCGGGAAAAGCCATAGGCAGCCAGGGAACAGGACACTACGGTCCCCAGTGTGGAGACTGCCGCAATCAATATGGAATTCCGGAAAAAAGTAGTAAATGTCAGCCGGGCAAATCCGCCCCAGCCTTCTATGTAATTCGAAAATGCCCATGTGGTCGGTATCAGGCTGTAAGGAGACGCAAAATACTCTTCATTGGTTTTCAATGAGGAACCCAACAGCCAGAGCAGCGGATAGAGCATAATAAAGCTGCCCATTATCATACCCGTATGATAGAGCACTGTCATAAATCTTTTTTTCATTGTACTGGTATCCTTTCCTGTCGTCAACAGTTATACTTCCTCATTTTCAATTCTGTTCGCTCTGATAATAAACCCATCCGGACGAAGAGCGGAAGACAATCGCTGTCAGCGCTGTAATTATCAGGAGCATAAACCAGGCCATGGCACTTGCATAACCGAATTTGTTGTAGTTAAACGCCTGATTATATACATTGAGCCCATAATACAGCGTGGAATTCATAGGGCCGCCGGAAGTAACCAGATAAGCCGAATTAAACGCCTGGAGAGAGCCGATGATTCCGTTTACCAGATTGAAGAAAATACTGGGCGTCAGCAGAGGCAGCGTTATTTTCTGAAATCGCTGCCAGGGACCTGCCCCATCCATAATAGCCGCTTCATAATAGCTCCGGGGAATGTCCTTCAGACCTGCCAGGAATATCAGCATGGAGGAACCAAACTGCCACACCCCCAGCAGAACCAGCACATACAGAGCCGTTCTGGTATCCTTCAGCCAATATACCGGCTCTATCCCGAACACTTTCAGCAGGCTGTTGATGGCCCCGTTATTTGCCCAGAGCACTTTCCAGGTCATAGCCACCGCCACGCTTCCTCCCAGAACAGACGGAACATAATACGCCACACGGTAAAAGCCCACGCCTTTTGACGCTTTCGATAAAAGTACCGCCACAAGCAGCGCAAATCCCAGCTTCAGCGGAACCTGCACGAAAGCAAATTTAAACGTAATTTTTAAAGACAGCCAGAATTTATCGTCCTGAAAAAACATGGTTGCAAAATTCCTGATTCCAACCCAATTCGGCTGTTTCAGTCCGTTAAAATCCGTAAATGCAAGATACAGAGAATAAAAAAAAGGAATTGCCGTGAAAACCACCAGACCAACCACCACAGGAAAGATAAAGGCATATCCAACTGCCATATTCTTCCATTCTTTCCTTCTGCCGGCCGGCGTCTTTTTGTCTGCTCTCAAAGCCTGCATGGATATCCTCCTTGTCAATGTCGATTGTAACAGCAGTTCAGGCCTCTGACTGAACTGTCTCCTGGTTTAAAGAAAGAGCAGATAAATTCCTGCTCTTTCCCGTTGCGTTCTCTACAGATTGCCGCTTCTTATTCGCCGGCGGCCGCCTGTTTTAAAACTGCCGCACCTTCTTCCACTGCTGTGGTCACCGCATCCAGCAGCTGCTCTTTTTTCAACTGTTTGTACTGGAGCTGTTCCATAAGCTCATTCAGATAGGTATCAGCTTCCGCGCTGCCTGTGGGTGCTGCCGGGGAAATGGCTGTGGCGACTCCGTCGGACAGATAGCTGATGAACTCCAGCACATGGGCTTCGCTCTCGCTCATGGATTTCACCAGGTGATCCCGCATGGCCGCGCTGATGGGAATGCCTCTGTCCGCGCCACACACATCATACACAGAAGGTTCATTCACGAAATAATTGATAAAATCTGCTGCAATCTCCTTATTCAGTGATGTGGAGGAAATGCCCCACAGCATAACCGGTTTCAGATAGGTACCGCTTACCACAGAGTTCTCTGCAGAGGGGTGTGCAACCAGGGTAAGCCTTTTTCCTGCCCCGTCCTCCTCAGCCATCAGCTGATTGCTGAACTCGGCTCCGTTCTGCTTCAGCCAGATATCATTGCCGTCCCGCAGGCTGGCTCCCTCCTCGCCCTCGTACTCTGCGCTGCTCACCGCCGCTCCGCTTTCATACAGATCGTAAATATACGTCAGATACTCCACCATATCTTCCGGCGCAAACCCATAGCCTGCGCCGTCCGCAGCATAAGTGTCCTTTCCGACAGAGCGCATATAGGACTGCAGATTTCCGGTATTCGGATTGATGAAGGCACGTTTTCCCGTCTTCTCATAAACCTGCGTGATTACATCGCTGAATTCACTCCATGTGGGCACCTGACTCAGCGAAATATCAAGCTCTTCCAGCACTGTGGCATCGTAAAACCCGCAGGGTGCGTTGGTTCCTGTGGCTATGGCATACATTCCTCCGTTCACGATACCTCCCGCCACCAGAGAATCATCCACATCAGACAGGTTAATACTTCCCGCTTCTATATAGGAATCCAGCTGTTCCATCTGTCCCGCGTCCACGAATTCATTGATTCTGGAATAATCCATCATGTAGACATCCGGCAGATTTCCCGCGGTAGCCTGAGTGGTTAGATTGGTAAAATAATCCCCGTAAGTGGCATATTCCACGTCAATCTTCAGATTTGGATACTTCTTTTCAAAATTCTCAATGATTTCCACTGTCTGGGTGTTTCTGGCATCGCCTCCCCACCAGGCAATCCGGAATTCCGTATCGCTGTAGTCCTTTGCCTCTTCTGTGCCGGCAGTTCCGCTTCCGGAACCATCCGCTTCTGCCGAATTGTTTTCCGCCGGGGAACCTGTCTCATTCACGGAACTGTCTCCCGGATTTTCAACAGTCGAAGAACCGTTATTGTTGTCGCCGCAGCCGGCCAGACCTGCCACAAGGAACGCACATAACATCCATGCCATTTTCTTTTTCATCATTTTCACTCCATTCCCTTACTTTCTTCTCATATGTTAGTCAATCTGCAGAATCAACAACCTGATAAGAGAATGTTAGCATATAAAATCAGACAATAAAATTGAATTTGGATCACATTTATTAGAAAAAAGATAAAAATTATACCTTTTTATATTCTTTTGGC
Source organism: Acetatifactor muris (assembly GCF_024623325.1). GTDB lineage: Bacteria > Bacillota > Clostridia > Lachnospirales > Lachnospiraceae > Acetatifactor > Acetatifactor muris. The sequence continues at coordinate 10,705 of NZ_JANJZD010000041.1, forward strand.
GTCATACCTGTATATCTCTTAAACAGCTGATAAAAATAGGGAACATCATGTCCCAGGCCAATGGCCTCCGCAATTTCCTCAATTTTGTTATCCTCTGTATCCTTTAACATCTTTTTCGCCTTCTCCATACGAATCTCCAGAAGGTACTGACTGAATTTGACTTCCGTTTCTCTGTAAAAGCATCTGCCGATATACTTTACCCCCAGATGCACCACCTGCTCCGCAATCAGCTGCAGATTCAATGTCTCGTCCATATAATGCTGCTGCACATATGCCTTGATCTTTCGGACCAGTTCCGATTCTTTTTCCTTTTTGGGCAGCATGTCATTCAATGCTTCCGCAGCTGTCTTCAGGATATCCCCTTCCTCATAGAATCTCGGAATCCATTTCTTCCCGAACTCACTTCTCCCGTCCTCATAGACAGAGGCCAGAACCATAGCTTCCCGCAGCATGACCAAATCCGGATAAGTCAGCATTATCTTCTGGATCTGTTCCGGTTCTACAGCGACATTATTCTCCTTCAGTCCTCTCAGATCCTGGAACAGTCTGGAGACATTTTCTGTCCGCTCTTTCAGCTCCATACTTTTTCCAGAACGTTCTCTCTCAACCAGTTCACAGCACTTTCCCAAAGTACTCTCAAACTCAGCTTTGGAAAACGGTTTCAGAAGGTAACTCTGCACGCCCTGCTCTATAGCCGCCTGAGCCAGCGTGAACTCCCCGTATCCCGACAAAATCACACACTGCAGAGCCGGATTCATCTGCCTGGCCCTGGCAATCAGCTCCAATCCGGTCATCACCGGCATTTTAATGTCAGTAATCAGAATGTCCGGCATTTCATCTATCATCTGTTCCAGTGCATCCATGGCATTCTCACAGCTGCCGATCAGCTCCACTCCAAAGCTGTCCCAGTTTATATTGGAACAGATCTGTTCGCACAGAAAGCTCTCATCATCCACCAGCAACAGCTTTATCTTCTCCCCCATACGCATTCCTCCCTGCTTCTTCCCAATCATTGGGCAGACGTATGATTACCTGCATTCCTTCCTCCAGCCGATGAAAGGAAAGTCCGTATTCCGCTGAAAAAGTATATTGAAGACGCTTCTGAATATTCTGCAGCGCTGTGCCGGTTCCCCTGGCTTCCTGTTCTCCGCTCTCCAGCCTCTGCAGAATGTCCTCCGCAAAACCCGGTCCGTTATCCTCCACCACAATTTCCGTACTGTTTTGTTCCATGCGGTCAAAAATTCTGATCTCGCAACAGGAAATCCTTTCTTCCATGGCATAGGTAACCGAATTTTCCACCAGCGGCTGTATGGATATTCTGGGAATCAACAGAGCCTTCGTTTCCGGTGATATCTCTATCCTTACCTGCAGCCGGTTCTGAAACCGAATCTGCTGGATAAACAGATAATCTTCCGCCATCTGTAAATCACTTTCCACAGAGGTAAGCACCTGCTTGCTGTCTGTGACCATGCGCATCATTCTCCCCAGAGTCTCGGCCATATTGGCGGTCTCTGTATCCTGATTGCTGTAGGCCATCCATGTGATCGCCGTGAGGGTATTGAAAAGGAAATGCGGCTGAATCTGTTTCTGCATCCGGGAAAACTCCGCTTCCTTCAAAAGCAGCTGGTTGTCATAGTATTCCTCCATCAGCCTTTTATAATCCGATGCCATTCGGTAAAAATGGCGATACATTTTTCCGACTTCATCCAACCGGTGCTGATACTGCTTCTCTTCCTGCGGATTCAATGGTTTCCCGGCGCCGAACGCATCCATTTTGTCGATCAATCCGTAAATGTCCCGAATCACGATCTTCACCCAGGTACTGCCGAATGTCAGTGCAAGCAGTGCAATCAGAAGGGACAGCAGAAGGGAACGCCGATACACTCCCTGAATGGTTTTCTCAATCCCTTCATAAGGCGTCCGAATCACCATGGTAAATCCCAGCGTTTCACTGGTATAGGCAGTGATAAATTCGTCTCCGTCTATATACCATCCCTTCTCCGTCTCCCCCGCAAATGTCAAATCCGGACGGCTGGCATACAGACAGACCCCCCCGTCATACACAGAAATATCAATGGGCATATCTGCATGTCGGAAAGTTCTTCCCATATCATTTAAAATTCCATTAAAATTAACCTGGGCCACAATGTATCCCAGGTTAGATAATTCCAATTTTGCAGCCTGCCGGATTTCCCGCACAAGAATCAGCTGCTCTTCTCCGGAAATCAGGCGCATCTGACCGTTTGCATCCGCCGCCTTCTCTATAAAGGGACTCAGGTCATCCTGCATTCCAAGGCCGCTGCCTCCGAATCCGAATATGAGAGATTCCGTTTTCAGCAGAAAGGCACTGAAATACCTTTCTCTGTATGCGTAGCTGCTCACTTTTCCACTGACTGCCGCCTTACGCGATATCCACTCCTCTTCCCCATAGTGGTCTCTCAGGTACATCAGATTTTCCTGTAGATTTGTGTCCGCAATCATCAGATAAGTGATATTTTCCATCCGGGCAAAGACATTTTCAACATAATCCATGTAAAGCATCAGAACCCGGGCATTGTCCTCGTAAAGCAGTTGATTATAAGTGTCATATGCAGCCCGCCGATTCAGGGTTTCCAGCGTCATCGTGACAATTATCATCATGAAAATCAGTAAAGAAAACTTCTTTTTCAGATTTAAGTTCCAGAACCACTTTCTCATAGACTTTCCTTTACAGTGTACCCTCCGGCAGATCAGATCGATTGCCGGAGAGTCTGTGCTTATTCAGCGTTTCACCCGAATGGTCTTAATCTCAAAGGCTCTGAAGGACAGCTTCAGCTTTCCGTCCACCACCTTAAGCTCTTCCGTTACATTTTCCAGCATGTCGCACGCAGAAGCACCGGATACATCGAACCCAAAACTGATTTCGGCATCTGTGGCAGCCTTCTTGGCTTCATACAGACGTAAGATAACGTCTCCGCTTCCATCCTCCGCAGGCTTCATGGTATCCAGAATCACATTGGCCCGGTCTATGTTCAGGCCGCTGAATCTGTTTACAGAACCGGCTGTCACCGGCGGCGTCACATTCAGTTCATAGCCCTGGCGCACCACGTCGCAGTCCGCAAAGCTTCCCTCCCAGGCTGTAAAGGCATAGGTGAAGGTCTGCATACCGTTATCTGCGCGCATTTCCGGTGTGGCCGCCGCACGCAGAAGGGTCAGTTCCAGCGCGTTGTCGTTCATGCTGATGCCGTATTTGCAGTCATTGAGCACTGCCGCTCCGTGAGAGCCGTCGCAGAATGCACTGTAACGATGATTGCACACTTCAAAGCGGTCCTTGTCATACAGTCTGGAGCGATGAGCGGGGCGTTCCACATAGCCGAACTGCATCTCATTGATTCCGTTTTCCGCATATACATTCACCGGGAAGGCGGCTTTCAGCAGCCGGTGCAGTTCCTTCCAGTCAATCTCCGTCTCGAATACAATCCTTTCGCTGTCTGCCGCAAGGCGGATATACTGTACAAACGGGGATTCGCTGATTCTGCCGCTGACCTTCAGTACGCCTTCCAGCCCCTCTGTCACGACCTCCACATGAGCGTCTGTCAGCGCTTCCACTTCCTGTTCAATATAGTTGGAATCAATGTCCCATGCGTCAAACAGGCGGGGAACATCCTTATACAGGCGGAGTCTGTTCAGCGGGCCTGCGGCGAATTCTCTGCCGGATTCCTTCAGTACAAAGGATGTAATCTCGCCTTTGCCATTGATAACGGCCTTCACCTTATTATTTTCCAGCAGATAATTTTCTCCGGTTTCCTTTACAAGCACTGCTTTTTCTGCATTCTTTCCAGCTGTGCAGTTCTCCGCACAATTCTGCGCTCCGGCCCCGGGAATCAGTGACACCGCGCCGCAGGAAGGAATGCGGACCAGGGCCTTCACCTTTCCTTCCGTCTGCTGTACGGGAACCTTCTCCCCTTCCAGGGTCTGTGCCCCTTCTGCAAAAGCCTCCGGCAGTTCCACCAGGGCTTCCCGCTCGAAGCTTAAGGAATTCCAGACAGTCACCGCCGGTGTGTCCCCGGGTTCTGTCAGCGCCTCCAACGCTTTGCTTTGCAGCTTCTCAGCCCCCTCCAGAATCTTCCCGTGGGCTTCCCTGGCTTCCTCGTACACCCGTCCGATGCAGGAACCGGGAAGGATATCGTGGAACTGGTGCAGCAGAATCTCTTTCCACAGTGCGTCAGCTTCCGGCAGATCATATTCCAGTCCATGACTTAAAGCCAGAGAACTCCACAATTCCAGCTCCCGCATAGCCAGCTCGCTGCGGCGGTTATTCTTCTTCACAGCCGCCTGAGAGGTATAAGTTCCTCTGTGAGCACTGAAATACAGTTCTCCCACATAGGTGTTCACAGGACCGCCCTGCTTTTCCATATCTTCGAAGAATTCCAGCGGGCCTGCCATCTTCATTTTCACGCTGCCCTCCAGATCTTCCTGGCGCTTCGCATACTCCACAAAATCTCTGGCCGGACCGCCGCCGCCGTCTCCATAGCCGTAAGGCATCAGGAAAGCGTCCAGATCCTGCATCTGTGTCCTTTCCTTCCAGATGGTGTTGGCTTCCACCGGATCCGTACGGTAAGTATAGCTGGTGGGCAGGAAGGAAACAATCTGAGAGCCGTCCATTCCCTGCCAGGTAAAATAGTGATAGGGGAACTGATCTCCCTCGTTATAAGACCAGAATATCTTCTGGGTCACCAGATAATCCACGCCGCAGCCCTTCAGAATCTGAGGCAGCGCGGCTGTATAGCCGAAGGTATCCGGCAGCCACAGTACCCGGCTGTCCACGTCGAACATTTCTTTATAGTACCGTTTCCCGTGCACCAGCTGACGAATCAGCGCTTCTCCTCCGGCCACATTGGTATCCGGCTCCACCCACATGGCGCCGTCGGCAATCCACTGTCCGCCCTTTACGGCTTCCCTGATTCTCTCAAAAAGTTCCGGATAATACTTCCGGCACATCTCATAGGCCGCAGGCTGGCTCTGGATGAATTTGTATTCCGGATACTCCTCTATCAACCGCAGCTGGGCCGCAAAGGTCCGCTCCGTCTTGCGGTAGGTTTCCGCCATGGGCCACAGCCAGGCCAGGTCGATATGGGCGTTCCCGATGGCATAAAATACAGGCGCGGTGGAGCCGTTCTTCGCCTCCATCACAGGGCGCAGTTCCTCTCTCGCTTTCAGATAGGAGGCAATTCTTGCCTCTTTTGGCTGTTCGAAATCTACTGTCAGCGTAAATTTCTCCAGGGCTTTTGCAATCTTTGCCGCCCGCAGAGACTTTTCATCCAGCGTGGTCAGCAGACGAGCCAGCGTGTCCACATCCATATACAGCTGATATGCCGCCTCATTCCAGATGCCATAAGTACATTTCTCCAGCTTTCTGCGCTCTCCCTCTTTCGCGGGGTCCTCATAGGAGCCGGGCAGAACCGGGCCTGTGGCACAGCCTCCCGTAGGCGCCTCCGGATAGAAATGTCCCGCATATGTCTCCATCAGGATATCAAAATGTTCCTTTCCCTCCGCACAGGGGGTCAGCACATTGTCTTCCATATAATGATGAGGCACATCCAGCCAGTCAGCCCGATAGGTGCCAAAGGATTTCCCATTTACAAACAAAGCGGACTCTCCTCCGGGCTTCAGATTCATCACAATCCGCTGTCCTTTTGCCTGCTCCGGCAAAGTGATGCTGCCTCTGAACCAGCAGTATTCCCAGATATTTCCCCAGGTAAATCCCGGCTGTACCGGCACGAATTCCCTGGTCTGTGCCTCCTCCATGGAAAGCTGTTCCATAGTCCGAAACGCCTCCCAGGAAATCTCCCCCAGGGATTCGTAAAAATCGTCTCTCAGGGTACGCAGCCAGTGCTCAAGCCGTCCCTGCCATTCTGAATGCATTAATTTCATGTCTGTCTCCTTTCTGTCTGCCTCTTCCTTGCCCTTATGTCTGTTCTGAGCATTGGGTGGCCATCCGGCCTTTTCCTGACCTGAATCAGCTCACCCGATTCCGCATTCCATATGGCATATTATATATATTATATAATGATATGTCAATATGAATATCCAGCTTTCTTTTTCTCTTCCTTCCTCCCACAGATTCATGACGGTTCTTCGTTTGACCGAATAACGCACCCTGCCCGCATGGCTACAATCTTATGGGGAACAAAGCTTTTTTTCGGGACTTCTCTTCCTTCCATCAAATCTGTCAGCATCCCCACCGCCCTGACGCCGATCAGCTCTTCATCCTGTACCACATAGTCCAGCCGGAAGCCAAAATCTCCTGTATCCTCCGGACCGTCGAAAAAGACTACTTCTTTTTCCTTTTCCAGCCCCATTCTGCACAGAATCTTGTAAGCCAGGATACCCAGCAGCTGGTCCACCGCAAAGAAACCGGTTATTTCGGGATGCTCTCGGATAAACGTCTCTATCTGCTCTATATCCGCTTCTTCCTTTTTCCTGGCCTCCGCCTCAGAGTTCATACCGCACAGATTCTTCAGCCAGATCTCCTCATTGGTCATCAGTCCATGCTCCAGCATGGCATCCAGATAACCGGAAAATCGAGCCGCCACAGACGATGTCTGCATGAAGGGATGAGAGAGAAAGCATATTCCGGTATGTCCCTTCTCAATCAGTCTTTCCATCAGCTCTCTGGACGCCTGATAATGGTCCGTGCTCACGCAGGGAATGGGAAGTCCCGTCAGCTCTCTGTCCACCAGGACAATGGGAAAATGCTCCAGAGACAGTCTGAGCACATTTGCATTGTAATTTTCCCCCTGCACACACATGAGAATAATTCCCTGTACTCCCAGGGCAATCAGATCGTCAACAGCCCTGCTTTCTTCCTCCATACTTCCGCGGGTACATTTCAGAATCATATGGAATCCCCGTTTCCCACACTCGCGTTCCATGCCGTTCACCAGACCGCACCCATACGAAACGCCGAAGCTGTCCAGAATCACTCCTATCAGCCTTTTACTGCTGTCCACGCCGCCTTTGTCCGGAAGGCCTTCTTCCCGCCCGCCTTTTTTTTGACTGCTTTCCCTTCGACCGCTTTCCCTTTGGCTGCCTTCCTTTTGACTGCTTTCTCTTTGACTGCTTTCCTCTCTGCCGTACTCACTTCTGCCGTTTCCGGGATTGTCAGGGATGGTTTTATTATTTTCCCGAAGTAAATTCTCCATTTTTTCGCTCTCCCGGCTTTCCCCATCATGCTCCAGCACAAAGGAACCCCTGCCCGGCATCCTCTCGATCAGCTTCTGCTCCGCCAGCATTTCCAGAGCTTTCTTGGTGGTGATACGACTCACACCATACTGCTCCGCCAGTTCTTTTTCGGAAGGCACTCTGCTCCCGGACGGAAAACTTCCGGTCCTTATTCCCTGTAAAAGATCGCTGTATATTTTCTGATAGAAATATTCCTTTTCCATTCCTGTACCTCAGAATCAAATGATATATCTATTATATATCATTTGAAATGATATGTCAACTTCTCAGAAATGAAACACAGAGTTCCATTTGACTTCAGGCAGACAGCCCTGAATGGAGATACCGAAAAAATCACTGAAAATTTATTTGACTTTTTGAACAGTGTTCAGTATAATGAATTTGAACAACGTTCAGCAGGAGGCAGGGTGTGGATCATAAAGAGGCAATCATACAGGCGGCGATAGAACTCATTGTGGAAAACGACGGGCATTCAGAAGAGATTACAGTCCGTGAGATATGCAATAGAGCAGGGGTCGGATTGGGTCTCGTAAATTATCATTTTGGAAATAAGGACAGACTCATGGAGCAATGTATTGAGCGTATGATAAATGGAATTGTGGAACGGTTTCAGCATATCCAGGAGAACACACAGAGCCTTACGCCTTTTGAGAAACTGGAGTTCCTTGGCAATATGACCCTTGATTTTCTGTTTGAACATTGTGCGGTGTCCAGAATTTCCATTCTTACCGATATGCGGGTGCCGAAAGACTATGACAATACAAACCGGACGTATCTGGCCTTTCTGCCGCTGGTTGCAGCCTGCCGCCCCGACCTTGATGAATCCGGTGTCAGGAGAAAAACCTTTTGCCTGATTACGGTTATGCAGCAGATGTTTCTGCGGGTTGGCACGGTGTCAAGGGTAATGGAAGTTGATTTGACGAAAAAGGAAAACCGCAAAGCGTGGCATTCGCAGATTCTCCACGACATTCTGGAGGTGTAGAGAATGAATATCACTGTCATAAACGGCACGGAAAAGCATGGTGTGACCTGCCGCCTGAAAGAGCTGTTTTTAGCAGAGTTTAAGGAGCGGGCGAACATTACGGAATTCGATCTTCCAAAGGATTGTCCCCATTTCTGCAGCGGCTGTATAAGCTGTCTGATAAACGGCGAAAATACCTGCAAAGACGCAGAATACATCGGCAGAATTGATCAGTCGCTTTTGGAAGCGGATTTGATCGTAATGACTTCTCCGGCCTATGTGTTTCACGCTACGGGTGCAATGAAAGCATTTCTCGACCATTTTGCTTACCGCTGGCTGCCCCACCGTCCTGCTCCCGAAATGTTTGGGAAACGGGCTGTGATTCTTACCCAGTGCCTGGGGGCAGGCGCAAAATCTGCGGCGAAGGATATCAGGCACAGTTTGTCCTGGTGGGGCATTTCCAAAATCGGGGTATTCACCGGCGCTTTGATGGGGGATATTGTGTGGGAAAAGCTTTCCGGGAAGAAGCAGATGGAACTGACCGGAAAGGTGAGAAAGCTGTCTCATAAATTTGCACAGATAGATTACACAAAGCCTGCCCATACGAATCTCATGACCAAAATGAAATTTTTCGTTTGCCGCGGAATGCAGCAGTCACTCCATAAAAACGACCCTGCATATCTGGACGGAGCGTATTGGGCCCGACAGGGCTGGCTCGGCAAAGCCAGGCCCTGGAGAACCCAGAACATGTGATCTCTCTTTTTTGTGCAGAAATAACAGAGCCTTTCAGTCTGTGCATGGTATCGCCCCCTCTGCTGTAAAAAATGAGGGCGTGTCCGTAAAATCCTTCCCGCCGATCCTGTTTAAAATCACAGTCAAAGGAGTGGAAGAAATGAATTATCGAATCGAAACAAAAGATGCTTTCCGTATTGTAGGTGTGTCCGTGCCCCCGGATAAGGATATTTCCTGCCAACGGAACCTTGCAGAGATTGATAGCCCTGATGGATACGCCGCCTATGGGAGTACTTGGCATCAGCACATGTAATGATGCGGAGCCCTGGAGATATTATATTGCGGTCTCTACCTCACAGGAAAAGGATGACCTTGAAGAATATACCGTCCCGGCGGCCACCTGGGCAATCTTTTCCGGGCAGGGTACGAATCAGTCCATTCAGGAACTGGAACGGCGCATTGTAACAGAGTGGCTGCCCACTTCAGGATATGAATATGGCAATGCTCCCGATGTGGAGGTTTACCTGAATCCGGACCCTCAAAACGCACAGTATGAAGTATGGATACCTGTGGTGAAAAAATAGGGATGCGTCAGGCTATATTTGCGATCGCATATCCGTTGTGATTACCGGCGGCATCTTTGCCGGAATTTTTCCGGCTGCCGCCGTCCTCTCCGGATGTCCTCGGCTCCAGCACCACATCATATCTTCCGAAGCCGCTTTCTCTGTTGGAAGTAATGATACTGAATACATTCAGTGCCACACGGTTCATATAGACATTCATCGCCTTCTTATCCCCGCTCAGCAGCGCCTTGATAAAATCATTGTAGTCCGGCTCTGCCTCTCTGAACCATTCCCGGATCATGCTCTGGAACATCCGCCTTACCTCCAGATTGGTCAGAGTCAGCTCATACTCCGGCTGTGCGTCCTCCGGAATCTCAAAATAGTCCTCATAGGAAAGTACTTTCAAATATCCGCTGGCCAGCAACAGGCTCCAGACCGCCCGCTCCAGCCGCTATTGTCCTTTCGTCAGGAAAGGCTTTCCTGCCATAAAAGGAAAAGGCCTGCGGCCACCTGCTTCCCTTGCACAGACAACCCAGACCAATTCCGATTGCAGGATTTCTTTCGTATTCCTGTACTCCTCTCCCGCTTTGACTTTCAAATCATCCTTCTTCTCTGCCCCAGATCTTGATACTGCCGCTTCCTGTATTGGCCTTGATCTTGCAGGCACCGTTTCCATAGGTGTAATTGCCATTCTTCACCTTCTGTCCTTCATCGTCATTCCACGCCACACGCACGCCGCCCGATCCTGTCCGCACGGTGGTCTCCATTCCTCTGACGCCTTCCAGCTCCAGCTTAATGCTGCCGCTTCCGGTTGACATACTGATTCTCTCCGCATTGCCGTCGGCTTTTATCTTGATATTGCCGCTTCCGCTGGACAGATGATATTCTCCCACGGAGGCTTCCCCTTTGATATTGCCGCTTCCGGTGCCGCAGCGCAGCTCTCTGCCCTTTACCCCTTCCGCCTTGATATTACCGCTTCCGGTCTCCAGTGCTCCGGAAATGAACTCTGTATGATGTGCCGCTATATTACCGCTTCCCGTGTGGGCTTTCATCCTGTCCGCCACAATCTCCTTCAGCCCTACATTTCCGCTTCCGCTTGTGGCCTCCAGCGCTTCCAGTTCGATTCCGGACATGCTCACATTTCCACTTCCCACTTTTGCCGTCAGCTTCGGTATGCCCTTCGGCACTCTCACCGTGAGCGTAATGCTCTGTCCCATACTGCAGACGTTCCCGATAGTGCCATAGGAAATAATCGTCCGTCCGAAGAGCGTCACCTTTACCATCTTCTCGTCGCTGTCTCCCTCTTCCCGGATGCCCTTTTTGCGCTTCACACCTGCGTAGAAAGCTCCATCCTCTTCATACTGATAATACTCGTAATTCTGCTGGCTGCTCAGCCCTTTGGCCTCATAGTCCACATGAATCTGATCATTCTCGGACTGGGTCACATAGATATCCGCCACCTTTCCTTCCAGTACCACAGCCTTATAATATCCGGAGTAGGAAAACGCCCTCTTCATCTCCGTCTCTTCGAATTTATCATCATTTTCCTCTGTCTCTGCCACTTCTTTTCCATTGCCTTCGGATACATCGGCGGCTTCCCGTGTCCTCTGGGCAAATCCCTCCGGCAGTTCATCCTCTGACAGCTCGCGGATCATCTCCTCGATATTCCCCAGCTCCTCTATGATTTCCTCCTCTGATTTTCCTTCATTCTCCCCTTCGGCAAAGTGCTGCCTGTAATCTTCCATAATCTCTTCCTGCAGTTCTTTTCCAAAGCTTTCAAGCCTCTCCTGCAGCTTCTTCATATATTCCTGCTTATTCATAACCTCTCCTTTCCGTTTCAGTTCTGCCATGTGCACCACACGTCTCCCACATTGCACATTTTCCTGCACTGTGCCGTTACCTTATCCCAGGATCAGCTGGTTTACCGCATTGATAAATACTTCCCATTCCTGCTTTACCGATGTCTGATACTGCTTTCCCTTCTCCGTCAGCTGGTAATATTTTCTCGCCGGGCCGGATTCCGATTCCACCAGATAAGTGGTTACATAGTCATCTTCCTTCAGCTTCCTGAGAATAGGGTACAGCGTGCCGCTGGCAATGGACATTTCACCGGATATTTTTTCCGTCAGTTCATATCCATATTTGTCACCCCACACCAGCTGTGAGAGCACACAGAGCTCCAGTGCGCCTTTTTTAAATTGTGTATTCATCCAGATCCTCCTTCCTTTCTGCCTGAAAATTAACATCTCTGAATTCTAATCAGTACTGCCTTTTGACCAGTTCATTTTATCACATGGTATTATATATTGCAATATACTATTTTAAAAAAGTTATATATTTCTGTCAAAACAGTATCTGTGTAAAATGTAAAAAGCTTCTCTTCCGCATCAGTACAGAGAGTGGATGCAATTGTGGCATGGTTATTTTTTCAAAAAGTGGCACTTTCCATCATGCCACATTTATATTATTCTCTATACAGGCCGGCCGACCTGTTTTATCACCAAAATTCGAATCACAGAGAGGTATGGAAATGAGTGAAAATCAGAACCGATATGAACTGAATAAACAGTTGGCGCAGATGCTGAAAGGCGGTGTCATCATGGATGTCACCACACCGGAGCAGGCCAGAATCGCCCAGAATGCCGGGGCCTGCGCCGTCATGGCACTGGAGAGAATCCCGGCAGACATCCGCGCGGCAGGCGGGGTCTCCCGGATGAGCGACCCCAAAATGATCAAAGGCATCCAGCAGGCAGTCTCCATCCCTGTCATGGCAAAATGCCGCATCGGTCATTTTGTGGAGGCTCAGATCCTGGAAGCCATTGAAATCGACTATATTGACGAGAGCGAAGTCTTATCTCCTGCAGACGACAAATACCATATTGACAAAACCCGCTTCAGAGTCCCTTTTGTCTGCGGCGCCAGAGATCTGGGTGAGGCTCTGCGGCGTATCGCCGAAGGCGCCTCCATGATCCGCACGAAGGGCGAGCCCGGAACCGGCGACATTGTTCAGGCCGTCCGCCATATGCGTGCCATGAACGCAGAGATCAGAAGAGTACAGAATCTCAGGGAAGATGAGCTTTTTGAAGCGGCAAAACAGCTGGAAGTCCCCTGTGACCTGCTCCGTCAGGTTCACGAAACCGGGCAGCTGCCCGTGGTCAACTTTGCCGCAGGAGGTGTGGCAACCCCCGCAGACGCAGCCTTAATGATGCAGCTGGGCGCGGAAGGTGTCTTCGTGGGATCCGGCATCTTCAAATCCGGCGATCCGGCAAAACGTGCCGCCGCCATCGTACAGGCAGTTACAAACTATACCGATGCAAAACTGATCGCAGAATTATCGGAAGATCTGGGAGACGCCATGGTAGGGATCAATGAACAGGAGATCGCCCTGATTATGGAAGAGAGAGGGAAATAGAAATGACCATTGCCATTCTTGCTCTGCAGGGCGCTTTTGCCGAGCATGCCCGTATGCTGGACAGATTAGACACGACCCATTTTGAAATCCGCCGACCTTCCGATTTGGAGCGTCCTTTTGACGGCCTCATTCTGCCCGGCGGTGAAAGCACTGTCATGGGAAAGCTGCTGCGGGAACTGGCGCTTTACAAGCCCCTGAAAGAAATGATTCAGTCCGGCCTGCCCGTCTTCGGAACCTGCGCCGGACTGATACTCCTGGCAAAAGAAGTGGACGGCGGTGCGGTCCACTTTGGAACCATGGATATCACTGCAAAAAGAAATGCCTACGGCAGGCAGCTTGGCAGTTTCCATACGGAAGACAATTTCTCCGGCATTGGGACTGTTCCCATGACGTTCATCCGCGCTCCCTATATCGCCGCTGCCCGTGAGGACACAAAAGTCCTGGCCCGGGCGGACGGCCGCATTGTGGCCGCCAGACAAAAGAATCAGCTGGTCACTGCCTTTCACCCGGAACTGGATGAGGATTTGCGGATTCACAGATACTTCCTGGGTATGGCGGCCGGAACTTAAGGCTATGGGAATCTGCCGGTACTCTTCTCCGCCATTATTATCTTTTTTATGCAGAATAAATTCTTTTTTTCACCCAGTGATACACCCCGGAAAAAAGTTTACTCTCCGCCATGGCTCTGCGCAGCGGCGCCAGAGTCACGATCATAGCCCCGCGATATTTGAAGAGCTCCCTCCTGCTCATATAATTCGATGTAATCCGTCTGTGCTCCTGCTTATCCCGCTTCTGATTCTCCGGGCTTTCCGAAAAGCCCCGGCCCTCATAGAAGGCCACCGGGAAATCCATATGACGCATTTTCGCTCCTGCCTTATAAAAACACCAGAGAAAATGGTCATAATCCGCACGGATTTTATACTGCAGATCGTACGGCTTCTCCCTGCAAAGAGCCGCGCTGTAAAAGCAGGACTGATGACAGGGGATATTCCGATAACAGGTAAAACCGCTGATGACAGGAGCGGAGGCAATCGTCACATGATTTTTCCCGCTGCAGGTATCCCCATACAGTACCAGCCGATCCATATCTGTCCCTGCCTTCTTCTCCTGTTCCAATACCTGCCGGGTCCGCTCCAGGACCTCATCCTCCGGCAGCACATCCCCGCAGTTCAGAAAAAGCAGGAACTCTCCCTCCGCATGAGCCACGGCCTGATTCATGGCGTCATAAATCCCCGAATCCTTTTCCGTATAGACCTTTACCCTCTCTGCCTCAGGGCGGGATGCGTTTTCCCTCTGCCAGTTTTCCACGCTTCCATCCGTGCTGCATCCGTCCTTCAGCACAATCTCCACATCCGGACAGCTCTGACTCAACACGCTTTCCAATGTGGCATTCAGTTTTTCTCCCGGATTCAGACAAACTGTAATCACAGAAAATTTCATGATACCGCTTCTATCCTTTCATTACCTGTATCCATCACTGTCTTCCTCCAAACTATTGCCGGCACTGTTTCATATATCCACAGCACACATGCTATCCGTATATCTTCTTCTCCCTGTTCAGCAGCCATACGCCTCCCACACCGAACGCCAGGCATACAAGGCATACCGGCCAGTTCACGAACACAGCTGCCGTACCCGGCTGATAGCTGATACTGTAAATCAGCACATTGGAGATAATATGTACGGCTACCGGCATCCGGAAATCTCCAAAGTATTCAAATGCATACACCATGAGGCACCCCATGGCAAAAGCATAAATCCCCTGCACTGAATTGCCGTGGTACATGGCAAAAAAAGCGGCTGACATAACCATGGCCGCAATGGGCTTCATATACCGCCTCACACAGCTGTAAATAATCCCCCGAAACAGAAGCTCCTCGGCAATGGGGGCAATAATGCCGAAGCAGATCAGCCCCAGAGGAAGCGCCACCGCATATTGCTTCTCCGCTACCGTCTGATAGGTCTCCGAACTGTTGATAACCCCTGTCAGTTCCAGAAGTGCATTCAGACCCACTGCCAGTCCCACGGACGCAATCCCCATAAACAGATAGCTTTTCCCCGGCTCCTCCTTGATGTGGGTCAGCTTCATGTCATTGGCTGTTCTGGCAAGCGTCTTTTTCGCAATACCGAAGACAGCTGCCGCACCGGCCAGGATCCCGATCGTCGAGATAATCGCAGAACCGTTTCCCGTCACCTGCTCCAACGCCCCTTCCGCATTGCGTATAAACAGAAAATCTCCTCCTGAAATGCTGTTGCCCAGCGTGGCCAGAATCACGACACCGATATTCAGACCAATATTTCTCACCATGACAAACAGCAGAAACGGAAGCGCCAGCTGCCATATCCGCTGAAAAGTCGTAAGCTTCTCCGTCTCTTCCGTTCCCCGCAGAAGGAATTTCTGCAGCTCTCCCACAGAACGGACAATGTAATCGGCTCTGGCCTCCTTCAGCTCATCCATACTGCCATAACCGTAGGCGACACCCACTGCTTCCACACCGTAAGCATGAGCGCCTTCCACATCATGGCGGCGGTCGCCGATCATGTATACTTTGCTCTTGTCCACCGGCTTCTCACCAAACAGCTGACGCACGGCTTCCTCCACCACTTCAGCCTTATCCGTTCTGGTTCCGTCCAGCTCGCTTCCCACCACGACTTTAAAGTATTTGGCAATGTTGAAATGCTCCAGAATCTGCTGCACAAACACAGTGGGTTTACTGGAGGCAACCGCCATAAACATTCCTTTGGAATTCAGCGCCCGCAGCATCTCGGGGACCCAGGTATACAATTCATTCTCGAAAATCCCCTTATCCCGGAAACGCTCCCTGTATTTCTCGATTGCAGCTTCCGCCTGCACTTCGTCCATCTGATAAAATTCCATAAAACTGTCCTTCAGGGGCGGCCCGATAAAAGGCTCCAGCCTGTCCAGATCAGGCTCATCAATTCCAAAAGAAGACAGCGCATACTGTACACAGGTACAGATCCCTTCTTTGGGGTCTGTCAATGTTCCATCCAGGTCAAATAAAAGATAATTTTTCATTTAAAAACTCCTAATCTTATCATTTCCGTCATCTGTGGATTTATCGATACGGATTATTTTCACCTCATAGCCAGTGGACGCGTTTACCTGCACAGAAACGGTATCTCCTTCCTTTTTCCCCAACAGCGCCTTGCCCAGAGGACTTTCATTGCTGATCAGATTTTCCAGAGAATTTCCTCTGACTGTGGTTACAATTTTATAGGTCTCCACGGAACCATCGTCTGCGAATTCCACCGTGACAGTATTGTTGATGCCAACCTCATCCTCCGCGGACTCCTCGGAAATCACCTTTGCCGTCCTGATCATTCTCTCCAGATAGCGAATCCGGCTCTCATTCTGGTTCTTGAATTTCTTCGCCGCATAATATTCAAAATTTTCGCTCAGGTCTCCCTGGGCCCTTGCCTCTTTTACATCCTCCAGCGCTTTGGGACGCACCACCAGCTTCCGGTGCTCTATCTCCTCTTCCATCTTCCTGATATCACCGGGTGTCAGTTCATCATACATAATTCAGTCTCCCGCTCCTCTTCCGGAACCGCGCTCCCTTTTTCTTCCCCCTGCGCTTCTATGTCCGCTTCTGCATTCTTCTGTCTTTCCGGAGTAAATTCCCGCGATTCCTTTCCTTCTTTCCCTTTCTACATTCCGATGCCGTACACAACCGCCACGGCCAGTATAATCTGAATAATGGCAAAACGGAATACCGTCTGCGTATTGGACCAGCCCCATATCTTCCGCACATGATCATGAAGGGGCGTACGCACTTTCTTCAGAATGCGGATCTTCCCCATACGAAGCAGCGACACCTTAATCAGCCCCAGACCGCCGTCCAGAATCAGCACCAGCGCCACCGGAATATACAGAAGGGGTCTGCCCGTTTTCAGCACGGCAATGCTGATAAAAAGTCCCATGGCCCGGGATCCCGCATCTCCCATCAGCAGCCGGCTGGGAGTGGCATTATACCACAGATAGCCCAGGATACAGGCCGCAAAAAGCAATATCAGAAATGAAAAGTCCTGCCCTGCCTCCAGAATCCGGTCCACCAGATAAATAGTTGTCATGGAAATAATCGCCAGGGTACCGGAAAGCCCGTCCACCCCGTCGGAGCAGTTGGTCACATTCACAGACACCCACACCAGAATCACCGCCAGCACGGCGAACAGTCCCTTCGGTATCACAATTCCCATATGAAAAAAGGCCAGTTCTATGGCATTGGAATTATATTTCAGAAAAGTCATGGCCGTCAATGCCGCCACACATAAATCCAGAAATCCCTTTCTGAATTCGCCCCAGGGCATTTTCGAGGCATCATCCAGAAATCCTGTCATCATGCAGATGACAATCAGAATCAGATAGATGATAATCTCCGCCTTCAATGGGGTAAAAAGCAACGCCGCCGCCGTAAAAGCCAGTACAAAGATAATTCCGGCTCCCCTGGGTTTGCCGGCCGAGAGCTTGCCGTCATGGGCAAATTCACGCCCGGCATCTTTCGGCAGATGCGATTCCAGCTTCACCGTGGCAACTACCGTGGCCACAAACGCAAACAGGATACCTCCCAGCGCAAGCAGAGACGAATACTTTTCCGATACAACAGCGTATAACATATGACTCCCATCCGCACCATTGTGCTGTTTCTTTTCTTATAGAGCTTGTACGAATATTACGATTTTATCACAAAAAAATCGTAAATGCAATCAAATACCAGTTCTGTCGCACTAATATACTGCCCCTGTTGCCGGGAGAGGCGGAAACGGCAACAGAAGCATCACGTTCTCAGCAATCCCCGGGGCGTCAGTTCATACACGGTATCACACACTTCCTCAATATATTTTCTGTCGTGGGAGACACTGATAATCGTTCCGCCGTACGCCTTAAGGACACTGCGGATCACCGGGTTGGACAAGGGTGAAAAATTCCGGGTGGGCTCATCCAGAATCAGCACATCCGCCCCTGACAGACTCAATTTCAGCAAAAATACTTTCGCCTTCTGCCCTCCGGACAGTTCCGCCGTCGGATGGCTCATTTCATCTGCGGTATATTTCATGGAACCCAGATATGTCCGTATCCGTGTCAGCTCCTCTTTCTCACCGGTGGTACATAAATACTCCACCGGTGTCCGGGACATATCCATAAGTTCCTCATAGTTCTGGGGCATATAAGCGGCATGAATATCATCTCTGGCCAGAAGTTCCGCCGCAATCCGCCGCAGCAGAGTGGTCTTGCCCGCGCCGTTTCTTCCTGTAATGCAGACCTTCTCCGCACCTTTCACAAACAGATCAATCTGTTCCGCCAGAATTTTTTCCTCACTTTCCGGCGCTTCCTGTCCATTCTCCTCCAGGCCTCCCCCGGAGCCGCCGCTTCCATTTCCCCGGGGCTCCTTCCCGTCACTGCCGCTCTCGCCGCCCCTCCGGCCTGTGTCCCTGTCATACCCTTCTGCCGCCCCTCCGGCTGTCAGTCTATCACAATGAAAATCCAGAACCACCTTTCCCGCAGGCATCCGGATATCCTGTCCGAATTTCAGGAAAATAGCCTCCTCTTTTTCCGGCATCTGCGTCATATTTTCCGCTTCCCTGTCAAATCTCCTCTCCATGGATTTCACTGCCTTCATTTTTTTCTTCAGCAGACGGCCTCCGCTGGGATTCTGCCTGGTAATATTCTCCTGATCATGGTCTACCTTATCCATAATCCTGCGCAGCTTCTCCTGCCTGATATTCTCCTGTCTTCTGTCGTTTTGCGCCTCCTGCAGCTGTTTCTCCATCCCCGTCTCTCTCTGCTCCATATATTCTCTGTAGGACATATGTGCCACAGTATAACGGCACACGGTTTTCCGCCTGATCTGTTCCAGGTGAATGACCGTATTGGCCGTCCGTTCAATCAGGATCTCGTCGTGGGAAACATACAAAACCGGCAGTGGGGATTCCCGGATAAATTCTTCCAGCCATTCCAGGGTCTCAATGTCAATGTCATTGGACGGTTCGTCCAGCAGCAGGATCGTGGGCCTTCCTGTCAGTATTCTTGCCAGCTGTACTTTCACCCTTTCCCCACCGGACAGCGTTCCCATCTTCTGTTCACTGTAAAATAATTCAGGCGAAAAATGCAGCTTTCTGGCCAGATCATTCAATTCCTTCGGATCATATTCCCAGAACAGCTCCTCTTCTGCAAAAAATTCACAGACACTCTTTCCCCGTGCTTCCGGCTCCAGCTCCTGAGGCAGATACCCCAGTTTTTCCCCTGTATGAATACAGCTGCCCTCTGCCTCCGCATACGTCTCTATGGCATCCGGGCTGTAAATCCATTTCAGGATAGTAGATTTCCCGTTGCCCTCCTCGCCGATCAGCACAGCCTTTTGGCCGGCATTCAGCACAAAGCTGAATTTCTCCACAATAGTTCTCAGATCTTTTTTATGTGTCACTGTCAGCTCTTTTATCTGCAGCATAATCCCTCATCTCCTTTCCTTTCAGCCAGTTTCGGCCCGCTCCCTCACCCAACGGCTTATTACCGCCCGGAGAGGAGCCCTGTAAGCTCTTCTTTCTTCCAGCCTTTGGAGGGCAGAATCACCGCCTGTTCTCCAACTACCTCTCTCAGAATACGCAGTTCCACCTGCTGCCTGTGCCTGAAATGCATAACCAGATCTTCAAAACCCGAACAGCCCCGCTCCCTTCCATAAGGAGATTCTGTGAGATACTTCAGCATCAGGGGATACCACATTTCTCTTCCCCCGCTGTCACAGCGTTCCTTTCTGATGATTTCCGTGCTTTCCTCCAGTTTGTCACCATACAGATACAGCAGGCGAAAATTCTCCTTTTGGACCTGACCGTACAGCCTTCGGTAAAAGGCCACAATTTCATCCTCGGACAACCGGTGATATAAAATCAGATCTTCCACAATATTCTGCAGAAATGCACATTCAAACAGATATCCTGTCTCCGAAAACCGGCGATACCTCATGCGCACAATCTCCTCCAGCTCCTCCACCGACTTTCTGCCATTGTAGATTTCAAACCGCTCCAGGTCCTTATGAAAGCCCGGAATCTCGGTCAGAATTCTGGTGTAGGTGACAATGCGGCGGTCACCTTCTCTGAACGCGTTGGCCTCCAGCTCCTTTTTCAGAGAAGGGTATCTCTCTCCTGCGGCACGGTATTCTTCTTCCGTCATCCAGCTGCACCATGCAAGCTCCACAGGGGAATAGTCTCCTTCCCGGCACACATGCATATCCGGCCTCTTTTCTGCAATTGCCTGCAGGAGAGTTGACTTTCCCGTTCCCTGTATTCCCTCTATAAAAATGTTGTACACAGCTCTCTCCTTCTCTTTTTCCATTTTCATGTTCTCCCAGGTTCCAGTCCAACAGCATAAAAAAAGAACTGTCTGTCGCCAAACAGTTCCATTACATACCATAGCCTCATAAATTCAGAGCAAATACTGCAGCCCATGCCAAAGTACGGCGGATTTGCACACAAAAAGAGAGGCTATGAGAACATAATCCACTTTTGGCAACATGACAAAACAGCAGCTGATTTCTTCCCACTGTCGAAACCTTCATGTAATCAAAAGTAGACTAATTCCGCATTTTTTCACCTCTCTCATCAGAATGTACTTATTCTATCATGACATGTCGCATTTGTCAATCCGGATTTTCCGTTAAATCCGCAAGACCCTCAAACGGCCGGTTTCCCGCCTCTTTCCGCTGCCGCATATTCTCCTGTGTATACTGCTCCCGTATCTGCCGGGATGTTCTGTCCACAGCCTCCCGAAAGCCCTGTGCGGACAGGCGCACCGCCCCGTCTCCCCAGATAATCATCTGCTCCATTCGATCCGAAGTAGCCACTGTCACAAGGTGTTTTCTGCCGATTTCATGGACTGTCTTCTCGATATACTGATCCGCGGTCTCCGCCTCTTTTGTATAAACCACATAAATATTGTGATACCGCTGCACGGAACCGGGATTGCCTTTCACCTTATAGGCATCAAAGACCAGAATCAGCGTACAGCCTGTAAACCCCTGATAATTGCTGCAGATATCCATAAGCCTGTCCCTGGCGCTGTCAATGTTCAGCTCGGCCAACTCATGCAGATCCTCCCAGGCAAATATGATATTGTAGCCATCCACCAGAAGATATTCTTCCTTTTTACCACCAGCCTTCTGTGCGGCAGACCAGGCAGACCTTCCGGCTGCAGATCCTCCCCGGTCCTTTCCGGTCTCCTGCGAAGCAGACTGTTCCGTCGCATTCTTCTCCGATCCCATGCTCTCCTCCCGGCCGCCTCCGCTTCCCGTATTCCGCTGATGATACCGGTAGGGCTCATAATCCCGCTTTGCCTTGCCGTAAGTGCGCAGAAAAATCTCTTCAATTTCTTCCTGTGTAATGTAATCCGATCCCGATTCCCTGCTGTCCGTACCGTTTCTGTGTCCTCTGCGCCCGCCTCCTGTCGCACTCCCGGTACCAGCATCCATGTGACCGTCTTCATTCCCCCTACAGGCGTCTCCCCTGTGGAACGCACCTGCTTCTCTTTTTCTGCACTCCCACTCTTCCGGATCCCATCCGCTTTCCAGATGGGCGTACTCGGACACCCTGTCCCACGGTACCATAAAGCCTGCCCCATGGGCACAGAATACCGAGGAAGCCGGATTCTCCGTATCTGCCTCCGGCTCATAGCCGGACTGTTCCAGTACTTCCTCCGTATTGTGGCAGGGTTCATATCCTTTCAGTACACAGCTCAGCCTCCCCAGACCTCTGGTGTAGGCATTCACTTCCTTCTGATAGCTTCTCATGGTTGCCGCCGGAGCACTGCCGGTAATCGTCGTATACTCCCCCTGGGTCCGGGGAGTGTCAAAACTGCCGTACATCCTCCGGATGTCCGACATGGCTCTGCCCATCTGTGCTGTGGGCACCTCCAGTATAAAAGAAAATACCGGTTCCAGAAGTACACTTTCACTTTGCATCAGTCCCTGGCGCAATGCCCGGTAAGTAGCCTGTCTGAAATCTCCTCCTTCCGTATGCTTGAGATGCGCCCGCCCTGTGAGCAGTGTAATCTTCATATCTGTCACAGGAGAACCTGTCAGCACTCCCGGATGTGTGCGCTCTTCCAAATGCGTGAGAATCAGCCGCTGCCAGTTCCTGTCCAGAATGTCCTCACTGCATGCAGAGGCAAACTCCAGCCCGCTGCCCGGCTCCCCCGGTTCCATCAGCAGATGCACCTCCGCATAGTGACGCAGCGGTTCAAAATGTCCGATTCCCTCCACAGCGTTTCTGATGGTCTCCTTATATACTATCTGTCCGTCTGTAAATTCAACTTCCAGGTCAAAACGTTCCAGTATCAGCCTTTTCAGGATTTCAATCTGCACCTCTCCCATAACCTGCAGATGGATCTCCGGAACCCGCCTGCTTCCTCCTGACGCCTCCTGCCAGACTACATGAAGCTGGGGCTCCTCTTCTTCCAGTCTGCGCAGCTGTCCCAGCACCTTCACGGCGTCGCTGCCCTCCGGCAATATCAGTCCATAGGTCAGCACAGGTTCCAGAATCGGAAGTTCGTTGTGCTTTTCCCGGCCCAGCCCCTGTCCGGCAAAAGTTCTGTCCAATCCCGTCACGGCACAAATTCCCCCGGCCTCCACACATTCCGCTGTTGTATACTGGGCGCCGCCGTAAATGCGCAGCTGATCCGCCTTCTCCTCCCAGATTTCCGACTCTGTTCCCGCACTGCCGGAATTGCTCACAGGCATTTTTACCCTCAGTTTTCCCCCTGTAACCTTCAGATGAGTCAGCCGATTTCCGGAAGCATCTCTGGAAATTTTATAGACTCTGGCCCCGAATGCCTCGGGATACCCGGGGCAGACAGCATATCTGTGCATTCCCCGCAGCAACTCCTCCACACCGTCCAAATGCAGCGCCGAACCGAAATAGCAGGGAAACAGATGTCTCTTTCTGATTGCTTCCGCCAGAGAATGCTCCTCCAGACACCCCGTTTCCAGATATTCCTCCAGCAGACTTTCATCGCACAGGGAAAGCTCCTCCCAAAAATTCTCTCCTTTCTCCTCCGCCTTCGGTCCAAATGCCTGACAGCCGCCTTCCAACTTTGTCTGCAGCTCTTCCAGCAGTTTCTCCCTGTCCGTTCCCGGCTGGTCCATCTTGTTGACAAAAAGGAATACCGGAATTCCATACTGCCCCAGAAGGCGCCAGAGTGTCTGCACATGGCTCTGCACGCCGTCCGAGCCGCTGATTACCAGCAACGCATAATCCAGCACCTGCAGGGTACGCTCCATCTCCGCGCTGAAGTCCACATGTCCCGGTGTGTCCAGCAGAGTAATGTCCAGCCCTTCCCACTGAATCTGCGCCTGTTTGGAGAAAATTGTAATGCCTCTCTCCCTTTCCAGAGAAAAATTATCCAGAAATGCATCTTTATGGTCCACTCTGCCCAGCTTTCTGATACGGCCACAGGTGTACAAAAGCCCTTCCGCAAGAGTGGTCTTGCCCGCGTCCACATGGGCCAGGATACCCACAACTAATTTGTTACCGTGCATATATTGATTCCTCTCTGTTTTCAGTCGTAATCCCTCACTGTTTTCCACAGTGCTCCGCCCCGGCAGCCGAAGCGTATTATTTTCCAGAATCAGGATTCTGTGATCTGAAACCTATTATACAGGTCTCTGCTCTCCAAGGCAACGACAGCTTTCCGTCATTTTGCCAATGCCCATTCCCTGCAATTTAGATCTGCGTGACAGGGACAGTTCAGACAGGTCACTGAAACCGCCATAAAAATGACTTGACACGGCAGCTGAAATACCCTATATTAAAACATAAATAAAATAATAACCGCTAGGGGAGCACATCGCTGAGATTGAAACGATGCCGCGCATCGCTTCTAACCCTCACTACTTGAACCGGATAATACCGGCGTAAGGAAGCAGAGCAACGAAAACGCGTATATGAATCGCGCCAGGACCATACAGAACAAACGGATTTCCCACAGCTTCTGTACACTGCAGTTGCCGATGTCGTTCCTCCTTAGCCAAAGGTAAGGAGGATTTTTTATGTTGTACAATGTCATTTCAGAGGGGAATAACATCAGTTATATCCCCACCACCCTGGGCAGTGCAATGCTCATTATCGTCTTTGTCGCCCTTCTGGCCGCCGCTGTGGCCTTTGCCGGGAAAAAAGCCTCCGGAAAAGGCTCTCTGAAGCTGAGTGCCAAACAGCTGGCCTTCTGTGCCGTTTCCATCGCTCTGGGCACAGTGCTGTCCAATGTAAAGCTTTACCGCTTTCCCTTCGGAGGGTCAGTCACATTGCTCTCCATGCTGTTCGTCTGCCTTCCCGGCTATTGGTTCGGTCTCGGAGCCGGTCTGATTACCGCCGTTGCCTACGGTATTCTGCAGCTGCTCATGGACCCTTTTGTGATTCATCCTGCCCAGCTGCTGGTAGACTATATTCTGGCGTTTGGCGCCTTCGGTCTCTCCGGTCTGTTCTCCGCTCAAAAAAGAGGGCTGATCAAAGGCTACCTGGCAGGTGTTGTGGGACGATGGATCTTTGCCACAGTATCCGGCTGGATTTTCTTTGCCGAATATGCCTGGGAGGGCTGGGCACCTCTGCCCTATTCCCTGGTCTACAATGGCATTTATATCTACACAGAGGCCGCCGTCACTTTGGTCATTCTGGCTGTTCCCTATGTGCAGAATGCCTTCGCAAGAGTCAAAAAAATGGCGCTGGAATAATTTGGTTCCGCGGTCATTTATACCTGATATCCCCTGCAGACATGCCGCATTCCCGCAACCTGCCGCCTGTTAAAGGGGATATCTTCCTGTTGCGGAGCCAAAACGCGACCGTACAAACGGTTTCATTCATTTTCCCCTGTCAGCAGATGAATCAGGATTTCCGTTACGGACACGATTTCATGGATATTCGTATATTCCCGGCAGCTGTGGACACAGTTCATGGAGGTGGCCATTACAATTCCCTCTATTCCATATTGAAAGTACACATTCTCGTCACTTCCTCCGAAAGTCTTCACCATCCTGGCCTCTATACCTGCTTTTTCCGCCGCTTTCCGATAGGCTGTCACAGTCTGGCTGTCAAGTCCTGTCTCATAGGCCCGGATGTCCACAGACTCTTCCCAATACAGCCTGCCCCCGGATTCCTCCGCCGCCTTTTCAAAGGCTTCCCGATATTCCCTGAGAAATTCCACAGCCTTTTCATGCTTCAGGCTGCGTACCTCCCCTCTCACCACACACTCCGGCGACACAATATTAATTCCCCTGCCCCCGGAAATCATACCAATATTAGCCGTGGTCTCCTCGTCAATTCTCCCCTGCCGGAGAGAAGCTATGACCCGCGAAGCCGCCGCAATGGCATTGACCCCTTCCTCCGGACAGAATCCCGCATGAGCTGCTTTTCCCTCCATACAGGCAGTGAAGGAAAGAATGGAGGGAGCCGCATATGCCGCGTCCCCTATCCTCCCGCTTAAATCCAGAACATACGCCCTGTCTGCGTTCAGTCTGCCGTAGTCAAATGCCTTTGCTCCTTTGCCGTAAATCTCTTCTCCTGTGGTAAACAGAAGCTCTATGTCACAGTGAGTTATCTGATTTTCTCTCAGATATTTTACCGCCTCATAAATAGCTGTAACGCCGGCCAGGTCATCCGCACCCAACACAGTTGTCCCGTCGCTGCGCACCTCCCCGTTGGCCCCGAAAATCGCCTTCTTCCCATAAGCCGGCATAACCGTATCCATATGCGCGGACAGAAGGATCGGCTTTCCTTCTTTTCCACCCTTAACACAGCCGTAAAGATTACCTGCATCGGAACCTGTCACCTCTGCGCTGTCATCTTCTGTCAGCTCTACTCCCAGCCTGCGGAACATTTCTCTGATATGCTCCGCCATCTTTTTTTCTTTTAAAGAAGGAGAATCAATCTCTACCAGCTCCGCAAATATTTTGCCCGCATCCTCATAAACTGCTTTCATTTTATGTTCCTTTCACCTCGGCAGACAGCCTGTATTTCCTATATATTATCATAGAAGATTCTCCTGTGCCAGTGCTTCCTTCGAGAAAGCCTCAGCGGTCCTTTTCCAGATAGCGCAATATTTGAGTGACATAAGTCAAAAAGTAACTGGTTCTTTCCCCGAGGCTGTACTATACTTAATAAAAGAGAAACAAAACAGGAGGTCAGACTATGGTTATCTATGTCAGCAATGCCGCGCCGAAAAACGGAAACGGCAGCAAAGAAATGCCCTTCAGGCATATCAATGATGCGGCAAAAATCGCGGTGCCCGGAGACGAGATTCTCGTGGCGCCCGGCGTGTATCATGAGTATGTGGACCCGGTAAACGGAGGAACCGAAGATTCCAGAATCGTGTACCGCAGTGAGAAACCGCTGGGCGCGGTGATTACCGGTGCGGAAGACATGAAAGACTGGAAGCATTATGAAGGCAGTGTATGGGTCTGCCGTGTCAATAACGGCGTATTCGGAAGCTACAACCCTTACACCACAATGATAGGCGGAGACTGGTACTTCGCGCCGGTAGTGCGTCACACCGGTGCCGTTTATCTCAACGGCCGTCAGCTGTACGAAGCAGAGTCTCTGGAGGAATGTGTCAAAGGAGAAGTCTATGCACCGTCCTGGGAGCCGGAATGGTCCGTATACAAATGGTATACAGAGCAGGATGGAGACGAAACTGTAATCTACGCCAATTTCCAGGGGAAAAATCCAAATGAAGAAACTGTGGAAATCAATGTGCGCAGAAACTGCTTTATGCCTTCCAGGACAGGCGTGAACTACATTACATTCAGCGGTTTCACCGTGGAAAAAGCAGCGACTACCTGGGCTCCTCCCGCGGCTTATCAGGACGGAATGATCGGTCCGCACTGGTCAAAGGGATGGATTATCGAGGACTGTGATATCAGCAACAGCAAATGCTGCGGTATCTCTCTGGGAAAATATTATGACCCGGAAAATGACCATTATTTTACCAGAAAACACGTAAAAAGTCCTACCCAGATGGAGCGTGACGCCGTATGCCGTGGCCAGTATCACGGATGGACCAAGGAAAAGATAGGAAGTCATATTGTCCGTCGCTGTCATATTCATCACTGTGAACAGACTGGTATCGTGGGGCGCATGGGCGCTGTGTTCAGCCTCATCGAGGATAACCACATCCACCATATCAACAACATGCAGCAGCTGGGCGGCGCTGAAATAGCCGGTATTAAACTGCATGCAGCCATAGATGTGGTAATGCGCCGCAATCATATCCACCATTCCACCATGGGAATCTGGTGCGACTGGCAGGCCCAGGGAACACGCATTACCCAGAATCTTCTGCATGACAATCATGTGCCGGACAATACGCCCAGAGCCGCCGGTTCCATGTTCAGTCAGGACATCTTTATAGAGGTGGGACACGGACCGACGCTGATTGACAACAATATCATGCTTTCCAAAGTGAGTGTCACGCTTGCCACAGAGGGTGTGGCTCTCGTTCACAACCTGATGCTGGGTAAATTTGCGTTGGTGGGCAAAGGCACTGACAGTATAGTGGAAGGTGTCAATCGGGCGCGCTACACGCCCTATCATATTCACCACCGCACGGAAGTGGCAGGCTTTATGACCATTCTCCACGGAGACGACCGTTTTTATAACAACATATTCGTCCAGAACTGGCCTGTGGAACCTGACGCAAAAGAGCAGGAGAATCAGGAGGTTGGCACCCACGTATTCGACGAATATCCCACCTATGAGGAATGGATCAGTCATTTTGAGCTGGACAAGCCTGCGGATATGGGAGCGCTGGAGAAATATCACTTCTCCCATCTTCCGGTCTGGGCAAATGGAAATGCCTACTTTAACGGAGCCAAACCCTGGAAAAAAGAAGCAGAAAATCTGGTGAATCAGACTGACAAAGTTTATGTGGAACTGGAAGAAAAGAACGGCAGTTATTCCCTGAAAACCAATCTGTATGATTTCCTGAAAGATTTCGAGACGGGAATCATTAACAGTGATATTCTGGGATGCGCCTTTGAACCGGAACAGCGATTCGAGAATCCGGACGGAACCGCTATTCTCTTTAACGAAGATTATTTCGGTGAGCACAGAGGCATTGCGGCATTGCCTGGTCCCTTTGCCGACGGCAGAGACGCAGGGAAAAAGCTCTGGTAAAAAGCTGATATTTTCGGACAGCATATCGGGATTAAATTCAGACTGTACCTGACTTGACAGGGGGACTGCCCGTTTCCGGCAGCCCTCTGTCATTTTTATTTTTCCCTCTTTAATCATTATATTTTCAGCTCTTCACAGCTTCTTTCTTCCCTCCCCCCAAAGCAGCGCCTGGGCAATTCACGCATTTCCTTTATCACTGAAATACGCTCTTCCCAGTCTGCAATTTCCAGTCAGCGGTCTCTGCTTCGAAGGCTCAGCAGATATTCCACCGCATCCGCAAAGCCCTCTCCGGAGCACAGCTGCGTTCTGTAGGCCGGCAAATGCTGCAGTTTGTCCACAAAAGGCTGAATATTTGCCACGGCAACAGACTGGGGAAAATATGCAAACATCGGCTCATCATTGGGAGAATCCCCAAAAAACACCACACTGCGCTTCATTTCTTCTTCCGTCACTCCCAGCACAGTCTCAAAAAACAGCCGGGTCATACTCACTTTGTTGTAATCTCCGAACCATGTGTTCACATGAATAGAACTTACCTTTGCCACGGCGCCCATACTTTCACATATGGCCTTGATTTTCTCCGCCGCCTCAAATCCCAGATATGGAGGGTCCTCATTGAAATCAATGGCCACGTCATAAATCCGTGCAAACTGGTCTCTGGCCGGACGGCAGCCCGGCACCCCCTCCAGACATGCTTTGGTCACAGCCTGCAGTTTCTCCCGGACATCGCCGCCGGATACGGCAGGATGCAGAAAGCTTTTCAGATGTTTATCCTCAAAATAATAGACAAATGCACCATTTTCACCTACAACAGCGCGCACCGGCCATTGTCGTACAATCATATCACACCATCCCGCAGGCCTTCCCGTCACCGGGATAACCTGTATCCCGCTGTCGTGCAGCTTCCACATAGCCGCATATGCGGCGGCGGTCAGCTTTCCTTCGGTTGTGATGGTGTCATCAATATCACACAGCACATAGCGAATCTGTTGGGCCTGCTCAGCCGAAAACAAACTAAAAGCTCTCATTTTTTCTCCTTTTGTGCACGTGGGAGCATAGCAATTACACCCACGAAACTGCATTTCGATATCTTCTATCCTGCTTTGCACAACAGTGCGGCAGTGTAAACCATAAATTTCAGCTGCCTGCCAGAACTGTTACCCGGCAAAAGCATGTATCAACAGTTACGTTACTCCTCCCGCTGTGTATTGTCAATACTGATTTAGCCGGACAGTCACCGTTCGACTTTCCACACCTGTAACGGTTCAGAGTATGCTGTCATCTGAGATACTCCTGAAGCTGCGTGAAATCCAGCTCCAGATCTTCCACAATCTCTGATCTGATAACCTCCGTAAAGTCATATACCTTCGGTTCCCCTTCCTCCCTTTCAAAATCATATATTGTAACCGTCTCCCGCCCGGGGTCAATAATCCAGTACTCTCTGACTCCGGCGCTTCTGTAAGCCTCCAGCTTTCTGCGGCAGTCCATGACAACACTGGAAGGTGACAGCACTTCCATGACCCAGTCCGGCGCACCATGACAGCCCTGATCATCCAGTTTATCTCTGTTGCAGGTGACAATTACATCCGGCTCCACATAATTCCATCTGTCATTTTTCAGGAATACTGCAAAGGGGGAGACATCCACTTCGCATTTTCCTCCTTTCCTCATAAATAACTTCTCGGAATCTTCAGCCCTTATTTCATGGTGCTTTCAGAACCTATTTTTCAAAAATCACCCACTTTTTTCTCAAAAACACTTGACAAACCAGTCAAAAAATGCGGCGCTTCGCGCCCTT
>NZ_JANJZD010000042.1 GCF_024623325.1 Acetatifactor muris
TCCCATTCCTGATCGGTGAGTTCGTAACGCCTTAACATAATATCAACCCCCTTTTTCTTTATTTTACCATGAAAAAGAGGCTGGAACAAATGTTTTGTATACTTTTTATTTTTCAAACACGCTCTAGAGGATTATGCGGAAAAGAACGGTTACGCCAATATCTCACACTACACTGATGATGGTTGGAGCGGGGCAAGTTTTGACCGCCCGAACTGGAAACGTCTGATTGAAGATGTGGAACAGGGAAAAATTGGCACAGTGATTGTAAAGGACATGAGCCGAGTGGGGCGTGACTACTTGCAGGTTGGATTTTATACCGAAGTAATGTTCCGGGAAAAGGGAGTGCATTTTATAGCAATCTCAAACGGAGTAGACAGCGAAAAAAGGGAAAGTGCGGAGTTTGCGCCATTCCTTAACATCATGAACGAGTGGTATGTGCGTGACACGAGCAGGAAGATTACCACCGTATTACGGGCAAGGGGAATGACGGGGAAAACCCACACATCAAACCACTGCCTTTACGGTTACAAAAAAGACACGCTTGACAGCACACATTGGGTAATTGATGAACCCGCAGCCGAAGTTGTCCGCAGGATATTCCGCTTGTGCATTGCAGGAAAAGGGCCATATGATATAGCAAGGATACTCCATGACGAAAAAATAGAAAGACCGTCCTACTACATGGGGCAACGGGGATTAGGAACACACAGTACCACCTATGACACGGAAAACCCTTATATGTGGCGTGGGAATACGGTTGCCGCTATCCTCTCCAAACCCGAATACATGGGGCATACGGTAAACTTCCGCACCTATAAGGAAAGCTACAAGGACAAGAGGGCGAAGAAAACCCCAAAAGAAGAACTTGTAATCTTCAAGAACACCCAAGAGCCGATTGTTGACGAGGAAACATGGAACATGGCGCAGGAACTCCGAAAGACAGTCCGCAGACCGGATATTTTAGGGGAGGCAAACCCATTGACAGGCAAAATGTTTTGTGCGGATTGCGGGGCGAAGATGTATAACCACCGCCACAGGACAGCGAGGTACAGGAAAGACATCTACACCAAAGGCAAAGGACGCTGGATTGCGCCCGAAGATGATTACAACTGCTCTAACTACAACTTAGGCAGGCAGAAATACAGACAGCAGTGTTCCTCACACAGCATACAGACAAAGGCGGTCAATGCGCTTGTCCTTGAAACGATAAAGGAAACATGCAATTATGCGGTAGCCAACGAGGGCGAGTTTAAGGGGATTATCTGCAAACTGTCATCTTCCCGTAAAGCAGACGCAGGAAAGACTGTCAGACAGCGGATAAAGAAGAATGAAAAGCGGTACGGAGAAGTGAACCGTCTGATAAAGAAACTTTATGAGGACAACATCAGCGGAAAATTAAGCGACAAGCGTTTTGACGCAATGCTGAACGATTATGAAACCGAACTTGCGGAACTGGAAAACAGCCTTGAAACAGACAATGCGGAACTGGAAGAAATCAATACCGACAAAGAGAACGCAGACCTGTTTATGGAACTTGCGAAAAAGTATACCGATTTTGAAGAACTCACCCCCGCCATGATTAACGAGTTTGTTTCAAAAATCGTAGTCCATAAAGCCGAGGGCATAGGTGCAGGACGGACGCAGGAAGTGGAGATATTCTTAAATTATATCGGCAAAATCGAGATACCCCATGAGGAAATCGAACTGACCGAGGAAGAAAAGGCACAGCAGGAAAAAGAACGTATACGGTTGGAGAAAAAACGGGCGTGCAACCGTAAGTATATGGCGAGGAAACGGGAAGAAATACGCCGGGAACGGAACAAGGCAATTTAACAGAGCAAGTGACTTGCACAATAAAAAGGCTATGACAGCAATGTTATAGCTTTTTTTGTACAGTAATTATCGTGAAAAAAGAACCTTAATTGCAACGGGCAAGGAAATATCCATCTATGATATTGCACAATTTAAGCGCTCAATAATTAACGGGCGAAAAATCTCTAACCAGCACCAAAATACGGATGCTTTTGTGCGGCGCATCATTCTATGACAGACAAGGCAAGAGAAAGAGAGATAGAAAAGCAAAAGAAAGAACCAAAGAAAAGTAAAAGACAGAGAGAAAGAGAATATATGTTAGTTATCAATCAATCATATCAATCAATACTTATACATCTAACCATAGATGTACTACCACAGGGAGGGCAGACCATGAACAGAAAACAGGAACAGCAGATTGTGGACTATTACAGCACCGCAAATAAATATATCCGCAGTAAGACGCACTCCAATGCGCATCAGACTGTATTTACCAAAGAAAACGACAAATTCCAGTGGCTTGTGTTGGAGCAGAAAAGCCAGTGTGAAGTTGAGGTAAGGCAGACCGACAGGCATGGAACAATCACAGCGAGGGATAAATACGAGCTGACGAGAAACATCCCTAAGTGCGTGGGTGTGGAGCGTTTATGTGAGGGCGCAAATTTTCAGATACCTTTTAACGTTGATGAAATCAACTTAATCTATCAGTTTGGCGAGCAGAGCAAAGCGGAAACGTGTGCCAGTTTATCAGCTATTCTTCCGCAGGTAAAGGACAGCGACACGAAGCAGATAGTAAGCGACACTTTGAAGAAATTAAATGCCCTGTCAGAAGAATCTTGTACGGAGATTATTTCCACCACCAAAAGACGGAAACTGACCGAGCGTGACCATTCCATAAAGGCGAGGTTAGCCAGGGCGAAGGAACAGCAGAAAAAACCGATAGTTACCGAAAGAAAACAGCAGAAAAGAAAGGCGGGGATTGAGTTATGAACCTGACACGGTACGAACAGGAAACGATTGTTAATTATAATGCGGGGGAACAGACCGCCACATTGTATACAAGGGATAAGGCGGTCATGCGGAAACTGGATGCGCTTGTTGCTGACTTCCCCGGCACATATAGCCTGACAAATCAGGATGAAGTGTCGAGAACCTATTCCTTCCCGAAATCATACGTCAGTTACCGGAAGCCGAGGGCGGTAAGCGCAGAACAAAGGGAGCGGGCAAGAGTGAGAATGACACAGATAAATTCCACTGATAACAGCCATAAGAAAGAGAAGAACACATACCATGTCGAATAATATCAAAACTTGCGGCGGAATTACGTTGACTTATATGTAGTGCTTACCATAGAATTTATAGGTAGAAAGATAACTATAAGAAGTTACACAAGAAAGGAGAAAAAATGAACAGAAAAATTGCGAGAAGGGTTATTGCAAAGATAGCCAAAAGGGAAGGAATCAGGGTAAGCGAAGTCAGGGAAGAAATGAGCAAGGCAATCGTGGAAGGTTACAACAACAGAGAAACAAGGGGGAAATGGAACGATATTTTCGGAGAAGATACAATCCCCTCTCCCGAAGAATTTATTACTGCGATAGGGGGGATTGTTGCAAAATAAAAGAACAATACTCTTTGCGGGGCATTGTTCCTTTAACCGGGTTTATATTCAAGCAAGTCTGAAATGGAGCAGTCCAGAGTATCACATATCCTTATCAGCACATCAATGTCTAATCTGGTAATCGTGTTGTTGAGATAACCATTAAGTTGTGAACGTTGCAATTCTGCTCTTTGGCAAAACTTGTTTTTGCTCAGCCCTGCTTCTTCGAGTAATTCCTTCAGGTGAATTTCGATAGTACCCCGTGTTCCGTTCAATATAGACACCTCCTTACATATGTTAGGTATATTATATCTTTTTTATTACTGCAAAATCAGTTATAATATGTTATGGATAAGTAAACAAATATAATCTAACAAAGATAGGAAGTTATACAAATGAAAGGAGAAGGGGGCATGGGAAAGGGAAGATACATTACGGATGAAGAACGGAAGAAATGCCAAAAAGTTGCAGAAGCCTTTGAAGAATTATATGAGAGGACGGACATTGCCGTTATTGATGTCGGAAAGTATGGTTTTGTGAAGTTGCAGTATTACAAGCTGCCTGTTGGATTTGATACGGCAGTGACTTACAGAAACAGTGAATCATTATTTAACGATTTATGGTTTGACTGGATGTATGACCAGTTGCTGACAACGGTTCTGGGTACGCCGCTTGTGGATTTGGATTATAAAGAAATATATAAGCGTCTGCCTAAAGAGAAACAGGAAGAAATCATGGCAAGACGGGATTATTTTAGGGAGATGAGCGGAGTGGAGCTTTCCAGAGAGGAGAACTTGTGAAATGAAGTTCTTTGAACTAACATTCATAGTGGAGGACAGCCAGGAGGAACGTCTGGCGGCATTGGCGAAGCGGTTCGGCAAGGTAAACGGTTGGGGAGAAAAAGACATCCTACAGTTTGCTGTTGCCGCCGTACATAAGGCAGAGATAGAAGCAAAACTGGACTTCCTTGAAAACGTGATTGAAGGAATGGAGAAAGGAGCGATTAAATGGAACTGAAATCGGGTACGGGAAATGCCCCGGCAGGACGGATTTATATTACGGAGGATGAATATGTGAAGTGCCGGAAAGTGGCGGATGCATTTACAGAACTTTATGAAATGACGGATGTAATGGTTGCGGATGCCGGGAGGTTTGGATTTGTCCGCTTGCAATGGTTCGATGAAGGGGAAGGCTTCGATTCTGCCGAGGTGTTTTCAGACAGTGCGGAACTGTTTGAAGAACTCTGGCGGATATGGTATGAACATGAGATTTTAACCCCCGTGTTAGGTACGCCGCTTGCGGAGCTTGACTATGATGAAATATTTGAGCGTCTGCCGGAAGAAAAGAAAAAAGAACTCATGGAAAAGAGGGATTATTTCGTGAAAAAGAGCGGGGGCATATCCAAATCGGAAAATAAAGGAGGGCAGACAAGGGAATGTGTACAGTAAAAAATTCCCCGGCAGACCAGACATACATTACAGAGGATGAACGTAGGAAATGCCGGAAAGTGGCAGACGCATTTACAGAACTTGAACAGGACGGGATAGCCGTAGTGGATGCCGGGAAGTTCGGCTTCGTAAAGTTGCAATACTATACATACCCAACAGGATTTGAGGATGCCGTGACATTTACGGACAGCGGGGCATTGTTTGAGGACTTATGGGAGGAATGGCTTCATTCACAGCTTATCATACTGGCGAGGGAAATGGGCATAAGGGATATTGACTATGATGATGTATTTAGCAGGCTTTCCGGCGAGAAGAAAGCGGAACTCATGGAAAAGCGTCAATGCTTTAAAGAAAAGAGCAGTGGCGGTCTGTAAAATCAATAGCAAGGAGAGAGGAATGAAACGAGGAAAATTACTGGACAGAATCGCATCACAGAGAATGGGAAGGGATATTGACAGGGTACTTAGAAAAGACCGGGAATACCGGGATGCAGTAAAACAGCAGGATATTGCGTTTGATGAGTTGAAGAAGCTAGGACTGGATAAGGCACAGCGGCTGACCATTGACCGGGCAATTTCAGCTGACAACCAATGCGGGGCGGTTTACGGGGCAGTTGCCTATCGGTTAGGGATGAAAGACGGGATAAGGCTTATGACTGAAATCAGGCAAATTGCACATCAGCAGTAAAATAATATAAAAACTGAATATCGTATACCTATGGTAGCGGTTTATCCTGACGGAAAAGCGGCTACCTTTTTTATTTTCAGCAACCACTAACACAGCACAGAAAGGACAAGGTATCAGGAATGATTGAGAGCAGGAACGAAGCAAGCAGGAACTTAGAAAAGGCATTGCAGGCATTGGAACAGGCGAAACAGCGTGTCGCCAACGAAAAGAAAAAGCAGAGCGAGAAGAAACGCAAAGCCGAGAACCACCACAAGTATATCATGGGCGGCATTATCGTGAAGTATTTCCCGGAGTGCTACAGCTATGATGAAGCGGAGTTAAACCGCATCTTATCAGTTGCCTTGCAGACAAGGGAGTGTCAGCAGATTATCTCTAAAATCAAATCGGAGAGCCGGGAAACCGCTTCTCCACAATCCACGCTTGCCAATGCCGGAAATGAAAGCGAGGGCGGTACGGAATGATAAAGGCGAAAACATCGGAAAGCCAAGGTAATATATTCACCCTGTTTACAGGGTGCGCACAGATATACCACCAGAGGTGGTATGTGCGCTCTCCGAGGGGCAAGTTTCACTTGCATGGACTCTTGCAGAGGGCGGTGCGCCAAAGGCGGGCGCACATGGGGGAGCTACAATCCCCCATCGGGGCGAAAGAGCCGCCCCTACCCCCTAGTGTACTTTGCGTTCAGACAAAAGCCAGAGAGAGGCTTTTATCTGCCCACAAAGTCTATCCATGCGCCCCGCCACGCTATCGACAGAATGTAGGTGCTGCGTATGGGTAATGTCACGAAACAGGCAAGCACACGCTTCTCCATAGTCAGGCGGAGCAAAGGGCAGTCGGCAGTTGAAAAGGCTTCTTATGTCAGCAGGAGCGTCCTTTTCAATGAGTTTGACGGGCAGACCTACCGCCCCAAATACCATGAGGATTTAGTCCACAGCGAAATCCTCCTCCCGACCAATGCGCCCAGAGAATATGCAGACAGGGCGGCTTTATGGAACGCCGTCGAACTGGCGGAGAAAAGGCAGGATGCACAGCTTGCGAGGATGTTAAAAGCGTCACTCCCCAACGAATGGAGTTATGAGCTTGCGGAGGAAGTTGTGAGGGATTACGTCCAGAGGAATTTTGTTGACAAGGGAATGTGTGCGGACTGGGCAATCCATGACAGCGAGAACGATAAAGGACAGCGCAATCTTCATATCCATGTACTGCTTACCATGCGTCCTCTTACAGAAAAAGGGGAATGGGGAGCGAAACAGAAGAAAATCTATGACCTTGACGAAAACGGCGAAAAGATACCAGTGATTGATAAAAAGACAGGTCAGCAGAAAGTTGACAAGCGGAACAGGAAACAGTGGAAATGCCACACCGCCGACAGCACAGACTGGAGCAGTCAGGAGAACGCAAAAAAGTGGCGGAAGGATTTAGCCGACACAATCAACGCCGCCAACGAGCGGTTGGGGATTGCACTTCATTGGGAACACCGCTCTTTTAAAGAACAGGGGATAGATAAAGAGCCGACCATTCATATCGGGGCGGTTGCCAACGCTTTAGAACGCAAAGGCATACAGACCGAGAGGGGCAATATCAACCGGGAAATCATCAAGCATAATAAGGAGTTGGAACAGGCAAAAGAAATGCTTATGCTTGCCAAGCAGGAAGTACACAGCGCACAGTATGCCAAAATTAAAAATGCGGCGGTCAGCGTGATGAATGAAGTCATGGAAATGATTGCGAAGGTGAGGGAACGGAAAGGCAGGCTTGATTTGCCGATTGTCAGTGGAAAGCACCTAAGAAAAATGACTGACAGGACAGCCTTGCAGTCAGCCGACAATGCGGAGAAATTCATCACCACAAGGAAGATAGACAGCTTTGAGAGCCTTGCGAAATTCACAGCGGATAAGGAACAGAAATACAGTCAGCTTGAAACAGTGCATTTGTCAAAGGGGCAGAAACTAAACCGATTAAAGGAACTGTCAAAAATGTATGCCCTCTATGCACCAATCCAAGCCACCTATAAGGAGAGCCAGTCATTAAAAGGACTTGCGAAAATGCGGTATGATAAGGAGCATAAAGACAGCTTATCGAAATACCCAGAATTAAAGGAGCGTATGCAGAGCCTTTTACAGAACGGCGAAAAGGTAACGCCGAAACAGTGGAAAGCCGAGATACAGTCCTTGCAAGCCGAGTATGACAGTATCGGCAAGGAGCAGACCAAGACCGCAACAGAATTAGCTTATGCGGAGGTAATCGGCTATAACAAGAAGAACCTTGAGAGGGAGCTTCAGAATGAGAGCCGACAGCATAACAGACAACAAAGCAAGACTAAGCAGAGGGAGGAAGAAATTTAATGAAGATTTGATAGAAATATGGGTGTGATTGTGGTATTCTGTTAAAGGTACAAATCGAAGTTTGAAAGGAGTAACAGACATGGAATTTCCTTTTTATGATTCACCCGATACTGCTACGATTATCTGTTGCCATATATTGGAGCGTCAGGCACCTATTCTATATGTATCACATGATGAAGATGACGGAATGTGGCAATTTCTATGCGGAGAAACACACGAAACAGATGAAGCAAAGTTGGTATCTTTAAAATGGGTTTTTGATTTAGATAACTCTGTTAGTACCTTAAAGGATATGCCTTGCGGTTACTATGCAGAAAGAAAAACCCAAAATGACGATTGGATTATTAGAAAGCGATAACTTCCAGTTTGTCGAAACAACCATTACCACAATCACAACTGAATAAGGAATATAACACAGCGTCAGAGCGTATAGAAACCAGTCTATGCGCTCTATTTTTATGTAAAGGAGCAGAGAATATGGCAGAAACCAAAAACGAGCAACAGTCCCACAGTTTCAAGCGAAAGTTGGGGAACACCACTTACACCGTCAAGGTACATTTCAGTAAAGATACTGACAAAACCTTTAAGGACAGAGTGCAAAAGCTGATTATCAATGAATGTCTTGAAAAAAGTCAAAAGTAATCCACATCTACACTTGATAACGTTTATCAGAAGATACCCTGCTGTCGGCTATGGAGAACGCCGGTAAAGAAGATATGCCGGATACCGCCGAGCGCAAGGGATTGGGTACGCCTGCCACCCGCGCCGGGATTCTGGAAAAGCTGGCCTCCACCGGTTTTCTGGAACGGAAAAAGAGCAAAAAGACGGTCCAGCTGATGCCCTCCCGCGACGCGCGTTCCCTCATTACGGTTCTGCCGGAGCAGCTGCAATCCCCGCTGCTCACCGCCGAGTGGGAGTACCGGCTGGGCGAGATTGAGCGCGGCGAGCTTTCCCCGGAGGAATTTCTGGCCGGGATTTATACCATGCTGCGGGAACTGGCGGCAACCTATCAGGTGGTCAAGGGGACCGAGTACCTGTTCTCCCCGCCCCGCGAAGCGGTAGGCAGATGCCCCCGGTGCGGCGGTGAGGTTACAGAATCGCAAAAGGGATTTTTCTGCCAAAGCGAAACTTGCAGATTTGCCATCTGGAAAGACAGCAAGTGGTGGAGCGCCAAGAAGAAACAGCCCACCAAGGCCGTTGTCGCGGCCCTCTTAAAAGACGGGCGGGCAAGGCTCACCGGCTGCTACTCGGAAAAAACCGGCAAAACCTATGACGCGGATGTGCTTTTGGAGGATACCGGCGAGTATGTGAACTTCAAGCTGGACTTTGGCCAGCGGAAAGGAGGCTCGTGATGAAATTGTCGCTGTTGGAACAGGAAACCATCCTCCTCTACAACCAGGCGGAGCCTGCCGCCCAGGTCTATACCCATGACCCAAAGCTGATGAAAAAACTGAACCGCCTTGCCGGTAAACACCCGGAGCAGATCATCAAGAAGGACGACCACAACTTCATTGTCCCCAAACGCTGCGTATCGGTCCGGGAGCCGTACAGCGAAAAGCGGCGCAAAGCCGCCAGTGAACGGGCCAGGGCCGCAGGCTATAAGCCGCCGTTGAAATCCTCCCCCGGCCAATAAGCATGGGCGGGAATGTCTTTGAAACGGTAAAGCAGTCCATCACCACCAGAGAAGCGGCGGAACACTATGGAATCGATGTAAAGCGGAACGGCATGGCCTGCTGTCCCTTTCACGATGACAGGACGCCCAGCCTGAAATTGGACCGCCGCTTTCACTGTTTCGGCTGCGGGGCGGACGGTGATGTGATCGACTTTGCCGCCAGACTTTATAACTTCTCCCCCAAAGAGGCGGCGGAAAAACTGGCCCAGGATTTTGGACTGCTCTATGACAGCCAGGCGCCCCCGAAGAAAACCTATGTCCGTCAAAAATCAGAAGCGCAGAAGTTCCGGGAATCCAAGCAGCGGTGTTTCCGCGCGCTGGCAGACTACGCCCATCTGCTGCGGGGCTGGGAAACCGGCCTTGCGCCCCTGACCCCGGAGGATGAGCCGCACCCCCTTTTTGTGGAGGCGCTGCACCAAAAGGACTATGTGGAGTATCTTCTGGACTTTCTGATGGAGGATGGCATCGAGGAACAAAAAACATGGATTGCAGAACACCTAACAAAAATCATGGATTTGGAAAGGAGAAACAAGGAAATGGCAGAGAAACCCACCAACCGGGAGCGATTGCGGGAAATCACCGAGGGCATTGAGCAGAACATCAAGGAACTGTTTGAGAGCGAAAAGTATATGCGCTATCTGTCGGTGATGTCCCGGTTCCACCGCTACTCGGTCAATAATACCATGCTGATCTATATGCAGAAGCCGGACGCGACCCTTGTGGCTGGCTATAACAAGTGGAAGAATCAGTTTGAGCGCCATGTGAAAAAGGGCGAGCGCGGCATCACCATCATCGCGCCCACCCCCTATAAGAAGAAAATCGAGGAGCAGAAGCTGGACCCGGACACCCACGCGCCAATGCTGGACGCAAACGGCAGGGTGGTCATGGAGGAAAAAGAGGTGGAAATCCCGCTGTTCCGTCCGGTCAAGGTCTTTGATGTGAGCCAGACAGACGGAAAGCCCCTGCCCTCCCTGGCGGCGGACCTGTTCGGGAACGTCCGGCACTTTGAGGCGTTTATGGAGGCGCTGAAACGTTCCGCCCCGGTTCCCCTTGCGTTTGAGGAAATGGACGCGGATACGGACGGATATTTTTCTTCCAGCCAGCAGCGCATCGCCATCCGCCAGGGCATGAGCGAGGTGCAGACCGTTTCCGCCGCTGTCCATGAGATCGCCCACAGCAAGCTGCACAACTTCGATGTGCCGGACAACCCGGATGCGCCCTTGTATCAGGAAGTGGAGCTGTTTGGACAGCCAGCCCTGTTCTCCAATGAGCGGATTGCCGCAGACGATCTGCCGGACGGACTGTTTTGTTATGACCTGCGCGGTTCCGACGATGACCCCGGCGCTCCGGTTGCGGTAGAGGAACGGGTTATCGTCAACCATGCCGGTTCCGTCATAACCGCAAAGCCGCTGGAACTGCCGGAGGAAGGGCATCTCCCGCTGACCGATGAATCCGGCCTGGACTTTAACGGCGGCGAAAAGACCGTCCAGCGGTTTTTGCAGGACCATAAAAAGGACCGGCGCACCGAGGAAGTGGAGGCCGAGAGCATCTCTTACGCGGTCTGCCAGTATTTTGGGATTCAGACCGGCGCAAACAGCTTTGGGTACATTGCGAACTGGAGCCAGGGCAAGGAGCTGAAGGAACTGCGGGCCAGCCTGGAAACCATCAACAAGACCGCCGGTACTCTGATTGCCGATATTGACCGCCATTTTCAGGAGGTCTGCAAGGAGCGCGGCATTGATCTGGAATCCGGGCCGGAGCAGGACGCCGGAAAAGAAACCATGCAGCCGGAAAACCCGCAGGCCGATACGGAGAATCAAGAGGTTTCCCCTGAACCGGAACCCTCCTGGAAAATCCCCGCCGAACTGCCGGAGCAGGACCCCTCCATGTTCCGCTATTACATTACCCAGGAATCTCTGAATGTGGGAACCTATCCTTTGATGGACGGGAAAACCATCACTGAACTGGCCGCGCCGGTAAAGGTGGAACAGGATTCCATCACTGCCTTTGGCTGTATCGACTACCCCCAGCCGCTGACCGCCGAACAGGAACGGGAATACGCCCTTTTGCCCGCCAGCCAAAACCTGCGGGCGCTGGATTCCATCGGCCATGCCGCAGAAGCCGCCCAGCTGCCCGACGCGCCGGAGCAGGCGCTGGATGAATACCCGATGCCGGACCCGGCGCTGTGTGAGGACGATCTGAAAAACTGCGGCTATCAGGACGGGGACTTGCTGCCCCTCTCCAAAGAGCGGGCGCTGGAACTGTTTGAGCAGGATTTGACGGTGTACGCGGTGGTGGACGGGGGCGGCGCGGAAATGCTCTTTGACCGGGAGGAATTTGAATCCCAGCTGCCCGGTACGGTGTTCGCCCTTTCCCGCGAGGAATGGGAGGAAAGCCCAGCCTTTGACGCACTGGTGCAGGAACGGCTGAACCGCCAGCAGGAACGGGAGCAGGCGTTTCTTTCCCATGAGGGGGACTGCTTCGCCATTTATCAGGTCAGCCGGGAGGACCCGCAGAATGTGCGGTTTATGAATCTGGATTGGCTAAAATCCCATGACATCCCCGTGGACCGGGGCAATTATGACCTGATCTACACCGCCCCGCTGGGCGGCTCCGGCACTAAAATGGAGCAGCTGGAAAAACTATATGAGCAGTTCAATCTGCAAAAGCCTGTGGATTTTCACAGCCCCTCCATGAGTGTCAGCGACATTGTTGCTGTTAAACGGGATGGCATGGTATCCTGCCATTACTGCGACAGCGTTGGTTTTACTGAGATTCCCGGATTCCTGCCGGACAACCCGCTGAAAAATGCGGAAATGTCTATGGAGGACGATTACGGCATGATTGACGGGATCATCAACAACGGCCCCAAAGAGCCGACCGTAGCCCAGCTGGAACAGCAGGCCAGAAGCGGCCAGCCGATCTCCCTGATGGATTTGGCGGATGCGGTCCACCGGGAGGAACGGGACAAGCGGAAATCGGTGGTGGAACAGCTCCACCAGCAGCCGAAGCAGGAAAGCAAAAAGACAGCGCCGAAAAAGAGCGCGGAAAGGGAGCTTTGATATGGGACACTTTACCTTTGAAGAAATGAATCTGATGTGTATTTACAACACCGGAACCCGCGCCGGACTGATGGAGAGCCTGACCGAGATGCGCGGCTATCTCTCGCCGGAGGAAACGGAGCTGATGGAACTGACCGACAGCGCCCTTCATAAGCTGCGCGCCATGACGGACGCGGAGTTTGACAGTCTGGAACTGTACCCGGACTTTGACGAATAGGAACCAACAGACCGGAGGGGCTGGCGCTGTGCCGCCCCTTCCTTTTATCCAAAACCCGAAAGGAGGGCCGAAAACAATGGCAACCAAAGCGCAGATGTACGCACAGATGGCCGACCATGCGGCGGTGCAGCTCACTTCCAGCTGGAATGAGTGGATGCGGTTTCTCGACACAGCCTCCAGGCTTTACAAATACCCCTTCCACGACCAGCTGATGATCTACGCCCAGCGCCCGGACGCTACCGCCTGTGCGGAGTATGACCTGTGGAATGACAAGATGGGCCGCTATGTCCGGCGCGGTTCCAAGGGCATTGCCCTGGTGGACGATTCCGGGGACCGGACCCGGCTGCGGTATGTCTTTGACATCTCCGACACCGGAACCCGCCCGCACTCCCGCACTCCCTGGCTCTGGAAGATGGAGGAACGGCATATAGATTCCATCTCCGCCATGCTGGAAAACCGGTATGGGGTGGGCGGCGATGATTTAGGCGGGCAGCTGACCGAGATCGCCCGCAGGCTGGCCGGGGAATACTGGGCGGACAACGGGCGGGACTTCCTTTATATCGTTGACGATTCCTTTTTGGAGGAGTACGATGAACTTAACATCGAAGTACAATTCAAAGCCGCCGCCACCGTCAGCATCGCCTATTCCCTGATGTCCCGCTGCGGGCTGGCCCCGGAGCAGTATTTCACCCACGAGGATTTCATGCCGGTTTTCGATTTCAACACACCGGCCACCGTTGGGGCGCTGGGAACGGCGGTCAGCCAGATCAACCAGCAGGTGCTGCGGCAGATCGGCGTCACTATCTTAAATGCGGAGCGGCAGGCCGCTCAGGAAAGGAGAACAGAACATGAAGAACAATCTGACTTACAGCCGGAACGGGGATTATCTGATTCCCAACCTGCAACTGACAGAACAGCCCGAAACGCCCCTGGGCAAGTACGGCAGGATGCGGAAAACCTACTTGAAGGATCACCGGCCCATCCTTTACAACCGTCTGCTGATGAGCGAGAAGCTGTACCCGCACCTGTTGGAGATCGACCGGACCGCGAATAGCCGATTGGAGCAGCTGATGCCAAAACTGGCGCAGGCGGCGGGCGTGACCGAGGAACTGAAAGCCCGCGACATGATGCAGTGGGTGGGCCTGATGAACAGCTGCAAGGCCCAGGCGGAGGAGATTCTGCTGGCGGAACTTATCAACAGTTGACCTTAAACCTGTTTCTGTCCGAAGCGGAACAGATTCAGAATATTGATGAAGCAGAGAATGTGAAAGCGTCCTCTGCTTTTTCTTTTGCCCAAAAGGACATTGACCATGTGCTGCGGCTGGGCGGCAATACCGACCGTCTGCGGGAGCGCGTGACAGCTGAATTTGAAAAGCAGAAGCCGATCCCGGAAATAGCCGCCGCCCTGCAATCCCTCTATCATGGCGGCAACGGTTTTACCACCGATGCAGGCCGTATCACAGTCTGGTATGGTGAGGACGGAATCCATCTCTCTCATGGAAAATCCGCCCGATATGATAAATCCGCACAGGTTATTTCCTGGGAGGGCGCGGCGGAGCGTATTGGCGAGCTGTTGGAATCCGGTCAATTTGCGTCCAATGTGGAGCTTGCCGAGGCGGAGGGTTATGAACGCTCCCTCCTTGCCAACAAGCTCTGGAACCTGTATCACGATTTGAGCGATGAAGCCAGAGAAGCCGGATATTTACCCAGTCTGTCAGAAATCAAGGGCAACGGGTTTCCAGAAGAAT
Source organism: Acetatifactor muris (assembly GCF_024623325.1). GTDB lineage: Bacteria > Bacillota > Clostridia > Lachnospirales > Lachnospiraceae > Acetatifactor > Acetatifactor muris. The sequence continues at coordinate 14,589 of NZ_JANJZD010000042.1, forward strand.
CCGCATGGCTCACTGAGCAGCTGCGTGACCCGGCTTTCCGCCAGCCCCTCACAGAAGAATACGCCGCCTTTTGGACTGCCTATACGCAAGACCGTAACTTGCTGCGTTTCCATTACCACAAGCCAAAGGAGATTTGGGAAAACCTGAAAGACCTGTCACTGCCCCGCAAAGCCTTTTCATCTGAAATGGCAGAGGTTCCTGCGGTTAAGCAGTTTATTACGGAGGATGAGATCGGCGCGGCCCTTTCTGGCGGCAGCGGTTTTGCCGGGGGCAAAGGGCGCATTTATGCCTTTTTCCAGCAGCCCCATACCGACAAGGAAAAAACCGCGTTTCTCCGGCAGGAATACGGAACCGGCGGACGCTCCCACGCACTGTCCGGTGCAACGCACAGTGGCGAAGATCACGATGGAAAGGGCCTGCGCTACCAGAAAAACGGCTGTGACGATGTACGCCTGACCTGGGATAAGGTCGTGAAGCTGGTTGCCGGCCTGATCCAAAAGGATCGTTATCTGACCGAAGCAGAACGGGAACAGTATGAGAAAATCCAGGCAGAAAAGGAACTGGCAGAGGCGGGCATTGTAGAATCACAGAGCCAGCCTGCTCCTGTCCATGAAACCGAAACAGAACCGCCCCAGCCCGCACTGGAAGATGTGCTGGAACAGTACAAGCCGGTTGTGACCGCCGCCATCATGGAGGATACGGCATACCGCAACGCCTGCGGCCATACTGACCATGAAAACGCTGTGATTGAGGGCAACGCCGCTGTGCGCCGCGCGGTTTTGGACTCCGGCGATATACAGCTTATCAAACAGTATTCGGATGTGCCGGAGTTCCGCCACCGCCTGCATCAAGAGGTGATTGCCGAAACCTATCCAAAGCTCCATGAGCTTCTGCGCCCTCTCTCCCAGGACGATATTGACGAAGCCCTCTGTGCATGGAACGGCGATATGGACAGCAAACGGGCCGTAGTCCGCTATATGAAGGAGCATGGGCGGGAAAAAGATACTGCCGCATGGCTGTCCAGGGAGTACGGCGGTCCTGAACATACAAACCTGTTCATTGTCCGCGCCGGAAGCCCCGAAGAAATGGAACTGCCCTGGCCTAAGGTACAGCGCCGGATCGCCCAGCTTATCAAAGAGGACCGCTTTTTTACAGAGGCAGAACGGGATAATCTGGACGATATAGACCCTATCGCAATCCGGGAAAATCTGGCCCAGCGCGGCATTGTAAACGGGCAGGTAACAGAACCGGAGAAGCTGGACAATGACCCCTTTATCCAGCAGGTCATGGTTGATGTGGAACAGATTGCCGCCGATGAAGCAGAACCGCGCTTTTCCGTTGTTATGACCAGCGATGCGTTTCCCGACCCGGAAGATGCGTTTGCTGTCTGGGATAATCAGACCAATGATTACTATACCACCTCCGATGGAACGGTACGGACATTTTCAAGAGAAGAAGCTGCGGAGCAATTCCTGGCCGGGCTGGAACCACAAGAGATAAAGGCGGACCGGCAAGAGGAACCGGCACAGGAAACAGCCGCACCCGCTGCGGACGAACCGGGAACACTTCCCCGCGACCCGCTGGCATCGGCCTATGGCGTAGGGGATTTTGTTTTTCTGGAAGATACCGAGTACCGCATCACCGATTTGCAGCAGGGCTATGTCCAGCTGAATGACCCCGCGCTGGCCTACCCCATTTACCGGACGGAAAGCAAAGAACAGTTTGAACGCGCCATCCGGCAGGACCCGCGCAACAGCGCCATCACCGACTATCTCCCCGCCGATCTGGACCAGTTTTCCCCGGATTTACGGGAGGCTCTGACCGGGGATGGCGGTTTACTGGATGGGTTGGCAAAGGAGGATATAGCGGTACTGCTCCGAAGCGGCGCAGGCAATCCGGCTGTTGCCCAGCATCTTTCCCAGCGGTTTTCGGGTACAGTGGAAACCATGCAGCTGGAAACCGGGGATACGGCAGATTACAGAACAACCGACAAAGGCATGGAAGTAGAGATTTTGCGGGAGGATGAAACGGTTCTGGCGGCGCTGTATGAAAGCTGGGAACCGGTTGCCGCCGCACTCCGCGCCCTCTACCAGCAGGAACTGGACGGATTCTCCCACGAACCGGCACAGCTAAAGGAACAGCCAGCAGAGAAACAGCCGGATTTGGGGAATCCTCCCGCACCGGAACCAGCGCCGCGAATGACTACCACCCCTGTCACCCGTTATCCGGGCGAACAGAACCACCTGCCCTATGATGTGGAGATTCATACCCTGCACATAGAGAAACCGGAACCCACCCCACCCCAGCCGACAGCCGGGAACTTCCGTATCACCGACATTCACCTGGGCGAAGGAGGGCCGAAAGCAAAATTCCGGGCCAATATGGACGCTATCAATCTTCTGAAAGAATTGGAGTTTGAAAAACGGCAGGCCACGCCAGAAGAACAGGAAACCCTTTCCCGGTATGTGGGCTGGGGCGGTCTGTCAGACGCTTTTGACGAGAGCAAGCCCGCCCGGGCCAAGGAGTTTGCGGAACTCTATGCAACGCTGTCCCCGGAGGAATATGAAGCCGCCAGAGGAACGACCCTGAACGCCCATTACACCAGCCCTACCGTTATCCAGGCCATTTATGAAGCGGTGGGTAAAATGGGATTCCAGACCGGCAACATCCTGGAACCCTCCTGCGGCGTGGGCAACTTCTTCGGTATGCTGCCGGAGGAAATGCGGGGCAGCAAACTGTACGGCGTGGAACTGGATTCCATCACCGGGCGCATCGCAAAACAGCTCTATCCAAAAGCAGACATCACCATCGCGGGCTTTCAAACCACTGACCGGCGGGATTTTTATGATTTAGCCGTAGGAAACGTGCCGTTTGGCCAGTATTCCGTCAATGACCGGGCCTATAACAAGCTGAACTTCAACATCCACAACTACTTTTTTGCAAAATCGCTGGACCAGGTGCGTCCGGGCGGTGTCGTGGCCTTCGTCACCAGCCGCTACACGATGGATTCCAAGGATTCTACGGTGCGCCGGTATCTGGCGCAGCGGGCGGAGCTGTTAGGCGCGATCCGTCTGCCCAACAATGCGTTCAAGGCCAATGCCGGGACAGAGGTGGTATCCGACATCATTTTCCTGCAAAAGAGGGACCGCCCGATTGACATTACCCCGGACTGGACGCAGACCGGACAGACCGAAGAAGATTTTACCATCAACCGCTATTTCCTGGACCACCCGGAAATGGTGCTGGGCAGACAGGAGCCGGAAAGCACCGCTCATGGCATGGATTACACCGTAAATCCCATTGAGGGATTGGAACTTTCCGACCAGCTGCACGACGCCATAAAATACATTCGCGGGACCTATCAGGAGGCCGAACTGCCGGAGCTGGGCGAGGGGGAAGAAATTGATACTTCTATCCCCGCTGACCCTGACGTAAAAAACTATTCCTACACCGTTGTGGACGGTGCGGTGTACTATCGGGAAAACAGCCGTATGGTGCGCCCTGACCTAAATGCTACCGCCGAGGCCCGTATCAAGGGTCTGGTGGAACTGCGGGACTGTGTGCAGAAGCTCATCGCACAGCAGATGGACAGCTTTGTTTCGGATGCGGCAATCCGTGAAACCCAGGCCGAATTGAACCGGCTCTATGACGCATTTTCCGCAAAGTACGGGCTGATCAATGACCGGGGGAACCGGCTGGCCTTTGCCGATGATTCCAGCTATTATCTGCTCTGTGCGCTGGAAGTCATTGACGATGACGGACATCTGAAGCAAAAGGCGGATATGTTCACCAAGCGCACCATCAAGCCCCATCAGGCTGTTACTGCGGTGGACACCGCCAGTGAAGCCCTGGCTGTTTCCATCGCGGAAAAGGCCGAGGTGGATATGGCGTACATGGCCGAACTGAGCGGCAAAACCCAGGAGGAATTGGCGCAGGAGCTGCGGGGCGTGATCTTCCGTCTGCCCGGACCACTGGCGGAGGGGGAATCGCCCCGTTATGTGACAGCGGATGAATACCTCTCCGGCAATGTGCGCCGGAAACTGCGGCAGGCGCAGCGGGCGGCAGATAAAGACCCCGCCTTTTCTGTCAATGTGGAGGCGCTGACCGCCGCCCAGCCAAAGGATTTGGACGCATCGGAAATCGAGGTGCGCCTGGGTGCTACCTGGATTGACAAAGACTATATCCAGCAATTCATGTACGAAACCTTCCACACCCCGTACTATCTGCAAGGAAAGATTGAGGTCAAGTATGTCCCCTACACCGCCGAGTGGCAGATCACCAGCAAAAACGCCGTTGGGTACGGCGATGTAGCCGCCAACACCACCTACGGAACCGACCGGGCCAACGCCTACAAGATTCTGGAGGACAGCTTAAACCTGCGGGATGTCCGCATCTATGACACCGTTGAGGACGCCGAGGGGCGGGAGCGCCGGGTACTCAACGCCAAAGAAACCACCCTTGCCGCCCAGAAGCAGATGGCGATCCGGGAAGCCTTCCGGGACTGGATTTGGAAGGACCCACAGCGGCGGCAGACGCTGGTGCGCCAGTACAACGAGGAAATGAACAGCATCCGCCCCCGCGAGTATGACGGGCAGCATATCCGGTTTGCGGGCATGAACCCGGAAATTACGTTACGGGAACACCAGAAAAACGCCATCGCCCATGTGCTGTACGGCGGGAATACCCTGCTGGCCCATGAGGTGGGCGCGGGCAAGACCTTTGAAATGGTAGCCGCCGCGATGGAATCCAAGCGGCTGGGCCTGTGCCAGAAATCCCTCTTTGTGGTGCCGAACCACCTGACCGAGCAGTGGGCCTCTGAGTTTTTACGGCTCTACCCTTCCGCGAATATCCTTGTCACCACCAAAAAGGATTTTGAAAGCCACAACCGCAAGAAATTCTGCGCCAGAATCGCCACCGGGGACTATGACGCGGTGATTATCGGACACTCCCAGTTTGAGCGTATTCCCATCAGCCGGGAACGGCAGGAGCGCCTGCTGCGGGAGCAGATCAACGAGATCACCGACGGGATTGCCGAGGTGGAGGCCAGCGGCGGGGAACGCTTTACCGTCAAGCAGCTGGAACGCACCAAAAAATCGTTGGAGGCAAGGCTGGAAAAATTGCAGGCCGAGGGCCGCAAGGACGATGTGATTACCTTTGAGCAGCTGGGCGTGGACCGGCTGTTTGTGGACGAGAGCCACAATTATAAGAACCTCTTTTTATACACCAAAATGCGGAATGTGGCGGGGCTTTCCACCACAGACGCGCAGAAATCCTCCGATATGTTTGCCAAATGCCGCTACATGGACGATGTGATATGTTGTGAACTGTAGATGTAAACATTTCCGGCAAACGCAGTATTTTAGCGGAAATGGGGAATCTGCTAAAATACAACATATGCGGCTGGCTCATTTGTGGTGAATGGAAACTTGCAGATGTTGTGGTAAAGGAAGAAGGTGATAATCCTTTTATTCGAATCTGTAGACAGTTTAGCACAAAGAAAGGCGGTTGTATATGGAGATTACATACCATCAGGAAGGTGATTACCTGATTCCCGACCTCAAACTTTCGGATACAACGGAATATCAGATTGGAAAGTACGGGAGAATGAGGCTGCGATTTTTGAAGGAGAATCACGGGGGCATTTATTCGTATATGCTCTTGTCGGAAATCTTATGGAAGCATCTTGCTGAAATTGATGAAGAATGCAATGAGATGATGGACAGGCTTGTGGGGCAGATGGCAAAGAAAGAGGGAGTGACAGAGCAGCTTAAATCCGATGACTGGCTCTGTTGGCTCCAAAAAATGAACAGCATTAGGAGCAGGGCGGAGGAAGTAGTGCTGCATGACCTGATATATTCCCTTTAAGGTTGTAGTGCAGTTATAGGTTTTGTAGCAGGAGACACAGAAAATGTCAAAACTTGGCATTATCTGTGTCTCCTGCTATAGCGTGGTCAAGGGAATGTTTACAGCTTATTTATAATTTTCCAACAACCCGTTTTATTAGAACCAACACGCTCAATTAAACGTTTTTCTTTTAATGACTTAATTGCCCGGTCAATTGTGCTTTTTCCAAGGGAGATTTCTTTCTGTAATTCTGCTTTTGTAATTCCTGGCTTTTTCTTTAGTGCAGTTAAAACAGCCTGCTCAGTAGCAGAAATATTTATTGCCCCATTTATTACCTCATTTATCACCCCATCAGCTTCACTTATTACCCCATTCCTAATTGTGGCATTGAGCATAAAGGCATTATCACGGTACTCAGGAGCAGGAAGTCCGGCTGACGCCATTTCATTAAACATACGGTCAATACCTTCACCGAATTCCTGCACATAATCATATTCATGGAGAAAACGGGCAATGTTTGGGTTGCGGGAGAAGTGAACGGTGCGGAGATTGTTTAAGCGCACAATTCCGGGCAGGATACCGGGACTCTCAACCGTAATCCTATCATTAAACATTTTAATTTGTATATCGGTTCCCTTAATGCTGTAATCGCGGTGGGCGATGGCGTTGATGATGATTTCTTTCCATGCAAATTCAGGGTACTCAGGTGTTGTATGAAAAAGACCGTCTTCACCAAGCCTTGTGTGTTCTTTGATTTGGCTGCGTACAAAGTCGAGAGAGTTACGAACCATATCAAGAATACGACCTTCAAACATTTCATCCTTAATGACATTCATTTCAGTTCCGACTTTGGCTTCTATGCCGTCATATCGGATAAAACGTACCCTTGCCCGTTTGAAAAAGCGTTGCGGATTTTTGCCAAATAATAAAATGGCAGCTCCGCTCATCTCCTCCCTGCCGTTATGGTTGACAACGAAATCGTTGTTTTGACGGATATATTCCACGGCGGATTTTGGGTATCCGATTTTCTTGCAGTATTCAGCGACAAAATCCCAATCAATATCCTCCATAGAGGAACGATAAACAGGCTCGTCCTCGCAATAGCGGGAACCTTTGGCATACATAAGCTGCAGCCGCTCGTCAAAATTCAGTTTTTTGGATTTGTCGCCCATACGGTAATATACTTCGTCCTGCTGGTTAGCGTGCAGCTCAGAGCTTTGTGGAATGGTCATAACCAGCAGATGATTGGGATTACCATTTTTGTCAGTACATTCAACAGTTTCGGTAGTAACACGCACTGATGGAGTGCAGTAATCAAAAGGCACTCTAAGTATATCATTGACATTGTTGTGGTAATTGTCAATGCCTGTGACTGTAAAATCATCTTCAATGCCGATCACAAGCATACCGCCGTCTGCATTAGCAAATGCGACAATATGATTGGACAGTCCTTTCGGATCTTTTCTTGCGCTCTTACGGTCGTAAGTCTGTCCTTCTTTTTTTGTATAAAGTTCTTCCAAAGTAAACTCCATATACATCATCTCCGCTGATTATTTTTCTACATTTAACAAAATAGAAGTTGATATTCTATATGTTTGATTAGACTTTGTGCAACAGCCCACCGCACTAAAGCTCTCAGATGTAATATTATCTGTTATATTTCAAAGAATCATTCCCATGTTGCCATCGGCACAAACTTTCAATTATCACTTCTGTTCCCTTTCTTCTTTTTCCTTGATTTATAGACATTATACTGGTTCTTACATTGCGGACTACAAAATTCATTTCCCTTTCTGCTTGCAACAAAGGCTTTATTACAATGCTTGCACAGGCGCAAATCACTGTCTTTATCCGTGAGCATGAAGGAAAAGCACATCTGTACCATGACAAGCAGCGAATGGAAATCCCATACGATAATGGGTGCATCCTTTTCCAGTGCGATTCGGTAAGTCGGAGATATGCCGCCAAAAGCGGAAATGCCCTGACGGTACAGGCTGCGTGTCTGTTCATCAATCTTATCATAATCCGTGTAATAAAGGAAACTAGTTACAAAGGTAAAGGCGAGGTCTGTAAATTCTTTCACGATCCAGTCGTATCTTTCCGCATATCCTTTCTGCAATTCCATCGCCACAGCCTGCGGCGCATTCCCCATAGCCATTGTGATTGCAATGCCCTCACGGTCAGTGACAGACCATCCCGATTCTATGCCGCTCTTTCTGAAATCCGGCTTGTCAAACGGATAGAAATAGGAAAGATAGTCCTCAGTGGAGAGGGATTCTTCTTTTATAAAGTGGTTTTTAGGAAGGTACACGGATTTATAGGTTATAAAATCCACCGTTGTCGGCAGGGCGGTCATAAAGCCAAGAAAACCATATTTTTTTACAAAAGAAAGTATGGCTTCTTTCAGTTCTTCTTCTGGCATCTTGTGCATGGAGGCAAGCCCGACATTTACCGCATCCATGACAAGCCGCCCGGCTTCCTGCATGGGACGGTACATTTCCGGTTTTGCACCCTTTGAAACCGTTATGTAGAGGTCACCGTTACTGTCTGTCTTATATTCATAGCCGCTGTACCGAATCCACGGTGCGCTGGTATGCTCAAATAAATTCTTCATAGAAAACCTGCTCCAATCCATCAATTATATCGAATTATCTGATGTAATATTTCCTATATTATAAACAGTTACTCATTATCGGTCAAGCCGTTTACGCTTTTCAGTTGGGACACATTTATATTTTTTTCTTTCGCACTCCATTTTCCAGAAAATACTTCTCGTCAAGTGTCATTGACAGGCTGTTTTCTTTTCGGTATGTAAGCACATCGCCATAAAGTTTCCGTATCCTTTTCAGAGCTGTTTCCCTGATACCCCGGATATTTCGGTCAGTCTGCCCGATGCTGTCCGCATACTCTACTGCGGAATAATCACGCAGGAACAGGTAATAGAGCATATTTTTAAGGTGCGGCTTTAGTTCCTCTAATATTTTCGATAAATCCGCATCCGTGACAAGTTCATGTATCGTTTCCGGGCTGTCAAATATGAGGTCAAGAAAATCGCCCGCAAGCAATAGCCTTCTTAAAACTATATCATAAGATGGTCTATCGGATAGGTACAATTCATCTGCGCCCCATTCCAGAGGGACAGTGGAGCGCCCTGTTTCGTGGTCTCTTTCTCTACGCTCCCTGTTTTCGTCCAGTTTATCCCACCATTCAATGACTTTTTGGAAATCATCTTCCGTCCTTGCGCTTTCCTCAATACGCCGGAGGGCAAGGGCGCGGGCTTCGCGGCGGAGCATATCCCCGTCAGCTTCCGTTATGTAATTCTGCTCCCGGAATGCCGGAAGCTCGGCGTATTTTGGCATTTATAATCAATCCTTTTCATAAAAAAAAATTTTGTAGCTGTTTTTTCAAAAACACTTCCGTTTTTATAGCCGTTTTTCTCCTATTAGTGAAAGGAGTAATTCTTTTTGACTAAAAAGAAATTACAGGAAAGGAGGGCGGGCTATGGAGTACGGATAAAACAAAAATATGGTTACACAGAGCGGAAGTTAAAACTATTATAAAGGATATACGTGTGAATCGCAAGAAGGGATTGCGCGCAAGAAAGGATTGTATGGCAGAAACATTAAAAGTGAATAATGATGCAGCAGAATCCAGCCCTGTTCCGGCTGGATTTTTTTACAGAAGAATCGGAGGGACGCTTTTCAAGGTCAGGGTATATACGGGTTCGGGATATGCCGACACTCTGGATGAAAAAATTCCCCGGTTAATTTTGAATGAAATGGTGACAGGCGCAGAAAGTTATGTTAAGATGGACTCACCACAGATGAGCCAGCCGCCGGAAAGGAGTTCGGAATGAACAACAGGACGGCTGGTGACAACAGAATAACAGCTCTTTACGAGCGGCTCTCAAGGGACGATGATCTTGCGGGGGACAGCAACAGCATAGTCAACCAGAAAAAGATGCTGGAGGATTATGCAAAAAATAACGGGTACACGAACACGGTGCATTTTACGGATGACGGATTTTCCGGCGGCAGTTTTGAAAGACCGGGATGGAAGCAGATGTTAAGCCGGATTGAAAACGGCGACATCGGCACAGTCATAGTAAAAGACATGAGCCGTGTCGGGAGGGATTACCTTCAGGTAGGGTTCTACACGGAGGTGTTCTTCCGGGAAAAGGGCGTCCGTTTTATTGCTGTTTCCAATGGTGTTGACAGCAACAACAACACCAGCAGTGAATTCGCCCCTTTTTTGAATATCATGAATGAATGGTATCTGCGTGACTGCAGCAGGAAGATTACCGCAGTTTTACGGGCGAAAGGGAAAGATGGAAAACCGATTACGAGCAACCCGCCCTACGGTTTTGTGAAAGATACGGAGGATAAAAACCACTGGCTCGTTGACGAAGAAGCGGCGGAGGTTGTGAGAAAGATTTTCCGTCTGACCGTGGAGGGCATGGGACCGTACCAGATAGCAAAGCGGCTTATGGAGGAAAAGGTGGAGAAACCGTCCTATTATCAGGCGACAAGGCAGAGGGGCAATTACCAGACCATGTGCGATTTTGAAACTCCCTACAACTGGACGGGTGGATCGGTGGTGCGGATACTGGAAAGACCGGAGTATATGGGCGATACCGTAAATTTCCGCAGCCATAAGGAATCCTATAAGGATAAGAAAGCTGTTAAGAATAACAGTGATGAGATACTTGTTTTTCAGGACACCCATGAACCAATCATAGACCGCAGGACGTGGTATATGGTGCAGGAATTAAGAAAGACAGTGCGGAGAGTGGATACCAACGGGGAAGGAAGCCTGCTGACCGGAAAGCTCTACTGTGCGGACTGCGGCGGAAAAATGTACTACCGCAGAAGCACGACAAGGGCGGCAAGAGACTGGAGGGGCATCCCGAACGGCGGGACAGAACGCACATCCGCAGGCTTTAACTGCGGCACTTACAACAGCAGCAGGAAGCAGTATAAGCAGGTGTGCTTTTCCCATTCCATAAAAGAGGACACGGTAAAGCAGCTTATCCTTGAAACGATACGGTATGCCTTAAAAAGCGTCCGCATGGACGAGGCGGCGTTTATAAAAAATATGCGGAGCGCATCAGAGGTCAGGGATAAAGGCGAAGTGAAAAAGCTGAAAGCAGACCTTTCCAAAAAGGAGAAACGGTTTGCAGACCTTGACATGCTGATAAAAAAGGTGTATGAGGACAACGCAATGGGGAAGCTGCCGGACAGGCGGTATGAAATGCTTTCTGCTGATTATGAAAAGGAACAGCAGGAGCTTGAAATCTCCATGCAGGAAATCCGTGAAAAACTTGCACAGTTTGAGGATGACACGGACAGGACGGAGGAATTTCTTTCCCTTGTCCGCAAGTACACCGACATTCAGGAACTCACGCCCGCCATTGTGAATGAATTTGTTGATAAGGTCATGGTGCATAAAATAGAGGAAATCGACGGAGAACGTGTGCAGGAGATCGAGATTTTCTTAAATTATATCGGGAAGGTGGAGCTTCCGGCGCAGGAGCTTTCTGAGGAAGAAATGGCGGCGGAGGAAAAGAAGCGGAAACGCCGTGCATACAGCCGTGCCTACCTGAAAGAATACCGTAAAAAGCACAGACCGGAAATCCGGCGTGTGATTGAAGGAGCAAGGGAGGCGGACAAACAGAAACAGATAGCGGAGGCGGAAGCATCAGCGGACGGACTCCTGCATACGGACGGTACGGAACAGGTTGCAGCTATGGTAGCAGGGGAAAACAAGATTATTGTAGAGAGCAGCCTTCCGACCAAAGAGGAAGTGAAAGCAAAATATGGCAGATAGTTTGATAATAACAACAAGCATGAAAGTGAGGATTTTGATATGGCAAAACTTAGAGATTACAACATGAACGGGACAATTATTTTAGGAGTGGATGCAGGCTATGGGAATTATAAGACGGCAAGGTGCTGTTTTCCGACTTCCGTGAGCAGGAGCAGTCAGCCGCCTGTCTTTACAAGAGACTATCTGGAATATGAGGGCAGCTATTACACCATAGGCGAGGGACACAAGGATTTTGTTGCGGAGAAAAGCATGGATGACGATAATTATATCCTTACCCTTGCCGCCATTGCAAAGGAGCTGAAAGCGAGAGGATTATCGGCTGCAAAGTTACATCTTGCAGTAGGGCTTCCGTTAAAATGGGTGCAGGCACAGAGGGATTCCTTCCGTGAATATATGATGCAAAACCGCCATGTAGATTATAAATATGCAGGTAAACGATATACGGTTGACATCGTGGACTGTACGGTCATGCCGCAATGTTATGCGGCGGTAGCGGAGAGCCTGCCGGATTTCAAGGGGATGCACATGGTAGCGGATATCGGCAACGGGACGATGAATGTGATGATACTAAACAACGGAAAGGCGAGCGAGATCAAGTCGTGGACGGTAAAGCTGGGAGCGAATGAATGTTTTATGGCGATCCGAAGTCTCATTCTGGACAGGAAGGCAGAGGAACTTCCGGCGGAGATCATTGAGAATTATCTCAGATATGGCAGCACTGATATAGGAGATGAATACAAGGCACTCATGGAGGAAGCGGCAAAATCTTATGTGGATAAGATATTTGCGGAACTGAAAGCGCACGGATATAACCCGAATCTTATGAAGCTGTATATTATGGGCGGCGGCGCAAAGGTTGTGGAGCTTGTCGGGGATTATGACTGTGATAATGTCACTTTCAATCATGATATACGGGCAAACGCCAAGGGATATGAATATTTCTGCTATATGAAGCTGCGCAGACAGAAAGCAATGTCTTGTGCCGGATAAGGGGGCGCATCCGAATGAAAAGTAAAAACCATAATATTCGCTTCAACATGGAAAAGGCGGATGAGTGCAGGGCGTGGGAACTCCTGCACTCCCCAAAGGTGCGGCAGATGTTCAAGTCGCAGAATAAATTTGTGATAGAGGCGGTCAATGACTATTACGACAGGTGTGTGGCGGCGGAGCATGATCCTTACATGGAAACGAGGGAGAAAGAGGACGCTTTTGCAGAGCGTATCGTGGAAGCGGTGGAAAAGAAAGTAATATCCAACCTTCCGGCGCTTTTCGGGATGTATATGGCACAGATGCAGTTTTTTCCTTTATCCGTTCCTATGGGAGCATATCCGGCGGCACAGGGCGGCATGGTGTACGGGCAGGCATTGGCAGACGGGACAGGAAATGGTGCCATGAACGGCACTGCTCCGAAAAATGAAACGGCGCAGAGCGGAGATGCCGAAGCAGGGCATTCCACAGAGCCGCCGGACAATGAACTGATTGATTTTGACGCATTTTAATATGGTTATGAATAAGGCTATGGTAAGAGCATTTATCGTAGCCTTATTTTTGTGGATTTTTTTATAACAGACCATAAATGTAGCCATTTTTTAAGCAAACAAGAGCAAAGTGTAGCCGAAAGGTTACAAAACAAGGACAAAGGGTAGCCATAAAAGGCTGCATAATAAAGGGCGGGCATTTAAGCCCGCAAAATAAAGGCAAAGAGCAGCCGGAGGGCTACAAATAAAGGCGTAAATGCAGCCGTCTGTTTTGAAGCTGGAATACCAGTTTTCAGGCAGGCGGTTTTTTGATGTCTGTGAAGCATCTGCTCTACGAACTGCTTTGGAGTGGTTCGGGGAGTGTCAGGAACTAATTTCCGGGGAGGGCGTAAGCTCTCCCCTAAGCCCTCGGCGTTTGAGAGCGAAATACACCCTACGCACAAACCTTCGGTTTATGCTCCGGGGATTTCGCCCTGCCGGGGGCAAATTTGCGCAGGCGCAAATTTACAGTCCGACAAAACCGGACTGTATTTATCCATGCCGCCCAAAGGACAGGCGCATGGATGCTGTTGCTGCTAACGGCTACATTTTGGGGCAAATATGCAGCAACATCTACGGGACTTCGCAGAAGTCCCTTTGCGGCTGTCAGAAAGCAACAGCCGTGAACCGCCCGGATACGGCATGGTTCGCAGCCAGCCGTCCTGTAGCGGCTGTTCATAAAAAGCGGCGGATTATCCGCAACGGAAAGGAGGAAGGAATCCAAGTGAAAAGAAATTCATTTATAGAAATGGCGAAGCTGCATGACTTATCGGGGCGCATCACTTATATTTCAAGCCACGCCAAGCAGGAGTATTTATATGAAGTCTATGCAACGGAGCCGGACAGGGCATTCTGGCGGGAACTTGCCAAGTGTATTCAGGAGGAATTTGAAAAAAGCGGTACGAACGGGAAGTGTATCGAGGCGAGGGAGCTAATGATTGCCCTGCCGGAGACTTTTATCAACTATGACCATGACTATCTTTTGAAAAAGATGGTGGACGAATTTAAGGAAAAGTATGGCGTGGAGTGCTTTGCTGCGCTTCACCACAATAAACGGAAAACAAACCTGCATATCCATATGATATTTGCGGAGAGAAAGCGGTTAGACCAGCCGATAGAAAAGACCGCCACCCGGAATATGTTTTATGATGAGCAGGGACGCTATGTGCGGACGAAGAAAGAGATACTTGATGGGGACGGAAATATCCGCAAAGGCTGTAAAATCATCAAAAAAGGCGAAGTATATGAGCGTAAGATTTTTACCGTAAAAGACAAACGTTTCAAACAGAAGGCTTTTTTGGACGAGGCAAAAGTATTTTATACAGATTTAATTAATCAAATGGCGCTTGATGATAAGGACAGGCTAAGCATTTTTGACAAGAACGGTCCGTACCTTGCGACAAAGAAAATCGGTAAAAATAATCCGAAAGCTGCGGAGATAAAAGCAGACAACGAAATCCGCATGGAATGGAACAGGACAGTTGACCGTGCGATTGTAAGCGGTGTAGCCGAAGCGGAGATTTTGGAATTGAAGAAAACAGAGATTACAGACAAGGTAAAGGAATCCGTGGAGCAGAACGGGAAAAAGCCGGAGCTGTTCGGGAATATTGTCAGGGCGGCGGTTGCACTGTTGGAGAAACTGATTGCAAAAGTGATGCAGAAGGTAATGGATATGGCGGAGAAAGTGGTTGCTAAAGTCGTTACCATTGAGGAAATGCCGGAAGAATCGGCAAGCCATATCCAAGCCGAAGATAAGCCGCCACATCAACCAGAGATAAAGAAGATACCGTTTCCATTCGACCATTATCGGAAAGCGGAAAAGCAGAATCAGACGGAACAGCCACAGCAAAAAGGCGTAGCAGCAGACAAAAAATCCGTTATCGAACAGACAAAAGCAGAGAAAAAATCTGTGTCTGCCGAAACAAAACAGCCGGAAACAGAAAGACCGCCCAAGCCGCAGCCTTCCGTACTGGCGGCTAAATATCCCCGCCTGAAAGAGATTGAGGACAAACTGAAAGACCAGAACAGGGCAATTTTTGAACGGGAGCAAAAGCGGGATGAACTGAAAAAGGAATTGTCCGAATGTAATGCATTTGGGAAATGCATGGGCATTTTCAAAGGCGGTAGAAGGAAAGAATTACAGCAGGAGATTGACAGAGCTGATAAGCAGATATCCAATATGAAAAAGCATCTTTCATCTATTGTGAGGGAATATAAATTTGATTCTGTTCAGGCATTTAATAAGGAACTCAATGCGGCAAAGAGAGAGAATCAGAATTATGAGACGGTTTCTGCAGAGTATGAAAAAACTTGCGGAGAAAAAGCAACGGATACCAAGAGCGTCAGGAACAGACTTAGGCAAAAAGAGCAGGTCGTAAAAGAAAGAGAGGCGAACAGAGTGTATCAAGCAAGACCGAAAGATAAAGGGGCGAGATAGTATCCAATACTCATCCTTCGGTATGTGTTGTGTAGAAAAACATTATTTTTGAGAATAAGAAAAAAATCAAAAAAACCTATCTTTTTATAGCCGTCAATCGTTATATAATATAGGATAAAGAAGTGCGTTTACTTTCAATCTAGACTCCCGACAAAATTGTAACAACGATGGAGAACCTTGTAAATTCAATATTTTTAGGATAGATAGAAGATTTTGTCGCTGCAAAAATATAACAGCGAGTTTTAGACAAAATCTATAAAACTAAGGGTTTGAAGGCGTTGTTATAAAAAACGGCGGGATTTCAGATTTCAAATAACGGAGGATTTAGTGTATATTGAATTTCTGTTGATACAAAAAATGAAACATGGCGATGAAAATGCTTTTAATATATTTATTCATACATATTATGAAGAAATATTAAAATATTGTAGCTATCATTGCAGTGATATATTCTATGCTGAAGATTTAACACAGGAAACTTTTCTGCGCTTTTTTGAAAAATTATCCGATTATCGTTATATGGGAAAGACTCGTAATTATTTGTATACGATAGCAGGAAATCTCTGTAAGGATTATTACAAAAAGGAAAGGGCAAGTTTGATGGAGGAACTATATGCAGAAGAACAAATTAGTCTGCAAAAAACAGAAACAGAGAACGTTCTTGATAAAGTAACAATTCAGGCGGCTTTGAATGATCTGCCGGAAGAATTGAGGGAGGTAATCATTCTTTATTACTTTCAGGAGTTAAGGCTTGCCGAAATATCCGATATGTTAGGAATAGGCTTGCCATTAGTAAAGTATCGGATTAAACAAGCAAGAATCCAGTTAAAAAGACTGTTAGGAGAGGAGTGATTTTGTGCATTTGGAGAAAAAACTTAAGGATTATAAAACAAGTATGAAAATAGTTCCAAAAGAACAGAACATAAAAGAAACGGTAAGAAAATCAATAGAGGTATATTGTTCCGTAGAAGAAGATCGTTTACTGACCTACCACGAATTTTTATGGGCGCAATTACGGTTGATACGAAAAAGATGGTGGCTCTTTCAACTCGTGCTTCTTTTGGTATTGTGGTCTGCACTGCCCTCATTACAAGGGGAACTGCACACGCAAAGACTTATGGGGGTGGCAGCCTCTTTGTTTATCATTTTAATTATACCAGAATTTTGGAAAAGTCAAACCTATCAGTCAATGGAGATAGAAGCCGCGTCTTACTACTCTTTGCGACAGATTTATTCCGCGCGGATGTTGTTATTCGGCATCGTGGATATTGTTCTGATTAGTGTTTTTTGCTGGTTGTCGTTTTTTATGCTGAATGTTACTCTTTTACAAATTTTGATACAATTTATCCTTCCAATGACAGTAACTGCCGGTATATGTTTTGGAATGTTGTGCAGTAAACATCCATTTAATGAAGCGGTTGCTATAATGATGTGTATTGGATGGAGTAGTGTATGGCTGTTTATAGTTTTGAATGAGAGGATTTATGCAGCGATTGCTTATCCTGTATGGATCATATTTCTTGGTATTGCACTGTTATTTACAGTATTTATAATCTACCGGACTCTGTACTGCTATAATGATTATTGGGAGGAAAATTTATGGAGTTGATATTGGATAATTTAACAAAAGAATTTGGGAATTTTACGGCGGTGGATCACATAACTCTTTCCATGACAAATGGGGTATATGGTTTATTAGGTGTGAATGGGGCAGGGAAAACGACTTTAATGAGAATGCTGTGCACGTTGCTGAAACCCACCAGTGGAAATATCTATTGCAACGGAAAAGATATTTTTAAGATGGATAGTGAATACAGAAACTTGTTAGGGTACTTGCCGCAGGATTTTGGCTTTTATCCGGAATTTACTGTGAAGGACTATCTTCTTTATATTTCGTCAATCAAGGGTATCCGCCCTGTTGTGGCAAAAAAGAGGACAAATGAATTGATAGGGAAGGTTGGGCTTACTAAAGTGGCAGACAAAAAACTCAAAAAACTTTCGGGTGGGATGAAGCGGCGTGCTGGAATTGCACAGGCAATGTTAAACAATCCCAAAATCCTGATACTTGATGAGCCAACGGCAGGACTAGATCCAAATGAAAGAATACGTTTCCGCAATCTGATTAGTGAACTTTCAGAAGAACGTATGGTATTGTTGTCTACACATATTGTTTCGGATGTTGAATATATCGCAAATGAAATATTGCTGATGAAAGACGGTACGATAGTAAACGAAGGTACATTGGATGAAATTATAAATTCCATGCCGGAAAAAGTATGGAATTGCCTTGTTCCGCAGGATGTGGCACATGCTTTAAGTAAAAAGTACAAGGTTTCCAATATGAAAATGATTCAACATAAAGTAGAGCTGCGTCTAATTTCGGAAGAAAAACCATGTGAAACTGCCATGTATGTCGAGCCGGTTCTTGAAGATGTGTTTTTATATTATTTTGGAGAAAGAGGTGATAACGAAAATGGTGAGATTTGAAATAAAAAAGATAATTTCAAAGCCAGTAAGTAAAATTGTATTCATAATACTATTGGCTGCTTTGTGTATCGTTAGTTATTTGGCTGTCAGCAATGTACGTTATGTTGATGAAAATGGAGATACGATAAAAGGTATTTCTGCGGCAAGGTCTTTAAGAGAAGCAAAAAGACAGTGGAGCGGATATATTACAGAAGAAAAATTGTTAAGAGTTTTTGAGCAGAACGCACAGATAAACAATTCTGAAGAATATCTTTCTAATGATGTAAAAGAAAATGAAAAAGCCTATTCTAAAAAGCAAGGCTTCTCTGATATAAGAGATATGATAAATCGTGCGTTCTGTGGTTTCAGGCAATATGATTATTACCGGATAGACAGCCTTTCGGAAGAGGAAATCAGCACTTTTTATGACAGGAGAATTTCCAGTTTAACGGAATGGCTGAATTCTGAGGAAGCAGTAAGCCATTATTCAGATCAGGAAAAGAGTTTTTTGATGAATCAGTATCGTGACCTGGAGACACCTGTTTATTATGAATATTTCGATGGCTGGGAAGCGGTTTTGCAGAATGCCCCTATGATTATTATGCTGGTAGTATTGATTACGGGTTTTTTAGTGTCCGGTATCTTTTCTGATGAAATTCAATTAAAAGCGGATTCTGTATTCTTCTCGGCCAAGCTGGGAAGGACAAAGGCTGTTGCTGCTAAAATATGTTCGGGTTTTATCATTATTACTGCAATATATTGGATAACAATACTGCTTTATTCCGGAAGTGTTCTGACAGCATTGGGATTTGATGGAGCCAACTGTGCAATCCAGATTGGTTCGTCAAATTGGAAAAGCTTTTATAATATTACCTATTTGCAGGACTACCTGTTGACCGTGTTTGGCGGGTATGTAGGAAGTCTGTTTATTTTAATGCTTTCCATGCTTGTTTCGGCAAAGACACGTTCAGCCATATTTGCGGTGACAATACCTTTTATTCTACTATTTATTCCTGGATTTCTAAGCGGAATATCTGCATTATCTAAAATATTGGGACTTCTTCCCGACCAACTGCTTCAAATGTGTGTGGCAGTGCGGCTTTTTAATACATATCAGATTGGGAATAAGGTAATAGGCGCAGTACCGATTATTTTAACAGTATACTTACTGCTTTCCTGTATCCTTTTTCCTGTACTATATCAAGTTTATCGTAAATATGAGCTAAAGTAGTGAATCTGTAATCGTTATACAGCTTGGCAATAGATATTATATAGTGGTTACAATTGCATTTAATACAAATAGGGAGGATAAAACGATGGTAATGGAAAAACGATTATGGGAAGAATTACAGAGAATAGTGTCTTTGGTAAATTCCACTGAGATTTTGCGTATGGGAAAAATTTTTTCAACAGAAAAGAACAATTATTTTTATGATACTGGTACAGGAAAGGTAATTGAATTGGATGATGAATCTTATTATGTTTTCTATAATTGGTTTCATCAAACAGATATTGTTACAGAAAATTTTGTAAATGATCTGGGAGTTAATGAAAAGAATCTATCAGAGTTATTAAAATTATGCATTAGTGAAAATCTGTTAAGGGCAATTAAGCCTGTTAAATTATATACACCTAACCATTTTGAAAATTTAGAATACATGCTTAACAATTGTTTGGAACAACTTATTTTAGAGGTTACAGGTAAGTGTAATTTAAGATGTCAATATTGTATATATAATGATACATATACACATAATAGAGATTTCAATCAAAAAGACATGTCATTGGATATTGCCAAAAAGGCCATAGATTATTTTTTCGCGCATGGAAAAGAAAAAATTGCGATAACATTTTATGGTGGAGAGCCCCTGCTTAGATTTGAATTGTTAAAGGAAGTGATAGGCTATAGTAATGAACTCAATAAACAATATGGCAAAGAAATATCCTTTGGGTTTACAACTAATATGACATTAATGACTGAATCTATGGCAGAATACTTTGCTAGTATTCCAAAGATTAATATTATGGGGAGCCTTGATGGTCCTGTAGAAATTCACAATGAATATCGCAAAAAAACAGATGGAACCGGTAGTTTTGCTGACGCATATAGGGGGCTGAAGATACTAAGTAAAGCCTATAAAGAACATGGTAAAGATCATTTGTCGCTAAATGTTGTTTATGCGCCACCTTATACATATGAAAAACTGGAACAAATCAATGCTTTTTTTAAAAGCTTACAGACTGTAGACAAAGTGGTTCTGGGATATGCATCCCAGAGCCATTTTTCTTTGAGTAAATGAATTTCACCCAAAACAGAAAATTTCTGCAGCTTTTCCCCTTTTTTATGTCCCCCTTTTGCTTTCAGCTTTGCCAGCTTTTTTAGATTCATGCAGGCAAATGTTAGCCCAACCTTCATTTCCATCCGGGCCTTGCCAAACATCTGGGTATATCGGAATCCATGGTTTTCTTTTGCTGTTCCAAAGATTCGTTCTATTGTTTCTTTTCTGTGAGAGTACACTTCCTTCATTCCAAGGGTCTGGCGGATATCTTCGCATGTTTCCATGTAAGTCTCCCAGATATGTCGTGTTACCAGTTTGACATGGTCTTTGCTTTGTGTACATTGCGAAAGATAAGGACATACTGCGCAGACTGCTCTACTGCTTTTATATTCACGGTATCCATTCCGGTTCGTTGTACTGTATGTCAGTACCTGATGATTCGGACAGATGTAACAATCATAATACTCATCATAAACATACTCATATTTTCGGAAAAATCCTTTTTTGGTCATCGGTCTTTTATACGGCAAAATAGGCGCGATTCCATCATCTAGCAGCAGCTTTGCTATTGCCGGTGTTTTATAACCTGCATCTGCTATCAGACTTTCTATTCCGATATCTTTTATCTTGTCATACAATGTTTTGAAGCTCCTGCTGTCATGGTGGTTTCCGGGATGTATGCTGTAACCCAGGATCCAGCCGTTCTTATCACAGGCAGTCTGTACTGCATAGGCAAATACATTTTTATGCTCGCCTTTTCGGAACCATCCGCTTTCTGGATCAGATGTGCTCTCCTTTACGGTTTTCTCTTTCTTGCCTTCTGAACCAGAGGACGGAGGAGCGGCATTGTCATCATCTTTTTCCTTCAGGGGACGTTTCCCGTGAGCTTCACGGTCTTCATTGATCTCCTTCTTCAGTATATCTTCAAAGAACAGGGCTTCTTCATGAGCAATGCGTCTCTGCATCTTTTTATTGTTTGCCCTAGCTTTTACATGAGTCGCATCTACAAAGACCTCTCTGGGATCTATCAGTTTGAATTTGTAGCATTCCTGCAGTATATGGGTAAATATCTGCTCAAAGAGGTCCGTATCCTTAAAACGGCGGGTATAGTTTTTGCCAAAAGTTGAGAAATGGGGGACTTTATCCATCATTTCAAGACCAAGAAACCACCGATAGGCTACATTTACTTCAATCTCTTTAACAGTCTGACGCATACTCCTTATGCCATACAGATACTGGATGAACGGAAGTTTTATCAGCATTACCGGGTCCATGCTGGGTCGGCCGCTGTCAGGACTGTACTTATCCACTACAAGGTCATAGATAAAATCCCAGTCAATGGCTTTATCAATGATCCGCAGAAGATGGTCCCTGGGAACCATGTCATCCATGCAGAACATTTGAATCTGTTCTCTTTTCTTATCTGCATTCTGAGTCATCATAGAAGTATCCCGCCTTTCTTTGGTACTTCTATTATACCAGAAAAGAGCCAGAAAGTCCCGAAAATAAAGGGGATTCCGGATCTTTTATATAGAAAAATCCGAGGCGGGAGCCCCGGACTTTGTCTACAGTCTGAATGCTTTTTTTAAAAGCTTAGATTTTTTGCCTGTTAAAACAACGATAAATATTTCATACCCTACAAACGGAAGTGTGGATAACAGACATTGGATTGATATGTTAAAAAATAATCCTAAATACCATCGAGCAACAATAGATCAAATTGATCCTTTAGGTAATTGGCAGAGAAGTAAAGTTATGGAGGGTATTTTTATTGAAAATAAGGGATCAATTGAAGCATCGGGATTAGGAATGAGCCTGATAAAAATAAATGATAGGTACATAGGTGATATGCCATCAGAACAGTATCCGTTGAATGGGTGTTGCGTACCTGGTTGTAGGCGATTATATGTAAATACAAATGGAGATTTTTTACCATGTGAAAGAATTGGGACTTGTCCCAATATTGGAAATGTTGATACAGGTATTTCTTATGAGCGCGTAAAAAAATATTATGTTGATGAATATTGTGAAAAATCTATTAAAAAATGTTCTAATTGTTGGGCTATTAGATTATGTAGTATGTGTTATGCAGGAAGATATAATGATGATGGATTTGAAAACATTGGAAACTGTGATGGAACAAGGCGTGAAATAGAGAAAAATTTGATTTTTTATCACCAATTACTGGAGTCGAATCCCGAAAAGATGGATTTTTTAAGGGATACTTATTTGGTCTAAATGCTATTTATATCCATAGGGATATTAATAGATAAAGTCTGCGCTACATACAAACTCAGGTAGCGGAGAAGAAAAATAGGAAAGGAGGAGAAGGCAAATGAGTAAGGTTGTAAATCCCTTGGTGACAAGGAACGACAGAACGGATGCTGCATATAATTGTGATTGTTATTGCAACGTTCAGGAAGACAATTATGACAAAGGACAGTCATGGACATGGCTGCCTTGGAACTCTTGTGGGTGTGCTTGTGGAAGCGGAAACACAGAAAATCACACGGCAAATCACGATGTTGTAGCATGATCACAACAACGGAGAGGTTGAATTTGTTTATCAAATTCGACCTCTCATTGTTAAATAATAAAATAAGGTGAGTTTTATGATATTGAAAAATATAATGTGTGTAACTGGAAATTATTCAACGGGATGTTTATGTATATATATTACTTGCGGAGCAAATGACGAGCCAAGAGATAAAAATGGACTTAGCCATTTATGCGAACATTTTTACATAAAATTATTATCAAATAAATATTTATCTGCGGTTCGAGATGTTAATTTTAGATGTGTTGGTTATACAGACTATATGTATACAATAATCAACATCTTGTTTACAGAAAATGAAATCAACTTGAACCATGTTATTAAAGCCTTGGATGTTAGAGAGAAAGATTTATATATAGGACAAGATTATTTTGAAAAAAGTAGAACAGAAGTAATTTCTGAGTGTAAAATCAGAAATAAGTGTATTTCGGAAAGTGTGATTGCCAATTCTTATTTAACAAATGGCAATGTAAATTATGTTCCGTTAGGGGACGTTGATTCAATATGTTCGATAAATTATAAAGAGTTTGCCAAGTTCTTTAAACATAAGTATTGCGATTTTCAATGTTTTTTTTTGTTACAGAATTCATATGAAAGTCTAGAAGTAAGAACTTTAAAGCATCAAAAAGCTAAAAATAAAAGCCATAAGGTATCAGTGGCAGGGAAATATTTGATTTCAGATTTGTGTAAACAGAAAATATATTACAGAATTACGATTGAAGATTATGTATATAATTTATGCATTGCAATATTAGAATATATTATAGGAAATAAAGTGTTATCAAATATGGATATATCCTTTATGAAAAAGAGTATTAGTGAAAAATTCATGTATGAAATTATTTGCATAGATAGCAGAGAAGAAAATATAGGTGCTAAAATTTATGATTTAATTACTGGATATGAACTGAATGAAAGTGATATATATCAGGCAAAAAGAGAAATAATTCTTCATTTGAAAAGCAATAGATTGTTTGATTTAAATTATGCGATAAACAATATTATAAATCATTTTATTTATAATGAGAATTTTTTGTTAAATGATGAGCAAATTCGCGATGTAATAGTAAAAATAGAAGATATAACTTTTGTGCAGCTTCAACAAATAAAAAAGTAAACGGTAGATAGTGAGTACCTATACAAAACAAGAGCAAACCTGTATGATAGAAACAGATTTGCTCCAGTCTTTATTTCACTTCACCTTTATCAGGCTTGCGGCAATTCGCTGGCAGGCCTGGT
>NZ_JANJZD010000043.1 GCF_024623325.1 Acetatifactor muris
AAGAAGTTGAATGCCAAATTGTCAGATTTATGTTATCAAGGCATAGTAATGAAAAAGAGTTAAAAGAAATGGATACCCAGATACTTTATAAAAGCGATGGTAATTACTATATTGAGGAAATAATTCCAGGTGAATATAGTGATCGGGGAGATTCTATAACACATTATCAAGTGTCAGAGGAGATAGCAAAATATATCTTATCATATTTAGAATAGGTAAAATATATAGAATGCATTGTTCCTTTTCTGTTTTTTGACTAAGTGATAATGGTTGCGGTAAGGCAGGAGATAAATTCCGGTTTTAATATCACGACTGATTATCTGTTAAGGTCATCGGAAATAGACGACTTGTCAGTAAAAACGGAAATGCTGGAAAAACAGCAGCAGATGATGCTTGGGCGAGAACATAAACAGCGACTGGTTTTTAGCTGTATCATGTATTCGGCTGCAGTATATCTGGTATTCTTTGATGTATGTTTCATTGAGCGTTTTTTATTTCATGAGTTCGATGTAGTAGGTGGTAAAGAGATACTTTTTGCAGAATTTAATGCTTGGGGAACAGCGGCAGCGCTCCAGGTCCTTCTGGAAGGACACGGAATGGTCGAGCAGCTCCGCACACTGCGCCTGGGTCAGATGTTTTTTCTTCCTGGCCCTCTTTAAGGCGGCGCTGAAGATCTGGGCATCATTGATGGATAAAGACA
Organism: Acetatifactor muris; assembly: GCF_024623325.1. GTDB lineage: Bacteria > Bacillota > Clostridia > Lachnospirales > Lachnospiraceae > Acetatifactor > Acetatifactor muris. The sequence goes on from NZ_JANJZD010000043.1 coordinate 701, forward strand.
TTATAGTCACCTCCTATAAGTAGTGTATTGCCATACCTTGCAAAAGTAAAAATGGTATAGACACATTTAAAAGTAGAGTAATAGCATACTGGGCATCCAGACATCTGGTGAACAAAAAAACATGGTTCTAAGGGAGCATACGGATTTTATCTTCAGGGACTGGCAGAGGTACGGCGAGCTGCTGGACCTTTTGGAGAGTGACCGGCTGGCAAAGGCCATAAGCAGGCTGAAGGACAGGGACAGAGAGATCCTGTTTGCCAGGGTTTATGGGGAGCTTACCTTTGCGGAACTGGGGGATCGGTTTCATGAGGATTGCTATGGGAGATGGAAGTCCGGCGTAATCACGGCAAAAGAGGCCATGACGCTCACTGGACTCAAGAAAGACAGTTTCTACCGGCTGGCAAAGAAATATGAGTCGGAGCGCTGTTTATGAAAAGTTTATAAATGAATATACAATATTACAATTTCGGCAAACATCATAAAAATTGCCGATATGGTTGTGGAACAGGGATTGACCTCATTATGTGTAGAGAACAAGTTTCTGAAGCTTCCCAATATCCAGAAATATGAAGTGGACCGGAGAACAGAGGATGGATTCATTGCATCAGTTGAAATGGATGACGGATTTGTATTTAAAATATATGCCTATTCCTTACAGCAGGTTTTCCCTTCCACTGTCATGCAGCTGATTGAAAGGAAAAACGATGGTATAGGAAGCCGTATCTTGATTTCACCATATATCTGCGGGGAAAGGAAGGAAAAATAAAGCAGCCAGTAATAGCTCTCCCCATTCTTGTGCCTGGTACGGAGCAGGTCAATGGATGTTACCTCCTAAAAAAATAACACCTAAAAGCAATGGAATGCCTTTAGGTGCTGCAATTTTAAGGTGTATCGAAAATGTCAACAAAGCATTTTACAGATAGACAAAAAAGTGCATAATATCAGAATAATTCTGACATATCCAATACACCTTCTTTAATCCAGACTATACTGTCGGTTTTGGATTTTCACCAAATCAGCATTTACATGCTCGCGGACTTTACCGCCGATCGGGAATTTCACCCTGCCTTGAAGACATTCATTCTATTCAGTTGTCGTTCATTATTATAGATTTATTTTCTTTCAATGTCAATAGAGATACGGAATTCAAAACGGTCCTTACGCAGGTCTGTCGGAATTTTCGTCGGATATTTCCCCTGAAAGCAGGCAGCGCAGTAATCTTCACAGCCTGTCAGTTTATTCAGCTTCTCTATTGGCAAATATCCCAAAGAATCTACTCCAATCATCCCTGCAATCTCATCCACGCTGTGATGACACGCAATCAGATTTTCTTCAGAATCAATATCCGTTCCATAATAACAGGGATATAAAAAAGGAGGCGCAGAAATTCTCATATGGATCTCTTTCGCTCCGGCGTCACGCAGGAGCTTTACAATACGTTTGCTGGTCGTTCCTCTGACTATGGAATCATCAATCAGTACAACTCTTTTTCCATCGATTACCTTCTTCACAGGACTCAGTTTAATCCTGACCTTGTCTAAACGTTCATTTTGTTCCGGAGAAATGAATGTCCTTCCGATATATTTATTTTTTATCAGTCCAATCCCGTAAGGAATTCCTGATCTTTTCGCATATCCCAGTGCTGCGTCCAAACCGCTGTCGGGTACCCCAATCACAATATCTGCGCATTGCGGATAACTCTCCGCCAGTAATTCTCCGGCTTTCATACGAGATTCATGCACGGATATACCATCTATAACGGAATCCTGTCTCGCAAAATAGATGTATTCAAAGATACAGGTTCTCCGCCTCTGTTTTTCGCAGTGTTCTCTTCTTGATTCCACACCGTTTTCTGTAAACACCAGAATCTCTCCTGGCAGCACATCACGGATAAACTCGGCTCCTACTGCTGACAATGCACAGCTTTCGGATGCAGACACATATGCCCCATCTGCCGTCTTTCCATAGCAAAGCGGCCGAAACCCATATGGATCTCTTGCCGCTATCATCTTTGTAGAAGAAATCAGCACCAATGAATAAGCGCCTTCCAGTAAATTCATGGTATTGCTGACTGCTTCTTCAATGCTTGGCGTATTAAGCCTTTCTCTTGTAATCACATAAGCGATGGTCTCCGTATCACTGGTTGTATGGAAAATTGCTCCCGATAGTTCCAGCTTATCGCGAAGTTCCAATGCATTGGTAAGATTTCCGTTATGAGCCAGCGCCATCTTTCCTTTCTGGTGGTTGACTTCAACAGGCTGGCAGTTATTTCTCGTGTTTCCTCCGGTTGTTCCGTATCTTACATGTCCTACTGCCATATTTCCCATGGGAAAACGGGTTAATGTATCTTTCGAAAATACCTCACTGACAAGTCCCAGGTCTTTATAGGAAGAAAATGCGCCGTCGTCATTCACAACAATTCCGCAGCTCTCCTGTCCTCGGTGCTGCAGAGCATACAGCCCATAATAAACGATACCTGCGACATTTTCTTTTTTTGTACCCATCACTCCGAATACACCGCACTCTTCATGAACAGCCATAAACTTTATTCCCTCCTGCTAATTATCCAAATCAATCCGGTGAATTTTTAAGAATGTATCCAGTATATATACGGCAGGGTTCATCGCCTCCGCTACTGACAAATGTCAATCTATTTTCCGCTGTCTCCATAGTTTGACAGCACCCTTGCGGAAGGATCTTTCACATCACATCCCTCCCATTCCCTGTTCGGCATCCAGTAGCCGGCAATCATCTCTGCCTGCCCCGGATAATAGGTTTCAAAAATCTCTCTGTACAGCAAGGATTCCTTTGTAAATGGTCTGGCATACGCATATTTTTCACGCATACCTTCATACTCTTTATCCGTATATTTCCGCTCTGCATACTCCTTTAAGTAATCCACCATAGAGTGCCCCACCGCATCTGAAAACGCTGCTTTCTCTCTCCACAAAATCTCTTCCGGCAAATAGTCACCGTCTTCAAATGCGAGGCGGAGCAAATATTTCCCCTTTCCATACGTGTTGATTTTTAATTCCGGATTTACGGACATTACATATTTTACAAAATCCAAATCTCCGAAGGGAACTCTTGCTTCCAGTGAGTTTACGGAGATACAGCGGTCGGCACGAAGGACGTCGTACATATGAAGCTCCCGGATTCGTTTTTGCGACTCCGCCTGAAACGCCGCTGCATCCGGTGCGAAATCCGTATATTTATACCCAAAGAGTTCATCCGATATTTCACCCGTCAGCAGAACACGGATATCCGTCTGTTCATGGATTGCTCTGCACACCAGATACATTCCTATGGATGCACGTATCGTCGTAATATCATAGGTTCCCAGTAACTGAATAACTGTTTCCAGCGAAGAAAGCACTTCTTCCGGCGTCATATAAACCTCCGTATGGTCGCTTCCAATATAATCCGCCGCCTGCCTGGCATACTTTAAATCAATGGCGTCTTCTCTCATGCCAATGGCAAAGGTCCTGATGGGGTCTTTGCTTTTCTTTGCCGCAATCGCGCATACCAGAGAAGAATCCAGCCCGCCGGAAAGCAAAAACCCCACCTTTGCGTCAGCTACCAGGCGCTTTTCCACTCCGGCTGTGAGTTTATCATGAATATTTCTGCATACGGTCTCCAGATTATCGTGGCAGATACTGTCCACTTTGGCAATATCGCAGTAACGGATAAACTGACCGCTTTTATAGTAGTGTCCCGGCGGAAACGGCATAATCTTATCCGTAAGCCCTGCCAGGTTTTTCGCTTCGCTGGCAAATATAACGGCTCCCTCTTTGTCATATCCATAATACAGCGGCCGGATACCAATGGGATCTCTTGCCGCAATAAATTCTCCTGTGTCTCCGTCATAAATAATACAGGCAAACTCCGCATCCAGCATGGCGAACATGGCTGTTCCATATTCCTGATACAGCGGCAAAAGAATCTCACAATCCGATTCACTCTTAAATGTATATTTCTCTGACAGTTTTTCTTTCAGCTTCTTAAAGCCATAGATTTCTCCATTGCAGACCACATAGCTGTCACCCAGTTTAAACGGCTGCATCCCCGACGGAGTCAGCCCCATAATCGATAATCTGTGAAATCCAAGCAGTCCGTCTCTGGTTTCAACAATTCGGCTGTTGTCCGGACCTCTTGATATGGTTCTGTTAAAGCCTTCTATAAAATCATTAAAAGCAGCATTGCGGCTGCAATAACCCATAATAGAACACATAAGAATGTACCTCCGTAAATTTAAGTAATTCAGCATTCTATAGGGCAAGTGCTGCGCTCGCGGTGCCACCTATCTTTTATCTCATTTCCAAACCATCAATCGGTTTTGCCATTAACGCCTGACAAACGTCGCACCTACTGAGAAATTCCTGTTCAGATTGCAGCTCAAAAAGTGTTATTCATACAGGCTCTGCCATGCGGCTCTCACCATTCCACACTCGCTGTAAGTGATCGCCTGTACTACTTCTCTTTTCTTAAACGCCTTTGCCATATTCAGTTTCTATCTGTCCTGACGTTTATTCTTCATCCTGAAGGGCGTCAAATCCTTCTTCTCCGGTTCTTACTTTCACCACATTTTCCACATCATAGACAAAAATTTTCCCATCTCCGATATGCCCTGTGTAAAGTACCTTCTTTGCTGTTTCAATCACTTTGTGGACCGGAATCGCGCTGACTACAATTTCCACCTGTACTTTGGGAAGCAGATTCGCTTCTATTTGTACGCCGCGATAATACTCCGGTTTGCCTTTCTGAATTCCGCAACCTAACACATGAGATACTGTCATGCCGGTAATTCCCAGCTTCATCATTGCGTTTTTTAATACTTCAAATTTTGATTCCTTACAGATAATTTCGATTTTCGTAAATTTTGGAGTGCCTTCTTCAAACGCGGGAACACGCTTAACCGGAACAGCTTCGGCAACCGGAGTGTCACCGGATACCACCACAGGGTCATTGCCTTCTTCAATATATTCCGGGAGCATTGCAAAGCCTGCATATGCGGAAGGAAGACCGTGTTCTGTCGCGTCAAGACCAGTCATTTCTTCTTCCCTATTGACACGAAGCCCTACAATTACCTTGATCACAAGGAATGTAATCGTTATCGTAACTACTGTCCATGCCGCAACACTGGCAAAGCCGATAATCTGAAGTTTTAATAATTCAAAACCGCCGCCATAAAACAGACCGGTTAACGTTTCTCCTGAAGCATTTGCAATACTGTATCCAGGAGCTGTATCCGTAGCAAATAATCCAACCGCCAGTGTACCCCAGATCCCATTCATGCAATGTACGGCAACCGCTCCCACCGGATCATCAACGTGAAGTACCTGGTCAAGAAGCCACACGCCAAACACGACTAAAAGGCCCGCAACCGCTCCAATCACAACCGCACCCAAGGCATCTGTCACATCACACGACGCTGTGATTGCCACAAGTCCTGCTAACGATGCGTTCAGACACATGGAAACGTCCGGTTTTCCATATTTTACCCATGTAAAGACCATACAGGCAACCGTTGCGACAGCCGGTGCAACGGTTGTTGTCAGGAAAATGGAGCCAAGCTGCGCGATAGAAGTCGCGGCCGCGCCATTAAATCCATACCAGCCGAACCAGAGAATAAATACCCCAAGCGCTCCAAGCGCAATGCTGTGTCCCGGAAACGCGTTCACTTTCACAACGTTTCCACCCTTATCTCTGGTAAACTTTCCGATGCGGGGACCAAGAATTTTCGCGCCAATCAACGCGGAAATACCACCTACCATATGAATTGCGCAGGAGCCGGCAAAATCATGGAAGCCAAGCTGCGCCAGCCATCCTCCTCCCCATATCCAGTGTGCTTCGATCGGATAAATCAACGCGGAAATTACGCCGGAATAAATACAATAGGAAAGAAATTTTGTACGTTCTGCCATCGCGCCGGATACGATGGTAGCCGTTGTGGCGCAAAATACAAGGTTAAATACAAAGCTTGAAAAGTCAAACTCCGCATATGTTGTAAATAAATCAAATCCCGGCTTTCCGATAAATCCAAACAAGTCCTCTCCCATCAGCAACCCAAAACCGATCAATATAAATACTACGGTTCCAATACAGAAATCCATCAGATTCTTCATAATGATATTCCCTGTATTTTTTGCCCTGGTAAAACCTGCCTCTACCATTGCAAAACCTGCCTGCATCCAGAATACCAACGCGGCGCCAATTAAAAACCAGACGCCGAACACTTCTCCGGATACTGTTTCCTGAACAAGGGCTTTCATAGCTTCATCCATAGTTTATTCCTCCAATCAAGCCAAATTTATCAAACTATTTTTATTTTACGCCAAACAGTAAATCGCCATAAGTCGGAAACGGCCAATATTTCTTTGCCGTCATCGTTTCCGCCTCATCACAGGCAGCTCTCAGATCGCTCATTTTTTCCAAAACAACATCTCGAATCATATATGATTCTGCTTCCACATCCTCCGCATCCTGAAGTTTCATCACTGCTTTTTCCAATTCCTCTGTCCTGATCGCAATCTGCTCTTCCAATCCTGCAAGGTTTTTCACAAGCTTCGTCTCATAACCGCATGAAATGGAATCATCCACCGCCTTTTTTGCCGCCGCCGTATTTGCAAGCTCCAGTACATATGCGCTTACTGCCGGAGCAATTTCTGTCTTTGCCATATCGATCATGGTATTTGCTTCAATCAGAACTGTCTTACAATAGTTTTCCAACATAATTTCACATCTGGACTTCAGCTCCGCTTCTGAAAATACCTTGTGGCTTGTCAGCATCCGTACATTTTTTTCATCCAGCAGATGCGGCATACAATCCGGTGTTGTACGGTAGTTCAGAAGCCCTCTCTTTTCCACAGCTTCCTGAATCCAAGTGTCGTCATAACCATTCCCGTTGAAAATAACATGTTTATGATCTTTGATGGTCCTGCGAATCATTTCATGGAGCACATCTTCAAAATTCTCTGCTTTTTCCAGTCTGTCCGCATAGATTTTCAGACTTTCTGCCACCGCGCTGTTCAGCATGATATTGGCGCAGGCAATGCTGTTGGAGGAACCAAGCATGCGGAATTCAAATTTATTTCCGGTAAATGCAAAGGGCGATGTACGATTGCGGTCTGTAGTATCCCGGTTAAACTTCGGAAGTACGTCCACGCCCAGCTTCATCTGTGTTTTTTCCGTTCCCGCATAGGGCGTACCGGTTTCAATGGCCTCCAGTACTGCATTCAGTTCTTCTCCAAGGAAGATAGAAATGACGGCCGGAGGCGCTTCGTTTGCCCCAAGTCTGTGATCATTTCCTGCTGTCGCCACAGAAAGACGAAGCAGATCCTGATAATCGTCCACAGCCTTGATCACCGCACAAAGGAATAGTAAAAACTGCGCGTTTTCATACGGCGTTTCCCCCGGCGACAGCAGATTCACGCCGCCGTCCGCAGTCAGGGACCAGTTGTTATGCTTTCCGCTTCCATTTACTCCGGCAAACGGTTTTTCATGAAGCAGGCACACAAGCCCATGCTTTGCCGCAACCTTCTGCATGATTTCCATGGTCAGCTGGTTATGGTCTGTCGCAATGTTTGTTGTGGTATAGACAGGGGCAAGTTCATGCTGTGCCGGGGCAACTTCGTTATGCTCTGTCTTTGCCAGAATACCCAGCTTCCAGAGTTCCTCATTCAGCTCTTCCATATAAGCCGCAACCCTCGGCTTGATCACGCCGAAATAATGATCGTCCATCTCCTGTCCTTTCGGCGGCTTCGCGCCAAAAAGAGTACGTCCCGTAAATCGAAGATCTCTCCTTTGTTCATACATTTCTTTTGTAATAAGAAAATATTCCTGTTCCGGCCCTACGGATGTGCGGACGCATTTCACATCGTCATTGCCGAACAGATGAAGGATACGGATTGCCTGCTTATTCAGCGCTTCCATAGAACGGAGCAGGGGCGTTTTCTTATCCAGCGCTTCTCCGCCATAAGAGCAGAATGCGGTAGGAATACACAAGGTATTGCCCTTGATGAATGCATAAGAAGTAGGGTCCCATGCGGTGTATCCCCGGGCCTCAAAAGTAGCCCGAAGTCCGCCGGAGGGAAACGACGACGCATCCGGTTCTCCTTTTATCAGCTCCTTTCCGGAAAACTCCATAATTACCCCGCCATCAGGAGATGGAGAAATAAAACTGTCGTGCTTTTCCGCCGTGACGCCGGTGAGGGGCTGGAACCAGTGGGTATAGTGGGTAGCGCCATGATCCACCGCCCAGTCTTTCATAGCTGCCGCTACCGCGTTTGCTACGCCAATATCAAGCTTTGCGCCTTCGTCAATCGTCTTTCTCAAAGACTGATAGACCTCCGCCGATAAATTTGCTTTCATCACCCTGTCATCAAATACTTTACATCCAAAAAAATCTGATACTTTCTTCATAATATTACTCCTTCCCATTTGAAAAGAAAAAGACAAGGATGGCTTTTCTGGCGCTTTTCCCTGCGCCGCAAAAGACTCCCTTGTCTTTTAGATCAAATTGTATGCATTTTCATGTTATAAAAGAAAAAAAGCGTCTCTGAGAACTTTCCTCAAAGACGCCTTTGCCTTTATGTGTTGGATGATACACCCTGAAAAATCATTTGTCAATCCTTTTTTATTTTATATATGATCTTTTATCTACGATCCGAAAAAGATTGACAAAGCACACCATCTACTGTATAAATATAAAATATGAGCAAAGGCGTTCATTTTCAGAGCAGGAATTACCTGCCCTGAAAACGGATGCCTTTGCTTTTTTGATTTATTCTGAAAGGAAGGTAAGAACTTATGAAAATCGAGGGCCAGATAAGAATTCCCTCCGGATGTGCAATCTCAGCGGCAATATCCAGAGACGGAAATAAAATGTCCGGTGAAATGATCACAAATTCCATGAAGCCCATGCATGACCGTTCCAACGGATTGGGCGGCGGTTTTGCCGGTTACGGCATTTACCCTGAATATAAAGATTTTTATGCATTCCATATGTTTTTTGATTCCCGAGACACACGTAAGCAATGCGAGACTTTCTTAAAGGAACGCTTTGAAATCGTCCAGTCGGAAATCATTCCTACCCGAAAGATTCCGGCAATCACAGACGAGCCGATTATATGGAGATATTTTGTTGCGCCGTTAAATTCTGTTCTTGTATCGTTACAGTCGGAAGAAAAAGAGTTTGTGGCCAAAACCGTTATGAAGATCAACGCCGAAATGTCCGGCGCCTACGTCTTTTCCAGCGGCAGGAACATGGGGGCCTTCAAAGCGGTCGGTTTCCCGGAAGATGTGGGCGTCTTTTATAAACTGGAAGAATATGAAGGATACTCCTGGACAGCACACGGCCGTTATCCCACAAACACGCCCGGCTGGTGGGGAGGCGCGCACCCCTTTACACTGCTCGACTACTCCGTTGTGCATAACGGAGAAATCTCTTCCTATGACGCCAACCGTCGGTTTATTGAAATGTTCGGCTATAAATGTACTCTCCAGACCGATACGGAAGTCATTACCTATATCATGGATTACCTGCTCCGCGTACAGGGACTTACGCTGGGCGAATCCGCAAGTGTAATCGCCGCTCCCTTCTGGAGTACCATTGGGGCAAAAACGGATTTGGAGGACAAGAAGAAACATACTTACCTTAGAACTATGTTTTCAAGCCTTCTGATTACCGGTCCTTTCTCCATTGTTTTGGGATTTGAGGGCGGATTGATGGCGTTAAATGACCGTCTGAAGCTTCGTTCCATGGTAGTTGGCGAAAAGGATGATAAAGTATTCATTGCCAGTGAGGAAGCCGCGATCCGGACCATGGAGCCAAATGCAGAAAACATATGGTCTCCCGCCGGCGGAGAACCGGTCATCGTTCAAGTAAAGGAAGGAGCGTTTTCATGAGTATAGAATTTATTTATCCCGAATTTGAAATAATCAGAAATGAAAACAGATGTATTTCCTGTCGGGTATGTGAACGGCAATGTGCGAATGAAGTTCACAGCTATGATGAGAAACACAACATTATGAAGTGTGACGAATCAAAATGCGTAAACTGCCAGCGCTGCGTTTCCTTTTGTCCCACAAGAGCCTTAAAGATTGTAAAAAGTGACTGTACCCTGCGCGAAAACGCTAACTGGTCGACCGAAACGATTAAAGAGATCCATAAGCAGGCAAACAGCGGCGGCGTTCTTCTGTCTTCCATGGGGAATCCAAAACCCCTTCCCGTTTACTGGGACAAAATCCTGATCAATGCTTCACAGGTAACGAACCCTTCCATTGATCCCCTGCGGGAACCTATGGAAACCAGAGTTTATCTCGGAAAGAAACCATCAAAAGTACAGCGCAAAAAAGATGGAGCCTTAGACTGTACGCTGCCTCCCCAGCTGGAACTGTCCATGCCGGTTATGTTCTCAGCTATGAGTTACGGTTCTATCAGCTACAATGCCCATAAGTCTCTTGCGCTGGCAGCAACAGAACTTGGGATTTTGTATAACACCGGAGAAGGAGGCCTTCATGAAGATTTTTACTGCTATGGAGAAAATACCGTCGTACAGGTAGCTTCCGGTCGTTTTGGCGTCCATGCGGATTATCTGAAGGCAGGTGCAGCTATTGAGATTAAAATAGGGCAAGGTGCAAAACCAGGTATCGGGGGACATCTTCCCGGTGCAAAAATCGTAGGAGATATATCCCGTACCCGTATGATCCCGGAAGGGTCTGACGCCATTTCCCCTGCACCCCACCATGATATTTACTCCATCGAAGATTTGCGTCAGCTTGTCTTCTCTCTGAAAGAAGCCACGGAATATAAAAAACCGGTGATTGTAAAAGTAGCCGCCGTGCACAACATTGCGGCAATCGCAAGCGGTATTGCCCGAAGCGGAGCCGATATCATTGCCATAGACGGATTCCGCGGCGGTACCGGAGCTGCGCCCACCAGAATCAGAGATCACGTAGGCATCCCTATTGAGCTGGCGCTGGCAGCCGTTGATCAGCGACTTCGGGATGAAGGTATCCGCAGCAATGTGTCTCTTGTCGTCGGCGGCAGTATCCGAAGCGCAGCAGATGTGGTAAAAGCCATTGCTCTCGGTGCGGATGCCTGCTATGTGGCTACCGCCGCTCTGCTTGCTCTTGGCTGCCATCTGTGCCGTACCTGCCAGAGCGGTAAATGTAACTGGGGCATCGCAACCCAGCGTCCGGAACTTGTGAAAAGGCTGAATCCGGCAACAGGCAGTGAACGCCTGATCAATCTGATGACCGCATGGAGACACGAAATAAAAGAATTCATGGGCGGTATGGGCATAAATTCCATTGAAGCTTTGCGCGGCAACCGGCTGATGCTTCGCGGCATCGGCTTAACGGAAAAAGAACTGGAGATACTTGGTATCTCTCACGCCGGAGAATGACAGGAAAAACGGTTACTTCTACCGCCTTTAAAATAATGAGAGAAACAATGGGGGAGGCAATATAATATGCAAATTATTGATGCTGCAGATTTAGATTACAGAGCTGTAAATGAAGCATTGCGTAAAGCAGAAACTGATTACATCATCGAAGGCTGCTGCGGTCAGAGATTTATTGCCGCCGGTATGTCCGACAGGAATCTTACAATCAACGGGATACCGGGGAATGCACTGGGGGCATACTTAAACAATGCCAATATTACGGTAAATGCCAATGCACAGGACGCTGTGGGCGATACCATGAATGAAGGAAAGATTCTGATTCATGGCAATATCGGCGATGCTGCCGGTTATGCCATGCGCGGTGGCAAGATCTATGTACAGGGCAACGCCGGATACCGCGCCGGAATCCACATGAAGGCATACAAAGAAAAGATTCCTGTTATGATCATCGGCGGCTGTGCAGGAAGCTTCCTGGGAGAATATCAGGCCGGAGGCGTGATCATCGTCCTGGGACTTCATAGAGATGGCAGACGCATTGTAGGCAATTTCCCCTGTACCGGAATGCATGGAGGTAAAATGTTCCTGCGCAGCAGCTGTGAGGAGATTCTTTTTCCCGGACAGGTTACTGCAAGGCGTGCGACCGCGGAGGAATTAGAGGAAATCCGGGAGTATCTGTCGGAATACTGCTTGGACTTCGGTTATTCTGTGGACGAACTTTTATCCGGGCCTTTTACAGTTATCACACCAGACAGTAAAAATCCATACAAACAGATGTATGTGGCAAATTAAAAAACAGCAATATATTTGTAAATAATCTGGATAGACAAGAAAAAGTCGCAACTTTGACACATCTATTTGATACAATAATTATAGCGGAGGTTTTGGGATGAATGTTTTGATTGTAGAAGATGATGAGGCAATCGCCAATCTGCTATATATGGATCTGAGTGATGAGGGGTATCATTGTATATGTGTCCATGATGGGAAAGCGGCAGCGGATATGTTGGAAGAAAGGCAGGAATTTGATCTCATATTGTTAGATATCATGCTTCCGGAAATAGACGGCTATGAACTGCTGGAATATATCAAACCCATGGATATCCCTGTGATTTTCCTGACAGCGAAGGGTTCAGTAGGTGACCGCATACGCGGGCTGAAAATGGGGGCAGATGATTATATCGCAAAACCCTTTCAGAGCGGAGAAGTGCTTGCCCGTATGGAAGCCGTGCTGCGGCGGTATGGGAAAAACCGGAAAGAACTTTCCTTTGCGGACGTCAAAGTAGATCTGGAGTGCAGAAAGGTATTCCAGAATAGCAAAGAAGTGGAGCTGACGGTAAAGGAATATAACTTGTTGGTGGAGCTGATGCAGAATAAGAATGTAGCGCAGTATAGGGACAGGCTGTATGAGAAGGTGTGGAAGGAGCCTTTTCTGGGAGATACCAGAACGCTGGATACACATATCCAGAGGCTGAGGAAGAAGCTGGGATGGGAGGAGCATATAAAGACCATATTCAGGATAGGGTATCGTCTGGAGGACTGATTTTATGAAATTAGGTGCAAAGATCATAGTCTCCATTATGATATTTTTCAGTGTTATGTTTCTTTTTGGCGGATATGTTCTTATTTCCTATTTCTATGAAGTTACTATGGAAAGGGAAGTTGAGGGAGCCATAGAACAGTACCAGTATAACAAATTTGTGGTGCAGGCCAGCTTGATCACCAGAGGGGAAGATTGGTTTGCAGGTGCGGCGGACGGGCAGTACGACATCAGCAGCATGGCTCCGGACATGAATGGCACGGTGGCTTTTCTGGCAGAGGACGGTTCCGTGCTGTTTTCCGATTTTCCTGCTAAAACAGAGTTTTCCGTATTGTTTTCAGAAGCAGAACAGAATATGGTAAACTATCGGTTTATGAAGATCAATAATAGGACATTTCTTCTGACCATAGGAATAGTTGCCCATGGGGAGATAAGTGTATATCTCATAACAGGGGTTGATGTGGAAAAGATCCAGAACCAGCAGGCACAGATCATTAGGAAATTTGGGGCTGTATATGCGACAGCAGTGAGCATGGGCATCTTCCTGATTTTTGGCATTTCCTTTTTTATAACCAGACCGATCAAGCAGCTGACAGCTGCTACGAAGGAAATAGCAGAGGGAAATTATGGGGAACGTGTGGCAGTAAGCGGCAGTGATGAGGTAAGCCAGCTTGCGAGGAATTTTAACCGGATGACAGAGGCTGTCCATGAGAAGGTGCAAGAACTTTCGGATAGTGCAAGGCAGAAAGAGGATTTTGTGGCCAATTTTGCACATGAGTTAAAGACTCCGCTGACTTCAATTATCGGCTATGTAGACCGGATCTATAAAAAGGAGCTTCCCAGAGAGGAACAGAAGAAAGCGGCATGGCATATCTGGAACGAGGGGATGCGTTTGGAGGCCCTATCGCTGAAGCTGATGGATCTGACCATATTAAACCATAAGGATTTCTGCCTGCAGGAAGTAAAGACAGACCTTTTGTTTCAGGAGCTTACAGCTGATGTGGAGTATCTTATGGATGCAAAAGGGGTTTCGCTGGATTGCACTGTGGAGCCTGCCTATATAGAGGTGGAATATGACTTGTTTAAAACGCTGTTCCTGAATCTTTTGGATAATGCCGTAAAAGCAGGCGCGAAACATATCCGGGTAATAGGGATTGTGGAAAAAATGGCGGAAGGAACCTGTTTTATCATGCAGGTGAATGATGATGGAACCGGCATACCAAAGAAGGAGATAAAGAGAATCACGGAAGCGTTTTACATGGTGGACAAGTCACGTTCCAGAAAGCAGCATGGAGCAGGAATCGGTCTTGCCTTGTCGGATAAAATAGCGCAGATCCATGGAAGCAGACTGGAATTTGAAAGTGACGGCAGGAACGGGACAAGTGTGAGGCTATGTCTGAACTGTAGAGAGGATTAAATTTTGTTATAGGGCCAACTCTTTGGCAGGCACGCTTTAGGTTCGTGCATTCAACTGTTGATTTGAGCATGCGCAGCAGCGTACAGATGGGTGGTATAAACATGAGTAAAAGGAAGCCATATGCCCTGATTGCATTATTTTTGCTGTCGTTTGGAGTCGTGATTGGCGGATGGTTTCTGACAGAAGAATTGCTTCTTCAGAGACAGGAAGAATTTCTTGAAAGAACCGGGCGGATTGCAAGGCATACTGGAATGCCGTCCGCCTTGCAGCCAGAGGAAACCGCACCTTTTTCATCAAATCAGCCGGGGGAACCGGGCGGGGATTTGGCGGAAGGCTCTTTGTTTGAAGGGCAGCCCTTATCTGAGGAGATGATGGCGGAGGTGTTGTCTGCCTGGGAAAGCGGAACAAGTGAGCTGCCCCATGAACCTCAAAAGGGACAGATCAATATGGAGCAGGCAATTGACATAGGAAAAGAGTGGATTGCGGTCATGGCGGAATGCGGCATTGTCCCGGAGGGATTGGCAGAATGTGATTTTGATAAAGTTGCTGCGAGACTATGTACTCTGGATACGCAGGTTAGTTTTGACGATAGCCTGCTGAGCTGCTGGCTGGTTCAGTATACGGAGAATGACGTTGTGGTCAGTCTGACAGTCCATGCTTCCAGCGGAAAAATATGGAAGGCCAGCCTTTCCATGAAAGAAAGGGATAGGGCATCAAATGAGTACAGCTATGAAGAAATGCTGGAGATTGCATTCCCATTCATTGAAAGAGGAAGTACGCAAAATGCAGATCTGGAAAATAATGATTTTTGTGCAATTATGCCGGAGGGGCTTGTCTACGCGGCGGTAAAAGAATATCAGATTGCTGTAAAGAATCAGGATCCGATTATTGTGATAGATTTTTGGCTGGGCACAGTATAAAAAGAGAAAGATAAGTTTGACAGTTTTGACACATCACAGACGAAGGTATGAGACATCTCCTTGCTAAACTATTTTACAAATCATTTGTAAAAGATTTGGCAAGGAGGTTCTAATTTTATGAGAAAAGGGAAAAGTTTGCTGTCGGTTCTGCTCATTGCGGCGTCTGTTTTGTGTGGATGTGGCAATGGAGCTGTACCAAAGGACAAGGAAGTACAAAGTGATGTTCCCATGCAGGAATCAGGGGGGACATCAGGGACAGAGGAGAGTTGGGGAGCCGAAGAGAAAACACCGGATATACAAGAAACAGTACCCTATGTGCAGCCGGAAATGAAGGGTGAGATAACCATATCCTGTCTGTTTGCGGAAGAATTCCTGAATATTGCTGCAGAGCAGTTTATGAAGCAGTATCCTGATGTAAAGGTGACCGTTAACAGTTATAAGGAATCCTCCGGCGAGAGTGCGGTGGAAGATTACCGGACATATCTGAATACAAAGATCATGACGGGTAAGGCGGAAGACATTTTGATTACCGGCTTCCTTCCTATTACAAGGTACAGTGAAATGGGCGTGTTTGAAGATTTAAGCGGATATATCCAGAAAACACCGGAACTGAATGATGAAAATTACTTCATGAACGTACTGCAGGCGGCGAAAAAGGATGGGGGGGGAAATCTATATCGTTCCTTACATGGCAAGATTTGACACGCTGGCGTTTTCAGCAGAGCTTATGTCAGAACATAGGGGCAATGAAAATGATATGCAGGGAATCTGCTTTGGGACAGCAATGGATCTGGCAAAACAGCTGGTGGATGAAACGGATAAAAGCAATGTGTTCTTAATACAGATGAACGAGGTGTCCTACACGCATTATTTGATCAAAGATTCCGTTGGGCAGTTTATAGATGGAAGCGCCAAAAACGTAAATCTGGATTCGCCGGAATATGTTGCGCTTTTGGAGTCGGTGAAGGCTCTAGCCGAAAAGGGTTATTTTGGTTCCGATATTGATTTTTATAACATGGAATATTATTTTGCTGCAGAATGTGATTATGATGTGCAGGCCGCTTATTACAGCATGGATACGAAAAACGGAGTAAACCATTGTATGCCTCTTACGGATGCGGAAGGCAGGACGCTCATAAAATCAAATTCCTGTGTAGCCATAAACAGCGCATCGGAAAACAAGGATCTGTCGTGGGAATTCATCAGATACCTGCTGTCTGACCAAGTGCAGACGTCTCCCTCCTTTCACGGCCCTACAGTGAGCCGGAAAGGGCTGGAAGCAGTGGCAGAGCGCTATTATGCCTTATACCAAGAGGGCAATGGCGGAGCCGGGTTTGGCAGCGAGGCGGAATACAAGGCAGTCCTCAAAAGCTGGATGGAACAGATCAATGGCTGTGACACTCTGGACGCGGCTGTCATGGATTTAGTAGATGAAGAAAACAGTAAATATTTTTCGGGCCAGCAGACAGCGGAGGAAACGGCCAGAAGACTGAAGCGGCAGCTGGAACAATATTTTAATGAATAAGGAGAAGGAATCAGGAGTTTGTATATGACAAGAAAAATAAAATGGAAACAAAATAAAATGCTGCCATACATGCTGCTGCTGATCAGTCTGGCAGGGTTTTGCTTCTTTTACCTGATTCCATTTCTGCTCTCTTTTATCTATTCTGTGGTGGATCATCCGGTAAACGGAAAGTTTTGCGGGATGCTGAACTATCAGGCACTGTTCCAAAACAATTATTTTTTAAGGGGGCTGAAGAATACAGCATGGTTTATGGCGGTCAGCATTCCGCTGAATATGGTTCTTTCCTTGTGTGTTGCTTTAGTTGTCAGGAAAATAAAGGTATATTCCAATTATTTCAGCCTGATTTTTCTGATACCGCTGGCCATTCCCTCTGCTACATCCGCATTTTTTTGGGAAAATTTCTTTGGCCTGCATGGAACGCTGAACAGATTTCTGGCTATTTTCCATGTGGAAGGTATAGACTGGCTGGAGAGCGGCTATGGAATGATGGTAATGGTCATCATATTTATCTGGAAAAATATCGGATATAATATGGCGCTGTTCATAAGCGGATTAAGCGGTATCCCCAAAGAATACTATGAGTGCGCCGATGTGGAAGGAGCGGGAAAGTTCTGGAAGTTCAGAAATATCACTTATGTGTATCTGACTCCCGTTACATTTTTGGTGCTGATCATGACATTTGTGAATTCATTTAAGGTTTTTAAGGAGATTTATATTATGACAGGAGAATACCCTCCGGAGAGCCTATATGTTTTGCAGCATTATATAAATAATATGTTCCTCTCCCTGAATTACCTAAAGCTGGTCAGTGCGACTTATGTCCTTACGACGGTCATTGTACTGTTTGTGTTCTGCATATTTCGGGTAGAGAGGCGGTTTTCGGAGAATCTTCACTATTAGTTTGAGAAAGATTTCTTCGCTTGGCGCGGCAGAAAGGAAATAAGATGAAAAAGATCAGGACAATGAAAAGAAAAATTTTATGTATGTTATTTGTTGTAATTGCTGTAGTTTACATGATGCCGCTGATCATTACTTTTACGAATTCTTTCATGGGAAGCGGAGAAGTAGAAAACAATTACTCTGTAGATGGTCTGGGAGCAGATGAATATGTTGTTATGGATATTGTGCCCAAAAAGGCAACACTGTCACAGTATGTATCCCTATTATTTGACAGCCCGGTGTATCTGCATATGTTCTGGAATTCCGTGAAGATTGTGGCGCCCATTGTACTTGGACAGATATTTGTGTCGGCTCCTGCAGCATATGCATTCACTGTTTTGAAGTTCCGGGGGAAGGAAGGTCTGTTCTTTCTGTACATGATCGTCATGCTTTTGCCGCTGCAGGTAACTTTGATGCCTAATTATATCGTAGCGGACTGGATGGGGATATCGGACAGCTGTCTTGCCGTTATCCTGCCCGGTATTTTCAATCCGCTGGGAGTATTCCTTTTACGGCAGTTTATGAAAAGTATGCCGGATGCTTATATTGAGGCGGCAAAGGTGGATGGGGCAAAATGTGGACAGATATTTTTGTGGGTGGTGCTGCCAATGGTAAAACATGGGATAGCGGCAGTGGCCATGCTCACCCTTTTGGACTACTGGAATCTGGTGGATCAGGCAGTTATATTCATACAGAACTCAGAAGCCCAGCCGTTATCCGTTTTTCTTGCAAAGATCAACAGCGGCGAATTAGGAATTGCGTTTGCAGGTTCTTGTTTCTATGCGCTGCCGGTTCTTCTGGTGTTGCTTTATGGTCAGGAGTATCTGAAAAACGGAATTGCCATTACTGGGCTGAAGGGGTAAGAGATATGAAAAAAAGATTTCATAAAATATTTGCAGTTTTAGCGGTTGTTTTATTGGCACTGACATTTCTTTCAAAATCCTTCTATAACTATCGGCTTCCGGTGGTAAAGGCAGCACTGCCCAGACAAGGCAGACTTATCTTTACAGTGGAAGGAACCTCAGAATTTGTTTATGCGCACACAGAATCTGTCTATGCAGACGTTGACGGCAAGATAAGGGAGATATTGGTGGATGTGGGGGATGAGGTAAAGGCAGGCCAGACCTTGATGCGGGTTGAACTGAGTGGAGCAGGGGAAATGTATGATGTCAAGGCGGGTAAAGACGGGATTATCTCATGGATGGGCGTCAGCAAAGGGCTATATGTGTCCTCCATGCAGAATACGATTTTGTATGTGATTGCTGAAAAGTCGGAAGAATGGGTATGCGGACTGATTATCAGCGAGGAACAGCTTGAACATATCAGCATGGAAAGCGTTCCGGTGCTGGAACTTGTGGGTCAGAATGAATCGGTGGAGGGAGAAATCAGTTCCATCTTTGGATATGAGAGTCAGGATCTGCAAGGTTATCAAGTAAATATCACTGTGAGAAGCGCAGATATGCCTCTTGCAGGGAAGCGGGTGAAAATAACCATCCGTGAAGACAGCGGGCTATATGATACGCTTATTCCGGCAGCAGCGCTGTGCAAAGATGCAGTAGGCTATTATGTTCTGGTAGTGCAGGAGAATAACAGTGTACTGGGGGAAGGATACAAGGTCCATAGGATGTCCGTGGATTTACTGGGTTCCGATGAAGCCTACTGTGCAGTGAGGGGACTTCCGATAGATGAACTTGTCGTTATAGCATCTACAAGTGAAATTGCGGATGGGAGCAATGTATTTTACGAGGGAGACGGCACGCGATGAAAGGAATGTTCGGAAGGAAATTACTGGTGTTGCTGATTCTTGTGGGAGCGGCAGGGATGTGCCTATTATCTTGGCTGGAAATACAGAGCGCGGTATGCCAGAGAGTATATGCATTATCATTTCGGCGTGACGACCGGTTTTTTACAGAAACTGACATTGCTAATATTGAGAAGGAAGGGATTGACCTGACCTATACGCTGCAGGCTTACCCTGATGTGTCAAACGGCTTCCGCAGGGAGGAAATTTCTGTCTTCCTGACCAATGAAAACTATGCATTTTTTACAAATACGTACATGCAGGAAGGTGCCTTTTTTAACGGTATGCAGATAAATAGGAAGCTGGCGGTAATGGTGCTTAATGAGGCGGCAGCAATTCAGCTTTTTGGGAACCGGGAATGCGTGGGAGAGACTGTGTATCTGAATAAAGCGCCTTATCGGATCATAGGGATCATGGCAGGATGGGACGGGGAAGAAGCTAAAATATATATACCATATTCCACAAAGAACCTTTGCGATCTTCAAGGGTTGGAAATCAGCCAGATATGGTGCGGGTTTCCGAATCCGGCTGAGGCGGCATTGGTGATGAAGAAGGCAGGGCATCCCATAGAAGCGCTTAAAATGACCCAGATAGATCTGGTAAAGGGCATTTTCCGGCAAAGGTTTCTTGCATTACTGATAATAACAGGCGCATATGCAGTATTTCTTGGCTGCGGATCTGTATGGAGATGGAAGAAGTGCATTCCGCAAATAAAGGCCGTTGGGCAGAATGGGAATATTGACATGAAATGGTTCCGTCTCAGTGTATTACAGATTCTGGGAACTTGCATAGGGGGCGTCTTGTTATGGAAAGCTGTGGAACTCGCATGGTGCGCGCCGCCGAGCTATGAATTGCTGGGTGGCAGCTGGAAGGATATCATTTTTTGTATAATGGATTTTTATCTCCTTGCCGGCGCAGGGTTAGACAATATGCCGTTATTGCCATATTGGAATATGGTTTCCCTTTTTTCCGTAGCAGTGTATTTTTATTTCTTTTCGTTTTGCATAGTTGCCCGAAAGCCTATTAGAAGATAAGCTGCTTACTCCTCGTCATACCATTTTTTTAATGATATCCTCCGTTGAAAAAGCAGGGGAAGTGCATATCTCCCCTGCTAATATGTCTGTTGTTATAGAATGTCATATTCCTCAAAAAGCCTGTTCCTGAAATCCGAATCTTCTAAAGCAAGGTTTAATTCATCTGTGCGGTTTTCAGAAAGAAGTATCTTAATTAAGGAAGCCATCTGGTTACTGCCTTCTTCGCGACCTTCTTCGCGGCCTTCTTCACGGCCTAATTCGATATTTTCTCTATCTCGTTGCAATAAAGTCATATACTCGACCTCCATTTCCTTACTTTCTTTTACTTCAGTAACCTTTTTATGGATCTCTTTTATGAGAGGGCTTCTGGCCTGCGCTGCAAAGTCATCCGTTGTGTTCTCTACATAGGAAAGAAATTCCTGCATTTCCGAATCCACATCGTGCATATCGCCCTTTGTATTCAGGAATATCTTGGTGGTTTCATCTCCCAGTATAAGAGAAGGATTTTCTGCGCACCTGTTTTCAAAGGTGTATAAATGGCGCCGTTCCCCAAACGGATCAAAGGTGCAGATGAAGATGACAAAGGATTTTTTCAGTTTCCTGTAATCTTCCCCTGTGGAAATGATGTCAAGGTCGATGTTTCCCTGATAATACCTTGATCTCTTGGGAAGGATGGCCTTTCTATGTTTTCCACGTTCCATCTCCACATTATATACAGTCCCCTCATTGTCGTTAAGGTATACGTCGAGCCGGATGCCTTTTCCGTCATAGAGCATGTTGATGGTTTTCTGTGCGGCAGGTACGGAAACTTCCCGTATGGAAACGCCCAGTATTTTTTCTAAGACTTTTCTGCAGACTTCCTGATCACTCATTACCTTTGCGAAGAGAAAATCGTCCTCCAGATTTAACTGCTGGATGGTTTTGTTTGTGTTTGGCATAAATTTACCTCTCTTTCTCAAATTATAGCATGATTCTGCTGTTTTGTCAGTTGAGATTTGAATTGTTTTATAGATTGCAAACAGATCACATATATAGAATAAGTATCCTTTCAGTTCCTATCTTCCATCCATGCTTTCACTGTCAGGAATCCTGTTGCCATTCCCCTGCAGTCTGTGGGACATTGATATCTGCATTGTCCCGTCCAATGCGCTGGATAATGCCATCCGGCATGTAAAAATATGGATGCGGGAAAGGAAAAATATATCCGGCTGTCCGGGCGCATCCAGAGGGATTATGGCTGATGCGATTGCTATTGCAATTTCGTTCAATGAGGCGTATGATGGTATACGTGGAGATGTTCACGCTTCTTATCAGAGTGGGACAGTGGAATTCATGACTTCCGTTCAGGAGACTGCAACGGTGCTGACTTGTCTGACGATTGGGGGCGTGAGGGGGTAGTAAGTTATCAGGAGAAGGAGAATATCTTATGGGAAAAAGAGCAGTTATCACATTACATCCACGGTATAAAATCGGCGAAATATCAAGCCGACTGTACGGAGCGTTTCTGGAGCCCATCGGGTCCATGGTGAACGGAATGATGTACCAGCCGAATCATCCATCCGCGGATGAAAATGGGCTTCGTACAGACGTCACGGAAGCGCTGAAGGAAGCAAAGCTGCCTGCCGTGCGTCTGCCCGGCGGAAACTTTGTGTCGGGGTGGGACTGGAAGGACTCTATCGGTCCGAGAGAACAGAGGAAAGCACATCTGGATCTGGCGTGGCACCAGATCTACACCAATGAAGTGGGACATGACGAATATCTGAAATGGGCGAAGCTGGCAGGCACGGAGCCTCTGTACACGATCAATCTCGGCTCTGAACGGAACCTGAACGATGCTGTGTATCTCGCGGAGTATACGAATTATGCGGGCGGAACCTACTGGTCAGATCTGAGACGGAAATACGGACAGGAAGAACCTTATGACGTGAAGCTCTGGTATCTGGGAAACGAAATGGACGGTCCCTGGCAGATCGGTTCATGGGAGCTGAACCCAGGCGGTTACGGGATTCACGCCAATGAAATATCGAAGGCACTGAAATGGGTTGACGGGACCATTGAGACGGCAGTCTGTGTCTCCTGCTCGCCGCTGATCTGCCATTATCCGGAGTGGGATATGGAAGTTCTGCAGAAATGCTACGACTCAGTTGACTATGTGTCCATGCATTATTATCACAATGCGCCCACAAACGACTTTCAGGCTCTGCTGGGAGGCTCCGTTTACTATGAAGATTACATAAATACGGAAGTCGCCATCTGTGACTACATTCAGACCAAAAATCGTTCCAATAAGAAGATGATGCTTTCCTTCGACGAATACGGAAGTACCTTTGGCACGCGCAGCGAGCTTCACTTCGGATATCATCCGGAGGCTCACCTGCACCGCAGCTTTTATCAGTTTAATCCGGATACGAAGTTTGTGAAGCATGATCCGGACAAGATGGGAGAAGGCATGATGTTCGGACATCAGGGCGATATGATACAGGCTCTGGGAAATACATCTGCACAGCTTGCATTCCTGCGGCACGCGGACAGGGTGAAAGTCGGTTGCATGACAGGCGGAATCGGCGCACTGGCGGCTGCCAATCATGATCATGTATGGAAGACGGCTTCTCACTATCCTTATACACATCTGATTCGTTATGGACAGGGCACATCGCTTCAGACCATTGTGGACTGCGACACCTTCGACATTGAGGGATATTACTTGGATGACGGCAATCAGTTCCAGAAGAGAGAAGGGCTTCCCTATCTGGATACGGCTGCGGCTCTGAATGAAGAGAAGCAGGAGCTTACGATCTTCGTCATTCAGCGTAAGTGGGATGCGCAGATGGGGGTAGATATCGATGTATCCGGATTCAGGGGCTGGACATTTGTAGAGCATATCCAGATGTATTCCGACGACCGGGATGCGGGGAATACCTTTGACAATCCAAATGTGATTCAGCCTTCCGTGAACACAGAGACAAAATTTGAAGATGGCAAAATCCAGGCGACGCTTCAGCCGCTTTCATGGAATGTATTCCGCCTGGAGAAGAGAGAAGGAGGTAAGGAATGAGTCAACTGCAGATCCAGACAAAGAACAGGAAATTTGAGACAGCTAAAGACCTGTATGGTATCTTTTTCGAGGATATCAGCCGGGCGGGGGACGGTGGCCTCTATCCGGAATTCCTGCGAAACAGGACTTTTGAGGACTCTCTGCTGCCGGATGGTTACGAGGAGAAAGGCGACGGTGTCCACGTAGTAACCTGCTCCGGCTGGGAGGACGAGTTCAATAACGGAGAGGGTCTGAGCTATTGGGTTGAGAAAAATAAGATAGCGCCGACCCCCATTCCGGCCTGGTATGCGGAGCATGCGCAGATGGAGTTGGAGCGCAAGGATACTCTGAACGCCAACAGAAGCGCCGCTCTGCGGGTGCACTTTGAGGCCGGCGGCTATGTATACAATACGGGATTCCATGGAATTCCGCAAAAGCAGGGAGAAGCATATCCGCTGTATTTGTTCGCCAAATCGGACAGACCGGTCTGTCTGGAATTCTCCATCGAGGAAGACGGATATCAGTTTGCGCAAAGCCGCCTGACCATTGGCGGGGAAGGGTATGTACGCTATGACACTATTCTGGTGTCAGACGGAGACTGTGAAAATGCCAGTCTGGTCATCCGCAGCCAGGAGGAAGGGGAAGTGCTGTTTGGCTTTATCTCACTGATGCCGGGAAAGACCTATAACGGGCATGGCCTGAGAACGGATCTGGTGGAGAAGCTTAAAGGTCTCAACCCCAGCTTTATGCGCTTTCCGGGCGGTTGTATCGTGGAGGGCTCCACACTTTCCACAGTGATGATGTTCAAGAATACCATCGGACCGGTCTGGGAGCGTCCCGGCAATCTGTTAGTGTGGCATTACCGCAGCTATAATGGTCTGGGCTACCATGAATATCTCCAGCTGTGCGAGGACCTGGATATGGAGCCGCTGTATGTGTGCAACTGCGGAATGACCTGTCAGGGCAGAAGAGGTGTGCTGCTTACAGATGAAGAACTGGAAGAAATGCTGCAGGATACTCTGAACGCCATAGAGTATGCATTAGGACCGGTGAACAGTAAATGGGGCAGACAGCGGGCCGCCATGGGACATCCGGCACCTTTCAGGCTCACTTATCTGGAAATCGGCAATGAGAACTGGGGCCCCAATTATGAAGAGCGCTATCAGCTGTTCTACCGGGAAATCAAAAAGCGCTATCCCCAGATTAAAACCATTGCCAATACCCATGTGGAGGAGCATGGATGTCCGGTGGAGTGTGTGGACGAGCATTTCTATAATAATGTAGAATTTTTTACGGAGAATGTGGGCTATTATGATTCCTATGACAGACAGGGTCCTGGGATTTTCGTGGGAGAGCAGGCGGTCAATGAAGGGATTTATTCGGGGAAGCTTTACGCCGCGCTGGGTGAAGCGGCTTTTCTGGTGGGCCTTGAGAGAAATCAGGATATTGTGCGGCTGGCATCCTATGCGCCGTTGTTTGAAAATGTGAATTATGACGCCTGGTTCCCGAATCTGATTCGTTTTGACAATCATAGAAGCTTCGGCATACCGACTTATTATGTCTGGAGAATGTTCGGAAAGAACAGAGGAAAATATGTAGTGGAGTCTACCCAGGAGAGTGATGTGATTTACCGGCCAATGAAGGGTATGGCCTCCCTGAAGGCCAAAAAGGCTCTTCATTACCGCAATCCGATATGGGAAGGTGCGCCCGCTGCCGTTACTCATGAGCTGATGGGACATGTGAAAAAGACAGGAGAGGAGTTCTGTCTGGAAATGCCGGACGAACAGCAGAAGGAAGTTTTCCTGAACAAGATGCGCTGGGCAGATGCCGAGAAGAGCTTCGTGATATTCGGAGAGGAAGATCAGACCTGTGGCCGGTTCGAGGTGGAAGTGCTTGTGGAAGAAGATCTGGCTTTTGAGATCGGAGTATTCAGTGCCAGGATTTGCCGTTCCTTCTTTGACCAATTGCAGGAGACAGAACAGGATGCATGGCATGCTGTGAAAATACGTCCCTTCCTGTGGAAGATTAAAGACGGCAAATGTTCCTTTGGAGAACCTGCTTTTCCTGAAGACCGTAAGCTGACAGATGATTTTACGATTGATGCTGCGCCGGGAGAATACCATCGTTTTGCTTATGAGACAGACGGCCAGGTTATCCGGCTGTTTGTAGACGGGGTGCTGCAGAAAGAGATTAAGGTGCCTTCCAGTCCTTCATTTATATCTGTGGTTACGGAGACAGAAGAGGAAATCATTATCAAGGCAGTGAATATGTCCGGTGAGGTGGATCCGGTGAACATCACATTGGACTGTGATGTGGAGACTCTCTATACAGTGACACTTCTGACGGGAGCTAAGGATGCAGAGAACAGCTTCGAGAAGCCGAAGAATGTCAGAGACAGAATGATCAGCCTTCGGGGCGCGGCGGAAAGCTTTGTCTATGAAGCGCCGGCCTATTCTGTCAGTGTGCTGCTGCTGAAAAAGAAAGCGTAATGCGATAATCTGCGTAAAAACAGCGGTAAATCTGTTCACATGACAGGTTTACCGCTGTTACTTTTTGAATAAAATTAATGGGAATTGGTCTCACCTTTACGGCTTTAATTCGTATTCTTTTGCCGCCGACGCTTCAAAAGTAAAACCGGTCTCTGTCCTGTTCACTGCAACTGCTTTTCCCCTGCAGACAACGGACAGCTCTTTTCCAATTACCGCAATTTCTCCCTGGAACCGCGGTCTTACCACCGCACGTGAGAGGCTGCCGTTCTCCCAGTACAGATCGACTTCATGTCCGCCTCTGGCCAGAAGTCCTCTGCAGCTTCCCTCTTTCCAGGATACAGGCAATGCCGGAAGAAAATCCAGTCCCATATGGCTTTGCAGGAGGCATTCGGCGATACCTGCCGCTGCTCCCAGGTTTCCGTCGATCTGGAAGACCCCTCTGGCATTTAACAAACTGCGGGAAGCGGAGACTGACAGCATTTTACGGATATTCTTATCGGCGGTTTCCCCGTCTCTGAAACGTGCATCCAGACAAATCTGCCAGGCCAGAGGCCACCCGCCATTTCCTGCGCCGTGAGTTCTGCGGCTCTCCAGAGATACCCTGGCAGCATCCATAAGCTCCGGTGTATCTCTCCAGTTAACAGAGCATCCCGGATATACGGCATACAGATGGGAAACATGGCCCATTCCGGGATTCTGCTCCGGATAATCCTGATTCCATTCCACAAGCTGTCCCCAGGAGCCGATTTTGTCTCCGGGAAGCTTTTCGATCATCCCTTTTAAGACTTCCCCATATTCCAGGTCAGTTCCCAGAATCTTCTGTATCTCAATACATGCGCCGAAAAATTCGCGCAGCAGCTGATTGTCCATTGCAGGACTCACGCACAGAGGCGTATCAGAACCATCCGGAAGATAGTACCGATTCTCCGGGGATACCGAGGGACAGGTAAGCAGCTGCCCGTCCACCTCTATGAGAAAATCTTCATAAAAGAGTGCCATATCCTTTAAAATCGGATACATACGCTCCAGTACATTCTTGTCTCCGGTATACAGATAGTGTTCCCACACATGCATTCCTATCCATGCTCCGCCTGTCACCCAGGGTGTGGATGCCATGTAGATATCCTGCGGCGCACAGTCACCATAATAGTCTGTGTTGTGGTGACACACCATTCCCCTCATACCATACATTACACTGGCTGTCTTTTTTCCCGGCTCATGCATTGTCTCCAGTAAATCCATTACAGGTTCGTGGAGATCTGCCAGATTCCCCACCCAGGCCGGCCAGTAATTCATCTGCAGATTGATATTAATGGTATATTTACTGTCCCACATAGGCACAAAATCAGCATTCCAGATTCCCTGAAGATTTAATGCCGAACTGTTCTTTCTGCTGCCTGACACAATCAGATAGCGTCCGAACTGGAAATACAGCGCCGCCAGAGCCGGGTCCTCTTCGCCGCCCCGCACCGCGTCAAGCCGCTTGTCCAGAGTGCCGCCGGCAGGTTCTCCCAGGTCCAGCTGACACCTTTCCATAAGTGCCGTGAAATCTTTTGTATGCTCTTCTTTCAGATTCTGGTACCCCTTTTCCTGAGCCGCATCCAGAACCTTTACCACCTCTGCGCGGGGATCTGAAAAGCGATTGGAGGTAGCGGTCGTCAGATAAATGATTACTTCGCCGGAGTTATCAGCTGTCAGCTGAGACACCGGATTTACCAGCTTTCCATCACATTCCACGCGAAATGCCGCCGCAAACTCTACCCCTGCATCATTTCCCGCCATTAAGTAGGTATTGTCATCTATGGCTTTGGAAAAGTCAACCCGCGTTCCCGGCCATCCGCCTCCTCTGGCCTGCATTCCGGGGCGGCGGTCATCCTGAATAAACGCATCGGATACGGTGACGCGATCCAGCTTCAGCTCCAGACGAATTGCCTCAGGTGTATCTGAAGTGAGCCGAATACACATTACCTGGTCTGGATGGCTGACGAACATTTCTCTGTGATAAGAAATATTTTCCAGATTATGGTCCACCGTGAGAATTCCCGTCATCAGATCCAAATCCATACGATATGCTTCCGGTTCCGGGGATTTTGGCCTTCCACCCATAGCAAACGGCAGTTTCTGATTCAGTGCCATATTCAGTTGTCCAATGAAGGTGTAATGACGCTGAGAACTGGGAACTCCTGCCATATACTGGGCAATGATTTCCTCTGCCTCATGCATTTTTCCTTCCAGCATCAGCCGGCGAATCTCAGGAAGTTTCTCCCTGTATGCCGGATTATTGCGGTCCATGGCCAGACCATACCACAGAGAATCGTCATTCAGCGGAATGCGCTCCATATCGGTTTCACCGTAAACCATGGCTCCCAGCCTTCCGTTTCCCAGAGGCAGAGCATCCTTCCACATTTTCGCGGGACTGTCATAATACATGTGATTTGTTCGTTCCATTTGAAACCTCCATTCACGCTGCCACCAGGGACAATGGTTGTCATCCAATGCAGCTCGTAATCATTTTATCTGACTTTATAACGAATATTTTTTTAGAATTCTGATCAAATCGGTTATTTAAGTCCTGGCCCGCTCTACCGCCTCGCTTACCGCGCGGCAGATTGTGTCGATTTCTTCCTCCGTATTGCAGACGGAAAGTGAAATGCGGATACAGCTGCGTGCCCGCTCCGGGGACAGCCCCATGGCTGTGAGCACATGACTGGGTTCCACGGATTCCGTGTTACAGGCCGCTCCGGTGGAAACGGAGATTCCGTTCAGATCCAAAAGAAGCATCAGTGCTTCTCCGGATACACCCTCAAACCCCAGGTTGATTATTCCGGGTACCCGGCTTTCAGGATTCCCGTTTAGCCACATACCCTCCACGTCCTTCAACCCACACAGTAATCGTTCCCGCAGTCGCTCCATCTTCCGGGTCTGTTCTTCCAGTGCAGCCACACTGTCACACAGTGCCCGGGCCATGGCAGCCGCCCCCGGTACATTCTGCGTTCCCGGGCGTTTGTCTCGCTCCTGGCTTCCGCCGAACATCAGATTGGCCACGGGAATCCTTTTATCCACATACAAGACGCCGATTCCCCTGGGACCATGGAACTTATGGGCAGAGAGAGAGAACATATCTGCTCCCAGTTCTTTCACCTGGACAGGGATATGTCCGGCAGCCGCCACCCCGTCAATGTGAAACAGGATATCCCTTTCCCGGCAAAGCTGCCCGATTTCAGCTGCCGGCTCCACAGTTCCCACCTCATTATTCACATACATCACTGCCGCAAGAATCGTATCTTTCCTGCAGGCTGCTTTCAGCTCCTTTATGGACACATTTCCGGCCATATCAACCCCCAGCAGCGTAATCTCAAAGCCGGCCTTTTCCAGCGCGGGAATACAGTTTAAGACAGCATGATGCTCCACCTGGGAAAAAATCATATGCCGTTTCCCTATCAGCTTCCCATACATGGCTGCTGTCAAAATTGCCTGATTATCCGCCTCGGTTCCCCCGGAAGTAAAATAGATTTCTTCCGGTTCGGCACCGATACACGCGGCAATTTTCCCCCTGGCTTCCTCCAGAATGCGGGCTGCCTCCCTGCCGTTCTGGTGGGCGCTGGAGGGATTGCCGTAATGTATCCTCATACACTCTGTCATTACCTGCAGGGCTGATTCCGATATCGGGGTAGTCGCAGCGCAATCCGCATAAATTCTGTCCATTTTCTTTCCTTCCTGTACAGATGCTCTTTTTTATGCTACAGTAGAACGAGATAAGGTCTAAAATATATCCAATCAAACTGAAGGTGAGGAAATGATATGTTTTTAAGGTCGAAAAAGAAACGTTACCTTACTGTCACACAGAATGAAACTCTCCTCTATGAAGGACTTTGGAATGAGCTTCCTCTGAAAGAAGAGGTCATTCTGGAAAAAAGTATTGAATTTTTCAATGACAGAGAACCCTGCGTTATTCATCGCAGCGCCGTGCATATGCGCCTTCTGGCAGAGCTGGAGCAGCTTTTTTCCTCCCCGGATTTCCACAGCCGGTTTTGCACCTACACCGGCTTTCCGGCAGATTGCAGATTCAGTTTCTCAGAAAAATAAAGCCAAAAACAGTGCAAAGAAGAAAATACTGTATGCCAGTTTGACAGCGGGCAGAATCTTCAGCGACAAACTGGACGCTGACATGACAGATTTTCCCCTGGATACCAGCACTACTACCAGAGCCATCGGTACACACATGGCTGTCAGATAGAGCACCAGATTCCCGGCCAGCTGAATGTCGAATCCCTGGTTTTGCTTCACCATGTAGAGAAGTGATGCCAGGTAAACCTGTCCGGTACACAGGAATTCTCCTGCGGAAATCACAATTCCCAAAAGAAACAGTACCGGATACCAGAAGTGCTGGGGTATGTCCGTAAGCTTTCTGATCATCGTGTGGTTCCATTTTCGGAAACGCTCGGGAAGCCGAAGCTTTTCCCTGCCATACTCCTTCCTCAGGACATGGATAAAGTCCATCAGATAAAAGACTCCGAAGGAAAGGGCCAGTACCGAAAATGCAATCTTCATTCCTTTTTGCAGTGTCTGAAATACCGTGCTTTCAATCACACTGAAAAGAGCTCCGATTGTAAATCCCAAAAGCAGATAGGTAAGAAATTTCCCTGTCAGGAAGACAAGGCTTCCCCCATAAAAGCTTCGACCAGACATCAGCAATATGGACAAAATCATCAACAGCATTGAGACACCGCACGGATTCAGCCCGTTTATAAACCCTGTTACCGCCAGTTGAATCTTTGATATCTTTCCGGTTCCGGTTTCCTGAGCAAAGCGGGATATTATCTCCTCCCAGGAACCTGTCGCTGCTTCATTTGCAAGCATTCCTGCCGTACCATCCAGAATCGCTTCCGCCCCGGACAGGTAACTCTCTCTGGAAAAAAGCAGGGGGACCTGCTGACCGCTCTCAGGCACATCATACAACTGCATCAGCCTGCGAAGCACCATGGCATTCTCATTCTCCAGAATATTATAAATCAGCAGATCGTACTTTTCGTCTGATAAATCATTCTGCAAATACGCTTCCGCTGTCTGGCAACTTTCACAGGCGCCGGTAACAAATAACACCAGCGTGGTATCATTTTCCCCAACCTGGTGGAGCTCACGATAAAACGCCGAATGGAACAGACTTTCCGCCGACGGAGACAAATCGTTTTCCGTATCTGCTTCCCCGTCCGTGTCCGCATTCTCTGTATTTGGTCCGGAAGTTACTTCTGGATTTCCGGAAGCAACTGCAGAACCCTGCTGACCGCTTTCCGCCGAGGCCCGGGCATGTTGTGCCACCGCTTCTCCAATCTCCTGATAGGAGCCCTGGTAAACCACTCCTTCAACCACAGCAGCCGGCAAATCCGTCAGAGTAAGTTCCAGCCGGTATTTCTCAACTGTTTTCTCAAAATGTGCCGCACCGCTGTCTTTATAGACATTGTAAACGGTGCAGTCCGGATTCGCAAATCCGGCTTCCGTCAGCTGGCTTGACACTTCCTGTCTGAATTTATCTTCTTCATGGCAGCTCTCACAGGGGGCAAGGACGAAAAGCTCTACAGGGATGCTGTCCTGCGTCTCTTTCTGATAATTCGCAGGCGGATTTTCCGCGCCATCTGCTGTCGCCTTTACAGACAACAAGGCAATAAAGACAGCTGTCAATAATAAAAATTTCATTTTTGCAAATCCTGCTTTTTTCACTTGCCCTCTCCAACTGTACATAATCTAAAGTCCGGCCAGATCTTCTGACCGGACACTTTACCGTAAAGGTTTAATTTCCAGCTGCTTCAGCTGCTGCCATGTATGCGTCATAACCGCGCTGATATGCGGCAATATATTCTTCCACACCCATGTCTTTCAGCTTCTGGATGTAGGCATCCCAGTCCTTCTCAATGTCAAGGTTGCCATCAATAAACTGTACCTGGGCCTGACTTACATAGCCGCCGATGGTCAGAGTGCCTTCGGTGACAATCTTGGCATCCTCGCCTTCAAATGCAAGGTTTGGAACAAGGGTTTCGACCGGGGGGGCATATTGATCATACAGCTCCGCACACTGCTGGAACCAATATTCGGTAGAATGGTCGGGATCTTCAACCCTCAGGGAAGCTCTGTATTCAGCAGTTCCGCGCTGAATCATGGCATCCGGCGTATACCGGTAGTCCGCATAGGTCTTGGACAGACCGCCGTCTTTCACATAGTCAAAGTCCTCGGGGATTTTATAAGTCTCATATGTGGGAGTTCCGCCGCCCAGAGACACGCCCTCGGTGGTATAATCCCAGCCAATTCCTTTGGGGCCTCCTCCGATGTGGTGAACCGCATCCTCGGAACCCATGAAGTCAAACAGCGCTACTACAATCTCAGGATACTTGCAGGTAGAAGAAATCACGCCGATACAGCCTTCGAAATAAGTCTGAATTCCACGTCCTGAATATCTGACGCCGTCAGGACCTGCCACGGGTGCCAGAATCTCCCAATTCTGCCATTCACCGTCCACCTGCTGCCAGAACTCAGAGTTTTCAACGCCGCCGTTGGCGTAAACTGCCACCTTATTTACTTCGGAAGCATCCATGGTGGCTGCAAACTGTGTGCTGTCCTGCAGGAAGGTCTGATTATCCAGAAGGCCTTCTTCAAAGAGTTTACGCATGTAACGAAGCCCTTCTCTGTACTCATCCTTCATCACGGCATACTCGATTTCTCCGTTATTTACCACCATTCCGCCTGCTACAGTGGGATTGGTATTGCTCAAAGGATTGACACACTGTGTAAAGGAGTTCATCAACCACACGGTAGGGTCAGTGGCCCAGCCGCCGATATAACCGGACATGGGAACCTCATCCGCGATGCCATTGCCGTTGGCGTCGTCTTCCTTTACCATCTTCAGGAAATTGTAGAGCTCCTCGGTGGTCTCAGGGTTCTTGCCGCCCAGGTACTTTTCAACCCAGGGCTTGTAGATATACATACGGTGCTGGTACATGCAGTGGAAGCACTCGTTCTGGCCGCCGTAAGTGTAGATATGCCCATCGCCCACAGTCAGATCAGCTTTTCTCATGGGGCTCTGCTCGTTCATCCAGGTCCAGTTCTCCATCCCCTCCAGCATATCCTCCAGGGGGAGCAAAAGCCCCTGGGAACCGTAAGAGAGTACCTCGGCCTTGGTCCAGCCAGTGCGCAGAAAGAAATCAGGCATGGAATCCGGATCCGTCATAATCAGGTTCAGCTTCTGGGTTGCCTCGTCACCAGTCAGATCGTACTTATAATCCAGATGGATATTGGTCTGCTCTTCAATCCAGTCGGTTACCCAGTTATCCTGGTAGCTCGTAACACTCTGGTCAGGGTTGTTGACAAAGACGGTCAGGGTCAGCTTTTCCTTCAGCGGGAACACTACATCCTTGGGTGAATCGAATGCAAAGGGATCGGATGAATCCTCTCCGCCTGTGTCGTTACTTTCTGCGACTGAATTTCCGGCCTCGGAACTTTGCTGATTACCTGCATCTGAGCCGCAGCCGACAAACGCGGTTGCTGTAAACGTTAACGCAGTAAGTATTGACAGCGTCTTTTGGAACAATTTTTTCTTCCTCATTTTTTCCTCCTCTTTCTTGTTATAACTTCTCGGAATCTTCAGCCCTTATTTCATGGTGCTTTCAGAACCTATTTTTCAAAAATCACCCACTTTTTTCTCTAAAACACTTGACAAACCAGTCAAAAAATGCGGCGCTTCGCGCCCCTTG
>NZ_JANJZD010000044.1 GCF_024623325.1 Acetatifactor muris
ATGTCACTAAGAAGGAAGCGGTTTAACATAAGCTTTGCACCGGCACAGTTTATCGAAGAACTGATGAAAATTTAAAAATCCGCAATTTAGGATTTGAGTGGGAGTAAACATTCATGCGTTTGTCGTGCATGGACGGCGGCTCTACTTTACAAGACAGTATCGCGGCGGCAAAATTATTGGAACATGCAGGAGTTGACCTGTTGGATATTTCCGGCGGTTTTTGCGGATTTGTAAGACCTGATTATAAAGAACAGGGGTATTTCAGTGAAATTACACAAGCTGCAAAAGCAGTTGTAAATATACCTGTTATATTAACCGGGGGAATTACAGAAGCTGATATGGCAGAATTATTATTAAAAAATGGTGAAGCTGATTTAATTGGCGTAGGACGAGCAATTATGAAAAACTCTTTATGGGCAAAAGAAGCAATAACAAAAATTGGTTAATACAATAATGTTATTTGAAATTATCAAAAGGCAACTATAAACTATGAACTGCCCTATGTGATAGCTTCTCGGAATCTCAATGAATGTGATTCTAACTGAAAATTGACAACTGAATATCGTGCAGGAAAAGAAATTAGAGAAAAATGGACATAAACATTGGACATAGCGGGTACTATGCCTTGAAAAATCTTATGGAATCGCTTAAGATATCATTATTAGGCGGTAAATTCTAATAATGATTCTTGAAATGCCTCAGCAGAGGGCATTTCCCAGGCATCAAGATGCTGTAGCATCATGATGCCGTAGAGGCGGCAGTACCACATCTTAGTCGAGCGGTGCCTGCCGTCTTCTAATTTATAGTCCTCTTTCTCGCGCTTGTTGGAGCGCTCCACAGAAGTTCTTCTGTCATATTCCTTTTCCCATGCTTTAGAGTCCCCTGGCGGTATGTTAAACAACCTTGGATTGTCATCGGTAAAGATGTGTACGGTCCTGCCGTATTTCGCCGGTGAACAGGGATGTTCGCAGAAACAGCCCTGCCTGCGGTTTGCTTTTGGACACCGGTATTTTGCCCGGTGTTTGGCAGCCTCATATCCATCTTTGTGCATACGTAAGCCCAGCTTGCAGACCGGAACGCTGTCCTTGCCCATGGTGAAATCATCCTTATAAGTGAAATATCCGGTATGACCGGGATTGAGGTCAATAAAAGGCGTGATCGTTTCCCGTTTGCAGTAATCATAAACAGAGTAAGCATCATGGGCGGAATCCAGAAGGAGCTTTTCTATATGGAACTGTGGAAGATATGCTTTCATAGTGAAAAAGGAATGGAGAAAAGAAAGCATATCATGCCGGGAGGCCTGTTCTAAAAGAGGAAACACAGGGAGATCGCTGTAGGAATCGGAAGCCACATACATGTAGAGATGGTCGCTGCTTATTGCGGTTATCCATCTGGCTGTTTCACTTTATGCAGTCGCCATGCTGGTTGCCGTGTTTGGACTGACAAATGTTCTGGTGCTTCTGCTCTGTGCGGGTACAATATCCTTGTTGTTTGCCTTTATCTATATGGTAATGTATTTTAGTACCGCAAAAACCTATTGCAAAATAGTGATGCGCTGATGGAAAGGAGCAAATATGAGTTTTAATTGCTGATGAAGAAACAGGAAATGCCCGATTATTACAAATGGTATCTGCGCATACCGGGAATTTTGCTTATTTTGTTTGGCATGGGTGTCCGTGAAGGATATGGATAAAATCAGTCATTATTATGAACGCTTTATTATTTACATGGAAGAAAACCATCACCTGCATATCAGCAGGCAGACGAAGGAAGAAAAGTGGCTGATGCCGCATATCCGTCCGGGATGCCGTGTTGACTACGGCGTGGGGCGCATCCCTTTTGCAGGGGAAGTCGCCGGGGTCTTAAACCCGATGGGCGAGGGCATATCTGCCGGGATGGGGAGCGGGTACTGCGTTGCTGTTGCAGTCATGGAACATTTCGATAACCCGGAAACAGTCCGGGAGGCATACAGGCAAAGCACGGAAAATCTGAAATCCTATATGCAGCGCCAGTGGAGCCTTGTGGGTGGGATGGCCGGCACGTTCAGGGAGATGGAATAAATGTGAAAAGGGCTGCTCGATACCCACAGGCAAAACCCATATACAAACACACAAACCCTTATATTATCACGGCAACA
Source organism: Acetatifactor muris (assembly GCF_024623325.1). Lineage (GTDB taxonomy): Bacteria > Bacillota > Clostridia > Lachnospirales > Lachnospiraceae > Acetatifactor > Acetatifactor muris. The sequence goes on from NZ_JANJZD010000044.1 coordinate 2,138, forward strand.
TGCCGGGAGTTTTTGTGATAATATAAGGGTTTCCGTGATAGTATAGGGCATCTATTGCTGTTTTAAGGGAATAAATATTTTGAAAGTGCAGCCCCCTCCAGCGGTATCAAATAGCCAAATTTTTCCCTCCAGTTTATTAACCAATTCATTTGCAATACTAAGTCCGAGTCCAAAATGCTCTCTTTGGGTACGGGACTTGTCACATTGGAAGAAACGGTTAAATATAAAAGGTTTGTCTTTGTCGTTGATACCAATCCCATGATCAATAACTGTAATTGTTAATTTATTTTTTTCTACTGACGCATTTAATGAAATTTCAGATTCAGGCAGGGAGTATGAAACAGCATTATCAAGAAAAATACTGATAATCTGGTTTAGTCTGTCCGTATCAGAATAAAATGGCGGATAACATTCATCTGGTATATTAAGTTGTAACAGTATATTCTTTTTTTTACAAATCTGCTCGTATTTTGTATATAGGTTTATCAATAGCGTGTCAATATTTATTTCTTCCATGCGAAAAGACCAATTTCCGGCATCAATGGATGAGAGCAGGAGCAGATCCCCAATGAGCCGTGACATCCGTGATACTTCCAAATCAATAACATGGATATGGTCTTTTACGGTATCGGGCGTATCCGGTATGGCGGCAATCATTTCAGCAGAGGAAAGGATTGCCGCTAATGGAGCTTTGCATTCATGAGAAACAGCAGCAATAAAATCTTTCTGGCTCTGTATCGCTGCTTCTGTTGGTTTTACCGTGATTCTGGTAAGAATCCGGGATAGGAAAATGATAAAAAGGAAAACACCCAGCCATATGCATATATAAAACTTTAATTCAGGCAACAGCAAAGAGGCGAAACTGTCGCTTTCTTTTACAATAAATAATCCATATGTAATGCCGTAGCCTGTAACAATCTCACAAAAGATGCAGTCATAATTTTTCCTGTCTGGCATACTGATGGTATATGCTGCAGACTGACCACTGCTTACGCAATCTTTTAACTCAAGAGGGCTGAGTGCATAGCCTGAATGGTGTTGCAGTGTATCCAGAAAGGTATCTATAATCGCAGAACAATCTTCTAAATTCTCACTTTGGTATAAAAAAGAGTCTGTATCTGAAAATAGCCGGAAAGAGTAGTGAAGCCAGGAACTATTTTCATAATCAGACAAAATTTCCCTGTAATCAGAGTTCTTTTCCATTGAAAAGATTAGCATGGATGCCATTCTGTTTAAGTAGGCAATCGAATTTTTTCTTTTTTCCTTAATGTTTTGATGGATTAACAAACAAAATACAATAGTAAAGACCAGCATGAGTGAGCCGATCAGTAAAATATGGAGATTCCGTTTAAGCCTTTTAACCATTTCCAACCTCCAGTATATATCCGGAACCGTACACGGAAGAAAGAACACAGCCGCTTGCTATTGTACGGATGCGTTTCCGCAGAAAATAGATGTAGTTATCCAGGTTTCCCGTTTCCAAAGATGCGTCAGCTTCCCACACTTTTTGTATCAGTTGTTCTCTGGCCAGCAGGGTGTCAGGCTGTTCCAAAAAAACTTGCATCAGGTGGAATTCCGTGGGTGTCAGTGTTACGGAACTTTTTGGACCCGTAAGCAGCCTTTTTGCCATGTCAAGAGAAATGTCATGGAAAGAAAGACTGCTTTGTCTGCTTAGATTGGCAGGTCTGCGGGTTAAAGCACGGATGCGTGCAGAAAGTTCCTCCATATGAAAAGGTTTTGAGAGATAATCATCCGCACCGCTGTCCAGACCTTCAATTTTATTCTGTAATTCAGACATTCCTGTTATGATAATGACAGGAATCTGTATCTGCTTGTTCCGCATCGCTTTTATGATCGTGAGTCCATCTACAATAGGGAGCATCCGGTCAATGACTGCAAGGTCATAACTGTTGTTTCTGTCCAGGGCAAGCAAAAAGCCCTCTTCGCCGTCACCGCAGGCATCAACAATATAGCCTTCTTTTGTGAGCTGCTGTTTCACATTGTTGCAAAGGTATTTATCATCTTCTAAAAGTAAAATCTTCATAGCATCATCTCCGTATTGAATTAATATGTTTTTGGCTCCAGTGAAGATGGGAAAAACTGGACTGCAGACAAGGTTATCATCCAGAAGTGGGAAAACAACTAAAGTTGTTAGGGAGGAAGTAATGAATTGTTTTGTAAGGGCATCTAAATATTTGTATAGGAAAAAGCGGAAGGCAATCCTGTTGCTGCTCTTATTTCTGGTGATTAACGTGATGGTGTCAGGAACCCTGGCAATCCGTGCATCTTCCCTCAGACTGGCGGAGGAACTGAGGAAGAATTCAGAGGGCAAGATCATGCTGGAAAGCCTGGACAGGCAAAGTGGTTTTAAGGAACAAGACCTGCAGGAGATCATGGCAGCCGAAAATATAAACTGGATCAACCGGATATCCGAGACGAATTGTTTATCCTCACAGATGTTCCCGGTTGCAGGAAATGCGGAATCAGAAGATTTGTTTGATGTCCACGGATATGATGAACTGGAAAAAGACAGCCCGTTTGCGGAGCATATTTACCGGGTCGTAGAAGGATATTTTCCGCAAAGCCGGGACGAAATCATAATAAATAAGTATCTGGCAGAGAAGAACGGGATACAGGTGGGGGAAAAAATATTACTCCAGTCTATAGAACAGCAGGCAGTGGAAGCCGTTGTCACAGGCTTTTTTCTGGCGGGAGATGAAGAACGGCAGACAGAGAATGTGGCTACAGCCAATCGGATTGAAAACCAGCTTTATGCCACTACCGATTTTGTAAATACGCTTTACGGGGAGAAAAAATTTATCAATGCAGTGGTTTATGTAAATGATCCGGAGCTGCTTGGGAATACATCAGGTATATTGGCAGAAATGTATGAAGGGCGTGCAGTGATAAGTTCGATGGATAATACGTTCCAGAGATTGAGCCTGACGATTGGGCAGACTGAGAGGATCACTTTCCTGATCCTTTTGATGACAATCCTTGTTGGGTGTGCGGTTGCAGGGCTGCTGCTTGCCATGTGGACGCGGGGCAGAAAAAAGGAGATTGCCGTGCTGGTCAGCCTTGGTGTGTCAAAAGGGAATATATTTCTGCAAATGCTATCGGAGGAACTATTCCTGTATGGGCTTGCATTTATAGGGGCGCAGGTGATTACAGTATTGCTTTTGCCTGTCGTGGGCGGCAGAATGGAGCATCTGCAGGGAAACAACTCCATGCTGCAGCTTTCCACTGGCGGCATGATAGCCAGCCTTTGTGCAGGACTGGCAGGGGTGATGATATTGACGGGGATTTCTGTTTTCCCATACATGAAAAAGCAGGTCAAAGAAGTCCTGTCAGAAATGGAGGGGTAGTATGAATATTTTTAGTTTAAGCATTCGGTGTCTGGCTCGAAAAAGGGTAAGGACAATCCTGCTTTTTTGCATTGTATTTTTGGCATCTGGTTTTATTTATGCAGGATGGGCATGCAGGTCAGCAAGTGTGCAGACACAGACAGAAGGAAAGCGTGCAATAGGTGCATCTTTCCGACTGGAAGAAAATGAGGCAAACAGACATGTGCGATCATCAGAAGCAATAAAGAAGATTGGAGACAGTGCAAATGGGAGTGCGGACGGTACGCATGTGGAACAACTGGAATCCGGAGATTGGATGATATGGCATGACAACTCGTTTGAAACTTTGCAGATGGATGATATTTTAACGCTTGCCAGTCAGGATGGAATTGCAGAGTACAATATCACAACGGTCAATACCGTTGTAAACGCTGTAAATTTTATGCGTATAGAAGATCCGGATATGGAGCAGTTTGGAGAAGGAAATTGGGTTTCTCTACGCGGAAATCAGGAAATGCGTCTTGATATGGATGTGCAGAGTGGAAATATCGAGGTGCGGGAAGGACGTATGATTGCAGAGGATGACAAGGATGTATGTGTCATCTCAAGAGAACTCGCTGATTTAAACGGCTTAAAATTGGGGGATACATTGGAATTTAACAAGCGGAGCGAACCAGAAACAGCCACAGTCTGTCAGGCGGAGATTATAGGGATTTATGAAACCATCTATAAAATGACGCCTGTCATGTATGGTGACAGTTACAGAAGCGAGAATGTTATTTTTACGGATTTGCGGTTCCCTGAGAAGGCGGAAGGGCATGAAAACGATCCTTTATATCAATATGCAACTTTTTGGGTGGAGAATGTGGACGAATATGACACGATCAAAGAGCAGATGAAACAGGCGGACATTGACTGGAACCGTTATGATTTTCTGGACAATACCGGAATGAGTGATACAGTGGCATCAAATTTTGGGGATATGGAAACGATGAGTACAGTCATTCTGGTGCTGGTTATATGTTCCAGTGTTGTGATACTTTTTTTAGTCTGCTTGTTTTGGCTGGGGAACAGGGTACATGAGATTGGCGTATTGTTGGCAATGGGGAAAAGAAAGAGCATGATTGTCATGCAGATGCTTTTGGAAGGGATTTTGATCGGGAGCATTGCATTTGGGCTTGCTACATTTTGTGCGCCTGCTATTTCCGAGAATGTTGCAGATTATCTGGTAGGATACGAACTGGAACAGCAGGAAACAGAAAAAAATGCAGAACAGGGCATAAAATTGTATCTGGAAGACGATACGGAAGTTGTTGGGGTGCAGGTAGCTGTGACAGGAGAAGTGATCCTGCTGTCAGTCTGTTCCGTTTTGGGAATCATTGTGGCGGCTGTCCTTTTTTCATGCGTGTCTGTGGCAGTGAAGAAACCGCAGGAGATTTTGAGCAGGATGAGCTAAGTGAAAAAGATTGGAGAGTGGATGATATGTTGGAATTAAAAGATGTTACTTACTTTTATAAATCTCAAACTGATAAGATAGTTTTAGACAAAATATCTTATCAGTTTGAAAAGGGAAAGCTGTATGCGATATTGGGGGCAAGTGGTGGTGGAAAAACCACGCTGCTGTCACTCTTGGCAGGGCTGGATATTCCTGTTGAGGGAAAAATAACCGTTTCAGGCATGGAGATTCAAAAGAGCAGCCTGAATCTGCACAGAAAGAACAATGTTTCGCTGATTTTCCAGAATTATAATCTGATTGATTATCTGACGCCCATTGAGAATGTAAAACTTGGCGGGAAAGCCAATGCGGAGGAATTGCTGGCGCAGATGGGCATTGATGAAGCACAGCGGAAAAGAAATGTGATGCAGTTGTCCGGAGGTCAGCAGCAGAGGGTAGCCATTGCAAGGGCATTGGCGAGCATGGCGCCCATTCTGTTAGCTGATGAGCCGACAGGAAATCTGGACGAGGATACTGCGAATGAGATTATATCCATTTTTCAGAAACTGGCTCATGAACAGGAAAAATGTGTGATTGTAGTTACCCACAGCAGGGAACTGGCAGAGCAGGCGGATATCGTCCTGCGGTTAAAGAAAGGGAAAATCGCAGACGACACAGGCAGCGGAGAAAATTAGATACGATTGTGAGGAACATGGATGGTAGCAGGTGGCAGATGGAGAGCAGAAGAAAAAAACAGCAGATAAGGTGGATATCACTGTTAGTCAGAGTGGCGGTTTTGGTTGTGATTGTGTTCTGTATCAGAAATATCTATGCCCGTCTGGAAGAAATGCAGATGGAACTGGAGCGGCTGGAAACACAGCAATATGGGATGGTACAAACCAGCGCAGATGCGCATTCACCAGATAAATTGGATGATGTAGATTATGTTGGCAGCCTTGATACATGGGAAGTTGGCAAGCCTATAGAACGCACGGAAGCAGAAGTCTTGCAGCGGCTGGGTGAGCTGGGGCAGACCAGCTCCTTGATAGAAGGGATCTGTCAAAATCATTCCCAGTATCCGAAGGAGCTGCTTGCAGCACTGGCAAATAATCCAGAAATGGCGGATTTTGTCTCTGGGTATCCTGATCAAAACGGAGTGACAGGGGGAATTACTGCATCCGAAAAAGAGCAGGAATTTCCACTGTTTCTCCAATGGGACAGGCGCTGGGGGTATGAGTCCTATGGGGATAGCTGTATCGGGCTGGCAGGCTGCGGTCCAACGTGTCTGTCTATGGTATTGTTCTATCTGACCGGGGATGAAACGCATACTCCAGACAGTATCGCCGCATACAGTATGAAAAATGGATATTATGTGGAAGGAACCGGCACATCATGGGCCTTGATGGAGGATTTACCAAAGCTGTATGGCATTAAAGTCTCATCCATAAGTTCAAGTGCAAATAATATGAGGGCAGTGCTTGATAATGGCGGAATCATCATATGTGCTATGGGGAAAGGGGATTTCACAATATCCGGTCATTACATTGTCATATATGGGTATGATAACGAAGGATTTATGGTAAACGATCCTAACTGTGTAGCAAGGAGCGGTAGGAGATGGACATTCAGTGAGATTGAAAATCAGATTAAAAGTATATGGGTATATGACAAAGAGAAATAGTAAAAAAGGGAACCCTACGAAAGACAAACCGCCGCACTATGGACTTCATCCGCCATATGCGGCGGTCCGCTTTTTCCGCCGGCAGGCCGGGCGGCCTGATAAGGGAAATTACCTGGAAAGCGGGGGGATTTGTATCTGCAAAATGAACCAGTCCCCATGCACTATTTCTCATATGGGTTCTTGTAATCGGGGCAGAGGTATGTCTCGCTCCATGCCATCATCGTCTGCAGGACGGGGATGAAGCTCTCCCCAAACTCGGTGAGCGAATATTCCACTTTCGGCGGGATTTCTTTGTAAATTTCCCGATGGAGGAACCCATCGCTTTCCAGTTCCCGGAGCTGTTTGGTGAGCGTGGACTGCGTGATGCCGTCAAGGCGGCGCATCAGTTCCCCGAACCGCTGGACTTTGTAAAAGGATACATACCATAAGATCAGGATTTTCCATTTGCCGCCGATCACGGACTGGAGCCTGCCCATAGGGACGCAGCGAGCAATGGTTTCCTCGTTGTTGAATTTGTTTTCAGCCATTTCATTCCACCTCTTTCCCCATGAGTATATCCCGGCAGTGGGGAAAAATCAAGATACGGTTATTTTTGACAGATAGTATACTTTTTATCAAAAGTACGAAAAAGTGGACTACCGACTAAAAAAGACAGTACTTGATTTCATGGAGTTTTAGATGTAATTTAGTGCAAAAGAGGAAAGACTTAAGGAGGAATGAATGATGCACTATACAGGAACCATATGGAGGCCGCCCTATGAGGCATCTTCCCTGCTGCTGGAAGTTACCGCAGGCTGTACGCACCACAGATGCAAGTTCTGTACGCTCTACGCAGACCTGCCCTTCCAGTTCAGGATGTCACCGATGGAGGATATAGAGGCGGATCTGAAAGAGGCACAGAAGATGTACCGCTCTTTTTTCGGGAGGAAGGTATCCCGCACTTTCCTGACCGGGGCGAACCCGTTCGTGCTGAACTATGACAGGCTGATGGAGATTGCGGAGCTGGTACACAGATATTTCCCGGAGATGGAGACCATTGGCAGTTTTGCCAGGGTTACGGATGTCACGCTGAAAACGGATGAGGAACTGGCGGCTCTGCGCGGGGCAGGCTATGACGGGCTGACAATCGGCATCGAAACGGCGGATGACGAGGCGCTGCGGTTCATGGATAAGGGATATCTTTCGGCTGACATTCTGGAGCAGTGCGGCCGGCTGGACAAGGCGGGCATCCGATACAGCTTTTTCTATCTGACGGGCATATCCGGCGCAGGGCGCGGGGAGGACGGGGCAAGGATTACCGCCGCTGTATGCAATCAGCTCCATCCTGCCCTGGTCGGCGCAAATATGCTGACCATCTACCCGGATTCAAAGCTGTACGGGGAAATCCGGCATGGGAACTGGAAAGAGGAAAGCGAGACAGAGAAGTACAGGGAAGTCCGGGCATTGGTGGAAGGGCTGGAAATCCCTACGGAGTTTGCCGCGCTGGGTGCTTCCAATGCGTTCCAGCTTCACGGGGCGCTGCCAAAAGATAAGAAGAAACTACTGGCTTTCCTTGATGATGTCATAGAGAATGTGGGCGAGGACGAACTGCGGCGTTACCGTAAGAGTGTCCGCCATCTGTAGGAGGTGGTTTGAGTTGCATTTTACGGGAAGGACGTGGAGGCCGCCCTACGAGGCGAATTCCGTTATCATACAGGCAACTTCCGGCTGCACCTATAAAAAATGTCGTTTCTGCAGCCTTTACAAAGATGAGTGTTTCCGTATGTCACCGATGGAGGAGTTCGAGGAAGACCTGGCGGAGATCAAAAGCTACCAGCCATATGCGAGGCGTATCTTCTGGACGGGGGCGAACCCTTTTGCCATGAGCTATGAGAACCTGAAGCTCCGGGCGCTGACGGTAAGGGATTACCTCATCAAATGCCAGACGATGGCCATGTTTGCCAGCATCCGGGACATCAGGGACAAGGAAGTGTGGCAGCTTAAGAAGCTCCGGGCGATGGGGATAAACGGATTGAGCATCGGAACGGAGAGCGGTGACGACGGCACGCTTGCGCTGGCGGGCAAGGGATATATGGCGGCTGACATACTGGAGCAGTGCCGGAAGCTGGACGAGGCGGGGATTGAATATTATTTTGTCTACATGACCGGGCTTGCAGGGAGGGGGAGGGGATATTGGAACGCGGTGAACAGCGCAGAGCTGTTCAGCCAGCTAAACCCTTATTTTATCTCGGTGGATTCGCTCACGTTGTTTCCGGATACGGAGCTGTACCGCATGGAGCAGGAGGGGCAGTTTGCCCCTGCCGGCGAAAAAGAGCGTCTGGAGGAACTGCAGGTGTTCATCAAAAAATTGCAGATACGGACGCACCTTTTTGCCAACTCCAGTTCAAACTTTTACCCGGTCACCGCCTATCTGCCGAAGGAGCGGGAGTTTGTGGTCAGTGAATTGCAACACGTCTGCGATACGGTAAGCGAGGACGAAATGGCGGAATACCGAAGAAGCCTGAAATCTTTAGGATAATACACAAAAGCTAACTGCCGCACTATGGCCTTCATCCGCCATATGCGGCGGTCTGCTTTTTCCGCAGGCAGGCCGGGCGGACTGATAAGGGAAATTACTTGGAAAGCGGGGAAATAAGAGGTAATATGCTTACACGGCGGTTTGCGTTTGTGCCGCTTCTATATCGGACGAATGGCGAAAAACTTTAGGGTTGATTTGAAATTTTTGTGGAAAAGAAAAAGATTTCGTTCCCTCGTGGCTGACTGCGCCAAAATTCTGCCGATATAAAAAGTAAAAAGAGCTGCCGTGGGGAAGCTAATGCTCAATGCGAGAAAAGCACTCGCATGGGAAATGAATTGCAGGTGATGAGATTGAACATAGCCATATGTGATGACGAGAAAGCCATCCGTGAACAGATAAATGAACTGATAGAAAAAGAGAAAGTATCAATATGACGGAGTTTCGCACAATGCGGGATTTGATGATACGGGTGCAGGACGAAGCGAGAGCAATCCGTAGCTTGCAGGAGAAAGTCCCCAAGTTAAAAGAACAGCTTTCCGAAGCAAAGGGCGTTTTCAAAAGCAAGGAGCGAAAAGCTCTTACTGAACAGATAAAGCAGACGGAGCAGGAAATATCCGAAAGGCTGGATAAACTGCCCGATACGCTCAAAGAGGACGGTTATCCCGACGTGCAGGCATTTATAGCGACCTACCGAGAAGCCGAAGCCGTTGTAGAACAATATAACCGCAGCCTTACCGAGTGGGAACGACAGGTCAAGGAAAAGAACAGACCGCAGAAGCCGCCCGAAAGGGAGAGCGTCAGAAGCAGACTCAGGCAGTTGCAGGAGCAGGGCAGGCAGCAGCCGCACAGAAAGAAATCCTTTGACAGAGACAGCCGATAGGCACAGAAAAACCGCCGCTATGGTGTTATCCATAATCGGCGGCTTACATAGTTTGATTAGTGTTCCTGCTTTTGGATGACGGTTATCTGCAAATCCTTTGCATTGATGAGCGTTTCCTGCTTGCATTTCGGGCAGTACAGAGGATAGTTTTTCAAAACGGTATCCTCCCTAATTCTGTCACGGGTTTTATTGCCACATACGGGACATAATATCCATTTAAATTTTATGTCATCCATCACTCATTTTCGACCTTTCCCAGAAACTTCATCATTGCCGCATAGCACTTCTGCGCCAGCTTATCGTTTTTCAGGTCGGATAAATACCCATGCCCCGGCTCTGTCCCGTTTTCGTATTTGTAATCTTAAAACAACAACATCTGGCCATTCACTCTCTATGTTGTTATATTTTTCTTCAATTAGAAAATGTTTACTTGTTAATACCTTTTCCAGAAGATCTTCTTTTTGTCTACGGCTAATAATTTGGCCATTTGATTTTTTTATCAGAAAATTATCGTACTTTACCATATTTTCCATAATTTCATGTAAGGTTAGCTTTTTGTCATCCAGATAAATGGAAAATGGTTTTAGTGGTTCAAAAAAAGTTTCCTGCTGTTGTGGTGTTAAATAATTAAATTCAAAAAGTGTCAGTGAATATAAGTGAAGATAATAAAAAACTGTTTGTGTTTCTGCGTGATACCGTTTTTTATCTTTGTTATATAGCCAAATAAGATTTTCATTATCCTCCCATTGTTTTAGATAGGATTGAGGAACAAAATGTTGTTTTTTGGGATTACTCATATATTTTTCTCGCTTTCTCTAGGTATAGATGATTTTCTAAGTGATAAAAGCCAGCAGTTGCAAAAAGCCGAAAAAGTATAAAGGATATGAAAGAAATGTCTTTCCATGTCCTTTTTATTAAGCAAAATTTGCAAATTTGGAGAGTGTGTTAGCCGCCAGCTTTTTGCTATTTATCTTCCCCGTCAATCAGATAGGCATAGCTGACGCCCAGCACCTGTGATAATGCCCGCAGTTCAATATCCGTCACATACCTTTTGTTGGTCTCAATGCGTGTGATCACGTTCTTGTCCATGTCATATCCGGCAAGCTGCAGCTTATGGGCAAGATCCCTTTGCGAGAGATTCTGCTGTCTCCTGAGTTCTATGAGCCGGCTGCTGACCAGATTCTTTTCTCCTGATGATCCTGTTGGTTTTGGCATAGTATCCTCCATTAGTGTCGAAATGTGTCGAGAAGTTTGTCTCACTTTTTGCACCACTACTATTGATTTTAGTAGCATTCCATATTAAAATCGGTTGTAAAAGTGAGACAAAAGGAGGATGCACTATGCAGAAGGAACAGATTTTTGAGAAGATGAACGGATTTCTGGCAGAAGGATCACATTCCCTGCCGGAGCAGGCTGACATTGAGGATGAATTTGCCGAGGGGAAAGAATGCTGCCTTTTGTATGAAGGTGTGTACCAGGCAGGACGTAATCTGTGCGAACGTCTGGGAGAAGATGAGGATGAAGATGTGGAGACTATCCTGAACGGCATGGAGAGGATTGCAAGAGTGCTTGCCATGAAGATGTATGAATATGGGAGATGTGGGCGTGGAGCCAGATTTTTTGGGCAGTGATGGCAGATGCAGGTTAGGATTTGCAAGACAGGATAAAAGAGCGTTAACTCTGGCATCCAACGGTGTCTTAGTTTCCGGCAGATACAGACACGGAAAGCCGAGAAAGCCCGCAAATCTGCCACTTTCGGCACTACATAGGTTTCAAAGCTACATTATTTCCGTGTGCTTTTAGGGGCATTTTTACATTAGTTAGGGTGCGAACGGTTGTTCTGGTGTCGCTTTGCCTGATAGTGTATATTCGTAGGCAAAAGTCGGATATTATCACGGAAACCTGCTGGGAGTTTTCGTGATATATAAGGGTTTCCGTGATAGTGTAAAGGGTTTTCGTGTTTGTATATGAGTAAAGTGGTAAAAAATGCGGCTCTTTTTTTAACAAATGGGAGGGATATACCCCATTTGAATGGCTTTCGTTACAGCTTCAACAGATGAGGTAACATCAAGTTTTTCAAATATATGCTGCAAATGATTTGATAGGGTACGCTCGCTGATATAGAGTGTAGCTGCAATCTCTTTTCGCTTCATACCGGCAGCTATAAGCCGCAGGATTTGTTTTTCGCAATCAGTCAATTCCTCTAAAAACGGAATCTCCCTGTTAAAAATAACTGCACCCTGTGATATTTGGGAAAGGAAGGATACCAGTTTTTCAGGCTCTATGTTTTTGTTGATAAATCCCTTTGCCCCGATTTTTTCTGCCTCGCTGCGGTATACTGGCAGGTCATATCCGGACAGGATCACTATCTTTTGCTCCGGATATCGGTATAGCAGTTGTTTTGCCAGTTCCAAACCATCTTCGGATGCTATGTTTTTCAAATTTATATCCATAAGCAGGATATCCGGCCTGTTGGTATCAATGAAGTTGTCCAACCGGGAAATATCATTGATGCTTTCAAATGATGTGATCTCAGGATAATCTGATAAGGCAATCTCCAGGCTTTTTGAAAATAGGGCGTGGTCATCTACTAATAAAATATTGATAAGAAACATCTCCTTTCATTGGCAGGGTGATCTGTATGCAGACCCCATGCGGGAAGTTATTGGTTATCTTTACAGAACCCTCCATATTATTGACACGCTCAGTGACCAGTGAAAGCCCGCTGTGCTTTGATGGATCGGCGGATGAGAGGGTGTCCGCATCAGCAGCCCCATTGTCCCTTATGAGCAGCGTTATGGTCCCGTTGTCCTGTGCAAGGGTTATCCATGCTTTTTCACCCACTGAGTGCTTATAAATATTCGTGACAAGCTCTTTCAGGAGACGGTATACGAATATATCATAAGGAGCGGCTAAAAACAGGGAATCCGGGCATTCAAAAGTAACACGGATATTACGGTGCGGAAAGGACTGTGATATATATGCAAGCAGGCTTTGGTAATTCTCTTTCACAGTGAGCTTGGGGAGCATTGCAGGGCGGTAATCCTGCATCCGTTCACGGATATAAGTGTTCATGTTATCAAGGGCTTCCGTGATGATTTTCTGGATATCGGGGCGGCCTGCTTTTTTCATCATGTTTTTTATGGAAAGCAGGTCCTGGAGAATGTCATCATGGAGGAAATTTGCAAATTCGAGGTTTAGCTGTTCTTCCTGCTGTAGCTGCTCTAATGCGGCGTAGTATCTGCTTTCCCTGGCCATCGCACTTTTCCCGTGCCTTAAATTAAAATCTAATGCAATGTTGCAGGCATATACAAAGACAAACACGGCATCCAGCATAAGGAAAAACAGTGGGAAGCCGATGCCTGAAGCCAGTGCGGACAGACCGCAGATAACTGCCCCGGCAAGCAGGATCAACGCTGACTGGAGACTGCTGAATATGGTTGACAGAGGGGCGCTGCTATGTTCTTTTCGTATAATGCCGTGTATGCTCATAGAGAACAGCAGGACAGGAAGATATATCCCAAAATTAGAAAGATGCCCACTGACTCCCATTGTAGAGAAGTAATAGGCAAGGAATAAAATGCTTACCGTCACAAGGGAGAAAAGGATATATTTCCACTCTGCCTTAAAAACAAAGGCAGTCCTTTTTCTGTGGAAGACAACAATGAAAATGAAACAAAGCCAGCCTGCCAGAAACTGTATGCCGTAAAACAGGGAAAATATTTCATTTGACGCCAGCAGGCCGATAAGGGAGCAGATGCAGGTTCCGGTCAGGCAGATGTTTACTGTTTTCTTGAATTTATATCCGCTTCCCTGAAACAGAAACATGAGTATGAAATTTATGGAGACATACCAAATGACCGGGCTTAAGGCAGAGAAGACCATGCCCGTCCGGGCATCGTCCTGCGCAGACAGGAGTATATACCAGCTATGGAGTGCCAGCAGGCCGCAAAACAGGGAGATGACTTTGTTTCCACTGACATTGCAGGAACTTATATAAGTAATGTCTATGAGCATCAAAGAGGACAGGAACAGGGATACGGTTCCTGTGGCGTTAAATGCCATATTCCTGTTTATGGCCAGTGCCATATATATAATGAGCAAAATGGAATTTGCAAAAAGCAGAAGGTTTAATGTTATACGCTTCATATCCGGCCTCCTTTTTTCACGCTTCATTATACCATTTATTTTCGGGTATACAAACCGGAAATTCTGCATGATTTCTGATTTGTCATAAAGGCGTGTGAAACCGCCGGGCATGAAAGCGCGGCGGTTTCATGCAGCCTCTATTTTGTCAGCACAGCTTTACAGCAGGTGTGGACAGTCATACGGTAATAGGCCAGATAAATAATGAATGTCAGCATAATGGCGGCCATTGTGGGTGTATACAGCACGAGGCTGTTTTTCAGGATATTCTGCATGAGGGCGGACTTGTATACCAGCGTGGCGAAGATGCAGTCTGCCAGCCCGAATAAAAATGGGATGATGAAAAAAGCCGCCGTCTGTTTTCTGATGATCTTTTTGATTTTCCTGTCCGTATACCCCATTTTCCGAAGGATATCATAATCAGATTTCGAGTCGGTTATGGCTGAAACATTATTGAAGTAAAGGATGCTTCCGGTTGCTATAAAGAACAACACCACGAGAAAACCGATCAACAGGAATGTGGAACTGCTCAGGGAAAATATTTCGTGTACCTTGTGCGAGTTTCCCTGCAGGTAGGGACTTCCCGACAGATATTCTGACAGTGCCTGGAACAGTGCCTTGTTATCCTCAATGGATTTTCCGTTTATGCTGAGGACTTTCGCTGCAGGAACTGCCTGTTCTGTTATCATATGGTATAAATCGTCACTTACGATCAAAGTTCCGACACTGTTTGCAAATGAAATGGGATTATCCAAAGTAACAGCGGTCACTGTGACCGGTATTTCCTGACTGCCTATGAGCAGTGGATAAACATTGCCCGTTTCATCATTGTCAGAATCCGGCTGGTACTTGATTAAAATACACTCATTGTTATTTAAAGTGGCAAGCTGTTCCAACGCTTTTGTCCGTCCCTGTGCTTCCAGAAGGGCTGTATAGTTTGAAAATGGGATACATTCAAACCCTGCATCCCGCAGGATTTTTTCATTATCCGCATCCCCCTTGGAGGTTCCGATGCTGTATTCCACAGGGAGCTGCCCGGCAGTGGAAGTGACCTTATAAATATCAGTCTGCAGGAATGTGACATCATCCCCCGGTGAATACTCATTTATGATCTGTTTGAACGCAGTTATTTCACTTTCATTTTCAATCCTGCATTCTATTTCCGATGGAGCCATACGGGATACCGCAGCTATTGGGTAGTATAGCGACAAAGCCATGACGCTTGAAACAGTCAATGTTGCGGCTGACAATAATGTAAGCATGATCAGTGTCCTGGAGTTTGAATGGATACGGTATATGAACCCAGGCGCAGTGATGATCTTCGTTTCCGTGTAGAATTTTCGTTTGTTTTTCTTCCCTGCCTGTACCGCAAAGGGAAGAAAGGATGCGATAAAAAGCACTGTCCCTGAGAGTATGAGTGCAGATGTCAGCATGCCGACTGGATAAAAACCAATTGTAAGCCATAAGGATTCCGCACCTCGTAATATATCGAGTGCAAGGCAGTATCCTGAAATAACAGCCAAAAATCCAATGACAGACGGGACAGCATGGAACTTCATCCTTTTTTCTGCACTTTTTTCATATCTCACTAAATCCATGAGTGATGTCCTGAAAAGGAATCTGCTGTTGGACAGGGCTAATACTATAACAACAGCGGAAATAAAGCAGGCTGCTTTCATAACGGCATTTGGGTTAAAAAAGGGTATTTCTGAATGATTGACCGCCAGATCCAGCAATTTTGTAATGCCAAAGACAATCCCCTTGTGGAAAAAACCGCCCAGAAGTATCCCGGCTATAAAAGCTCCTGAACAGGTGAGCAGGTTCTCTGTTATGAGCAGGGAGAGTATTGTGGATTTTCTGTATCCTAATAATGCGTAAATACCGAGTTCCTTTGTGCGGCGGCGTAAAAAGAAGCGGTTTGAATATGACATGTAGAAAACAACAAAAGCCATGAGGAATACGGAAATCGTGTTGCACATCGTTTCAACCCGTCCGTCATTTGATATTTTTTCAAGCATGACCGCATTCATAGAGAACGAAGTGAATGCAAAAAAGATAGTGATCACAAATGAAACGGATAATAGATAGAGGGCGTAAAACGAAAAATTATTTTTCAGATTCTTAAGCGCCATAGATAAACTATGCATATCTCTCCCCCTCCTATCTTTCTGTGTCTAATTTTGCCACTTCCCGTGCGATGGATTCATAGAATGTGCGCCGGTCATCATTCTGTCTGAACAGCTCCCGGATAATGCACCCGTCTTTAAAGATCAAAATGCGATCAGCGAAACTTGCGGCATATGCATCATGTGTAACCATCAATATAGTGGTATTAAGGGTTTCGTTTGATTCCTTCAAGGTGTTTAGTAAATCTGTCGCAGAACTGGAATCCAACGCCCCTGTTGGCTCGTCGGCAAATAGAATACTTGGCCGCTTTACAATGGCCCTCAAAGCCGAAGCCCGCTGTCTCTGCCCGCCCGAAAGCTCATTTGGGTATTTGTTAAGCTGTGGGTCAATGCCAAATGCTTTTGCCAGGCTCCGTACCATGTTTTCTATTTTTTCCGGCGGGAGTTTCTGCAGGGTAAGCGGGACAGCAATATTTTCAAAAATGGTAAGGCTGTCAAGCAGGAGATATTCCTGAAAAATAAATCCCAGCTTATCCCTGCGGAAATCCGCTGCGCCTGAATCGGAAAGGTTCTTAATGTTGACACCGTCTATTGTGATGCTGCCACTTGTAGGTGTGTCAATCGTGGAAAGGACATTAAGCAGTGTAGTCTTCCCGGAACCCGAAGCGCCCATGATGGCGATAAACTCACTTTTCGCCACGCTGAACGATACTTTATTCAGGCTTGGGTGCTGTGCCCTGGCATAAATTTTTGTTACTTCTTTTGCTTCTAATAATGCAGACATATGAAATTCTCCTTTGCGTTTGATAGCAACATTGTACTTTTTGGGGCATGAAATGAAATGAGTAAAACAGGCAATTCTTTTTGCGTGATTTACTCATTCAAATTGGGAAGCAGTATGATAATCTGGTTAAAAATTATTTTATAGAGGAGAAAATGAAATGAATAAGCTACAGCTAAATCCAAAGAAGATCATTATCTGGCTATGCGTAAACTATGGAATATTTATTCTTGCTTTCTTTGTGCTGGGTACGTTAGGCAGCGAGTACAAAGTGATACTCTGGATCAATTTTTTCCTTGATATAGCCATTTGCGTTATGTCACTTGTACTTAATATTATCCTGTTTTTCCCAAAACATGAAACTTCTTTGTTTGTAAAACTTGTACTCTTGCTTATAACTTTAGCTTTGGCAGCATTTACATACTACGCATTCATTATGCCGGAGTGTGGTTTGCCGTCAGTGCTGTTTTCTTAATTGAAGCAGCAATAGCGTATAAACTGAAAATACTACAAAAGACAAACTGCCGCACTATGGACTTCATCTACCATATGCGGCGGTCTGCTTTTTTCCCAGGCCGGCCGGGCGGCCTGCGGAAATCACTTGGAAAGCGGTGGAATAAGAGGTAATATGCTTACACGGCAGACTTTGCGGGGCATCTGTCTTGGGATGAATACATTGGCTGATGTATTGGTATTTGATGAAATACCCTATAATCCGATATAATTTATGATGGATTAGCGGGAGAAATTTTCAGGCGTAGATAGCAGCATAATAAAAACTAAGCTCCCGAAGAGAGGAGAAATTGGCATGGATAAAATTTTGGTGGTCGAAGATAACATGGAACTGTCTGATACCCTCTGCCGCAGCCTACAGGCGGAGGGCTTCACGCCATATGCCGCATTAAGTCTCGCGCAGGCCCGGAAATATCTGGACAGCGGGATTGATTTATGTCTGCTGGATATAAACCTGCCGGATGGTGACGGATTTGCTTTCTGCCGCAGCCTAAGTGAAAATACAGCTATTCCCGTCATTTTGCTGACGGTGCGTGACGGGGCGCAGGACATGGTGCAGGGGCTGTCCATCGGGGCGGATGACTATGTGACGAAGCCTTTCCGCATGGATGTCCTTGTGTCAAGGATGCGGGCTCTGCTGCGCAGGGTGAGGAACCGCAGGCCAGAGGACGGAAGCCTTTACTGTGGGGATGTCTGCATCAATAAAAAGACATCCAAAGTCTATAAAAAAGACTGCCCGGTAAAGCTGACACCGAATGAATACCAGCTCCTTCTCCTGTTTTTGGAGCATAAGAACCAGACCATTACCCGTGAGCAGATTTTAGAAAAGCTGTGGGATGTGGATGGCAATTATGTCAATGACAATACGCTTACCACGCTGGTAAAGCGCCTGCGGCAGAAGGTGGAGGATCATCCGCAGATGCCGAAGATGCTCCTGACAGTCCGTGGATTTGGGTATAAGGCGGTGGACTATGAGGGATAAAAAGAAGGGGAACAGGATTTTAATATGCGGGATTGTGCTTTCCATCTGCCTGTTCGTTCTGGCAGGCGGTGTTATCCTGCACCTGTCAGAAACATTTATCAGAAGCGGTATTGCGGATATGGCCGGGGCTGTGGGGATTGCTGCCCCGGAACAGCTTGGCGGTGTCATGCACCTATACAAGTCTGGCGATGGCCTGAGGGATGCGGGGGAAGAAATCTTAAGGCAGTACGGTTATGGGAGGGGTGTATATTCTTTTGCTCCGGCATGGTTTGGAGCGGCGGCATATGCCATCCCTTTCGGTATGTTACTGATTATGCTGTTTTCTTTCGGACTTTACTGGCGGCACAGGACGAAGGAGGCAGAAAAGCGGACAGCGGCACTTTCCGGCTATCTGGACAGGATCATGGAAGGGCAGTATGACACCCTGATGCAGCATGATACCGGTTCCGAACTGGAGGACAGCATCTATAAAGCGGTGGTGCTCCTTCGGGAGGAACGGGAACAGGCGCAGAGGGCAAAGAAGAACCTTGCGGACAACATGGCTGATCTGTCCCATCAGTTAAAAACCCCGGCGGCGTCCATAGGGCTTACCCTTTCGCTGCTAAAAAAGAAAGCATGGGATGAAGAGACAAAAGAAGATATCGGGCGGATGGAGGGGCAGGTCAGCCGCCTCCAGCAACTGGTCGGCTCCATGCTCACCCTGTCAAGGCTGGATGCGGGCGTGCTGGAACTGGAAGAAAAAGAGTTTGACCTGGAGGAAATGCTGGTGGATGCAGTCCAGCCCTTTGTCCGGCAGATGGAAGAAAAGGGGATATGCTTTGGGATACGGGGCGCTGACGGGATTTCGCTTTCCGGGGATTTCGGATGGTGCAGCGAGGCGTTCGGCAATATTATCAAAAACTGTGTGGAACATACACCGGAGCAGGGAAATATCAGTATTGCCTGCCGGGACAATCCTATCTATACGGAAATCGTTATTCAGGACAGCGGCAGGGGATTTGATGAAGCAGACCTTCCCCACTTGTTTGAGCGGTTCTACCGGGGCGCAGGTTTTTCCAAAGACAGTGCAGGAATCGGGCTTGCCCTGGCAAAATCCATCATTGAGAAAGAAAACGGGACGGTCACGGCAAAAAATACAGAGACAGGGGGCGCAGGATTCTATATTAAATTTTACCATTGTCACTGAATTAGCACATAAGGGTGGTAACATGAAAAGAAGTTCTAAGGTGCCATACACAAAGGTATGCCGCCTAAGAACTTCTAAGTTTCATGTAGAAGAACGCAAAGACGGCGTTCTTCCGGAATCCAGAGAAATGAGAGGTGCTGTTTATGGATATTTTAAGAACCGAGGGGCTGACCAGGCAGTATGGGACAGGGCAGACAATGGTAACGGCTTTAGACCATGTAGACCTGCAGGTGGAAAGAGGGCAGTTCGTTGCCATCATCGGGGCATCCGGCTCCGGCAAGTCAACGCTGCTCCATCTGCTGGGAGGCGTTGACCGCCCTGACGGCGGGAAGATATTTGTGGAAGGGGTGGACATAGCGACATTTGGGGAGGAACGGCTGGCGCAGTACCGCAGGCGCAAGGTGGGGCTTATCTACCAGTTTTATAACCTTATCCCCACGCTCAGTGTGAAGAAGAACATCTGTCTGCCCATGCTCCTGGATAATAAGGAGCCGGGTAAGGAACGGTTTGACGACATTGTAAGGACATTAGGGCTGGAGGACAGGCTGGAGCATCTGCCGGGGCAGCTTTCCGGGGGACAGCAGCAGAGGGCGGCAATCGGGCGCGCCCTGATCTACCAGCCCGCGATCTTGCTGGCTGACGAGCCGACAGGGAACCTTGACCGGAAGAATACGGAGGAGATCATCTCCCTGCTGAAACTGTCCAACCGCCAGTATAAACAGACTATCCTCCTGATCACCCATGATGAAAGTGTGGCGCTGGAGGCAGACCGCATCATCAAGATAGAGGATGGGAAGATCATCTCGGATAAGGCGGTGCGATTTTGAACGTTCCGTTCAAATATTGAATTGAGGCCCGCAGAAGCGGGCAGGGAGGTATAGCCATGAACATCATACGGGAATACAGCTTAGACCAGGTGCGTAAAAACCGCCGCACATCTGTTTCTATTATTGTGGCAGTTCTGATTGCTTCCACTTTTTTATGTACATTGCTTGTTTTTGCGCAGAGTTTCTGGAACCAGATGGTACAGCAGGAGATTTATACCTCCGGGGATTGGGATGCGGAGCTTATGGATGTTCCGGCAGACAGGCTTGGCATGGTGAGGGACAATGCGGGCGTAAAAGCCATGTTTGTGAAAGGGGACAACCAGACTGCGTTCCTGCCGGAAGGGACCGCGCTTCCCTGCCTGTTGATACAGAACTGTGACAGCGGCTATTGGGATGCCATGTATGAAAAGAATATGCTTTTGCGGGGGCGCATCCCGCAGGCTCCCGGCGAGGTCGTGGTCAGCAAGGATTTCTTTTTGCAGAACCCGGCATATGGCATCGGGGATGCGCTCGCAGTGGAAATAGGCAGCAATGTGCGGACGTACATGGAAGAAAACCGGCAGAAAGACGCCGCCAGCCTGACCATTGTGGGGGAACTGGATGTGTCCGTTTCCTCCGGCTATGAAGGATACCTTGCCTATGGATTTATGGAGCCGGAGGAACTTTCGCCGGACAGTGAGGTGGTGGTCTACCTCCAGATGGAGCGGAGGGGGAAAGTATATATGGCAGTCCCGCAGATTGCGGAGGCAATAGGGCTTCCGAAGGATGAATACGGGGACTACCCATGCCGCTACCATGCCGCGCTGCTTGCATGGCACGGGGTATATGCAGCCGGGAGTTTTTTCCAGAGTGATGTGCCGAAGCTGTTTTTTGGGCTCCTGCTTGCGGCAGGCGCATCTATGGCGGTATTTGCCTATATCATAAGGGGCGCTTTCGGGATTTCGGCAAAACAGAAGATACATCAGCTCGGTATCCTGAAATCTGTAGGGGCGGGGCCGAAGCAGATAGGAAGGACGGTCATTTATGAGGCGTGTATCCTTTCAGTTATCCCTATCCTGCTTTCAATGATCCTGGGATACTTTTTTTCCATCGGTGTCCTGTCAGCCTATTCCAGCATGGCCAGTGAAGTGTTCGGAAGCCGGATGGAGGTTTCTTTTTCACCGGCCGCGGCGCTCATGGCGGCAGTGCTTTCCTTTGTTACGGTTTTGCTCGCCGCACATGGGCCGGCGAAACAGATGTCAAAAATCCTGCCCATAGAGGCAGTGCGCAGGGAGCAGTACAGCATTGCAATGTGCGGACGCACATCGAAGAAAGCAAAGAGCCATCCCATATTGGCAAAACATTTCGGATTCCTTGGGGAGATAGCGGCAAACTCGGTAAATGCGGGGAAAAAATTGTACCATACCTGCATGGTGACGCTTTCCCTTTGTATGCTTCTTGCCTTTGGGTTCCTCGCAGTTTTTACGGCTTCCGATATCAGCAATGCGCAGGCGGAAAACAGGAATCATTTTGATGTGAATATCACGCTGGGGACGGGGGAACGGATAGACGGTGAGCTCCTTGCAGAACTGAAAGCTGTGCCGGGTGTACAGGAAACATCTGTTTATGCAAGGGCGAACTGCGCTGTCTGGCTTTCCGGGAGTGACCAGTCAGCAGAATTCCTGCAGGCAGGAGGTTTTGATGCCGCAGACGGCTATATCGTGGAGCGGGACGGGCGTTACCGTGTAACCTGTGTGCTGGTGGGGATGGAGCAGGATGCCTATGAAAGCGTTCTGCGGGAAGCAGGCGCGGAGGCTTTACCGGAATCTTCCGCCATCATTGTAAACAGTGTGGCAAAGAACCCCGGTGCAAGGGATTATGAGGCAATGCAGGAAACAGTCCCTTATCTGAATCTCCGGCAGGGGCAGAGGGTGGAGCTGACAGAGAAGTATTCGGATGATACTCAGGGCGACTATGAGTTTGCCGTGGACGTTGCGGCAGTGATCCCGTCAATGCCGGAGATCGGGCTTGCCCCTTCATTTTATACACTGCCTGTTATCGTGCCGATGGAGGAATATTATGCCATTATCGGGAATTTCAGTGATGAGATGGAGGTTTATAATTACAGGAACTATGTAAATTATGCTGTGCCGGATGGGATGGACAAAGAAATCCAGGGCGAAGCGGAAAGGATATGCAGTGCTTATCTGGGCAGCAGTGATTTTATGGCTTCCAGTAAGACGGAGCGTATGAGGAACCGCGGGAGGATGACAGGGGCGACAATGTTTGTCGTGTGCAGCCTTGTGGCGCTGTTTGGGGTTGTGGGTATTTCCTCAGTGCTTTCGGCAATCCTGAACAGTTTAGGACAGAGGCGGAAGGAATTTGCCATGCTCCGCTCGGTCGGTGTGGATGAAAAGGGAATCCGGCGGCTGCTTGGGATGGAAGGGTTTCTGCTGTCAGTCAGGCCAATATTGATTGGCTTGCCGCTGCTTATCATTGTATGTGCCGCACAGTGCTATATGATGGGAGTGCCCATAGTGGAATTCCTGTGCGCTTTCCCGGTGTGGGCGCTGTTGATGTACATTGTACTGGTGCTGCTTGTGATCAATGGGATTTATATGCTGGTTTCTAAGAAGATCAGGGATGATGTTATTGTAGAAGCGATTAAGGATGATACAGTATAGGAACCATTCAATAACCGCCCGGAGATTGTTTTGGTGGAACTTAGTGCCAGATAATACTACAAAAGACAAACTGCCGCACTATGGACTTCATCTACCATATACGGCGGTCTGTCATTTCCGCAGGCAGGCCAGGCGGTTTGATAACGGAAATCACTTGGAAAGCGGGGAAATAAGAAGTAATATGCTTACACGGCAGACCTTGTGGGGCATCCGCCACTATATCGGACGAATGGCGAAAAACTTTAGGGTTGATTTGAACTTTTTGTGGAAAAGAAAAAGATTTCGTTCCCTTTCAAATAGGGTTTCGTTCCTTCGTGGCTGACTGCGCCAAAATTCTGCCGATATAAGTAGAAAGAAAACTTTCTACAGTAAAAAGAGCTGCCATGGGGAAGCTAATGCTCAATGCGAGAAAAGCACTCGCATGGGAAATGAATTGCAGGTGATGAGATTGAACATAGCCATATGTGATGACGAGAAAGCCATCCGTGAACAGATAAATGAACTGATAGAAAAAGAGAAAGTGGGGATATGCCTTGATCTTTATGAGACGGGGGATGCGCTGCTTGCTACCGACAAGAAGTTTGACATTGTATTCCTCGATATACAGATGGATGGAACAGACGGGATTGAAACGGCGAAAAGGCTTAGACAGAGGGATGAAGATACCATACTGATCTTTATTACGGGAATTCGGGAGTATGTTTTCGAGGCATTTGACGTGGCGGCATTCCACTATCTGTTAAAGCCGATTGAGGAAGATAAGTTTCGGGAGGTGTTCCACCGTGCGGAGCGGGAGATGGAAAAGAGGAAAACCAAACGGTGGGAAACGGTATTCATAAAGACGAGGAACCGAAGTTTTACACTGGAAAAGGACAGCATCCTTTATGTTGAGAGCAGGGGAAAAAAAGTGGAGATACACACCACGGGGGAAATCATAGAGGCATACGCTTCCATGAACGAAATGGAAGGGCAGCTTGGGGAAAGTTTCTACCGCTGCCACAGGGGATATCTGGTGAACATGGTGTATGTGGCAGAGTATGACAGCGAGAGCGTCATCTTGAACAATGGGGAGTATGTTTATCTGGCAAAAGAAAAGTATGGGGAGTTTGTAAAAGCCTATATGCGGTATCTGAGGAATGGGGTGGGTGCTGATGGCTGAATATATCATGGGGATGCTCAGTATTCCGCTTTATTTGTTTGAGGGGTACTGCATCCAGTTCTTTTTTGGCAGGTTTGCGGAACCAAAGCTGTGCAGATTAAGGAATGCACAGTGGATAGCTGGAATTGTGTGGATTTTGATAAGGATTGTCAAAGGGGCTTTATTCCGTGAAACAGACAGTGTGACGCTAATTGTGGAGTTGCTTTTTACTACCGTTTCCTTATTTGCTTTTTGTGTGGGTTGGTATAAGGGAAATATGCCGCTGAAAATCTTTCTGGCCATTCAGTTTATCGCCTTGCGTGAACTGGCATTTTGGGCAGGGTACAGTTTTCTTTATATCGGGAAAAGACTGATAGACATTTTGGTACATGGGGCGGGTAGCAGCATGGAATGGCCGGAATACTTGCCTGTGGCGGCAGATGCGCTGGCCTGCTTTTCCGTTGCGTTTGTGGAAACCATAGAAGGAGTCCTGCTTTTTGTTTCCATAAGGAAGATTGTAAAGAGTTACCGTTGCAGGGAAAAGGGGATGGAAAAGGAAGTGGTTTTCTATCTGCTCCCTGCCGTGGCTGGCGTGTTGGTTTCAGTGCTTGTGAGACTGCTGATGATCACAGTTACGGATGGCGTTCCGGTGCTGTTGTATGAAAGATATCCGGCGCTATACCTTATCATTCCCATGATAGCACTTGTGCTGCTTGGGGCTGTCGTGTTCAGTTTCCGTATTTATCAGAACATGGCAGCTCTGCAGGAAGAACGGGCGGAGAAGATCATACTGGAAAACCAGATCACTCAGATGCAGGGTTCAATGGTGGAAATGGAGCATCTGTATGACGGGGTACGCTCGGTCAAGCACGATATGAAGAACCACATGGCAGTCCTGCAGAACCTTATACAGAAAAAGTATAGTGGGGAAGATGAGGAGATCCGGCAGTATTTTGAGGGTATGTATCAGTCGGTGGAACAGCTTGACAGCAGGGTGCATACGGGCAATGCAGTCAGTGATGCGGTGGTGGGCAGCAAGTTCCGTTATGCGGCAAAAAAGGTAAAAGGAATTAAGCTGGATGCAAGGGGGTTCATGCTTTCAGATGCCGTTACGATAAAGGCTTATGATATGGGGATTATTCTGAACAACGGGCTGGATAATGCGATTGAAGCCTGCATGAAAATGAGGGAGAAACAGCCGTATGCAGAAGCCTATATCACGATCCGGTCTTTTCGGGCAAAGAATATGTATTTTATAGAAATTGAGAACAGCTTTGATGGTATGGCACTGTTCGACAAGGAAAGCGGCCTTCCCATATCAACAAAAGAAGATAAGGAGGTGCATGGAATAGGGCTAAAGAATATCAGAAAATGTGCAGTAAAATATGGCGGCGATATGGACTGTATTGTAAAAGGCAATAGATTCACATTGTCGGTCATGGTAAAAAGTTAATCAGCAGGAAGGAGAAGAATTATTATGAGCATTTTAGGAGTAAATGATATGTTGGCGGCATATCAGTATGCGAATAAGGCGCAGAAAAATAATGCCACAGGGAAAACCAGTTTTGCGGACACCGTAAAGCAGACTGCAGAAAATAGTTCCGCATCGCGGGAGGAGCAGTATGTGGAGTATCTGAAACAGCGATATGGCGCAAACGTGATGGTGAAAAATATCGGTAATGACCAAAGGAGTATTGACAACTTCGGCGCAAGCATAGCGGGGTATAACAATATTGTAATCGCTCCAAATATTTTAGAGAAGATGGCAAACGACCCGGAGAAAGCAGCCCATTATGAAAAAATAATCCAGAAAGGGCTCGATGACCTTCCAAGATGTAAGGCGGAAATGTCAATGAATGGATTCGAGATGTCTTCTTATGCCGTGAGTATTGATGAAAAAGGTGTGGGGTATGTATATGTGACCGGGGATCTGAAACCGGAAGTGCGGGCAAAGATTGAAGCAAAGGTGAGAGCAGAACAGGCGGCAAAACGGGCAAGACGGGTGCGGTATCAGGAGCTTGCCGAGGAAGCAGCGGCGGAGCGCAGAGAACGGACAGAGCTGCAATATCATAAACAGCTTATGGAAGACGCCCTGAAAAAAAGTGATCTTGATACGGCTGTAAACTATCATTTCATCAGCCGGTCACAGGTTTCGGCGGCAATGGCTTATGAAAGTGCGATTGGTGCATACAGCAGTAATGTGTTGGGAAATATCTGATAACTGTACTAATGTTATAAAATTTGAAGTAAAACAGAATATGCCCGGACTTACCATAAGGGGGCATGGGCGGCTCCGAATGACAGAGGAGCCGCTAATAAAATATTGATAGCAAAGGAAATCATGGAGGATGATGCTATGTCAAAGATTACAGATTACAGTTTTTTGTTCCAAAGTATGTTCGGGACACCAAAGAAGAGTGCGATTGGCAGTTTCCAACTGTCTCAGTTAAACAGCGGTTCGGTGCAAGCGCAATTAAGAGCAGCGGGGATTGACACGAACAGCGCCCAATATAGGGCTGCAATAAAAGAAATGATGCAGAATGGTAACGGTGCAATGTACACAAATATACAAAGCATTAAAAATTCGATGAAATGCTACGATAAAGACGGGGATTTTATCAATCCAAGAAACGGGCTTGCCGGCCTTGTGCTGACGGATGAAAATGCAGACCGTCAGAAGCGTATCGTTTCCATCCCAGAGAGCAGCAAGGATGAGATGTTTGAGCAGACAAAGAAAGAATTCCTACGCGAAAATGGCACGCTGAATGGAGATACGACAAAGCGCATGGATGTATACGACAATCTGTATAGAAAGACGAAGAAGGATGACAGGCTGGCGGCAGGGTATACGATGGAGCAGTATGAAAGGGCATATCGGCAGGCGTTCTTGGATGCTGCAAGGAAAGCCGACCCTAAGTGGGAAATTGGAAAGCCAGTTCCATCCGGGGCTTTGGACGGCATCACAAGGGAATCTGTGGAAGCGAATCTGAGGAAATCCGGGAGAACACTGTCATCCGTGGACATGAAGATATAATCTTTACACCCTATTCCGCAGAGGCGCATAATGCTTTGCCTCTGCGGTCTGCCCGGAGGTGAGGGGCGGATGTAGGTGATAAGAGAAATAAAACTTTTTTGGAGGCTGGCTCGTATTATTAGCGGATGGCAGTGAAAGGGGGTGTTTGTCATGAAGTTTGACAGGGGAAGTTAGGTTGTATGTCCGCATGGAGGCATAAACTGCTCGGACTTATTACATGGGAGCAGGGGCGGCTCTGAACGACAGAGGGGCTGCCATTAAAATAATTGATGACAATGGAGGATTTGAAAAATGAACGTAAATGGAATAGGACAGAATTATTATCAGAACAATGTATCAGCGAATAGATACAACAGGAGCAGGGCAGGACAGTTCTACCCGCAGAAACAGGCGGCAGAGGAATCCGCTCCCGGAAGTGCAAGGCAGAATGCCAATGTGCAGGATATATATGACGCACTTAAATCAACAAATCCAATAATGGGGCAGGAGGAAAACACCGTATCAAATGACAGCGGGCTGACAGTTTGGTATGGCGATAAGACCTTGGAAGAATGGGCGGCAACAGACCCGAAATATACGGACAAAGCAACAGGTTTTTCATGGTATGTCAGGGATGGGAAGCACCCTTATATGACGGGGGAGGATGCCAAGAAATTTAAGGAAATGTGCAAGGAAACGGGAGAGTCGTGGCTGAAAAAGTTTGCGGAAATGACAGGAACGATACAGTACCTTGATGACAATACAACTGCCTATGTGGGAACAAACGGTACAGCGATTAAATCAAAGGACGGAAAGGAACTGTTCATAGATACATCATCCATGACTTATGACATGATCATGAATATGTTCAGGAACCTGCCTAAAAGCGGGAATTACTTTGACAGCTCATATTGGCAGAAAAATATCCAGAAAGCTATGTTTTCTGTAGAACAGTGATGTTTTACATATTCAGACTGTCACAGCGTAGCTGGGGGTGGAAACATATCACTCCCAGCCACAGTATTGAATAAATGACAATAGCGGAGGATTTGGAGATGAGCGTAAATGGAATAGGGGCGGGATATCCCGCATGGCGTGATATGGGAAAGGCTCAGAGGAATGGTTCGGGAACGGGCTTCGCGGGCAGGATGGCGGATGCAGATGCGGCAGGGAGCAGTTCTCCCATAAGAAGCGGCATGAGGGCGGCGGGGCAGACTTCGGTGCTGGATGCGTACCGTGCATCGGCGGCATCCGGGGTACGCAATGTGAAGCCTGCCTATGAAACATACGAATCCGAGAATTACAGGATTGTGCCGGACAACGAGGCGGGGTGTTTCGATATTTACAATAAACAGGGAGAAAGGATAGGCGCTTTTGACTATTCTGACATCAAGGTCAGGCAGGACAGCCAGACAGGAAAGCAGTTCCTGATCTCGGAGCATGGAACCATGAGCTATGATGCTATGGTATTGGACGGCGAGCTGAAAGACGCCCTGCAGGATGTCATGGGCGTGGAAGCGCTGGAAACGGAGGAACTGTCCGGTTTCACATTAAAGACCCATTCCGGCACTGGCATACAGTATCTTGTGCGGGATGGCGAGGAAGGCCGTGGGGGAAAAGTCCTTTTGCAGAGCGAGGCAGACAGGGAAAGGTATGAGGCCCTTGCGGAGACCTACTTCAATAAATATCCCAACCTGATCCACGATAAGAACGCCGCATACATATGGGCTGATCTGGAGATAAAGGGGCTGGCGCAGCATACGAAGGACGGCATTGTCTCTATGGGCTTTAACGGGATGTCCTATAATGACAATGCAGATTATAAGAACAACTGGAGCGTCCTGTTTTCGGAAAATACCTATAAGGCGGTTTTCGATTGGCTGCAAAACAACAGGAGCAGCATTGAAGAAATGCAGAAGTTCGCCACATGGCATGATGTGTTTGATAGCATTGGCAGCCGGTATGACCGCATATGGTCTGATGAAGAAGAAAAGCAGGGGTATCTGAATAACTGATAAGCCATAGCCTGATAAGACAGGCATCTCCAGCGTTCCGGCAGATTGGGGAAATGGGGGAGTAGGGAGGTGAAGGCCGGTATGGGATTTGACAGGGGAAGTTAGTTGGCTTGTTTGCATGGAGGCAATGAACTGCTCGGACTTATTACGAGAGAGCAGAGGCGGCTCTGACCGACAGAGGAGCTGCCATAAAAAAGAAATGGAGGACTGAAATGGGCATTAACGGAATAGGGACAGCGGGATATCCGCTGACAGGATATACGGCAAGAAAGACAGGAAGAAGCGCGGAATCCGGGGCTGTGGGATTCATGGAAACGGTGGAAGAAAAGGCGGCGCAGGGAAAGGCAGCCGACCAGGATGAGAAAGCCTTTGAGATGGTTGGCCCGAACGCCCCGCAGGAAGTGAAGGATGCGTGGATGGAGGCGGCGAAAGAAGTAAATGCGAATGGCATGGGAATCCGGGACAACGGAATGATGAGCCACATATCGCAGATGATGGTGCAGAGGCTTAATAAACAGCTTAAGGGTGAAACGGAGAATTTTGACATCCTTGGAAACACGGTGGAATCTGCGATCCAGGCAACGAAAAAGGCGCTGTACGATTTGGAGCATCCAAGAGTATATACGCCAAGGAGCATAGAGGTTCAGCAGGCCCGTATCAAAGAAGGGGAATTTTACAGGGCGTTTTTGGAAAAGCTGGAACGGTTATAGGTGCTTTCCCAATAAGGCACAGAGTAGATGTTTTTGGCGTTTCAGCAGATTGGAAAACCGGGGAAATAAAGGCAAAAGGGATTGTGAGGTGGACTCATGGGAATTTCGGCTTTAAGTACAGTAAATTCTATTAATACAAAACAGCGTATGTCATTGCGCGGCAGAGGGCCTGACTGGTCTATCATTCCAAGTTCCGGGAAAAGCAGTAAATCAAAGGTGGAGTTTACTGACGAGATCAAGGAACTGGCACGGAAGGCTGCGAATACTACAAGCAAGGCAGAATTGGAATATATCCATAGGCGGCGGACGGAACTATGTGCAGAGTATATGTCTGACGTGTCGCCCGACAGGAAAGCACTGTACCGGCAGGCTGAAAATGCGCTGAAAGAGCAGGGCGGCAATCCGAAATGCAAGGGGAGCGGGGAACTGACGCTGCTTGACTTCCTGGAGGCGGCAGACGGGAGGGCGGAGAACCTTGCTGAAAAGAAGTTTGCGCTGGCAGGGGGCGGAACGCTGACCTGCCCGATCCTGACAAGCGGGGGATATGGCGCGGATATTTACTATCAGGGTACAAAGGTGCTGACATATCTCGGTTCGGGATATGGGTGGGCTTGTGAGAGGACTCCGGCTGAACGGGAAAAGGAAAGGGAGTTTTATGGGATTTATTTTGATGAGTACCGCTTGCTAAAGAATGGCCAAGGGGCAGAGCTGGAGGAGTTACCGGATTATCTGGAGGAGAAGCCGTCTTTTGACAGGAAAGCATAAATAGGGGGATTTGAATAACCAATAAGATTTCAAAAATTCCGTGAGCGCATATCCCCAATAAGCCACAGCCTGACAGGGCAGGGCAGGTATCCCCGGTGTTCCGGCAGATTGGGGAATCGGGGGAGCAGGAGCGGCTCTGACATTAAAATGATGAAAGGGTGGAGAGGCAGTATGAAAAAATGTATCATGTTAGTCTTTATATTGGCAGTAGGTATGTTTAGCATCGTTGGTTGTGGGGATAAGACAACTAAAAGCAATGCTTCAGATGCAGATGGAGCGTATTTCAGTAACGATGAAGAAAAAAACAATTTACTGAAATTATTTCAGCTTCTGGTGAGACGATTGGTATCATTGATAATAATAAAGAAATAGAAAGGTTCGTAAAGCAACTGGATATTGAATCCTGGGATGATATGGAACAGCTGCCTGAAGATATAGACCTGGTATATAGCTATATATCATATGAGGTGATTGATGAACCTGTATTTTTACAGGATGGAATACCGTTAGTTAATATGAGTACCTTAGAATTATATATTTCCAGTAAAGGTGAATATATTATACGAGATTATGATCAGGAAATAGAAACAATAGCCAGAATATCAGAAGAGGCGGGACAGTTTCTTAATGCGCCGGAAGACTTAGAGCTAAATAGTGTCTGCTTTTTAAGTCTGTAAACCATTGATTTTACTGACTTTTCAGCATATTTATGATAAAATAACTACAGGGGTTCTGCATCCAGGCATCGATTTTCCTTGCAGTTTTACCCCAAATCCTAC
>NZ_JANJZD010000045.1 GCF_024623325.1 Acetatifactor muris
CATACGAGATTTCAGTAAGTTTCATTAAAAAAATAGGAGAGGATGGCAATGTGTGATTTTTGCGGCAATCCCGCCTGCACGCTGACAAAGCAGCAAGTAGTAGAACGGGGCGCTATTCTGGAAAGCAACGCCTACGGCATTATGAGGCTGGCGACAGAGGAAAACCCACAGACATACAGCTTTAAGGGTGTGCCAGCATTTTACAGCTTAAGTGCGCTGATACCAGACGAGGACGAGGAAAACCCGCACGCTTATATACGTTTTGTTTTCGACGAGGAC
This sequence comes from Acetatifactor muris, assembly GCF_024623325.1. Lineage (GTDB taxonomy): Bacteria > Bacillota > Clostridia > Lachnospirales > Lachnospiraceae > Acetatifactor > Acetatifactor muris. Next base: position 280 of record NZ_JANJZD010000045.1, read on the forward strand.
GAGGCAGTAGGCGAGTGTTGGGAAGAGCGGGAAGTAGAGAACCCGCTTTCATGGCAAACAGAGCAGGAATTTATAGAACGATTTGAGAAAGGCGGGCAGGAATGAGGACAGTATACATATGCAGCCCGTACAGGGCAAAGGACGGCGCAGAGCTTGACAGGCACATAGAGTATGCGCAGGCGCTTACAAAGCAGGCAATAGAGGCGGGCTTAGCGCCGATCACGCCGCATTTATACATGACGCAATGCTTAAATGAGGACAAGCTACAGGAGCGGGCGGCGGGTATGGCGGCAGGCTTAGCGTTGCTTAAATGCTGCGAATTTGTAATAGCAGGCGTTAAGTATGGAATTAGTGAGGGAATGAGCCGGGAAATACAGACGGCAGACTGTCTGGGGATTGAGGTAGTAAACGCGGACAAGCTGGCATACAAGCTGGAATATGACCGTAAGCGGAAAAAGGAAGTTATAGAGTGCTACGCAAAGCTGCACGCCTGCGATTTCTGCAAAGGTAGGCATTTCCATACCTGTACATTATTTTGCTGCGCAGAGCCTTATAAACGGGCTTATGAATATGCAGAAACACATTATAGCAAAGGAGCGATTAGAGAATGAGAAAATTAAGGAGAGCAGTATTAAGGAACGAGGCAAACAGGTTGAGCCGCCACGGGAGAAACGGGAAAAGCATTGCTATTTTCCGTAGCCTATGGGACGACTACAAGGAGCTGAAACAGCACAAAGAGCTTGCACAGAAAGAAAAAGGGCTTTTGGAGCAGATCAGAAACCTTAAGAGGCAGCGGAAAGCAGCAGCCCTGTAAATTCGCATTAAATGAGAATAATTTAATAGCCCCTACGGTACGGGAATACCATAGGGGCTAAGCTATACAGCTTTTACAACCTATATCCAGTATATCACTGTATGGCGAAATGTCAAGTAATACGCGGGCGCAAGCCCGTTTTACCACTTGATAAAACTATTAGCTTTCCGACCAGATAGACCTAAAAGGAGTAAAAATATATGCCATACGTTGAGAGGATAACAAGGGCGGGTAAGACCATAGAGGTAGAGAGGTATTTTACAAGCAGATATAAAAAGCAGGGGATAAAGAGGGGGGATAAGGTAAAGCCCACCACAGAGCAGCAGCAAAAGATCAATACAAGGCAGGCAGAAAGAAAGTTAAGGATTCTGATAAATGCTAATTTTGGATATGGGGACTATCATTTAGTGCTGGACTACATACGCAGGAAAGGGGAGCCGCCACGGACAAAAGAGCAGATGCGGCAGGACATGGATATATTTCTAAGGGAGTGCCGGAAAGAGTACAAAAAGGCTGGGATAGAGTTTAAGTATATTCATGTTATGGAGATCGGGGACAAGGGAGCCAGGCACCACCACTTAGTTATAAACCAGATAGATACAAAGATATTGCAGCAGTGCTGGTATAAGGCGTATGAGGGGCATAACCGGGTGAAAGTCTTTCCTCTGGACGACAGCGGCAACTATGCCGATCTGGCAGCTTATCTGATTAAGTACACGGACAAGCACAGGAAAGAAGAGGACGGGGCGCTACAGGGCAAACGCTGGAATAGCAGCAAGAACCTTGTAAGACCAGTGCCGGAAATACGGATAATTTCAGATCGGCAATGGTTCAAAGCAGAGCCGAGGGCGATAAAGGGATATTACGTTGACAAGGACAGCATAAGCAAGGGAGTACATAGCCCGGAATATTACGGCTACGGGTATTTCAGATATACATTAGTCAAATTAGAGGGAGAGGGGGGATAAGATGCAGTATGTACGGATTGTGGTAATAGGCGTGGGCGTGGTGCTTTTGGTACTGGCGGGCGCTGTAATGTGTCTGGCAGCAGTGGCTATAGCACATGCCAGCGAGGATACGAGGAACTGGGAATACTGGAACGGCATAGACGACAGAAAGGGGCGCAGGAAATGAGGCAGAGGCTTATACACTGGTTATTCCGGCATGGTAAGAACTGTAAGCACTGCTGCCTATGGTGTGAGTATTTCAGTATATGCAGCTGGGACACAGTAGGCAGGAAAGAGAGAAAGAAAATGCAGATATTTTACCCGGAATACATGGAGAGACGCAGACCGAAAACGCCGCGCTGTATCTGCGAAAATGAGATCAAAAGGCAACTGGGAATAATAAGCCCGTCGCTTTACGGGATTGTGGCAGCAGGCGGTAAAGGAGAAGAGGAGGCAAAAGAGCTGGCAGAGTACAGCAGGAAAGCAGAACGGTATTTATGCTACAAAAGGCGGTTAAGCAAGGAGCGCTGGAAAGCATTGTACAGGGAATATAGGAAAGAGAGGCGAGGGCATGAGAAACTTTAGGCTGGACGACGAGAGCGGACACCAAGAGGCGCTATTTAGCTGGGCGGGGTATCAGCTGGGACGTATGCCGGAATTGGAATATATGTACCATGTACCAAACGGCGGCAAGCGTGATGCGGCGACAGCAACGGCGCTAAAGAGGCAGGGAGTAAAAGCAGGCGTGCCGGATATTCATTTACCAGTAGCGCGGGGAGAGTACCACGGGCTGTACATAGAGCTTAAGGCTGGGAAGAATACCACGACGGCAAAGCAGAAAGGCTGGTTAAGGTTCCTGCGGCAGCAGGGATATTTTACAGCGGTATGTTATGGCTGGCAGGCGGCAGCAGAGCTGATAGAAAAGTATCTGCTGCGAATTAAGGATTTAGGAGAGGCGGGGCAGATATGGGGCAAGGAATAGGCTGTAAGATTTATGAGAACTGCGGCAGGGATTGTACGCACTGCGCAGCGGAAGAGGCAAAGAAGAAAGCCCGGAAAATGGAACCGAGGAAAACAACCATTTTTGAGGGGACGCAGGCAGAAAAGCTGGCGGCGAAAGGCTTAAAGAACTATGAAACCTATAAATGTCCTGTATGTAACTGGATTGTGGCAGATCGGAAACTTACGGGCTTTAAAATATCTAATTTCTGCGAGAACTGCGGGCAGGCATTGGAAACAGAGGTCACGAAAGAATAGAGCATATTAAGCAGCTGCGCCCAGAGGCGGCGCAAGAAAGAGAGGCAGAGAATGAAAGTTATAAGTTTGTTGAACTTAAAAGGCGGGGTAGCAAAGACCTTTACAGCGGTAAATATGGCATACGAGCTGTACCGCAGGGGCTACAAGGTACTGTTGCTGGATAACGACAAGCAGGGGAATTTAAGCAAGGCATACGGCAGATATGATGCGGAGAGCGTAGCGCCGATCACGAAACTGCTTTCCGGGGAATGGCAGGCGGCAGCAGAGCTGATACAGCGGACAGATTACGAGGGGATAGACATTGTTTCTGCGAACATGTCACTTATGGGCGCTACGTGGCAGCTGACGACGGAAGAGACAGGAAACCAGATAGAACGGTATAAGAGGCTGGCACAGCTGGACGCAGTGGGCGCTTATTACGATTTCTGCATTATTGATAACCCGCCAGACATAGGGCTTAACGTGGTAAATGCGCTGACGGTCACAGACGAGGTTATAGTACCCGTAAAAATAGACGAGTGGGCGTTAGAGGGCTTAGACATTCTGGCAGATCAGATAGAGGACGCAAGACAGTTTAACCCGGCGCTGCGTCTGCTGGGCGTTCTGGTTACGGCATATCAGAACACGGACGGAGAGGCAGCCGGGCGGGAGTGGTTAGAGACAGAAAAAGAAAGCTATTCTTTACTGGGCGTTATCAGATATTCCGGGAAAGTGGCAGAGAGTACGTTTTTATTCAAACCGATTTATGAGTACAGCCCGTGCTGCGGAGCTGCGCAGGACTATAAGAAATTCGTAACCAGATACACAGGGAAAGCGAGGTAAGGGAAATGGGAAAATCAAAATTTGGTTTTGCGGATATTATGAACGCAAAAAGCAGGGCAGCAGGCATAGGCAATGTAAGCGAGTATACGGAAATCTGGTTAAGCCCGTATGATGTAAAGCCCTCTGAAAGCAATTTCTATTCACAGGAGAACATAGAAGAGCTGGCAGACAGCTTTTTGACTGTAGGGCAACAGCAGCCCACGGTATTAGGCAGGGTAAACGGTGAATTTAAGATTGTGAGCGGACACCGCAGGAACCTTGCAAACATTCTGAACATTGAGCGGGGGCATGAGGAATTTAAGAAAGTGCGGTATCTGTACAAGGATATGACCGGGGCAATGTTTGAATTGTCTTTGCTGATCGGCAACGCATATAACAGGGAGCTTACGGCGTGGGAGAAAACCCAGCAGGCGCAGAGGTTGAAAGAGGCGCTTTTAAGGGCGAAAGACGAGGACGGGTTAGAGATCACGGGAAAGCTGCGGGACATTATAGCAGAGCTGATGAACGAAAGCCCCACGAATATAGCCCGCATGGATAGCATTAACAATAATGCCACGCCGGAGATCAAAGAAGAGTTTGCAAAGGGGAATATAGGAGTTACGACGGCTTATGAGGCTGCAAAGCTGCCGCCAGAAGAGCAGAAAGCCATAGCAGAAAAGGCGGCGGCAGGCGAGAACGTCCGGGCAAAGGAAATAGCGGCAAAGGTGGCAGAGAAAAAGGCGGGCGACAGCTACGAAACGCCGCACCCGGAAAGCATAACCTCTTTGTGCTATTCCTGTAAACGGTATAAAGATTGCAATGTGAAAACGGGTACTTGCGAAAAGTGCGATCAGTACATAAACAAGGCAGAGGCAGAGAAAACGGACGAGCAGCGTTATAGCGACGAGCAGGACAAAATAGACCGGGACACAAAGAAGAAATTGCAGGAACGGGCAGACCGGGAGAGAATGGAAAGCCTGCCGAGCGACGGGAAAGCAGATCATAAAACGCATGAGGTAAAAATAGCCTCTTCTTACTACGAGGATATTATAAGCGGCAAGAAAAAGTTTGAGCTGCGGAAAAATGACAGAGGCTATAAAGTGGGCGACAGCCTTAAAATGCTGGAATTTGACGAGGGAAAGCATACAGGGCGCACGATTGACGCAGATATTATTTATATGCTGGAAGATTATACAGGGTTGGAAGAGGGCTATTGTATTCTGGGGATTGATGTAACTGAATATTCCGCACGCAGAGGGCAAGTGTCCGAAACGGACACGGGGGGGCAGACCAGCTGCCGGGACAAATGAGCATTGACGATTACCAGATAGGACAGGCGGCAGCGCCGGAAAGAGGGGCAGGCAATGAACAGGCGGCAGCGGAAAAAGAAGAGTAAGCAGCAAATAACGGTATTCATAGGCTGCGACAAGGCAGCGAAAGCAGAGGACTACCGAAAAATGAAAGAAAGCATAGAGTACCAGCTTAGAGCGGGCAGCGCAGTATTGCTGCCTGCCTATCTGCATGTTGAGGCGGTCATACAGCAGCCCGGCAGCAGGCGTATTGTGATTAAGCAGGAAAGAGAGGTAAAACAGAATGAATTACAGGCAATGGAAAAAGAGGTATAAAAAACTGCATGGAGTAAACCCGCCTTTACTGCTGGATAAGAGAAAGCAGCGCAGACTTGCGAAAAAGGCAGTTAAAACTATAAGCCGAGTGGAGTTTACAGCGGCAGCAACAAGAGCGGCAGAGGCGATTACAAACGCTTTTGCATCTATAATGCGGTTTGTAGCCGGGGGTTTTGATTCAGCGGGGACGATATGCAGGAATGTAGCGGACAATATACAGCCGTTGGAGATTAAAGGGCGTATATTCAGCTGGAAAGTGAGGGAATACGGCAGCAGTCATTATGCAGTGTATGAGATAAACGCGCTGGGCGGCGCTGACGAGCTTAGAGCGATCACACACAGCCAGAGGGCAGCAGAAAAGATAGCGGAGATCATGGAAAGCGATCATTTAGAGTATTTAAGGCATGTAAGCCCGGAAAAGATAGGGCGCAGGAATGTAGTGGCAGACAGCTTGCGGGCAGCAGTCATTACGGCATATGAAAGCGGGGTGTTTGAATGAAAAATGCTAATTGGATATATGAATCAGTTTTCCCGGAAAATGAGGAAATGTTTAAGAAAATCGAGGCGGCATTAGGTTTTAAATTATTTTTCTGGCAAAAGGCTTATATTATTACGGGGCAATTTAGGCGGTATGGAAAAACTACGGCAGAAATCTTAAAAGAGCTGCTGGACGTAACAGGAACGCCAATAGACTACACAAAAAGACCGTCAAGCAGCAGAGAAGATTTTTATAGACGGGAAACAAGGGAAATACAAGAGCGGCTGCATAAAGCAGGAATTAAAACAAGGGTAATTTTTTGGAGTGCCAGGGATAAAAGGGCGTATGCAGACGTACAGCAAAGGAGATACCGGGAATGATAAAGTTTATGGACGAGATCACAGAGGCGCTTACAGAGGCAGTAAGGACGTATAAGGAATGGGCGGGAGAAATAGCAATATACATACTGGGGTTGCTGGCAAAGGGGCTTATTCTTCTTTCTACGCCTGTATGGATATTGCCGTATATACTGATACGGGATATTCTGCGGGACAATAACGGCGGGAAATGTGAAAAGCCGGATTGTGACAGCTGCCCGTTTCCACCATGCCAGAAAGGAGAGGGCGAACAGTGACGGATTTTTTATTGACAGTCATAATTATTTTGCTGCTGGCAATATTCGGACGGATTGACAGCGGATTCAAAGAAAGGAGTAGAAAAGATGCAGGAAACAGAAACTAAGGCAGCAGGCGCAGAGATCGCGGCAGGGGGAGAGGAAACAGGCGAAAGCTGGGTAGCACTTCCCGCCTCTGAATTTGAAGAGCTGATACAGAAAGCGGCAAGGGCAGCAGTGCGGGAATACAGAAAGCAGGAAGAAAAGGACAAGAGGCAGAATAAGTACCACAATACTTTTACGCTTATGAAATGTTACCGTGATGCAGTTTTCCATATCCAGAACGCAGTAAGCGACGGCGAGCAGTTAGAGCTTAAGGGAATGACAGAAGAGCAGCAGCGGGTATATCTGGAAAGCGTGAGGCGCAGCCGCTTTAAAACTCTGATAATGACAGCGCACATAGACAAGGCAGTAGAAGAGATCGAGCGCAGGCGCAGGGCAGCAGGCAGAGAGGTAGAGTATAAAGCGTTTGAACTGTATTTCATGCAGGGCATGGAGTATGCAGAGATCGCAGAGGAACTGGAAACCGGGAAGAACACGCCGCGCCGCTGGGTGACAGCGATCATAAATGAATTATCTGTACTGTTATGGGGAATTGATGAAGAGCGGGCGAGGCTGTAGCTGGCAGCAGCCGGGCTGGTAATATCGTGGTAAAATCGTGGTGTTTACATGGTATTTCAAAAGCTGTATAATGGTAACATGAAAAGAGTAGGCAGTAGCTTAGCCGTGACGCGGCAGCAGCAGCCTACTCTTTTTTTATTTCTTTAGCCTCCACCCGGCGCATGAAATCTAGGGCGCTGGGTATTGCAGAAAGGAGCGGGGACAGTATGAAAGCATGGGCTAAGAGTTTTTACTTATCGCAGGCGTGGGAGAATACCAGAGCCGCTTACTTAATGTCGCAGGACTACATATGTGAGCGCTGCGGGGAGCCTGCAAAGGTGGCGCACCATAAGCGTTACTTAACCAGAGAGAATATTAACGACGCGGGCATAACGCTAAGCTGGGACAACTTAGAGGCGCTATGCCAGGACTGCCATAACAAAGAGCATCATAAACGCAAGCCGCGCCTGCGGTATAAGTTTGATGCAGCGGGCGGCATATCCCCCCTATCCGAAAATCAGAATTAAAGGGGGAAAATACCGAGGGGGATACCCTAAAATTACCCTCCGGGCGCGTGCATACGTGGTGTAGGGGGGGTGTGGTGGGGTGATCTGGCAGCGGCAGCAGGCGGCAGGAAAGAGGGGTAAAAGGAATGGCTGCGCGGAAAAAGAAAAAAGAAAATCGTATCAAGGACGAGAAAAAAAGACTTAAGGAAATATTTGAAGAGCTTGAAGAAAATAAGCGAAATTTAGTAACGCCGCTGATAGAAAAGGCTGCTTTTATGAGCATAGAACTTGACGACTTGCAGGAAACCATAGAGCAGGAGGGCTGGACGAGTGAGTACAAGAACGGTGAAAACCAGTACGGGACAAAGAAAAGCCCGGAGGCAGAGACATACATAGCATTAAGCAAGAACTATGCGGCAGTCATTAAGCAGCTGACAGAATTAGTGCCAGCTGCAAAAAGAAAGGAAAGCAGGCTGGCTGCCCTGCGGGATGAGTAGGCGGCAGTGCTGCCCTATAAGAATTATATCTATGAGTACCACGCAAAAATAAAAAGCGGCGAGATCGTAGCGGGGAAATGGATAAAGGCAATTTACAAGATCATTGTGGACGGGCTGGAAAAGCAGGAATATTTTTTCAATGCAAAGGCGGCAAATAAGGCGATCAAGTTTATTGAAAATTTCTGTCACCACAGCAAGGGGCGCAGTGACCTTATAAAGCTGGAACTATGGCAGAAAGCTATTATTTCTGTCATTTTTGGTATACAGGACACAGAAAAAGTGCGCGTTTTCCGCGAGATTTTTATAGTTATCGGCAGAAAAAACGGCAAAAGTTTATTTGCATCTGCCATTATCGCGTACATGGCATTTTTGGAGCCGGAATACGGGCAGGAAATTTATTGCTTAGCGCCTAAGTTAGATCAAGCGGCGCTGGTATATGACGGATTCCACAAAATGGTAAAGGCAGAGCCGGAGCTTTTGGAGCTGGCGCGGAAACGGCGCAGTGATATTTACATTGAGGAAACGGAAAGTTTTGTTAAGCCGATTGCCTTTAATGCAAGGAAGTCTGACGGATTTAACCCGCAGCTGGTAGTATGTGATGAAATGGCGGCATGGCGGGGCGACGCGGGGCTAAAGCAGTATGAGGTTATGAAGTCTGCTTTAGGCGCACGCACGCAGCCTATGATCTTAAGCATAAGCACGGCAGGGTATGAGAATGACGGCATATACGACGAGCTTATGAAACGCAGCACCAGCTTTTTAAAGGGTAACAGCAAAGAACGTAGGCTTTTGCCGTTTATCTACATGATAGACGACGTGGAGAAGTGGAACGACATAGAAGAGCTTAAGAAAGCCAACCCGAACATGGGCGTTTCCGTAAAAGAGGGCTTTTTCATTGATGAAATAGCCGTAGCAGAGGGCAGCTTAAGCAAGAAAGCAGAGTTTTTATGTAAATACTGCAATATCAAGCAGAACAGCTCTATTGCATGGCTGGAATACATGACCGTAGACCGGGCAGGGGTAGAAAAGACATTAGAGGATTTCCGGGACTGCTACGCAGTGGGTGGCATTGATCTTAGCCAGACGACGGACTTAACGGCGGCAAGCGTTGTGATCGAAAAGGGCGGCGTGCTGTATTCCTTTACACAGTTCTTTATGCCGAAAGACCGCATAGAGAGCCTGCAAGCCACGGACGGCGTGCCGTATGACATATTTGTAAAGAAAGGGCTGATAACCTTAAGCGGCGAAAATTACGTTGATTACCACGACGTTTATAACTGGTTTATAATGCTGCTGGAAGTATACGGAATAAGACCGCTGAAAATCGGATATGACCGATACAGCGCCCAGTACCTTGTAAACGATATGAAAAATTACGGGTTCCATATGGACGACGTACACCAAGGCGAGAACTTAACGCCAGTTATCCGGGAATTTGAGGGAATTATAAAAGACGGCAATTTCAAGATCGCGGAAAACAGTTTACAAAAGACGCATTTCTTAAATGTTGCGCTTAAGCACAACATGGAAACAAGGAAATTCAGACCTGTAAAGATAGAGCAGCGGGCGCATATTGACGGTTTTGTATCTGTCATTGATGCAATGACGGTACGGCAGAAATACTGGGAAGAGTGCGGCGAGCTGCTGAAAAATGCCGCATAGAAAGGAGAGTAAGCGGAGTGAAATTTTTTGATTATTTATTCCACGGGAAAAAGCTGCAAGTGATAGACAGCTATTTTAAAATGCTGAACGGCTACAGCCCGACGTTTACGAGCTTTAACGGCGGCGTATACGAAATGGACTTGACAAGGGTAGCGATCAACAGTTTTGCCACACATTGCAGCAAGCTAAAGCCGGAGATCGAGGGCAGCGCCCTAAAGCATCTGGAAAGGGTATTGCAGTACAAACCTAACTATTTCATGGACACAACGAAATTCATAAAGCGTCTGGCGACGATCTTAGCGGTAGAACATACCGCTTTTATTGTGCCTATTGAGGACGAGACAGGGAACCTGTGCGGCTTTTATCCCCTGCGGGCGCAGCGCTGCGAAGTGGTAGAGGCTGCCGGGCGGGTGTATCTGCGGTATCTATTTGCAAGCGGGGAGTATGGGGCGATTGAGTTTGAAAAAGTCGGCATAATGACTGACTTTGAATACAGCGACGATCTTTTCGGAGAGGATAACAGCACGCTTAAGCCTACAATGCAGCTGATACATACCCAGAATGAGGGCATTATTAACGCCGTGAAAAATTCAGCAAACATACGCTTTCTGGCAAAGGTGGCAAATTTGCTGAAGCCGGAGGACATAAAAGCAGAGCGGGAGCGGTTTACAGAGGAAAATTTAAGCGCGGACAATAAAAGCGGCATGATTATTTATGATAACAAGTTTTCTGATCTGAAACAGGTAGAAAGCAAGCCATATACGCCAAACGCGCTACAAATGCAGCAGATACAGGATAACGTATGTACGCATTTTGGTACAAACATGGATATTCTGCAAAACAAGTTTAACGAGGAAACATGGAACGCCTATTATGAGGGGAAAATAGAACCTTTTGCAATCCAGCTTTCGCTTGTCATGTCAAACATGGCATTTTCGCAGCGGGAGCTTGCGCACGGGAACGCGATCACGTTTTCCGCAAACCGCCTGCAATACGCCAGCAATGCTACAAAGCTGCAAGTAAGCACACAGCTTTTTGACCGGGCGCTGCTTAACCGCAACGGCGTAATGGATATATGGAACATGCCGCACGTAGAGGACGGCGAAAAGTATTACATACGCAAGGAATACACGGAAGTAAGCCAGCTGGGGAAAAACGAGGAAAAGCAGCAGATCATTATACAGCAGATGCCGCAGCCGGGGCAGCAGGCGGCAGGGACGGAGCCGGGGGAAGAGCCAGCGCCGGACGATAAGGGACAGAAAGAGGGTGTAACAGATGCCGATCAAACAGGACAGGGAGTATAGGACGCTGGCAGCGCCATTGTCGGCGCAGGCGGCGGCAAAGCGGATAGAGACGGATTTTTACGTTGAGGGCTACGCGACGACGTTTGAAAGCCCGTATCTGCTTTATGAGATCGAGGGTACAAAGTTTTACGAAAGAATAGACGCGCACGCGCTGGACGGGGCAGACATGAGCGACGTAATTATGCAGTATGACCATGAGGGGCGCGTATTTGCCAGACAGTCTAACGGTTCCCTTATTCTGATACCAGACCATAAGGGGCTTTTGATTGCAGCCGATTTAGGCAGGACGGACTTAGCGCGGGGGCTGTATCAGGACATACAGCAGGGCATGATAACAAAAATGTCGTGGGCTTTCACCGTGAAAACGGACAGCTACGACAGGGCAACGCATACAAGGACAATATTGGAGATCAAAAAAGTTTATGATGTATCAGCCGTGAGCATACCAGCAAACGGCGATACTGAAATAAGCGCCCGCAGTTTTGCACATAGGAGTTATGAGGCAGAGAGGCAGGAGCGGCTTTTACAGCGGGCGAGGCTACTAAAGATCAGAGCCAGTCTATAAAAAACAGAAAAGGAGATTGCAGAACATGAACAGATTGAAAGAAATCGAGGCAAGGTTAGCCCAGATCAAGGGCGAACTTACCACAAGGGCAGCAGAGCTGACAGAGGCAGAGATCGCGGCGCTGGAAACAGAGGTAACGGCATTGCAGGAAGAGCGGGCGGCATTACAGGCGGCGGCAGAAAAGCGTAAGGCGTTACTGGAAAGGATCGCAAACGGCGAGCCTGTAGAGGGCGACGGGGGAGAGGCAGCGCCCGCAACCGTGCTGCGCAATTTCAAGCCCGCAGACCATACCGACGACACCGGGGACAGATACGGCAGCATGGCATACAGAAAGGCGTTTATGCAGTATGTCTGCCGTGGCGCGGAAATCCCGGCAGAGTACCGGGCAGACGCAGTAAGCAAGACCACGGACGTAGGCGCGGTTATTCCCACAACCGTACTGAACCAGATCGTAGAAAAGCTGGAAAGCACGGGCATGATCTTAGCCCTTGTTACCAGAACGGCGTACAAGGGCGGCGTGAGTATTCCCGTTTCCACGGTAAAGCCCGTGGCTACATGGGTAAATGAGGGCGCAGGCAGCGACAAGCAGAAAAAGGGCATCAAGAAAGACGGTATGATTACTTTTGCGTACCATAAGCTGCGCTGCGCGGTAGCCGTATCTCTGGAAGTTGACACAATGGCAATGAGCGCTTTTGAAACGCTGCTTATCAACAATATTGTTGAGGCAATGACAAAGGCAATCGAGCAGGCGATCATTGACGGGGACGGGACAGGAAAACCGAAAGGGATTTTGCAGGAGACACCCGCAGACGGGCAGACCATTGACAGCGCAAAACCCGCTTATGATGATCTGATCAACGCAGAGGCGGCGTTACCGCAGGCATATGAAAACGGGGCGGTATGGTGCATGAGCAAAAAGACGTTCATGCAGTATTACGGGCTGACAGATGCCAACGGGCAGCCGATCGGCAGGGTAAATTACGGGATTGCAGGAAAGCCGGAGCGGACGCTTTTAGGCAGACCTGTAGTGTGCTGCGACTATGTAACAAGCTATGCGGCAACACTGGCAGCAGGCACGGCTTTTGCTTTCCTCTTTAATTTCAAAGATTATGTGCTGAATACTAATTACGCTATGGGCGTAAAGCGGTATGAGGACAACGACACCGACGACACCGTAACAAAGGGTGTCATGCTGGCAGACGGCAAGGTAGTTGATAAAAACAGTCTGGTAGTTATCCAGAAACTGAAAGCGGCGTAAGCTGGGAATCAATAAGGCGGCTGGCGTTTCCTGCGCTGGCTGCCGGAAAGGTGGAACCATGAAAGGACATTTAGACGTAAAAGAGCTGGAAAGCTACAAAAAAGCTGATATTCAAAAGCTGGCGCGTGATCTGGGCGTAAGCGACGCGGGGACAATCAAGGAGATTGCCGCCAGATGCGCGGCTGTAGAGATCGAGACGGGAGAGGGAGAGCCGCAAACGGAACCGGGAAAGGAAGCCGGACAGCAGACCGGGGACGAGGCGGGAGAACAGGCAGCGGAAGTAGCCGGGCAGCAGACCGGGGACGGGGCAGAGGACACCGCAGGAGCGCCCCAGACGGGGCAGGAAACGGCAGAAGAGGACAAGGCGGCAGAGATCACCAGAGACACCGAACAGGAGCAGGAAGAGGCAGGAAAGGCGGCAGGCGGGGTAAGGGTGGAAGTAGTAGCCAGATACTTAGACCAGCAGCTTAACCAGATCAAAGAGGCTGGGGAAGTCTTTACAGTAGACCGGGAACGGGCAGCGGTGCTGGTACATGAAAAAGTTGTGAAGATCAGAGAGTAAGCGCGGCGGGGGCTGCGGTAAAGAAAGCGGGTGCATGGTATGGCGGCAGATGCCACTACATTAACAGGGAAAATGCGGGCGGCGCTGCGTATCAGCAGCACAAGCGCAAAGATTACAGAAGAAATAGAGGACTGCATAGGAGCCTGTAAAGCCGATCTTGCGAATGACGGCGTAAAAGTCATTGACGAGAGCGACGAGCTGATTATACGGGCAATAACGCTGTACTGCAAGGCAGAATTTGGGTACAACGGGAAAGCGGAGAAATTCAGACAATCTTATGATCTGCTTAAGGCGCGGCTTTCTATGTCAAAGGAATATAACACAGCGCCGCCCGTGTCCGAAACGGACACCACAGACGGGGAAAGCGGGGCGCAAAATGGCTGAATGGGTAGACGAGATCATACTTGTAAAAGAGACAGTGCCAGCGGACGGCAGCAGGGTAGACGGCGACGGGTTCCCGGTGCAGCAGGAAGAGGAAAAGCGTACTGTTTTCTGCAATATGAAATCTGTAGGCTATTCTGAATATTTCAAGAGCCAGCAGACAGGGAAAGTGGTAGAGGCGAAATGTGAGGTACATAAGGCAGACTATGAGGGTGAGGACACCGTAGAGGATATGGGCGGGAAACGCTTTTTTGTGCTTAAGACTTACGACATAGACGACGACACCATAGAACTTACCCTAACTGATCTGCGGCATAAGGACAAGGAGGCGTAAGCGTGGCAGAGTTTAGCACGGTAGGCTTAGAGGACGTAATAGAGGCTTTCAGCAGGCGCGAACAGGCGACAGTAGAGGCAGTGCCAAAGATGCTACAGGCGGGCGCTGCCGTTCTGGTACAGGCACAGCAGGAAGAGGCGCAGGCAATGGGGCTGAATGAAACGGGCGGTTTTGTGAAATCCATTAAGGCTACAGCGGTAAAAGGCGACAGCCGGGAAAAGCATATTGACGTTTTCCCGCATGGCAGGGCTAAGCATGGGAACGACAGGAAAGGCGATAAAAGCAACGTGCGCTATGCGACAATCGGATTTGTGGCAGAATACGGGACAAGCAGCCAGGCAGCCCGCCCTTATATGACCGTGGCAAATGACAAGGCGCAAAGCAAGGTAGTAGAGGCGCAGCGGGAAGTATGGGAGCGTGAAAACAATGTGTAGCATAAAGGAAGTGATAGAAAGCGCAGGGCTGCCAGCAGAGAGGGGCGTATATACCGGGAAAAAGAAACCAGCCGTTTACTGTACTTTCCTGCGTCTGAATAAAGGCGCTGCGTTAAGGGCAGACGATAAAAACAGCGGCGACAGGGAGCTATACAGGGTTACGCTTTTCTGTAAGGGGAACTTTGAAAAAAGTCTGAAACTGCTTACAGAGAAAATGGAGGCAGCAGGCTTTTATATCAACGGCGTAGATACTGAACACTACGAGACGGAAACGGGGTACTGGCTTATCCCGGTAACAATCGAAATATTAAAGGAGTGAAAAACAATGACATTAGGACTGAAAGACCTTTTTTATGCGATCTGCACGGAAAAGGACGGCGTAGAAAGCTACGGGCTGCCTAAAAAACTGGCAGAGGCTATGAGCGCTGATCTTTCCGTAAAAACGGCAACGGCTGACCTGTACGCAGACGACGCGATCAGCGAGAGCGTAAAGGAATTTATTAACGGCACGTTAAAGCTGGGCGTTAAAGACCTTACGCCGGAAGTGCTGGCAGACGTTCTGGGGCAGATGGTAGACCAGAATAAAGTTGTATGGGCTGGGGACGGTGACGAGCCGCCGTTTCTTGCTATCGGGTTCCGGGCGGCAAAGACCGGGGGAAGATTCCGCTATATCTGGCTGCTGAAATGTAAATTTGAGCTGCCGGGCGAGAAGTACGAGACGAAAGGCGAAAGCATCAAGTTTAACACGCCGGACATTACCGCCACTTTCTATAAGCGGAAAAAGGACGGGAAATGGAAAGCGGATTTTGTGGGAACCGAGACAGAGACGGCAGCTGGCACATGGTTTACGGAAGTGCCGGAACCCGCAGAGCAGATACAGGGAGTATAAAAAGAATATGAGGAAAGGAGAGAGGCGCGGCGTGGCTGCGCCTTAAATTATGCCAATGAGTGCAGTAAAAGACGGCGGCTACGTTGTGACGCTGAAAGGGAAAGATTACAGACTGCTTTTCACCCTTAACGCGCTGGACGAGATTCAGACGAAATTTGGGGGCTATGACAAGCTGAATGAGATTTTCAACCAGAGTAACCCGGACTGGGTAAAAGATACAAAATGGCTGCTTACCATGCTTATCAATGAGGGACTGCTGGAAGAGGACGAAAACGCACAAATCATGGAAGAGCAGAGAGTAGGGAGGCTGATTCACATGGGAAATCTGGCAGAGGTACAGCGTGCTATTTATGCGTCGTTTGCAGCAGGGACGGCAGGCGACGGGGAGAACACAGGGGAAACCGAAGAGGAAAGAGAAGAGGCGGGGGAAATGAAAGCCGGGCAGGAAAGTTAGACACTGCCCGGCTTTTATATATCGCAATGGTACTGCTGGGCTACAGGGAGCGCGAGGCGTGGAGAAAAACGCCTTACCAGATTGTAACCCTATTCAGATACCACAGGGAGTATAACCCGCACATTTTCAGACAGGGGCAGGCGGCAGCAGAGCCGCAGGCAGCAGTACAGGACGACATAGACGTAGCACTAGGGGGCTTTTAATTTATGGCTGATAAAACAGAGAATATCAAAACCCGGCTTAGTTTTGACGGAGAGGCAGAGTATAAAGCAGCCTGCAAGGAAATTAACAGCACCCTTAAAGTGCTTAATTCTGAAATGAAACTTGTAACGGCTGAATACAGGGACAATGCCAACAGCGCGGAGGCACTGAAAGCAAAGCAGGACGTTTTACAGAGGACTTACGACGAGCAGGCGAAAAAGGTAAAGGAAACAGAGCAGGCATTAGAGAAATGCAGGCAGGCGACAGGAGAGAACAGCGAAGAGAGTAAAAAGCTGGAAACGCAGCTGAATTACCAGAGGGCGGCGCTGGTAAAGACCGAGCAGGAGTTAAACAAGACCGCAGACGAACTGGAAAAGGCAGAAAACGCAGCAGACGAACTGGGCGAAGAGATAGAGGAAAGCGGGCAGCAGGCAGAGGCAGCGGGCGGCAAGTTCTCTGGATTGAGCGGTATTCTGGGCGGGCTGGGCGGCATTATGGCAAAGGGCATAGCGGCAGTGGGAACGGCTGCGGCAGCCATAGGCACGGCTGTAGTGGCTGGGCTGGGCTACGCAGTAAGCCAGGCAGACGAGGCGAAAGGCGCGTTAAATGATTTCTGCGCCGCGACGGGGACGGCAACGGACGAGGCAGACCAGTACAAGCAAGTTATGGAGAATATCTATAACGGCAATTATGGAGAGGGATTCGAGGATATAGCCGCGTCAATGGCGACAGTAAAGCAGCAGGCAGGGGATATGGGCGCAGACGAGCTGGAAAAAATGACTACAAACGCCTTAACCCTGCGAGATACGTTTGATATGGACGTTGCCGAGAGTACAAGGGCAGCCACGCAGCTTATGCAGAAATTTGGTATTTCCGGCGACGAGGCTTATAACCTGATCGCGCAGGGGGCGCAGCAGGGGCTTAACCAGAACGGGGATTTACTGGACGTTATTAACGAATACAGCAACCAGTATGCGCAGGCAGGGCTTAGCGCAGAGGATATGTTTAATTCCATTAAAAACGGCGCAGATACGGGAGTATGGAGCGTTGACAAAATGGGCGACGCTTTCAAGGAATTTAACATAAGAATGAATGACGGAACGGCGGGGGAATACCTTACAAGTCTGGGGCTTAATGCGGACGAGCTGGTAGGGAAGTTTCAAGCCGGGGGCGACAGCGCGAAAGAGGCAATGAGCCAGATAAGCGAGGCGCTTAAGAACTGCGACGACGAGAGCCTACAGTATACGGCAGGCGTAGGGCTTATGGGTACTATGTGGGAAGATATGGGAGCGGATGCCTGCACAGCACTTATGGGCGTAGAGGGGGAAATAAGCAAGACTGTAGACGCAATGGGGCAGATCAACGCCGTAAAGTATGACACTTTCGGGGAGGCAATGCAGGGCGCAGGCAGGATTTTACAGACCAGCTTTATTATGCCGATCGGAGAGCAGGCGTTACCGATTTTCAGCCAGTTTGCAAATGAATTGCAGCAGGGCGCGGCTGATGCAGGCGGCGATATGGGAAAACTGGCGCAGAGTTTTGGGGACGCGCTGGGGAATATGGTAAGCGGGCTTTCTGAAATGCTGCCGCAGATTACAGGTTTTGCGGTAGAGCTTGTGAACGGGCTTGTAGGTGGCATTGTGGAGAGCGCGCCGACGATCATAAAAGCGGGCGTTGATATGATAACGGCGTTAGTGGACGGCATTGTAGATGCCATACCGACGCTGGCGGAAAGCGCCGCAGAGATCATTACTACACTGCTGGACGGCATTATAGCGCTGATACCGAGCATAGCAGACGGGGCGGTACAGATCATAGCAGGGCTGGCAGACGGGCTGGGGCAGGCGTTGCCCGCACTCATACCGAGCATTATAGAGGCAGTGCTTACAATCGTTGAAACGCTTATAAACAATGTGCCTATGTTGATAGATGCAGCATTGCAGCTTGTTACCGGGCTGGCAGACGGAATTATAGCAGCGCTGCCAGTTATCATAGAGAGGCTGCCGCAGATCATAACCAGCATTATCAATGCACTGGTTGAGGGAATACCGAAGATTCTGGAAAGCGCGGGCGATATAGTGATCGCGCTTGTGGACGGCATTATAGATGCAATCCCTCTGCTGATAGCGGCAATGCCGCAGATCATAGTTGCCATTGTTACGGGGCTGGTAGAGGGGCTGCCGAAGATCGTAGCGGCAGCAGGGCAGCTGGTAGTAAGCATAGTTACAAAGCTGGCAGAGCTGCCCGCCCAGATCGCGGGGGCAATCGCAGACGGCATAAACAAAATTGCCGAGTGGGGCGCACGTATGCAGGAAAAAGGCGGCACGGTGATAGAAGAGTTTGTGGCGAAAGTTATCAATGTCGTAAAGGAGCTGCCGCAGAAAATCTGGAATAGCATCATAAATGCAGTTACCAGAGTAGCAACGTGGGGCGCAAATATGCAGGCAAAAGCCAAAGAGGTAATGGACACAATGCTTACGAACATTGTAACCATTGTGAAAGAAACGCCTGTAAAAATCTGGAACTGTATCATAGGAGCGGTAAACAAAGTAGCGACGTGGGGCGCGAACATGGTAAGCAAAGCCAAAGAGGTAATGAATACCATGCTTACGGCAATCGTGAACATTGTAACGCAGACACCGCAGAAAATCTGGAACTGCATCATAGGTGCGGTTACAAAAGTAGCGACGTGGGGCGCGAACATGGTAAGCAAAGCCAAAGAGGTAATGAATACTATGCTTACGGCAATCGTGAACATTGTAACGCAGACACCGCAGAAAATCTGGAATAGTATCATAGGCGCGGTTACAAAGGTGGCGACGTGGGGCGCAAATATGGTAAGCAAAGCCCGCGAGGTAATGAACAGCATGGTTACGGGCGTTGTGAACATAGTAAAAGAGATTCCGCAGAAAATCTATAACAGCATATCCGGCGCTATTTCCAAAGTAGCCCAGTGGGGTACAGAGGTAAAAAACAAGGCGGTAGAGGGTATGCGCAACTGCGTAAACGGAATTATAAATGCTTTCTCTAATATCGGCAGTTCTTTTGCGACAATCGGCAGCAACATTGTACAGGGTATCTGGAACGGCATAAGCAACGGCTGGAACTGGTTAAAGGATAAAGTTTCAAGCCTTGCAAACAGCCTGTTAGATGCCGCAAAGAGCGCTTTAGGGATTGAAAGCCCGTCTAAAAAGTTCCGGGACGAGGTAGGGTTATTCATGGCGCAGGGCATAGGCGTAGGCTTTTCTGATGAAATGAAAAAAGTAAATAAGCAGATCGAGGAAAGCATACCGCAGGAATTTGACGTAGGCGCAAAAGTCAATTTCTCTGACGCTGACATAGACGGGGAGCCGTGGAAACCAAAGCCGAAAGGCGGCGGGGCAGCAGGCAGCCCGGTAGTACATATCACACAGAATATATACGCCAATACGACGGACTACGCAAAGCAGCAGAAAGAGGCGCAGCGGCAGTTTAAGCAGGCAGCAAGGACGGTGTTAGCATGATGTATGAAAAGCTGGTTTATACCAATGAGAGGGGCGAAAGCATAGAGCTTAGCGTAGGCAGTGTGTACCATTGCAATGTAAGCAAGGACGTAGACGGCATAGCAGGCGTGACAAATGCAGTCTACAGCACAAACAGCATGGGGCAGCACGGAGACACATATGTAGGGCAGCGGATAGAGGCGCGGGACGTAGACATACTGGGGCATATCAATACAAGGGACAAGCAGCAGTCTTACGAACTGCGCCGCAGGCTGCTTAAGATATTTAACCCGGAGCTGGGCGGCACGCTTGCCTATGAATACGGCAGCTTTAAGCGTATTATTAACTGCCGCCTGCATGGAAAGCCGGACGTAGGGAGAAAAAGCGTTTTGCAGCAGTTCAGCTTACAGCTGGACTGCCTTAACCCGTTCTGGCGGGAAGAGGACGAGCAAAAGGAAGATATAGCAAGCTGGGTAGCTGCCTGGCATTTTCCCTGCGTGATCGAAAAGGACAACAGTAAAAG
Source organism: Acetatifactor muris (assembly GCF_024623325.1). GTDB lineage: Bacteria > Bacillota > Clostridia > Lachnospirales > Lachnospiraceae > Acetatifactor > Acetatifactor muris. The sequence goes on from NZ_JANJZD010000045.1 coordinate 20,527, forward strand.
TATGATTTTTGGGTATCGCGCAGAAAGCGTAATTGTGGACTGCTTTAATGAGGGCGACGTATCAACGGGTATGCGGGTAAGGTTTACCGCACTGGGGACGGTTACAAACCCGGTCATTTTAAACGTAGACACAGGGGAATTTATAAAGCTGAATGTAACCATGCAGACCGGGGACGTGATCGAGGTAAACACGAAATACGGCAGCAAGGGCGCTACACTGACGCGGGACGGGGTAAAGTATGACTATTTCCGCAAGGTGGACGTAGACAGTACATTTATGCAGCTTGACATAGGCGACAATAATTTCCGTTATGATGCGGACGGCGGCGTAAATTCTATGGAAGTCTCTATTTTTTATGACAGGGAATATCTGGGGGTATGACGCATGGAGCTTAGAGTATTTGACGAGACGGTAGAACCGCTGGGACTGATCGACGAAATGGCAAGCCTGTTATGGCATGTAAAGTATTTTGATGTAGGCACGTTCAATCTGCTTGCGCCGATCACGGACAATAACAAACGGCTGCTTACCGAGGGCAATATTATTGTAAAGCATGACGGAAAGCGGGAAGTGACGGACACGGCGGGCGGTATCTGGCGCAGGGCTGCGCAGATTACCTATGTACATATTACAAAAGACGAGAACGGGTTAGAGCAGATAGAGGCACAGGGCTACATGCTTAGCCAGTGGCTTAACAAGCGCTGCATAAGCCCGCAGATCGTAACGACGGCGACGAACCAGAGCATTATAAACACAATGGTAAAGAATAACTGCGGCAGCAGTGCAAGTACAAAGCGCCGTTTCCCGCGCTTTATCATGCTGGCACAGGAGAACATAGCAGGTAGCACGGTAGAGTACGCAAACGAGGTATACGCAAAGCTGGGGCAGGAAGTAAAGGCGAGAGCGCAGGCAGGAAAGCTGGGCTATGACATTCTGATTAACGAGAGATCGCGACAGTACGGCTTTTATCTGTATAAGGGCAAAGACCTTACAGCGAAAAACAGCGAGGGAAACACGCCTTGTATTTTTTCGCGGGATTTTGACAATGTAAACGAGCAGGAATATACAGCCAGTATAGAAAACTGCGGGAATTTCATTTACATACAGGGGGCGGCAGACGACAGCGGCAGCCAGCCCGTGACGACGGTAGACGGAGAGGGCGCGTCTGGTTTGGAACTGACAGAAGTATTTTGTGACGCGACGGACATAGCCCGGAAATACCAGAGCGGGGAAACAGAGGTAACAATACCGCTTAATACCTATTTGCAGATGCTTAAGACAAGGGCGGCAGCAGAGCTGGAAAACTACGGAAAGATCATAAATTTTGTAAGCACCATTAACACAAATTCTAACCTTAAGTTTAAGCAGGACTTTGATTTAGGGGACAGGATCACATGCAAGGAAACAAAGTGGGGCATACAGATTGATGCACGGATAACAGAGGTAACAGAGACATACCAGAAAGGCGCAGAGGAAATAGAGGCGACGTTTGGGGACAGCCTGCCTACGCTGGTAGACCAGATAAGGAAAGTGAGGTAAAAAGCATGGCTGATTGTCTGCCGTTCAATGCCATTCTGGTAGATGAAGAATACGACAGGGTATATAAAGCCGAGGACTGGGCGTGGTATTTTGCCACGTTCATAGCAAACGGCGTTTTCCCGAAACCCAGCGACGGGCTACAGGTTATAGCCTATGACAAAATGGAAATCAAGGTAAACGCCGGGTATGCGTTTATCAATGGTTACGCTTTCAGAAACCCTGTAAGCATGGGTATTACGTTAAGCACCGCAGAGGGGGCGCTTAACCGAATAGACCGGGTAATTATACGCTGGGACTTGACGCAGAGGGACATGTATCTGACCGTCTTAAAGGGCGTGCCGTCTGCAAAGCCTACGGCAGCAGCCTTAACCCGGAATACGGAAATATGGGAGCTTGCCATAGCTGATATTTACGTGGGGAAAGGCGTAACAAAGATTCAGACAAAGGATATTACAGACCAGCGGTTTAACAGTGCCTTGTGCGGCATTGTGAAAGGCACAATAGAAGAGATCGACGCAAGCGTACTGACGAAACAGTTTGATGATTTTTTCAAAACCTACAGCCAGGCAGTGCTGGACGAGTTCAGCGTATATAAGCAGGACATGGAAAAGTACCTAAGCGAGATCGCGGGCATTTATGAGCATTACATAACCATAACTGAAAGCCTGTTTACCCAGTACGAGAACCAGTTCAGCGAGCGGTACAATTCTTTTGAAAGCACGCTTGACGGCTGGGACGCGGAACTATTGAAAGCCTATACCGCTTTCATGGCGAAAATCACGCTTTTCCAGACAGAGGCAGAAAGCGAGTTTAACGCATGGTTTGAGGATATTAAGGAAAAGCTGGGCGGGGACATTGCAGGCAGCCTGCAACTGCAAATAGACGGGCTGACAGAGGCGGTAGAACAGCTGCGGCAGCAGGCAGAGGCGGGCAGCACGGCGACGGCAGAGACGCTGGCAGAGCTTGACAGGCGGGTTACGCTGATCGAAAACGGCTGGAACATCAATTATAAGCATGATGCCGTTTTGGGCTTGTGCTATCTGGGAGCTGCCTACATGTGCCAGCATTACGAAAGAACAGAGGAAACGGCAGTATTGGGAATTGCATATATCGGCAATTCCTATCTTGCAAATACATTTTAAGGAAAGGGGCAGATTATGAAAGGATTTCCCAAAACATTAAAGACAAAAGACGATTACTACAACTGCCTTGCTATGGTGGCAGCCGGGGAGCTGGCGGCAGTTGATCTGCTGGCAAAAATTGAAAGTCTGGAAAAGCAGCGCTATATACAGTGCGCTATTGTATCGGTGGCAGAGGAAAAGAAAGCAGTAACAGTATATTACTGCGACGAGGCAGCGCCGGGCATGGCTTTTGAGGCTGGCGGCATTTCCGGGACGATCACGGCGGTAACGCACACCCAGACGGACGAGGCAGCGGCGGCAGGCGAAACGGGCAATGACAGGACGGTATTAACACTGTCAAAGGGAATTACCGCAGAAAATACGGCTATAGGGCTGGAAAAGGCGGCAGCAGTGGCAGGAATGACAGCAGACGATATTACAGCACTGAAAGGAGTGTTAAAACAGTATGAGTAGGATATTTGTTGATGATGTGACAAAGACAGACCGCCGGGCGCTTTTGAATGTAAACAAGCTGGCGACGATCAGCGACATTGTAGCGCCGACGAGCCAGTATTTATATGCAAGCGGGGCAAATGAGATCACAGTAATAGAGGGCTGCGTAATTGCCGTGGGCGGCGCTGGTATCTTTAAGACGGGAAACACGGTACTTAATGCCTCTAATCTGGATATAGGCGCGGCTTTTGCTGTAGGCAGTGACTATTATGTTTATATCTGCGACAGCAGGCAGGACGCACAGGACGAGCAGTATATTATTTCCCTTAACTCTACATATCCGAGCGGGTGGAACGCCAGCAACAGCCGCAAGATCGGCGGCTTTCATTATGGGCGTTGCCGCAAGATCAATGATAATATGCAGCCTGTGAACAGCAGCGGCGCTATTTTCGGTACGGGCTGGGAAAGCGCAGTAAGCAACGGGATTGTGCCGCGCAGCGTATGGACGCTGGGACACCGCCCGAAATGTAGCCCGGAGGGTATGGTATATCTGGGCGGCGGCACATGGGTAGATATTTACCTTAATTCTGACGACGGCGCACAGGGCTTGAAGTCGGAATATAATTGCGCGCCAATGACAGGCACGGAGGGCATGAACTGGTACACATTCACAGAAAGGCTGATGAAAAGCGGAAAGCGTATGCCGGACTACAGCGAATTTTGCGCCTATGCTTTCGGCAGCCCGCAGGGGCTTGACGGGGCAAACACAAACGCATGGACGGCGACGACGAACACGGGCAGGGGGACTACGGGCAGCGTGGTAAATGCCGTTTCTGCCGTGGGCTGCGTTGATGCCGTGGGGCGTGTCTGGGAATGGCTTAATGATCTGATTACACGGGCAGAACACGCCACAAATGCAGAATACCACCCTACGGCGGCGTGGGGCTGGGATAAGAAAAGCCCTTTAAGGGATAATGCCACAAAGTACGACGTAGGCAACATTTACCAGTATTACGCGTATTCTCTGGCGGCGCTGATCGCGGGCGGTGACTGGAACGATGGCGTTCACGCGGGCGCGCGTGCCGTGGATTGCCGCCATTACCCGTGGAGCGTGCCCGCGCACATCGGCGTGCGCGGGGCGTGTGATTCTATGTAGAGGCGGGCGAAAGCCCAGCCGCTACAGGGGGACGGATAAAAATGTCAATAAGAGATAAAGGCGACATACTACACCAGAAAATATATGATTTTCTGCTATACATATATCCCCTGCTAAGTAAGTACCCCAAATATGAAAAATTCAGCTTGCAGACGGCAACCAGAAACGCCGTGCTGGAAATGCTGCAAGACGTTATAAAGTGGCAGAAAACGGCGACGAAAAGCCACTTGTACGCGGCAGATGTGGCATTGCAGCAGAGTAAGGAGCTGCTGCGGCTGGCAAATGATCTGAAATACAGCGCAATGAATAAGCAGCATTACGGGGAGTGCGGCAGGAAACTTACAGAACTGGGCGTTATGCTGGGCGAGATCATAGAAGAGGTAAAGGCTGCAAAGTAGCTTTTTATATGGGGCAGCCGCTTATTACAGCCCTCTGGCGGCGCTGATCGCGGGCGGTAACTGGAACAATGGCGTTCACGCGGGCGCGCGTGCCGTGAATTGCAACAATTACCCGTGGAACGTGAACACGAACATCGGCGTGCGCGGGGCGTGTGATTTGGTGAAAGCATTACAGGCTTAGCGTATCTAAGGAACACTAGCAAGGGTTTGAATATTAAGAGTGCTTAATATTCCAGAATCAGAGGGGCTGTCCCGCCGTAAGGCAAAGAGAAAAAGCAGGGCTGTTGGTTAGTAGCTTAAGGCGAAAGGCAGGAGCTTTTTACATGAAACGAATAGGGCATATCACAGATAAAAATGGCAGGCGGCTTACGCTTGTAGAGGCTATAGCTGACTACGGGAGTGTGCAGAAAGCATACAATAAAGCCCGGAAGTGCAAGCGATACCGCAGGGACGTTTTAATATTTACCAAAGACAAAGAGGAAAAATTAGAGCGGGTACGAAATGAAATTCTGGGGCTTTCCTATGAGCCGAGCGAGTACCGATATTTTAAGGTATATGAACCGAAAGAACGGCAGATTATGGCGCTGCCGTTTTATGACAGGGTAGTACAGCACGCCATTAACAACGTGCTGGAACCGATTTTTGAAAAGCGTTTTATTTTCCATTCTTACGCCTGCAGGAAAAATAAGGGTATGCACGCCGCGTCTGACACGCTGAAAAGTTGGCTTTATGAGTGGCAGCGATTCCACCCGGACACGCCGATGTATGCGATCAAAGCGGACATACACCACTATTTCCAGAGCATTAACCATGATGTGCTTAAGGCAGAGATACGGAAAGTAATAAAGGACGCAAAGGCGCTGGCACTGATCGACAAGATCATAGAGCATAACGGGCAGATGCCGGACGGTACGGGCATACCCGTAGGAAATCTTACAAGCCAACTATTCGCCAACATTTATCTGGATAAGCTGGATAAGTACATCAAGCACACACTGGGCGCGGAAAAATACGAAAGGTACATGGACGACTTTATTATATTAAGCCCGGACAAGGAAGAGCTGCGGCGCTGGCTGGCTGATATTGAAAGATTCTTAAGAGAAGAGCTTATTTTAGAGCTGAACCCAAAGACCGTCATTTTATGCGCAAAGAATGGCATAGATTTTGTGGGCTATAAGCACAGGGCGACACACAGGAAAGTAAGACCAGACAGCATTAAACGTATCAAGCGGACAATCAAGAAGTATGAAAGGGGCGAGATCACAAGGGAAAATCTACAAAAGAGTATTGCAAGCTGGACGGGACACGCAGGACACGCCGACAGCCTGCATTTACGAAAGAAAATAATAAAAATGGCGGCTGATGCGCAGGAACGGGCGCAGGCGGCAAAGCCAGCAGGCGCAGGAGTGAGTACATGAGTAAAATTTTGCTACAAGTGCTGCATGAGCAGCAGGAAACTATTGAAAAGCAGAGCAGGCTTATTGCTGAATTAACCGCCACTCTGGAAAACTGGGAGAGCGTAGCAGGGTACGACGGTGCGGAACTGAAAGAGCGGGCATTAAATTTGCAGAAAGCAGAAAGGCAGGATTTATGGAAATGAAAATAATGGAGTTTATCGACGCAGCGGCACACAATAAGGTGATCGAGCTGGTAATACTGGCGATTGTATTTGATACTGTTTTCGGGGTACTGCGGGCAGTAAAAGAAAAGAAGTTCAACAGCTGCGCAGGGATTGACGGCGCAATACGGAAAGTGGCAATGCTGATTTCCCTTGTATTCATGCTGGCAATCGACATGCTTATCAAGATCAATCTGATCGGGTTTATCCCGGAAACAGCGCGGGGCTATCTGGGGCTTAAGACAGTAGGCGTAGCGGAGTTTTTCAGCCTGCTTTACATAGCCTATGAGATCACCAGCATTTTTAAGAATATGGCATTATGTGGGCTGCCTGTAAAAAGAGTATGGGCGAGTGTGCGGGGCTTTCTTTCCAAGTATACGGACGAGCTGCCGGACACGGACGAACTGGACGGAAACAGCACCACGGGCAGCGTAGAGGGGCATAAGCAGCAGGAAAGATAAGAATAACAGACCAGACAGGAAAAGCGGCAAAGGGCGCTTACGGGAAACCGTAGGCGCTTATTTCATTGCAGAAAGGAAGTAAAAGGCATGAGGAACATTAACAGGCTGATAAGCGGGTACAATTTCAATCCGGGCAGCGTTTCCCGTATCAAGTACATTGTGATTCATTACGTGGGCGGTTTGAGTGGGGCGCAGGCAAACTGCAAATATTTTGCAGGCGGCAATAGAAATGCGTCCGCACATTATTTTGTAGATCACAACGGGGAAATCTGGCAGTGCGTGGAAGATGCTAACATAGCGTGGCACTGCGGCGCAAAGAGTTATAAGCATGGGGAGTGCCGGAACGCAAACAGTATAGGTATTGAGCTGTGCGTAAAGAAGAGGAACACCGCCAGCCAGGGCGCGACAGATAAGGACTGGTATTTTGAGGACGCGACGGTAGAGGCGGCGGCAGAGCTGACAAGGTACTTAATGGATAAGTACGGCGTGCCTGCCGATCATGTCATAAGGCATTACGACGTTACCGGGAAAATCTGCCCTAACCCGTATGTATATAATACAACGGTGCATACATGGGACGAGTTTAAAAGGCTGATAAGCGGCGGCGCTGCATCTGCCGGGAGCGCGGAAAAGAAACTTTACAGGGTGCGTAAGCGCTGGGAAGATGCAGCCGGGCAGCTGGGAGCTTTTGAAAGTCTGGAAAATGCAAAGAAAGCCTGCATTGCTGGCTATAATGTGTATGACTGGAACGGAAAGGCGGTATACAGCGCTTTTGCAGGCAATGAGCAGCAGACGGCAGCAGGCGGCGCGGAAAGCGTGATCTGGGCTTTTCTGACAGGCAAAGGATTAAATGCCTATGCAGCAGCCGGGCTTATGGGAAACCTTTTTGCAGAAAGCGGGCTTAAAGCAGACAATCTGCAAAATTCCTTTAATACGCGGCTGGAAATGACGGACGCAGAATATACGGCAGCTGTAGACAGCGGCAGCTACACAAATTTTGTGAGGGACAGCGCGGGCTACGGGCTTGCGCAGTGGACGTATTATAGCCGCAAGCAGGCGCTGTATGATTACGCGAAAGCGGCGGGCGCGTCGATCGGCGGCTTAAATATGCAGCTTGCCTTTTTGTGGCAGGAATTACAGGGCTACAAGGGCGTTATTTCCGCGCTTATGGCTGCAACGTCGGTACGGGCTGCCTCTGATGCAGTGCTGACCGGGTACGAAAAGCCCGCAGATCAGAGCGAGGCAGTAAAGCAGCGCCGGGCAGCATACGGGCAGGAGTATTACGACAGGTACGCAGGAGCCGGGGCAGGCGGGAACACAGAGCAGGGAAAGACAGAGGCGGCACAGGTTCCCTTTAAAGTAAAGGTAGATATAACCGATCTTAGAATAAGGACGGGCGCAGGCACGGATTTTGAAAAGACGGGGAAGTATACAGGTGTGGGAGTATTTACCATTGTAGAGGTAAAAGCCGGAGAGGGCAGCGCCGCAGGCTGGGGGCTGCTGAAAGCGTATGAAGAGAATAAGGACGGCTGGGTATCGCTGGACTATTGCACAAGATTATAATGTATCTGCTGGGGTATGTCGTTCATGGGCGGCATACCCTTTATTTTTTTACCATAATTTTCTTGAAATCTGATTGACAATATACCAAAGTTGGTATATAATTAAAGCATAGAAAGGAGAAAAGAAAAATAAGTGTAAAGCACTGGAAAGGAGAAACGGCAGGAAATGGGTAAGAAGAAACAAAAGAAAAAGCCTATCAAGTGGCAAGATTTGACGGTCAATGCACTGATAGACTTAATCATAGGCATAATACTTATCATTATCGACAAGTACATAGGTTAGACCTATAGGCGGGCGAAAGCCCGCCGCCTATAAAAAATATATCATAAACCCAAAGCCGAGTAAAGAGCATGATTTTGAAATTAGGTATTTTTTTGGTAGCCGTAGGAACGGTGAAACTCTGCATAGCCCTTATAATGAGAGCTAAAGAGAAAAGAGGTAACGCATGATCGGAAATAATATAAGAAAAGCGAGAAAAGCGGCGGGCGTTTCACAAAAAGAACTTGCGGAACGCCTGCAAGTCCACCAAAAGGATATAAGCCGCTGGGAAAATGGGGCGCACGCGCCTACATTGGAAATGTTTATAAAAATATGCAGGGAGCTTAACGCCTCTGCTGATGAAATATTAGAATTAAAGTAAAAGGCGAAAGAGAGGGCTTATTTTATGGCAAAGAAACAAATTATTTTATATGTTGTGGCTGCATTATTTGCAGTAAGCGGAATTGTGGCGCTGCCGTCCGGGAATATTACGGGCGGTGTCGGTTGCATAGTGATTGCTGCCGTATGTTTTCTGCTGGCACGCAAGCCAGAGAAAGAGGCAGCCGGGCAGCAGGAAGAGCCGGGGAAAACGGGAACGCCTGCCGCTGCATCTGGCAGCAGGATTGCGGAAACTATACGCACGAAATTGGTAGGCGTGACTTTTGATAACGAGGACGGGGAGAACCGCCAGGACATATTAAGAACCATGACAGGCGACGAGGATATAACGGTAGAAAAATATACATACAATGGAGAGCCTGCCGCGTGCATCAAGTGGGGCAATAAGGTACTGGGGAATCTATCAGCAGAGCTGGCAAAGGACTTAGCGCGGAAATACCCGCAAGCCCGATACACCGCAGAAATACTGGAAATTTCCGGGGGTGGGGTACAAACGTTTGGCTGTAATATAGAGCTTGACGTTCTCATAGAAGAGAAGAAAAGCCGCGCAGCGCAGCCAGCGGGCGAGACAATCGTATATATAGACCGTAGCAGCAAAAAGTACCATAGTAAGCCTACATGTTCTGGAATGAAAAACCCAAAGAGCATACCACTAAGCCAAGCAAAAAAGAAGTATACAGCTTGTAAGAAATGCTGTAAATGAGGCAAAAATAGCGAGCCGCAGACTTGTAAAAGAGTTTGCGGCTTTTCGTCGTATATGGGACAAAAGAGAGGTAAGGGAAATGGGTAAGCATCTGACAAAGGCAGATCGGATAAAATTAGAGGCATTACTAAAGGCGGGGCATGGTAAAAAAGAGATCGCAGACATGCTGCATGTACACCGCAGCACAATATACCGGGAAATAAAGCGGGGAGTTTATACGGCGCTTAATTCCGATCTCACGCAGGAAGAACGATACAGCCCGGATATTGCAGACGATAAGTACAGGGAGAATCTGAAAAGCAAGGGCGGCGTGCTTAAGATCGGCAACGATATTAAGTTAGCAAATTATATAGAGGATAAAATAGTAAATGAGGGATATAGCCCGGCTGCCGTTCTGGGGGAGCTTAAGGCACAGGGAAAAGAGGGGGAATTTTCCGTAACGATCTGCGTAACGACGCTTTACAGCTATATTGATAAAGGTATCTTTCTACAGCTTACAAATAAGGATTTACCAGTAAAGGCAAATAAGAAGAGGGACTATAAGAAAGTAAAGAGGCAGCAGGCGAGGGCGGCGGCAGGCACAAGCATAGAAAAGCGCCCGGAAGAGGTAGACAGGCGGGAAGAGTTCGGACACTGGGAAATGGATAGCGTAATAGGACAGCGGGGAAAATCTAAAAATACCCTGCTGGTACTGACGGAAAGAAAGACGCGGGACGAGATCATATTTAAGCTGCCGGACAAGACAGCAGAGGCGGTAGTAGATGCTTTAGACGCATTGGAAAGAAAATGGGGAGCTATGTTTAAACAAGTCTTTAAAAGCATAACCGTAGACAATGGCAGCGAGTTTGCATATTGTGAAGAGCTGGAACGCTCTATACTGGGAGAGGGGAAACGGACGCAGCTATATTACTGTCACCCGTATAGCAGCTGGGAGCGAGGCACAAATGAGGTTACTAATAAAATGGTACGGCGCAAAGTACCAAAGGGGACAAATTTTGACGGCATGACGGACGCAGAGGTAGAGGAAATGGAAAACTGGATAAATAACTATCCCCGTCGTATACATGGTTATCATTCTGCCGGGGAACTTTTCGAGGAAGAGCTTAAGAAAATCGGGTGAAAAAAATTTAAAAAAGTGTCGCATTTAATATTGACATTTTCAAATACGCTGCAGATGCCAGATAATCCTTGACCTGGACGAGTCGCATGGAAAAGTTCTTACCCATGAGCAGAGTGCTAAATCCAACGGCGTCTGTCTGGCAACAGTCACAAATACTGTTACAAAATACATAAACGGCGGTGTTAATGCTGTCACTGAATTTAAAAGAAGCATAAACTCAGATAATGCAAGGCGCAAGGTTGACGGGC
>NZ_JANJZD010000046.1 GCF_024623325.1 Acetatifactor muris
AGGGGCGCGAAGCGCCGCATTTTTTGACTGGTTTGTCAAGTGTTTTAGAGAAAAAAGTGGGTGATTTTTGAAAAATAGGTTCTGAAAGCACCATGAAATAAGGGCTGAAGATTCCGAGAAGTTATAAAATTTGAAAGGAGGTTTTTCCCATAGACAAGAAAAAAATACTGAAAGGGCTGGTCACTGCCCCCATCGCTATCCTTGCCGTCCTGTATGCAGGCGGCTACCTGGGGCAGTTCATCGGCAACTACGCCCTCTGGAAACAGGGGGGCGGCTACCCTGGGGATGGCACTTCTCCCCTGCCTCCCACTCCTTCCTTCTCCGTCTGTCTGCACGCAGCAGTCCGCCCGCCATACGGGATCTACGGCATTTTTATCTGTATCGGGCTTTTGGCGGTGCTGCTCCTTTTCGTCATGCGGATCGGGTACAGCGACACCGGGGAATATGACGGGGACCGGAACTTCACCTATTCCGCCAAAGGCACTTACGGCACGTCCGGCTGGATGAGCCGTAAGGAGATGTCCGGCGTCCTGGAACTGGTGGCCGACCTGCGCCGGTATCAGGGGATCGTCCTGGGCATGCTGGAGCGGAAGGCAGTCTGCGTGCCGGAGAAGACACGGCTCAACAGCAACCTGGCAGTCTACGGCGCCAGCGGCTCCATGAAGACACGCTCCTTCTGCATGAACCGTATTTTACAGGGGGTATCCCGCGGGGAATCCCTGGTCATCTGCGACCCGAAATCGGAACTGTACGAAAAGTCCAGCGAGTACCTGCGTGACAAGGGCTACACGGTCCGTGTGTTCAATCTGGTCAATCCGGAGAACTCGGATTCCTGGAACTGCCTTTGTGAAGTGGAAGGCCAGGAACTGATGGCACAGCTTTTTGTGGACGTCATCATCAAAAACACCACGGGCGGCGGCAAGGGAGACCATTTCTGGGATTCCGCTGAAATGAACCTGTTAAAAGCTCTGGTGCTGTATGTGGACAAGGGCTATCCCCCGGAGAACCGGAACATGGGCCAGGTGTACCAGCTCATCACTTTAAATTCGGAGACTGCACTGAACAGCCTGTTTGAAGTGCTGCCCATCAACCATCCGGCCAAGGCACCTTACAGCCTGTTCAAGCAGGCATCCGATTCCGTGCGCAGCGGCGTCATCATCGGCCTGGGGAGCCGCCTGCAGGTATTCCAGGCTGAACTGATCAAGAAGATCACTGCGCGGGATGAGATCGACCTGGAATTACTGGGCCAGAAGCCCTGCGCCTACTTCCTTGTGACCAGCGACCAGGACAGCACCTTTGACTTCCTGGCCTCCCTGTTCCTGTCCTTTGTGTTCATCAAGCTGGTGCGGTATGCGGACAAGAACTGCGAGGGCGGCCGGCTCCCCGTGCCCGTCCATGTCTTAGGGGAGGAACTGACCGCCTGCGGCACCATACCGGACCTTTCCCGGCGCCTGAGTGTGATCCGGTCCCGGAACATCTCCATGTCCTGCGTGTTCCAGAACCTTGCCGGGCTGCAGAACCGGTATCCCTTAAACCTGTGGCAGGAGATCTTAGGGAATTGTGACGTCCAGCTCTTTTTAGGGTGTACCGATCCCCTGACGGCGGAATTTGTCTCCTCCCGTACCGGCCTCGCAAGCGTGGCGGTCTCCAGCAAGTCCAAACAGTTAGGCACCTGGCGGATCTCAAACTATACGCCGGAATACCGGGAGACCAGCGGCGTGGGGAAACGCCCCGTGCTTACGCCGGATGAAGTGCTGCGCCTGCCCATTGACGAGGCGCTGGTCATCATCCGTGGCAAGAAGACCCTGAAGGTGGACAAGATGGATTATTCCAAACATCCGGAATATCCCCTGCTGCGCTCCTGCAAGGCATCCGCCCACATCCCGGAGTGGAGGCGCCTGGAGATGGAAGCTGCTGCCACACCGGAACCAGCGGTAAAGCCGGCACCACAAAAGACGGATGCAAAGCAGACATCAAAAGCAGCCGTAAAGCCTGCCACAAAAACAGGGGCAAAGCCTGCAGCAAAAGGAACGGTGAAAGCACCAGCCTCTGACGCACAGCAGAAAGCGCCTTCCCCTCCGGCATCCGGGTCAAAAAAATCTGCCCCTTCCGGCACGCCCGCCGGGATCGTATCTGCGGACAAAGATTCCATCATGTCCTGAAACGAAACTGCTATGGAACGGTCCGTTTTGGAGACTGTGAAATAGAATAACAACACTATGGAGGTAAACACATGGCAAGAAAAAAAGAACTTATGGAACTGGAAAACCCTTCTATGGAAGAAAACAATTCTTTGGACGGAACGGACACAGAAGCCGGGGCTTTCCACGGAGAGGGAGGCGGCACTCCTCCTGAAACTGACGGGGACGGCATGGACTTAAATGAACTGCTTGGCAGCATGGACCAGGAACCGGCTGCCGACCCGGACAGGACAGATGGGGAGCTCCCGGAACTGACAGAGGAAGAGATCTTCGGGGAAACACCGGAAAATCCCGATGGCGCCGGCACTGTGCATGGTGCCTCTGAAGAAAGCGATACCCCCGGTGAAGCACAGCCGGAATCGGCAGCCCCTCCTGAACCAAACAGTGCCGCTGCAAAGACCAGACGCACCACCCGCAGGAAAAAAGAAGAACCCTCTACAGAAACTGACGGGGAAACGCAGCGGCCAGAAGCAGAGATGCCGGAGAGCATGGAAGCTGTACCTGACAACGTGCCCGATCCCCTGTCTGCTGCTGTCTATAAAAACGGGCTGGCGGATGAGACGGATGGCACCATTCCGCAGGAAGAAACGGAACCCGCTGGAACCGGGCCGGAAGATACGCCTTTACCCTCCGCTGAAGACACAGCCGGAACCGCGTCTCCCCCTGCTGCATCCTCTTCCCGCCGTACCGCTGCCAGAGGCAGAAAAGAAGATGCCCCTGTACTGACACTGGAGGTACGTGGGGAAGTGGAAACGGAAGAATCCCGTGACGATGCCATCTGGCATGAGATCCACAATGCTTACCGTACCCGGCGCATCCTTACCGGGCAGCTTGGCGGGATCGAACAGACGGACAATGGAAAGACCATCACCATTGTAGACTATAAAGGCTTCCGGATTGTGATCCCCTTAAAAGAGATGATGATCAACGTGGGCCGCAGCCCTTCCGGACAGGAATATGCGGAGTTCATGCTGCGCCAGAACAAGATCCTCGGCAATATGCTGAGCGCAGAGATTGACTTCATCGTAAAAGGGATTGATTCCAAAACCCGCAGCGTGGTCGCCAGCCGGAAGGAAGCCATGCTCCGGAAACGGCAGACCTTCTATCTGGATACAGATGCAGCAGGCATGTACCGCATTTACGAAGGCCGCATTGCCCAAGCCCGTGTGATCGCCGTGGCAGAGAAGGTCATCCGGGTAGAGGTGTTCGGTGTGGAATGTTCCATCATGGCCCGTGACCTGGCCTGGGAATGGATCGGGGATGCCCACGAACGCTTTTCCGTGGGAGACCAGGTGCTTGTACGCATCCTGAACGTGCGCCGTGACAGCCTGGAAGATATGGGTATCAAAGCGGACATCAAGAGCGTGTCCCAAAACACCAGCCATGACAACCTGAAAAAATGCCGCATCCAGAGCAAGTATGCCGGCAAGGTCACGGATGTACATAAGGGCGTGGTCTATATCCGCCTGTCTAACGGAGTGAACGCTGTGGCCCACTCCTGCTACGACTACCGGACTCCCGGCAAGAAGGATGATGTGAGCTTTGCCGTCACCCGGATTGATGAAGAACGGGGCGTGGCTGTGGGGATCATTACCCGGATCATCCGGCAGAATCTGTGATATATCCATAGACATAGTATAAAACATATGGAGCTGGAACTCTGATTGTTGCAGCTCCATATGCTTCTGATTTTATATCATTACAGATACTCCCTGCTAATCCCTCTCCTTTGCACTTTCCGCCATTTTGATAATCTCTGAATCCTGAATTTCCGCAGGCTCATATTCCAAAACATAACTGACTTCGGGGGAATAAGTCCAACAAAGATACGCCAGTTCCCCTTTTTTATAGAGCGCCGCCGGCCATTCCTGGATTTTCATTTCTTCACAGCTGTCCATAAATTGCACCGGAAATAAAACACCAAAAGCAACTGTATTGAGTCCTGTTATTTCAGAAGCATCTTGTTCATAATAATCAGTTTTTAATATATGATAATAAATTTTAGTGTCAGCATCCTCATCCCCATATGTAAGTGTGGCGGCAAGCGTAGTTACCGACTGCTTTTTATACTGGTCGCCTAATGCATCTTCTACTTTTAAAATGTCCTCTTCAAGTGTGCTTTTTTTATTTGGGTTCCTGTATATCAATACTCCTGCTGTTGCTGTACAGATCACTGTCAAACAGGCTAAAATCCCCATGGTTTTCTTTTTCAGCATACATATAACCCCCTCTTGCTTTTTATAAACTGGCAGTCAAATCACTGCGATTGCCACATTTCTATATAGTTGTATTTATCGTATAAATTATACGATATAAATGATTAAAATACAACGATTTATCAAAGTATAATTTACGAAATACAAAAGTAATGAGGCGGATATAATGAAAACTGTGCTTTCTACTATAACAGCATACAGGGAAGAAAGAGGCTGGACAGAATACCAGCTTGCAGAGCGTTCCGGTCTGCCCCAGACTACGATATCCTCCTGGTACTGTAAAAATGTGGTTCCAACCATACCTTCCCTGGAAAAAATCTGTACCGCATTTGACATTACACTTTCCCAGCTGTTTTCCTATGGTGATGAGCCTGTTCTGCTGACAGAATCCCAACAGGAGCTGCTGAAACGTTGGGCAGGATTGAGCAGCGAGCAGCAGGCACTTATTTTTTCCCTGATTGATCATATGAAATAGTATAACCACCCTCTTTAATTGTAATAATCGTTAAAATTATATGATTCAAATGATTAAATTGCAACGATTTATCAAAGTATAATTTACGATATATAAAAGCAAAGGAGTGAATTCATTTGGAAGATATTCTTGCGACCATAACTGCATACAGACAGGAAAGAGGATGGACAGAATATCAGCTTGCGGAGCATTCCGGCCTTCCCCAATCCACCATCTCCTCCTGGTATCGGAAAAATATGGTCCCAACCATTCCTTCTTTAAAGAAAATCTGTCTGGCTTTTGGAATCACACTCTCTCAATTATTATCTGAAGGAGATGCACTGGTTTCCCTGACAGAAGATCAAAGAAAACTGCTGGAACGCTGGGCAAGGCTAAATAAAGACCAGCAGGAGGTCATCTTTGCTTTAATTGACAAAATGCAGGTATAAAGGAACGGGTACGAATCTGTTAGAGAAGGACAATTTTGTTTTAAAAAACAAATTGTTCCTCTCCATAGCTTACCCCACAGACAGTCAGTGACACCCCATGAGAAAATCAGAAAAAGCAGATGAGTATAAAAAACCTTGCCGATTTTCAGCTTCCATATCTGAAAACCAGCAAGGTTCTCTTTTTGATATTGCAAACAGCTGCTATGAGCCATTCAATCGAATTCCGGTTTTTATCGGATGACCGCCATGCTGCTAAGCCCTGGCAAACGGAGGCACAGGATAACACGCCACCCACCGCCCAAACCGCCCATACAGCCCGTGAGGGCGACGCAGACGGGAACGGGGGGAATTTTACAAGGATAACGGGCATTGCATCTACTCTTATCAAATTAAAATGTCAAAAACTCTTGACATTTCTTCTCTGACTTGATATTATAAAAATGTCAAAAGTATTTGACATTTCAAAGCCGATTTAATATTGAAAGGAGTAAGGTATTATGCCAGTAGGTGCAGGAATTTTTTTAGGAATTGTTTTATTTGTGTTTACCTCATTGGATATATTCATGTTGGTATCACTCTTAAAACCGGGCGATGAACGCAATCAAGTTATTGTATGGAAAGCAAGTTCTTTTACTTTGCTTGCAATGGTGGGCGCAAACATTTTAGACGTTATTGAAAATTTTGTAAGAGCACAGCCCATGTCACAAAACCCTTTTATTCAACTGGAGGTTGCCGCCATTGTTTATTTTGTAGCCCTTATGTTTTATAAAAAAAGGCATGGTGGTTGATATGGAAAATACCATCAGAAACAGACGAAAAGAGTTAGGGCTATCTCAAGAGGAATTAGTGAGAAAATGCGGTGTTTCCAGACAGACTGTAAATGCAATCGAAAACAACAAGTATGACCCTACATTAGCATTAGCGTTTAGCCTTGCAAAAGAATTGTGTGTTACTGTTGATGAACTTTTTATACCGTCTTAATTCGTGAGAAAACAATAACTAAATAACTACTACTTTCACAGTAGCACCACCAAGCAGGAAATCCCAAAATGGACTTCCTGCTTTTCTTATGTTTGGGTAGGGGCTTTTCGGCGGCTATCCGGGGGACATCCGCTTTGCGACGACCGAAGTGGAACGGAGAGGCACCATAGACCTCTCGGACACGCAAACGGAAAGTGGATGGGGCAGGACTCGAACCTGCGGTGTTTCTTTGTGACGGATTTACAGTCCGCTGCCCTCGCCACTAGGCATACCCATCCATGGGGTGACCAGGGGGAATCGAACCCCCATAAGCAGAGCCACAATCTGCCGGACTACAATTGTCCTATAGCCACAGTAGCTCCTGCGGGACTCGAACCCATCATCTCCGGCTTGAGAGGCCGGCGTCCTGACCTTTAGACTAAGGAGCCATAATGATCCCCATGGGACTTGAACCCAATACCTCCGGCTTGAAAGGCCGGTGTCCTGACCTTTAGACCAGGGGACCTTACTGCAGGCATTTTCAGCCTGCTAATCAATCATTCTTTTTCTTTTCTATTCATGCGCCAATCTGCATCTGAGTCGCTGCATCTATGACCAGAATATCATCCAGGCGTACCTGAAGAACTGCAGCTAACACTACCAGATTATCTATGGTTGGCAGAGCTACGCCCTGCTGCCACTTGTATATGGCCTGCGGTGTGGCAAAACCAAAAATATCCTGCAAATCCTTTACGGACAATCCTGCCTGCTTCCGCAGTCTGTTGATATTCTGTCCTGTTCCTGTCATATCTATGGTTGGCAGATTCACCATGTCTTTCACCTCCTGTTATCAAAATTCAATACCCAGGCGGTCATACTCCATATGGGGTGCTGTGGTCCAGTGGACCACGTCCAGCACGGACCGGAACGAAGTGTAGACCTCGGACCCATGGCCACTCGATTAAAAGTCGAGTGCTCTCCCATCTGAGCTAATGGAGCATAAAAAATACCGCCAATCTTGTAAAGATTTTCTCATACAAGATAAGCGGTACATAAATCCATGTTCTATTCCTGTCAGGCATCCGTACAAAATCTGCCGTCCAGGTATCACACAGTTTTTCGCCTTTTCCTTACCTTACATGAGCGCATCTTAACCAGACTCTGTTCTTTTTCTTTACTGAACAGTGCCTCATAATGTTCGCTATGCAGATAATATGCGAAAGCCTTCGCAGCGAAATTAACTGTTGCCATGATCTTTTCCTTTCTGGACTCATTCGGTCCGCTTTTTTCTTAACTGTAATTACTATAACACCAATTCACGAATTTGTCATTATACCAATAATATAATTTGTGGTTAATCACTCTCTGACAAAAACTATCATATTAAAAGTCAAAAAATCCAAAACCACATTTTATAGGCGGTTTCAGATTTTTATAATCAAATAGTCACAATTCTGTTAAACCTTGGCAAATCCAAGCCACTGTTCTACGGTCTCTACAGTGACCTGACATGCCTTTGCAATATCCTGTAGAGAAATCCCCATTTCATGCAGTCTTTGAGCTGTTCCTATTTTGGCTTTTTCGAATGCTTCCTTTTCCCTACTTTCCACATAAGTCTTTAAAATATATTCCTCATTAAACAATGTCATCATAATATCCACAACCTCCTTTTCACGCCCTGACAGATACTCGCTCAGTACATTCTGATCCTTGCAGATACGAATCGTTTCCAGAACCGCTTCTCTGGTCCTTCCATGCAGTTTCACCTGTTCATTATATATCTTTGTAATTGTTCAAATAAAATTGAGGTACATAATGCTGTCTTTTAGTCATTTGATTGTTCATATTGATAATTTAACTTTTTGTCCTATTCAACAAAAATGTGGAACAATCCATAAAATTTAGAAGTTCCACATTTAACCCTTAAATATTTTTACTTTATCAGCTTTTCTTCAAAGTCTGCATAATATTTTAGACACCAACAAGTCCAATCCATTGCTCCACTTCTTTCACAGAAACATCAAGAGTATCTGCAATATCCTCTATGGAATTTCCTTTTTTGTACAATTTCTGTGCTGTTCCAATTTTTGTTTTCTCAGATGCTTCCTTTTCCCTACTTTCCACATAAGTCTTTAAAATATATTCCTCATTAAACAATGTCATCATAATATCCACAACCTCCTTTTCACGCCCTGACAGATACTCGCTCAGTACATTCTGATCCTTGCAGATACGAATCGTTTCCAGAACCGCTTCTCTGGTCCTTCCATGCAGCTTCACCTGTTCATTATATATCTTTGTAAAGGTCACATACTGATTTATGATATCTCCCTCTTTTCCATCATAGATCATTTTGACCTTAACATCAAGCACACTGTCATCCCCGTCAAAAAACTCTTTTGACAGATACAGATATTCCGGCTTCGTCTTCCTACTTCCAGTGAATATGACGTACATCTCCGGCTTTGGAAGCTCCAGTTTTTTGCTCCCATATACATTCTGTTTTGTGCTCTCAAAATACTCCTGATAAGTCTGGGCAAGATATAACAGACAGCGTACCACGATATTGATGCTCCAGCTCGATTGCTGCTCTACCAGAATGACGATCTTTTCCCCAATCTGAAAACCCACATCATTATAATACTGGTCCAGCAGTACATTTGTGATCGTCACATTTTTGATGCTGTCTTCCGTTGCCTCATGGTCTTCCGGATGCAGCGCCTGATATAGCTGCAGAAGATATTTCGGCTCCCGGAAGAGTGAAGTGAACACGCTGTCCTTTGCGGTATATTTTGCCACCTGTTCCGGCCTCTTTTCAGCATCAGATGATATAGTTTTTACTTCCTGATCCATTCTATGCAGACACCTCTATCCTATTGTTTCCATTTTTGTCTATCCTATTTGCAACACAGTCTTTCTTATTTCCCATCTTACCATAAAAATAAGAAAATTACAATTTGCTTTCCTGCTGACAACAGCGGCAACAATCATTAGCATCTTCAAATTGGCACATCATCGGCACAACATTGGCACGGTTCTGCTCTTTCCCCGTAAAGGCATCCATGCTATACTTGGTACAGTCAAAAATATGTAAAGCAGCCGTTTTCCATTCCGGGAGACGGCTGTTTTCGTCAGAAAGGCGGTGGTTTTACTATTGTTGGAAACAATTCCCAGCACAATGTCCAAAACAGCCGGCAGGGCATCCCCCCACAAGGGCAGGCCCGGCAGGAACCCGGCGGCCATACTGAAAAGCGAGAATGGAGATGTAAACTATTTCAGTACGGTGGTATTTATCTTTATCGCGGTGCTCCTGATGGCATTCATCCTGGACCTGTTCAGCATCATCTCCACCAAGCAGGAGCTGGACCACTGTGCAGACCAGATGGTGAAACAGATCCAGCTCTCAGGAGGCATTAACGGAGAGACAGACCAGCTTTTTCACTTCCTCTGTTCCCAGATCGAAGGGGCCGAGAACATCTCCTACTCCATTGACGCCTCCTATAAGTCGCCTACCCCGTCCGGCATGAGCCGGGCCATCCAGCTTGGCACCCCCTTCTACATCACCATCACGGGCAGGGCAAAACTGGGAGGCTTCTGGAACTTCAACCTGGTGAACATCACGGTTGTCTCCAGGGGCGCAGGCGTCAGTGAGCATTACTGGAAGTGAGGTGGCGTATGAAGAATCCGTGCCAGCGTATGAAAGGCAATGCAGGCAGGAATCCCCTCCGGAATGACCGTGGGGATATTTCTATCTTTACCTGTTTTTTTGTAGTAGGGATCGTGATGCTGGTCTCCTTCCTGCTGCTGTATGCCTCCATCCGTATCACCTGCATCAACATCCGTAATGGCGCAAAGATGGAGCTGAACAATTTAAGCGCCAGCATCTATGCGGATACCTACCGTTCCCAGAGGGAGACCAACTTCAGCGAATACTTAAATACCCTCTATTCCAGCGGGGACTATACCGCCATGCTGGAGGACATGGTGACAGACGGGCTCGCCAGCAAGATCCCCCTTTCCACGGATGACTACCGGGTAAGGGATATCCGTCTTGCGTTCCATGTAACAGGCGACCGGGTGGAATACGTCTTCACCTGCAGCGTGGAGTTCTATGTCTACATGTTCGGCCACTCCTACCCCGCCATCACCCGGCCCGTGGAGCTGACCGGTTACCACAACACGAAATTTTAGTCTGCCGGACAACAGGCAGCAGTTAACTATGAAAGGAGCTTACCTCTTATGAAGAAACTGTTTACATCCAAAAAATTCATCCTCACTACCCTTATCACGGCTTTTGCCGGTTTTCTGGCCTTGCGTTTTATCGGACACCGCAGGGCGGAAAGTAAAAATTTCTGATCATCTGTTGAAAAGCCCTGACCTAAAAGCGTATAGGTTATATATAAAGGAAAAAAGGAGATGACTGCTACATGAAGAAATTTTTGAAATCCAAAGGCTTTCTTGTCACTGCCCTTTCCATTTCCTGCATCGCCATCCTCGCCGTCTGCTGGTTTGTGGGGCGGGACACAAAAACCGCCTTTCTGCCGGACGAGCCATCGCCGGACGCCGTCCAGGAGGAATGGACGGATACCCCGGATACTGCGGGGAGTTCCTGGGAGCATGCAGACAGCGGGATTCCCAGCCAGAGCAGTACGGAAGAAAAACTGGAAGATTACCCAAAGGTGGCAGAGGAATCGGATCAGGAAGTTGTAGTTGACTTTGTTCCCACAGAAACAAAGGAGGAAACGCCGCCTCCGCCCCCGGAGGGCAAGACCGTCATCACGGACCCCGGTGAGAGCCATCCTGTGAACCCTGCCCCGGAAACAGCCCCTTCTTCCACAGATACGGGAAAGGACAGTACGCCTCCTGCCGGCACCACCAATGAAAACGGAGCTGTATACGATCCCGTTTTTGGATGGGTTGTCCCCGGACAGGTCAACCAGACCACCGTGGATTCCAGCGGAGATCCTAACAAGATGGTTGGGAACATGGGTAACTGACAATCCATCCAGGATAGATTCCCCAAATATGTCCTACAGGGATTACCGGAAAGAGTCCCCCCTGCCCGTCACTGGCAGCCACATACACAACTGAATATGGAAACCGGAAAACCGCCATTCAGGCGGTTTTCTTTTATGCACCAGCACACAGAAAACACACCAGCGACAGGTTTTCTGCATTTTAAAAAGATTGGAGTGTGATATTGTTTGAAACGCTTTTATGCCCTCCTCTGTGCCGCCGCCCTCCTGCTCTGCCTGTGTCCTGCAAAGGCTTTCGCTTCCGGGCAGGGCAACCTTGACGGCGGCGGCGGGAACATGAACCAGGGCACCTCCACCAACTTCTGGTCTCCCGGCAACGATGGCGTCCGGGTGACGGTGGTGGATGCCCAGTCCGGCTCCGCCGTGAGCACGCCGGTGGATTTCTCCAACCGCAGCCAGTCCTCCACGATGCTCCACTTTGGCAAAGTGAACAAGATCCAGTACCGGGACGGGGCTTCTCTCTCCTTACAGTCCGGCGTTCCCTATAACTGCCTGCAGCCCGCCTATTCCATGCCGGCCATCATCAACAGCAACAGCCGGCCCGCTTCCATTGAAGCCATCAAGCGCTATTTCTGTTCGGAATACGCCTGCATGATGGTAGCCGATGCCACAGGTGTCAGCTACGAAAACATGCTGGCAGGACAGTATAAGATCCTGCTGGAGCCCATTGCCTATGTGACCTTCAATGGGACAAAATACGCTTTCACGGCAACGGAAGCCGCACTCTATGACCAGCTTTCCGGTGGTTCCCTGCGGAGTAAGCTGCCCTCGGTAGCCTTCCAGAACCTCCCGCTTGCCCTGTTTCTGGAGTACAGCGACTTAGGCTTTCCTGCCTGGACCGGAGGCAGACGCGGGATACAGTCCAACGGGGATATCATCAGCTCCCTTGGGGTCGGCATTGTCTGGTTCGAGGAGACCGAAGAACCGGGCGGGGAGATCGAGGCCCCGGATGTGGAATACCGGGTGGATACGGATGTGATCACTGCCATCCGCCTGCGGACAGGCGGGCGCCTGACCCCGGACAATCCGGCAACGGTCACCTTCCATATCATGGGCAGGAGCTACACGGTCCGGAACATCGTCATACCGGCAAATGATTCCCAGCTGGTATGGGTGAAATGGCATACGCCCAGCACGCCCCAGACCATCACGATCACGGTATCGTTAAGCAGAGGGTTTACAGCTCAAGATACCTTCGTGGCGAAGATCGTGGACCTGAATGAAAAGATACCGCCCGATCCCCTGGCAACAGATGTAAATCCCGGCTATTCTGTTCCGGCCCTCCCCTCCAATCCGCAGAAGCTCAGCGCAAACTGGGGTGTATGGAGCTGTTACTGGGTTCCTGACTGGCAGTGGTGCAGCCACGGGGAAGATGACGGCCACTGGGTAGACCGGGGCGACTGGGAGTATGACTATACCAGTTACTCCGCCTCTTTAAGCGGCACCATGACCTTAATGCCGGACGATATTGTACCAACAGCTAACGGCAAGGACATGAAGAGCGGATATGGCGTGAAAACGGAAGTGCGGGCTGTACTGTCCACAAACTCACCGGACGGGCACCACAGCAACCCCCAGACTGTTTTTTCTGTATTCCCGGAATTCCAGTATAAGACTTACCTGCGGCTCCTGCAGCGCGTCTCCAGCGGGCGCAGCGCAAGGTTCACCTTCCAGCCCAACGAGTTCTCCACCTACGGGCGCACCGTGCATTTCACACCCGTATGGTTCCCGGACAGCACAAGCTATGTGGTATATACCCAGGTATGGGACGCATGGACGCCGGACGGGATGCTCTCGGTCAATCTGGATGACTACATCACCATCCACCAGAGCGTGTTTGACGACTGGTATACCAACCGTGAATAGAAGCCCGCTTTTCCTTTATGAACTGCTGGCCTCTGCGTGCATCGCTGGATTTGCCGCATATGACCTGAAAAAGAGACGGGTGCCCGACCGGGCGCTCCTGCTCTTCCTCCCCTTTGCGCTTATGGCGCCCCTGATCCGTACCAGGCCGTCCTGGTCCGGCTCCCTGCTTCTGTACCGGTCCCTCTGTTCCCTTGCCGGGGCAGCAGCCGGATTTCTGATCTTACTGGCTGCCGCAATGGGCTCAAAAGAGGGCGCCGGCATCGGGGGCGGGGATATCAAGCTGGCCGGGATCATGGGCTTTATCTATGGCCCCTCCCGTATGCTGGCCGTCCTGCTCATTGCCTCCGGCCTTGCGGCCTGTATCTCCCTGGCAGCAGGACGGAAAAAGGGGATGCTTTCCCTTCCCTTTGTGCCGTTCCTGATGGCCGGGAGCCTGGCCGTCACTTTAACTGCAATCCAATGACCGCATCTGCCATCCCTGACAGACAGATGCCACACTTTAAACGACAGGAGTGAAATCAACCATGAAACTGAATAACCGCTTTATCTTCGGCCTGCTCAGCATCCTGCTGGCAGCCGTGATCGCCTTTGTCGCCCTGCCCACCATTGCGAAGCAGACCAACGGCAAGACAGAGATCATCCGGGTCACAAAACCCGTGCTGAAAGGGGAACAGCTCTCGGCAGACAATACGGAGACCGTAGAGGTTGGAAGCTACAACCTTCCCCCCAATATCGCCCACTCCCTTGAGGATGTGAAAGGCCTCTATGCCACGGCAGACTTATCCCAGGGGGATTATATCCTGACCTCCAAGACCAGCACCGTCCCGGTATCCTCGGACGTGGCCTTAAACAGCATCCCCTCCGGGAAGGTGGCCATCTCCCTGACTGTGAAAACGCTGGCTTCCGGCCTGTCCGACAAGCTGCAGCCGGGTGACATCATCCGGGTATACCATTTCCTGGATGCGGCGGTGGAAGTCCCGGAGCTGCGTTTTGTCCGGGTGCTTTCCGTCACGGATGCCAAAGGCGTCAACGTGGACAACACCAAGGAGCCGGTGGAGGATGAAGAGAAACAGCAGTCCGCCACCATCACGGTGCTTGCAAGCCCGGAACAGGCACGGGTCATCACTTCCCTGGAAAATGACGGGGTGGCCCATGTAGCCCTGATCTCCCGGAACAATGAAAAACTGGCGGAGGAACTTCTGGCAGAGCAGGATGTGATCCTGCAGGAGATCTACTTCCCGGAGCCTTCTGATGAAGAAACAGAAGAACTGGCCGGGGAAGGGGAAACAGAAAATCCGGAATCGGACGATACAGGGGAAACCGGGGAAGGCTCCGCCTCTTCGGAAGAAAAAGAGTCTACAGAAGAAACCGGAAACAAGGAAGAAAACAAGACCTGACCAAAGGCAGAAAGGAGGAATGGTTTCCATGTCCAAAACAATCACGGTCTGGGGCAGCCCCGGCAGCGGCAAATCCATGTTCTGCTGCATCCTTGCCAAAGCGCTGACCCGTGACAAACGAAAGGCCATCATCATCAGCGGGGAGCCCGGCATCCCCATGCTCCCGGTATGGCTCCCGGAGCAGATCACCACCACGGCCGTCTCCATCGGCCAGGTCCTGACCAGCGTGGAGATCGACACATCCCAGGTGGCCAGCCATGTGACGGTTCTGAAGAACTACCCCTATATCGGCCTTATGGGATACTGCGCCGGGGAGAACCCGTTAAGCTATCCGGAAACGGACTACCAGATGGCCCTGCAGCTCATATCCTCGGCAAAGAAACTGGTGGATTACGTCATCCTGGACTGCGGCTCCGCCATGACCAATGTGTTCACGCCTGCCGCCATCGAATCCGGCGACCTGGTGCTCCGTATCGTGACCCCGGACCTGAAAGGCATCAATTACCTGAAAGCCCACCAGCCCCTGCTGGTGGACGGGCGCTTCCACTACCACGAGCACATGACCTTTGCGGGAATGGCACGCCCTTTCCACGCCTTTGAAGAGATGGGGTACATCATCGGCGGCTTTGACGGCCTCCTGCCCTACGGGAAGGAGATCGACCGCTGCGCCACCGAAGGGGGCATGTTCCAGGCCATCAAATACTGCAACTCCAAATATACCGCCTCCTTAAATAAGATCCTGGAAGCCCTGGAACAGATGGAGCTTGCCGAGCGGCAGGAAGAGGATGCCTATGAAGCGGGATACGAAGACGGGGAGTACGCAGAGGAGGAATATGAACAGGCACCGGATGAAGAGGGTGGATACGAATACGGATACAGGGAGGCAGACAGCGATGAATAACTTAAATGATATTTTCTTTGCCCCCACGGAGAACAGCGCCCTGACCTATGAGCAGGTGCTGGAAGACGTGCAGCGCTACTTTTCCGAAAACCACGCCTCTACCATAGCCGGCGCCGGGGAAAATGATTCGGAACGCGCTGTCACTGTGTTAAAAGAGCTGATGGTGCAGTACCTGGTGAAACGCAAGTACACCATCAAGGGGTTTACCACCGAGAAGCTGTGCGCCAGGCTTTATGAGGATATGGCCGGCTACTCCTTCTTAAAGAAATGGATCTACCAGCCCGGTGTGGAGGAGGTGAACATCAACGCCTATAACGATATCGAGGTCATCATGAACAGCGGGCGCAGCATCAAGATCCCGGACCGGTTTTCCTCCCCCCAGCACGCCATTGACGTGGTGCGGCGTATGCTGAACGCCTGCGGCATGGTCATTGACGACACCATGCCCTCGGTCATCGGCTTCCTGGACAAGAACATCCGCATCTCTGTGGATAAGACGCCCATCGTGGATTCGGAAGTGGGGATCAATGCCTCCATCCGTATCGTCAACCAGAACACGGTGTCCGAGGAAAAGCTCCTGGATTCCGGGAGCGCCACGCCGGAGATGCTCCATTTCCTGACCGCCTGCATCCGCTACGGGGTTTCCGTGTGCATTGCCGGCTCCACCGGTTCCGGGAAGACCACCATCATGGCATGGCTCTTATCCAACGTGCCCAATAACCGCCGCCTCATCACCATAGAGGAAGGCAGCCGGGAGTTTGACCTGGTGAAACGGGATGAAGACGGGAACATTTTAAATTCCGTGGTACACCTGCTCACAAGGCCCCATGAAAACCCGTCCATGAACATCAACCAGGACTTCCTCCTGGAGCGTGTGCTGCGGAAACACCCGGACGTGATCGGCGTGGGCGAGATGCGGTCAGCGGCAGAGAGCCTGTCGGCGGCGGAAAGCTCCCGTACCGGCCACACGGTCTGCACCACCATCCACTCCAACTCCTGCGAGAGCACCTACCGGCGTATGATGACCCTTGCCAAGCGGAAGTACAGCATGGACGATTCCATCCTGATGCAGATCATGGTGGAGGCATACCCTGTGGTGGTGTTCACCAAACAGCTGGAGGACCGCTCCCGGAAGATCATGGAGATCATCGAGGGGGAGGATTATCTGGACGGGAAGCTGATGTACCGTTCCCTCTATAAATATGAAGTGGTGGACAACGTGACCGATGAACACGGAGCCGCCCATGTGGTAGGCCGCCACCGCAAGATGGAAGGCATGTCCGGGACACTGGAAAAACGGCTGCTGGACAACGGCATCTCCCACAAGGAGCTTCAGGAATTTTTAGGCAGCGCCTCTCCCCGGAAAGGGGCCCCCGCAAAACAGCCGCCAGGAAAGGAGGTGTGAGCATTGCACTGGATCTATCTTATCTGTTTTACCCTGCTGAGCGCCGGCCTTCTGGCCCTCTTTCAGGTGCGCCCGCGGGATTTCACGGACGTTATCTTCAACACCGGGAGAAAGACCGCCACCCTGTCGGATGAGCTGAACGTGCTCATGGGGACGCCGGCCAGGGGATTTTTCAACCAGGACTATGAGATCAAGCAGATCTTAAAGGATACCGGGCGGGCCGACCGTTATGAGGCAGTCACCCGGCTGACCCTGATCCTTTTTGCGGTAGGGGCGGTGCTGGCGCTGCTGATAGGCAACGTGTACCTGGTCCCCATTTTAGGCCTGGGCTTTTCCCTGGTGCCCATATGGTATCTGCGCAGCACGGCGGCCAGCTACAAGAAACATCTGAACGAGGAACTGGAGACTGCCATCTCCATCGTCACCACTTCCTACCTGCGAACGGAGGACCTGCTGCGCTCTGTAAGGGAAAACCTGCCTTACATCAATGAGCCGATAAAGGCAAACTTTGAGGCATTCGTATATGAGAGTGAGCTGATCAATGCCAACATGACCAGCGCCATCAACTCATTAAAGATGAAGATACCCAACCGGGTGTTCCATGAGTGGGCCAATATCCTGATCCAGTGCCAGTCAGACCGTTCCATGAAAAATACGCTGCCCACCATTGTGCAGAAATTTTCCGATGTGCGCGTGGTGCAGTCGGAACTGGAGGCCATGATGCAGGGGCCCAGACGGGAAGCCATCACCATGATGTTCCTGGTGATCGCCAACGTGCCCCTGCTGTACTTCCTCAACAAGGACTGGTTCCATACCCTGATCTACACCACGCCGGGAAAGATCGCCCTGGCCATATGCGCAGCCATCATCCTGTTCGCCTTCACGCAGATCATGAAGCTGAGCAAACCCATTGAATACGGAGGTGACGGAACATGACCCTGTTAACACTGATCGCCATTATCCTGTTCGGTTTTGCCACCTATAACCTGTCCACGGCCTTTGCGGACATCCCTACCAGCAGGACATCCAAAATGATGATGCTGGCAAAAAAACAAAAGGGCGCTAAAAACGAACAGCTCCTGGATGTGTATCTCACAAAGATTGCAAAGCTGCTTGCCCCTTACCTGCGCCTGGACCGGCTGAAACGGAACAAGCTGCCGGCGGCCCTTACCATCGCCGGGCTGGAACTGACACCGGAGGTATACACAGCCAGGGCCTGGGTAACTGCCGGGGCCGTAGGGCTCAGCGCCCTCCCCATGGCGTTCCTGATGCCGCTGTTTGTGCCGGTCCTGATCGGGACTGCCGTGGCACTTTGGTTCTCCACCTATTATGCAGCTTTTGATTTTGTCAAAAAGCGGCGCAGGCTCATAGAGGCGGAAATCCCCCGTTTTGCCCTGACCATCGGGCAGAACCTGGAGAATGACCGGGATGTATTAAAGATACTCACCTCTTACCGCAGGGTGGCCGGCCGTGACTTCGGGGCGGAGCTGGACCAGACCATTGCGGACATGAAGACCGGCAATTATGAAAATGCCCTCATCCGCTTTGAAACCCGTATCGGGAGCCCCATGCTCTCGGATGTGGTGCAGGGGCTGGTGGGCGTCCTGCGCGGGGATGACCAGCGGATGTATTTTAAGATGATCTGCTTTGACATGCGCCAGATCGAACAGAACAACCTGAAAAAAGAGGCAGCTAAGCGGCCCAAAAAGATCCAGCGTTACTCCATGATGATGCTGATCTGTATCATGATCATTTACCTGGTTGTCCTTTGCACGGAAGTGTTAAGCTCCCTTGGCGCCTTCTTTGGATAAGGGCAGGACAGCCTTTTTGACACAGGCTCTTCACAGAGCCATTTTACGGAAAAAGGAGGCAGCAGCTTGTACACCAGCGGCTTTTCTTAACATCCGGCAGCAGTCCGACAGACAGCGCCGTCCTGCCATGGCAGGCGGAATACAGACAGGAGTTGCCATGAACAAACACAGAAAACATACCCTGCCGTCACTGGCAGAGGCAGAAAAACAGCGGTTCCACCGGCTGATCCGGCAGAAGCCCGCTCCTTACCCGGCCAGGCCCCAGAGCAGAAAGAGCAGACGGAGAAGACCTGCCCGGCGGCCTTAAAAGGCAGCAGCGATTCCCTGTAACCAGACATTATATGAAGTAGGAGGTTTTCCATGAGAAAAATCACGAATTGTATCTGCAACAAAGCAAACCATTTCATCAACCGTGCCCGGATGGCGGTATCCAACCAGCGTGGGGATTTCTATATCTCGGATGCCGTGAAGATCATCATTGCCGTAGTGCTGGGTGCCCTGCTGCTGGCGGCCTTGACCCTGATCTTCAATGATACGGTCATTCCCAGGATCACACGGGAGATTGAAGGGCTGTTTGGTTAAAAAAACTGAATAAAAGTTTTAGGGTCAGACCGCAGAATTATGCGTCTGGCCCTCCTTTTTTATTTGTATAGAAATCTTTTGAAAGAAATGATTGGATTTTATAAAAATTTTAGAAATTTCCAGTTCAAGTTGGCCATTCAAGGTTTAAGAAAAGAGCATAAGAGAGGTGAAAGAAATTGAATCAACAACATTGTAATATTTATCCCTTTTTAAAAGCGGTACATGGATGCTGGCATAATGCATTATTTATCAAGTGCGAGCATACAGTTTGTCCTCATGGCCAGTCTCCACCCTGCGGAGGATTCCTGATGGCTGTGGATGCGGACGGTTCCCCCATCCTTATGCCTGCCAAAATCTTCAAGCAGATAGCCGGGGAGTCCATCGAACCGGAAGAGTGCCGGGCTGTCCTGGGAAAGCAGACCTTTGAGACTGTATATGGCCTGTATATTGAGTGGCACACCGTATCTTCCACGGACTGCCCGCTATGGGAACTCTGCCAGACTTCCCACCAATACTGCTGCCTTTAAAATATGGGAGACAAACAAAGCTGCCCTGGATGGCAGGAACGGAGGTGACCAATGAAAAACATGAAGAAATATAACTTAAAATGCCCTTACTGCGGCGCCCCGGCCATCTGCCGGCCTGCCAGTTCCGTCTACGGAGCGGATACTATTGACCGGGGGAGCTATCTGTATGTCTGCTCCCGCTGGCCTGCCTGTGACTCCTATGTGAGCGCCCATAAAAAAGACCGGAAACCTATGGGAACCATGGCAAACCGCAGCCTGCGCCAAAAACGCATCCTGGCGCACCAGGCTTTAAAACGACTACAGAAAGAACGGCATATGAACAAATGGGCCGCCTATGTATGGCTCCAGGCAAAGCTGGGCCTTGATGAAAGCCAGGCCCATATCGGCATGTTTTCAGAACAGATGTGTGAGAAAGTCATTTCCCTGTGCCGTCCACCTGTAAAGCCTGGCGGCGGCATGGCGGCCTGAAAAGAGGTGAGCATTTATGAAACAAAATATTCCCTTGACCAGTGAACAACAAAAGTTAGTGGAAACCCACTTATATATCGTCAACTGGGTCATGAGCGAAAGTATTCATGTTCATAAAAACATCTATGGTTTTGAATACGAGGATCTGTATCAAGAAGGATGTATCTGGCTGTGTTATGCTGCAACTACTTATAATCCTGAACGCTCCCAGTTTTCCACTTATGCCAAACGGATTGTATGCAATGGTCTGTTCTCCTACTGCAGACAGATGCACTCCAGACAGAGCCACTTTACTTATTTTGCCGTAGACAAGCAAGGAAATCTGTTGGCTAACGGAGAACCGTATGTTTTAGTGGATGATTTTGATATCCAGATAAATATGATAGAAACCCTTGACCTTCTGGCATCCGCCGAAAAGAAATACCAGGGTGTGACAAAACTTGGGATCGAGGCCCTGAAGCTGAAGCTGAAAGGCATGAGCGTTTCCGAGATTGCTGACCTGTACCATGTGCCGCCTCCCCATGTGGGCGCATGGATCTCCCGTGCCACCCAGAAGCTCAGAAAAGACACGCCTTTCTTATCAGGGCTTTTATGACTGCCGCTACAGGCAGCCTTCTATACTACAGGAAAACAGGAGGATTTTTTATGATGCTGAAAACACTTTACACCGCTGTCGGCCGCTTTGAGCGCAGGACAAACGGATGCCGGCGCTACTGCCCTGTTATCGTCCTTGGGGGAAAAGAATATATGGTCGATATGCAGGAAATGATCATCTGGAGCTGCCTGAACTGGCGTATCGCCCGTATGGAAGAAATCGGGCGCCTCTACACGGCGACTTTACCGGTACAGAAGGATATCGTAAACCGCTCCTGGAAGGACTGCGTGGAGCGGCTCCTGACACGGGGCCTGCTGATCTGTGGGAAAGGGGAAACGGAATATGATGCCCTTTATGACCTGCTCTCTTCCATGTACATCATCCCCACGGACGGCTCCAGCTTTCTAAGGGTCCTGTCTTTCCTGAAGCTGACCCTTGTAAACCATGTGCCGTTTTCCTCTGCCAGAAAACTCTTCCGCCATGACCAGCGTACCGAAAACGAAAAACAGGTCATGGCCCTTGCAAAGCAGGCCCTGCTCTCCACCGCAGAACTGATCCGGTGCATGGAAAAAGATATCCGCGCCCTCCCTACAGAGGAAAGCATCCTGGAAGGGCTCTATGACGATGCGGACACTACCAGCGACAACATCAGCTGCATGATGCGCCTCTCCCCCAAAAGCAAGGCCGTTACGCTTGCAGTCGCAAACCTGTACCTGCGCCAGCAGATTATTTTTGAAAGGATATGATATCACATGGAACAATGGTTGAACGCCCCTTTTACCCTCCGGCTGAAAGTTTTTCTGATCCTGTTTATGGGGATCGGCAGCCTTTTCATCGCTGCCATTGTATTTTTCCTCTCCCATGACCGGCTTTTGCTGGTTTTAAGCGGCATCATCTTCGGCGGCTGTCTGTTCCGCAGCGCCGGGCTCCTGGTCGTGCTCCTGCATGGGGATTATGAAACCATCACGGGGATCTGTACCGCCGTTTCCTCTCTGCCCTTACGCAGGTATCGCAAAATAGAGCTTACCGACAGCCAGGGAGCCGCCATCATCCTGCTTTTGGGAAAACAGGTGAAGATAAAACCGGGCGGGTGTTACTGCTTTTACTTCCGGAAATCCTCCCGCCCATCCCTGGGCAGCGAATACCTGGATGCCTCCCTCTCCACGGATCTGTTTTTGGGCTACGATTCCAGCCTGCCCGGAAACCTGCTCGAAGTCAAAGACTCCGCCGCAAGCAACGAATCATCAAACTTGGAACACTCCAACGAGCGGAGCCTTTGACCCTCGCGGCAGTCGCCAAATGCCTGCAAGCAGTCACTTGGCTCGTTGCCCGCGGGAATAAAAAATCAGGGTACTGCAGAATAAAGGCAGCCTGATCCCTGTTTATAGATAGGAAGCCCTGTGTGCAGTCTCCTGGGCATCCGGCTACAAGATATTGTATTTTGCCACTCCAAAATTCTATATATAGTATTTATGAACTTGACATCCACCAGATATAGTGTTATACTTACTTTGTAATTGATTTTTGTGCGTATCCTTTCAGGATTGCAGGCAGGTTTGTCTGTACGGCGGTGAAGACATCGCATTGCACACGCTGTTAAGTTTGTATACAAGTGTCAGTGGTATTACTGCGCCCGTTTGGGCCGGGTTCCCACTGGCACTTTTTTTATAGATAACAAGGCCAGTGGCAGAAAGGAGTGTTATGGCACAGATTTTTGCATTTGGACGTGTGGAGAATGACCTGGCCCCCAAAAAGAGCCAGAAGGATTCCACCTATGTCTGTTTCGGTTTTACCGAGCAGATAGGCAAAGGGCAGTTCCAGTATTACCAGGTATGGGCATGGGAGGATGAAGTATCCCGCCTGATCCGGCTTGGCGTCAAAAAGGACAGCCGGCTGTGGATCACCGGCACACAGCAGCTGGTAGACTGTACCGTGGAACACGGAAAGGAACGGACAAAAATCCTGAAGGTCTATCTTTCCAATTTCGGATTTCTTCCGGGCCGCATCCCCAAAGAAAGCTCCACTGATTTTCCAGATGACCCTGAGACAGCGGCCGCCGCCCCTCCCTCTGTGGAGGTACTTGACGGGGAACGTGAGTCTCTGCCGGAATGAAT
The DNA here is from genome assembly GCF_024623325.1 of Acetatifactor muris. Classification (GTDB taxonomy): domain Bacteria; phylum Bacillota; class Clostridia; order Lachnospirales; family Lachnospiraceae; genus Acetatifactor; species Acetatifactor muris. The sequence goes on from NZ_JANJZD010000046.1 coordinate 22,983, forward strand.
CCCGTTCCGGCGCTAAAAGAGGAACCCTGTCGGTTTTTCAGAATGAACCTGAAATGCCGGCATGGTTCCTCTTTTTTTGTGCATGCAGGTTACTTTCAACAACAGCAAAGAAAGGAAGGTTAAAAATGAAGAGTGACAAAGCCCTTTGGGGCAGCATCAGCATCCTGATCGGTGCAGTCATCGCTATACTGGCACTCATAAGGGGGCCCTGGCAGACATGGTCCCTGATCGGGGTATTCACCCTCTGGGGGCTGTGGGTTGTAACAGTGCTTTTACGGCCGTACATGCAGCAGGCGAAACGCCGCAGGATGCGTGAACAGCTTGTAAAGAAACGTCTGGCGGAAGGGACCGCCCCCTCCCAGCCTATGGGGATTCCAACTATGGAGGCCCCGGAAACGGAACTGCTCCTGCTCCGTCATGTCAACCACCGGATCTCCGCCTATCTTCGGGCGGTTTATCCTGACGTGCGCTGGGAGTGGTGCGAAAAGAACCCTGAAAAACTGGCTCTGGCAGGAGGAACCGGGCGCATCCGCCTTTATGGGATCCCGGATTTTGACCATGCTGATGTATGCATGGACCAGAGCGCCGGCATCACCTGTAACATGTTAAAGATCGTTCCTCTCTCGGAAGCCGGAGGCGGCGAACCGGAAGATACCGTCCCGCCCAACAAGCAGCCGGTAGACCCTCAGATCTGGTATGAGGTCCAGGGCCGGAAAGTCCTGGAGGCTCTTGTGGCAGACTTGAATTCCCGCGGCCACAGCCGTCTCACGATCCACGAAGACGGCGATATCTGCGTCGAGGAGGACACGGAGGAGGTGGCAAAAGAACACCTTGCCGGCTTTCCGGAAAAGACGTACTGGCCCCGGCTTCAGCAGGTTTTTGAACGCAACGGCCTGGCGGCTGAGGTCACGGCAAAGGGCATCCAGATCTCCTGGTAATCCCACACACAACAAGAAAGGAGTTGAACACGAATGAAAGAAGGTCTTACCCTGAATGAAATGGCCGCTGAGATCACACGGCAGAACAGCATGAAGGAGGATTATCTGGTCGATACCCGGAGCCTGCAGATGGAGCCTTATGACTCCCAGATCTATCTTCATATGTTTGACGGGAACACCGAACCGGTGGAACCCATGCAGGTCAACACCATTGCCCACCGGCAGTTTGGGACCCATTTAAAGATCCCTGCGCCTTATTATGACCGGATGCTCACGGAAAAGCCGGAACTTCTGGCCGCAAATGTGAACGCCTGGCTTCAGCATTCCCCGTCCAAACGGCTTCTGCGTACCATGGGAGGCACCGCAAGGGCATTCTTAAGCAACCGTTACCGGCGGATCGACAACATGGAGATCGCCACCGCCGTCCTTCCCATTATAGGACAGATGGAGGGCGCCAGGTTTGAAAGCTGCCAGATCACGGACAGCCGGATGTATATGAAAGTGGTGAATCCCCGCCTCGAAGCGGAGGTTGTTCCGGGAGACATCGTACAGGCCGGCGTCATCATCTCCAACAGTGAGACCGGCATGGGGGCAGTCAGTATCCAGCCCCTTGTGTACCGCCTGGTATGCAGCAACGGCATGATCGTCAATGACGCACAGACACGCCGCAACCATGTGGGCCGGGTCAATGACATGGAAGATAACTTCCAGCTCTACTCAGAAAAGACTCTGGCTGCGGATGACAAAGCCTTTATCCTGAAGATCCAGGATACCGTCAGGGCCGCCGTGGAAGAGGCACGTTTTGCCCAGGTAGTCGGCCTGATGCAGAATGCTTCCCAGGCCGAAATGAACACCAAAGATGTTCCCGGTATCGTCAAACTGGCCAGCCGGGAATTCCACATCACAGACGATGAGGGGGAAGGCATCCTCCAGCATCTGATCGAGGGAAAAGACCTTACGCTGTACGGGCTTTCCAATGCAGTCACCCGGCACAGTCAGGATGTGGAGAACTATGACAGGGCCACCCAGCTGGAGAGTATCGGCTACAACATCCTTTCCATGCCGGCCCGCCAGTGGAACCGGATCAACCAGATGGCCGCCTGACGCAGCCACTCTAACACGATTACAACATCATTTTAATTTTAAGGAGGAAAACAGTATGTATAACACTCAGAACAACGCTTTGGCAGAACAGAAATTTATGCTCCCGGCAGCCATGCCGGAAGGCGAGTTTACCCAGGAAGAACTGGCGGAGGATATAGACGGCCTGCAGATGAGCTTTCCCCGGATCAAGATCCCGGCTGGCGGTACACTGCAGTTTGAGATTCCCTCTGATGATCCGGAAAATCCTGATTATGCGAAAACTTTGGAAGGGGTTATCCTTTTCAACCATCCCAACAACGCTTACTGGCCGGAGGGTAGCGAGTATGATGACAGCGCCACTCCCCTCTGTTCTTCCGTAGACGGAAAACAGGGGATCGGGGAGCCGGGCGGTTCCTGTGCAGCCTGCGCTTTAAACCAGTTTGGTTCTGCTGCAGAGGGAAAAGGGAAAGCCTGCAAAAATATGCGTGTACTCTACCTGCTCCGCAGTGGTGAGTTCATGCCGTTACAGGTGACACTGCCACCCACCAGCCTGAAACCTTTCCGCGACTTCATGAACCAGTCCTTTATGCTCCGCCGCCGTGCAACCTATGGCAGCGTAGTACAGATCGGACTGAAAAAAATGAACAACGGAAAGGATGATTACAGTGTTGCCACCTTCCGCCGTCTGTACGATTTCAGTGGTGAGGAGCTGGCACAGATCCGGAAGTTTGCAGACGGTTTTAAAGAGCAGATCCGCATGATGCTCCAGCAGCGCACTGCCATCAATGAAACCCAGCATGACGATGGCTGCGATTATGGTAAGAGCAATGTGGAAGTCCTGCCTGCAGGCGGAAGCGGAAAGTTTAACTACGGGCAGCCCCTTGATGGAGAACGTGAGGCCCTGCCTGCCTGATTTAATGTAACTGATATGGCTTTATGCCATATGAAACGTATGAAAGGATTCTCCCGGTTTAATGCCGGGGGAGTCCTTTTCGCATTTTAAGGAGGAAATTTTTATGAAGTGTGAAGTACCATTAACCCCTGAGCAGCGTCTTTTTGCTGCTGAACACCATGATTTGGTTTATAAGTTTCTTCGGAAAAAACAGTTATCCATAGATGAATTTTATGATGTTGTTATTTTTGCTTATCTTCGATCTGTTCGTTGTTATTTGACAGAACCGAGACTTAAACAATACTCTTTTACCACTATTTCGTGGAGATTGATGAGCGGTGCTGTATCAAATTATTACAGGTCTAAAAAAACTGCAAAACATAGCGCTTTAATATTAAGCTTACACACCAATCCCTATGATGAAAGTGGTTACGCATTAGAAGAAACTGTAGCTTCTCCCAATCCACTCATGCGCCAGCTGGAAGAACAGCTGCTCCTGCATGATCTGGCAAAGCGAGTATCCAAACAGCAAATGAACATCGTGCATCTGAAATCCTGCGGCTACAATGACCGTGATATCGCCCGCCAGCAGAACACAACCATGAAACGTGTCCAGGAACTTCTGGAAGAGGTTCGCAGCGTGCTCCTGGAGATATGCTATGGATAACGCAGCCGTTCCCATTTTAATTCTGAAACAGAATGGAGGTCAGTAAGAATGAAAAAGAAAAATAATGGAGAAAAGAAAAAAGTAATGCTCTGTGGAACGCTCCTGTTCCCGATCACTGTCGGAAAGCCTGCTGTATTTGCGGCTGAGGGAAGTGTCTACCGGACATCCAATGTGGTAGCCCTGCACGAGCAGACCGAAGACAATATCCATTTTGAAACCAGGAATACCCATTATCACCTTTCTATGAGCCCTTTTCCGCTGGCGGCCATGAGTCCGCTCCCTGTGAGACTGGCCGCATGTGCGTAAATGGACTCTGAGCAACTGTGGCAGCCGCATCTGTGCTGGCTGCCTCCATGTTCCGGCCGTGGCTTATCCAGACCACGGCCTTTTCTTATGACAAAGGAGGATTTTTATGGATTTACTCACCAAATTTGAAAATGTTGAAATGAAAGCTGATACCCGCATTTCAGAATCAGACCGGATATTCTGTGAAGCTCACCAGGCAGCCTATGACAGCGCCAGAACTTCCCTGCCGGAACTGGGATTTATCTGGGATGATATGCTGAACCAGCAAAGGGAGTTACTGGCACCGGCAGGCACATCTACAGAAACATACCTCGTTTCTTATGACGGGTTAAAACTTTCTGATAATGTCATCCGGCAGCAGATTCGCTCCCTGCATCCCCGGTTCATATGCCAGATTGTATCCTATTTCAGCAAAACTTACCACTTTTCCATAGACCCCAATGATATCATACACAATCTTGTTCCCCAGGAGCCAACAGACAGATGGCCAGATAACTATAAAGAACTGTGCCAAAAGTATACGCAGGACATGGAGAAGCTGTCCCTGTGTTACACAGATATCCTCGAACAGATATTCCTTCAAACCGGTGGACGGGCCTTTTTTGAACAGGCGCTCCATGAACTCAAGAATAAATGCCATCAAGCATCCTGGATTATCAGCAGCGGAACCCCACAGTTTGAACAGAAAAAAAATACCATACAGTTCACAGGCTACGCCTGCAGCTTCCGGGACCGGTACAGCGGGGGAGAATGGTCATTAGCTGACAGGACAAAGGATATCTTACGGGGCATCGCCCATTTTGAAACAGATTCTTTTGATCTTATTCCCGGCAGTTTATCAAGGGCTCTTAACAGATATGAGTCCCTTAGCAATCCGTATGAGTTTAACGACTGCAAAAAAATCCAGTCCCTGCGGATGTTCAAGAATGGTCGGGTAGATCTGAAATTTACCAGTGAGACCTGTGCCTCCCAGTTTATAGAGAACTATATGAAAACCATATGTTAGCGAGGTGATACGAATGAAATATGCTTATCAGGAGGAATCCATCCCCCAGGATAAACGAAAAGCACTAAATGAAAAAGTCCTGTACCTGATCGACAGCGGCCGCTTTAGAGAATGCTCCATCAGCCCGGAGGATATTTATAATGCCTATACCGGCGATGGCGGCCTTCATGGTCTGAATCGGGCGGACTACAAGAATTACCATGCATACAGTGAGGCAAAGAAAGAGATTGAAAACGGCCAGTTCTTTACGCCTCCCCGCCTGTGCGAATTTATAACAGCCTGCCTGAAATTGTCTGAACATGACCTTGTGGCAGACCTTACCTGCGGCATGGGGAGTTTTTTTAACTTTATCCCCACAGAAGCGAACATCTACGGATGTGAACTGGATGTAAAAGCCGTGAAGGTGGCAAAATTCCTTTATCCGGAAGCAACGGTCGAGTGTCGGGATATCCGCACCTGCCAGCCGGAGACACGGTTTGACTATGTAGTGGGGAACCCGCCCTTTCATTTAAAGTGGTGGACCAAAAGCGGCAGGGAGATACCCTCCCAGATGTACTACTGCCTAAAAGCGGCAGAAGTATTGAAACCATTGGGAATCCTTTCGCTGATCGTACCCCAGTCATTTCTGGCAGATGATTTTACCGACAAGGGACAGATCCGGGAGATGGAGAGCAGGTTCAGCTTTCTGGGGCAGGTCCTGTTCCCGGACAATGCCTTTTCCTGTCTGGGTGTCAGCAGTTTCCCTACTAAACTGCAGTTCTGGCAGAAAAAGACAGCGGACCAGGGATGGAAGCCCCACCCATACCGGACAGAGGCCGACTACATCCTGCCGAAAGATTTTGATATCAGGAAGGATGCGGAATATACCTATCAGAAGATACTGGCCTTTGCCAAATCAGCGCTGGAGAATAACCAGTCAAAAATCCTTCTGGAACTGGCAAGGTCACGCCATACATCCAATGATTTCAGATACCGGACGCAAAAGCTCTTATACCATGTCAAGGCACATCCGCTTACCAGACCATCCTATGCCAAATGTTGCGAGTACCTGCACCGCTTTTATACCCAGCGTCAGCCAGATGATATGAGTTATGAACAATGGTGCCGGGTTCAGCTTACAGAGAACAAGGTACTTACCTATCTCCGGCACGCGTTAAAAAAACAGAATCCTGTGCCGGAAACAGACTGTATCAGGCTGGTCAAAAGAAAAGGTGAATTTGCCTATAAAGGGTACAGTGCAGCCGCACGCCGGCAGATTAAGGACAGCAAGCGCCTGCCTGTGCCAGTGTATCAGGCAGTTCTTGAAAACACCCCGGAGTCCTATCCGGGCTATGAACGGCTGCTTTGCAGGAAACGGGCAGAATACGAGGCCCAGAACATACCCTATGTGGAAATGGATGAAGATCCGGCTATTGCTGAGTGGCTGGAAGATTTTTCACTGTGGGATTCCTCCCGTATGGAAGAAATCCGCCTGAATGAGATCCAGCGGCACGACATCAACCTTACCCTCCAGAAACGCTATGCGCTGCTGCAGTGGGAACAGGGAAGCGGAAAGACACTGGCCGGCATTGCAACAGGGCTTTACCGGATGCAGAACCAGAATGTACACAGTACCTGGGTGGTTTCCTCTGCCATCTCCATCCGCAACAACTGGGACGTGGTATTGGCAAACTATGACCTGCGCTGTGTGTTCATCAAGCGTCTGGCGGACCTGGAGCATGTCCGGCCCGGAGATTTTGTACTGCTGACACTGAACAAAGTAAGCGCTTATAAAAAACATTTACGGAAGCATATGAAACTTCTGCACCAGAACATCCAACTTATACTGGATGAGAGCGATGAAATCTCCAACCCTGGCAGCGCCAGGAGCCAGGCGGTGCTCTCCTGTTTCCGCCGCTGCCGGATGAAGCTGCTCACCACAGGAACCAGCACCAGGAACAACATCTCAGAATTTGCCCCGCAGCTGGAACTGCTCTACAACAATTCCATCAACATGATCTCCTGGAACCCGTATATCTATCACCATGACAAGAAATCGGAGGCAGACGAAGAACCGGACTGCGACCGCAATCCTTATTTTGGCCAGCCCATCCCTGCCTACAAGAAAGGGTACTCCCTGTTTGCCGCCTCACACCTGCCGGAAAAAGTAACCGTATTCGGCATGGAGAAGCGCACTCAGGATATCTACAACGCGGATATCCTCAGCGATATTTTAGGAAAAACCGTTATCACAAGGACCTTTGAAGAGGTTTCCTGCAAGGATATCAAGCAGATCCACCAGGTACTGCTCCAGTTCCCTCCGGAAGAAAAGGAAGTCTACCAGAAAGCGATAAAAGAATTTTATGCCATGCGGGATAACTATTTTTCTTCCACTGGCAATTCCAGAAAGGATTCCATGATGCGCCTGGTCCAGCAGATCGTGCTTCTCCTTCGCATCGGCGCCGCCCCGGATACGGTACAAGAATATACAGGGGATACCCCGGTAAAGGTCATGGCCGCTGTTGAGATGGCCGCCGAGTGGGAGAATGAGATCATTGCCATCGGAGTACGGCACGTTACCGTGTTGGAATCTTATGAAAAAGCGCTGCGGGAATACCTGCCGAATCGCCCCTTGTTTGTAGTGACCGGCGCCAACACCAGCTTTGCCAAAAGGCGGGCACTTCGCCAGACACTGCAGGACAGTGGAAACGGAATACTTCTCTGCACCCAGCAGAGCCTCCCCTCCAGCGTGAATTTTGATTATGTCAACAAAGTCATCATACCGGAACTGCATTACAACAACTCCGGCATGAGCCAGTTCTATTTCCGGTTCATCCGGTATACCTCAACGGAGCACAAGGACATTTATTTCCTCACCTATGCCGGAAGTATTGAATCCAACCTGATGCAGATGGTGCTGGCAAAGGAGAAGCTGAACCTGTTTATGAAAGGGCAGGATGTGGACCTGGATGAAATCTATGACAGGTTTGATGTGGATTACGACCTGCTCTCCCTCCTGATGCGCCAGGAACGGGATGAGAACGGGAAACTCTGCATCCATTGGGGCGAACAGAAAATCGCATGAAATGACACCCTGCCCCATCATACGGGCCGGGCATAACTTCTCGGAATCTCAATGAATGTGATTCTAACTGAAAATTGACAACTGAATATGGTGCAGGAAAAGAAATTTGAGAAAAATGGACATAAACATTGGACATAGTGGGTACTATGCCTTGAAAA
>NZ_JANJZD010000047.1 GCF_024623325.1 Acetatifactor muris
GTAGGATTTGGGGTAAAACTGCAAGGAAAATCGATGCCTGGATGCAGAACCCCTGTAGTTATTTTATCATAAATATGCTGAAAAGTCAGTAAAATCAATGGTTTACAGACTTAAAAAGCAGACACTAAGTAGCATAAAACCATATAATAAAAATTCCCTTTATATTTTGTGGTTATTATAAAGGAAATTCGTTTAAATTTGATATTAATAAACAATTTGATATAAAAACTGTTCCTGATAATCTTAGAGTGATAAGAAATGAAGATATATCAATTCCTAATGTATTATTTAATGTTAAATATTTTTATTACGGCTATTCGACATACAGATTACAGGATACGATTAATTTATTGGTTTATACAAATCAGGTATCCGCAAAATATCAGCAATTTCATGAAACATTGCAAACTGTAAGTGAGGAATGTGATGTTTTGGTATTATTTAAAAATGGTAATTCTTTATGGTTAAATAAAAACGAACTACCTATTTAGTAATATGCGTTCATTTACTCTATCATATTGATTTTCTCCAAATTCATTATGTTCAATACAGAAGAGAAAGTTATTAAGTTCCTGACTTTTTATATTTGATTTTATTTATTATGATATTAAAAATCACAAATATCAGTAACATTATATAGAGTACCACTAATATAACTTATATGTTGTAATGAATCATCATTTGCATAAAATGAGTTACACATATATATTCTTTTCACTAAAATTAAATTATTTCAGCTCACATATCAACCCTTACAATAATACAATCTTCAATGTCTAAGTATTTCTTCTCAAATTCTTCAATTTTATCTTCTTCATGGATTCCGAAATTATATTCATCAATAATTTCTGACTCAAATAGACCTAATTTTATTGCAATACATTTTATAAATGGGTTTAATTTCAATTCAATCATTTGCTGATCCATATTTTTATTCCCCCCTATGCATGTTAGTGTCTAAAGAATAATATAAATTGGGGCCTATAAAACGGACTTAAAGTATATACAGACTAAATGAAAATTTTCAATATAGACAGTAATTCATTGTGAGGCTAATATAGCTAACACAAACAAGTTTTCATTTGCTTATGCTAGCTATATTGTTTTATGAAAAGTATGTATTTGGAGAAATCATATATAAGGAATTAAATTAAGACTACTTTATATTTAGATGGATTGTTATATTCAGACAACACCTCAGAATATTTTTCTTTAGTACAATAGAGTTCATCATAAATCTGGGTGTATAATCCGTCTATAGTTAATATTACAACTCTATTTAATTCTTCATTTAAAGTTAAAAGCATAATATGTTCCTCACTTGTTAATATATAATGCAGTAATTCATTATTTCTTGTGTAATATCTGTTGCATCTTCATCAGGTTTAACGTAATTTCTAATAAAATTCCTTGCTAATTCTTCATATGAAGAAAACCTGTCGTAATCAGTTACTAACTTTGTGCTGGAGTTGTATATTTTTTCTCCCAGCTTATCCTGATATTTTAATATTAATGCCCCCAACAAATCGAAGTCACTATTAATTGCAGCTACTACTTTTTTAGAAAATTCTTCTTCAGTTGTTTTCTGTATATAGCGTTTAAAATAGGGCAGTTCGTTAATTTCATCAATTGGTAAAATGACTTTAATATATGCTGACATAATAGTAGTCTGTTCATTTTCTCTTCGTTTATTGTAGCCGGCAATCCAATAAAGTTTTGCTGATAAAACATAAACTAATTCTAAAATGTCATAATAAAACTTTGCATTTTTGGGATTAGTTATAACTGAAAAACTATAATCATTAAACTTTCCCACGTGATCTAATACCATCCATTTGCTTTTTTTACGTTCCATACCATACCTCCATATAATGTATTATAATATTGCAACAAGTGCTTGCAAATAGGACTATATCACATAAAAGCATAGAAGTCAATAGTAATAATAATAAAAATAAACTTAAAGCAGATAAAGTATCGTAAAAGTATGTAAAGTTAAAAACATAATATAAAAACAGCTATGTTATAGAATACAAAAAATGAGAACATAAAAAATAAATTAGTTACATATATTTACGATCCAATATTTAGAACATACGTTCGTTAAACACGGGAAAAGTATCCATCGAGTACCACAGAACATCTGTATCCGACGATACCTTGCCGTGGGCGAACGAAGAAATTAAAGCAAAAATAAATAATATGCATGGTACGATTCAAAAAAAGAACGGTTGGGTATTTGTGGATTTGTTATTTTCTCCAACCGAAGCATTTGACGAAGCAGATTTGTTTCGGTTGCCTGTTAGTTTTATTCCGTTAGGTCCTGCCGTTTTCACACCATTATATTTTAATGGGGTGTCTTACATATCCGGCGGTGGGGAGCAATTATACAATGCCAATTTAGCATACGCAAAACTTATTTCTGGAGGGTTGCTAAAAATATGGGTGCAAACCCCGGATAGAGTTTCCAGAAACGTCATGCTTCATTTCGCCTACCCAGTAGAAGGTAATTAGAGAATTGTTGAATAAGAAATATTAAACATAATGTCAGTATTTGCGTTAGCCATAATAGAAATATTATAATTGGTTCGAATTCGGCAATATGTTGGGCCTTTTGCAGCATTTGTTCCCTTTTAAGTGCTGGAAAAATGTAAATGCATTAGACAGATGTTTAAATTTGTATGGATGACTAAACTATGACATATTAATTCCTGCAACTTCTATTTTAAATGTAGTTATATTAAATGCAAGTACTCCGCATGATACTGAAAGTGGAAAACTCCATAAGGCAATCGCATAACCATAGCTGAAACTAAACGGGTTGTCCGATACATTATGAAAAGCAAACATAAGATATTTATTTGGTTCGACATGCGTTTTGACATAGTTGCGCAGAGAACCATCTTTAAAATATGGAATATACATTATTCCCGTGTTTAATGAACGTGTGTTCTGGTGCGTGTGTGCGATAAAATATCCTATTCTTACCACACAAAAGTTATAAAATCCAAGGCTGTTATATTTTCATTTTCATAATATGATTCTATGTTATGTTTGATATCCAAATATTCAAAAATGTATTTGTAAAATATAACCTAAAAACTTCTAAAAGTTATGAACAAAGCCATTTATATAAGCAATAACATAGATGGTATATTCATATATACAAAACGGAACGAAAAATATTCTGTTATACTAAAAAATGTAGTCTACATTGTTTTTTCTCACAGGATAGTTAAATATATCAATGTAGATGGGAGAGAAGATTACTTCTATGATAAGATGGCTAATATTGAAAAAATTATCGGACAACTTTCTGAGGACTTTGTGCGGATCAGCCAGAGCTATTTGATTTACCAGAAATATATAGTATCTATTACTGGAACAGAAATATCTATGGTGAATGGACATGCTATGATTATAAGTAGAAAATATTATGACAAATTAAACGATGTAAAAGAGAATATTATAAGTTTTAATAAAAGATCGCGGTAATAAGATAACATGAAAACAAATTAACTCATTACTGCGATCAATTTACATTGTTACATTACCCATAAAACTAATGTACTCATATGTTTCATTGTTTAGATTAAGAAGTTCCATATGCTTTTCTACAGGAAGATTATTTACATTACTTACCGAAACAATAGACTCTTCTAATGTTTTTCTGTTTCTACGTAAATATTTTCTTACTTCATGTTGGTATAAATTATCATAATCTTCTAAATGATATTTTTGATATTTTTATTATAATTTTAAAAAATATAGGACTACACATCTCAGTCAAACCACTGCTAGCGATAGAAATGGCTAAAGCTATAATAGCAATTGCATCATTTAAATCTATTGACCTTAAGAATATAATATATATTAATCCAACAAAAAAATACAATAAAGATAAAATACTAGATAATAGAGTAATTATTATATTTGCCTTTTTCTTTTGAGCTGTCATAAGTGCAGCTTTTTGTAAACTTATGTAATATTGGTGCATAATATCTTGATATAAAAATAATAGAACAAAACCAAAAGCAATATAATTTATGAGGGCCATTACATGAAGGATAATTTCATCAGGTATATTTTCAATTTTCCCAATAATTAGTCTTGTAATAGAAATCAAAAAACCGGTAAAAACAATAAAAACAGAATTTCGTGGGACTTTCATACTTCGTTCTTCCTATCTATTTTTTAATAAGTCTAATAATTCTTCTAAATAACTAATAAAATAAACAAGATGGAATTTTACTAAATGTGAATCTAATTCCGAAAAATTATTACCGCAATTAACAGATGCTTTATAAATAATTTGCTTTGTACTATCTCCATAAATCATAAAATTACCAGAGGAAATCTTTAAGTTCAAATCATTTAGGAGCTCATAAATATCTAATATGTTTTCACTTTCTTTAATTTTATATATATTAGCAACCATAATATTTAAAGAATAATCAATCCTTCTTAAATATAACATACAATTAATACTTTTTAATGCTTTAAGTTTACCTATTGTACTAACTTGTAGAGTATAATTTAAATCATTATCTGGAAAATCAAGAATCTGATATTTAATATGTAAAGAATTGAAAATTGATTCTATCTTATTTTTTATATCATCATTGTGCTGCATAATCTTCTCCATAAAAATACTCTCTTATTTGTTCTAATAAATTAATATCATTTTCATTATACAACAAAACTCTTACAACACTATTATCCACACTGAATCTCATATAATCATTTTGATAAATAGAAGTTCTTGCATTAGATAATACTTTTTCTAATTGAAATTTGTTTATCATACTTGTAGAATCAGATGGTAAATTAAAAACTAAACTTTTAGTCATTATTTTTCCCTCCAGATTCTAAATATTGGCTATAGATATCTTTTACATCTAAAAAATTGGATATTAATTTTGTGTTAAGATTAGATGGATATTTGTCTTTAAATTCATACACTACATCCTTATCGTGTTTTGGCATTCCATTATGTTTTTCTAGCAAATCCAATATTTGCTTCATATCTGCTGGATCGTTGGCAGCACAGAAGGTACTTATTATCCTTTTGTCTTTATTTTCTCTATCTGCTATCAACTTGTCAATTTTACTCCATTCAGATAATGAGTCTTGAAGTCCTTTAGTTATATTGTCATCCATCGTATAATATTCCTTTATTTAATATTTGATGGGGAATAAGAAAGCTTATAAAAGATGATATATTTGTATTACAAGAACTATCGCAGAAAATGATCTTTATATAATATATTTATGTAATAGCATATAAAATTCCCCTTTTTAAACACTTTACATACATTTGATTATAGCCATAATAGCATAATTTCTAAAATATGTCTATAAGTTTATGGGAAAATATCAATTTAAATATAAGACTGTATTATGCTTTATGATGGATATACAAAATACTGCTACTCAGAAGATAATACTTCATAAAATAGCAGTATTTTGTTTAAAATATAGTAAAGAATTATTAACTATACCTATTATTTCACATTAAATACTTCTGATTTTATTCCTCCACCAATCAAACCGGCCTCTTACATTTTCCTGGCCAGAAGTACCGCTTTGTACAAACACTTTATATTCTTCATTTGTGTCATATTTAGTTAAGAATTCTTCAACTACTTCAACTAATTTTGGAAATGACTTTTTGTCTTTAACAATACGATACCCAGAGTATAAAATCATTGGTATTGACGTTACTGGAATTTTTACTTCGTCAAGCAGCTCATCAAATTTATCCAAGGTTGTTTTTAACATATCTATTTTATCTTGGCTAATAGTATCAGCATAATCAGAAACAAATGCATCAATATCTTTTCCTCTGAACGAAACAAATTCGTGTTCCTGATTGGTTTCCATGAGCATAAGAGTCTGGATAATCAAATCTCTATCAGTACCATTCTTTCTTTGTGTTTTTGTAACCAACTTATTCATAAAAGGATGAGTTGTAAGAGAATATACCATATCACTAAACTGATCGCTCTCATTTACAATGCGAAGAAGCTTACTGTTAAGAGGTTTGCCATTATTTTGACGTCGAAACATTTCCTTCACTTCATTATCTGTATAATCAGATAAAGTGCAAAACTCCAAGCTACAAGCAAGAAGAGTATTCTGCACATCAGAATCAAGTTTCTTGAATTTCTTTCCAGCTATCTCATATCCCTTCGTAACAGATTCACCATTTTCTTTGGTTTTCATAACAATATTAGGAGTATCTTTACTTAAGGCAAATTCATTTTTTATATAACTGATACAAGTTGAAGTACGTTGCGATCCATCAAGAGTATATATTGTATTATTCTCTTCAACACAATAAATAGGGTTTACAGGGAACCCAGATAATAAACTATGAATTAACAACGATTTCATTTTAGGACTCCATTGACCTATAGGACGCTGAAGCTTGTGTGAGAAAGAAATATTCCCCTTATTATATTGATTACTTATCCATTGTAAAGTACGTTCTTTACTTGCTGTTTTCATTGCGCTGCCTCCCAAAAACATAATATTCATATAAACAATTACATTTTTAGAGTAGCATAATAAATAAAAAAAGTAAATATAAATGTTTTATTTTTTACATTATTTTCTCCGTTTCTTCCTACGGCCAGGAGAAATCATTAACTGTCAATTTACCAAAGACATCCCCAATTTTAATTTGTCGAACATTTATTGGTTTGATTGGTTTTATGCATCCACATGATTTTGATTGTCCCCTTTTTAAATTATGTAGATCTACATCTTTTATTTTTCCACATATACATTGACATTTTACATATGTTGAATTGTTACGTCCCTTTTTATCAGAATGTCCTATAATTTTCCAATTATAGAACGCATCTCCAATATTATAATTTGCTTTATTATTATAATTAGCCATATTATCACCAGTTTATTATCCTTTTCTTTTATAAATAAAAAGACATCAAAGCTTCAAATAACTTTGATGTCTTCGTATATTTGTAAGTAGTTACTCCACTAACTACTTTTACAAACGATGGTTTAATTCCTTTATTTAGCAGATATTCCTTTTCAGGAGTATACTGTGTTGAATATTCTTTATCAAATTTTTTCATATAAATTATTCTGTCTTATTCCACACGCTACTGACAGAAAAGTAGTTGCAACTTTACACTGCCTCATATTCAGTGCCAGTATAGACTATACTTTCTTTTAATAAACTATCGTGTTATTAAAAGATGGATGGTAGTCGTTGAGATTTCACCATGCTACAAAGTTTAGGTGATTTATCTGCTGATAGCATCTTTGCGATATTTTATTTATGAGTCGCATATGATTCTTTGACTTTACGCCCAGAAATCGAATTATATATTTTTATGTACTTTTCATACCTGCATTCATAGTATACTGTTTCCAGTTTTCTATTGTAGCCATATAATTCTATGATACGTCCCAGACATCTAGTTGCCAGATGTATCTACTAAGTAGACCATATAACCCATCTCTATTTATTTTAAAACGTTAGAGTGTTCCCATTTGTTATATAGACCGATTACTCTATATAATGATAGGTCAGGCATATTCATTAACAAAAAACATTAATAAAATAGAACTCTCTGAATTTGAGTCCACCAACGTTCCGAACCCCAGTAAATAACCCTGTTCCGATTCCAATGGTTCCTAATGAACCAAGGTTATCTGTAATTTTATTTATAACAGAAAGCAATCCATTTAACGATTTCACGATAGTAAGTATTGCATCAGAATTAATAATATTTTCAACCGTGTCAGTCCATGTATTGCTTAATCTATTTAAACTTCCTTCGATGTTGTTAGCACTTTTTTCTGCCTCTTCAGCAGCACTGCCTATTCCCTGAGAATATAAATCTAACATAGATTCATAAGATTCCCAATCTGATAAAATAGCAGATAACGTATTGGCATGATATTTTTTCCCGATGTCCGTAAGGATGTTTGCCCGCTTTGTATCACCTTCTGGAAGTTTATTAAAAACAGTAGACAGTTCTTTTAGTAATTCAATAGGTGTTTTTAATCGTTCTGACCCGTCTACAATTTTTGTCATTGAGATTCCGACAGATTCAAATGCATCAATAACAGGCTTGCTTGTCGTATCCTGCAATGTAACAAAAATACTTTTTAGTGCAGTACCAACTTCTGAACCGGACTCTCTTGTTTTTGATGTTGCAACAGCAATTAGCGCGGATAATTCATCAATTTTAACTCCATATTGTGAAGCAATAGAAGCGGCCTCAGATGTAGCATCTGCCATATCCTGCATACTGACAGCAGCATTGTTCGTTATATAGTTCTGAGAATCTAATACTTTATTTAATTCTTCAACACTGCCTTTATAATTATAGGCAGCATTTGTTGCCATGAGATAGTCATTTGCAGAATTAGCTTCCATATCACCGGCGGCTTGCGCTAATAGAGATAACTCAGCCATTTCTTCGGCATTTTTGAAGCCAGCACGATACATTTCCTGGACGCCAGTTAAATAATCTGCTGCAGATCTACCATATTTTGATGCTGAATCAAAAGCAGTATTTCCAAGCTCTCTTAGCTGTTGGTTTGTTAAATCAGATGTTTTACTAATTTCAGTAAGAATGCTATCAAGTTCAATTAGCTCCGATATTGCTTCTTTTGTCTTAGACACGCCAAGCATAATGGCGGAACTAACAGATAACCATTGTGTAAAACTTCTTCCTGCTTCTGCAAACTGATCTTTGAGATTTTTACCTAATTTTCCAAGTCCACGCTGAGTAGTATCTAAGTCATTTAATTCTTTCTCGATATATTCCAACCTATCAACAGAAACACGTCCGCTACTCAATTCTCTGTAATAAGCATTAAGAGATTCTTTTGCTTCTTTAGAAGCACGACTATTTTTAGACAACCAGTTTTGAATGTCATTTGATAATTTAGACTGCTTATTCAGATTATAATATTGACTTGTATCATTTTTTAACTGGCCGTAAGCAGTCCTGACTTGATTAAGTGCAATAGTTCTTTCATTATCTGACTCTACAATAGCTTTATTTTTAGAAGCAACAGAATCAAAGTCGTTGCTATCCATGACACGTTTTAATTCTGCTTGAGCGTCAGTCAAAATCTTTACTTTCTGAGCAACTTCCTTATCAGTAAAACCCAGATCTTTTAATTTCTTGATCTCAGTATCAATCTGGTAATCGTAGTTTTTAGACTTTGTATTCTTGCCAGCCATTGAAAGTTGAATTTCATCAATTTTTGGCTGTAAAGATTTAGAAGACTGTGCCTTTTGAAGATTACTAATATCTTTTGTTACATTTCTGACCATTTCTTGTAAATGACCATATGCATCAGCCCATTCCATCGTGCCAACCGTAAAATTATTTACCTTACTTTGTTGAATAGATAATTCCTTAATGGCATTTGCTACATCATCAGGTTTAGACGATAACTTATCAAATTCTAATGAAATTCCCTCAATGGTTTTATCCATCGTAGCCATTTCATTTTTGGCGTTGATAAATGGATTAAAGGATTTTCCAGAATTACGAAGTTTAGAAGACATATTGTCATATGTAACTTCTAATGTGTTCATTGCTTTATTTAAATCTTCAATAGTATGGGTATTACCCAAGCCGTTGATTGCTTCTTGAACAGACTTAAACTCATCTGAATTGATAAGCACACCACCAGATTTCTTATTAAATTTTGCTAAAAACTTTTGTGCCTTATCAGACGCAACATCAAAACTTTCCCCGAGTTTCTTTGTATGATTTATAACATTTTGAATTACATCTTCAACATCACCGACAGACAGATCGAAATTTATATTCTGTCCTTGTTTTTGCAACTTCGAAATTTCCACAGAAAGTTCATTATGCAGTTCAGCAGCTAATTTTTTGATACTTCCCTTTGTTCTGCCAAATGTTCCAGAAGTATTCAAGATAACATCAATCTTAGCAGGATCTTTTTCAAGTTCCTTTTTTAATTTATCGTAACCTGTTTTTATACCTTTTTTCTCTAACTCCGCAACTATTTTAAGTATAAAATCATTATTATCCAATTTACATTTCCTCCTTCTCTACTAAAAATGTGCATAAAAATACTCCCCTTTATGAGAAGGAGAGTAGAGGGGTTCAAAAATTATTTTAAATTTAATCCTCGTGCTTTTGCATGTTTTTTAAAAATTGTAATTAATTTGCCATTATCAATCAATTCATGTATAGGATCTTCCCAAATTTGTATACCGTTTCCGTATGATGTTCCATCATTATTTTTAATTACAGACCAAGGCACTTGTCCACTTTGTAAATTAGACACATCCCATCCTCCGTGTAAAGAACTGTTTGCAGCTACAACCGTTTTAAAAGCATCAGCACCTTTTGTATCATAGTGTAATGAGTCAATATCTAAATAAACTTCAATACTAATTTTTCCATTATTAATCGTTGGTTTTCCTATTTTACAACAGTCTTTCAATTGATAAGTTCTTTGATAAAAAAGTCGCCCTAATAATTTTCTTAATGCAGGATCATATTCATCATAATAAGCCTGTAAATGATCATCTATTTCCTGCTTGGTGTCTTCAGCAACCGCTTCAAGAGTTGCGATGATTTTAGGTTCTAATGCTTTTGCAAATTGACCTAAATTTTTTATAACTTGTGCCATATATTTATCCTTTACACAAAAATACTCCCTCACAGGACAGTGAGAGAGCAGTAATTATCTATTTACTTTGATTGCTTGTAATGTTATAATTTCTCCATCAATAGACGGAGGTAATTATACAAATGAATAAAAAATATCCAATTAAAACAACTGCGCTTATGTTATTAGAAAGCATATATCTAAATTCAAATTATAACCTTCAAGCAACTATAAATGCTAATTCTCTTGCGAATGAAAAAATGAACATACAAATGATTCAAAAGGCAGCAACTTATCTAAAAGAAAAAGGTTATATTCATTATGATATAGCACCACATGATAAGTGGACAGTTACAATAACAGCTACAGGAGTTGATTGGGTAGAAGAGTGCAATAAAGTAGATCCTACAGAACCCATTAAAGAGTAATGGGATTATTATCCTCAATTTCCCTGAGTATGGAATTAAATAAGCAACGAACTTTTGAAAGTGATACTTTTTGAGATTTTAGAATTTCAAGTATTGCTTTCTTTGCAAATTCACCATCTTCACCCTCATTTGGATTTAATGGAACTGTTCTATATAAATTTTCATCAATCATATTTATATTCCTCCAATCCCTTTGAAAGAGACATTTTATTCAGTTTTATTCTGTTCATGAATAATCTCTGCAAGCTTATTAATAAATTCTGTTTGTAATTCCTCAGTGGGAACATCTTTGAGTGAATTGTAAAGCCTTCTGCATAAATCTAAGATTTCTTCTTTATTGAATAGAAAATCTGCCAATGTTTTATAGAACATAGTCTTTACTTTTAATTCATTATGTTTCATTTTGAAATAACTGATCATCTATTAAACTCTTTTTATGGATTACCTAAAATCCATTTAAATAAAAATTTATTATCTGGTGTAATTAAAGTCATAGTACCTGTTTCAGAATCATATTTTGCAGTGTGAATCTGACGGCTTGTATTCAAAACTTTTATAATACAATCTTGAGCCTTAACAGAATAATTATGTTTTTCTAAATATGTTTTTATTTCACTATCAAGCATATAAGTCTATTTATTATGAAGTTTGATTTTTGATTATTAAATATAATCCTATTAGATATTTAGAATTTAAGCCACTATTCATTACTTCACCAATTTTTAATGGGTCAATATTTATGCTTATTGTGCTTTCTAAAACCTGTTTTATATCTGTACTAAATTTTTCTATTCCTTTTTGATTATCTTTTGAAATTTGATAAATCCCATCTTTATTCTTCTTTCCATATTCGATGATTTTTTCGTTTTTAATAGTTTCAAAGTTAATAATATGAGGTTCTATGGCCTTTGCTATCCCAAGTAATCTAAACTTAAGAAGCACATTAATCTTTGTTTTATTATCATCAATAATTAATTTTAGTGTATTATTTATATCTAATATTTCACTCAATTTCAACTTCATGTCCATTTTCATGTTCCTCTATTTTTTGTGTAGTATTTATCATTTCTTGAATATTATATGTGTATCTCGTTCGCCTTTTGGTACAATGAATTTTTACTGCATTATTTACGACTAAATCTTTTATATTGAACGACTTCTTGGCAATGCTGTTCATCATTTTATAGAAATCATCTATAGATATAAAAAATGTATCATTATTTGCATTGCGAAAGTTGATTAAAAATCCTGCAATGAGTGAATGCTTACTTGCTTCTAATAATCCGTTGATTTGATTATCTCGAAACATTGTAAATGGGAGAGAGGTGTTTTTAGTAGATTTACACTCAATAAGAAATAAGGTTTTAGAAATATCATCTAATAGAATATAATCACATATATTGCTACTTGTAAATCGTGTATTACTTCCATTCGCAAAAGAAGATGCGTTATCTCTAAGACGATATATCCAACATGTACCTGGGACACTATTTTTAAAATCCTGTTCAAAAAGTTTCCCTTCATTTTTAGCTATAGTATATCACCTCAGTTCATTTTAAAGATAGAAGAGTAGTCGTTCAGCTAAATACTATTCTTAAAAAATACACTTACCCAATTGCTAAACTGTAATAGGTAAAAATACTTTTATTGTACAAATAAAAAAGCGACTTCGTAATGAAATCGCTCTTTAATCAAAAATTTACCATGGAATATTTGGAAGTATAGTTGATAATAAACCGACTATTACGCCTCCGATTATTAACCACAATATTTTTTCTGTTATTCCATCTACTTTCTTTTTTGTTTCATTTGCTGGACGGTTTTCCAAAATAGTTACTTTTTCATTTAATTTATCCTGACCAGATTTTACTTCTTTAACATCCTCCTTGATATATGTCATATCTGTAGCAATAGATTTTACAGAAGATGTCAAATCATAAATTGTGTCCTGTTTTTCACGTAACTCTCTAAGTTCATTATCATGATTGTCAAGACGGTGTTCATTTGATCTGCAGCGACTATCTACTTCTTGAATATGTACCGCAAGTTCCGTATAATTTTCATCCATTCATATAACCGCCTTTCTTATTCCTTTTTATTTGTAATTTGATCAATTGCCTGCTTAACTTTGTCAAATCCAACCATGGATGTTAGGCCGCTTGCAAGACCCATTAAAATTATGTAAGTAATGCTATTTGATGTAAAAGGTAAATCGTTAAATTGGTAATATATTGCTGTTCCTGCTCCACCTACAATAAGAGCAGTAACCAGTGCAATAATGTTATAAGACAAATTCACCTTATCTGTCGCAATATTTTTAATGCCCTCAGTAACAAGGGAACTGATTATAGAAAATCCAGATAGTAAAATTAAAAATGTAGTAGTTGTCATAATAGATTTTCCTTTCCTAGTTCATTAAATTGGATATTAAATTATTGATGTCAACCTGTTCTTTTAATTCTGATGGGAGATCTCCATAAATTCCCATCACGACCTTTGGAACGTTTAATCTTTTACACATTGTATAGTAAAACACATTGGAAGCTGATACTTCCAACCATGCAGAACTGGCCAAGGTTGTAATATATCCACATTCAATATTTGCGAAAGTGCATATTACAACAGTAACCGTAAGAATAATAGCTAAGACATAACTAACTGCCAAAATCTTTTTACTTGTTTCTATTTTCTTTTTCAATTTTAACTTCCTTATTTTAAAACTGTAAAAACAATTTCTACCCTGTAATTATTTTAAGATAATCGCAATAATTTTTTCCATGTGTTTTTCTGTGACGTGACCTCGCCATCTACGACACACCCATTGACTCTTTGGAATGCCTTTACGGCAGCATCAAACTTAATTCCAGCAATTCCATCAACAGTTCCACAATTGAATCCAATAGAATTGAGATATTTCTGAATTGGACGAACAACAACATGCCGATTATTCTTTAGCCTAGAAACTGTTACAGTTTTCGATAAAGTCTCGCTCCCGGCAATTCCGTCAACTTTTGCACCAATTGCATACTGTACTTCTTTAACAAAATTTCTATGTGTGTATGTAATAATGTCATTACTGGGGATAGAAGATATGGAACTCTTTGCTCCATTATCAATAGCTACAACAACATGAGAACCTTCTTTTAATAAAATATCACCCCTCAAAATATATTCAGAACTGGATAAAAATTTAGAAGCTGAATAAATTTCAAACTTTCCTGTTGATTTTAATCTATTTCTGAGGGTAGAAGTGGTAGCAGAATTTCCACTCACAACTAATGCTGACTCTGGTATACCAGCATAAATACAAGCAAGTGATACCAATGCACTACAATCAGTTTCACATTTAGTAGTCACTTTACCGGGATCATAACCTACATTTTTGGCATATGCTAAAAGAGTATTTCGCTGTCCTTGGTCATAACCAATGGCCTGATTGTTTGCTGCTCGTTCCATTGCATAAGCAATTTTTTCTCTCATTTGCGCATCTTTACATCTAATCATATATTGCCATGGTTTAGAATACCATGAACGAATACATACTTCTTTACCAGTTTGATCCCCAGCAATTCCACCTGATATTCTATTTCTTTCATCAATACTTGCGTGTGCTATACGTACTGCCATTTATTATTTCTCCTTTTTCTTATAATAAAAAAGAATCAGAAAATATCTGATTCATAATTCGTTTATTTATCATGAAATTATTACTTTATTGTGTGCTAAAACTTCTTAGATTTTCAACACACTGCTTTAATGTTTTACATTAGCGTTTATGTAATTATCTAAAATAATAATATTTGGATTAATTTCATATAATTTATTTACAAATTCATCGTGTGTTTTATGCATTGTGCCAGCACATTTTGGACATTTTGTGCCATTTAATAAGCCACTAGGATTGGCGTTCCATGTATATTTACAATTATTACACTCACATAAAATATTTGTTTTTGAATTTTTATATTTTCCTAAAATTTTTACATTTAGATTTTTTCTTCTTATTTCTTCAACAAATTGTTCATGCGTTTTTGTTATATTTTGAATATGTCTGCTCATATTACAATTATAACAACCTTTGCCAGCAAGGAGTGCATTAGGGGTAATATTTAATATTTCCCCACATTGTTTACACTTACATTCTATTTTTGTTGTTGCATTTATATATTTACCCAATATTTTAATTGCTGGATTTTTGGTTTCTGATTCCCTAATAAAATCTTCTGTAGTTTTTACTTTATTTGCACATTTTGGACATCCATGTCCTTTTAATAAATGTGATGGTAATGCATTCCACTGATAAAAATCTTTATTACAACTACATAAAACTTTTACATTTGCTCCCATATATGTACCTAATACAGATATATTAGGATTCACATTTTTTAACAATTTTATAAATTCTTCATGCGTTCTCTTTTTTGGTATAATACACACCACCAATCTATATTAAATTTCTTAATTGCTGAACACATGCCTTGATTATATGGCACACATATAATAATTCTTCATTTTCTAAATTTTCTCTGAATGACATTCTTATACATGAATGGATATCATGTTCATCCATACCAATAGCAGATAGGGTAGTAGAAGGAGAGAGATCTCCTGAAGTGCAGGATGAGCCAGTAGATACCTGGATCCCATTCATATCCAGTAGAATCATTAAACTTTCACCTTCAATTCCTTTAAAAGCCATAAATAGATTGTGTGGTAATCTATTGCCTGACTCTATCGAAGAACCAACAAGATAAGAATCTGGAATATTTTTTACTATGTAATTATACACATAATCTCTATTGGCTGATGAAATAGAAGAGTAGTCATATTCCTGAACAGCTTTACCTAAACTTGCAATACCTAAAGTATTTTCTGTTCCCCCGATCAAGTTCTTTTCTTGCGATCCATATATCAACGGTTTTAAATTAACACCATTCTTCTTCCATAGAATGCCAACTCCTTTTAATGCATGAAGCTTATGTCCGCTAAATGTCAAAATGTCAACATAGTTTCTCCATAGTTTCATATTTACTTCATATAATGGAATATAGCCAGTGGCGTCAATAACTAAAATTCCATTATGTTTATGTACAATATTGCCAATTGCAATTACATCATTTATCGTTCCTATTTCTGAATTGGCCGCTTCTATACAGACAAGTGGTTTCATTCCGTTATGATAATTATTGTGTTGTGTAAGAATATTATTTAAATATGATAAATCTATTTCCCCAACAGAATTTACTTTTAACAATGTATTCTGAATACATGATTCACAAGCTAATAACATTGATTTATGGGCAGTTGGAGAATAAAATACTTTATATTTGTTTAAGATTGGATTTTCTGAAGTTAGTCCTTTTATAGCTAAAGTATTAGATCCTGATCCAGATGGTGTAAAATAGATTTCATTAGAATCAGTATTTATGAATTTTGCAACTGATTGTCTTGCATCAGTTATAATTTTTCTTACTTCTTGCCCATGCTGATATGTACTTGATGGATTATAAAAATTATCCAGTATAGAAATAACATATTCTTTAACTTTAGGTGATAACGGAGAGGTTGCTGCATTATCTAAATATATTTGATATATAATAATCACCTCCACCTTGTCTATACGGAATATACATTTTCATAAAAATCAGCAAGGCATTTAAATAATGCATAATTTTTTGTATATTTGTAGGTACTAATACCATTAATTTTTTTTATAAAAGTATGTCTGATACCATGATTATTCAAATAATTAATTTCATTAATCCATTGTGTAGAATATTCTTTATCAAATTTTGTTTCTACAATAAAAATCACCTCATCTCTATATCGTAAAAAATAAGGATAAAAGATTCCACAATTAGTGATTTCTTTTATCCCTATTCATAATTTCAATCACTAATTTATTCAATCTATCTATTTATATTTTTTACAATCCTTTTTCTGATTAATTTCTACATATCTATCTTTGTTTGGGCAATATCTTTGACTGATACATAATTGATTTAACGTACCATCTGTCCCCATAAGTTTACAAAATATCATAGTTTTTTTAGTTTTGTCAGATATTTGTTCATAAGCGTTTTCACACATAATATAATACACCTATAAGAAAACTTTGAAATTTGTTTTTCCAATTTCTCCTTTATATTTTACTGTTGTATGTGTGCCGTTAAACGCTTCTACATTTTTTATTCGAATGCCACATTGATCAAACATTATATCAAGTGTTTTTGTATGCTTATTATAGTGCAATACTTTACATTCCTTCTCACAGAATTCATCTTTTTGTTTTTTGGGACGGGATTTAATTTCTTTCTCACAACTTTCATCTTGAGTGGTTACAGTTTTTACTGTAATGTTTTTTTCTTCCATTGACACCTCCGTAAAAAGCGGGTAGTAGTAGTTTCTACGACCCGCATAGTTTATATTACTCGATAACTACGTCAATTTCATCAGATACCCCACCATATGTAACGGTAACCTTTGCTGAGCCTGCAGCAACGGCAGTAACAACGCCTTGTGTATCTACAGTAGCCTTCTCGGGAGCATCAATAACAAATTCACAATCTGTATTGTCTAACTGAATAGGAGAGTAAAGAGCACCCTTTAATCCTATAACAGAAATCGTGGCTGTCTTATTATTTTCGTCATCAGTTTTTAAAGAAATAGTTGCTGGTGTAGCTGCAATTTCTGTAATTTCCATTGCCTTTTCTTTTTCATCGAATTCCTTAACATAGGCATATACTGCAGAGCCATCAGTGCAAGAATCTCCCTCAACAGAAAGAGCTTTTCCTTCTATCGTCGTGCTAGACACACCGTCTGGCGTGAAACTCATAGTGAAGTTACCACTTGGCTGATAAGATGGAATAATAACCTGAACAGTGCCTACTTTACCAAGCCTATTATTATGCTTGTCTGCACTTAGAACAAGTTCATAAACAAATGGTGAACTTTCTGAATCAATGGTAATAGATTTTGCAATTCGGTTATATCTATATGTAGCTTTAACCACTTCATTTTCTATACCATATTTTGTAAGATCAATAGTTGTAGATTCGGGAGTAACAGTAATAATCAGACCATTTGACAGTTCAACGGCTACATCATCAATTGGTAAAGATTTTAACACACCAATACCATTAGTAACCTGTACACATTCAGCAAGTTTATATACGTCATCCAATCCTTCTGTAATTTGAGAACCTGTTTGCATGGCAATAAATCGAATATCCCAGTTGGCAGCCTCAAGATTTACAGCCAATTCTCTTCCATATTTATAAGAATAAATAAGCTGATTCCCCTTACCTGCATTTACATTCTGTTCCTGCATAGACACTTCGATAGAAGTATTTAGGTTTGTAGTACCAGTACATGCTAAAACTCCATTATAGTAAGCAGCAAAATCGGCTGTGCTTACCAGGAAATCTTTTGCATTTTTTACACTTTTGTTAGACATATTTACGTGTTCCTTTCTTAATTTATTTTATTTAATAAAAAAAGAGAAAGACTGTTATCCAATCTTTTCTCTTAATTCATTCTCATCTGTTTTAAGATATCCATATTTATCATCTTCTTCAAGAGATATCATCCAATGTCTTATTGGCTCTTTATATGTAACCATACCGCTACATTCTCCAGTTTTCGCGATAGTATATCTTTCGTGTAATTGATAACGCTTAATGTAGCGCCAGAATTTACGAATAGTCATATTCATAACATGTTCTTCCGTTGTATTTAATGCGATGATAAGAGAATCAACATAGTCCTCTATATCAGACTTATCATTATTTTTATTTTGCTCTTTCTGAGCTTTTAATAATCGCTGTTCAGTTTCGTAATTTATAAATTCATCAATATCGAAATCAATATCGTTTTGAATTATAATAATACGCCTCAGATCATCAAATACTTCTGGAGTAATGAGAAAATTATTTATATATAAAGAGCCGAATTGATTACCGAATCTTATTTCTGCATCTTTGCAGCATAATTTAATCAATTCTATAAAATAGAATAAATATTGAGATAACCCTACTATCTTATATCCCTCTTCCAGTTCTTGATTTCCGAAACTATAAAAAAGAAATTCTAAATAACTCATTTTAATAATTTTTTTATCATGGAATGTACTATTCTTTCTAACAATGATTGATTTTGATAAAAAGTGAAATGATATAACATCATTCATAGTGACTGGAGTAAGAGTAATACTTTTATTATAAGGGATTGGTTTATTGTACATTAAGAAAGTAAGTAAGGATTCTTTATTAATTTTCACATTCATACTCCATTTCATTTAAATTGGAAATAGTATATTTAAGACGTTTTCCATAGTATTTATTGTTTGGTGTATAAATTACACAGAACCCGCTTTCAGCTGGTTTGACATCGCCTATCCCTTTAATCTTTCTGTTTCCATTGATTATTCTATCTATAACATCACATAATATATCCACACGGTTTCCGTAATGTCCGGCATTGCACCCCATCATCTCCACATCATTTATTGAAGGAATAGTATTATCAGTTATTCGTACCAATGACTTTGCAGTAAATGCACATATGTATAAATTAAAATGTATGAATAAATTCTGATTAATACTATCTATATCAGTTTCTACAAAAACAAAGGTTTTTTCCTCAGTAGTAGTATCATCTACAAAATTGTAATCAAAAATTTGCCCTTGTTCCTCATATTTTTGGCCATTAATGAACCATTGTCCACCAAGTAGCATTTCTACAGTAGAAATATCTTTATGTGGAGATGGTGGTGGATTCATAAGTGAAATAAAATCCTTATTTTTTATTAAAAGGTCAATGATAACATTTTTATAATCAGATGCTATATATAAATTTGACATATTTCTCCTCAGCTACTCAGTTATAGCGATATTTATTTTTGCAGCAACAGAATTATTATAAATTATCTGCAATAAAAAAGAAGACCCTATTAAATCTTCTTTGTCTACAAATAAATCTATTTTATTGCTATATATGCTTTGTATTATATTAAAATCTGCTATAACTTTCCAACTAAAATTAACTTTCTGCCAGTCGATAGCATTTCCATCTTTATCTGTAAAAGTAACAGTATATGGACGTTTGTATCCGTTCTTCAGATTTGGATTCCCGGAAATCATACACCTTAAGTCTGTTGTTTCATCGGGTGGCTGTAGAGTGGGTGGGAGAGGAGAGTGGGAATTATTATAATTACAGATCCATACTTCCTGACCATTTTCCATAGTAACCTTTTTATCATGATTTGGATTAAACGCATCAAATGACATAGTTACAATCATTGTGCCGCCACGACCAAAATATTGATTATCACTCAGCTTAACTTTTCTATTGGTTAGTTTGTAAATATCAGGTTGATCACTGTCATCAAAATCAACAGGAAAGCGCATATCACGTTTCAGTTTTTTGGTTTCATCATCAACAGGAAGAGTTAATCCATACTGGTTGTCTCCAATGGTAATAGTATTGTTTCCTGTAACACCATTTGAATATTTCGTAAAATCCTCTGCATAAACATAGCGTTCAATAATTTTGCCATCTGAATTTTGCCAGCGGAGAGGAACAGTACACAGATACATATAACCACGGTTCCAAGTTCTTTCATCTGCATCAACTAATGTAATAAGCCACTTTTGGTTATTCCACTCAACATAATCTCCAAGATTGAATTTATCGCCATGTACAGATTTGATTTTCTTTTTGAACGTATTATTGTCAGTATCCTTAATTATCATTAGTTGCGTTGGAGTTCCGTTCAGTAAGATATCTACTGTGTCATAAGTATCTTCAAAATGTTTTGACATTTCATTGTTGATTTTAGCAAGTTCTTTTTCACGTCTATTCTTAGTGCCATAGGCATTTTGAATTTTCATAAAGTAATTTATATCCATATGCCTATTCCTCGCTATATTGTGAGTAGTCTATTATTTGTTTTAACTTACCTGTTTTTCTGTCTCGATTTTTATACTCGTCAACCTTATCATCTACAGATTTTGTTAAATCAGCAATAAAATTTCTATAACTCGTTCTTTCATTTCCTGGCGAAAACACTGTTAAATCAGATGGTGCAAAACTGATTTCCATAGCGTGTAAAAGTGCTTCATCTCGCTTCATATATGTAAGAAACATAATTTCAACAATCAATTTGATTTCTCTTGAATATAATTTAAAATTTATAGTTTCTATTTCTTCATCATAATCAGAAAAATCCACATCTAAATTCCCGATACTTGAAAGTTCATCCAATGATTCCACAAGATAATTTTTTGCACGTTGTTCTGCAATAGATACAGCTTCTGAAATACTTACGTTATAATAGTTAAAGAATTTTTCATCTTTTTCTATTCGATTGTAAAATCTTTTGCAGATTTTTTCAAAAGGAGTAGTGCCATTAACCATCAGACACCGCCTCCTTTCTTATTCAGTATTTTTCTTTGGTCTGCCTGGTGATTTCTTAGGTGCTGTGGTTTCTTTCTTTGACTCATTAGTTTCTGTTTTAGCAGACTGTTGCGCTAGAAGTTTTTCCATCATTTCTTGCATATTCGCAAGCTGTTCCTGCATTGCTTTATTTTCTGCCTTTAGTGATTCAACTTCTTTATTTGGTACTGACTGGGCAAGATCTTTCTTCTCAATTACAATAGAAGTAGTTACCTTTTTATTCTGTAATTCCTTATATCTTGTACTAATAATTTGCTGTACACGGACAGAAATATCATTTGTACCTTCCGCTTTCAATTTGTGAAAAGCAGCCCTAACCCTTTCAAATACAGCACTATCTTTAATATCAACAATTTTCTTCAATCCATCATATGATGGACTAAGTAAAATTTCTCTAATTTCCTTATTGTTTAAAATACATTCCCAATTAGTAATACCAAGTTCCTCGTATATTTCCTTTTCCTTATTTTTCTCAAAGAATAAGAATCCACCACGAAATGTATTGTAGTTGTTTGCGTAACGAATCTGCTCAAATGTCATTGGTATAACGGAAGGGATTTCTCCATCTACGGACGGTTCAAAAGTAAATGATTCTGTCGGAGAAACCATGACAGAAACCTTATTTTCGTTATAGTTTAATACGTTAATTTTTTCTGCTTGTGTAATCAAAATATTACCTCCAATTGGGGCAGTGGGATTTCTCCCACCACCAATATTTAAAAATCATAAAGATTAAGCAGACAATACAATCTTTGCACAGTTTTCAATCTTTGTGATTGCAAAACCATATGTAAAGTCTTTGAGCATAAGATGAACCTGCTCACTCTGGTTATTCATATCCTGGAATACATGGATATCGCCCTTCATATCAAGATTACCGACTTTTCCAGCGATACCAAAGATTCTCTTGTCTGGAATAAGAAGATTACCATTACCCTGTCTCCTTGCACCAGAAATAGCTGCGATACCAATTCCATCATAGGTCTTAGCCAGTCCATATCTATTGAAGTCATTCTTCATGTCATTGCTCATATACTGTGCAAATCCAGACATTCTTCTGATAGCCTGTGCATACTTAGTAAGAGAAACAATAACAGAATCATCGCTTCTATCATTAAGATATAATGACATTGCATCCATTGCATCAAGCGTAGGAACGGAACCAGTAACACTAATAAATGCATCGCCGCCAACAATAGCATTATCTACCTGGGAAAGCATATCGTAGAACATTACATTCTGACACGCTTCTTTCATAAATACGGTAAGATTTGCTATAGACTTAAATCCGTTTTTACGAAGGTCTACATAAGACAGATCGGTTTCTACCTGACGGTTCTTCCATGTAGGATAAACGGCAGACAGATCAATCCAGCTTCTATCAACTACGCCACCTTTAGCAGCTTCGTGAGCAACTAAAGTATTCTTTGCTTCTTTATCGTATTCAGCGTCATCAAATTCACCCACACTGCCTCTTTCAAACATCTGGTCAAGCAGTTCATCAGGAGCATTATAGACTTCTTCCTGTACTGTCTTCTTGATGTAAGCGGCAATCTGGCAGTCAGGATCTTTACCAGTCTCACCAATTTCCCTTGCCCACGCATCGGAAATTTCAGCAACTTCCTTTTCCTCTGCGGTCAAATCTCTTTTATATTCTACTTTTTCTGCAACATCAAAAAGGACGTGCTTTTTGCTCATCACGTCCTGCATTTCACTTGTTAAAATACTCATTAATGTATTCCTCCTGTATTCTATTTATTAGGCAGTAGCATTTTTAGCTGCTGTGTCAGACACTTCAATCTGGATTAAAGTGTGTCCATTATCGTTGTGCAATCCTTTGAACTTATAAGGAGACGTAATAGTAGCTTTCATAGCCTTACCATCCTTAAAAGAAACTCTTGTATCAATAGTTGTCTCTGCTGTAAAATCAGTTTCAACAAACTGGTCA
This sequence comes from Acetatifactor muris, assembly GCF_024623325.1. GTDB lineage: Bacteria > Bacillota > Clostridia > Lachnospirales > Lachnospiraceae > Acetatifactor > Acetatifactor muris. The sequence continues at coordinate 23,476 of NZ_JANJZD010000047.1, forward strand.
GTGCCAAATTTTTCATCTACCGCAAACTTATCAATAGTTACCATTTCATTAGCCTTGATATTTACAAAGTCTGGATCATAATCAGACATATCACCCCTAGCAGCATTCACACCAGTAGGCACACGTTCCTTATCTACAAACAAAATATCAGCTACAGTTTCCACATCAGTAACTTTTACAAACTTATCAGTTGCGGTATCTTCCCTCACAACAGCCATACCAGTTACCATTTCTGTTTTTGCCTTATGCATTGCATCAGGTGCTTTTGCACCATTGATTCTAAAATTTCTTAACATTGATTAATTCCTCCCATTAGTTTGATAAAATTTTACTCATAAAACTTCTAACATCTGTTTCAGTATCTTCGGATTCAAGATTAGCAGTAGCAGTAACAACCGTTTCAGCGGTAGATACTGTTACTGTTTCAGCATTTTCAGTTTTGTGTTCTATATCAAAAGAAGCAACGAACTTATCTGCAATCAAGCTATTGATAGCTGATACATCCCTTGCTTCGATTAGATCCTGAATTTTCTTTTCTGCGATTTCTGCTTCTGTAAAAAGATTGCCCTTAAGCAATTTATTTTTTAGTGATTCTTTTTCCGCTGTAATCTGTTCCTCAATTTTCTTTCGTTCAGCAACTTCAACCTGTTCCTTGTATGGTGCGAGTTCTGAAATTTGAGTGTTCAAGCTCTGAATTGTCTCACTTGCTTTTATGATAGCATCATTTTTAATGTCTAACTCTGCTTTTACAGTCTGAATTTCCTTTTCCAGTTCAGAAATCTTTGTATTAACTTCTGCAATAGAAACTGTCAATTTTACATATTCAGGTTCACTAACAGTAACTGTATCATCATCTGCAACTTCATATGTAAATTTCACATAATCTAATTCAGACTCAGCACCATCATATTCACACCAAACTTCTTTTTCGTTTGGAAACATAAAAGACGCCCAGCACCATTTCCCTAACTTCTTTCTACATGCTTCTCCAACTCGTGTTTTTAAATCCCAAACTGTAAGTTGTGCAGAATCAGTAGTGGGTGTTTCATTTTGTTTATCTTCGGCAGTAGAAGTAGTATTTGTCGCATCACCGTTCTGTGCTTCAGGAGATGCACTGGCAATAATATTTTCAACTGCTGGAGAAGATTCATTTTTCTTAGCCAATAAACTTTCCTCCTCATCATTGTCATTTATATTATTTTCATCAAGTAAGTCTTGCGAAAGTGCCTCCGCAATCATTAACTGATTATCATTTAATTGTGCCATGCTGATAGCATTTGCACTTGTGCCATAAGATGGATAAGCATATTCGTACCCAAGTAAACAGTTGGCCAAAAACTCATAATCTGTTATTTTACGAATACCCCTATCAAAAATGTATTGATATGTATTTATTTCCCAAGATGAATAAAGTTTTCCTAAACTAAAAAGACGTTGCACAGCAGCAACAACATTTTTATATCTTTTCCATATTCTATATTTGGCAAACAAACAAGGTAAATTTTTAATAGTTCCATTTACGTCAACATTATCATTTTCAATATATACTTCCGTATGAGTACCAACGCTAGAAGTTCCAAAGGTAATCTCGCCAGTAGATTTTGACTTTTTCATTTCATGTCCTGAAAAAGTTGGTTCGCCAGATGGACTAAGACGGTATTTTGCTTGTACTGGCATATTTACTAAAGTTAGAGCTTTTTCTAATGTTGTGTCATCAGTTGGGAGCATATCATTATTAAGATTGGGTTCGTCATAAAAACAGACACGACTTGTTAATTCCAAGTAACTTGTATGTTCTGCAATATCAATAACCTGTCCAATTACTGTAATTGGTGTATTTGTATTATCCAGTATTCTCACCACCTTTCAAATCTCCAACCAATATTCCCGTATTTTCAAATAATTCTTTTGCTAACATTTTCTGATCTTTATTTTGTGTATTAAAAAAGACCTCAGAATTATCGAGATCATAAAATATCATACAATCATCCAATTTATAAACATCGCCTGTTGGCGTTTTAATAAACTTCATACCACTACACCCTCGTTAAATTGTAATCTGAATCGTATTCTTGTTTTTGCTCATCGTCTGATCCGCTTGGTCTACCACCTTTATTATCAGAATCGGTAGAATCACCAGCACTATTATATGAAGTTGGATGAACTGACAAAATTTCCTCATAACCAAGTTCTTTTTCCTGTTTGCGTTTTTCAATTTCATCTCGTACATCCATACCAACAAGTTCATATGCAGTAGAGTAAGAACAATTATATTTAGAGAATAATAGTTCAGACAAATCTTTACGCATTTCAAATTCTAGCAATTCTGCATCTAAAATATGTGGAGTAGGGCAGTATTCCAAAGGTATATCATTCTCTTGTAAAATCAAACAATACCATTGCTCCAGTATCTTTTCTTCCTGCTCAGCAATCTTATTTATCGTTTTCATAAGCTGCTTAATGGATATATTTGCTGTACTGACAGTTTGTTTTCCATCGGTATTAAGAAATGAAATTCCTAATGCAGAAGTCACTCTGGAACGATATTGATTTATACTGTCCACATTTGACATTTCAGCTTTAGGTTCTACATATTCGATTTTTTCAACGAATGGGGGAGAAGTATACAATACTGTAGGATTCCGAAATGCTTTCACAAGGTTTTCGTGGGCATATGCCATTTCCTCTAGTCCTTTACGGTTTCCCTCAGTTCCAAGTAATTCACTTCTTAAAACCTGATGAATAATCTTTTTAGCTTTAGCTTTTGCGTTAATCTTATCTGCCTCGTCAAAAGTATCTAACATCAAGTTTGGCTTTAAAGCCTTAAACACAGGAGTAAGACCATATTTACGATTCATGTTACAAAATCTATTTACACCACATCGCTGAATATCTAATTTTGCATAATGTTCTTTATCTATATATGCTTGATATACTTCTGGTGGATAATTGTTTTTGATTTCATCAACAATACTATTAAAGAATAAAGGTTTGTTTTTTCTGCCTTTAATGGTCGTTTTCTGTAAACGGCTGGTTAGTTCTCTGATGTCTATTAGAATATAAGGATTTCCATTTATATTGTAATCACTGACTATCACAACCCCTAATGGATATGTGTCAACTACATAATGTCCATTTTTCTCCCGTAAGTATTTAATGCAGTTTCCCTCTGTATAAACAGTTGGGATAGAAGAGGAGAGTATCTGATTAATGTTTGTTTCTTTATGAAAACGCTTAATTAATTTCTCGGCCTCATCTTTTTTCTTTTTGGTATATTTTTGTGGGAGATTGTCAAAGGATATTCTCACATTTGCATTTAGATTAGCAACAACAGCTTCATAGACTTTACCAATTATATCATCCTCGTTTATTTCCTGGCGCACAAGAGAATTGATTTTGAGTATCTTACTTAAATCACTTTGGGCATTCTTGGCAAGTCTTTTTATATCCTCAATAGTGAGTTTAGAATCTTCTCCAGACTGTTCATTCAGATATACAGAATATTGCTTATTAGTTGGGTCAAAACTTTGTAATGCTTCTTCCATCCAATGTTTTGCTTTTTCTTCGGAAGTGAGAATGGCAATTTCTTCACCATTAGAATCTACATTGGATGCAAATGTTACACTAAAATCTTCGTCGTTTTCAGAAGAAACAGTAGAAGATGTGTCTGTTTTATTTTCTGGCAAATTATCACCATCCTTTCTTAGAAGTCGATATTAGAAACACAAGATGGAGCAGAATTATAATCAAACTTTTCTTGTGGTGTAGACTGTACAGTTTGTCCTCTCCGCAGTTTATATAAATAATGCGCCAACATTATAATGGTATAAAATCTGTCATCATGAAAATTTGGATCATTTTCTTTTTCCTTTGATAAAGCATATGTACGAGTGGTTTTTTCAGCATTCTCATACTTATATATAGCAGTAATTTCGTTTTTCATAATGTCGATGCTTTGCAAAGCAATAATTTCTTCTATGGACAATTGATAGGATTCCATTTGCTGATTTTCCTCATCAATCTGTTTTGCCATAGATATAAATTCCTGCTTATATTCATATGGAAACTTTATAACGCCCAAATCAATTAACTCAATAAATTCTTCTACCATCTGAGTTCTATATTTTTTGGGACTCAACAATCTTAATTTATTGACAGCATTTGGATATATTTCGTCATATCCTTTATATATATCATGTTCTTTGTCAATTAATCCTCTATGCTTGCGTCCATCTTTATCAGTCCAATCATTGAGAAGTCCGTCAGCGTAAGTTGAAGTTCCACCACCTCCTGCTCCCTGATCGAGCAGAAGAACGTCTAAGTTGTCATAGTCATTTGCCAAGCCATTATATAAGAGCAAATTTTCTCGAATCTTACCCAACTGCCTATTGGAATCCAATTTATATCCTTTTTTACTTGCAGCATCTACAAAATTTATGCAGTTCACAATATCTCCCATATAACCCCAGTTAGGATCATTGGTTATTCTCATGGCACTTAGGATTGAATTATCAGTTGTTCTTGCTGGGTCAAATGCCAATGCAATCCTAGTATTGGGTTCAAAATGTAATTGTGGCAAATAAAAAGATTCATTTCTACGGATGGTTCCCCACTTGACAATTTGATTTACACCACCATCACGAGTAGGCTGATTGTAATATTCTCTACGGGCTTTATCAGGGTTGGCTTTCATAGCAGCTTCTACTTTATCTTTTGTTAGAAGGGGAGTATATGGTTTACCATTCATATAAGTTGTAATTGCACAATCACAAATCATATCCGCTACAAAATAATCTCTATCACCAGCTAACATATGTTTTGCAAAGTTTTTATAATGTTTATAGAACATTTTGCTCATATCATCCTGAGATGACGCATAAACTAACTGAGTAGGGCATTTCCGTTTCTCTGTCTCAGGATTAAACATATCGTCAGTAGAAGTTTTGAACTCCGTATTCTGTGTAGCAAAAGCCTCACAGACAGCAATCAACTCATCAGAAGAAAATGCGGCTTCATCAAAAAATACCAAAGTTGCACGTCTACTTCTGTTGTTATCTGGCTTGCCATTAAGCGTAAATATTTCACTACCATTATAAAAGCTAACATGGAAACTTTCTGGATTGTGTTGGAAACCTGTTTTATTATTTGTAGACTTAACAGTTTCTTTTTCAACAATATCCTGGAGTGAATCAATAGAAGCGGCGGTTTTACCAATCCGTAATACAATTTCTTCGATTTTAGAAAATGTTTCCTTAGACTGATTACCAACAGAAGATACGATATAGATAGCTTGATTCTCATACAAAATGGTTTTTAGTATCATGAATACTGCGCCAAGAAATGATTTTCCAAAGTTTCGACTACAACACCATAAGACGTGTGGTTTGTTCCAGCTTTCTTGTAATATGTATTTCTGGCTATCTATTAGACGGATGCCGAGCAGATCTTCACAGGCGATACAAGGATTGCGCCTGTAATAAGCAATTGATTCAGCATCTAATTCACATATTTTGCGCTTTCTATCAGACAACAGGCGTTTAACTTTTCTATAAGCCACTAACCAACACCTGCCTTCAATCTGTCATTTTCTAGTGTTAAAATACGAATTTTCTCTTTTAGTTCATCTACCTCTTTATTGAGGGTTGCAATCATATCAAGTTGCATTTCATAAACTTCTTTTTTGTCATTTTCATCAAAAATACCATTTTCTTTAATTGCCTTTATGGACATACCTGTTGCCCACTGACTTCCAACCCCTCTTAACTGGTCATAGTAATCAGCTTCAGCTTTGTCGAAATCTTTTTCCCGTAAATCTCTCATGAGATATGTAAGGGTAGATTTGCCGGCATCTTTATTAGAACGATTCTTTACAGAAATTTCATTCTCCTTAGCAATTTTGTCATTGCTTTGAACCAGTTTGTTTTTAATATCGCTTAAAGTTTTGATACTCTCAGCATCTTTTAATGGGTCTAGCTGAGACATTTTCTTGTCACAAATATCAATCTGATAATTGTTTTTTATAATCTGTAATATCTGTGAGAGTTTATATGCGTCATCTGCATTAGAATCATCTTCAAGATACGGCGACAACTGATTAAAAAGAAATTTACGACCTTCTTCTGGATATTCCTCAAACGGATCGTATCCAACAACTTCAATTGCGTATTGTTTATTTTGTTTGTCCTGATCTGACCAAACAATTAATTTCTCATTTTGTTTACAAGCAGATTTCTCATTTCCTGTTATATCAGAATACCTTTGTAACGTTTGTTCTTTCTTGTTTTGGGCAATTACATTAACTGTCTTATGAATAAAACCATCGTTTTCAGAATCTACAAAACTTTTGTCTTTATTTTGTCGTAATGTGTTTATATTTTTGAAATAGAAACCTACTATTTTTTCTCCACATTTTGCTACTTCATCATCAGACAAATATCCATTTTCACGCTTTTGTTGTAAAAACGCTGAATCTAACTCATCAGAGTAAAAAGGCTTGTCTAAGCGTTGACACATTGTTTTTAATTTATTTTCATTAACAGTTCCATTTTCATTTACCACTTCTTTTTTTACACAAGATATACAAATTGGGACACATTTATCTAACGAAAACATGGGACTTGATGACTTATAAAATCCTGTGGCGATAGATTTTTCATTGCCACAAATAGGACATTTTTTCTTTTTAACTTCTTTTTTTGCAGCTATGAATACCACCGCCTTTCAAATAAATTAAGCACTAACTTCCGAAGGGTTCTTTCTGAACTTTGGGTATAATCAATAAATAAGACAGGATTTACACCTGTCTTATTTATTGATTTATTACTTCTCATATTTGGGTATTTGTGTTATAATAGAGACATCAAAATGAGAGGTGAA
>NZ_JANJZD010000048.1 GCF_024623325.1 Acetatifactor muris
TCCATGAGCTTCTGCGCCCTCTCTCCCAGGACGATATTGACGAAGCCCTCTGTGCATGGAACGGCGATATGGACAGCAAACGGGCCGTAGTCCGCTATATGAAGGAGCATGGGCGGGAAAAAGATACCGCCGCATGGCTGTCCAGGGAGTACGGCGGTCCTGAACATACAAACCTGTTTATTGTCCGCGCCGGAAGCCCCGAAGAAATGGAACTGCCCTGGCCCAAGGTACAGCGCCGGATCGCCCAGCTTATCAAAGAGGACCGCTTTTTTACAGAGGCTGAACGGGACAATCTGGACGATATAGACCCTATCGCAATCCGGGAAAATCTGGCCCAGCGCGGCATTGTAAACGGGCAGGTAACAGAACCGGAGAAGCTGGACAATGACCCCTTTATTCAGCAGGTCATGGCTGATGTGGAGCGGCTCACAGAGGCAGACCGGCAGGAAGAACCGGTACAGGAAACGCCAGCCACAGAAACCGCATCCATCGTGGAAGAACGCCGCGACCCGCTGGCATCGGCCTATGGCGTAGGGGATTTTGTTTTTCTGGAAAATACCGAGTACCGTATCACCGATTTGCAGCGGGGCTATGTCCAGCTGAATGACCCCGCGCTGGCTTACCCTATTTACCGGACGGAAAGCAAAGAACAGTTTGAACGCGCCATCCGGCAGGACCCACGTAACAGCGCCATCACCGACTATCTCCCCGCCGATCTGGACCAGTTTTCCCCTGATTTGCGGGAAGTCCTGACCGGGGATGGCGGTTTGCTGGATGCGGCTGCAAAGGAGGATATAGCGGCGCTGCTCCGAAGCGGCGCAGGCAATCCGGCTGTCGCCCAGCATCTTTCCCAGCGGTTTTCCGGTACAGTGGAAACCATGCAGCTGGAAACCGGAGATACGGCGGATTACCGAGCCTCCGCAAACGGCATGGAAGTGGAGATTCTGCGGGAAGATGAAACGGTACTGGCAACGATGTATGAAAGCTGGGAGCCGCTTGCCGCTGCCCTGCGCGCCCTCTACCAGCAGGAGCTGGACGGATTCTCCCACGAACCGGCACAGCCAGAAGAACAGCTGGCAGAGGAACAGCCGGATTTTGGGAATCCCCCTGCACCAGAGCCGGAGCCGCAGATCACCATTACCCCCGTCACCCGTTATCCGGGCGAACAGAACCATCTGCCCTACGATATAGAGATTCATACGCTGCGCTTTGATGAACCGGAACCCACCCCTCCCAAGCCGACAGCCGGGAACTTCCGTATCACCGACATTCACCTGGGCGAAGGAGGACCAAAAGCAAAGTTTCGGGCCAACATGGACGCAATCAAACTCCTGAAAGAATTGGAGTTTGAAAACCGGCAGGCCACGCCGGAGGAACAGGAAACCCTTTCCCGGTATGTGGGCTGGGGCGGTCTGGCAGACGCTTTTGACGAGAGTAAGCCCGCCTGGGCCAAGGAGTTTGCGGAACTCTATGCCACGCTGTCCCCGGAGGAATATGAAGCTGCCAAAGGGACTACCTTAAACGCCCATTACACCAGCCCTACCGTAATCCAGGCCATTTATGAAGCGGTGGGGAAAATGGGATTCCAGACCGGCAACATCCTGGAACCCTCCTGCGGCGTGGGCAATTTCTTCGGTATGCTGCCGGAGGAAATGCGGGGCAGCAAACTGTACGGCGTGGAACTGGATTCCATCACCGGACGCATTGCAAAGCAGCTCTATCCAAACGCAGACATCACCATCGCGGGCTTTCAAACCACTGACCGGCGGGATTTTTATGATTTAGCCGTAGGGAACGTGCCGTTTGGCCAGTATTCCGTCAATGACCGGGCCTATAACAAGCTGAACTTCAACATCCACAACTACTTTTTTGCAAAATCGCTGGACCAGGTGCGTCCGGGCGGTGTGGTGGCCTTTGTCACCAGCCGCTACACGATGGATTCCAAGGATTCTACGGTGCGCCGGTATCTGGCACAGCGGGCGGAGCTGTTGGGCGCGATCCGTCTGCCCAACAATGCGTTTAAGGCCAATGCAGGGACAGAGGTGGTATCCGACATCATTTTCCTGCAAAAACGTGACCGCCCGATTGACATTGCCCCGGACTGGACACAGACCGGACAGACCGAAGATGATTTTACCATCAACCGCTATTTCCTGGACCACCCGGAGATGGTGCTGGGCAGACAGAAGCCGGAAAGCACTGCTCATGGCATGGATTACACCGTAAAACCCATTGAGGGATTGGAACTTTCCGAACAGCTGCACGATGCGGTTAAGTACATTCGCGGGACCTACCAGGAGGCCGAACTGCCGGAGCTGGGCGAGGGGGAAGAAATTGATACTTCTATCCCCGCTGACCCTGATGTAAAAAACTATTCCTATACCGTTGTGGACGGTGCGGTGTACTATCGGGAAAACAGCCGCATGGTGCGCCCCGACTTAAACGCCACCGCCGAGGCCCGCGTAAAAGGGCTGGTGGAACTGCGGGACTGTGTGCAGAAGCTCATCGGCCAGCAGATGGACAGCTTTGTTTCGGATACGGCAATCCGTGAAACCCAGGCCGAATTGAACCGGCTCTATGACGCATTTTCCGCAAAGTACGGGCTGATCAATGACCGGGGGAACCGGCTGGCCTTTGCCGATGATTCCAGCTATTATCTGCTCTGCGCGCTGGAAGTCATTGACGATGACGGACATCTGAAGCAAAAGGCGGATATGTTCACCAAGCGCACCATCAAGCCCCATCAGGCTGTTACTACGGTGGACACCGCCAGTGAAGCCCTGGCTGTATCCATCGCGGAAAAGGCCGAGGTGGATATGGCGTACATGGCCGAACTGAGCGGCAAAACCCAGGAGGAATTGGCGCAGGAGCTGCGGGGCGTGATCTTCCGTCTGCCCGAACCACTGGCGGAGGGGGAATCGCCCCGTTATGTGACAGCGGATGAATACCTCTCCGGCAACGTGCGCCGGAAACTGCGGCAGGCACAGCGGGCGGTGGACAAAGACCCCGCCTTTTCTGTCAATGTGGAGGCACTGACCGCCGCCCAGCCCAAGGATTTGGACGCATCGGAAATCGAGGTGCGCCTGGGGGCTACCTGGATTGACAAAGACTATATCCAGCAATTCATGTACGAAACCTTCCACACCCCGTACTATCTGCAAGGAAAGATTGAGGTCAAGTATGTCCCCTACACCGCCGAGTGGCAGATCACCAGCAAAAACGCCGTTGGGTACGGCGATGTAGCCGCCAACACCACCTACGGAACCGACCGGGCCAACGCCTACAAGATTCTGGAGGACAGCTTAAACCTGCGGGATGTCCGCATCTATGACACCGTTGAGGACGCCGAGGGGCGGGAGCGCCGGGTACTCAACGCCAAAGAAACCACCCTTGCCGCCCAGAAGCAGATGGCGATCCGGGAAGCCTTCCGGGACTGGATTTGGAAGGACCCACAGCGGCGGCAGACGCTGGTGCGCCAGTACAACGAGGAAATGAACAGCATCCGCCCCCGCGAGTATGACGGGCAGCATATCCGGTTTGCGGGCATGAACCCGGAAATCACCCTGCGGGAACACCAGAAAAACGCCATCGCCCATGTGCTGTACGGCGGGAATACCCTGCTGGCCCATGAGGTGGGCGCGGGCAAGACCTTTGAAATGGTAGCCGCCGCGATGGAATCCAAGCGGCTGGGCCTGTGCCAGAAATCCCTCTTTGTGGTGCCGAACCACCTGACCGAGCAGTGGGCCTCCGAGTTTTTACGGCTCTACCCTTCCGCGAATATCCTTGTCACCACCAAAAAGGATTTTGAAAGCCACAACCGCAAGAAATTCTGCGCCAGAATCGCCACCGGGGACTATGACGCGGTGATTATTGGACACAGCCAGTTTGAGCGTATTCCCATCAGCCGGGAACGGCAGGAGCGCCTGCTGCGGGAGCAGATCAACGAGATTACCGACGGGATTGCCGAGGTGGAGGCCAGCGGCGGGGAACGCTTTACTGTCAAGCAGCTGGAACGCACCAAAAAATCGTTGGAGGCAAGGCTGGAAAAATTGCAGGCCGAGGGCCGCAAGGACGATGTGATTACCTTTGAGCAGCTGGGCGTGGACCGGCTGTTTGTGGACGAGAGCCACAATTATAAAAACCTCTTTTTATACACCAAAATGCGGAATGTGGCGGGGCTTTCCACCACAGACGCGCAGAAATCCTCCGATATGTTTGCCAAATGCCGCTACATGGACGAGATCACCGGCAGCCGGGGCGTTGTGTTCGCCACCGGAACGCCGGTCAGCAACAGTATGACCGAACTCTATACCATCCAACGCTACCTCCAGTATGAGCGGCTCCAGGAATTGAACATGACCCATTTCGACTGCTGGGCCAGCCGCTTCGGGGAAACGGTGACAGCCCTGGAACTGGCCCCGGAGGGGACCGGCTACCGGGCGCGGACAAGGTTTTCCAAGTTCTTTAACCTGCCGGAGCTGATGAACCTGTTCAAAGAGGTGGCGGACATCAAGACCGCCGACCAGCTGGACCTGCCCACCCCGGAGGTGGAATACCACAACGTCGTGGCAAAGCCCACCGGACACCAGCAGGATATGGTGAAGGCCCTCTCCGAGCGCGCCGCCAAAGTCCATTCGGGGACCGTTGACCCATCAACCGACAATATGCTGAAAATCACCTCGGATGGCCGCAAGCTGGGGCTGGACCAGCGCATCATCAACCCCATGCTGCCGGACGAACCCGGCACAAAAGTCAACCAGTGCGTGGACAATATCCTGCAAATCTGGCGGGACGGACAGCCGGAAAAGCTGACCCAGCTGGTGTTTTGCGACATTTCCACACCCCAGGCGGCTGGCTCCAAAAAGGTGGCCAAGACGCTGGATAACCCGATGCTTCATGCGCTGGAACAAGCAATTCCAGAGCCGGAGAAACCGCTGGCCTTTACGGTCTATGAGGACATCCGGCAGAAACTCATCGCACAGGGTATGCCCGCCAGCCAGATCGCGTTTATCCATGAAGCCAATACCGAAGTCCGCAAAAAGGAGCTGTTCTCCAAAGTCCGCTCCGGCCAGGTGCGCGTCCTGTTAGGCTCCACCCAGAAGATGGGGGCCGGGACCAACGTGCAGGATTTGCTGGTGGCGCTTCACGATCTGGACTGCCCCTGGAGGCCCGGAGATCTGGCCCAGCGAAAAGGTCGGATCGAGCGCCAGGGCAACCAGAACCCGCTGGTCCATGTTTACCGCTATGTGACCGAAGGGACATTTGACGCATACCTCTGGCAGACGGTGGAGAACAAGCAGAAATTCATTTCGCAGATTATGACTTCAAAATCACCGGTCCGCAGCTGTGACGATGTGGACGAAACCGCCCTGTCCTTTGCGGAGATCAAGGCCCTGTGCGCCGGGGACCCCCGCATCAAGGAGCGTATGGATTTGGATGTGGAGGTATCCCGCTTAAAGCTGATGAAGGCCGACCACCAGAGCAAGCAGTACCGGCTGGAAGATCAGCTGTTAAAGCACTTCCCGGAGGAGATTGAGAAACACAAAGGCTTTATCCAGGGACTGGAAACGGATATGGAAACCCTGGCGGCGCACCCCCACCCGACAGACGGATTTACCGGCATGGAAGTCCGGGGCGATACGCTCACCGACAAAGAGAACGCCGGAGCCGCCCTTCTGGACGCATGCAAGGAGGTTAAAGGCTCCGAGCCGGTGCAGGTCGGCAGCTACCGGGGATTTGCTATGTTTGTAACCTTTGACGCTTTCCAGAAGGAATATATGCTCCAACTGAAAGGCAGGATGACCCACCGTACCGCCCTGGGCGCAGACCCGCGCGGCAACCTGACCCGGATTGACAACGCGCTTTCCCAGATGCCCCAGCGGTTGGAAAGCGTAAAAGTCCAGCTGGATAACCTTTACCAGCAGCAGGCCGCCGCGAAGGAGGAAGTGGGCAAAGCCTTCCCCTATGAGGAGGAATTGCGGGTCAAGAACGCCCGTCTGGTGGAGCTGGATATGGAGCTGAACATGGACAGCAAGGGGCAGTCCCGTCCAGAAGCGGCGATTGCCAAACGCGAAAGGCCCTCGGTGCTGGAAGGGCTGAAACGCCCCATCCCGCCCCGCAGCATGGAAAAGAAAGCCAAACAACAGGAACAGGAGGCAAGATAATATGAACAGCAACGAAAAGAATACGGCCCTTTATGAGAAGATGGCCGCTGAACAGGATACCTTCCGGGATTGGCTGAAAAGCCAGTCCCCGGAGGAGGTCTTAAACCATGCCTATGAGTACACCGTCCGGGAGGACATTGTGATGGCGATGGAGGAACTGGAACTCTCCGATGCACAGGCCCAGGCGCTGCTGGATTCCCCCTCCCCGCTGGCTGATGTGTACCGGCATTTTGAAAAACTGGAAACCGGCTATATGGATGTGATCCGGGAAAGCATTGAGGAACGGGCCAATGAAATGCACAAGGCAAAAGAGGAACAGAGAGCCGCCCCAATCTATCCCCACTCCGCCGCCTATGCGTCCGAGCATGGGGAGATGGCGCAGTACCGCGCCTCCCTGCAAGCCAGTCTTGCCTGCAAAGAAGCCATTGAGCAGGCCATCAGCGCCCACTATGGGGATAACCGCTTGAATACCGAGGCCGCTGTCAAAGAAGTGCTGGAACAGTTCGGGCCGGAGCGTATGCAGGTTATCCTTGCCAATACGGTGCTGAAAAAGGAGCATGACGGGCGTATCTCCCGCGATAACAAAGCCTGGGCGAAAACAATCCCCATGCCGGAGGATGGCGGCGATCCCCGCCACAGCTATGCCCTGGTGGTGGATAAGGTCAACCCCGGTCTGACCGATCTGTTTGTGAAGCAGGCGCGGAAAGCCCTTCAAGCCCCGGAGAAAGGCTCCGTCCTGGAAAAACTCAAACAGGAGCCACCGGAACGCAAACCCGCCGCCCCTAAGAAACGGGAACCGGAACGATGAGCGCGGCAAAGCGGAAACGGGAGGTCCAGGTGAATTTCCGGGTTTCCCCGGAGGAGCTGGCTCTGATTGAGCAGAAAATGTCACAGCTTGGGACAGTCAACCGGGAAGCCTATCTGCGGAAAATGGCGCTGGACGGTTATGTGGTAAAGCTGGATCTGCCGGAGCTGAAGGAGCTGGTGTCCCTCCTGCGCCGGAGCAGCAACAACCTGAACCAGCTGACCCGTAAAGTGCATGAAACCGGGCGGGTTTATGACGCTGACCTGGAGGATATATCCCAGCGGCAGGAACAGCTTTGGGAGGGTGTGCAGAAGATACTGGCCCAGCTTTCCAAGCTCTCCTGACCGGATAGTTTGCTCCATCTGCGGAGGGAGGAACGGCGTTCTTCGCCGCGCCTTCCTCCGCTTTTTCTTTTTGACAGTAAACTTGCCGGATGTGCCGGAATCATGGATAATAGCGGCAGAACAGGGTTTTACGAAAGGAGTGGACTGCTATGATGTCATTTGAACAGGTGATAGACATTTTTGGGGACTATCTGGCATTGGATACAGAAATGGAAGTCTGCAAAAGCCGGTATGGGTATATCCGGGTGGAGTTTCATGGGACAGGGGAATTACCCGGCTATTGCAGCGGCATGGTCTGCCGTACCCCAAAGGAGCTTTTTGACCTTCTGCTTTCCGATTATGAAAGCTATCTGGAAATCCAGCGGACAAAAGGACGCAGAGATGTGACGGAGGAAGATAAAAACGAAATTGCCGCACTGTGTCAATCCCGTTTGGAGAAGTGGGAAAAAGGAAACGCCAGATAGCTTTGGGTGATTTACTTTTGGCATGAAACAGGATAATCCGATATAAAAATGTTGAATAAAAAGAAACAAGCGGTCTGCGTATGCAGGCCGTTTTGTTATGAAGGGAGGATTCCATCATGGCAACCACACGCATCATGCCGCTGCACACCGGTAAGGGCCGCACCGAAAGTCAGGCTGTCAGTGACATCATCGACTATGTATCTAACCCGCAAAAGACAGATAACGGCAGGCTCGTCACCGGCTTTGCGTGTGACAGCCGGGTAGCCGACGCCGAGTTTCTGCTGGCAAAACGGGAGTATATTTCCACCACCGGACGGGTACGGGGCGCGGACGATGTGCTGGCCTACCATGTCCGGCAGTCCTTTGTCCCCGGCGAGATTACCCCGGAAGAAGCCAACCGGCTGGGCGTGGAGTTTGCAAAGCGGTTCACCAAGGGCAATCACGCCTTTGTGGTCTGCACCCATATCGACAAGTCCCATATCCATAACCACATCATCTGGAACGCGGTCAATCTGAACTGTGACCGGAAATTCCGAAACTTTTGGGGCAGTACCCGCGCGGTCCGGCGGCTCAACGATACTATCTGCGTTGAGAACGGCTATTCCATTGTAGAGGACCCAAAACCGCATGGAAAAAGCTACAACAAATGGCTGGGGGATCGGGCAAAGCCCTCCCACCGGGAACAGCTCCGCATGATGATCGACCAGGCGTTGGAACAGAAACCGGCAGACTTTGACGCGCTGTTAAAGCTGCTTGAGGAAATGGGCTGTGAGGTGTCGCGCCGGGGACAGGCAATCCGGCTCAAAGCCCCCGGCTGGAAGAATGTTGCCCGCATGGATGAAAAGCTGGGACAAGGGTACAGCGAAGATGAAATACGGGCGGTACTGGCTGGGGAAAAAGAGCATACCCCAAGAAAGAAAGCGGCTGTTCAATCAGAGCCGCCCAAGGTCAATCTTCTGGTGGATATTCAGGCAAAATTGCAGGCCGGAAAAGGCGCTGGCTATGCGCGCTGGGCAAAGGTATTCAATCTGAAACAGATGGCGCAGACAATGAACTATCTCACCGAGCATGGCCTGCTGGAATACGCAGTCTTGGAAGAAAAAGCGGCTGCTGCTACCACCCGCCACAATGAGCTGTCGGCACAGATCAAGGCGGCGGAAACCCGCATGGCGGAGATAGCCGTACTGCGGACCCACATCATCAATTATGTGAAAACTCGCGAGATCTATGCGGCCTACCGCAAGGCGGGGTATTCCAAGAAATTTTTAGCGGAACATGAAGCGGATATTTTGCTCCACAAGGCGGCAAAGCAGGCTTTTGACGATTTGGGTATCAAGAAGCTGCCCACCGTCAAGAGCTTGCAGGCCGAGTATGCCCAGCTGTTGGAAGGAAAGAAAAAAGACTATGCCGAGTACCGGCGTTCCCGCGAGGAAATGCGGGAACTGCTGGCCGCAAAAGCCAACGTAGACCGGCTAATGGGATATGGGGAGGAACGCCAGAATGACCGGGAAAAAGAACCGGAGCAGGATCGCTGACGCGCCCGTTTTTTCGTATTTTCTCACCGCCGCAGTCCGGTGAAAAGTGTTCCGAAGGAACGCGCAGCCACAGAATGAAATTCTGTGTTCAAAGGGGCTTGGGGAATCCCCAACAAGCAGCGCCAGGAGCCGGATGGCTATCCTGGGGCATTGCTTGCCACGGTTATCCCGGAACGGGATAACCTTCTTTTTCTCGAAAAAGAACAAAGCCGGTGAGGAATTTGTTAAATTCACTCACCGGCTTTGTTCGTTTTAAATTTCCTGGATAGTTCGGTTAGTTCTTTCATGGTTTCCTGCGTATGGTGCAAGAGGGTTTCACGCATTTCTGACGGGCAGCTGCAATACAGCATCTTCATCTGACCGGCTCCCTCATCTTCTGGGGAAACATCTGGATTGATTAAAGAATCCAGAGAAATCGGCAGTACCTTTGCCAGTGCCTTCAAAATCAAAAAGGATGGATTCATCTGCCCTTTTTCAATCTTGGCAATCTGCTTTACAGATACATGGCTCAAATCAGAAAGCTCCTGCTGTGTCAGGCTTTTTCCTTTTCGGGCTTCCCGCATTTTTTGCCCTAAAGCGGTTAAATCATCAATCGGCATAATCATTCACCTCGAATATATTCTATCGTGCCGATTTACACAAAGGAATAACCTTATTATGCCGACTAACAGGTATGATTATGCTGTTTTTTTAGTGAGATATAAACGCTATCCTTGTATCACTAACCAAATCAAATTATAATAGAGGTGGATATTTTTTTGAAAAAATCTGTCCGCTATAACATTTCGCGGACATTTGGGTTTTACAATAGCCTTATCAAATTTTGTTACTGATAGGGTTAAATCACAAAGAAAGGGAAAATATATGACGAAAAAATTATATCGAGTTATGTTGTTTGTTGGTACTTCAATGATACATCATTCAGCAGCGGGTGTCTTTATTTTGTGCAATATTTGGTATTTACTCATTTATAGTTCTGAATCTAATAGAAATAGTAAATAGGGAAAGTATTTCACTTACAGCAAGGCGGGCCAGTTTCCTGTCAACATGAGCCAGTCTGCCTTGTGTGGATTGATCCGTTATGAAAGGCTTGCTTTTTCCCATTAAGTTCAGTACACTGTCAATCTGACACAAAGCATTTCATACTGTTTCCATATTGCTTTGGTATAATAATGTGAGGAGGTGTAAAAATGGCTGTTTTATTGATTGTGGAAGATGATACTGCCACCAACGTGGCAATCTGTGAATATATGAGATCCGCAGGGCATATTACCTTGTCGGCCCTTGATGGTGAACAGGGTTTGCAGATTGCAAGGGAGAAATCGGTTGATTTAGTGGTTCTGGATATTATGCTGCCGAAGCGAACCGGTTTGGAGGTATTAAAAGAATTGCGCCAAACAAGCAACATTCCTATCTTAATGCTTACCGCCCTTGACGATGAGCCTACTCAGGCGGCCAGCTTTGATGAACAGGCGGACGACTATATCACAAAGCCCTTTTCCATGCTTTTGCTGGGAAAACGGGTGACGGCCCTGCTGCGGCGGTGTGGGAAAAGTCCGGAACTGAAACAAATTCAGATGGGCGATATTACGGTGGATTTTGGCGGCTATACTGCTTCCGGGCCGGGCGGCCCTATTGACCTGACACCAAAGGAGATCGACCTGCTGAAATTGCTGATAGAGCATAAAGGTCTGGTGCTTACACGGTCGCAGATCTTGGACGAGTTGTGGGGATATGATTACCCCATCATTGACCGCACGATTGATACCTACATTAAAAATTTACGGAAAAAGCTGAGTCTTAACCGGATTGTAACGGTAAAAGGCGTTGGCTACAAGTATGAGGAACACCCATGAGAAATTTAAAGCTCTTTACTAAAATCTTCTTATACACCTTTCTGGTAATGCTGTTTGTCACCGTGATGGCTCATGTTTTTCTCTATGTGCTTGCGCCGCAAATGACCGTAAGCACCAACCGTTTTGTGGAAGGAGCCATTATTGAGAGTGATGTGAATACTGGTATTTTGATAAAATCCGCTATCGGAAAAGCACTGCCGGTATCCCTGCTTTGCTGCGCCATCATTTCCGCTGGGTGTTCCCTGTTGTTTTCCAGAGCCATGACGAGGCCGATCAAGCAGATTGCGGTTACAACGGAAAAGATGGAAAAGCTGGATAAGGCTGCAGCCTGCGTGGTGCATACGAAGGACGAGATTGGCGAGCTGGCCGCCCGCGTCAATAAGCTGTATGCCAGCCTGCTTTCCACCATTGAAAATCTGGAGGAAGAAAAGCAAAACGTCCGTGAGGCGGAACGGTTGAAAATTGATTTCCTGCGGGCCGCCTCCCATGAGCTGAAAACGCCGGTGACTGCCCTGAACGCGATTTTGGAAAACATGATCTTAGGCATTGGAAAATACAAAGACCGGGATCGCTGTCTGTTGGAATGTAAGGAGATTACCGGGCAGCTATCCTTTATGATTAAAGAAATTTTGGATACCTCCCGGCTGGATTTTACACAGGAGAAACAGGACGCGGAAACCTTTGACCTGTCTGAGCGTCTTCCGGCAATCTGCGAGCCCTATCAGTTGATTGCGAAGGCAAAGGGACTCGACTTTTCTTTCAGCATACAGGGAAAGTGCCCTGTCCACACGTCAAAGAAAAGCCTTGAAAAGATCCTGTCTAACCTGCTCTCCAATGCGGTCGCTTACACAAAGCCGGGATGCAAGATCACCGTTATATTGAACGCCCGACAGATAAAAATAGAAAATGAGTGTACGCCCATCCCGCCGGATAAGCTGGCCCATGTATTTGAGCCGTTCTACCGCCCAGACTTTGCCAGAGATCGCAAAGATGGAGGGAATGGGCTGGGATTATATATTGTAGATACGCTTTCAAAGGCCCTTGGGATGCCCTATCAATTTGAGGCGACCAAAAACCCGCCGGGAATGTGCTTTACCCTTTATCTCCCATAAAGCGATGGCTTTTTTTATCCGTTTCATACTGGTTCCATATTGGGGTGCTATGCTGTCAGCGTTGCAACACTTATCCTATATGAAACGGAGGTCATTCTATGAACTTTATGAATCGAGCGTGGCTGTATATCGTCCGCAAGAGGGGCAAGAGTATCCTTCTTTTTGTCATCTTGCTGGTGATGGCAACCTTTGTATTGACCGCTCTGGCACTGGGGAACGCTTCGAAAGCCGCCCAGCAGGAGCTGCGGCAAAGCCTTGGCGGGAGTTTTCTCATTGGCTTTGACTACACGGAAAACAACCCCTATTTGAAGGTGGAAAGCGTGGAGGGCGGAACCCTGATGTATTCCACCCAGCAGATCAGCCCGGAGCTGGTAGAGCAAATCCGGGAAATTGAGGGGATCAAGGAGTGCAGCGCCACCGTGGAGGGGCTGGCGGCGTTCCCCTCTCTGGAACTATTTACCGGCAATATCCCCATTGAGGAAGAATTTCGCGCATCCTCAAAGATTTTAAGCACATGGAAAAGCGAGGAGCTTACCCGGTTTACTTCCGGGCAGCTTACGCTGACGCAGGGGCGGCATATCCTGCCGGACGACAAAAACAAGGGGCTGATCAGCAAGGATTTGGCTGAGAAAAACGGCCTGAAAATTGGTGACAAAATCCAGACGGACAAAGGCGTGGAGATTGAGATTGTGGGCCTGTTCTCTCCAAAAGAAATCGAAGGCATCAACGATCAGGTGACAACCTACGATAAAATACAAAACCTTATCATCACCGACCTTGCCACTTTGGTGGCTTACGAAAACGGCCCCGCAATACAGGGCTTTAACGAGCTGACGGTATCGGTGAACGACCCGCAGAACATGGAGGAAATCATTTCTAAAGTAAAGGAAATCAGCGGCGTGGACTGGAAAGGCTTTTCTTTTCTGGTTGACAACGAGGACTATGAAAACGCCGCGTCCTCTTTGGAACAGTTATCGGAGCTGGTATCCACCATTTTGATGATCGCGCTGATTGTAAGCATCGCCATCCTCTCGCTCATTCTAACCATGTGGGCCAGAACCCGCATCCATGAAACCGGCGTCCTGCTCTCGGTTGGGATCAGCAAGCTGTCCATCTTAGGGCAGTATATTGCCGAGGTTTTGCTGATTGCGATATTAGCATTTTCCCTCTCTTATTTCTCCGCCAGCGCCATTGCGGGCCAGATGGGAAACGTATTGCAATCCGGGCAGGCGGTAACGGAGGCGCAGCAGGAAGACGGCTTATCTGCCGGAACCCGTGGGGAGGCCGGAACAGATACCGGTGAGCCGGAAATCGAAACCCCGGAATTACAGGTTCGTGTACAGCTTGAGGAAATGGGCCTCCTATTCCTGCTGGGGATCGGGATTGTAACGGTATCCGCTGGAATATCCTCAATTTCCGTCATGCGGCTGAAACCGCGGGAAATTCTATCGAAAATGAGCTGAGAAAGGCGGTAACGATATGAAAAAAGTATGGAAAATGTTTTCTGTCCTCCTTTTTGTGGGATTGCTGTTCACAGGGTGTACCCCCAAGGAGAATAAATCAGACGAAACGCAGGAGCAATCCGGCTCGCCCATCATAGATTACGAGGTGCCGGATAAAGTAAAGGACTATGATTTTGACTATGAATTTGTGCCCGAAGGTGAATAGGAGGTGCCTCTATGGGAATTTTGGAACTGCAAAATCTAACATACTCTTATGACAAAAAGAGGAAGGTGCTGAGAGGGATCAATGCGCAGATGGAGGCGGGAAAAATGTATGCCATTCTCGGCCCGTCCGGGTGCGGCAAGACAACCCTTCTATCCCTGCTGGGCGGTCTGGACAGCCCCACAAGCGGGAATATCCTGTTTGAAGGGAAAGACATTGCACAGGCCGGATTGGCAGGCCATCGGAAAAAGAATGTTTCTTTTATCTTTCAGAGCTACAACCTGATTGACTATATGACCCCGCAGGAGAATGTCCGGCTGACTTCAAAGAAACCGGCACTCCCGTTTCTGGAACGGCTGGGGCTGACGAGGGAGGAATCCAAACGGAACGTGCTGAAACTCTCCGGCGGCCAGCAGCAGCGGGTAGCCATTGCAAGGGCGCTCGCAAGCGAAGCTCCGGTGATTCTGGCGGACGAGCCTACCGGCAATCTGGACGAGGATACGGCTGGGGATATTACGGAAATCTTGAAAGAAAGCGCCCATCAGATGAAGAAATGCGTGATAGTTGTTACCCACTCAGGTGAGCTGGCAAAACAGGCGGATGTGGTGTTCCGGCTGAAAAAGGGTGAATTACAGATAGAGCAAAGCGAGAAATCTTCATAACTATAAATTCAAATTTATTCAGGAGCTGTATAGAGCAACAAATAGAGTTGGGAGGAACATAAAAACGAGAAGCTATCATGCAGAAGTAATTAATTTGAGCTTGAAAGACAAAAAGATGATAAAAAAATTTCCTGTTCTCAAATGTCAAAGTCGTTTTTTTGGTCTATGCAAAATATATACAATTTCAATACCTGAAAAAGATATTGAAGATGAAGTAAAAGCATTTCAAAAAAACATGAGTACGGCTTTGAAGAAAGAATGGTACATTACATTTCATACATCAGAAAATGCAATTGTAGTTTTTAGAGAAAAGATTTTTGTTATGTCCTGCAAGGGGATTGTTCCGGTATATAAAAAACGTATTGATACCTCTCATGCGAAAGATAAACAAAGGTGGGATGATATGATACAATATGCAAAATCATTGGGAGTACCAGATGAACAGTGCGATTTTTTACCAGAGGATTTTACAAAGCAAGAATATTGACAATTCCCGACGACAGCGACACCTTATATATGGTGTCTGCAAAAATATTTACAACGGCGAGGCTACCCGGCTAAAACGGCATCCACTCTGCAGGAAGCACGAACTGTCATTCAGGAGGAAATGCCGCTGGTAATTTGCTGTAACCTCGACCTACCGGACGGTTCCGGCATGGATTTTCTGGACGAGGTACGGGCCGTACAAGGAGATTCCTTTGTGGTGGGGATGTTCCAAATGAAGAATCCCCCTGTCCGGTTTCTGCTGTTCTTTATCCTTACCGAGAACAACGACCTTACCACGGAATATGAATACCGGCATGAGGGCGTGAACGACTATATCACCTCCCCGGTAAATATCCCGGAGCTGATTCGGCGGGTTCTGTTCTTTGTGGAATGAAACGAGCTTACATATCCAAACATCTGCCTCCACAGCGGGGAAAAGAAAAAAACCGCTGACGGGCAGAGGATTTCGTACGCTTTCCTGCACAGCTGATTTCTTCGGCGGTTTTGAGTAATCAAGGCCGCCATTTCTTTTTGCTAAAAAGCAGACCTCCAAATGACCCTCAGCAATCAGCAGGGGCGGTATATAGGAGGATACCGCCATGTCTGCAATATTCATTTGTAATAGCTATGACATATATCAATTAAAAAAAGCATAGGCCCTCCTCCGGGATATTATAGTTATCTATCAGTATTATCAATCCATATAAATCAGCATAATCATGGTGTTTTTTGTTGCGCCAGTTTCTCATTGCGAGAAGCTGGCGTTTCTTATTGTCGATTTTTAGGGAAACCTCCCGATGTGTACCGCTGCCGGTCCCCGCCTCCATTCGATTCACCCGTCAACCACGCCTGAATCGAAATGGAGGAAAACTATGGGATTTCACTATGGATACGAAAAAAGGAAGTTTGATACAGAATGGACCCGGCTGGAACAGGAATACCGTGCAGCCGGTATGGACGATAGGCAGATCGCGGCGATGAAGGAATATGACTGGACCTGGTTTTGCAGCCAGCGGGCCTATCTAAACCGCGTACAGGCCCTTCCCGGCGAACAGTGTGAGGACGAGAGCGAGCAGTCCTGCCTGTTCCGAAAATTTGAATCCCTGTCCTGCACCTGGGACACCGGCGATGTGGATTCCCGGCGGTTTGGCTGGCTGTCCTCCCTGGAGGATGAACTGCTGTACCGGCGGCTCTGCAAATTGCCGGAGGACGATCTGGAACTGCTGACCCTGCTCATTGTGGACGGATACCGGCAGGCCGATGTCGCAAGGCTGTGGAACTGTTCCCGGAGCGCAATCACACAGCGAATAAATAAAATCAAGATTTTTTTGAAAAAGGCTTAACAAATCGCCTTTCCCAATGCCTACACATTGAAGGGACAAGTCCTCTTGCCCCTCATTGCAGCTTGACAACTGAATATACGGCATAACAGGTACATAACCCGTATCGAAGCGGAAAAGGCGCGCCGCCAGGACGGTTGCTTGCAGGAGGTGATGACAGACAGGCAATCCGAGCGATCTACGTCCAGCCTTAACCCCGGAGATGGCATTCCGGGCGCGATGATGGTGCGGGGGCTTAAAGATACTTCCTCACGGCCCGCCAAAGACTTGGGGGGAACCCTGCGGCGCGCGAGAAAAACGGCGCTGCGGAGTTATGACAGCTCTGCCGGGAGCGGCCTGTTATGTCCCCGTCGTCAGGGGGCGTGGCAAATATGACGAACCATCCAAACAGAATTGCAGCAGCCGTACCGGACGGTATCCAGCGGCAACCGCCGCCCTTATCTTTCGATACGGCTGCTTTTTAACCATAGAGTAAAAACAATTTTTGAACGGAGGTGCGTCTTTATGACCAAACAGACAACCCCGACAAGCTCCTACAAAGAGGTGCGGATCGGGAAAACCATTTATCGTGTCACCAGCTTTTTTTCGGGAGAAAAGGACCTGGGAAAGACGCTGGAACAGCTGGCAGTCAGACGCGCCATGTCGGAAGCCATTCCAGCTGCCAGCGGTTCCAAATAACAGAAAGCCTCGCGGCCTGCCGTATCATTGCGCGGCGGTGGATTCTCCGGTAAGATATTCATGCAGGGTAAAACCTGCGGAGCCATTTTGCCGCACGAGGTATGGATTCTGAGATGGTCGGGAGGTAAAAGAAAGATGATGGATACAACATACAACGTGGGCATCTACTGCCGGTTAAGTAACGACGATGAACGTGATGGAGAATCGGTCAGCATTGAGAACCAGAAGCTGCTGCTTCAAAACTATGTCAGGCAGCGCGGCTGGAATGAGGTCGATGTCTATATCGACGACGGATACTCCGGCACGAACTTCAACCGTCCAGGCGTCAGGCGGTTAATCGAGGACGCAAAGGCAAAGCGGATCAATGTGATTCTGGTAAAGGACCTTTCCCGTTTTGGCCGCAACTACATCGAATTTGGGCAATATACGGATTACCTGTTCCCCTCTCTTGGGTGCCGATTCATCGCGCTGAACAACGGCATTGACACCATGAGCAACAACGGAAGCACCGATGTCATGTGCTTTTTGAACTTATTTAATGAATTTTACAGCCGGGACACCAGCAAGAAGGTCAAGGCGGTCAAGAGAGCCTGTGCTGAAAACGGAAAATTCATGGGAACCTACCCCGCCTATGGCTACCGGCGCGACCCGCTGGATAAGCATCATCTGGTGATTGACGAGGAAACCGCGCCGGTTGTGCGCCGTATCTTTGAAATGCGGGCATCAGGCATGGGATTTCACGCCATCGCGGTGGCGCTCAATGAAGAAGGGATTCAGCCGCCCGGTGTGCTGTACTACCAGCGCAAGGGCCAGAGCGACCCCCGCAGGGTCAACCACAAGTGGGCCGACCAGACGGTTAAAAACATGGTCCGCAACGAGGTCTACATCGGGAACATGGTACAGGGAAAAAGCGGCACACTCTCCTATAAATCCCGCAAGCTCGTCAATAAATCGGAGGACGAGTGGATTCGGGTGGAGGGGACCCACGAGGCTATTATTTCGCGGGAATTGTGGGACACCGTAGCCAGTATCGGCAAAAAGAAGGTGCGGAAAAGCACTCCGTCCGATGGCTGCAAGAGCATCTTCACCGGCCTTGTGTACTGTGCCGACTGCGGTTTCAAAATGCGGAACCATATCGAAAAATTCACCTATAAGGATGGCAGGCCGGGACGGTACAGCTCTTTCATCTGCGGCAACTACTCCCGCAGCGGAAGGGGCGCGTGTACCATCCACACCATCTATGAAACAGTGCTGACCCAGCTGGTATTGGAGGACATCCGGGAAAAGGCCCGCTTTGCGGAATATGACCCGGACCGGCTGATGGGCGAGATTCTCCGGCTGAAGGAGAAGGAATCCCACACCCGGCTTTTCTCCTGTGAGCAGGAATTAAAATCCTCCTTAGCCCGTATTTCCGATTTGGAGCGCCTGATGCAGAATCTCTACGAGGACAAATGCACCGGCTCCATCCCGCAGACGGTATTTCAGACCCTGATGCAGAAATATGAAGCGGAACGGGCAGAAAAGGCGGAGGCAGTCCCGGAACTGGAAAGGAAAGTCCGGGCGCACTTGGAAAACCAGGTGGATACCGACCGCTGGCTGGAAATTATCCGGCGCTATACGGAAATCTCGGAACTGGACGAAACCATTCTCTTTGAACTGGTAGACCGGATCGAGGTTGGCGATACCAAGAAGGTCAACGGGCAGCGGATTTGTGAGGTCAAGGTCTACTACCGCTATGTCGGGAATGTGGACGGGGCGCTGGCACAGGAAAGGGGGCAGGATTATGGCGAAGCAATATAAAGTCGGTATCTACTGCCGCCTGAGTGTGGATGACGCCTCCAATTCCGCAAAAGCGAAGGGCTATATCCCCAGCGATGAATCGGTGAGCATTGAGAACCAATATGAAATCCTCTCCAAATTCGTCATGCTCAACGGCTGGATAGAGGTCAAGACCTATCAGGACGATGGGTACAGCGGCGGCAACTTCCAGCGGCCCGGATTTTTGGAAATGCTGGAGGACGCAAGGCATGGCCTGATTAACCTGATTCTGGTAAAGGACCTTTCCCGCCTGGGCAGGGATTTTGTGGAGGTGGGCCGTTATACGGATGTCATTTTCCCCTCCCTCGGATGCCGGTTCGTATCGGTTCTGGACTGCCTGGACAGCGAGGGGGACAACACCGATATGCTGCACTTCCGCAGTCTGATGAATGACTACCATCTCAAGGACCTGTCCAGCAAGGTCAAGTCGGTGCTTCATGCCAAGAAGAAAAGCGGCCAGTATCTTGCCGCCTACGCTCCCTACGGATACCGCAAGAGCGAGGAGGACAGACACAAGCTGGTCATTGACGGGGAATCCGCCGCTGTTGTGCGGCAGATATTCCAGATGCGTCAGTCCGGCATGGCCTATGGGAAAATCGCTGCTGCTTTGAATGAGAAAGGGATTCTCCCTCCCCGCTGGTACTGGGCGGTCCATTACGGAAATGGCAGCTGCAAGTATTCCCGGCTGTGGGCTTACGCAACCGTCCGAAGCCTTCTGAACGATGATGTTTATGCCGGTACGCTCACACAGAACTGCACCGGTTCCCGTTCCTATAAGGATAAGACCATGATAAGGAAACCGGAATCGGAATGGATTTCCCATGAGGGTGCGCACGAGGCAATTATCGGGCCGGAGCTGTGGGAGGCTGTCCAGAAAATCAATCAGGCGGCGAAACAGATTTCCGCTAACAATACGCCGCCCCAAGCATCTCTGTTTACCGGAAAGCTGGTTTGTGCGGACTGCGGGCATCCTCTGGTTGCCGCCCGCGAAACACAGCGCCGGAAAAACGGAACTGTCAAGCACTATACTTCTTATTTTTGCTCCCGGTTTGCCACTACCGGACACAGCATCTGCTCCTGGCACCGGATTTTTGAGATCAGCTTGAAAAACTTGGTGCTGAGTGAAATCCGGGCGCATGGCAAAGCGGTTGCAGCCGATGAAGCCGCTGTACTGGATAAGCTGAAACAGCACATCCAATCCGCAAGCGCCTCACAACAAGAGGACTGCCGACAGGAAATCAGCCGTTTGCGGCGGCGTTTGGAGGAGTTGGAACAGATCACCGCAAAACTTTATGAAGATAAGGTAAGCGGGGCAATCAGCGGCGATTCCTTCTCGGTTCTGATTCAAAAGAACGAGCAGGAACGCATCCAGAAATCGGAACGCCTGGACAGCCTGTTAGCCGGGGAACGGAAAGCCCAGCAGGACATCGCCAATATCCACCAGTGGGCCGGAACCATCCGGCAGTATCTGGACTTGCAGGAACTGAACCGGGAAATCATTGAGGAACTGATTGACCGCATTGAAGTTGGAGAACGAACCGTCATAGACGGTCAAAGACACCAGGACATTAAAATTTACTACCGCTTTGTTGGGCTGGTGTGATCGGGCAAAAAAAGCGCCTGACCGCATCAGCAGCCAGACGAAAACATTCTGTAACAGCAGCGATATTTGATTGTTGCACACTGATTTGTCGAATTGGAGAGAAATTAGCAGTTTACCCCTCCCAAATGCCTCGTGTTCTTGAAAATATTTCGCAAAGGCGCAAAGTCATTTTCGCCCTGTGCGCTGTCAACGCCGTCATTGATGGCAATGAAACGGACGTTTTTCTGTGGGAAAATCATTTCCGTGTACATTCCCACTTGCAGATAGTTTCGCCCTAACCGTGACATATCCTTTACGATAACCGTTCCCACAAGCCCCGCTTCAATGTCGGCAAGCATGGACTGGAAGCCGGGTCTTTGGAAATTTGCCCCGGAGAATCCGTCGTCCGTGTACCATTTCAGGTTGGAAAAGCCGTTCTGTTTTGCGTAGGCTTCCAGAATCCGCTTCTGGTTGCTTATGGAATTGGATTCCCCGGAAAGCTCGTCCTCGTGCGACAATCTCGGATAAAGGGCGGTAATGAGTTGTTGGGTGGTCTGTCTTAACATAATGTCCTCCGTTTCTGACAGCCAGCCCCACTATTCCGTAGGTCTATTATACCATAGGGCGGGGCTGGCTGTACAGTCCTTTTGCTACTTTATGTCGAAAAATATCACATTTTTTTATTAAGGTTTATCGCATTATATAGCGTGGGCGGTTCTTTCCCCGGCTGCGCTTTCCGCTTCCAGCACTTTCATCATCTTGTCGGCGGCGGTGGCGGTAGTGCCTTGCTTGAAGTAGCCGGAAACCACAAGGACGGTGTTCCCCCGGCGTATCTCTGTCACGCAATCCGGGCGGCGGGCGGTAGTGGCGGTGCTTTTCTTGGGCGTGTCGGTCATAGGCAAATCTCCTTTCCGTTCAGCAGCTTTTTAAGGTGTTCCATTTTCTCCCTTGCTTTGGCTTTTCTGAAATTCTCCCCGGTAATGCGGACGGGGGTACACATTTCTGTAAGGCGGTCATAAATGCGGGCGTGGGCGGTGTCCTCCGGGTTCTGCAATTCCTCCAGCGTCAAATTTGTGGTGACTATCAACGGCTTTCCGCTGCGGTATCGGCTGTCAATCACGTTGTAAACCTGTTCAAGCCCGTATTCCGTGCCACGCTCCATGCCGAAATCGTCAAGGATAAGCAGAGGGAAGCCGCAAAGGCGGGCTATGTATTCGTTCCTGTCCTTGTAGCTGGCGGCAAGGTCATTGAGTATCAAGGCAAAGTTTGTCATGCACACGGAAATCTCTTTCTCCATGAGGGCGTTGGCAATACACCCGGCAAAATAGCTCTTGCCTGTGCCTACCATGCCCCATAACAGATAGCCGATATTCCCGGCTTTCATTTCCTCCCAACACTCCACATAGGCATGGGCTTTGTGCATTTGGGGGCATTTCCCGTTGTCGTTTTCAAACGTCCATTCCCGCATAGCCGGGTCGGTGAAGCCTATTTTTTTCAGCCGTTCCACTTCCTCCCGGTGCTTGTATTCCCGGTGGCTGGCTTCCAGCGTTTCCCGGCGTTTTCTCTGGCAGTCACATTCTTTCGGGTGGCGGTCACGTCCGAAAAATGTTTTGCCCTCCGGGAAGTAGGCTTCTTTGGGCTGGCGGCAGCTCCCGCAATATAAAAGCCCGTCCTCCCCGGTGTAGTCCTCCGGCTCTGCTTCCTGTGCCGTGGCAAGCCGGAAAATGGCGTTATCATAATCACTCATAAAATCTTCCTCCTTGTTCATGGTTTTTTACGCCCTGTTTACGGGGCGTTGTGTCTATGCTGTCAAAGGCTCTCGCCCTCTTTGTAGGAATAATCGGGGATTCCTTTCTTCCCCGTGCCTTTCCTGTCACGCCCCGCCCATATACGGATAGCGGCGGCATAGTTGATGTAGCTTTTCCCGTTGGCGGCTATATGCTGGCTTAATTCCTCAATAAACCGTTCCAGCCTGTCCGGGTATTCCTCTTTCAGTTCCGCATATTCGCTTTCAGAGAGGAAAATATTTTTATATCTGCCAAATGGGGCGGGCGGCTTCTCACTCGCTCCTTTTCGTTGGTTCTCTTTTAGTTTGTTTATAGTAAGTTGGTTAGGGGTCGGTTTTCCGTCCAACGCAAAGGTCGGTTTTCCGTCCTTATGAGGGTCGCTTTTCCGGCTATCAGAGGGTCGCTTTTCCGACTGTATGGCGGTCATATGGTCGGAAAACTGTACCACTGGCACTTGCGGCACTTTCACATAAAGGCGGTTCGGTGCGGAGAAGCCCCGGCGTTCCCTCACCAGAAGCCCGGCAACGTCCAGCTCGTTCAGTGCGGCTTTTATGGCGGTGCTGCCTTTATCCAGCATTTCCGCTATCTCCGAAACAGGGTAGACAATGTATGTCCTGCCCTCGCTGTCCTGCCAGCCGTTCTTCTGTGAGAGTTCGGAACGGTCAAGGAGCAGCGAATAAAGCAGCTTTGCGGTCTGTGACAAGTCCATTTTCAGCAGAAAACGGGGGTATCGGAAAAACGGCGGCATGATGGTGTCGGCTGTGATGTATTCGGTTATGGTTCTCACCTCCTGTCTGTGGCTTCTGTTACGCAGTTAAAACGGCATTTTCGGGGATAAAGGATAAATGTATCGCATACCCTTTGAGGGCGGTCAAAAAAGCCTTGATTTACGGGGGTCTGGAATATCCTAAAGCGTGACATTTATCCCTCTGTTTTCGCTTGCGCTGTGTGGCATGGATTCTTTTCATGCGTCCGGCGCAATCCGGGCAGTATTTCCCCCGGTTTGACTTGGGGAGAAAATACCCGCCGCACTCGGTACAGCGTTTCCTGTCTGCCCGGTGGAGTAGGGCGGCTTCCAGTTTCCCGTCCAGCGGCAGCACGGCGGCAGTGAACCAGCGGCACATAAGGGAATAGCTGGTACTCTGTACGCATACGCAAGGCTCGCCGTTATCCAGCAAGATACAGTTGCCGTTATCATAGTTGCAGCACTCATGTACAAGGCGGCGGGCGGCTCTGTACTGTGGGTAGTCCATATAGGGGCGTTTACCGTTCATTTTCCTGCCCCTTTCCCCGTTCCGGCTCACGGCGTAATATTTTGTCAAGATTGCTTTTCACGGTCTGCAATTCCCGGACGTTCGCTTTCTTCTCCCGGTACTCGTTGTAAAGGGCGTTTTTCTCTTTGGTTAGCTGCTCAATCTCGGTCTGTAATGCTTTGGACGCTGGCAGCTTGGAGATTCCCTGTGCCTTGAAATACCGGGCGGCAGATTCGGAAATGATAAACTCGCTTTCGTGCTGCTCCCGGTAAGCTCTCCGGGCTTTCTCCGTTTTCTGCGCCCGCAATCCGTCACGGGCTGGCTTGGTCTTGATGTACGCCAATAGCTGTTTCTGCAAGTCCTTTTTCTCCCGCAAAGTGCTTTCCACGGCTTTTAGTTCCGCATGGACGTTTGACAGCTCTGCGCTGGCGGCGGCAAGGGCGGCTTCCAATTCCTCCGGGGAAGAAAAGCCGGATTCCTCGTAAACGCTCATGGTAGCCGCCATTTGCTTTAGATTGTGAACAGCCGCCCAGCGGTCATATCCTATACCCTTGCCCTCGGCTCGTTTCGCTTCCCGGTCTACCATGCGTTGTACTCCGTCATTTTTCGGGGCGTTTACAGCGGCTTTGTTGCGCTGTAAGCGGTCTTTTATGCTGCGGGGGTATTCCTGTTTGGGTAGGGGCGTTTCGGCGGCTCTGGCGGCGTTCTGTGCGTTTATGGTGAGTGCTTCCAGTACGGCGGCACGGTCAAAATCATCACCTAATTTCCGGGCGGTGATGGGCTTCGTCCTGTCCGGCGTGAGATAGGATAGCCGCCCCCGGCTCTCCTTGACGGTCACGCCCTGTTGTAGCAGCTTCCCGGAAAAATCCTCAAAGGAAACGGCAGAGGACAGGGCGGCTCGGATTGTGCGCCGTAATTTCTCCTTGTCGGTTTCAAACTTGGTCTGTTTGGGCGGCTCTCCCGTGGCGACTTGGGAAGCGTTCTCCTTATCCAGTGCGGCTTGTCCTTTCCGTTTCGCCCAATACTCACGCTCGGTAATGCGGTTCTTGCTCCCGTTCAGCAAGTCAATCTGATAGAGGTTTTCCCGGTGGCACATTTCCATGACTTCCGCTTTGAAATACTCCATAGCTGCGTCCGTACAGCGGTGCTTGCAGCCCTCCCTTGTGTCGGCTGGTCTTTCCATGTACGGCAGCAATGGCACTTCCGCAATCCGTAGGGAATTGATTACGATATGCACATGGATGTTGCCGCTGTGGTTATGCCCGTCCGGGTGGGTGCATACAAGGGCTTGGTGTCCGGGGAATTGCTCTTTACAAAACTGCTCGCCCAACTGCTGCGCCCGGTCTACGGATAGTCCATTGTCGGCAGCGTCACGGGGGTCAAAACTGATAATGTAATGGTGGCTTTTCACGTCCTCCCGCTTCTGATTTTTTCCGTATTTCAGATTGGAGCGCATACACGCTATGGCGAAATCTTCATCACCACAATTCAGAGAGGAAATGCGGTAATCGTCACGGGGGAGAAGCCGCCCATTTTTATCAAGAGTGGGCTTCATGGTAAACTCGTCATGCTCAAAGGTTAGGTACTGCTCGGCAGCTCCATAGTCGGCGTTTTTAGAGCTGATATGTTTGAACGTTGCCAACGGCTTCACCTACTTTCTGCAAGACTTCAAACTTCAAGGCGGCAAGCTCCGCTGTGGCGGCTCGTACCTCTTGGGAGAGGGCGTTATAAGGTACGCCGTACTCGTTCAGACAGCGGGCAATCTGATTCAAGTTGCCGCCGATTTTCCCGTACTCGGCTGTGAGTTTCCCAACGGCAGATAACAATTCATCATTGACCGGGGAAACGGTAATAACAGGCTGTATTCTTGACTTGGTAAGGGCTTGCCGGATAAACTCGGCTTGGCTCATTTTGCAGAGGGCGACACGCTCGGAAAACTCGGCGTATTCTTCCTCGGTCAAGCGTGTCTTGATTACCCGGTGGCGGTGGGGCGTGTTGTATCTTTTCATGGCTGTGAACCTCCTTTCGTGGGTGGATTTTTTCAAGCGGCGCAAGCCGCAAAAGGCGGGCTTGGGGTGGCAACCCCAACAAGATTCCCATAGGACAAAATGAGCGATTAGCGAAATTTGGTACTGTGGTAGAATCTTGCTCTAATAAAGTGGCGGCTTCCTCTGTGTGGGCTTTTGCTGATACCTTCGGCGGGCGGGGCGTGGATTCTGCCAGCTATGCGGCGGTATTTCTCCCTCTATTACTTACTACGCACGGCAAGGCAAATCTGGCAAAGTTCCCCGGAATTTCTTTTCGTGTTTTCGTAACAGAATTTGACAAAAACGAAAAAATCAGTTCCGTTTTGCAGTGATATACGGACGGTTTCAAAAAATGCCAAACTTCCCGGCAATTATTTTTCCCCTTACTACCTACTACGGGAAAAATGAAAATTTTGGCAATGTTTTCCAAAAGTTTTTGAATTATTTTATTGCGGCGCAAAATCCAGCTTTGTTTCGGGCGCAAAAAAACAGGAAACCTTTTCTTGATTTCCTGTCTTTGGCTGCCGCTGATGGGCGGCGGTTATTCTGTTATCATTCCCCGGAAGCGAACTTGTAGCCCACACCTAAAACGGTCTTTATGTAAGTGGGCTTGCCGCTGTCCGGCTCTATCTTTTTCCGTAGGTTGCATATCACATTCGCCACGTTTGACTGGCAGCTTTCACTTTCCATGCTCCACACGGCTTCAAAGATTTGCGCCTTTGTGAATACCCTCCCCGGACTGGCGGCAAGGTAGCAGAGTGCGCCGTACTCTAAACGTGTGAGGGGAATGTCTGCCCCGTCTTTCAGTACCCGGCGTTGGTGCGGTCTGATTTCCAATCCCGGAAAAGTAAGTGCCGGGGAGTGGGGCGGCTGCATGGCTTCCAGCGGTATTATATCCGCAAGGGCGGCTATGGCTTTCTCAACCGCTTTTTCTTCTGTGTCGTTAAATATAAGCATGACTATTTTTGCGACAAATCTCACCTCCTGTTAGGTAGGCTGTCCGTCAAAGCGGAACTGGAACAGGGCAGCGATAAGCCGCCGTTTGATATTGTCCTCGGTGTCCTTGTTGACGTGTCCGTTTTCAAGGGAAGCAAGCCGGATTCGCTTGCTGTAATGCCGCAAAACCTCGTCAATGGCTTCCGGCTCGCCGCTGGTCGCCCGGACAATCGTTTCATACGGCACAAGTTTAGGATTCCTCACGGAAAAGCACCTCCATTTCTTTATGCAGCATTTGCAAGGCACTGTGTATATGATGCCATGCCGTACTCCGGCAGCGTCCGTATAGTTCCCCGATTTCCTGCTGTGTGTAACGCCCGAAAAAATAAAGGTAAATGATTTCCCTCTTTTTGTCCGGCAGAGAGGACAGGGCTTCGGCAAGATTTCCGTTTGTGAGGATAACCCTCTGACCACATATCATAACCGGGTATTGTTTATAGGGGTCTATAAAAAATTTATCTGACGTACTGAACGGGTAAAACTTTTCTTCTGTGAGGTATTCAAAAGATATTTCCCTTTGCCGCCGTTTATCCCTGTCACGCCATGCGTTGATAGCCGCATAGCGAATGACAACTCTGCAAAAAGCGTTAAATGTGTATTCGATATGTTCTTTGTATGCTTCTGTGCAAGCCATAGAAAATTCCTCCTTTCTCCCACATGGGGCGGTATATGGTTTACGGGCGCATTTTACTCAAACAGAATGGTGATTTTTAGTTATACAAAGAGCGATAAGCGGAAGATACATAGATAAAAGTGAC
Source organism: Acetatifactor muris (assembly GCF_024623325.1). Classification (GTDB taxonomy): domain Bacteria; phylum Bacillota; class Clostridia; order Lachnospirales; family Lachnospiraceae; genus Acetatifactor; species Acetatifactor muris. The sequence continues at coordinate 27,333 of NZ_JANJZD010000048.1, forward strand.
AACCTTTGCCAAAGTCCCTCAAATGCTATAATACTTCCGTGAAATTTGGGTTTGTCCGCCATTATAAAAAAAGCAAAACATAGCAAGGAAAAAACAAAACAAATCAAAGAAAAAATACCCCAAAATCTGCTAGAACTTTTGAAAAAATAAAGTCCAATAAATAACGGCGCAAAAATTAAAAACATAAACCCTATAACAGAGCCGTATCCGTGAATCTTTGAGGAAATTGTTTTTAGCTCTTTGGTTTCCCCTACTGGAAATAAACCTGATAAAATACAAGCACCTATGGCATAAATACAGATAATGGCAAAAAGCATTATAGCTATTGAACTGGACTTTTCTGCAATAACTGGATATAGCTTAAAATTGCATAAAAGAATACCAATCCCCAATACAATCAGCCAAATATTGTAGAGAATATGCAATGGTGCTATTGGATTTCCCAACGCACTCATTACTTGCATTAAATGATTATATCCCCGATATGTTGGAGCTAAAAGGAATGGTAATACTAAATCCCCTATTAGCAAAAACGGTAATAAATCTAAAACTTTATTTTTCATCATCTCCCCCATTCTTAAAGTGTCCCAATCCTTTTAGAATCTTTACGGCTACTTCTTTCATTACATCAGCTTTTACTACCGCAATACCTTGTTCTTCATCTCCTAACACAAGCAAAGTATCTCCGGGGTTAATATCAAATATTTCTCTTGCTTCTTTAGGGATTACAATTTGTCCTCGTTCCCCGACTTTTACTGTCCCAAATATATGTTTCCCCTTTGGCATTGACATTTAATCCACCTCCAAAATCATATTTTTCATACCAACACGAAAAGTATACCTCTTTCAAAGTAAAAAGTCAATTCGATATTCTGTTAGATTCATGGGTTCGTACAACGATTTAGTGATAAAAGCAGTGTGAATTTACAAATATTTGTCAATGAGGAATGAGAGGGATTCCGTAGTAGTCGGCATTGTGGGAATGTGTATAACTGGCTATCTCATGGAATTGTGGGTAACTCTGTTTGCAGGACGTGGGAAAGCTGCTCTTTCGCTTTTCCATGTGCTGTGAATAGAGTTATCCATGATTCCATAGCCTGTTATGCACATTTCCATAATGCTTTTCTTTTGGTCTTTGGTTTCTTTGGTTCGGAATAGTGTGGTGCTGGCGGTCTATCTCTTGTTTTCAGTCGCTTGCTTCTTTACCGTACATGAGCATTCGCGCCGGGGTTGTCATTGCCGTAGCCCTCCATGAGATTGACAACGCCCCAAATGCCAAGACCGGCTCCAAGAGCGATAACAAGTGTCTGCAAAACGCCTACTGCTGATGTAAAAAATGCCATGATAAAATCCTTTCTGCCGCTGTGCGGCTGTCCGGCAGGCGGACAAAAGGCGGTCAGCGAATGTTCGCCGCCGCATAAAAAAACCGCCCTGTGAGAAAGGCGGTGTCCCCACGCTGCGTAACTTCTGCGGCGCGGCGGTATTCAGTTGTAAGGGTTGGGCGGTACGCTGCCCGGTAGGGGCGCGTATCAGATATCCCGTGTTTATGTCCTTGATTTCAGATCAGCTCCTTTATTCTTTTTTTCTTTTATGAATGACAGGTAGGAAAGGGTGGGATTCCGTCTTAGTCGGCGGTGTGGGAATGTGGGTAACTGGCTGCTTTTTTGGGGGCTGTGGGAAACGCTGTTTGCAGGACGTGGGAAAGCTGCATTTCGCTTTTCCATGTGCTGTGAATGGCGTTTTCCATAGCTCCCATAGCCTGTTATCCACATTTCCATGCCGCAAATCCGTTAAGCCCTGTCACTGTTTCGGGATAAGCCTCATGCGGCGGGCATATTCCTCTGCGTAAAGCTGTGCATAGCGGCGTTGCATGGTTTCCCGCCACCGCCAATACTCCTGTATTCCTGCGTCAATAGCGGTCGCCAAATCCAGCAGACATTTTTCAAGCTGCTTTTGCTTTTTCTTTCTGATCCGCTTATTCATTGCCTGTTTCCTCCTGTATGTGCGCCCGGTTCTTCTCGTAAAGCCGTTCACAATCCTTGATAAATTTCCGTAAGGCGGCTTGCCGCCGCTGTTCCTCCCGGATTTTCGGGTTGACAAGCACCGTAAACCGCCGTTTGTCTGTGCCGGGGCGTTTATTCACTGTCTGCGTCCTCCTGTAAATCTGCCCCGTCGATTTCGTAAACATCAAATTCCTCGTCCGGCTTCACAATAGCAGGGCGGCGTTTGATATACTTCTCCATGTCAAAGGCGTTTTTCTTGTCATAGTCAGAGAGGTATTTGTATTTCGGGTGCTTCGTAATGTCGAATTTATCACTGAAAAAGGGGCGCACCCCGCGCACCTGTAAGATACATTTCCCTCCGTCCATGACCGCGATTTCGTCCTGCGTCATAAGCTCCTTTCCCAATTTCTGATAGTTCAGCCCGTGGGAAAGCTCCCGCCCCCTTGTTTCGGACGTGTTGAAGCTGTCTATCGTTTCCTTGCCTAAAAGCTCCGACATTTCCTTTAACGTGGATTTCTCCTTGCCGCCCAAGAAAAGGGTGGTGTCGCAATTCCCTATGATCGTGTCGGCGTTGTCCTTGTAAATGGCTTTTAGCTGGCTCTGTGACTGCAAGATGATTGAAGCGGATATTTCCCGGCTCCTTATGGTGGCAATGAGCTTTTCAAACTTCGGTATCTGCCCGATATTCGCAAATTCATCAAGTAAGCACCGTACATGGACGGGAAGCCGCCCGCCGTATTCATCATCTGCCTTGTCGCATAAAAGGTTGAATAACTGTGTGTAGAGAATACTCACGA
>NZ_JANJZD010000049.1 GCF_024623325.1 Acetatifactor muris
CTGACATCCTCGATGATCTCCATCCATTCCAGTAACTGCTCCATATCACCATCTCCGTTTTTATTTCCATTATAACGGATAATGGAGCAGTTTGTTCACATTTTATTTACTCATGCGTTTGTCGTGGGGACTTGACCGGCGGAACTGTAAAAGAGTAAGATGGAAATATATGTCAGGACAGAGAGGGACAGAGCAGCATGACAGATGCTGTACACCAGGAGGGTAAGAGATGAAAGCAGCGGTTTTTCAGGGAAAAGGGAAGATTGTGATCCAGGAGCGGCCGATTCCGGAATTGCGGGATCATGAGGTGCTGATTCGAGTGGCGGCATGTGGTGTCTGTGGAACGGATGTACATATTTATGGAGGAGAAAAAGGTTCCGCAGAAGTCAATCCGCCTGTTGTACTGGGGCATGAGTTCGCGGGAACAGTAGCGGCCGCAGGAAAGGCGGTAACTATGTGGAAAGTCGGAGATAAGGCAGCGGTAGACCCTAATATTTACTGTGGCAAATGTGAGATGTGTCACCGCGGGAAGAAAAATCTCTGCGAGGCGCTGTCCGCGGTGGGTGTGACAAGAGACGGCGGATTTGAAGAATACTGTGTTGTTCCGGAGACGCAGTGCTACAGACTGGAAGAGGGGACCGATCTGCTCTGCGGGGCCATGGCAGAACCGCTGTCATGCTGTCTGCACGGAATGGAAATGGCGGCGGTCAGACCGGGCGACCATGTGTGCATCATTGGCGGCGGAGCCATCGGACTGATTATGCTGCAGCTGGCGAGACTTGCAGGAGCGGCCACTGTCTCCGTAAGCGAGCCGGTAGAAATACGCAGAAAGGTGGCCGGGGAACTGGGGGCCGACTATGTAATTGATCCGCTGAAGGAATCACCGGGAGAAATGTACAGACAAATGCCGGGCGGCGGGGCTGATGTTGTAATTGAATGTGCAGGGGTAAAGGCGGCTGCAAAGCAGGCATTCGAAGCGGCAGGGAAAGGCGGGAAAATTGTGTTTTTCAGTGTGCCTGCTCCGGACGCCCGGATAGAACTGCCATTATTTGAGCTGTATCAGAAGGAGTGGCATATCTGCGGTTCCTTTATCAATCCGGACACCTTTGCCAGAGCAGTTGCCCTGATTAATAACAGGAAGATTCATTTTGAGAAAATAATCACGCATACATATGAGATTCAGGAGCTGGAGCAGGCAATTCTGATGCAGGCAGGAAGAGAGTCGCTGAAAGTAGTCGTGAAAGGATGAGGAAAAGTCTCCGCAGAAATCCCGGACTCAGGAAACGCGAATTCGTATGTATGTATTCCAGGCCTCCCACATATACATGTAACAGTATATGCAGGAGGTTTTTCTATGGAAAATTATGCGATAAATACCTATGACCTGTACAGCGATATCAAAAATCGGACGGGAGGAGAGATATACATAGGAGTGCTGGGACCGGTACGCACCGGCAAATCTACTTTTATCAAGCGATTTATGGAGGAGATGGTGCTCCCCTACATGGAGGATGAACATGCGAAGAACAGAGCGCAGGACGAACTGCCCCAGAGTGCAGGCGGCAAGACAATTACCACAACAGAGCCCAAGTTTATTCCCAACGAGGCTGCCAGCGTGGTGCTGAACGGCGATATCCCCGTTTCCGTACGGCTGATTGACTGCGTGGGCTACATGGTGGAAGGCGCTGCGGGACATATGGAAGAAGACATGGAACGCATGGTGAAGACGCCCTGGTTCGACTATGAGATACCTTTTACTCAGGCAGCGGAAATCGGAACGGATAAAGTCATGAACGACCATTCCACCATAGGACTTGTGGTGACCACGGACGGGAGCTTCGGAGAGATTCCCCGGGGAAATTATCTGGATGCGGAAGAGAAAACGATTCTGGCCCTGAAAAAGCTGCGCAAACCCTTTCTGGTTCTGGTAAACAGTCAGAAGCCTTATTCGGAAGACGCAAAGCGGGTTGCCGCTGAAATTGCGGAAAAATACGGTGTGTCTGCTGTGACAGTGAACTGTGAGCAGCTGAAAAAAGAAGATATTCATATGCTGCTGGAAAATGTACTGTATGAATTCCCCATTGCCTCCATGGAATTCTATATGCCCAAATGGGTTGAGATGCTTGCCGTTGACAATCGGATGAAACAGGATATTATTATGCAGGTGAGAGCCCTGATGCAGGACTACAGCAGCATACGGGATGTATTGAAGAAACCGGTGGAATTATCCAGCGAGTACATAAAACGTTGTAAGACAGATGCAATCAGCCTTTCGGACGGTGTAATCCGTGTGACGCTGGATGTGGAAGAAAGCTATTATTATGAGATGTTGACAGATATGGTGGGAGAGCCTATTGCAGACGAATATCAGCTGATCAGCAAGCTGAAAAATTTTGCCGCCATGAAGCATGAGTACGCAAAAGTTCTGGATGCGGTAAATATGGTGCGCATCAAGGGATATGGTGTGGTGACACCGGATAAGGATGAAATCAGCCTGGAGAAACCGGAATTGATTAAGCATGGCAATAAATTCGGAGTAAAGATAAAGGCCTCCAGTCCATCCATTCATATGATTCGGGCCAATATCGAGACAGAGATTGCTCCCATTGTGGGAACCCAGGAACAGGCAAATGATCTGATCGGCTTCATCAATCAGGCGGATATGGAGAGAGGAATCTGGGATACCAATATATTCGGAAAGACAGTGGAACAGCTGGTGAATGATGGAATCACGGCGAAAGTGGCAGTGATTGGAGAGGAAAGTCAGCTGAAACTTCAGGATACCATGCAGAAGATTGTAAATGACAGCAATGGCGGAATGGTGTGCATTATTATTTAGACCAGTTGCAATTGTTGACCTGTATTGCCGGCGGAACGATTACTGAATGGCAGATAAAAGGGGGATGGCTTTGACAGTCATGCCCCTTTTAGATAAAAAGCCGTAAAAAGTGCTCTCCGGAAAATCTATGGTGCGACAGGATTCGCATCGTAATAGGGGAGGGCATAACCGTATACCGTTAATAACAGGAACCCCGCGATGACAGAACACAGAACAATGGGAGTCCAGGTGAGAATCTGCCTTTTCCACTTTTGGGACAAAGCGGAAAAGAGACGCAGATGAAACAATTTGTCCAGTCCGTGGGTGACATAGTAACACAGAGGGAGCAGAGCCGGCAGGAGATAGCGTCCCTGAGGCTGATAATCCACGGAATAAGAATAAATCAGACTCAGTATAAAAGGCATGAGCATGCAGAAAATCATATTGCCGTGATAGAAAATCCGCAGCCCCTTTCCAGTCTGTTCCAAATCTTTCGTATGTATCGAGGCAGACGACGGTATGAGGGCACACAAAAGAATACCGCAGAAAATAAGCGTTTTATAAAATCGGTACACCCAGATGGAAGTAATGATGTCCATGGCGCCGTAAATGCCGATAAAGCTCAGGGAGGACAGCATCCAGAAGTCGGATTTCCGAAGCATATCCCAGAGAGAAAAGCCCTGGTTCTGCCAGGTCACACGGGTGTCCGGATGGAAGGCCGGCGATGCATAGAGAGCGGCACACGCATCTCTGGTGCGAAGCCCCAGGAAATCTCCTTCATAAAGTATGGCGCTTCGAATAAACCACCAGGAGATTCCCAGCAGTACGAGGACAGAAATAAAGCTGCCTTTGGTGAGAAATCCCCTCAGTTGAAAGTGCAGCTTTCCCCCGGAGGAAGTCACGAAAAATACTGTAAAAAGAAGAATACAGCTTAAGATGTATCCATAGGCATTGTAATAGGACAGCGCACAGAGAATAATGCCCAGGGCCATAATGACGGAGGATGAGCGGGAGAAACTGCTTTTCAGCCCCAGAGTCAGTCCGTAAAGCATGACGGCAATGGACAGCATACAGCAGGAATCCGTATTGACATAGGTGTGTATGAATATACTTTGAGGTAAAAAGGTGGCCAGAAAAGCGAAAATCCATCCAAAACGTCTGTCGCGGAACCATTCTTTGGCAAGAAGCAGAACCAGCCATGCCGTAAGCAGCCCCAGAATCAGATTGACACCCCGGGCTGTATAGAGCAATGCCGTCTGGTCTGCGGTGAACAGCTTTACAAACCACATGGCGTAACCCTGAAACATGTAGGGCAGAATGGGCTGGAATCCGTAGGAAAAACCGTATCCGTTTATCCGGATGGATTCTTCATAACCATTTGGAAGGGTGCCGTGTTCCGCAATATACTGCGGAATAAGATAGCGGTTGTATTCGTCCGGCGGATTTCCGAAGGGCTGTTTTACAAGCAGAGAAAGCCCCGCCGCAAGGTACAGGATAAAATAAAATAAAGTTATGCAGGTAGTAAACTTACTGTGTTTTTTCATAGAATTCAAAACCTTAATCATATCATCAATCTAAAATCGTTTCCTTATCATAACATATTCCCGAATATATGAAAAGCTATTATTGACAAAATATACCGGGGCAGTTAATATGGGGATAAGGGTTGTTTCGGCGCAGATAGCAGAAAGGAGCGGGGAAATGGGGCAGGTATATGCAAAAGTCAGAAAATGTTTTGAAAGTGTCAGACAGAAGACAGATTTTGTACCAAAGGCGGCTATTGTACTGGGTTCCGGTCTGGGAGACTACGCGCAGGAGATTCGTGTGGAATGTGAACTGCCTTACGCAGAGATAACAGATTTTCCCGTTTCGACAGTGCCGGGACATGCGGGGAAGTTTATTTTCGGATATATTGATGAAGTGCCGGTGGCCTGTATGAAAGGCCGGGTACATTATTATGAAGGGTATCCTGTCAGCGATGTTGTACTTCCGGTACGTCTCCTGAAACTGATGGGAGCGGAGATTCTGTTCCTGACCAACGCGGCGGGAGGTGTGAATACTTCCTTTCATGCGGGAGATCTGATGATGCTCAGAGATCACATTTCCGTTTTTGCACCGAATCCTCTGATTGGAGCAAACGAGGAGGAGCTGGGACCGAGATTCCCGGATATGAGTAAAGTATATGATGAAGAACTGCAGATGCTGATTCGCAGAACGGCAAAAGAAAATCACATCTTCCTTCAGGAAGGCGTATATGCACAGCTGACGGGCCCTTCCTATGAGTCGCCGGCCGATATCCGTATGCTGCGTCTGCTGGGATGCGACGCCGTTGGCATGAGTACGGTGGTGGAGGCCATTGCGGCCAACCATATGGGAATGAAAATATGCGGTATTTCCTGTATCAGCAATCTGGCGGCAGGTATGACAGCGAATCCGCTGAGCCATAAAGAGGTACAGGAGGCGGCCGATCTGGCGGCACATGATTTTAAAAAGCTGGTGACAGAGGTTGTAAGACAATTTTGACATACGATGCCGATGAAAAGGGAGCGTTTCGGAGAGGGCGGTTTATGATAATAGATCAACTGAAACTTGAGGAGCTGAGATATGCCGCACTGCAGGCCAGAGAAATGGCATATGCGCCGTATTCTCATTATACGGTAGGGGCGGCGCTTCTGACAAAAAGCGGGAAAATTTATCAGGGTGGAAATATCGAAAATGCTTCTTACGGTGCCGCAAACTGTGCCGAGCGCACGGCAATCTTCAAGGCGGTCAGTGATGGCTGCAGGGAGTTTCATTCCATTGCCATAGCGGGTGGAATGGAGGGCTGTACCCCCACGGATTATGCTTATCCCTGCGGGATCTGCAGGCAGGTAATGCAGGAATTTGCGGGAGAAACGTTTCGAGTGTTTGTAGTGAAATCGGAGACAGATTACAGAGAGATCAGCCTGAAAGAGCTTCTTCCTTACGGATTTGGGGGTGAGTCCATCCGGTGAACATCAGACTATATAATGCACAGATTCTGACAATGGAGAAGAACCGTCCTGTCTTCAGGGGAGAAGTGTGGGTAAAAGGGGGCAGGATTGCCGGCATCCTGGACTGTGGAGCGGAATGTCCCAATGTGGATAATATAACGGTGGAAACGCGCTGGGATCTGGAGCTTGACTGTGAAGAGAATCTGCTGATGCCCGGTTTTAAAGACGCCCACACCCATTCTGCCATGACCTTTCTTCGTTCTTATGCGGATGATGTGCCGCTGCAGCAGTGGCTGAATACAAAAGTATTTCCTCTGGAGGCCAGATTGTCCCGGGAGGATATTTATCATTTGACGAAGCTGGCGGTTCTGGAATATCTCACTTCCGGTATTACTTCTATTTTTGAAATGTATCTGTCTCCGGACGCAGCGGCGGAGGCATGTATCGACATGGGAATGCGCTGCGTTCTCACAAGCGGTCTGAATAATTTTACTTCTTCCATAGAACAGACAGAAACAGAATATCTGAAGTGGAACAGTGAAAGTGAACTGATTCGTTATCGACTGGGATTTCATTCGGAATACACCTGTTCCAGGGAGCTGCTGGAAGGTTTGGCAAAGCTGGCAGGGAAATATCACGAGCCTGTATACACGCATCTGGCGGAGACGGCAGAGGAAGTGGAAGGGTGTAAGAAGCGTTATGGAATGACGCCGGCTGTGTTCCTGGACAGTCTGGGAATGTTTGCGTACGGGGGCGGAGGTTACCACTGTGTGCATATGAGTGAACAGGATATGGACATTTTTGACAGGAGAGGAATGTATGTGGTCACCAATCCGGCATCCAATCTGAAGCTTGCCAGCGGAATAGCACCTGTCGCCGAGTATACAGAGAGAGGGATTCCGGTGGCTGTGGGTACGGACGGTCCTGCCAGCAACAATTGTCTCGATATGTTCCGGGAGATGTTTCTGGTGTCGGGGCTGAGTAAGGTCAGGGAAAAGGACGCGGCCAGTCTGGACGCGGCGGAAGTATTGCATATGGCTACGGTGAACGGCGCAGGGGCCATGGGACTTTCTCAGGCGGATGTGCTTGCAGCCGGCCGGCAGGCTGACCTGATTCTGATAGATCTGCATCAGCCCAATATGCAGCCCGTTCACAATATTCCGAAGAATCTGGTGTACAGCGGCAGTAAGGCCAACATTCGTATGACCATGATAAACGGCAGGATTCTCTACAGGGACGGAAATTTCGATGTGGGAGAAAGCAGGGAGGAGATCTACGAAAGGTGTAATGAGATTGTAAAACGCATTGTCTATGCCTGAGGCGGGGACATTTCCTGTCAGGCTTACAGGCTGCGTTTTATATAAGGAATCGCACAGCGGTTCCTGTGTTCTCTAATCAAATACATAGGAGGGAGTAAAAATGTTAGAGAAACTATTCAAGCTTAAGGAAAACAAGACCACAGTGAGGACGGAGATCATTGCGGGACTTACCACGTTCATGACGATGGCTTATATCATCGCTCTGAACCCCAATCTGCTGACCGGCTTCGGCGCCGAGGGAGCAGATCTGTGGAACGGTGTTTTCATGGCGACCTGTATTGCTTCCGCGATCGGTATGTTTGTGATGGCATTTGCCGCCAACAAACCGTTTGCTATGGCACCCGGCATGGGGCTTAACAGCTTTTTTGCCGTAGTTGTGGCGAATATCGTGAGCATTACAGGAATGACTTACCTGGAATCCTTCCAGGCAGCGCTCTGTATTATCCTGGTAGAAGGTATTGTATTCATTCTGCTGTCCGTACTGAATGTCCGTGAGCAGATTGTGGATGCCATTCCTCTGGGAGTTCGTCTGGGGATTGCACCGGCAATCGGCATGATGCTGATGAATATCGGTATCGGCTCCAATGCAGGCATCTATTCTGAAACAGGCGGACCGTTCTATGCCATGAGAGATTTCTTCGGCTCTCTGACAGCCGGTCTGGCGGAGACTACCATGGGCTCCGGCTATGGACCTATGGTGCTCACAGTTGTCACCATGTTCGTTGGTTTGTTCGTGATTGTGATTCTGGCTCAGAAAAAGGTAAAAGGCGCCGTTATTCTGGGCATGCTGGCTGCCAGCGTGATTTACTGGGCGGGAGATGCCATTTTCCTGGGGAACAATCCCTTTGCTTCCCTGTCCAACGCTTCTTTCCTGCCGCCGGTGAAGGACATGGCTTCCACCACACTGTTTAAATTCAATTTCAGCGGATTTGCTCAGATTGGATGGTTTACCGTGGTGACGCTGATTGTCACATTCTGTATCATTGACATGTTCGACACTATCGGCACTCTGGTAGGTACGGCAAGCCGTGCGGGAATGCTGGATAAGAACGGCAAAATGCCTCAGATGAAGGAAGCTCTGCTGGCGGATGCTGTAGGTACTGTTGTGGGTTCTGCCACAGGTACTTCTACAGTTACGACTTTCGTGGAATCTGCTTCCGGTGTGGAGGCAGGCGGACGGACCGGTCTGACTGCGCTGACCACCGGTATCGTGTTCCTGGCATGTATGTTTATCGCACCTGTCGCGGCTGTTATTCCTGCTGCTGCAACTTCATCGGCGCTGATTTATGTGGGCGTGCTGATGCTTACCGGTCTGAAGAATGTACATTTTGATGATTTGTGCGAGACAGTACCCGTGGCACTGATGCTGATCGCCATGCCTGTATCCGGCTCCATCGGACATGCCATCGGTATCGGCCTGATCACCTATACCATTATTAAGGTGTTCACAGGAAAAGCAAAAGATGTATCTGTACTGACATATGTTCTCTCTGCTGTTTTCCTGATCAAGTTCTTCCTGGTGGCATAGGATGGAATTCAGGGCAGTTTCATTCTGGCCCGGGGAAACGGGCATCAGCATATTGTTGCTGACAGCAGAAGTGAATAGCAACCTTAATTCAGTCGAATAATAAGTAATAATCAGGCGGCAGAATGATTTCCAGGATTTCTGCCGCCTGAACAATGATAATCTGATAAAGGAATTTATATGGAATATTTAATATTTATTTTGACCATGGTGGTATTCGCGGTGGTTATTTTCGGAACGGAGGCAGTGAGGGTCCGGAAGGAAGAGAAGAAATTTATCCGCTCTCTGTATGAAGAGTATGACAAACTTGTGGAAAAGGATTATGCACTTGAGCGGTTTGTCAGAATAGACAGCTATTTTAACAGACATAGACAGGAAGGTCAGCTGGATGACATTACCTGGAATGATCTGGATATGGACGAACTTTTCAAACGAATGAATTATACACTTTCCGCGTCAGGGGAAGAGTATTTATATTATACATTGCGGACTTTAAAGCAGAGTGACGAAGAGCTGGAGCATCTGGAAGAAACTGTGCGTTTCTTTGGGGAGCATCCGGATATCCGCGTTAAAGTACAGCTTGCGGCCAGGCGACTGGGATATACAGGCAAATATTCCCTCTATGATTATCTGGATAATCTGGATTTGCTGGGGGAGCGTTCCAGCAGAAAGAATATTTTCCTGGATTGTCTCTTTCCTGTGCTGATCGGTCTTATGTGGGTCAATTTCTCTGCCGGCGTTATCGGCATTGTTATTTTGACTGTCTACAATATTATATCTTATTTCAGGGAGAAAGCTGAAATTGATCCTTACATCACCAGCTTTTCCTATGTTATGAGACTGCTGCAAAGCTGCGGGGAACTGGAGAAGATCTCCATGCCTGTCTACAGCAGGGAACAGGGACAAATCAGAGAGGCCAGAAAGCAGCTGCAGGGGATGAAGAGAAATTCTTACTGGGTTATGTCACCTTACCGTGGAAATGCCTCCGGTGATATCCTGGCAATTTTCCTGGATTATATTCGAATGATTTTCCATATAGACTTAATTAAATTCAACAGTATGCTTAAGGTTTTGCAGGGACATATCGGAGACGTGGATATTCTGATTGCGTGTATGGGCCGTCTGGAGACTGCCATCGCCATATGGGAGTTCCGGGAATCCCTGAAAAACGGCTGGTGTATCCCTGATTTTGACGAGACAGGCACAGTGGAGATGGAAGAGGGGTATCATCCTCTGCTGGAAGCGCCTGTAAAGAACGGAATCTGCGCAGGAAAGGGGGTACTTCTCACAGGATCGAATGCGTCCGGGAAATCCACTTTCCTGAAGACAATGGCAATCAATGCCATATTTGCGCAGACCATTCATACCTGTACGGCAGACAGATACAGGACTTCAAAGTTCAGAGTGTATTCTTCCATGGCTCTCAGGGATGACATCGGTTCCGGAGAAAGCTATTACATTGTGGAGATTAAAGCGTTAAAAAGAATTCTGGATGCGGCTTTTGCAGAGGAAGGTAAGGTTCTGTGTTTCGTGGACGAGGTGCTGCGGGGGACCAATACCGTGGAGCGGATTGCCGCATCCACACAGATCCTGAAGTCTCTGTGTCATCCCGGCGTACTTTGCTTTGCGGCCACCCATGATATTGAGCTGACAGAGCTGCTGCAGAAGGATTTCGACAATTACCATTTTGAAGAAGATATTCGGGATGGAGATATTTTCTTTAATTACAGGATTAAGGAAGGCAGGGCGACCACGAGAAATGCCATCAGACTGCTGGAGCTGATGGGATATGACCAGGAGGTCATTCGGAAGGCTACTGCTCAGGCGGAACACTTTGTGACAGCAGGTGTCTGGCAGTAAAACGGATGCTGTAAAGCTGCCTGTAAAAAGCATTAGAACGGGTGTGGAGTCTGGAAATTATTGCAAAGGTGGAGGAACAGGGTGTTGACGGAAAATAAGTCAGAAATAACAAAAGAAAAAAAGATTTCACAGAGGGAGTCATTTGTCTGCTTTTTGTTGTCCTGCATTGCGGTTTTTACATTACACTGTAAATTTGAGATTTTTGGCGGTGGATTTCCGGATTCCGCGCTTTTAAACGGACTGAACAAGCTGTATAATACATTTTATGCAACAGAGTTTGCGGATATATTTACGCTCACAGCTGTCTATCTGATGCTTCGTTTTGTGGTTGCCCGTGAGGAGTACAGAGATACAGCTACTATGATTTTCTCGCTGATTTTGTCGGTTACGCTGGTGGTATCCATCAGTTTCCACAAGTTTAATTCTGCGGATTTCCTGTTTGCAAATGTGTATCAGCTGTTGATATCGCTTTTTTGCATAGTGGGGTTCTGGATTATTTTATATGGCATTATCAGATGCGTCTGTTTTCTGTTCGAAAAAGCAGCCGGGAGGAAGAGAAGCGGCTGCAGCCGGCCTTTTCTGGAAAAACATTTTTTCCTGATTGGATTCGCTGTCATCTTTTTGGGCTGGCTGCCCTGGATTGTTATGAATTATCCGGGTTCAGGCTGTCCTGACAGTGTGCTGCAGCTGAGAGAATTTTTCGGAGACGCGGAATGGGGGGCAGGGCATCCGCCTCTTTCCACAGTTATCATGGGAAGTCTGTTCAGCTTTGGGCGTTTTGCTGTAGACGCTAATTTTGGATATTTTCTGTATTGTCTGATGCAGACATGTGCAGGTGCGGCGATTTTTACATTGAGTATGAAGAAGCTGAAGGATATCGGAGTCCCGGCTGTATGGTGTCTGATTGGAATTGCATTTTTTGCCTTTACTCCTTTTTGGGGTACTTACGCTCAATGGGTGGAGAAAGACCTTCTGTATGCGGAGGCGGCAGTGCTGCAGACAGTCTGCATGATGGACATTCTGGTCAGGAGGCAATGCAGTACAAAAAATGCGGTTTTGCTGGCGATTTCCACTCTTTTTGCAGTTTTTCTGAGAAATAACGGGATTTATGCCGTTCTTCCTGCATTGATTCTGCTGGCGGTCTGGTTGAAAGCTGCAGCGCGCAGACGGATAGCGGTGGTTACGCTGAGTGTTGTGCTTTTTTATGAGGGGGCGATGAAGCTGCTGTATCCTGCCCTGGATATTCAGGGACTTTCCGTCATAGAGGCGTTGAGTATTCCGTTCCAGCAGACCGCCAGATATGTCTGTGAGCATTCTGACGAGGTGACGGAAGAGGAGCGGGCGGTAATCGAGGAAGTATTCGGCTATGAATTTATGTTCCATTATGACCCGGTGATATCAGACCCTATTAAGATACATTGCAAAACGGTAGAACTGGGCGAATATTATAAAATATGGTTCAAAATGTTTTTTAAACATCCGGAAACCTATGTGGCGGCATTTATCAATAAGGGTTACGGGTATCTTGCTCCTGTGTCACAGAATATAGAGGCATGGATTCAGACAGATTGCTATCCATACATGGAACAGCTGGGCGTTTACCATGTGTTTGATGAGAAAGTTCCCAATATCCTGGGGCAGATATGGAATCTGAGTCAGGTGCTGCCATTGGTCAGATACTTGTGCACGCCCGGTCTCTATACCTGGATTGTTGTGGTGCTGGCAATGATACTGATGAAATACAGAAAGCGCAGTGCGCTGATATTGTTTGTCCCAAGCCTGATGAATATTCTTGTCTGTCTGGCTTCTCCTCTGGCAGGGGCAATTCGCTATGAACTGCCTGCAGTTGCGTCTGTTCCGATGCTGATCGGATGGGCATACTATTCGATTGTCTGTGACGGTTCAGACCGGATTATTTTGCAGAAGATTTCCGAAGACAAGCCGGAAGCCTTGACGAATCAGGGATAATTCTGCTATACTGAACAGGTACCGTGAGAATAATCGACGGACGTTTATGCAGGTACCGGATGCGTGCAGGCAGGATTTTTGTTTTTTATATAATTTATATGAAGTGAGGACAATGCTATGCTGGTAAGTTTTTTGAATTCTTTCATGTCTTATTTTGTGGTGATGCTTGTGGTAGTGGCAGTGGCGGGTATCGCCACGGCAATCGGAATATCCATGGCCAGGAAAAAGAATAAAAAGGGCGCATAAAAATGCCGAGATCATCGGGGCAGAAGCTGAAGCTGCTGTATATTCTCAGGTTTCTGGAACAAAATACAGATGAACATCACCCCGCCAGTACAGCGGATATCATATCGTGGCTGGCGTCCAATGATATCCCGGCTCAACGCAAGAGCATCTATGATGATATTGAGAAGCTGTGTGAGTTTGGGTATGATATTATACAGGTACAGAACAGGCTGGGCGGCGGTTATTATATGGCCGGCAGAGAGTTTGAACTGGCAGAACTGAAGCTGCTTGTGGATGCGGTTCAGTCTTCCAGATTCATCACCACCAGGAAATCCCGCAGCCTGATTAAGAAGCTGGAGCAGATGGCCGGAAAGCATGATGCCGGAAAGCTGCAGCGTCAGGTGTATGTGGCAGGGCGTATTAAAACGGAAAATGAGAGCATTTATTACAGTATCGACACCATACACAGAGCGATTCAGGGAAATCGTCAGATTTCGTTTCAATATCTGGACTGGAATCTGGAGAAAGAGCTGGCGCCCAGAGCAAACAGTGAGAAAAGGGTGAGCCCCTGGGCCTTGATCTGGCAGGATGAGAATTACTATCTGGCGGCATATGACAGCAGCGACGAGGTCATGAAGCATTATCGTGTGGACAAGATGGGCGGTGTGGAGGTTCGCACAGAAGCCAGGCAGGGAGTGGAACAGTTTGCGAAAGTGGATTTGGCGGCTTATACCAATCAGATTTTCGGCATGTACGGCGGGGAAGAGGAGATTGTGACCATACAGTTTCCCAATCGGCTGATCGGTGTGGTGCTGGATCGTTTCGGGAGAGAGGCAGATATCCGCAGAATGCCGGAGAATGTCTTCCGGATTCGCGTGAGAGTTATGGTTAGCGGGCAGTTTTTCGGCTGGCTGACAGGAATCGGCCGGGATGCCGTTATTGTAAAACCTTCTTCTGTCAGAGAACAATACAGACAGTGGCTGACAGACATTGCGAAGACAATGGATGAGAATTGTCAATAGAAAGATATCCTAAAAACAGGGTATCTTTTTTGTACAAGTTTTCAGGAAGTGCGCATTGACAATTCTGCTTATCTTTTTTATACTGTTAGGTATCCACCACTAGATATTGGATAAAAACAGGATATGGCACAATATTTTGTATGCAATAGACAGGGAATGTGGTTAAGGGGAACGGAGACAGAAGTAGACCTGTATCAGTATTTTCAGAAGGGATTTGAGAAAATGGCAAGTAATTTTGAACAGTCGGTCAGAGAAAAGGTCAACTACGGAGAAGAATACAGACCTGAGAAGGAAGTGCGCGTCATTAAAAAGGACGGAAGCAGAGAATTTTTCAATGTACAGAAGGTAATAGACGCTGTAGCCAAAAGTGCATACAGGGCTTTGACCAAATTTACAGTGGAAGAAGAATGCCGAATCTGCCAGGATGTAATTGACAAGGTTAACGAACTGAACCTGGAGGAAGTTCCCATTCCTGTGATGCATAATATTGTGGAGAGCGCCTTGGAACAGGTGAAGCCCGTGGTGGCGAAAAGTTACCGGGACTACCGCAACTACAAGCAGGATTTTGTGCGGATGCTGGATGACGTATACAAGAAGAGCCAGTCTATCATGTATATCGGCGATAAGGAGAATGCGAATACAGATTCTGCGCTGGTGGCCACGAAGAGAAGTCTGGTTTTTAATCAGCTGAATAAGGAACTGTATCAGAAATTTTTTATGACCACAGAGGAAATCCAGGCCTGTCGGGATGGGTATATCTATGTTCATGATATGTCAGCCAGAAGAGATACCATGAACTGTTGTCTTTTTGATGTGCAGAATGTGCTGAACGGCGGTTTTGAGATGGGAAATGTATGGTATAACGAACCTAAATCTCTGGATGTGGCTTTTGACGTCATCGGAGATATCGTGCTCAGCGCGGCCAGCCAGCAATATGGCGGTTTTACCGTTCCCAGTGTGGATTTGATTCTGGAGCCTTATGCCGAGAAGTCTTACCAGCGTTATATTGAAAAATATTTCAGGCTGGGCATTGACAGAGAGAAGGCAGAGGCGGAAGCGTATGAGGATGTAGTGCGGGAATATGAACAGGGCTTTCAGGGCTGGGAATATAAGTTTAACACAGTGGGAAGCAGCCGGGGAGACTATCCTTTTATTACCGTGACTGCCGGTACCGGCACAGGGAGATTTGCCAGACTTGCAACGATTACCATGCTGCAGGTGCGTAAGGGCGGCCAGGGGAAAAAAGAGCATAAGAAACCCGTGCTGTTTCCGAAGATTGTGTTTTTATATGACGAGAATCTGCATGGTCCCGGAAAGCCGCTGGAGGATGTATTTGAAATGGGGGTGGAGTGTTCGGCGAAAACCATGTATCCTGACTGGCTGAGTCTGACAGGGAAAGGATATGTGGCAGGCATGTACAGGCAGTATGGCCGCATTGTGTCTCCCATGGGGTGCAGAGCGTTCCTGTCTCCCTGGTATGAGAGAGGTGGCATGCATCCGGCAGATGAACAGGACAAGCCTGTATTTGTAGGCCGGTTTAATATCGGAGCTGTATCTCTGCATCTGCCCATGATACTGGCAAAGGCCAGAAAGGAGAGCCGCGACTTCTATGAAGTGCTGGATTACTATCTGAATCTGATTCGTCAGCTTCATATCCGCACGTATGCATATCTGGGAGAAATGCGTGCCTCTACCAATCCGCTGGCCTACTGCGAAGGCGGGTTCCTGGGAGGAAATCTGAAGCTTACAGATAAAATCAAGCCGCTTTTAAAATCTGCCACAGCCAGTTTCGGCATTACTGCGCTGAACGAACTGCAGGAGCTTTATAATGGGAAATCTCTGGTTGAGGATGGTCAGTTTGCCCTTGAGGTGCTGGAGTATATTAACAAGCGTATCAATGAGTTCAAGGAAGCGGACGGCAATCTCTATGCTATTTATGGTACGCCTGCGGAGAATCTCTGCGGTCTGCAGGTAAAGCAGTTTCGCAATAAATATGGTATTATCGAGGGAGTATCCGACAGAGAATATGTAAGCAACAGTTTTCATTGTCATGTGGCGGAGGATATCACGCCGATTCAGAAACAGGATTTGGAGAATCGCTTCTGGGATCTGAGCAATGGCGGTAAAATACAGTATGTGAAATACCCTATTGACTACAACATTGAGGCAGTCAGAACTCTCATTCGCCGGGCTATGGAACTGGGCTTTTATGAAGGCGTAAATCTCTCGCTTGCTTATTGTGACGACTGTGGACATCAGGAGCTGGAGATGGATGTCTGTCCCAAATGCGGAAGCCGTAATCTGACGAAAATAGACCGTATGAACGGCTACCTTTCCTATTCCCGTGTTCATGGAGATACCAGGCTGAACGAGGCTAAAATGGCTGAGATTGCAGAAAGGAAAAGCATGTAATGCGATATCATAATATAACCACGGACGATATGCTTAACGGGGACGGGCTGAGGGTGGTGCTGTGGGTGGCGGGCTGTGAACATTGCTGCAAAGGATGTCAGAACCCTGTCACATGGGATCCGGACGGGGGGCTTGCCTTTGACGAGGCGGCAAAAGGGGAAATTTTTGAGGAGCTGGATAAAAGCTATATCTCCGGAATTACCTTTTCCGGCGGGGATCCGCTGCATCCGGCCAACAGTCTGGATGTGAGAGCGCTGATGGCGGAAATCAAATCCCGTTATCCCGACAAAACCATCTGGCTCTACACCGGAGACAGCTGGGAAAATATCTGCCATCTGGCTATGATGCAATATATTGATGTGCTGGTGGACGGAGAATTTCATCTGGAAGAGAGGGATACAAAGCTTCTGTGGAAGGGAAGTGCCAATCAGAGGGTAATCGATGTGCAGAAGTCACTTCAACAGCAGGATGGTTCTGCTCCGGTGCTGCATTGCGGTGATTACGCACAATATTACAGGAAGACAGAACATCCGGACAAGGTATGCGGATGCTGCGATTGATGGAAGAGCTGAGACAGAAGCGGCAGAAAAGCGGTTTTGTGTGAATCATATGATACAGGCCGGAACGAAGAATTGTCGAGAAAGAAAATGAGGAGATATATGAAGCGAATTGCACAGTTTTTTAAGGTAAGCCCGCATAATTTTGCCAGTGCGGTGCGGGAAGACTTTCCACGGTATTCAGATGCGGAGATTCGGGAAATATATGAACAATTGATGCTTCCCAGACGGGCCACCAGAGGAAGTGCAGGATATGACTTTTTTGCTCCATTTTCTTTTTCGCTGACGCCGGGTGAAACGATAAAGATACCCACGGGAATCCGTGTCAGAATTGAGGAGGAATGGGTTTTAAAACTGTATCCCAGAAGCGGTCTTGGCTTTAAATATCGCCTGCAGATGAATAACACAGTGGGAATTATTGACAGTGATTACTATTATTCCGACAATGAAGGTCATATCTTTATTAAAATGACCAATGATACCAATGAAGGAAAGACATTGGAGATAGCCCGCGGAACCGGGTTTGCCCAGGGAATTTTCATTGAATACGGCATTACTGTGGACGACGGGGCCGACGGTGTGCGAAACGGAGGACTGGGAAGTACTACAATTCAGGAAAAGAGGGAATGAGTGACATCCGGCTTACAGGCCGGGAGAAACAGATAACGGTGTATCGCATAAAAACTCCTGATCTGGTCATGATAAGCGTAAAAGAGCTGCAGAATCATGGCTGAAAAGGAGTTTTTATGTTGGAGAGAGATAATGTTGCAAAGGGTAGAATTGCAGGGTCCCTGCAGGTTGATATGACATACCTGAACAGCAGGCTGGATGTGGATAAAAATTTTGATATCATTTATCGAGTAATCCATATCGGCGGGAAGGAAGCATGTATGTATCTGATAGACGGTTTCTGTAAGGATGACCTGGTACAGAAACTTCTGCAGTATTTCATGGATCTGACCCCGGACAAAATGCCGGAAGACATGCATGCCCTGTCAAAGCAGTTCACCCCTTATGTGGAGGTGGACATAGAAGACAAATGGGATGTTTTGATACAGTCTCTGCTTTCCGGAATGTTTATATTGCTTCTGGAAGGCTATAAGAAGGCGCTTCTGATTGATTCCAGAACCTACCCGTCCAGAGGCGTGGAAGAACCTGAAAAGGATAAGACTCTTCGGGGCTCCAAGGATGGGTTTGTGGAGACACTTGTCTCTAATACCGCTCTGATTCGCCGCAGGATCAGAAGCACTGATCTGCATATGGAGATGATGAGCGCCGGGGAAAGTTCCCGGACGGATATTGCATTGTGCTACATGAAGAAGCGTGTGAGCCAGGACTTTTTACAGGAAATTCGGGAGAAAATCCGAAATATTAAGGCAGATTCCCTTACCATGAACCAGGAGTCTCTGGCAGAATGTCTCTATCAGAGAAAATGGTATAACCCCTTTCCGAAATTCAAATACACAGAGCGGCCTGATGCTGCAGCAGCACAGGTATTGGAAGGCAATATTGTCATTCTGGTGGACAATTCGCCTTCTGCAATGATTCTGCCCACAACGATTTTTGATGTGATAGAGGAAGCGGACGACTATTATTTTCCGCCCGTCACAGGAACTTATCTGCGGATTACCAGGTTTCTGATAACCCTTCTGACTTACCTGGTGACACCGACGTTCCTGCTTTTGATCAACAATGACAAGTGGATACCGGAAAGCTTTTCCTTTATTATGTTAAAGGAAGAACCCAATCTGCCGCTGATCTGGCAGTTCCTGGTATTGGAACTGGCCATAGACGGCCTGAAGCTTGCCGCCATCAATACGCCCAATATGCTCAGCACACCGCTGAGTGTCATGGCGGCGCTGGTGCTGGGAGAATTCTCCGTAAACAGCGGGTGGTTCAGCTCCGAGGTTATGCTTTATATGGCCTTTGTGGCCATAGCCAATTACACACAGTCCAACTATGAACTGGGATATGCGTTGAAATTTCTGCGTATTATCACATTGCTTCTGACACAGTGGTTTAATGTATGGGGATATGTCGGAGGTATCCTGCTGTCTGTGCTGTCTGTGTGCTGCAACCGCACCGTATCCCGAAAGAGTTATATTTATCCGCTGATTCCCTTTGACTGGAAGGCTCTGAAAAACCGGCTGATTCGAAGGCGGCTTCCGGGGGCTGTGCAGGCAGGAGGGGCGGAGACGGACAGGCGCGGTTAAGTCACAAAAGGGGGGCTTCTGCGAAGGCATTTTCTCTAAAGCAGAGGGACGTCGGAGAAGGGGTGGGAGGTTCTTTTCTCGGCAGGGGTAACGCGCCGATGAACTAACTGCCAACAGAAACTAAGGAGCGAAAGTACCGCCCCTAAGTTTCAGTAGGCAGTGGATTTCATCTCTGCTAAGGGCACCCCTTTGGCGCTGTCGAAAAGAGCCTCCCACCCCTTCTCCGCCTGTCTTTCTGCATGGTTTCGAGGGGTAATAGTGCAGACCAGCTTAGGAGAGCAGATGGTTAAAATTTTACAAACCATGCTTGTTGTGCTATAGTCGGACCAAAACGTTTAGTCCATATCTGCCCCAGGCCAGTGTAACCTGCAAGAAACAGGCAGAGGAGGCCGGGGGCTCTTTCCGACAGCGCTGAGGGGTGCTCTTAGCAGAGGTAAAATCCAGCTTCTACGCAGCCTTAAGCGCGGTACTTTCGCGCTTTAGTCGAAGTTGAGGCTTAGTTTACCGGCGCGTTACCAAAGCCCCCCCGGCCTCCTCTGCCGTCCCTTTGCTTTAAACTTGCCTGGCCGCGGCAGGCAGCCCCCCCGGTAAGTCTCTGCAGGTTTGCGGCAGAGCCCCTGTCGGTACTTGCAGGGAACATTGTTTCAGGCCCTTTAAAGGCCCTTGCAGGTGTGGACCCTTGCGTATAAATGTAAATTTTGCGGTACCCGGAAACAGCGCAAAGAATATATCGGTCCTGCGAAAGGCATTTGACATACCTGACATTTTGTAATATACTTCGAAACAGGCTGACAAATAGAGAAACGCCGTGCAGTATACTGCATGGTGACTGTGTACAGGAGGATGTAAAAGTATGTATAAAATCATTACAGACAGCACCACCGATCTGCCGGCAGAATATTTCAGGGAACATAATGTGGGATGTATTCCTATCAGCTATATCCTTGACGGAGTTACCTATGGGGGAGAGAAAGAACTGGACTGGAAAGAATTCTATGCCATGATGAGAAATGAAGGCAAAATGCCCACCACTTCTCAGATTAATCCTGCGGAAGCGAAGACTTTTCTGGAAAAATGTGCAGAGAAAGACCAGGAAATTCTTTATCTGGCCTTTTCGTCCGGATTGAGCGGAACCTGCGGCAATATACGGATGGCGGCTGCAGAGATCATGGAGGAACATCCGGATGTAAAAATAATGGTAGTGGACAGTCTGGGAGCGTCTATGGGAGAGGGACTGTTTGTGCATAAGGCAGTAAAAATGCGGGATGCCGGAAAAACCATGGAGGAGACTGCGGAATGGCTTACAGCGCATGTGCAGAACTTTGTTCATGTATTTACTGTGGATGACCTGTTTCATCTCTATCGCGGCGGGCGGGTCAGCAGGACAGCTGCCGTTTTGGGAACTATGATTTCTATTAAGCCGAAACTTCATGTAGACAGTGAAGGCCATCTGATACTGATTGGGAAGGTCCGCGGACGGAAAAAGTCTCTCAGCGCTCTGGTGGATTATATGGAGGAGAAAATGGGAGCCTGGGCGGAGGAGAACAGGGAAGACTATGTGTTTATCAGCCACGGAGATGCCCTGGAGGATGCCGAGTATGTGAGAGATCTCGTCAGAGAGAAATTCGGCATTCAGCATTTTATCATTAATCATATCGGCCCCACCATCGGTGCCCATTCCGGCCCGGGCACAATCGCCCTGTTTTTTATGGGAGAATCCAGATGAGGAAGCAGAGCAGCAAAGTTGTCTTTTGCTGCTCTGTTTTGCCACATGGCAAAAGTATAGTCTGAGATACAAATTTTGTCTGTCGGAGTGATACAGTGCCTTCTTGAATTTATTATGTTGTCCGCAGTTATCGGCTGCACAGTTTTCCTGTTTTGTCATATGATATCTTAAAATGAGAAAAAGTGCAGGAAAGGAATCGAAATGCACGAACATTTTAAGGATAACGATTGCGATAAATTTCCGGTAGCGATGGCTTATGTACCATGGCAGGAGTTCAATGGAATGTATGACGATTTAGAGAAAGCTTACTGTGCGGGAACAATCTTCCCTGAGCTGGATAAACCTTTCACGGGAAGGAGATGTGTATCATGAGAGAGAAGGAGCAGATGTTGAGAGATATCGGGATGGCAGATTTTGTGCTGATTGAATTGGCTTTGTTTCTGGATACCCATCCCCATGACCGCAGGGCCATGGAATATTTTAACCATTACAACAGAATTAAGGGACAGATGGAAAAGGAATTTTCTCAGAAATATTTCCCTCTGAATTTAAGACTCACGGATTGCGGCAAAGAATGGAGATGGGGAGAGGCGCCCCTGCCCTGGGAAGGAGAGTGTGTGTAAATGTGGAGTTATGAAAAAAGACTGGAATTCCCTGTAAATATCAAGGAACCCAATGCCATGTTGGCGCAGGCAATTATTTCCCAGTATGGCGGACCGGACGGAGAGATGGGGGCCAGTATGCGTTATCTGTCTCAGCGTTATTCCATGCCTTACCGTGAAGTGGCAGGGCTTTTGACGGACATCGGTACTGAGGAGCTGGCTCATCTGGAGATAGTGGCAACTATCGTGCATCAGCTTACTCGAAATCTGTCCATGGAAGAAATCGAAAAGTGTGGTTTTGCAAATTATTATGTTGACCATACGGTTGGTGTATGGCCTCAGGCAGCTTCCGGATTCCCTTTCACTGCTGCACAATTCCAGGTGACAGGCGACCCGATTACGGATTTGATGGAAGATATGGCGGCAGAGCAGAAGGCCAGAACTACTTATGACAATATCCTGCGCCTGATAAAGGAGCCGGATGTGTGCGAGCCCATCAAGTTCCTGCGTATGCGGGAGATTGTGCATTTCCAGCGGTTCGGCGAAGCGAAGCGTGCGAAGTTAAGTGGATTTTGGGGATATTTTGAGTCTGGGATACATTGAAACACCGGGCGGTATATGGTATAATAAAAACCAGCCCCCGAAATTCCTTGTAAAATCAAGGCTTTTCGGGGGCTTTGTTGCAAATATGTTGCATTGAACTATTGAATTGAACACCTAAATTGAAATCAGTTCAACAGTTGCCCGCAGTTCTTCTATTGTCTTGTGGTTATATACCCGGTTGCCCGTATCTTTGGAAGTATGCCCCATAAGTAAATCAATGCAGCGGCGATTTCCCCCGGCAGCGTCAAGCAAAGTTTCAAAGGTGTGGCGGCACTCATGCGGGGTGTGCTGCATTTCCAGCTTCCCCATGATTTCAGCCCATATTGCCCGGTAAGCGGTGGTTGAAATTGGCTTGCCGTTTTGAGCAATCAGCCGGGACGGGTTGCTGGCAAGGCGGGCTTCTACAAATCCCCTGATTTTGGTGTGGATGGGAACAATGCGCCCTTTCCCGGCTTTCGTCTTTGTGCCACCTTTCATAGTTCCGGCTTCAAGGTCAATATCTTCCGGGCGTAACGCCAACAGTTCAGAGATACGCCAACCGGAATAGATGAAGATCAGCACAGTATCAACCCATTCTTCCGCTTGATGTTCCCATAACCGGGCAATTTCTTCATTGGTGAACGGTAGGCGGCTTGTGGGCGGGATCGGTTCAGAGGTAAGCAGATCAGAATAGCGGAAGGATGATATATCCAATTCAAGGGCGAATTTGTCTAAATGCCCCCAAAGGTTTTTGATTGCGCCTTGTGTGGAATACCCCTTGCCACAGCCATCAATAGTATCTTGCATATGATAAAGTTTAATCTGTCTGTATGGCAGCCCGCCCAATGGGACGCAGTATTTGAAGGCTGATTTCAAGGAACTTTGGTTTGACTTCCCCAATTTTGGGGCTTTCTTCTCTTGCCAAAGGTCGAATAGCTCTTGAAGGGTAATTTTCGCCTTGTCAATATCCCACGGGTTAGCGTTGTATGCCGCCAACATTGCAAGCCCTTCTTCTCGGCTTGCCGCATAGCCGATAATGGCACAGCCCCCGCTTTCGTCTGTTTTCCGTACAATGTACGGGCGGCGGCGTTTCCCTGATAATTTGCTGATTGATCCGTATTTGTTGGGTAGCTTCATTGTACCGTCCTTTCTTGACTTCTGAACCAAAGAACGGTATAATAACAATAGCCATTCAATGATTCTTTGATCGGGTTCGTTGTTTGGTTGCTTCGGAAATCCTCTGGTATTGCAGTACCGGGGGATTTTCTTTTACCTGAATACTTCCCGCTATCACTTGCAGATGATTAGCGGGCGTTTAAGCCGTTGCCCTTTGCAGAGGGTGGCGGCTTATTTCTTTTTCTGCTGTTCTAAAACCTTCTTGTAAAACCTTCCTTCAATCGCTTCTTTTGCTCCGGCTTGCAGTTCTTCAAATTCTGTTTGCGTGAATACGGCGGTATGTTCATCCTTCCCCAATGCAGCGGAATAACTTTCGCCTTCTTCCCCTTCTGGTGCAAAATCAACAGAAAAGCCCATTTCTTTCAAATAAGCTGTTACCGCTTCAAAGCGTGCTACATTTTCGCCCATATCAGGATATTGCTTATCAAATTCTTCCCAAATGGAAGTATCAGTTAAATCCCGTAATTGGACGCCCA
The DNA here is from genome assembly GCF_024623325.1 of Acetatifactor muris. Taxonomy (GTDB): domain Bacteria; phylum Bacillota; class Clostridia; order Lachnospirales; family Lachnospiraceae; genus Acetatifactor; species Acetatifactor muris. The sequence goes on from NZ_JANJZD010000049.1 coordinate 23,454, forward strand.
ATGCCTTAGCAATTTTGATTAGTGTTTCTGTATCAACTCTTGAACTTTTCCTTTTTACAATAGCGTAAAGCGTATTGTATGGAACTTCCGCTTTGATTGCCAACTGTCGTAAGTTGATTCCTTGCTCTTTTGATAGGTTGCCAATAATTTCACCTGTTTGCAAAGGTTATCACCCCTTTCAAACCATATTATAGCACAGAAAATTAACAAATGCAAATATTTTTTAAGAAATCTATTGACAAAGTTTGCAAATGCGTATATAATAGCATCAAGAAATTAACAAGTGCAAATATTCGATGATTAAGAAAGGCGGTAGCAGATATGAAAGAAACAAGTTTGAAACCCGTGATTGAAAAACTTGAAAATTTATTTTCAAAGTTCAACGAAAAGTTCTATAACGGTGAACTTCAAGCCCCTGTTATCACGGTAAGCCCGGACACAACAAAAGGTGCTTATGGGTGGTGTACCGCTTGGAAGGCTTGGAGCGTTGGCGAACAGAAAAAGGTTGCTGACCTTGCAACCCTGACAAAAGAAGCCCTTGAAGCAATGAAGAAAGATGATGGCTTCTATGAAATAAATATTTGTGCGGAACACCTTGCAAGACCTTTTGAACAGGTTGCGGAAACCCTCTTACATGAAATGGTTCACCTTTACAATCTGCAAATTGGGGTTCAGGACACAAGCAGGGGCGGCACATACCACAATAAGAAATACAAGGAAGCGGCTGAACAGCACGGTTTGACGGTTGAAAAAGATGCAAAATACGGCTGGACTAAAACAAGCCTGAATGATGAAGCAAAAGCCTTTGTTGCCGGGATGCAGGATAAGAAGTTTGAACTTCACAGAAAGAGCCTTCCGAAAATCCCCGGTGCAGCTAAAACAAAGCAGAGTTTCCGGAAATATGTTTGCCCCGTGTGCGGGTGCATTATCAGGGCAACAAAGGAAGTTCATGTTATATGCGGCGATTGCAATGTAGAATTTGAGGAAGAAGCCTAAACAGCTTCTTCCCTCACCAAAAGAAAGGAAGCTGACTATGAAGCGAACGAAAAGAAAAACCGTTTGGGCGTATTTAGACGGAAAGAAACTGGTTGATGTAGTGAAAGCAGCCCTTGATAATAACATGATGGTTGACGATATGAAAGCCATTCTGATTAAAGAAAATCCGGGACATGAAGTAACTTTCAAATGTGAATAACTCACCTGATGATGGCAAAGTTGGTTACTTGCCGAAATCCCCTAAATGGGGATCGTGGGAAACCACAAAATCAAACAAAGGAAGGTGATAATGTGAAAATCGACAAAATGAAACTTGATTTGGCAATGGCAAATATGGCGTATTCCGCAAAGGAACTTTCCCAAAAGTGCGGTGTATCGCAAGTTACTATTGTTAGAATCACAAAAGGAGTTCAGGAAGCAAGACCGGGAACAGTCGGCAAGATCGCAAAGGCTCTCAAAGTTCCAGTAACTGACATTATCAAAAATACCGCTGCAACGGTTGATAATGGCAAACAGGGGATTTCCGAAGCAAAATGAAACAACATGAACAATCGGCGGCAATGCTGCAACATTCGCTGCAAAACCAAAATCAGGATGAAGTTTTAGAAAATACAGGAAAGGGGGCTTGTGAAAGTGCTGACTTTGGAAGAAGTTGGGGAAATCATATTCAACAATGAATACTGGAAAGGCGGCAATGGCGGGAACTTCAAAGCCCCGTACAATAACAATGCCCCAAAGCCATTTGAAGAAGCCAAACAATACCGCTATATTTGCGGTGTAATTCAGGAATTTGTTGTTATGGTGGATATTGATGATGAAACCGCTTTTCAATGCAGATTGAACATTGCAAAAGCATTGAAGCAACATTGCATTGTTATCAAATCGCCAAACAAAGGCGGGCATTTCTATTGGTTTAATCGTGAAATGCAGCCAATCAAGAACAACAGCGGCAACAAAACGCTTCTGACATTGTACCCGGTAGATTATAAAACGGGAATACGGCGCATTGAAAGCACCGGGGAAATCAAGAAGGCGAAGTGTGCAGCTTCCCTTTCAAAAGAAGATGGTTCTTTGCGTGAAATTCTCTATACAAATATCCGGGAAGATGGAACGCTGGATGAAGTGCCGTTCTATGATTTGCCGTTGAAATCCGGTGCAAAGTATGAGTTCTTGAACATGGGTGAAGGTGACGGAAGGCAGGACGGGCTTTTTACTTATATGAACCCAATGAAGGCGGCGGGCTATTCCTATGAACAGTTCAAAGAAGTTGCTGAACTGATTGAACAATTTGTGTTTGCTGTTCCTTTGGGTGATGAATTTGAAAATGCAATCCGGCGTGAAGCATGGGATTCTGTTGATGCCGTAGATCAGGAACGCTTTTTCAGCAAGGGAAAATTCCTTCATAATAAGTTCGCTGATTACCTGATGGAAAAGTACCATATTCGGAAAATCAACGGTTACATTCATAGCTATCAGAACGGGGTTTATATTCCGGGGTATGATGCCATTGAAAAAGCTATGCTGAAAGAAATTTCCAGCTTGACACGAACAAAGCAGAATGAAGTATTGAATTACATTCGTATTCAGGCAGCAGAAGTCAAAAGCAGCAAGCCCGAATTGATACCGTTCAAAAATGGTTTATTTGATGTTGAACACGCTGAACTAATACCATTTTCCCCGGATTTAGTTGTTACTAATATGATCCCGTGGGAATATCGTCCGGAAGCCGTTTCTGAACTGGTTGATATAGTGCTTGACCGTCTTTCATGCGGTGATGCTGAAATTCGTGCATTGCTTGAAGAAGTCGGCGGTATGTGCCTTTATAGGGATAACACCATAGGCGGCGGCAAGGCGGTAATTCTGACCGGGGATAAATCCAACGGCAAAAGCACATTCATTTCAATGCTGCAAGCTATGCTTGGGGCTGACAATGTTTCAAACCTTGATTTTAAGGAACTGGATGGGAAATTTTCAACGGCTATGCTGTTCGGCAAACTGGCAAATTTGGGGGATGATATTTCAGACAGCTACAAGGAAGATGTTGCGATTTTTAAGAAGATTGTGACAGGCGAACCGATAAAGGCAGAGGAAAAAGGGAAACCACCCTTCAATTTTAAACCTTATGTGAAGCTGGTATTTTCTGCAAACAGCATTCCCCGGATCAACGATTCAACAGGTGCAGCTTTGCGGCGGTTGCTGATTATCCCTTTGAACGCAAAGTTCACTGAAAATGATTCCGGCTATGATCCGCAAATTCGGATAAAGCTATCACAAAAGGAAGCTGTTGAATATTTCATAGTTCTTTCAATTCAGGGCTTGCAGCGGGTGTTGACAACAAAGAAGTTTACTATTCCGGCAAAGGTGCAGGATGAAAAGGATTCCTATGAGAAGGAAAACAACCCTGTTTTGGCATTCATTGATGAAATCGGTACAGATGAAATTATCAATGAACCTACTGCAAGAGTGTATAGCCGATACTGTGAATTTTGCCTTGCGAATGGATTTAAGGAAATGAGCAAGCTAACTTTTTCAAAGCGGATCAATCAGGCTTTAGGAACGATTGTGAAGCCTATGCGGTTCGGGAAGGACATTCAACGGGTATTCACTGAACCGTAACTGTAACAGAAGTGTAACAAGGAACTGTAACACCTTGATGTTACTGATAATTTCAAATAAATGTTACGGTTGTTACAGTTAGTTAGAAGTTCTTGATAGGAAAAAATAATTTTACTTTTATCAAGATTTTTTCTAAATATAAGGATATATATATCTTCTTCAAAACTGTAACAACTGAAACATTGAAAATTAACTTTCAAGAAAGGCGGTAAACTATGGATCAGGTAAAGATTGAAGAACGCACAGAAATTGAAGGGGTGTTTTGCCCGTTCTCCGGTGGATTATGCCGGATGAATTGCAGATTTCTAATTGATGTTGAAGAAGGCTGCATAATTGAACAGGGTTGCAAAAACCTTGAACGGATGCGGGAAACCCTTGATGAAATGCAGGAACAGGGCTTGCAGAAAACAATATATGAGGATTAAGAAAGGGGGTAAACACAATGACTAAAGAGCAGGTAATAAAGGTTGATAACAACGAAACAAAGGCAAGGGCGATTTTACAAAGTTTGGTCTATGCCCTTGAAATGGATGCTGATACCGGAGAACAGATCAATGTTCTTGGTTTGGTGGAAGCAGCACTTGACTATTTGGAAGAAAACAACAAAATGTTTTCTGTTGGGTTATAAGGTTTTCGGATACGGTTACACACAAGATAACCTTTCAAAACCTTACATGAAGAACCTGACAAAACCTTACATGGAAAAAGAGTATTTGCACATTTTGCACGCCCTAAAAAAGGGAAAGGCTGTTGTTGATATTCAGGTTGAAAAGTATGGTGACACCGTTACACGCATGAAGGATTGTTGAAAGAGGTTGAAGCGGAAAACCTGAAAAAACCTGAACTGAAAAATGCTGACTTTTGTTGACCTGAACGCAACACAGGCAGCTATCAGGGCGGGGTACAAGGTAGATAATGCACAACAGGTCGGTTCAGAAAACTTGTCAAAACTTGTTATTCGAGAAGCTATTGATAAAGCCCTTGCCGAAAGAAGCCGCCGAACCGGAATAAATCAGGATCGGACATTTTGAAAATTAACTTTCAAAATTGAGTAATCGTAACAGATTTGCAACAAAGAGCCTTGAAAACCGTGTGTTTTCTAACTTCTGTTTTTATTGGGCAATGTGAAAGGTGGTGATTGAATGAAAATCAGAGTTGCATATACAGGGGGCGAACAGGATAAGAAGAAGCTGCTTGAAGAAGCTGCAAAAGCCCTGTTTCCTGATACCAAAGTGAAAGAAACAGCCCCGAAAGACGGCTTTTTACATACGGTTTTGACCGTGCCAAAGCCCGGAAATACCACAAAATAAGGTATTTCACTTGACGGACACCCCCCTATATGTGGTATAATTATCAAAAATAAATATGGCATGAGTACCGCATACCCCGCTTGTGGGGCGTGTTAGTCTTGATTTCAAGGCATGGGAAGCAATCAGACGGAAACCGTCTTTTTGTTGCTCATGCCTTTTTCATTTGGAAATTACAGAAAAGAGGTTAAAGCATGACGAAGGATCAGTTGAAAAAATATCTTGATGGCGTGATTGATGATATTCGCACCTTGTATATCAAGACACAAGAAAAGTTGCGGGAGATTCAAAAGAAAGCAAACAGCGAATGGACAACGGTTTATAATGTTCCGGTTCATATGACACCGGATCAGCAAGCGGCAAATGCGGCGGTTATGCAGGATGCCGCAAATAAACTGAATCAGGAATACAAAGAAGCTGTTGAAAAGGCAATTCAGGAAGCTACAGATGCTATTGCAACGATTAAGAAATCTGCAATTCAGGATTTAACCGCCGCCGAACCCGTTCCCACCGATATTCAGTTGCGGATGGCTGAACAGATCAAGAAAGAGTACAGAAGCGGTAATAACGCCCTTTCTCTTGACCGTGTGAAGCAGTTTGAAGCTGATATGAATTATCATGTGGAAAATGAAACGGTGAAGGCATACCCCTTCTATTTGGCGGCTAAAGACCTGTTCCCGGATAATGGCGGCAATGCGGATATTCTGAACGCTGCATATATGAAGTTGTTCCCGGCGATTACTGAAAAGCAATCTGTTCTTGATGAAATTGGAGAGTGTGAACGCTTTTTCAGGGCGGCAATTATCACACATAAACTTGATACGATTACCGCCATAAATTCAGAAGCAGATCAACTTGAAGTGATCCGTTTGAAGGAAGAACTTGCTTCACTTGGCGAAATTGGAAAACTGAATCAGCGTGTTATTCAATATTCATAAGAAAGGCAAGGTGTAGATCATGTTCAAGGTAACAAAGAAACCGAAAACCCCTAATATGATTTGGGATAGTGAAAAGAACTGTTTGCTTTGCAAATTTGTAAAGGGCATTTTTGAAACTGATGATGCGGGTGTGGCTGATAAGCTGGAAAGCATGGGGCATACAGTAACAGAGATTCCGAATGAATCTTAACTTTTCAAATGGGGGTTGTGGGGGCTTTCTCGCAATCCCCATTGTGCTATCAAAATGAAAGGTGTGAAGCAGATGAAAGCATTAGACAGGCTTATTATTAAGGCAAAGAAGAAATGCGGTGTTGACCGCTTGGAAGTCGGCTTTATTTCCCCTTCTGAAAAGCATCAGGGGAAATGGGTTGCAAGGGGTGACATTTGGAACGGTGTACCCGGCAACGGTGTTAGATCAATTATGTATGGTGAATATGATTCTGTTGAAGAAGCGGAAAAGGCTTTGGTAAACGGTAGATAGTGCGTACCTCGACTATGGAGGCAAAATATGTGACAATAGACTATATTTCTATCACAGGTATTAAAAGTTGAACCTTAACTTTTGATACCGCTATACGGAGGTAAGTCTATGA
>NZ_JANJZD010000004.1 GCF_024623325.1 Acetatifactor muris
TCATAGACTTACCTCCGTATAGCGGTATCAAAAGTTAAGGTTCAACTTTTAATACCTGTGATAGAAATATAGTCTATTGTCACATATTTTGCCTCCATAGTCGAGGTACGCACTATCTACCGTTTACGGGCTGCTGGTACGTCAGGAACAGTACCGGTAATGTAAAATATTATATTAGATAATTATAAAATATTATATAAATTACAAATATTTAAATAAGTGGAAAATACACTTGACTATAATAAAGTATTGTGATAAATATATTATATAGTGAAGGAGAGAAAATCAGTAGAAGTCAGGATGAAAGTAAAATGAAAAGTAAAATAAAACGAGGAGAACCCAAATGAGCGGACAATGGAATATGACGGTGCGGCCGGAACCGTTCTGGCTGGAGGAAGTATTTGCATGTATGAATTATGTGCATATGCTGGACAGCGAAGAATGGCTGAATGAGAACGGCAGCTGGAGCCGGAGACAGAAGGAAGAATTCCTGGTTCCTTATCGGAGCTACCGGGGAGCCATGCGAGCCAGGCTGCAGCCAATTCTGGAGCAGTATTCTCTGCTGGGGGGGTATGTGGATTCTGTGCCCAGGGAGAGGGAGAGTCTGCGGAGCTATGAGCCGCCGATGATGTCTTTTCTGAAACAGATGCAGTCCGTGCTGGAGGCGGAGGAGCACCCTTCAGAGGAGGAACTGGAGAAGACACTGAATGAAGCTTTTCAGCGGATGCTGGACAGTGATCTGCAGAAGTCTCCGGATGCGGGAGAGCCGGTGATCAGGGGACTGTCAGATGTGATGGCGGCGCTGGAAGGATGGGAAGGGTCGGATGCGGATAAGTTTAAGCTTCTGAGGCTGTATTCGGAGCGCCGGGAAGTGATGGAGCAGCTCTGGAGCCTGCAGGGACCTGCCGGGGAAATCGGGCGGGACTGCCTGAGATATGTGCAGGAACGGTATGATGCCTGTATGGAGAAATTGAGGAAACAGGAGGAAGTGGAGAGCCTGCTGAATGCAGTGGGGCTTAACTGCGGAGAGAACAGTATCGGCCAGATTACCCCTGCCGTCATGCTGTATGATCAGATTATGGTGCAGATAAGGGAATTTGATCGGAGTGCAGGAGCATTTCAGACGAATCTCCATCTGGGACTTGAGACGTTTTATCTGTATCAGTCCAGGCAGGAAGATTTATTCAACGATGAGCGTCTTCTGGCCGGACTGAAAGCATTAAGTGATCCAACCAGACTGAAAATCCTGCATCTGCTGGTGGAGCGTCCCTGTTATCTGCAGGAAATGGCAAAGGAACTGGAATTGACGCCTGCCACGGTTCTGCATCATCTGGGACTTCTGATGTCACAGGCTCTGATTGAGATACAGGTGACAACGGAAAAAAAGAAGGTCTATTATCGGGTAAACAGGCAGGGACTGGAAGAGGTGAGTCAGGGAATTCTGCAGCTTGAACTGACCCGGGAAGAGCGGGAGGAACAGGTGCAGGAAGAATTGCGGAAACAGTCTCGAAATGCCCATGCCGGGGAACATTTTCAGACCTGGACCATGTAGCTGAAAATGATTTCTCTGCAGAGGAAGGAGAATTTCGAGACGGAACAATAATGGAGGTTGAAATGGACCATTCAAAAGGAAAGACATCTTATCCGCTGAAGGCGACACTGAAGAGGATGCTGCGGAATGCAGCTGCGCAGAATCCGAAATTATTTCTGTTCTGCGGGATTTATACAGCGGCTGCGGCAGTTTACCCTTTTCTGGCCGTACTTCTGCCGAAGGCGGTTCTGGGAGAATTGCAGAAAGGAGCGCAGGCCAGGCCGGAAGTTGTGTTGCTGATTGCGGCAGGGTATTTTGTCCTGGCAGGAATCTTTGGATTTGTTCGCACTTTTTTACTGCGTATGCCTTATTCTCAGATTTCGCTGCTCAGGCTGGACTATGTAAAACTAACCTGTGTCAAAATCATGGAAATGGCGTATCCGCACTGTGAAGATGCCGCATTTAATGAAAAATATGAAAAGGCTTTTATCGCGACCCAAAGCAATGACAATGGAGTAGAGGGAATCTATCACAAGCTGTATGAAATGCCGGCGGTCATGCTGGTGATTCTGTGTCTGAGCGTTTTCATCGGCCGACTGAGCATACCGGTTCTGCTGGGGCTGGCCTTAAATCTTGCCGCCATTGTGTGGATTGGCCGCAGGAGCCATAATTTTCGGTATGGGAAAAAGGAGCAGGAAGCCAGGCAGAGACGCAGAGTGGGGTATTATAATCGGGTGACTGCCGATTTTTCCTATGGCAAGGACATTCGGATGTATGGAATGAAAGACAGGATTCTGGAGAATGCCTCCGAGGAAATCCGGGTATATCGTAAGCTGAACCGGCTGCTGGCGGGAAAGGAATATCATCTGGGATTTCTGGGGCTGGCTGTGGTGCTTTTGAGTGATATATTGACTTACGGCACATTGATCAACCGTACTGTAAACGGCATGTCGATTGCGGATTTCTCCATGTATCTCACGGCGGTACTCACACTGTCGGCCTACCTGAAGGAAGCAGCAGAGAAGCTGAGCTTTGTGGTGAACGAGGGACAGTATGTCCATGAGCTGTATCAGTTTCTGGATACGGATATGGGGGAGAAGGGCGGAAATCATCGGGCCATTCAGGGGGATACACTGGAAATTGTCTTTGATGATGTGAGCTTCCGTTATCCGGGGGCGGAGAAAGATATATTCCGGCATCTGAATCTGACCATTCATAAAGGAGAACGTCTGGCTGTGGTGGGCGTTAACGGCGCGGGCAAGACTACGCTGGTAAGCCTCATGATGGGGCTGTACGATGTGACGGAGGGAGAAATCCGTATCAACGGCATTCCCATAGCAGAATTTGACAAGAAGGAACTGTATTCCATGTTCTCCGCCGTGTTCCAGGATGTGAATATTCTGGCATTCACTCTGAGGGAAAATGTGGCGGGATGTCTGGAGGGCATTGACGACAATCGGGTGACTGCCGTACTGGAACAGGTGGGGCTGACGGAAGCGGTAAACGCCCTGCCGAAGAAGACGGAGCAGATGATGCTGAAGGTTATCGAAGAGGATGGCGTACTGCTGTCCGGCGGGCAGAACCAGAAGCTGTCCATAGCCAGGGCGCTTTATAAGGATGCGAACATGGTGATCATGGACGAGCCGACAGCTGCGCTGGACCCGCTGGCGGAGGCGGAAATTTATGAGAATTTCAGCGCGCTGGTAAAGGGGAAAACGGCGGTGTATATTTCCCACCGACTGGCCAGTACCCGATTCTGCGATCACATCGCCTTTTTTGACGGAGAGGGGTTGAAGGAATATGGAACCCACGAGGAACTGATGGCGCGCCGGGGCAGATATTACGAGATGTTTACCGTGCAGGGAAAGTATTATACCCAGGCGGCAGAGAGCGTATCCGAAGAGGAGGAAAGCAGTCATGAATAATGGAAAGAAACTGAAATTGTTTTTCCGCCTGTCCTGGAAGACGGCTCCTTCTTATATCCTGCTGCTGATTGTGCAGACGCTGATGAGCGGCGGACAGGTGGTAATGAATGTGGTACTGCCGAAGTTCCTTATCGACGAGCTGACGGGTGCCTGTGAAATGAAAAGGCTGGTCTTCTTCGGCGGTCTGGTAGTGGGGTCCAACCTGTTCTTTGCCTGGTTTGCAAAATTTATGAAGCGATATATGGATGTGCAGAATCCTTATGTGAGCCAGAAAATGGAGCTTCTGCTGGGAGAAAAGGTTATGAGTCTGCCCTATGCGAAGCTGGAAGACCCTTATTATCTGGATTTGAAAGAGAGGGCGGCATTTGCTTTTCTGAATCAGGAGGCTATGCTGAATATGATTACCGGCCTGGCAGATTTGCTGCAGAAGGGAAGTACTTTGCTGGGGCTGACGGTGATTATGGTGACTTTAAGTCCGGTGCTGGTGGGAATCCTGCTGGTTTTGATCGGGGTGATGCTTCTGCTGCAAAGGAGACTTTCTGTCCATATGCAGAAAATCCACCAGATGATTCTGCCCATAAACCGCCGGTACGGATATTATGTCAATACAGCCTTCGATGATAAGACGCAGAAGGATGTTCGACTGTACGATATGTCAAAAATGCTGGGGGACCGGGTGGCCTGGTACAACCGGGACATGACGGAGACTTTCGGCAGCTATCGCAGACAGGAAGGATTTTACATGGGGCTGTACAGTGTGATCAATGACCTGCAGGCGGCGATTTCCTATGGCTATGTGGGGCTGCGGGTGATTACGGACTGGTTCGGCGGACGCATCGGGCTGGGTTCCTTTACCATGTATGTCAATGCTGCCGTACAGTTTTCTTCCAATATTACCGGATTCGGTGAGGCGGTGATCAGGCTGAGTCAGCTGCTGGGGTATCTGGATCCGTTTATGGAACTGATGGAGCTGCCGGATGAGCAGGATTCCCTTCGGGGGATATCATTTTCAGGACCGGTGGAGAGTATTGCATTTGAGAATGTGGATTTCACCTATCCGGGCAGTGAGAAAAAGGTGTTGGATCAGGTGAGCTTTTCCGTGAAAAAGGGAGAGAAAATTGCCGTGGTGGGATTGAACGGCGCGGGCAAGACAACCCTCATTAAGCTGCTGTGTCGTCTGTATCAGCCCTGCGGCGGCAGGATTCTGGTAAACGGCCGGGAGATTCAGGAATACGATTATGCCTCCTATATGGCACAGATGGCAGCGGTATTTCAGGATTATCGCCTCTTTAATTTTACCCTGGAAGAAAATATCAGCTGTCGGGAAGCGGGACAGGACGGGAAAGTGGTGGAGAAGCTGGTGGAACAGGTGGGACTGTCAGAGAAAATAGAAGAACTGCCCAGGGGACTTCACACACTGCTGGGCAAGGCCTATGACGAGGAGGGCACGGAGCTGTCCGGCGGTCAGCAGCAGAAAATCGCCATTGCCAGAGCTCTGTATAAGGACGCCTCTCTGATTATTCTGGATGAACCTACCAGCGCACTGGACCCGCTGGCCGAAGCGGAAATCTATGAGAATTTCAATGAACTGGCGGGAGGAAAGACTGCTTTCTACATTTCTCACAGGATGTCGTCCAGCGTGTTCTGTGACAGGATTCTGGTGATTGACGGAGGACGGGTGGCGGAATTTGCGCCCCACGGGGAACTGATGAAAAAGGAGGGCAGCCTGTATCGAAAAATGTTCGAAGCACAGGCGGAGAATTATGTCTGAGGGCACAGGATATTCGGGAGCAGATGTTCTGCCGGGACGGAAGGACACCGGGGAATGGAATAGAATGTGGATTGAAATGCTTTGGAGGGCGGTTATCCCGCCCTCCGATTTGCCTTCTTTCTGATGCGGATGGGAGCATTGTCCTCCCCGCTCTGTCTCATCTGGCCATGACAGCTTTCACACACGCCGAAACTGGTCTCCAGAGGCAGAGGAATTCCGCAGTACTGACATTTTCGAATGTAGTTCTTCTTATCCTTTGTCAGGAAACGCATAATGGTATCTTCCGTTTTTTCCCGCTCTTTTTTCAGCTTTGCAAGATCTGTTTCCTTGCCGAGCCGGACGGAAAACTGATAATACAGATCCAGCAGCTTGTAAAAAGTCTCATAACGCATGAGACCTGAGTCAGAACACATCATCAGGGCCGGAAAATGAAGAGATACATCTGCCGTATAGGTTTTGCAGTAGTACAGCCAGAGGGCAACCACATCCCGGTTCCTGGTATCAATGGAGCAGGTCAGCATACGGTAAAGGATATGCTTGTCTTCAAATCCATCAATTTCTTTTCTGTCCCGATAAGCTCTTTCATAGAGAAACAATACATCCTCAATGCTGATTTTCTCAAAAGGCGGTTCGATCTCCACGGATTTCCAGATGGACATGACAGCATCCAGGGGCTCGTCCATATCCAGAAGTACCTGTGGGAAACCGAGGCTCACATGGTCCACCTCCGGCTCCTGCCCATGGAAATGTTCCCTGATAAAGCTTAAACCCTCCGGTCCCACGGCATTGACATATCCTGTATCGTAGAGTCCGAAGCGCCCTGCCCGTCCGGCAATCTGACGGATTTCCGAAGTGTTCAGGGGCCGGGTATGCTTCCCGTCAAATTTTTCAGTATGAACGAAGACAATCCGCCGTACAGGAAGGTTCAGGCCCATGCCGATAGCGTCTGTGGACACCACTATCTGGGTCTGACCCTCCGCGAAAATGCGTATCTGCCTGCGCCGGATCTCAGGGGGAAGACTTCCGTAGATGACGCTGACCTGAAGGCCGCGCCGTTCCAGGCGGGCTGCGATATCCAGCACCATTCGCTTCGTGAAGACGATCAGCGCATCGCCTTCCCGGACATCTTCCGGAAAGGAGAAAGGCTCTTCCTCGCAGATCAGCTGTGTCTTTCTCTCATATCTGTGCGTCTCGAAAGTGTCTCCGCACAGGGAGATCAGATGGGTGACGACCTTCTCGGCGGAGGGACTCATGCATACATGAATCTCGTGGGCCTGTGTGCCTAAAATGGCTCTGGTCCAGGAGTGACCTCTGTCGGAATCCGCAATCATCTGAGCTTCATCTATCACTGCCACGTCATATTTCTGATCCATGTCCAGCATTTCCACTGTGGAGGAAGTGATCCGGCTGTTCTCTTCATATATGCGCTCTTCGCCGGTGAGCATGGTACAGGGAATCCGGGCTTCTTTCATTCGCTCATACACCTCCAGCGCCAACAGCCGCAGGGGCCCCAGATAGACACCGTTCTTCGCCAGCTTCAGCCGCTCCAGGGCCTGATAGGTCTTCCCGCAGTTGGTGGGGCCGATATGAAGTATGAATCTCCGGGGCATTTCGAGAGCTTTGGGAAATTCTGTCTCGGGTCTGGTGGGAACCAGATCGATAATCTGATTCTTCAGCTCGCCGTTCATATATTGATTCAATGTGGAACGGAGGGTTTTCTGACAGATGTCGAAAGACTTCTCTTCCCGAAGAAATTCCAGAAATCTCGCGGTGACCAGTTCCTGCTCGTCTGATTTCAGACTGGCCACATCCAGCCGGACCAGCTCGTTGAGCATAAGATCTCTGATCTTCGCAATGGCAAACTGATTGTTCTCACGGAAAGCAAAATAGGACAGATTTCGAATCTGCCTGTGATATTCTTCCAGATGGGGCTGGGAGACATGACCGTTTTTCGTACGCCGCATTTCATCCAGCAGAATGTCGATTCTTTCCCTGTAAGTCTTTTTACCCGTATTGTTTTTCTTTTTTACCTTTTTGGCACAGTCTCTGTATTGATTAAAATAAAACTGCGATAATTTTTCCTTCTGTATCATCCGCAAACCTCGTGTCGGACAGACCGACTTTTCTCTGTCTATTGCACACACTTGTATCAGTATAGCATAAATTTTCCGTTTGCAAAAGCCTGTTTTCAATATTGGAGTTGAGAATTGTTTCCTGCATGTAACAGCTCAGACAGGAAGGATGACGATTTCACAGTTTGAACACAGATAAGACACAGTTCAAACACAGACTGTTGACATTTTTCTGTTAGGATTAAGGGCATACCGAAGGGGCTTCACCCTTTAGAGACATCGCGCAGGCGACTATATTTGGAGGTAACAGGAAAATGAAAAAGGGTAAATGGAAACGGGGAATGGCAGCCATGCTTGTGATAGCACTTTGCACAGGTGTGGCGGGAGGCTGCGGAAAGGAACAGCAGGAGAGCGGCAGTCAGGCGAAAACAGGAGACGTGGGAGCCGACAGGGGCAGATATGTGGAGCGGGAAGAGACATGGCCCGTGGAACTGGCGGACTGGACGGTTCTGCAGATTTTCACGTCGCAGGATAAACTGCATCTGCTGGCAGCGAAAGAGGAGGACGGGAAGACAGTTCTGCGGGAGTGGGAGAAGCAGGAGAGCGGCTATGCGGATGTGACACAGAACTGGCTGGCCTCCATGAAGCTGGGCAGCGGAGACTGGCTGGATGCGCGGCTGCTGGAGGCAGAGGACGGCACACAGTATCTCTATGCTCAATATATGGAAGAGGAGCAGGAGAATTTCCTGGGACATTTGTGGAGAGGAGAAGGGGATACCGCGGTGGAAATCACGCCGGAGAAATGGTCCGTTCCCAATGAAGAGTGGGGCGGCTATGAGATGATACAGGGGTTGGCGGCACTGAATAACGGGACATTGGCAGTTGTTTCCTATTCCTCCATGGATATCCTGTCAGGGGCGGACGGAAAGGTGCTGGAGAGTGAACAGGCTCCTGCAATCTATGAAGGTCGTATGGTGACAGAGGGAGAAAATGTATATCTGAGTACTTCAGACGGAAACGGCTACCAGATTGAAAAACGAAGAGAAGGCAAAAGCAGTGACGTGGAACAGATTTCGTTTATGCCGGATGGTGCCTCTGCCGCAGGCAGCGAAGAATCCGGTATGATATCGGTGGGCGGCGCGGGAGCTCTGGCCCTTTCTGTGCTAAAGGACGGTACACTGATTGCCGCGGGAGAAGAAGGGATTTTCCGGCTCACAGGCGGCAGCCCGGAAGGAGAATGGGAGAAACTGGCGGAGGGTGTGGATACAAATTTTGCCATGAAGGATTATGCCTGTCTTGACCTGGCGGCTCTGGAGGACGGCAGTATTTATGCATTGTTCCAGACAGAGGGGGAGGTAAAACTGTATCGCTATGAGTATGATCCCAATGCGGTTTCTCAGGTGACGCAGGTTTTAAAACTGTATACCGTTTACGAGAGCGATTTGCTCAAACAGGCGGCAGTGATGTATCATAAAGCGCATCCGGAGGTGATGATATCCATAGAAAATGAATATCCCATGTATCATTACGGCGATACGGACTATGATGCGGTCTATCAGAAGCTGAATACCATGTTGATGGGAGATGATGCGCCGGACATTCTGATGATGGATCATCTGAATGCGGACGACTATGCGCGGAAAGGACTGCTGGAAGATCTGGAGGATGTGGTGGGCCCCATGGAAGAGAGCGGAGAGCTGCTGTCTAATATTACAGGCAGCTATGTGCAGGAGGACGGGAAACGGTATGTGGTGCCTCTGCAGTTCGGGTTTACAATGACACTGGGCAGAGACCTTGCGCCGGAGAATATGGCGTCTATGGAAGCACTGGCGGAGTTCCTCTCCGGGACAGATTACAGTTACATGGGAAAACAGACCACGGCGAATCTGGTATATCAGTTTTACACCTTTTTCTGCAATGAAATCGTGGACGGAAAAGAGCTGAACAGAGAAAAGTTAAGTCAGTACATGAAGTATCTGAAGGCCATCGGAGACAACTGTGGAATCATTGATGCCTGGCCGGAAAATGAGAGGGCCGCCGATATGTGGAATCTGAGCGCAGAGGCGAAGCTGGCGTTTCAGAAGGCGAACGGATTTATGAACTGTATGACCCCCGTGGCCATGGCGGAGTATATCAAGGGAGATTTTACTGCCTTTGAGAACAGATTCATTCCGTCTCTGGAGGCCGGAATCTGTGCGAAGAGTCAGTATGTGGATACGGCGAAGGACTTTCTGCGTTTCGCGCTGTCAGCGGAATTCCAGAGCGCAGACGGCGACAGCGGCTTCCCGGTGAACAGGCAGGCGCTGAAGACACAGGCGGCGAAGGACCGTTCTGAATTCCAGATTTACACATCGATTCAGGCGGATGACGGAAGCTATGTGGGATTTGAAGCGAAAAGTTATTCTCAGGAGACGGCGGACCGACTGGCTGCCATGTGCGAAGGCCTGGATAAACCTGTAAAGGAAGATGCGAAAATCTGTCAGGTCCTGACAGAATGCCTGCCGGAATATCTGAAAGGCACACTGTCGGAAGAAGACACCATACATAAGATAGAGGAATCGCTGAAGATGTATCTGGCGGAATAAGGGGAAGAACCCGATTTTACTGTTGCATAAGGAGGTTGGATATGGCAGGATCAGCAGTCAGCCCCGTGAACGGGGCTGACTGCTTCCTTAAATACGAACAGAGTGATGACGGTTGTAGAAGCAATGTCTACACCAGTTTTTCCAGTTCGTCCAGCACCTGGCCGAAGACATCCAGTGCATCCTGAATAGGGCGGGGAGTTTCAAGATCGACACCGGCGATTTTCAACAGTTCCACAGGAGGCTGTGAGCAGCCGCCTGACAGGAATTCCTTATAACGTGCCACAGCGGGAGCGCCCTCCTGTAAAATATTCCGCGCAATGGCCACGGCTGCAGAGAAACCGGTAGCATACTGGTACACATAGAAATTATAGTAAAAATGTGGAATTCTGGCCCATTCTCTGGCGATTTCCGGATCGGAGACCATGTCCGGACCGAAATACCGGCTGTTCAGTTCATAATAGACATCATTTAACACCTGGGCTGTGAGGCTTTCACCGGCCTCTGCCATGGCATTGGTTTTCTTTTCAAATTCCGCGAACATCGTCTGACGGTATACCGTACCTTTAAAACTGTCGAGATAATGATTTAACAGATAGGCGCGTTCTTTGGTATCTGTGGTATTTTTCAGCAAATATTCCATCAGAAGGATTTCATTACAGGTGGAGGCTACCTCCGCCACAAAAATTTTATATCGTGAATAGAAATAGGGCTGCGCAGTATTGGAATAATGGGAATGCAGAGAATGTCCCATCTCATGTGCCAGAGTAAACATACTGTCAAGGCTGTCATCATAATTCATGAGAACATAGGGATGTCCGCCGTAAGCCCCGGCAGAATAGGCCCCGCTTCTTTTTCCCTCATTCTCGTAGACGTCGATCCAGCGATTGCTGAAGCCTTCCTCCAGCAGTCGGATATAATCTTCTCCCAGAGGTGCGAGCGCTTTCAGAATAGTCTTTTTCGCCTCCTCATAGGGAACTTTCCGGCTTGCATCGGGAATGATGGGTGTGTAGACATCGTACATATGTAACTCATCCACCTGGAGCAGACGTTTGCGAAGTCTGACATAGCGATACATTTTATCCAGATTGGCATTTACGGTGGCAACCAGATTGTCATATACCTCCGGAGAGACATTATTGCGATTGACTGCCGCCTGGAGCGTGGAAGGATATTTGCGGGCTTTGGCGTAAAACATCAGCTGCCTGATCTGACCGCTGTAGAGGCTGGCCAGAGTATTCTCAAACTGTTTATAGGTCTGGTACATTTTCTCAAAGGCTTCTCTGCGCACCCGCCGATCAGAGGACTCCATCAGGGGAAGATATCGGCCGTGGGTGATACGGATGGAGTCCCCATTCTCATCTGTCATTTCCGGAAGCTTCAGATCCGCATTATTGAATACCGCGAAGGTTTCCTCAGGAACATTGGACATTTCGCTGGCCATGGCCAGCAGTCGTTCCATTTCTGCGGGAAGATGGTGCGGCTTCAGGCGCTGAATTTCCTGGATATATTTCCGGTATCCCTCCAGCTTCGGCTGCTGTGTGAAATACTGCTCCAGAGTCTCCTGCTTCAGTTCCAGGATTTCCGGGTCGATAAAGGAAAGTCTGCTGGAAATGTCAGTATAAATGCTGCGAAGCTTTTGCGACATGGCCAGATGGGTCGTGTCGCCTGTATCCTGATCGCTCAGCCGTTCCGCATAGTTGAAAGCAGGATCCGTCTTCTTCCCCATTTCTTCCAGTTGGGAGAGCGTGGAATACAGGCTTTCCGCACTTTCCGTTACCTTTCCTTCCATTTGCTCCAACCGGGAGGCAATTTCCTGTATTTCCCGCACAGCGTTTTCCCAGGAGGGAATATCTGCGTAGAGGTCTTCCAGATTCCAGGTAAACTCTTTTTTTACCTCATTCCTTTTTAATAATTCCTTTGCCATAATATATTTCCTTTCTGCTGACTGGCCTGCATTCCGCATCAGCGGGATGATATGCCATATGCGCAATATTATTATAATATATTTTGGAAAATTTGGAAAGTTTTCAGGGAAAAATCATATGTTGACTTTTTGAAGAGGAATAGTAAAATCAATATAACATCAGGCCGGAGGGAAATACAAACAAAAAGAAAAACGGGGGTTAGCATATGATCGAACAGAAAATAACGAAGCTAAACAGCTATTTTGATAAACAGATTTCATTATGCGGGCAGTGTAATAAAAAAATGCTGGCAGAAGAGCGTGGGGACGAGGCTGACTTTGAAAAGGTAAAAGCAAACATCTATGATATTTTCCGCACAATATTTTCTGTTGCGGTTAAGGCAGGCAGAGGGGATGCTGAAGCAGTAAAACGCTTTTTCATACTTAAAATCGAGCAGATTCCTTCAAATTGGGTATCCGCTTACAATAAGGCCAGACAACATGACGATGCGGTCAAAATGCAGATTGAGCAGATCAAGCTTGACACTGCCCGTGAGATAAAGGAAACGTTTGAAATGATCTGGGAGGAAGAAGAATGACAGAGACAGAGGCAATACGCCTGTTCAAGTGCTTATCGGATAAGTCACGGCTGCAGATTTTGAAATCACTTGCAATCGAGGATATGTATGTAGAACGGCTGGCGGAAAGGTTGGGGATTACGGCACCGACGGTGTCTTTCCATCTCAA
The DNA here is from genome assembly GCF_024623325.1 of Acetatifactor muris. GTDB lineage: Bacteria > Bacillota > Clostridia > Lachnospirales > Lachnospiraceae > Acetatifactor > Acetatifactor muris. The sequence goes on from NZ_JANJZD010000004.1 coordinate 12,535, forward strand.
AAAGCTGGCAGATGCCGGTGCAGTTACTTCCTATAAAAGTCAGTATTATATGATGTACTCTCTCAAAAAGGAGATTTTTGATACAACCATATTGGAAATTCTGCAGGAGAAGTCCGACGAAGCAGAAGTTCAGGCCCGGCGGGATGAGGAATATCGCCAGAAGGTGATTAACACATTTTTTGAATATGGGAAACTGAAGTCCATTCCTGCCCAGCAGAAAAAGGAGCGCATCGTTCTGGAAGTCATTGCTCAGGCATTTGAATTCGACCGTATCTATTCCGAGCGGGAGGTAAATATCATGATTGCGGATTTTCATGATGATTTCTGTACGATCCGCAGGGATATGATCGGTGAACAGCTTTTGGCCCGGGATACAGATGGATACTGGCGTGTTAAGCCGGAGAATCAGGAGAGATAAATCTGGAAGTGCTGTTTGCAACCGGGGGTTGCCAAACAGCACTTTGACGTTGGTGGTAAATAGTATTGTCATCCTGTATAATACAGATGAATCAAAGGAGACACGACAATGAAATTATCGGAAAAAATTATAGAACTCAGAAAAGCAAACGGAATGACACAAGAAGAACTTGCATCCATATGTAATGTCAGCAGACAATCCATATCGAAATGGGAAGCAGACATTGCATTGCCGGAGACAGAAAAACTGTTGATGCTGGGAGAAACCTTTCAGGTATCCATGGATATCTTACTGAAGGATGAATTGACGTTAAGCGAGGTGAAAGAAGTTCATCTCTGCGGTAATAATGCCATTCAAAAAAAGAAACGAGAATTGTATGATGGAATATTAATCAAAGAAAGTATAGCGGATGACAGCATTATTGATTATCTTAACATTCATAAAGTCGAATTGTGGAATACCGGCGGGAAACCGAAATATTGGACCGCATTGTTTTTTACAAGTGACAGGAGAGATTTCCCGGAACTGATTTCAAAAGTCATGCTGTCTGAAACTGATACAAACAGGAATTGGTTTGTTGATTTTAAGGCAGGGAATGTAAAATACATTGTATTTAAGGACAGGATATTAAAATATCAAATTGGAAATCGGACGGAAAAAGAATATGTGTGCAATGAGTGCAGGAAATCAGGCATTTTAAATGAGCAGATGAACTGGCCGGAATGACTGGCCGGAATAGGAGGGAACATGAGAGTATTGTTGACGTCAGCGGGTTTGGAAACGGAAGAAATTAAAGGGTGCTTTGTGGATATGGCAGGGAAGGATATGTCTGATGTAAAAGCCTTATTCATCCCTACAGCGGCAATAGATCCGGACGCAATAGAAGTTTTGCCGAAATGTATGAACGATCTGTTAAAATGCGGTGTCTCAGGTGAAAATATTGACGTATTTGACCTGCATACCGGAATGGAGCCTGAGAAGCTGCAGCAATATGATGTGGTATATTTATGCGGCGGAAATACACGGTATTTGCTGGAAAGAATCAATGCCACAGGATTTCATGAATCTTTGATGGCGTATATCAATGACAATGGCCTGGTAATAGGGGTAAGTGCCGGAAGTATCATTTTTGCCAATAATTTAGAGAATAATCTGGGGCTGGCAGACACAAAATTAGACGTTCATTGTATCACGGGAGAAAGCAGAGGCAAAATGGCGTATCCGTTAAAAAAGAATGTTAAACTTACAAATACATGCGCGCTTGTCATACGGGATTTTCCGGATGGGGTGGAAATCATTGGAGAATAGGAAGAGGGCAATGAACAGCGCTACCCAATAAAAGCAAAATAAATCCCGGTTTTATGGAGGATTGAAAACAAGTGCAGTTGATTTGAAAAAAAGTTCGCCTTAGTGACATGTAAGGCGAACTTTTTTTCATAACTTTGTTTATTTTATACCTTTCAGCAGCACATTGCAAGCAAAATCTGATTTTTTTCTTTTTTTGGCAGTTTTTCTGTTTTTACAGAAGACGTATCATTTTTTACAGCATATCGCATAAACAGAGACTGTATACAATCATAAAGGCATCAGTAGTTCTGTCTGATGAATCTTTGAAATACATTTTTCGAGTATTTTATTCTGCTATATTCCAACCTCTTCGCAGGAATTCCAGGTTTTTTATAAGTTCAGATACTGTTTCCACAGCCAAATGTGCAGAAAAGTTCGCCTTACATGTCACTAAGGCGAACTCTTTGAACGCATAAAGAAGAAAAAAACTGCAAGTTTATGCAAGGCAGTTGTTGTACCATTTGAAAGGGGAAAGGCATTGATCGATTATCAGCCCTTCTGGGAGACACTGAAAAAATCAGAAGAATCTACATATACGCTGATAACCAGGCACAGAGTTTCCAGCGCCACAGTGGACAGGCTCAGGAAAAACAGGCCCATGAATACCACCACGCTGAACGATCTGTGCGGGATACTGAAGTGCGCTCTGGAGGATGTGGTGCGGTATGTGCCGGATGAAGAGGGAACGGAGAGAGGACTGACAGGAAAAAACGGAGGATACAGCTGACAGGGATACCAACCGATTCAGGAGGCAGGGAGTTACAGGCAGAATGACCGGGAAAAGGAGGCGAGTCCGGATGAGAGAAAAAGTAAAAAAAGAAAAACGGGTTCGGAACATCCTGGTGAAAGGAGCGCTGGGACTGGTAGTGTTTATCTTCACAGGAACAGTGCTGTTCCTGGCGTTGCAGATTTCCGGGAAAAACAGGCTCTACGGCAGTGCGGACAGCGGGGAGATGATTGCGGCCTTAAGTGTCATGGCAGAGGAGATGGGGGGCACGGCAGAGGAAGAAGGAGAAGCATGGCAGCAAGGAGACATCCGCTATAACGGAATTCATTACCGCTACAATGAAGACATCCTGACTTTTCTCTTTCTGGGAATTGACAAGATGGATGAGGTAAAGGAAGTAAAGAGCACATCGGACGGAGGACAGTCGGACGCCGTTTTTCTGTTGGTGCTTAATCCCCATAGCAGGGAGATTTCTGTGATCGGCATCCCACGGGATACCATGACGGAAGTAGAAATGTATGATGTAAACGGCGCATACTGGGGGACAGAGAAAGCCCAGCTGGCCATACAGCACGGCTATGGGGACGGAGCTCAGCTCAGCTGTGAGAGGAGTGTGAAGGCAGTGTCCCGCCTGTTCTATGGCCTGCCCATCCACGGGTACTGTGCCATAAACATGGGGGCAATTCCCCTGATCAACGACGCGGTGGGAGGAATCGAAGTGACTGCGTTGGAGCGCATGGATTTTAAGGGCTTCAGGGTCCGGGAAGGGGAGAAGATTCTTCTGATGGGAATGGATGCCTACTATTATTTACATAACAGAGATATAACCAGCTTCAACAGCGCGGGAAGGCGGCTGGAGCGGCAGAAGCAGTATCTGAAGGCTTACGCTTCGGCGGCCATAGATAGGGTGAAAGAGGACATTACCTTTCCGGTGACATTGTACAATACTCTGAGCAGATACATGGTAACGGACATTACGGTGGACGAGATCAGCTATCTGGCCATGCAGGCGTCAGGCTATGGATTTTCGGAAGAAAATCTGCATTCCCTGAGGGGAGCGACTGTGCAGGGAGAGGTGTATGAGGAGTTCTATCCGGACGAACAGGCATTGTATGAGCTGATCCTGGAGGTGTTTTACGAGGAAGTGGAATGAGAGATGCTGAGAAAAGCACCCGGGATAGACAGGGGATAAGAGAAATCCGGACTGTGCCTGCAGAGAAAAGGGCGGAAGCGGAAAGAAGAGACGGAGAATGTGAAGAATATGAAAATGAACAGGAAAGAGCTGATTATAAAGCTGATTTTAAGTCTGGCAGGCCTGGTGGCAGTGTTTTTGCTGGGGAAAGGAGTCAGCCGGCTGATGTACGGCAGCGCCGGGGAGTCCGGAGAAGTGCAGGGACAGACAGGCGAAGGTCTGCCGCCGGCGAAGGCGGCCCTGACAGAGGAGGAGCTGGAAGCGTTGTTCCGTTCCGCCAAAGAGAGCGCCACGGCATCCGCCGCAGAAGAAGGAAAAGAAGCAGAAGGCACAGGCAATAAGCCGGAGGAAGAAGGAGAAGGCGGAACGGATGCACAGAAGAAAGCGGAGGAAGATACTCCGGAGGGCGGGGAGATTGATTTTGATTACCTGAAGACACTGAATGAAGATATCTATGCCTGGATTACAGTTCCCGGTACCATTATTGATTATCCTGTATTGCAGCATCCCACAGATGATACCTATTACCTGCACCATAACCTGGACGGCTCCTACGGATATCCCGGCTGCATTTACACGGAAAGTCTGAATGCAAAGGATTTTACAGATCCGAACACGGTGATCTATGGGCATAACATGAAGGCGGGAACCATGTTTGCCCAGCTGCACGAATTTGAAGACAGGGACTTTTTTGATGCCAACAGGGAGGTGCTTGTTGTTCTGCCGGAAAAAACGCTGCGCTATAAGATTTTTGCGGCTTATGTGTATGACGACAGGCATCTTCTTTACAGCTTTGATTTTTCAGATAAGGAAGTTTACGCTTCTTATCTGAAGTCCATCTATGACATCCGGGACATGAGCGCAAATATTGATAAGGGCATTACAGTGACGGAGGAAAATAAGATCATCACCCTTGTGACCTGCATGGCAGGGGAGGCTAACGCGGAGAAGCGGCTGTTGGTGCAGGCAGTGCTGGAAGAATAAATGGTATTAATACCGGGAAACCGGTATCAATATATAGAAACCAAACAAAAACTTCAGAAGGAGGACAGTGTCCAATGAAAAAATTATATGCATTATTAGTGGCCGGCGTTATGACCGTGGCAATGGCCATGCCTGTGCTGGCCAGCGGCAGTGTGACAACGCCGTCGAAACCTGCAGGCCAGGTGCCGGTCAGCGAAAGCTATTCTTCCGACGCGAAGGGTGCCACGGATCTTGGCTCCACAATCGGATTGGGAGCGGCCAATACAAGCGCCAAAGCGATTGAGAACAAGGCTGTGGCAGAGGAAGTGGTGAATGTGACTTCCAACGCACAGGTTCTGAGAGATCTGGGTGTATCTGCAAACGCAAAGTTAAAGGCAATGATTGACGTAAGCTATTCCGGAACCATTCCGGCAGGCGGCGTACAGATTCCCTTTGACGTAAGCGGCATCGCAAAGAAAGGCGATCTGGTATATATTCTTCACAGAAAAGATTCCGTAGCCGGCAAGCCCTGGGAAGTAGTTGGCCAGGCTGTTCTGGGCGACAATCTGTCTGTAACCGGAACCTTTACTTCATTCTCCCCCGTGGCATTCATGGTGGTGGATTCTGCCCAGGCTGCTGCAGCAACCGGCGTAAAGGCTCCTAAGACCGGCGAGTTCTAAGAGCGGATAAAACCGGCAGAAAACGGATGCCGGTAAAAAAATTCAGTCATGCATGATCTGAAATCGTAATCTCCGTTTGGTTTCTATTTGAGGGGGATGCCAGTCATCCCCTTTCACAAAGGCTGTCTGTGGGGGAGTGTACAAAACAGAGGAAGTTGTGCATTGCCGCAGGGGCAGTGGGAAAGGCAGGCTGCAGGGGGCATTCGGAAAGCCGAAGCAGAGCAGAAGGATTCAGAGAGAAAAAGTGTCTGAAAGGTCAAAGCATGGGCAGAACAGACAAAGGGAGTTGAATTATGTACAGGAAGAGGGCGGGAGGATGGCTGAAACACTTTGATTTTATCCTGCTTGATGTGCTGTGCCTGCAGGCAGCCTTCATGCTGGCCTATGCGGTGCGGATGGGCCCGTCCAGTCCCTATGGGGACGGGGAATACAGAGGGATAGGGATTGTGCTTTTGCTGGCGGCGGTGGCAGCGGCCCTTTTATCAGGTACTTTCAGCGGGGTGCTGAGGAGGGGATTTTATGAGGAATTTACGATGACGCTGCGCCATGCCTGTCTGGTGGAAGTCATTGGGGTTCTGTACCTGTTTACGGCCCAGAAAAGCGTGGGCGGCGCCCGGTTTGTGATTTATCTCACAGGGATTCTCTATATATGCACGGGATACTTTTCCAGGCTTTTGTGGAAGGCGCTGCTGCTTAAGCGGAAGGCGGCGGAGGGAGAGAGACGTTCTCTGCTGGTGGTGACGGAATCCGGGATGGTGCAGGAGGTGCTGGCAGATCTGCGGTCTCAGGAGACGGAGCAATTTAACATCACAGGGATTGCACTTCTGGACAGGAAGAGGAAAGCAGATGCCGTGAGGGAGGCGAAAGAATGGATTTATGACCTGCCTGTGAAGAGAGAACAGGAAGACATAGAAGTGGTGGCAGGTGCAGAGGATATCATAGAGGCGGTATGCCGCAGCTGGGTGGATGAGGCGCTGATAGCGCTGCCCCGGAGCGTTCCCTATCCGGAGGAGCTGGTGGAAAAGCTGGCAGGAATGGGAGTAGTTGTTCATGTCAGCGTCTTCCGGGCGGGAAGTGAAACGGGGATGCGGCAGTTTGTGGATCATCTGGGAGAGTATACGGTACTGACCACCAGCATCAGTTATGCCACGCCGCTGCAGCAGTTCGTGAAGCGTGCCATGGATATCGCAGGAGGGATTGTGGGCTGTGTGATGACGGCGGTGCTGTTCCTTTTTCTGGCGCCGGCCATCCTGGCTGCATCTCCGGGTCCTGTGTTTTTTACCCAGGAAAGAGTGGGGAGAAATGGAAAGAAATTTAAGATCTATAAATTCCGCAGCATGTATGTAGATGCGGAGAAGCGCAAGAAGGAGCTGCTGGAGAAGAACCGTCACGGGGACGGGCTGATGTTCAAGCTGGAGGGGGATCCCCGGATTATCGGATGTAAGGTGCGTCCTGACGGCAGGGTGAAAAAGGGGCTGGGGAATTTTATGAGAGACTACAGCCTGGATGAGTTCCCGCAGTTTTTCAACGTATTAAAGGGGGATATGAGCCTGGTGGGGACCAGGCCTCCCACGGTGGACGAATGGGAGAGGTATGAGCCGCATCACAGGGCAAGGCTTGCGGTGCGGCCGGGAATTACGGGGTTGTGGCAGGTCAGCGGCCGGAGTAAGATCACGGACTTCGAGGAAGTGGTCAGGCTGGACACGAAGTACATCACAGAGTGGAGTATGGGGATGGATTTGCGGATTCTGTTTCGGACTGTGGGGGCAGTTCTGGGACGAGACGGAGCCATGTGAAAGGTCATTGTAAAGGTGAGTGCCGGCAGTAAAGGGAGATTAAAATGGAGTATTGTTACGGACATGAACGCGAAATCAGGACAAAGGATTTATTGATCTATATTCTATATAAATGGCGTTCTATTTTGTTGACAGCAATGGCAGGCTGTGTATTAGCCGGTATCTATACAGTGTGGAATATTTCAGCAACTGCTTCAAATGATACAGAGAATTTATGGCAAAAGCTGTGGAATGGACAAAATGCAGTCCTTAAAAAATGGGTGTTCATAGGTTTTGCAGCCGGTATTCTTGTAAGCATGTTTTACCATGCAATGGGTTATACAAGCAGTGATAAAATTCGTGGAGAGCGGGAACTTAAGGAGCGGTATGGGTATCATTTGCTGGGCGTATTCCACCACAGGAAAAAAAGGTGTTTCTTATCCTGTATTGATCGACAGCTGGAAAAATGGGAGGGATATTCAAAGGATATTTCAGAAGAAGAAACATATAGGATCATTGCTGCAAACATAACAAACCTGGCAGGAGACGGAGGTCTGCTTCTGGTGACGGGCACTGTCGATATTGAGAGATTACAGGAATTTTCAAGCATAATCTTAACACAGTTAAATGAAAATATTCTGCTGGTGACAGGATCTGATATGAGTGAAAATGCAGATACATTGGAGGCACTGGCGGAATGTGATGCTGTAATCTTAGTAGAGGAAAGAAATAAATCATCAAGGGTAAAAATTCAAAGAGAGCAGGACAGTATAGAAGCATTCGGCAAAAATGTAATGGGATACGTTCTGTTGTAAGGAATGCGGAGAAAGCAATAGATATTATGGAAAATATGTGCACACAGTCAATACATAAGATTGATAAATCTCTGATCCCTGTCTGCAATATCATGGGTGTGAACATAGCAGCGATAGATATGGAATGGCTGATTGATTTTACAATACAAAATATTAGAAATCTGGATGGAGATTATTGTTGTGTGGCAAATGTGCATACTACTGTGACAGCATGGAAAGATAAGGAATATTGTGAGATACAAAATAAGAGTGTCATAGCGATTCCTGATGGAGGCCCCCTTTCTTCCATAGGGAGGAAAAGAGGGTTCAGAAATATGAAGCGGACAACCGGGCCGGATTACATGGAAGAAATTTTTAAGATATCGGTTCAAGAGGGATACAGACATTTCTTTTACGGGGCAGAGGAGGAAACACTTAAAAAGCTGAGAGAGGAAATTGAGAATAAGTACCCGGGAATACAGATTGTCGGAACGTACAGCCCGCCTTTCCGGCCGCTGTCAAGGGAGGAAGATTTCGAGATTGTGAATAAAATAAATGACAGCTGTCCGGACTTTTTGTGGGTAGGATTGGGAGCACCAAAGCAGGAAAGATGGATGGCTGAACATAAAGGGAAAATACGGGGGTTTATGGTAGGCGTGGGGGCCGGATTTGATTACTTTGCGGGGAATATCAGAAGAGCTCCCATGTGGATGCAGAAACATAACATGGAATGGGCCTATCGGCTGATGCAGGAACCTGGGAGATTGTTTGGAAGGTACCTGCATACAAATATGAGCTTTATCTGGAATGCATGGTTGAAGGGAAGATAGGATATTCTGGAAGTAAGCTTTCTGAAGGGAAGATAGATTGTATGCCGGATATAAAAATGTGGAACGAAAAGGGAAGAGATGATTTTCAGAATAACAATTTCTTTTTTTGTGTTTTTTTCTTTCTGATGGTCTGTGCGAAAGGGACAGGCCTGGACAGCAGTGACTCTGTTTATTTTTTAATGGCTATTATTTCTATTCCCTTTTGGGTGCTATACGTTACTTCACTTAGCTGGAGTCCCGCCACACTGAGATATGCAATGACGATATTTGCCATTGCCTGTATTACGACTCTTATTACAAAAAAGACGGGGATCATGCTTTCTGTGATGGCAATGATTGCCGTGAAGGATATGGAACGTGAAAGGCTGATGCGGTGGATCCTGAAATTATGGGCCTGTTGTATGGCAATGGTATTTCTTTGTGTACGATGCGGAATCATTCCGGATAAAGTAGTAAGTGAAAACGGAAAAATCTGGCACGGGATGGGCTATGGGACAGGCAACATATTCCATGCTTCCGCAGTAATATTGATAATTCTGTATATGTATTATAGAAAAGAGAAAATATCATATGCTGAGCTTTTCCTGCTGTGCCTGACAAATCTGTTTGTATATCAATATTCTGCCAGCAGAACCGGCTTGATCATCGGAAGTTTTTCTGTTGTACTTGACACGGTATTAAAGCTTTTTCGAAAGAGAGAGGGCTTTATGAAATGGATGATGTTTGGGTTGACGGCAGGAATGATTTTAGTGTTTTCCTTCAGCTTTCTGCTGCCTGTAATGTACAACGGGGACTGGGGAAGCAATAGTTTGGCAAGTGTGCTGAATCGGGCGTTAACAGGAAGGATTCAACATGGGAAAACGGTTTTTCTGTCGGATCCGATTACTGTGTTTGGTAATCCCAATGAATTGAGTGCCTTTCTTGACAATTCCTATATGTTTTTATTAATGAAATATGGGATTGCTGTGACGCTTATGATTGGTACGATATATGTCCTGGCAGTCAAAAGCATGATTCATAGGAAAGATATTTATGGAATTTATGCAGTTTCGTTATTTGTTATTTATGGCTTTACGGAGCAGTTTTTTGTGAATAGTTTTATGAATTATTCTTTACTGCTTGTAGGAAACGAGATAATGAATATTGTATTGAGAGGGCAGGGGCAGGCATATAGTCTCCAGGAGAGAAGGACAGATGTACAATTTGAATAACATAGAAAAGAAAAGTATATTGGTCATCGGGGACGTTATGCTTGACGTTTACTACAATGGTGAGGTAAAGCGTATCTCTCCGGAAGCGCCGGTTCCTGTATTTCGAAAACATTCAGAGCGCTGCACGGCAGGCGGCGCTGCAAATGTGGCTGTGAATCTGGCGGCTGCGGATCAGAAGGTTTCCATATTGACAATCCTCGGAAAAGACAATGCAGGAGAAAAAATAAAAGAGCTTTTCAGTATAAATGGTATCAATACGGATCTGGTACTTGAATTCAATCGGGATACGACAGTGAAAACCAGATTTCTGGCAAGTAATAATCAGCAGGTCATGCGGCTTGATGTGGAAGATACAAAGCTGCTGAGTCATGAAGAAGCAGGAACAGTGCTGAATTTATTAAAAGAAAAAATACAGGCATATGAGCTGATAGTGGTATCGGATTATATGAAAGGTCTATTGAGCCGCCAGGTGATGCAGGGAATCCTGTCCATGGCAAGAGAGGTGGCAGTCCCTGTCATTGTGGATGTGAAGGATCCGGAGGCGGAAAAATATAAAGGTGCTTACCTGTTGAAGCCAAATCTGAATGAGCTGAAGCAAATGACAGGTATGAGGATAGAAAGTGAAGAAGAAATTGCAGAGGCTTCGGAGATTCTGCGGAGGAGATGCGGATGCGAATATGTGCTGACTACCTGTGGGGCAAAGGGCATGGTATTGGTGGGCGATGGGGAAGGACCGTATTTCGTTAAGGCCAGGGGCAGAGAAGTCTTCGATGTGACGGGAGCCGGAGATACTGCAATTGCTTATCTGGCTGCGTGTATGGCAAATAAGATGCATATCAGAGAGGCCGTTTCTATCGCAAACTGTGCTTCCGGACTGCAGGTTGCCAAAATCGGGACATCTTCCGTATGTTGGAGTGAAGTCCGGGCATATCTGACAGAAGATAAGGCGGGTACAACATATAAGAGAATAGAAGGAGCAACTGTCCGAAGTTTTCGCAGAAACCATCCTGACGAAAAAATTGTTTTTACAAATGGATGTTTTGATATCTTACATACAGGGCATATTCGGTATCTACGGGAGGCCGCAAAGCTGGGAGATATTCTGGTAGTGGGATTAAACAGTGATGCATCGGTAAAACGGCTGAAGGGACCGGACAGGCCTGTAAACCCACTTGAGGATCGAGAGGAGCTTCTCTGTGCGCTGGAATTCGTAGATTATGTTGTGGCTTTTGAGGAGGACACGCCATATCAGCTGATTGAAATGATTCAACCGGATATCCTGACAAAAGGCGGAGATTATGCACCGGATGAAGTAGTTGGAAAGGATATCGTGGAAGGGCGGGGAGGAAGACTGGTACTGATTCCTTTTGTGGATGGAAAGTCTACTTCCAATATGATTCAAAGGATTAGAAGTTGATGAGAGAGGGAAATTATGCATGAGCTGATTCGGAACCGGATACAGGACAGCATCAATATCAAAAGGGCTGTTTTATCGGATGACATTTTTCTGGAGACGATATCTGCGCTGGCGAATGAGATTATCTGCTCCATGAAAGAAGGAAGGAAACTGATTTTATGCGGGAATGGCGGTTCTGCATCTGATGCGCTGCATTTTGCAGGGGAAATCACAGGCCGTTTTCAAAGGGAGAGGCGTGCCTGGCCGGTAGTTGTACTGAACGCAGATGTGGCTACGATGACGGCTATTGCCAACGATTACGGTTATGAGAAAGTATTTGCAAGGCAGGCGGAAGGACACGTATCCAAAGGGGATGTATTCATTGGCATCAGTACGAGCGGGAATTCGGAAAATGTGTATCAGGCCGTTTTGACAGCAAAAAGACTGGGGGCGAAAACCGCGGCACTTCTGGGAGGTGATGGTGGGAAGACAGGAAAGGAAGTGGACTATCCTGCCATTGTTCCATGCGGAATTGCGGCAAGGGTTCAGGAAAGTCATATTATGCTGATTCATATTTTATGTGAGCTGATTGAGGATGGCCTTTTGGGAATATAGGCAGGTTATTGTGGAGAATATGGAGAAAGCTGTTTTTCTGGACAGGGATGGAACTATCAATGTGGAAAGGAATTATTTATACAGACAGGAAGATTTTGCATTTCTGCCGGGGGTACTGGAGGGGCTCAGGTTATTGCAGAAGGACGGATTCCGACTGATTATAGTAACGAACCAGTCGGGCATCGGCAGGGGGTATTACAGCGAAGCAGATTTTCTGAAACTTACAGATTGGATGGTAGAAGTGCTGGCGTCACAGGATATTACTATTTCCAGGGTATATTATTGTCCGCATCTTCCGGATGCGGAGAACATTCGATACCGAAAGGCGTGCAACTGCAGGAAACCGGCACTGGGAATGTTCCGGCAGGCAGTAACTGATTTCAATATTAATTTACATGCAAGCTATGCTGTAGGAGACCGGATGAGGGATTGCAGCATTTGTCTGGAGACGGATTGTAAGGGGTACCTGATCGGACAGTCGGAAGAGCAGGATATTGTGGAAAGGGTAAAGGCGGGTGAATATAAACGGATTGCCTATAAAGAAAATCTGTATGAATGTGCTCTGGATATTTGTATGAATACGCTGCAGATACCTGGAGGGGAGAGAAAGTAAAAAGGTGAATGGTTTCTGTTTACCTGGAATGGGGATATCTGATGATTGGAAAATTAAAAAGATGGTTTTCCATTTGGAAAGTGCAGTTTCAGCTGCAGAATATCGAAAATAGAAAATGTGGAGCGCAGGATGGAATCTTGCTTATCAAGCTGGATGCGATAGGGGATTTTATCATATGGCTGGATAGTGCAAAAGAGTATCGGAAATTGTTCCCCCAAAAAAAGATATCTTTGATGTGTAATGAGATTTGCAGACCGATTGCGGAAAATACCGGATATTTTGATAAGATTCTTGCTGTGGATATGAAAAAGCTGGAAACAGACAGGGGTTATTTCCAGCAAATGACAGACGGATTGAAGAAATTATCTTTTGATATGTTGATACAGACTGAGTATTCCCGCACTCTGCATATGGATATGCTTGCGGCTTCCATATCGGCGAGAGAAAAAGTCGGATATGAATGTGACGAATCCCGTTTAAATTTGAGCCGGCGTTTATTGTTTCACAGGAACAGGAAGAGAGTGGACAGCATCTATGACCGGATGATTCCGGCGGATAGTCTGACCAAAATGGAATTGAAGCGCAATGCAGATTTTTTACGGGGACTTGGCCTTACAGATTTCAAGTCAGCGACTCCGAGATTGCAGGTGATGGAAGAGAAGAGGGCACTTGTCCCAAAAGAACCTTATTTTGTGATTTTTCCTGGAGGAAGCTCGAGAATTAAGTCCTGGCGAACAGAGCGTTTTTCCGAAATTATAGACTATATCCTGGATAAGACGGAATGGAGTGCATATATTTGTGGCTCGCAGGGGGAAAAGGAACTGTATGAACAGATAGTACGACATGGCAACAGGAAAGAGAAAATCATAAATTATTGCGGGAAGACAGATTTGCCGGAGCTGGCAGAGGTAGTGCGGAATGCCAGGCTGGTAATCAGCAATGACACAAGCGGTATTCATTATGCCGCAGCCACAGGGACGAAAGCAGTCTGCATCATGGGTGATCAGTCATATGGAAGGTTTCTGCCGTACGATGCGGATGTCAACAACGATTGCATAGTGGCCTGTGATGCCGGATTGGGGTGCAGAGGATGTGTGCATAAAGGGATGACATTGAGATGTGTTTTGTATCTGCTGAGAAAGGGATGTTATCTGTGTGTGGATTCGGTGGATGTGGAGCGGGTGAAGCGTGCGGTGGATAAAATGATTAACAGGAAAATTTATACTATGAGTATATTCCCAGAAAGGAAAAACTGAATGGAGACACAAGTAGAGCCAGGCGTTCAGAATGTAATTTGTGCGCCTGTTGCTATTGCAACACTTAATAGATATTTGCATTTGAAAGCGTGTATAGATTCTTTAGCGGCAAATAAATTAGCCCCATATACTGAAATATTTATTTCATTAGATTTTCCTCCCACACCTAAATATGAATCAGGATATCGCCAGGTAAAGGCTTATCTTGAAGCAGGAATACAGGGATTTAAGCAGGTTCATGTTTTTTATCAAAATGAAAATCTAGGACCTGGCGGTAACGGAAGATTTCTTATGAGAAAGATTGAAGAAAGGTTTGACAAATATATTAGCACAGAAGATGATAATATTTTTTCTCAAAACTTTTTGGAATATATGAATTGGGCTTTGAAAAGATACGAAGATAATGAAGATATTATTGGTGTTACAGGATATTCACAAGATGTTTGTTGGCATCATACGGGATCGTCAGTTCAAATTTTAAATAATGAATATAATGCATGGGGCTCTGGTATATGGATTCATAAAAGAAATAAATTAATTTCAATATTTGAAGCGGGTTATATGGATAGTGCAGTTAGGAAAAAATCTTTTTTTATAAAACTTTTAACGAAACGACCGGATTTGATACCGGAGTGGTTGCGCCTAATAAGGGGAAAAGAGACTGTAACAAGAAGGAATGGGAAAATTATTCTATGCGATGTTACATTGACTATGTATATGTTGCTTGAAAACAAATATTCAATCATGCCTACTGTTACTAAGGTCAATAACAAGGGCTGGGATGGTTCCGGCCTCAATTGCAGTGAATTTGATTATGATCAACCTGAGATGGATAGTTCGAGAGATTGGCTTCCTTTAGAGAAAGATATTATTTTTGATGCCAGCTCCAATGCCAGGATATTAAAGAAGTATTTTTGTAAAATTAAAATAAAACGGCTGAAAAATAGAATCTGCAAAAAATAGTTTCTGTGGATGAACGGTAAACAATTACAATCTTTAAATATATGGAAGGGGGAATGAGATGGTAATTGTAAGAGTACAGGGTGGACTGGGAAATCAAATGTTTCAATATGGATTCGCAAAATACCAAGAGCTCAGCAATGAAGAAGTGTATTTGGATATAACTGATTATCAAACACATATTCACCATTATGGATTTGAACTGGAAAAGGTATTTTCTAATCTGACATATAAGACAATTGATGGAGAAAGGCTCAATAAAGTGAGAGCTAATCCTAATATGCTTTTGAATCGGATGTTGAATAAGGTCCTCAATATACAAATTGTGAGAGGCTCGGAATTTAGGGAGCAACCGGCTGTATCAGTCTCAAAGAGATACACTTACAACAAGGACATTTATTTTAATGGCTTTTGGGCTAATAATGAGTATGTAGATGCAGTAAAAGATACTCTCAAAAAAGATTTTACGTTTAAATATATTTTAGAGGGAAGAAACAGGGAACTGATGGATTTCCTGCAGGGAAAAATAAGCGTTGGTGTTCATGTGCGCAGAGGAGACTATTTGCAGGAAAAAGAGCTAAGAGATGTGTGTGATCCTGACTATTACAGAAAAGCCTTCGAGATTTTTATGAAAAGAGATGTGAAAACAGTTTTTATTATCTTTTCTGATGATATCCCATGGGTAAGGAAGAATTTTCATTTTTCAAAAAATATGGTCTTTGTGGACTGGAACAGTGGAGGGGAAAAAAGCCACGTCGATATGCAGATGATGAGTCTGTGCAATCACAATATTATTGCCAACAGTACTTTCAGTTGGTGGGGAGCATGGTTGAATGCAAACAAGGATAAGTGCGTAGTCGCACCGAGGTATTGGAGAAACAACAGTAAAAACGAAAGTCTGATATATCCTAAAAATTGGATGCTACTGTAATTATGGGTGAGACACATACGAGGAATTCTGCGAGAAACATAATATGCGGCGTTTAGATAAAGTCAGCGCAATTATATTCCCTTTATTGTAAGAACGATTAGGTCTCTATCAGTCCATATTACAGGGAATCAACCTTATTGAATTGGGCTTGCCAGTGCTATCTCTGTAGCATTATATCGACCGATTGCAGAAGATGGCTATACGCAGCCAGGGGTGATCTTGTTTCCGATTGTTTTAACTATTTCCATTGTGATTTGAATCACTGTATTTATATAGAACAGCTGAATGTGGAAGAGAGATTAAAGGCTTTAAGTATTGCTCTGCTGCATTGTATTTGTCAGGATTCTGGATGCAATATACGCGATTGATTCAGCAATGGAGTGGCTTGAAGGAGGTATTATGGAGGAAAGAATTTTGGTAACTCGTTCGTCTATGCCGAAATTAGAGGAATACATAAACGAGATAGAAGAACTTTGGGACTCACATTGGTTGACTAATATGGGAGTCAAGCACAAGGCATTTCAGCGGGAATTAAGGAAATATCTGGGTGTGGATGGAATCGAGTTGCTGACTAACGGCCACATGGCTTTAGAACTTACTCTGCAGGCCATGAATTTGCAGGGAGAGGTGATTACAACGCCGTTTACCTTTGCATCTACTACCCATGCCATTGTGCGTAACGGACTGGAGCCAGTATTCTGTGATATTGATCCTGTTACGTATACCATGGACGTAGAAAAGCTGGAGAGCCTTATCACGGACCGTACGTGCGCTATCATGCCGGTTCATGTATATGGTAATGTCTGTAATGTGGAGGAGATTGAGAGAATTGCTTGTAAATATGAACTGAAGGTGATATATGACGCGGCCCATGCTTTTGGTGAGATATACAAAGACCATGGGATTGGTAGTTTTGGCGATGCTTCCTGTTTTAGTTTTCATGCTACCAAAGTATTTAACAGTATTGAGGGAGGAGCGGTCTGTTTTCGGGATGGGCACCTGGGGAATGCACTGTACGAACTGAAAAATTTTGGCATTCATGGTCCGGAGGAAATCAGCGCAGTGGGGGCGAATGCGAAGATGAATGAATTCTGTGCCGCTATGGGGTTGTGTAATTTGAGGCATGTGAATGAGGAGATTGCCAAGAGAAAATTGATTGCAGAACGCTATCGAGAGCATTTGGAAGGGATAGAGGGCCTGCTGTTGAACAGGGAACAGATGAACGTGGTCTCTAACTATGCATATTTCCCTGTTGTGTTTGAAGAGAAGGCATTTGGAGCGAGTCGTGCAGAGGTATTTGACAGGTTGGCAGAACAAGGTATTGTGGCCAGGAAATACTTCTATCCTTTGACGAGTACCTTTTCCTGCTTCCATAAGAAATATGATGTGGACAGGACACCTGTGGCAATGCATATCAGTAAAAGAGTGCTGACATTGCCATTGTATGCGGACCTGAGTATGGAGGAAGCTGACAGGATATGCAGGATAGTTTTAAGCTGCAAAGTGTAGACAAAAAGATACTTTTGGATAGAGAAGATGACATATTGAGGAATTATTAGATAGAATTGAGCTTTCTTTAAGTTTGGTGGAAAACGGTTGGCAGCACATATCTCTATTGCTTAAACAAAATGGATTATCGAAATAGGCCAGTGGGTGATGGTCTGATAAAATACTTAGTGGTAAGCTTTTAGTGGTTGTGGTGTATACTGTTAAAATTAGTAAAAATGGTGTTAAATATGAAAAAATTTAATGGCAAAAAGTTGTTGGTTATAGGAGGTGCTTCACAGCATTGCAAAGTAGTGGAAGCTGCACATAGACTTGGTGTAACGGTTTATGTAGCTGATTACCTGGTAGATGCACCTGCAAAAAAAATTGCAGATAAAGCGATTCTTATGGACATTTATGATATAGATGGCTTAAGTGAATTGTGTAAGACAGAAGGAATGGATGGAGCCATTGCAACATCATTAGATGTATGTTCTATTCCGTATCAAAAGATATGTGAGCGTAGGGGATATCCTTGTTTCGGCACAAAAGAACAATTCGAAATTTTGACAAACAAGATTTGCTTTAAGAAGTATTGCACTCAATATGCTATAGATACCATTCCATCTTATACTAAAAAGGATATCGAACAAAATAATGGTGTGGAGTATCCAGTATTTGTAAAGCCCGCAGATAATAGGGGATCACGTGGACAGTGTATTTGTTTTAATAAAGAGGAAGCACTTTCGGCAATCAGACAGGCAGAGAGGGAGTCGATCAGTGGAGGGATTCTAATTGAAAAGCATATGAGTGGCTATCCTGACTTTACCATATCATATCTGGTCGTAAATGGCGAGCCGCTTTTGGTCAGGACGGGGGATCGATTTGAGGGGCCGAATGGATCTGGGCTTGAGAACCTTTGTATTGCGTCTGTTAGTCCTTCGAAGTATACAGATATATATTTAAAAACAACACATAAAAAGGTTGTTTCCATGTTGAAGAGCATTGGCCTAAAAAATGCCCCTGTTTTTTTTCAAGGGTTTATTGATGGTGAAAGATTCCGTTTTTATGATCCTGGTTTAAGGTTTGCTGGCGGCGAATATGAGAGGATTCAGCGTATAGCAACAGGGAAAGATACGATTCAGATGTTGGTGGAATTTGCATTATGTGGAGAAGCTTCTAATGAAGAAATTGATGATTCTCTATACATGCTGAATGGAAAAAAATCTATTCAGCTCGATCCTACATTACGGGCTGGGAGGATCGTAGATATTCAGGGGCTTAATATAATAAAAGCAAATCCGGATGTAATTGCAATTTCTCAAAGGTATATGTCTGGCGATTTTGTGCCGGACATGAATGATTTGAGGCGTAGGTTTGCTGAATTTGCAATTTTAAGCGACAATATCGAGAAAGTAATTGAAAATGTACATTTTGTGCAAAGCAATTTGAATATAATTGATTCAGAAAGCAAAAGCATGATTGTTTGTCCTTTTGATACAGGAAAACTTGTGAGATGACAAATTATGAATGAATCGAGACAATTAAGCAAAAGACTCTATGAAATCCAAACTCTTTCATTGGCTGATATAAAACAAATCAGAAGGCTGCTGATAGATTTTTTCGCTGCGGCATATGCTGGGGCTAAACAAAACAAGAAATTTAATAATAAAGTTGAAAAAGTGCTATTTGCCCAAGGAGGAAAAGGTGAAGCTTCAGTATTGTTCACAGAAAAAAATTGCCAGCAAATATGGCGGCATTTTTAAATTCCCTCTATGGACACGGCGCAGAATTAGATGACGGATGCCGTATGGCAATGGGGCATGTTGGTGTTCATGTGATTCCTGCAGTATTGGCTTTAGCAGAAGCAGAAGAAAAAACACAAGATGAAATCATGGTTGCAATTGCGGTCGGATATGAAACATATATCAGAATATCAGCTGCCGCACAGCCAGGAATGATCAAGCGAAGTTTTCATTCTACAGGTATGGCTGGTGGGATTGCATGTGCTGCTTCATGCGCGAAACTGTTAGGCCTTGATGCAGAGGGAATTGAAGATGCGATGTCATTAGCAAGTACAATGTCTAGTGGGTTGCTTACATATAGTGAATCCAGGCAAATGATTAAGCCAATTAATCCTGCAAGAGCAGCAGAAACGGGGGTCTTTGCAGCACGCCTTGCACAGTCGGGAATTAAAGGTCCATTGAACTTTCTGGAAGGGCCAAATGGTTGGTTTCATGCGGTTGCGGATTCAGTGAATAAACAAATGATATCAAAGGAATTTGGACATTTGCTCATTCATGACTGCTACTTCAAGCTATATCCATCCTGTAGGCATACACATTGTGGAATTGAAGCGGCAAGTAATATTCACAAAAAGGTTAATCCTGATGAAATCAATAAGGTATACTTGTATTTATATCCAAATGCTATTAAGCTAGCAGGACAAATTAAATTTCCTGTTGAACCAGATGAAACTAAATTCTCAATTCATTATTCTTGTGCTATTGCCCTTTTGTATGGGGAGTATGGTGTTGACTATATGAATCCACCGCTAGTCAATAATGCTATCAGAGATATGATTAATAAAATAGAACTTATTTCTGACGAAGAGATGGAGGATCGAGAAAAAGGCATTCGTGGGACAAAGATAGAAGTAATCATGAAAGATGGCAAAAAGGTCAATGATATTGTTATTGTGCCCAAAGGAGATCCGGAAAACCCCTTAAATGATAAGGATTTGTGGATGAAGTTGAAACTGTGTGCAAAGGATATTGTAAGTGAAAACATTGTTGAAAAATTAGTTATATATATATCTGAATTTGGTGGATCGAAGCTTCTCGATTCCAGAACGCTTTATGGAAGTCGAACTCAATGATGGAAGTTATCCCACGTTTTTTACATGGTCTGATGTACAAATGGAATGCTGAAGAAAGACTGTCAACAAAAATACATACCAACAAATAGAATAATGGAGATTGATATTTAAGCCATGAATTCAATTAACCTGATTTTAGGAACAATGACATTTGGAGAATCTGTTTTCAGCCCAGAAGTAAGCAGGTTTATAAATGCTTTTCTGGATGCAGGATATGCGGAACTGGATACGGCATATGTCTATAACGAAGGTTCCAGTGAAAAACTTATAGGAGAAGTAATAAAAGAAATTGACAAACCATATAAGATTTCAACTAAAGTCAATCCACGTGTTTTTGGAAAACTTGACAGTGACGCAGCCTACAAACAGATTAGGACATCCCTGTTACGGTTGTGCGTTGATTGTGTAGATACATTTTATCTTCATTTTCCGGATCCGGCCACACCGGTTAACTCAGTATTAGAGGCATGTGAGAATCTTTACAGTCAGGGAAAAATCAGGGAACTGGGACTTTCAAATTTCCCGGCATGGATGGTTGCAGACATCTGGCATATCTGTGACAAAAATGGCTGGATAAAGCCGACAGTTTATGAGGGTATTTATAATCCTCTGACAAGGAAAGCAGAAACTGAACTGAAGGACTGTTTGGGCTATTTTGGACTACGCTTTAATGCATACAATCCAATGGCAGGGGGATTATTGACGGGGAGATATGGGAAGGTTGAGGATGTTCCGACAGTGGGGCGCTTCACACATAGACCGAATTATCAGAACCGTTACTGGAAAAAAAGCTATTTTGAGGCAGTAGAAATCATTAAGGAAGCTGCATCCAATCATGGCATTACTTCTATCGAAGCTACATATCGTTGGCTTGCGTATCATTCCATGCTGAATGTGGAACAGGGAGATGGAATCATCCTGGGTGCATCGAAGGTTGAACATTTAATACAAAACATGGAAGCTGTTAAGGCGGGACCTTTACCTGAGGACATTTTAAAATCATTTGAACAGGCATGGGAAATTACAAAACAGGACAGCCCGGAATATTTCACATTATATAAAGGTGGAGGCTCTGTGGGTGGAAAAAGAGGTAGTGGAGGATAAGATGCTGGAGCAGAAAGAAGTATTTGACGAATTGGAAAGGATGGGGATTACCTTTTTTACAGGTGTTCCAGATTCCTATTTGAATGGTTTTTGCAATTATGCATTAAACAATCTGCATGAAAGGAACATCATTGCGGCCAACGAAGGGACTGCTATTGGAATAGCCGCGGGGCATTATCTTGCAAGCAGGAAAATTCCTCTTGTATATATGCAGAACAGCGGCTTGGGAAATGCTGTTAATCCGCTGGTTTCTCTTGTGGATGAACATGTATATTCGGTTCCGATGTTATTGCTGATCGGTTGGCGTGGGCAACCGGGAGCCGGGGATTGGCCACAGCATATACGTCAGGGAGAAATAACATTAAAGCAGCTGGAGATGATGCATATTCCTTATACAGTTCTTGAGGATGACATGGAAGCATTTAAGAAAACCATAACCACAGCAGTAACCTGTTGTAGAGAAAAGCGTCAACCATATGCATTGATTGCTCCTAAAGGTGTTATGGCCGGGGAGAAGGCCAACAATAAAGATACTGTATATCCCATGAGCCGGGAAGAAGCTATTGAAGTGATTTTGGATAACATGCCGAAGGACACTATTTATTCAGCCACAACCGGTCGGGCTACCCGTGAACTGTTCTTTCTGCGTGAAAGAAGAGAAGAAAGCCATATACATGATTTTTTAAACGTTGGTTCCATGGGACATGCATCTTCTGTAGCATTGGGGATAGCATTGGAAAAACCAAATCAAAAAGTGGTGGTTCTCGATGGTGATGCTGCAGCGATGATGCATATGGGAGCATTGACTATGGTCAGTAAGCTGGAAATACCAAACTACATGCATATTGTGTTGAATAATGGAGCCCATGAATCCGTTGGAGGACAGCCCTCCGCAGGCCATAGGGTCAATTTTACGGCAATTGCTGATGCCTGTGGTTATCAGACTGTGCATGAACCTGTAAAAAATAAGCAGGAGCTGACGGCCGCAATAAAGGGACTGGAAAATTGTGGAAAAGCATCCTTTATAGACGTTCGGATCCATAAGGGACTGAGCGGAAAACTGCCGCCGTTAGACTTCTCACACAGGGAAGTAATTGATGGATTGATAGAGAATCTACAGGACTGAGCTAACCCAATAAAATCAGGAAAAGAAAGAAGGACAACCAATTATGAACAGCATGGAGAAAACCAGAGAATTCTTAAAGACCATTGGACTTCCCGACGGAGATGCTTATGATCTTCCTGCCTCTGCGAAAAGATTTGCAGATGGGGGGCAGTATCGTTTTGAAGTACCCGGTATTCAGGGGCCTAAAGTTATGCAGGCACTTCTGGAGGCTATGGAAAGTTATGGTCTGTATCTTCATCGCGTTACTCAAACACAAGGGATTATGCGCCTGACTGATCAGGAAATTGCATCAATGGTTGAACTTGCGCATAAGTGGAAGACAGATTTGATCCTTGCCATTGGACCGAGAGCCACCACGGATACCTCGGCATCCGTCCATACTGAAGAAGGTGTTCGTATGGGATATCGTCTTCGCGGTCAGGAGCAGATTGTGAGGGCTGTTGAGGATGTGAAGAGGGCAGCCCGTCTTGGGTGCAGGGGATTTCTTGTCTATGATGAAGGGTGTCTGTGGTTATTAAATAAGATGCGCGAAGCAGGGGAGATCCCTGCAGACTGCCATTTCAAAGTTTCCGCACATGCAGGTCATGGTAATCCATGTTCTGCGAAGCTTCTTGAAAGTATTGGTGCCGACTCCATTAATCCGGTACGTGATATTCAGCTCCAAATGCTGGCTGCTATGCGTCAGGCCGTTGAATGCCCAATAGACATTCACACCGAAAATCCGAAGTCCACAGGTGGCTTTATCCGACACTATGAGGTACCGGATATGATTCGTGTCGCGGCTCCTATCTATTTGAAAACTGGCGGCTCTGTCGCGGCGACACATAGCTGGGACAGTACGGAGGAAGATGCAGGAAAGAGGGCAAAACAATGCTTTTTGGTCAAGAGAATGATCGATGAATATTATCCGGATGCAGTATGGTCTCCAAAGGGGAGTCTGCTGTAAATGAAATGCCAATATGACGATAGGAGAAGATTGAAAATATGAGACATCATCAGTATAATCCGGATTTTAAATTTGTCGTAAATCCTGAAAGCTTTGATAAGTATACAGATCGGGAAATATTACAATACTGCCTAGGTGCGACAATGTATATGCCTGGAACAAAGGATTTTGCACCTAAGATACTTGCCGGGGCCTATCCTGGTCTGACGACAGTTGTCTTCTGTTTTGAAGATGCCTGCCCGGAGGAGCAGGTGCCGGCTGCGGAAGAAAACGTGCATCATCTTCTTGATACTATTACCAATGCGGTGGAGGACGGTACATTACCGGCTGACAGAGTACCCCTTATATTTATAAGAATTCGCAACCTGGCGCAGTTGAAGCACTTTGGCGAAAAACTGACAAAACATCAGGTTCAATCCTTATGTGGCATTAACTTTCCTAAGTTTAACGCGGAAAACGGATATGAATATTTTGTGTATCTTCAGGATTTGAATGAGCGATTTGATGAGATTCTTTACGGGATGCCGATTATCGAGGATCCGGAGGTGGCTTACAAGGAGACGAGAACCCAGGAATTGATTGGTATCAAAAAGATATTGGACAAGTATCATGACTTAGTATTACAGGTACGAGTGGGAGGAACAGATTTTTCTTCGGTATTCGGAGTTCGTCGAGGTGTCGATTATTCGTTGTACGATATTATGACTGTACGAGAGTGCCTGTCTGATATTATTAATGTCTGTGGCAGGAACAATGAGTACGTGATTTCGGGACCTGTCTGGGAGTACTTCCGTGCACCGAAAGACTTGATGTTTGAGGAACTTCCGAAGCATGGATTGGAAGATTATCTAATCAGGAGACAGCCCCTTGTAAACAACGAAATCGACGGACTTCTTCGTGAAGTCATCCTTGATAAGGCCAATGGATTTGTAGGAAGAACAGTCATCCATCCGACCCATGTGAAATTTGTGAATGCACTCATGGCTGTTACGAATGAGGAATACAGTGACGCATGCATGATTCTGAATCACAGGCATGGTGGTGTTGTGAAAGGAACTGGATCAAATAAAATGAATGAAGTAAGTCCGCATACTAACTGGGCTAAAAAGATTTACAATCGGGCAAGGGCCTTCGGCGTGATTGAGAATGAAGGGGCATATGTAAAGCTTTTTGCTGTAAATGAACAATAAATACATAACCTGTAGCAGGAGAGATGCAAAATGACGATGGACATTCATACTCCAATAACAAATAAGGTGGCGGCAGATTTACATGCAGGTGATATTGTGACAATTACAGGATCTATTTTATGTGGACGTGATACCGTTCTTCCAAGGGTGGTTGGTCTTATAAACGAAGGAAAGAGTGAAACACTGGGGATTGACTTAACAGGAAATGTTATATTTCATAGTGCAGTCAGTCCTGCAGGCGTTGGTCCTACTTCCAGTAACAAACTGGAAATTGAAAGTAGTATAGAAACACTGTCGAAGGCAGGGATTAAGATGCACCTTGGGAAGGGACAAATTCATAGGGAGACCATAGAAGCGTTGGATAAGTATAATGCGGTTTATGCAGTTGTCCCTCCGGTGACGGCTTTATTGGGAGACAGGACCGTCGGGCAAAGGCTGGTCAGTTTCCCAGAACTTGGCATGGAGGCACTATATGAATTAAAAGTAGATCACTATCCGGCAATTATTGCAGCAGCGCATGGGAGGAGCATCTATGATTGACTATGAAAGAACTGTCGCCCTTGTCAGAGATGCTCTTGTTGAAGCAGGCTCGACATTTAGAGAAGATAAAAAAGTGATATATAAGAAGGCAATAGCTGCTGAAACCAATGAGAAGGCAAAGTGGGTTTTGGAGACTGTGTTGGAGAACGCGGAAGCGGCAGAGAAGAATCACAGCCCTCTGTGTGATGATACTGGAATTCCGCATTTGATTCTTGAAGTGGGCGAAGATGCGGTTATAACAGGACGTTTGCTCGATGCAATTAAGCAGGGAGTGCAAGAAGGACTTCGCAAATTACCAGGACGTCCTATGGGAATTATGGGGGATGACGCTCACAGAATTGATCAATCGGGAGGATTGAACCCAGATAGTGCGGGGGTTGAAGCAGCCCCAATTTTATTGAGAAGATGCGGAGATAATGTAATTCGTCTGCATATTTTAATGTTTGGCGGAGGTCCTGCCATACGAGCCAAAACGTATCGAATCTTCCACAGACACGATATGCAGGTGGTAGTAGATGAGATTGTAAACTGGGCAAGGGAAGGGGTTTCCCAGCTTGGATGCTCTCCCTGTACACTTGCTGTCGGAGTAGGCCGCAGCCATTTTGAGGCCACCGCTATGATGCTGGAGGCTCAAGTGGACGGCAGATATGAGATTCAAAGTGAATTGGAAAAAGAAATAACGCGAAGAGTAAATGAAGCTGATATTGGACCATTGGGACTTCACGGAAGGACAAGCGTTCTTGCCACATTTATGAAAGTCGGACCGCAGAGAGCAAGTGGTGTAAGGATTGTCTGCGTAAGGCCTGCTTGTTGCTTCGAGCCAAGAATAGCAAGCGTAGAATTGTAAGTGTAGAACACCTCTTATGAGGCAATTATAGAGAAATTTTGAGAAAGAGAAGGTTGAAGAATAGAATGTGTGGGATTTGCGGAGTCATTCAAAAAAAGGACATTAATTCAGGGGGGGTATTGCGCTTGAGGATTTTAAACGTGCAATGGAGGTTCAAAGGCATCGTGGACCTGATGATCAGGGAATTGTCGCATTTCGATATGACGGAACTGTAAAAGAAGCGGAAACTGCGGATAAATTATATGGAGAAGGTAATTTCGACGGTGGGTTCGGCTTTAACCGTCTCAGCATAAAGGATTTGAGCATTGAAGGACATCAGCCAATGCTTTCTGGTAATAAGAAAGTGATTCTTGTGTTCAATGGCGAAATATATAATGATGTAGAATTAAGAAAAGAATTAATAAATAAGGGATACAACTTTAGAAGTACAACCGATACGGAAGTCATTCTTAAAATGTATGAAGAGTATGGGTTTGAGCAAATGATTGGCAGATTGAATGGTATGTTCGCAATTGTCATTATGGATCTTAGGACAAATTTTCTTTATATGGCCAGAGATCGATTCGGCATCAAGCCATTATATTATTCTGATATAGATGGAAAGATATATTTTGCTTCCGAGTTAAAAAGTCTGATTCAGTTTAAAGGCTTTAAAAGAGAACTGGATTTTGATGCATTCAATGCAAGAATCATCTTTTCGAGACCAAGCGACAAAGTATTGCTCAAAAATGTAAATATGTTAGCCCCCGGATGGGCATTAATTGTTTCTCCAGATGGCAATGTCAGAAGATGGCAGTTCTGGAATATTGATCATTACGAAAGACAAAATAAATACAAAAATATTGACGATGCTATTGAAGCTCTAGATTGTATACTTGCTGATGCGGTTGAAAGACAATTGGTAAGTGACGTAAAAGTAGGATGTCAGGTGTCTGGGGGAATCGATTCTACACTTGTAAGTTATTATGCAAATAAGGCTGATGTGCCAAACTTAAATGCTGGTGTGTCAATCGTTGATAATACCCAGGCCGGTAGGATTGAAGAGCATTATATTGATATTGTCAGTAATACTCTGAATTTAGAAGAACATAAATTTAGAATGGATGAGGAATTTTTTATTAATAACTATGAAAGAGCCTCGTGGTGTAACGATGCTCCTATATATAAGCCGTTCTTTCTGTCGTTCTATTTACTGGCTAAACAGGCAAAGAACTATGTAACCGTATTGATGAGCGGAGAAGGTTCTGATGAAACCGCAGGGGGCTATGGAAGGTTTGCTGCTGGTGTTTTCCAGCCCTTTATGTCAAAGTTTAACTTAAGGTCTGGTTCTTTAAAAAGCTATGATAGCTATGCTGAATATGAAGTGATGTCTGATTCTACAATTTTAGGATTTACAGCCAAAGATTATGACAATACAGCAGAGCTTATCGAGAATGAGATAGATAGGTTTAATGAGTTCAAGGGCAGCAATTTTACGAAGCATCTAAAGTATGAAACTATGTATCGACTTCCGGAATCCTGTCTGCGACAGGACAAAATGACAATGGCTTCTTCCATAGAAAACAGAGTCCCGTTGCTTGATAATGATGTTGTTGATTTTATCATGGAATTGCCGGAAAGTATGCTTTTACATTTCAAGGAGGGATCTCCTTTGGAAATGGGAGATAACCCATTTGAGTGGATTGATGGAAAGTATATTTATAAAGAATTATTGGCACGGAAATTTGGGCATGATTTTGTATATAGAAAAAAAGGAATTATGGTTTTTGACGAAAAGACATTATTAGCATGTACAGGATTTAAAACACTGTTCTATAATAAAATTTTTCCTTCTATGAAAAGAAGAAATGTTATTGATTATGATCATATTGAAAAGCTTTATCGCAATTTGGCAGGCTTAAATAAAAATGAATTTAACTTGATGTGGAGAGTAATAGGTTTGGAGACATGGTGTCAGCAGTTTATTGATTAAGAATGGGTTCTTATGCGTAATGCGCAAAATTTTATTGGTACGGCTGTATCCTATGACACTTCATTTCGAACTGTCAGGAAGCAGGCGGGGGTGGTCGGAGCTTTATGAAGATAATCATGTTATTCGTAAACTTTAACAGCTGTCAGCTGAATTTGGGACAAAAGTAATTGCAGAGAAAAACGTTGGTGTAGCAATGCTGTAATCAATAATAATTATTCCAATGTTATAGAATGCAGAACGGTGATAATACACAGCGACAGAATAAAACGCACAATTGAGAATGGATTTGTGACACAAAGAGGTATGCAAATGGTAAAAAATTTGGTGACCAGATCGATATGATATTCCCATGTTTATACGGATTATTTCAGTATAACTAAAGTGCACTTTTTGCCAATCTGAGTACAGATTGGCATATAAAAACAATTAACTTCACGGATTTAGGTTTAAGATATCATACAAGGTGGTATAAAAAATGTTACGAAAGCAATATGTTAAAAATCAGCAAATTATAGATAATTATTATAAACAACCTATATTAATTTCGATTATTATACCAACTCATAATGTTGAAAAATATATTCTACATTGTCTAAGGTCTATTATTGAGCAATCATACTCTAATTTTGAAATAATAATAGTAGATGATTTTTCAACAGATGGAACTTTGACTATTGTTTCAGAAATGGCAAATGTATGTAATAAAATTGAGGTAATTCAACTATTAGAAAACAAGGGATCAGCTTTTGCGCGAGAAAAGGGGTTAGAGATATGTAGAGGAGAATTAATAACGTTTGTAGATGGTGATGACTGCTATTGTGATAATACTGCTCTGGAAAAAATTATTCAAACATATATCTGCCATCCTGTTGATTGTATTATGTGGGAATATCAAGCCCGTCATAAAGGGAATATACTTCGGAGGCATTATTATAAGGGGAAAACAGGTTATTATAATGTGCAAGATGTCGCTTTTATGAAGATTAAAAGACCATTACCGCATTGGCACTATTTATGGAATAAATGTTATCGGCATGATGTAATTAAAAAAAATGGAATTCATTTTATAAGTAAATTACGTAGAGCAGAAGATGTTCGTTTTAATGAAGATTTTATGAGTGTAGCACAAGATTATTACATTATACCCCAAATGTTATATGAATATAATTGTACGAATCCAAATCAGGTTACCAAAGAGAATGTTAATCAGACACTTAAAGTTGTTCAACAAAGTTTGAACAGATACAAAGAAACTTTAGATAATAATTTACAGTTATGTAGTGATCTAAATATTTTGGAAAAGGCTCAAAAATATGTATATAGAGATTTTTATATAAAAACAATCAAACTTTTATTGGCCTCAAGGAGATTCAGGTGGAATAAAGAATTTAGAAAAGCTATATTTTCTGATAGTATATATAAACGTAGCGCAGCTATGACACATGGGAAACAATGGATAATAATTGGATTATATCTGGAGAGTGTAAAGAATATTTTGAAAAGAAAAATTAAAAAATATTTAATCTGACTTTTTAAAGTTTGTTGTGAATATAAGATTTGAGGCAGGCTCTAGACTTTTTCTAGTATTGTCTTTTTGAAATTTATCTATAATAAGACAGAAGTTCTGTTATTTGATTGATAAAAAAATAGTATTAAAGAGCTATATAGTTTACGTTACTGTTTGGTTTAAGTAAAAAATAATTCATAATTGTACAAAAAATAATTTGGAGAATTAAGATGAATGGAAGAACAGAAAATTCCATTAGAAATATTTTTTGGGGAGCTGTAAACCGCATTGTAAGTATACTATTTCCTTTTGTTGTACGAACAATTTTTGTATGGAAGCTTGGTGAAGAATATTTAGGGTTGAACACATTGTTTAGCTCTGTTTTACAGGTTTTGAATCTGGCAGACTTAGGTTTTTCCAGTGCAATTGTGGCAGGAATGTATAAACCAATAGCTGAGAATGATACGGAGAAAATATCGGCATTGATGAATCTGTATCGTAGGATATATAGGAAGATAGGGTTGATAATTGGGGGAGTTGGTCTTGTATTAACCCCGTTCATTGAGCATTTTATCGAAGGAGATCCGCCTGCCAGGATAAATATATATTTTTTATGGCTGCTCTATTTAATTAATTCTGTTGTAGGATATTTAATGTTTGCTTATAGGATTTCCGTTTTAAATGCACATCAGAGAAGTGATATTACTGAAAAAGTAGGTGCATTATGCAGAATTGTTATCAGTATATTCCAAATATATGTTGTAGTATGTTGGAAAAGTTTTTACTTATATGCAGTTGGAGATATTATATGTGCTGTGATATATAATCTATGGAATGCAATGGAGTGCAAAAGGTACTATCCGGAATATTCTTGCAGTGGAGAGATAGACAAAGAAAGTCGGCATATAATTAATAAAAATATAAGTGCACTTGCCTTGCAAAAATTTGGTAATACTATATCTATTTCGTTAGACTCGATTGTAATATCAGCGTTTTTAGGACTAGCAACAGTAGGAATTTATGGGAATTACTATTATATTATTTCAGCTATATCAATTTTTATTACAATGATTTATAGGGTTGTTACAGCGGGTATTGGAAACAGTCTGGTAACAGAAACAGTAGAAAAAAATTATAAAGATTTTAGTATTTTCTTTTTTCTAAATACATGGTTGATTGGATGGTGTTGTATTTGTTTCATGTGTATTTTTCCGGATTTTATGACAGTTTGGATGGGGAAGAATAGACTGTTTTCAGATGTCATTGTGTTAACATTGGCACTAAGGTTCTTTTTTGAGCAATTAAGAAAGGTAGTATTGACTTATAAAGATGCAGCGGGTATGTGGTGGATAGATAGATGGAGGCCAGTTGCAGGTTGCAGTGTTAATTTGCTGCTAAATATTATTTTAGTGAGATATATTGGAGTTGCAGGAGTTGCATTATCAACTGTAATAAGTTATTTGGTGATTGAAATTCCGTGGGAAACTCGTGTTTTTTTCAGGTGCTTTTTTAAAAGAAGTGAAGCTAGATATTATTGCGAGATGGTAAAAAGTATTTTTACACTTGTGATATCCGGTGGACTTACATATTTTTTTTGCAGGATGTTACCTTTCAAAGAGATAGGTGGAGTTATTGTAAAACTTATTACATGTATATTTGTCCCCAATATAATTTTTGTATTATTGAATTTTAAAGATGCAAACTTTAGGAATAGTATACATTTTATTAAAAAAATATTTGCAATAATAAAAGTGAAAAAGTTAAATTTGAAATAAGGTTTGGGTATATGCAGAAAATAAATAGGGATTATAGTATAGATTGTTTTAGAATTTTGGCTCTACTTATGGTTTTATCTGTCCACTTTAGGGGGGGTATTGAGTTACCGATTATAGTGGATAAATTATTTGGATTTGGTGCCTATGGAGTGGCATTATATTTTTTGATTAGCGGATATTTGGTTGTGGAATCAGTGAACAGGCAAACGAGCTATGCGGCGTATGTTTTTCAAAAGGCTATGAATATATTGCCCATGTATTGGATGTCACTTATATTGACATTTGTTATTGCTGCACTGTGGTTGAAAAAGTATCCTGTCAGTTGGGAATGGATATATCATGTGTTTCTAATTAATATGTTTATTCCTGCGAAAGAGTGGATGTGGTGGAATTCAGTAAATTATTTTTGGACGATGCCAGCTTTTATGGGTTGGTATTTGTTGGCACCAATTTTACTTAAGTTTTTAAATACAGCAAGGGGGTGGGCTTTTGTGACATTTTTGACAGCGGTGTCAACACCGTTATTAAAACAGTGGATGAACACTATTGCGAACAGACAATTTGTCAATTGGAATTTTTTATGTCTTTTATATATTTTTTGCTTAGGATGTTTGGTATGGTTTGTTGTAAAAGAAAAGAGATATAAAGAGGGATTGGTATACGGTTTTGGTATTGGATCAATTGGATGGATTGCAGGAAATACAAGCGGGTTCCTTGTGTTTGGGGTTGGGTTTTATACGATTATTTTGCTGTTCAAAATATTAAAGATTCGGTTTGAGAATAAGAAAGTGCAGGTAGTTGTGTCTTTATTGTCAACATCGACATATGCTGTATATTTGATACATTATTTTGTATTACTTTTTTGGGAAAGTGGCTATCTGCCACATATGTCATGGTTTATCAGTTATATTTTGTTTTTGATGGCGTCGTGGGGAGTTGGAATCTTTTTTCAGAGGGTTATGAAATGGACGGGAAGGGTGAAGATTATAAGATAAAATGGTGGCAGTTAGCAAATGGCCAGTAGACCAACTTCTTTTATGTCCTTGTTGTTATGGCATTAATAAGTGTCTGCCATCGCCAGAACCGTACCTATCAGTAGCTTGATGATTGTAAAACGGATTTGAAAGCAGGTGGATTATGCCATTCGGAAGATGTGGACGGTACACCTTTAGACTAGAGCGTGTTTGAAAATTACCAACCTCTGGTCATTTTAACCAAATTAGGATTGAAACAAGGCATACAAATCCCATATAGGTGAACGCCAGCTTATCATAACGGGTGGCAATGCGGCGGAACCCCTTGAGTTTGAGAAAGTATTTCTCTACCAAATGGCGCTCTTTATACAGCCACCAGTCACAGTGGCGCTCAAATTTGGCTCCTTTTTTGGAAGGGATGGTTGTTTCCCCGCCGTTTTCATAAATATAATCGATTAGTTTATAACTGTCATAACCGCGGTCCGCAAGTATGTTGCTTCCTTCTATATTCACATGCTCCAGGACTGGGATGGCAAAATTAATGTCATTGCGCTGTCCTTCGCTAAGCATCAGGTAGACAGGATGTGGCATCCAGTGAAAGTTCATAAAGTTCGGCCTCAAGGCTGAGCACTCGGAAGATATTATCAAGGATTCCGTCATCAATCCACTTACGGAAACGGCTGTATACCGAATTCCAGGGGCCATAGCGTTCCGGAAGGTCACGCCACGGGGCTCCGCTGCGTGCAATCCAGACCATCCCGTTAAGCATGGTGTGGTTATCCGTGGAAGGCCGTCCTGGTTTTCCTGTTTTTTCCAAGGGAAGTAAAGATGCAACCTGTTCCCATTCCTGATCGGTAAGTTCGTAACGCCTCAACATAATATCGCTCCTTTTTTCTTTATTTTAGCATGGATTAGGGATGGAAACAAAGGTTTTGTGTACTTTTTAATTTTCAAACACGCTCTAGAAAAAACAAAGGAGTACAGAGATGTATCTTAAGAGATTGGCTGGATTTGAAAAAAACATATTGAAATGGATTCAGAAATACGACAGTGTTATTCTTATAAATTTGATATTCGGTGTGTTAGTCTATTTTACAATGATGTCAGAACATCTGGTAAACAGTATGGATGGATTGCTGCATACATCTAATTACATTGCAGGCAGAGTAGAGGTATCATCGGGAAGAGGATTGCTGCCATATTTTGATAAGTTAAGAGCTGGAGTTATGTCGGTTCCGCTGAACACTATTCTTTTGCTGGTTATTACATCAATTGCAGGTGTCCTGATTCTTGACTTGTTTGCAATTGAAAATAAGGTTTTGGGCATACTGTCGGTTATGGTTTTATCAGCGAATCCAATTATCTGTGCTACATTAGCGTATTCGTATACTGCAGTAAACTATAGTCTGGCATTTTTGTTTAGTGTTTTTTCAGTCTTTTGTATCTATCGCTGGCATAAAGTAATGGGAGTGTTGGCAGGGGGGGTATGTATTGCGATTTCTATGAGTTCTTATCAGGCTTATATCAGTGTTACCTGTTTACTGATCCTGATGCTGTTAATAAAGATGCTGCTGCTGAATGCGGACAAAAAGAACATTTTGGGGTTTTTGGTGAAAAGTACTGTATCTATTATTGCAGGTGGAATCATATATTTTATCCTTACCCAACTACTGCTGGCCAGATTCAATACAAAACTTTCCTCCTACAAAGGAGTTTCAGGAGTATCACTGAAAAATATAATTCTGAATTTCCCTCAGAATATTCGGCAGTGCTATCGAAATTGCACTTATTTTTTTTCAAGCCATCATATGTTCTTGAATCTTCATGAAATGTTTCGGGTTGTACTGATATGTCTTATCTGTATGACAGTTTTCTGTATCATTTATCAATTTCTTATTATATTACGGAAAAACTGGAGATATGCGGCACTGTTTCTTTTATGCATAGCTTTGATTCCGATAGCAGCAAGTGCAATAACGCTTATTGTGCCGGGAAGTAACTCCAGACTGATGTCAATGAGTATGATTGTATGTATTATATTGTTGTCAGTTCTTGTTCCTGTGAAGGGGAAACTTTCTTTCTTCGCCAAACGTGGATACTGTTTGTTTCTATTGGCATTTCTTTGGGTAAATATTCTGTCAGTTACAAATGAGCAGTTGGCGCTGAAGGAAGGAAAGACGGCGTCGGCAGGACTGGCAGAGGCGGTATTGGGCGAATTGGTCACAGGCGGATATTTGGAGGAGGACTATACAGTGGCATTGATTGGCGGAGGGCCGGCAAACCCGTTATTTGCCAGAAGAGAAGCGTGGAGTAAAGTGTGGGGGGAAGACAGATTTGGAGATAGCTGGCAAAACAATAATGAATTTTGGCGTTATCTTTTCAGGGAATATTGCGGCATACAATTACATTTTTGCACTAACGGACAATATAATGAGCTGTGCGAAAAAGAGGAGGTTATGAATATGTCGGAGTTTCCTCAAAAAGGTTCCATAATAGAAGTAGATGGAATAACTGTTGTAAAAATTTCCAATACATATTAGAAATTAATCTGTTTGGATGAGCTGAATATCAGATTAGGATAAAATTAGCTGCCCCAATAGCTTTCATGAAAAAACATACAGAGGAGAAAATCATGCCCAAAACAACCCACACCCACCCATCTCTGGAATCCCTCTTCCTTTCCCAGTACCTCCAGGACGCCTGGGACGACTATCTCCGCTCCCTGACCCGCGAAACCTTTCCCTGCTGGGATTACATTGTCCTCACTGCCTCTGATGAACACCAGGCAGAAGGCTTCCGGAAGCAGCTGAAACAGAGACAGGTCTCCGGCTTCCTGCCGGGACGCACCCATTTCCACGTCATTCCCGATCCGGAAGGAAGGCGGGTAGGAAGCGGCGGCGCCACCCTGAACGTTCTGCGCTCTCTGGTGGAAGAAACAAAAACGGAAGACTTTGGAAACCTGCGTATCCTGGTCATTCATTCCGGCGGGGACAGCAGGCGGGTTCCTCAGTACTCCGCCCTTGGCAAGCTGTTCTCCCCTGTGCCCCGCGTTCTTCCCAACGGCCGTCCTTCCACTCTTTTCGACGAATTTCTGGTGGCCATGTCCGGTGTGGCAGGACGTATCAGGGAGGGAATGCTGCTGCTTTCCGGAGATGTGCTCCTACTGTTCAATCCCCTCCAGATCGATTTTTCCGGGGAAGGTGCGGCAGTTTTGTCTTTCAAGGCGGATGTGGAAACGGGGAAAAATCACGGTGTCTATTTAAAGAACGATGATGATAATGTGGCAGAATTCCTTCATAAGCAGACAGTAGAGACCCTGAAAGAAAAGGGGGCGGTGAATAACCGCGGATGCGTGGATATTGATACGGGAGCTGTCATTTTTTCTCCGGGGATACTCCGGGCGCTGTACAGTCTGGTCAAAAAGGACCCGGAGCGTTTTGTTAACGAGAAAGTACGCCTGAATCTGTATGGGGATTTCCAGTATCCCATGGCCACAGGGGCAACCCTGGAAAGTTTTCTTCGGGAGAAGTCGGAAGGGGAATACTGCCGGGAACTGGAGGAGGCCAGACGGGCTGTATGGTATGCGCTGCATCCTTTCTGTATGAAACTCCTGCGCCTTGCGCCGGCCCAATTCATTCATTTCGGCACTACGGGTGAAGTCCTGGAGCTTATGGATACCGGTGTGGAAAGTTACGCAGGGTTAGGCTGGAGCAGGTGTGTCAGCAGTTCCATCAACGACGGTGCCGCTGCAGGTTATATGAGCATTCTTTCTTCCGGTGCGGAATGTGGTAAGGGGGTATATCTGGAGGTGAGCAGTGCGGGACCGGGAGCCAGGATCGGGAACCGTACTATTCTTTCCTTTGTGGACGTCGGTGATGAGGTGGTACCGGACGATGTGGTGCTTCATGCCCTGAAACGGCGGGACGGGAAATTTGTAGCGCGTATCTATGGGACACATGATAACCCAAAAGAGGGAAAGGAGGGCTCTTTCCTGGGGACAAGCCTGGAAGGGTTTGTGAAGGCAAACGCTCTGAAAGAGAGTGAAATCTGGGATTCTCAGGAACATACTCTGTGGACAGCCAGGCTCTATCCGGTCTGTGACACGATCCGGGAAGCGATAAAAGCATCCTTGAATGTACATGCCATGGCCTGGGGGCGAGGGGATGTGGCAGTATGGAGGAGCAGTGAGCGCACCAGTCTGCAGGCAGGTTTCTATGATGCGGATCCGGATGCCCTGATCGCATGGGAAAAGCGGATGGGGGAGCTGGTGCAGATGGATGCGCTGGAGAAGCTTATACAGGCAGGACGTCCGGTATCGGATGTTCAGGGACTTTTCCCTGAGGGACGATTGACTTTGATTCAGAGGCAATGGATGGAAGGCCGTCTTGCCTCCGCTGATTACCGGGACAGAATGCGGTTGAACTACTATATAGGAAAAGCTTTGGGAGGAGCCGAAGGAGAACGATATATCGCTCATTGCTTTCATGCGGTTCAGGAAGCCGTGTTGAACTCTGCGGCAGAGCAGTGGAAGGAAGAAGCCGTACGGCGGATTGTACATAAAGAATGCATTGTGGAACTGCCTTTGCGCCTGAACTGGGGAGGCGGCTGGAGCGACACGCCCCCTTACTGCTACGAGAACGGAGGGACCGTGCTGAATGCCGCGGTTTTATTGAACGGGAAGAAACCGGTGACCGTCAGGCTGACGGCGCTGGAAGAGAAGAAGATAGTCTTATCTTCCGGCGATATGGGAGTATACGGAGAATTTTGCCATATAGAGGAACTGCAGGATGCAGGAGATCCCTATGATCCGTATGTGCTTCAAAAGGCAGCGCTCATGGCCTGCGGTATCATCCCGAAGCATGGCGGCGACCTGGAGACGATACTGTGCCATATGGGGGCCGGTTTCCAGATGGATACGGAGGTAGTGGGTGTGCCAAAGGGCAGTGGTCTGGGGACATCCAGCATTTTGGCGGCGGCCTGTGTGAAGGCGCTTTGTGCTTTTACCGCAACACCCTGTACGCCGCAGGAAATCTACAGGCATGTGCTGGTAATGGAGCAGATCATGTCCACAGGCGGGGGCTGGCAGGATCAGGTGGGCGGTCTGACGCCCGGAATCAAATTCATCACCACCATGCCGGGGAGGTCGCAGGATATCCATGTGGAGTCTGTAAGAATGGCGGCGGAATCCCTGGAGGAACTGAACGCACGTTTAATTCTCATCTACACCGGACAGAGGAGGCTGGCGAGAAATCTGTTGCGGGACGTGGTCGGACGGTACATCGGAAATGAGCCGGAAACGGTAACGGCGCTCAACGAGATTCAGAGATTAGCCGCTCTGATGCGTTTTGAACTGGAGCGGGGACATATTGATGACTTTGCGCATCTGCTCTCACAGCATTGGGAGCTGTCAAAGAAGATCGACGGGGGCAGCAGCAACACCCTCATTGAACATATATTCAGTACGGTGGAAGACCTTATCGAGGGCCGGATGATCTGCGGGGCCGGCGGCGGAGGCTTTCTGCAGGCAATTGTGAAAAAGGGCGTTGGCAAAGACTCGGTCAGGGACAGACTTATGGATGTTTTCCAGGATGCAGGGATCGAAGTATGGGACTGCAGGCTGGTCTGAATGCCGGTGGACTG
The DNA here is from genome assembly GCF_024623325.1 of Acetatifactor muris. GTDB lineage: Bacteria > Bacillota > Clostridia > Lachnospirales > Lachnospiraceae > Acetatifactor > Acetatifactor muris. Next base: position 50,227 of record NZ_JANJZD010000004.1, read on the forward strand.
TGATAACCCGCTGCGAAAAGAACTGCTTACTTTAGACGAGATTGACACAATACGAAAACAGTATGGAATCAAAAGAAAAATTAATTTTCCCCTTGCAAATGAAGTTCCAATGTGGTAGAATGCTTTGCGTGCAGGCGCTTTGCCTGCATAGTATGGCAAGACAAAATTGCATAAGACAGTTCGTGACCATCCTGTCTTTAAACAAAACTAGGGATTTGAAAACGGAAGGATTCTGCACAGGTTCCCCCTGTGCCGGAAAAAACCGTTTTTCTGTATGGGCACGTTCTGCGTGCTTTTTTTTATGCGCAGGCCCATGCACAAAGTGCGACTCCCTGCACCTGGAAATCTGCCGCTAAAGCGGCGCACAGGCCGCGCGACGAGCAGGAAGAAAATCTTCCCTGCCCGATTTTCACGGGAAAGGCCGTGTTTACCAGGAAATGATGTTGGCTTGCCCGCTTTGTTCTTGCAACCAGAACTGATAAGACAATGAGATGCATTGTGCATATTTTTAGCTGCACAGAAAGGAAGCGCCATGGAAGATTTTAACCCAAACCGCTATGCGGTCATCAATGAAAAAAATCCCCGTGAAATCGTAATGCTGCGGGGCCTTGGCTGTTCTTGGAGACGGTGCCGCTTCTGCGACTACCATCTTGATTTTTCCCCGGACAGCAGTGCAAATTTTGCCCTGAACCGGGAACAGCTTGAAAAAGTCACTGGCATCCACCATAAGCTTGAGGTGATTAATTCCGGCAGCTTTGTGGATTTGGATGAGGAAACCCTCGCACTGATTGAAACAGTCTGCAAAGACTGCCATATCACCCAGGTACATTTTGAGTGCCACTGGCGGCACAGGGAGGCAATTCCCCCATTCCGCAAGCGTTTTGCAGCCCATGGGATTGAACTGAAGGTGAAAACCGGCGTGGAAACCTTCGATGCCCTATTCCGGGAAAGCTATCTGGATAAAGGCATTGACGCCCGTTCCCCAGAGGAACTGGCGGAATATTTTGACGAGATCTGCCTGCTGCAGGGCATCCCCGGCCAGACTGCGGAAAGCATGGACAGGGACATTCAAACCGGCCTTGCCTATTTTGAGCGGGTCTGCATCAACATTATGCAGGAAAACAAAAAGCCCATCAAGCCAGACCCCCGTGTCATTGCAAGTTTCACCAAGGAACTTTATCCAAAATACATAGAAAACAGCCGGGTAGATATTTTAATGGAAAATACTGCTTTCGGCGTAGGAGGAGTTGTAGAACATGCAGAATGAAATTCTTTTATTGGTATCCTTATTTCTTACTTTTTCCACAGTCGTATTCCTATTCTGGCTGTTTCAGGAGCAGGGGCTGTATTTGTGGACTGTGCTGGCTACCATTGCGGCAAATATTGAAGTTTTGATAATGGTAACTGCTTTCGGTATGGAAATGACGCTGGGCAATATCCTGTTTGCCTCAACTTTTCTGGTAACGGACATTTTGAGTGAGCTTTATGGGAAAAAAGCCGCCCAGACTGCGGTTTACCTTGGGATTGCCACTTCAGTCATTTTCATTTTCTTAAGCCAGTCCTGGATGCTGTATGTGCCAAATGAAAGTGATTTTGCAACCCCGGCCATCCGCACAGTCTTCTCCAATACCCCCCGCTTAATGGCGGTAGGCATTATTGTATACGTCATTGTCCAGCTTTTCGACGTATGGGCATATCATAAATGGTGGACGTTCACCAAAAGCAAATTCGGGGATTCCAAGAAATTCCTGTGGCTCCGGAACAATGGCTCCACGCTGGTATCCCAGCTTCTAAACACAGTCCTGTTCACATGGGGCGCATTTTTGGGCACCTATGACACAAAGACACTGGTTTCCATTGCTGTCGCCAGCTATATTATTTTTGTGGCCACAAGCATTGCGGACACGCCCTTCGTGTATGCGGCACGGTATCTGCACCAGAAAAAACAGGCGGTTTCCACTTACGCAAAAAGCCGCTGAGCTGTTACAAGTTGCAGTAGATGACTGGTACTTTCCACAGGATTTCATGGTTCCTCAGATAACCATGAAATCCTGAGAATATAGATTGAAAAATATCACATAAGTGAATGTTCTGCCCATAACAGGATATGATATGTAATCCTGAAATCTGCCATTTAGAATTCTATAACAGTTCAAGAGCTATCCCAATTCCAGCATCCGTTCCAATGGCTTATATGCGACAAGTAGTTTTCCTTCGTCCAGTTCAACCACATTTTCCATACGGCATCGCGCCGTCCGTCTATGGCAAATACAGCGGTTCCCTCAAGGGCAGATTGTTTTCCGTAATTGGGTATGGTATAATTTTTCCCGGTATAAATCGTTAATTCGAAATTATAAGGAGTAGGAAAAATGGCAGAATGGAATTCTGAGCAATACTTGAAATTCAAAAGTCAAAGAACACAGCCAGCTATTGATTTGGTGAGAAAAATAAGCGCTATTAATCCACAAAATATTATTGATATTGGCTGTGGACCAGGCAACAGCACCAATGTATTAAAAAAGTACTTTCCAAATGCTCATATAGTGGGTATTGATAATTCTGAAAATATGATTGAAAAGGCAGCGGCTACATATCCGGATTTGGAATTTAAGACGATGAGCGTTGATGAAATTTGTCACGACAATGCAAATTATGATGTCATATTTTCAAATGCCTGCCTGCAATGGGTGCCAGGTCATAGAGAAATAATACCTTTGCTATTTGATAGACTTAATGAGAATGGTGTTATGGCGGTTCAAATCCCAGTCAATACGCAAGAGCCGTTATTCAAGATAATAAAAGAAATCGTAAATGAAGATAAATGGGTCTTTTTATCTTCTCTAAATGAGCAGAACGCCACATTAAACGGCGATGAATACTTTGACATTCTTTCATCGCTAACAGATAATTTTGATATATGGGAAACGGTTTACTACCACAATTTGCCATCAATAAATGCAATGGTTGAATGGGTTAAGGGAACAAGGCTCTTACCGTATATTCAGGCGTTGAATAAGACAGAGGCTCAAAGTCTAATTGATGAGATTGCGGAAAGTGCAGCTGAGATTTATAACAAGCAAGAAAACGGTGAGATAATCTTTCGCTTCAGAAGACTGTTTTTTACTGCCATTCGCTAAATTCTTCAGGTTAGTACCGCTGATGGTGCATCTGTTGCGGTGAGCTTTTCGGTTTTCCCGAAGTGGCTGAAATTGCTGACGGGGTTTAAGCAGAGAGAAGATAGCGGTGGAGTATTTTGATACGGAGACATTGGAGATGAAGAAGGCGGAGATGCTTGTTGAGGGGGATAAGGCGGTGCTGGTGAAGGATACGTTCTATAAGGGGCTTTGGAAGGTGTCGTTTACATTGAAGGAGTTTTAGGAGAAATAACAGATGCTTTTTGGGGGGATGTCCTGTATAATGGGAAAAAGAAATTACGGTTAAGGGAGATGGGGTTACCTATGAAGGAAGAATGTTTGATATGTAAAGCACCGCTTGAATATCTGGAGACAGATGAGGTAATGGAGTGTGCCGTATGTCACAAGAAGGAGACAAGCAAGACCAGGTGTGTAAAGGGGCATTATGTATGTAATGAGTGCCATACTGCCGGTATGGATGTCATTATCGGGATGTGCCTGAAAGAAGTTTCAAAGAATCCGGTTGAGATCATGGAGAAGATGATGGAACAGCCATTCTGTCATATGCATGGGCCGGAACATCATGTAATGGTCGGTTCGGCTTTGCTGACGGCTTTTAAAAATGCCGGAGGAAACATTGATCTGCAGCAGGCGCTGATTGAAATGATGAACAGGGGGAAAAGTGTTCCCGGCGGGGCTTGTGGTTTTTGGGGTGCCTGCGGAGCCGGTATCAGTACCGGTATGTTTGTGTCGATTATTTCTAAATCCACGCCGCTGGCTGTTGAGCCCTTTGGTCTTTCCCATCTGATGACTTCAAAGGCTTTGGGAGAGATAGGGATGGTTGGCGGACCCCGCTGTTGTAAAAGGGATTCCTACTTGTCCATCTTTGCGGCTGTTGATTTTGTGAAAGATAATTTTGGGATTGAAATGGAAAAGCCGGAGGTAGTGTGCGGCTATTCCGCACAAAATAATCAATGTATTGGAAAACGCTGTCCATTTTCTAAAGTAAATCATTAGGACGGCACCCAGTATGATATTCATTATTTTCATAAAGACTCCGGGCTTGAAGTGGATTTCGTGATTCGATACAAAGGAGAATGCACCCTTGTGGGTCGCTGTATATGGCTTTTTTGCTGAGGACTTATTAAGGAATTTCCCATATGCCGGCCTGCATATAAAGGGGGGCGCCCCGTTGAAAGGACGCCCCAAAAGGAAAAAAAGATGTGGATGGCTTACAGACATCCGTAAGCGACAGCGCGCATACGGAGATGGTGGTACTCCTCCAGATTCGGCTGAAGGTTGTGCATATAGACGATGGAGACGCCTTCCTCGGGGGAAGCTTCCGCCCAGGTTCCGGAGCCGCCCGTCCATCCGAACTGGCCCGGGAATCCGTTGTGCTGACCGGCATATCTGTCCAGCAGCATACGCATTCCATAGCCATAGCCGTAACCGGCCAGGTAAGTATTGCTGAAATCTCCCTCCAGTACTTCGGGAGTCAGGGTATTGGTCCGCAGCAGGTCGATGGTCTTGCGGCCCATCAGCTTTACACCGTTGTAGGAACCGCCGTTTGCCAGCATCTGCATCAGCTTGGTATAATCCCGGCAGTTGGTGATAACCCGGGAGAAACCGGGAACGGTTCCCAGAGGGCCCACGAATTTAGCCTCACGCTCAGGCTCCGGCAGATAGAAAGGATCCGGATCAGCCAGGGATTTGCCGGGCTTTAAGTAGTAATCCTTTACCAGACGGCTCTCCAGATCGCCGAACAGGAAGTTGGCAGAACTGTCCATTCCCAGAGGCTCGAAGAGCATTTCTTTGATCACCAGCTCCGCCGCCTTGCCGCCGATGACTTCCAGCAGACCTGCTGTCAGCTCGCTGGCGAAGCCATACAGGAAGCGCGTCCCCGGCTCGAAGGCAAGGGGAACACGGGATGCGGCTCTGATCTGATCCCGAAGGGTAAAGTATCCATTTGCCCGCAGCTCCTTCATCTCTTTGGCCATGGCCAGAGCGGTAGGATGCCGGACGGGCATACCGCCGATAATCATCTCATAGGGAAGTCCGCAGGTCATATTGAAGATATGTTTGACCAGAATCGGCTTCTCCACAGGAACAACCTCCAGAGAGCCATTGGGCATGGTAACCAGCTTGGTAGAATTCTTAAATTCCGGGAAATACTCATACAGGGGATCTGTCATCAGAAATTTGCCCTGTTCATAGAGCATCATTGCCGTGGTGTACATGGCAATTTTCGTCAGAGAGGCCTGACGGAATACGTGGTCTGCGTTCAGCTTCACGTCGTTTTCCTTATCGGCCCATCCGGAGTAATTTTCATACAGGATTTCTCCTTTTCTGGCGATGACACAGCTGCAGTTGGGCAGCCCGTCATCTACATATTTCTGAAAAAGTCTGTCTAAATCTTTGAAATCAGCCATTTTATTTATTCCTTTCTGCAGTCTGAGAAAGTCTGTATAAGGTATCGTTTCCAAACACTTTCTCCTGCGGGTTCGTATGCGACATTCATGGTAACTGAAAATCTGCAAACACAACTTTATGTTACAAATTTACAGCAGCCCATAGGAAATCGTGCGCACCCGGGGATGGTAATACAGCTCACCGTTGGGTATCAGATTATGCATGTAAACAATGGAGAGACCTTCTTCCGGATCTGCCTCACACCAGGTTCCAAAACCGCCGGTCCAGCCGAAAGAACCGAAGGAACCGTTCAGATTTCCAGCCGCCTTGTCAATTAAGGTGCGTACACCATAACCATAACCGTAACCTGCCTCAGGAAAATCCTTCAGCTGAATTTCGTCCAGGCCGTTGGCGCGCATCAGATCGACAGTTCCTGCACTCATGAGACGAACGCCGTTGTACTCGCCGCCGCAGGCCAGCATCTGCATCAGATGGGAATAATCTTCCACATTGGAGAAGAGACGGGCCCAGCCAGCTTCATTTTCCACACCGGGAAGATGCTTTTTGTCAAAAAAGGCGGGACCCGGAACATATTCTCCCTTTTCGTTCAGAGCATACAATGAGACCATGCGCTCTTTTGCATCGCCGAAGAAGAGTGCAGCGGTATTCTTCATGCCCAGAGGATCAAACAACAGCTCTTTGAGAGCGTCATTGACCGGCTTGTCACAGACTTTCTCGATAATACCTGCAGCCAGTTCGCTGGAGAAACCATACATCCAGTGGGAGCCGGGTTCACAGGCAAGAGGCGCCTGGGAAATGGCAGAAAGCTGTTCCTGCAGGGTGTAATGTCCTTTTTCCCACAGCGGCTTCATGCAGTCCTGCATTCCCCTGAGGGTAATATCTTCCGTGGGAGCCGCAGAATTGCAGTAAGGGAGACCGCATTTCATGGAGAGTGTGTCACGAATGGTAATGACATTCTCGGTGGGGAGTATCTTCACATAACCATTGGGCTGACGCACATACTTTTTGCTGGTCTTCCACTCGGGAAGATAGTTGCCGATAGGATCACTCAACAGGAATTTCCCCCGCTCATAGAGCATCATCATCGCCGTATAAAGCGGAATTTTGGACATAGACGCCAGGCGGAAGAGAGAGTCCTTCGTCACAGGCGCTTTGGTATCCCGGTCAGCGACACCGAAATATCCCTCGTAAAGAGTGGTTCCTCTCTGCATGACCTTGAGGGAACAGCCAGGCAGTCCTTTTTCGACAAAACTTTCCAGAAGTCTGTCAATGTCTTTTACTGTTGCCATATATGTATACCTCCTAATTTAGTCGCTGCGCGACGGCTCTAAAGGGTTAAGTTCCTCGGTGCACATCTCAGGAGAGGAACTTTCACTCGAAAGTACGCTCATGAAAGTTCCTCTCGTGCACCTTCGCAACTTAACCGATTATCTTCGCGCCTGCCATCTGGTACCTGGGACGTCGGGTGGGTTGATACTGTTTTTAGTCGCTGCGCGACGGCTCTAAAGGGTTAAGTTCCTCGGTGCACATCTCAGGAGAGGAACTTTCACTCGAAAGTACGCTCATGAAAGTTCCTCTCGTGCACCTTCATAACCTAACCGATTATCTTCGCGCCTGCCATCCGGTACCTGGGACGTCGGGTGGGGTGATACTGTTTTTAGTCGCTGCGCGACGGCTCCATAACTTCAGGCCGCCTTACTCTTAGCCGCATGCAGCAGGGGCAGCTGCTTCCATTTCCCTGAACGGTAACGGAAGGCAATGAGCGCGGAGCGCAGAATCTGGTCCGTTGTAATGGCAAGCCATGCGCCGGGTAATCCCAGGTGGAAGCCATTGACTGCCAGGATAGCCAGGCCGGGTCGGAGCAGAAGCACTGTAAAGAAAGTCAGCTTTGCCACAAATTTCGTATCTCCGGCACCTCTCAGCGCGCCGGCCACAATAAACTGAGAAGACTGGAAGGGCTGGATAAAAGCCACAATCCAGAGAATTTCCACACAGATGGCAATACAGGCCACGTCTTCGGTATAAAGTCCGGAAAGCGGTGCACCGAAGATAACGAACGCAAGACCCATGAGAACGGCCACCGTCATGCCGCAGCGTCTGCAGCGTGTGGTGTAAGCCTGGGCCATGTCGGGCCTGCGTCTTCCCAGACTCTGTCCCATGAGAGAGGTGGCGGAGATGGAGAATACCTGTCCGTTCATCATGGTGAGAGACTGAATGTTCATACAGACCTGATGGGCGGCGAATTCCAGCGTTCCCAGAGATGCCACGGTTTTGGAGAAAATCAGAGAACCGATACGCATCATGAACTGTTCCAGTGCCGCCGGAAGGCCGATAGCGGCAATTTCCGATATTTCCTGGCGTGATGGCCGGAAATCGTCACGAAGACTCATATGTAGATAGCATTTCCTTTTGGACACAGCCAGAATGGCCAGTGCGCATGCTAGGATCTGGCTGATTGCCGTAGCCAGAGAGGCTCCGGCCACTTCCATCCGGGGAAAGCCATAATGTCCGTTGATCAGAAGATAATTCAGAACAATATTGCATAGATTGGCCGCGGAGTTATAGTACATGGCCGTTTTGGAATCTCCGATTCCCCGCAGCACGGCGGTCAGGGTGGAAGTCATGGAGAAGAAGAGGAAACTGGCCATCTGTATCTGAAGATAAGCGGTGCCTGCGTTCAGAATATCCGGAGTTTTCGCGCCCATGAAACTGACCAGAGGACGTGCGGTGAGCAATCCGATGAGAGAGAGCACGGCGCCCATGAGCAGATTTACTGTTACGGCCTGACGGGCATACTTTTTTGCCGCATCCTGCTTTCCGGCACCTTTTGACTGTGCGACCAGAGCAGTGGCGCCCACATTCATGGACATGACCATGGTCATCAGGAGAAACTTCGGCTGTGTGGTAAGGCCCACAGAAGTGATGGCCCAGGTACCCAGACCGCCAACCATCATCAGATCTACCATGGAGACCAGCGAAGAAAGCATCAGCTCCACACTGGCGGGAAGGGCGATCCGGAGAATGTCCTTATAGACATCCCGGGAAGAGATCCCCTCGGGAAGCGTGGAAGAGATTTTCTGAACCTTCAGGTCATCATCCGTACCCGGTTCCAGCTGTTCCAGTATGATCTTTTTTGCAGGTTTTCCTGTGTTTGTCTTATCCATAAGTAAAGTCCCTTCTGAGAAATAAAGCTCTGCCTTTCGATCATCAAAAAACTTCCTGTTGCCTTGTATCTTAACATGGGACAGCACATGTGTCAACAGAAAACTAAAACGAAATAGCAAAACAGAAGCATATTAAAGATATGGAAAAAAGAAATTATAATCAGAAAAAGTGCTGAAATATCAGGGTTCTGATTTGCACAAATTGCACATTGACAGATTTTGCCAAAAAGCTTACTCTTAAAATGCAAAAACGATTTAGCAAATTGATCAGACGTTGCCATATTGCCATATAATGAAATGGTGCAACAGAAAATGGAATGGAACTATAAAATGCTGCTGAGAAATGCTGTTATGACAGAAGACAGAGGAAGCAGCGGAAGACAGGAGGGAGTTAGTAGTATGGGACTTGTGTACAAGGAACTGAAAGACATCGGAAGAAGTATGTATCTGTATTTTCCCAATCAGGAAAAACGTACTGCTTTTAAGCGCAGCCTGATTACTGTGTTCAGAGACGGGGATGATGAGGCATCAGTGCAGGAACTTCTGGAGAAGCAGGGAATGCGGAAGCTGGCGGAGGAGAAGGAGGTTATTCTGTCCTTTCCCAATCCTGTGAACGGCAGCTGGAATGCGGCGATGGAGGAAGGGAAGGCCGACGATGTGACGGCGTTTCAGCGTTTTCAGGATGCCTGCGGCAGAGAGAGTGAGGAGCCGCTGAAGTGTCATCCCAATGGGATTCCCACCCACGAGGCTATGATGAGTGTCTGGCATCCCATGAACGACACCAGATATCTCATTGGTCTGGGCAGCGGCGCGTCCATGGTCTGTACACTGGCGGCCTGCGTGGCCAGGAGCATCGCCGGAATTCTGGCTGTTGGCGGTGATTTGAGCGAAACGGCCAGATACAGGGCGGTGGGCGCTCCCGTGGCGGCTTATCTGGTGAATGCCGGTTCCAGGGCGCTGAACTATTTCCGTGTGGCAAACGAGGCGGTTCCCGCCGATGCGGAAGAGACTGATACAGGAATAAGCCTGCAGATTTATGCCAATAAGAGGAATCCCGCCCGAAGGATTGTGGCGGAGAACGGTGACAGAGAGACGGGAGCGCTGATTGCGGATGCCTGGGATCGTGTCTTTGGCAGAGTGCGTCGTCCGGACACGGATACTTACGGGGATCTGGAACCCAGAATGGATTTGAAAAAGGCCGGTTTCGAGATATTCCTGGAAGATACCAGACTGGAGGAAAAGGTGAAAAAGCCCCATACCTGGTTTACCAGTGTACCGGAGCAGGTGAAGCTTCACCCGGAGAAAAAAGTTCCGTTGATGCTCTTCTTCCACGGCGCTTCGGATAATCCGGCTGAAGCGGCGGAAATGAGCAAATTCCATGAACTGGGAGAGCAGGAAGGATTTATTACGGTCTATCCCTGGGGAACCAACAGAACCCAGTGGAACAGTTCCCTGGACGATCCGGAGGCAGAGGACGATGTGGGATTTGCCATTGCCCTGATCGACTATATGACAGCCAATTATCCGGTGGATCCGGAGCGTGTCTACCTCTCCGGCTTCAGCAATGGTGCGGCCCATGCTCAGGTGGTGGCGATGCTGCATCCGGACAGAATAGCAGCAATCTGTCATATCGACTCCAACTGGCCCGGAAAGCGCAGTGAGCCCAGCGAAGTGAACTTCGAGGATGTGGTTCCCTTCCGTCTGGCCATGGAGAAGAAAAAGGAGTACGACTATCTGATTCCTGTATGGTACACCTATGGAACCAGGGAACCTTCCTACCCGGTATATGCCAAATGTACGCAGCAGTATCAGTATGATTTCTGGAAAATTTACAACCATATCGCGGTGGCGGAAACGCCTTCCAGGGAAAATCCGGATCCCTGCGGCTGCGGTGTGCCGGGTCAGGTACAGGAGAGACTGCGTCCCTCGGACAGACATCCGGCACATTATTATGACGTGCAGAGGTTTTACTCGGAGGACGACAGGCATCTGAATCTGTTCAATTATGTCGTTATGCACGAAAAAGGCCATGATGTGGCTCAGATGGACCCGGCCCTGGGATGGGAGTATGTGAAGCAGTTTAAGCGGAATCCGGACGGCAGTCTGGGATTTGTATAGAAGGAGACGGAACGAATGTTCTGTGCAAAATAACTGAAAAAAGAAAATAATCCAATTGGCTATTGACAGCTAAAACGGAATAGTAGTATGATAGCGGTAGAGAACTTATCAAAAACAGACAAAGATATGTTCGATTTCAGGAGGAATACAGATATGCTGAAAAACAAAAAGAAAATGAGGTCCTACAAAGAGTTCCTCTATATACTGCCTTTTATGTGTCTGGTGGCAGTATTCTCTTATTATCCCCTTTACGGCTGGATATATGCTTTCTTTGATTATCGGCCGCCGCGCCCTTTTTCCATGGATGATTTCCAGGGGCTGAAATGGTTCAAGTACCTGGTGGATAATCCAATCCGCTTAAAACAGACGCTGATTGTCATGCGGAATACCTTTGCCATGAGCGGATTGTCTCTTCTGACCTCCTGGCTGCCCATGATTTTCGCTATCTTCTTAAATGAGATTAAATGTATGCCCTTCCGGAAGACCGTGCAGACCATCACCACGCTGCCTAACTTCGTCAGCTGGGTACTGGTGTTCTCCGTGGCTTACAACCTGTTCTCCAGCAACGGTATGGCCAACAGTATGCTGCTGAAGGCAGGGGTTATAGACCAGCCGATTCTCTTCCTGCAGTCGTCGAAGCATGTGTGGAGCACCATGTGGCTCTGGGGTACCTGGAAGAGCCTGGGATGGTCAGCCATCATGTACATAGCCGCCATATCGGGTATCGACGAGGAACTTTACGAGGCGGCGAAGGTGGACGGCGCTACCAGGATGCAGCTGATCTGGCACATTACCATCCCAAGCATCCTGCCTACTTACACAGTGCTGCTGATGCTGAGTATCTCCAACTTCCTTTCCAACGGCATGGAACAGTACTTTGTATTCCAGAACTCTTTCAATAAGGAAGCGATACAGGTGCTTGATCTGTATGTGTATAATCTGGCCATGGGAAGCGGCAGCTATTCCGTTTCCACCGCGCTGAGTATGCTGAAGAGTGTGGTAAGTGTAATGCTTTTGGTTGTGGCTAACAAACTGGCGAAACTGGTTCGCGGCGACAGCTTTATGTAGGAGGAGACCGGGATGAAAGAAAAAAGCAAGAAAGTCAAGATGAAGCGCAGCGCGGGAGATTATATGATAAGCGTTGTCACCTATATCGTATATGCGCTGTTCGCTGTGGTTTGTGCCTATCCGTTTTATTATATCTTCATCAATACCATCAGCGCCAATGACCTGAGTGATAAGGGGAAGATCCTTTTCTGGCCCCAGGGTATTCACTTTTCCAATTATACCAATGCCATTCAGATTCCGGGACTGCTGCAGGCCGCCAAAATATCGGTGAGCAGGACGTTTATTGGAACCGTGATGACAGTGCTGATGGCAGCCTTCCTGGGCTATATGTTCACCAGGGAGACTATGTGGAAGAGGAAGCTGTGGTACCGCTTTGTTATTCTGACCATGTATTTTAACGCAGGTATTATTCCCTGGTATATCACCATGAAGAACCTGCATCTGACCAATAATTTCCTGGCTTATGTGCTTCCGGCGCTGGTGTCACCGTTTAATATCATTCTGGTGAAAACCTATGTGGAATCCACGCCGAAGGAGCTGCAGGATGCGGCGGAGATTGATGGTGCGGGAACGCTGAGGGTCTTTGCCTCTGTAGTCCTTCCCATTATCAAGCCGATTCTGGCCACGGTGGCAATCTTCACAGCTGTGGGACAGTGGAACTCCTTCCAGGACACTTTGCTTCTGATGACAGATACGAAGCTTCATACACTGCAGTTTGTATTGTACCAGTATATTAATCAGGCCAGTTCTCTGGCGTCGCTTCTGACTTCCAATGCGGGCAGCGAGGCCATACAGCAGGCTCTGTCTACGGCCCAGACGGCCACCTCCGTCCGGATGACCGTGACAATCATTGTAGTGACACCGATTCTGCTGGTGTATCCTTTCTTCCAGCGGTTCTTCGTCAAGGGAATTATGATCGGTGCGGTAAAAGGGTAGTAATGTAGCAAAAATAAAACTAAAACCACGAAAAAATATAAGGAGGATCCTATTATGAAGTGGAAAAAAGCAGTTGCACTAGGTCTTGCAGCCATGATGACTCTGGGAGTTGTCGGATGCGGAGACAAAGAGACGGGAGCACAGGGCAGTGAGCAGAGCAGCGCACAGCAAAGTTCTGAGAGCACTCCTGAGAATTCCGGCGCGGAGAGCTCGGGAGAAGATGCGTCGGGAGGCGGTGCTCCTGAAGGCGGATATGCGGCCGACGACGTGATTGAAATTGAAGTATATGATGTGGCGGCAAACTATCACGGTATTCAGAGCGGATGGTTCGCCAAGTTGGTGGCAGAGAAATTCGGCCTGAAACTGAGCATACTGGCTCCACAGGTATCCGGTGATCCGGCCGGTCTGTATCAGACAAGGTGCAGCGACGGGCATCTTGGCGATATCGTTCTGCTGGATAATGCGGATTTTATCGAATGTATTGACGCAGGGCTGATCAAGGACATTACAGATTCTGTTTACAGCTATGAGAATCTGGCTGTATTCAAGACCCAGATTGATACCTGGAATGGCATGATTGGTGACGGCTCCAAAATTTATGGTATCCCTACAGAGATGAGCAATACATCTCCGGAGACATATTCCGAGAATATTCCGTTTACATCGGTATGTCTGCCCTGGGATTATTACAAAGAGCTGGGTTCTCCGGAGATCAAGAATCTGGATGAACTGCTGGATGTACTGGAACAGATGCAGGAGAAGCATCCCACCAATAAGGATGGAGATCCCGCCTATGCCATCTCTCTCTGGAAGGATTGGGATGGTTTCGGAATGGAGAATATCCTTCAGACCTGTAAGTGGTATGGACAGGAAGGAAGAGACTCCGTGCTGCTGGGCAATGACAACACAATCATGTCCATTATTGATGAGAACGGCGCTTATTACAAGATGCTGAACTTCTTCTTTGAAGCGAATCAGAGAGGACTGATTGACCCTGATTCCAGTATTCAGGACTGGACCAAGACAGATACTGAAAAGCTTCGTACCTACAGAAAATATCTGCTATGGTACAACTGGGAAATGAGTCTGGCCAGCATTAATCTGACAGAGGAAGACAGAGCTAACGGCGTGGGCTTTGTGACTGTTCCTGTAAGTGATATGAACATTTATCAGGTGGCGGATTCCTATTATGGTTCCGGCCGTGTATGGGGTATCGGCTCCAAGGTGGAAGGTGAGACAGAGAAGAGAGTTATGGCATTCCTTGACTGGCTGGCAAGTGCGGAAGGCAGTTCCTATATGTGGTGCGGTATCGAAGGAATCAACTATGTATTGGAAGACGGACGTTATGTGCAGACAGAAGATTCTTCCAAGTATATGAACGGAGATATCGAGCTTCCTGCAGAGTGGGGGGGCGGAAAACAGGGCGACGGTGGCCAGAAGCTGAATCAGTATATTGTAGCGGCCATGGCTATCAATCCCATAACCAACGAGCCGTACAGCCTTGGCTATTGGTCTTCACAGCAGGAGAAGCCCAAGGATCAGAGATGGGTGGAATGGGCCGAGAAATATGGTACGGATAAGCAGACTGAGTATTATGCGGATAAGGGCCTGATGAAGGTCGTGGCCAATGTCAATGTGGTACTGGAGAGCGATAGTACAGATATGGCTCTGATCAGAAGCCAGTGTGCACAGGAGCTGAAGGATGCTTCCTGGAGAATGATTATGGCAAAGGACAGAGCGGAATTTGACCAGATGTGGAGTACTATGAAGGACACCATGAACGGAATTGGCTTCCAGGAATTGTATGACTTCGATTGCCAGAAATACCAGAAGGTAATTGACGTAAGAAAAGGAAATTAAGAGGTAAATGTATTGGGGACCGCCATAGATGAGCTGATGTCGGTCCCCGATGTCAAATACGGATTCCATTCACGAAGTCCGATAGTGAGCATAGCTAACATTGAAAGCATTGACAGAACAAAGGCAGCAGGTATACACTGGTAATAATGTAAGGTAGCTATATTGAATAAGGGGACTGTGATATGGAAGAAAAAAAGACTGCCGGTGCGCAGATTAAAGAGATTGCCGAGAGGCTGGGAGTGTCTCAGAGTACAGTATCAGTGGTATTGGGCGGAAGAGGAGACAGGATTCGCATCTCAAAGGAAACACAGAAAAAGGTTCGTGATATGGCCAGAGAGATGAATTACCGACCCAATATTTATGCCAGACGTCTTCGCCATGCCGAGGAGGAAGTCCCATATGTAGTTGTAGTATTTTGGAGGATTGACAGCCTGAATTCTCGAGTGGGGAGATTTATAAGGGGACTTTACGAGGCTTCGGAGAAGAGGGAATGCAGGGTGGAACTGATGATTCAGCCCTACAAGCCCGGCGAACTGATGTGTCACGCGGACATGCTTTCCAGCAATCGGGTCAGCGGAGCAATCATCAGCGGTCTGTCAACGGAAGATCAGACAGAGCTGGAGAAGCAGGAGTATTCGATTCCGATTGTTCTGATAGAGAGGGAGAGTACGAAATTCCATTGTATCACAATGGATACTTATCGAACGGGGGAGCAATGTATTGCATATATGTCTGCGCCGGAGATAAAGACAGCGGCTTTCATCGGGTTTGGCGGCAACAGCCGTTCTGAGAGGAAAATGGAAGCCGGATTTATGTTCGGCTGCAGAGATCGGAATATCAAGGTAAAAGAAGACTGGAATGTATATCTGGATTGCAGCGGTTATGAAAAGGGGTATGCGGCGGCAGAGAAGGTGCTTGCCAATATCGAATTACCATCAGCCTGGCTGGTGGCGGACGGCAGACTTGCAGGGGGAATCATAGATTGCTGTCAGGACAGGAATATACGTGTTCCGGAAGATGTCAGAATCATTTTCTTTGAGGAATCGGCAATTCTGAAGTATCATAAACCACCGCTTTCTTCGGTTGATGTCCCCGCCATGGAAATGGCGGAAACAGCGTTGGATATTGTACTTCTCGCCTGCAACAGGCAGATAGATATTCCAATCAGAAGAGAGCACTCGCCACTTTATTTTATTCGGGAAAGCAGTGGAAAACAGTAGATGAAAAATGGCGGCTTTCGGAAATTAATTCGGGAACCGCTGTTTTTATAACACAAGCTAAAACGAAATAGCTTGTATAGCGCGTTGAGAGACTAAAGCTTTAGAGCCGTCGCGCAGCGACTGGAACAGGAGTCACGAAATGTTCATGCCCGGGAGAAATTTCAGATGCGCACTATGCAGCTGAAAATTACTCCCCGGCAGGGGCATGGACGTTGAGAGACTAAAGCTTTAGAGCTGTCGCGCAGCGACTGGAATAGGAGGTAAAATGAGCAGGACAAAGGATCTGGATTTGTTTTTGAGTGAACTTGTAAAAACAGGACCTGCAGGATGCGGGTGTGCAGTGGCAAGAGATGGGGAAACACTGTATGAGAATTATTTCGGCTACGCGGATCTGGAGAGCGGTCGGAAGATCGACGCCGGAAGCGTTTACAGACAGTACTCTTCCACGAAAGTGGTGGTCTGCACGGCGGCCATGATGTTGTATGAGAGAGGAAAATTCCTGCTCAACGATCCCATTTCCGATTATTTCCCGGAGTGGAAGGATACTCTTGTGGCGGAAAAGCAGCCGGACGGAAGTGTGAAAGTGCGTGCGGCAAAGCGTCCTATCCAGGTGCGGGACTGCTTTTCCATGGCAATGGGGCTTGGATATGGGGGAGAGGATTACACCCATCAGAAGATGGAGGAGGTTCGCAAAGGACTGCGGGAAAAATATGGGGATTATACCCTGCAGCAGGATATCAGGGCCATGGCGCAGGTGCCCTTTGCATTTGACCCCGGTGAGCACTGGATGTACGGCTTCGGGCATGAGCTTGTGGCCGGCCTGATCGAGGTGACCTCAGGGAAGAAAGTCAGTGAATTTATCCGGGAAGAACTGACGGAGCCGCTGGAGATGAACAGCACGGGATATCACTTCTTCGGAGATACAAGGGAGCGGCTGGTGACGGCTTACGATATAAGCGGAGAGAAGAGAGTGGCGTTAGACAGCATTATGTTTGATGACAGATTCGAGCCGGAAGCAAAGTATGAGGCAGGCGGCGCAGGACTGTTTTCCACGGTACATGACTATCTGAACTTCTCGCAGATGCTGGCCTGCGGCGGAACCTTTAAGGGGAGGCGCATCATGGGACGCAAGACCATCGACGTCATGCGCAGTAATCAGCTGTCTCCGGCACAGATGCAGGATTTTGTGAATCCTTATCTGGAAGGATATGGCTATGGACTGGGTGTCCGCACCAGAGTGGACGACAGGAGAAATACTGCCAACACTTCCGTGGGAGAATTCGGCTGGACTGGTTTTATGGGGACTTATGTGGCAATCGATCCACAGGAGAAGACCAGTGTAGTGTATATGCACAACAGCATACCCAACAGGGAACAGTATATTCATCATCGCGTGAGAGATATGGCTTTCGGGCTGCTGGACTGAGGGTGTATCCCAGAGAAATTGCAGTCGCATGCTTTAAGCGGCCGGAAGTTCTCTGTCAGCGTCTTGGGCAGGGACATGGCTGTTGAGAGACTTAAGCTTTAGAGCCGTCGCGCAGCGACTGGAAACAGCGTCACGAAATGTACATGCCCGGGAGAAATTTCAGATGCGCACTATGCAGCTGAAAATTACTCCCCCGCAAGGGCATGTACGTTGAGAGACAAATCTTTAGAGCCGTCGCGCAGCGACTGGAATAGAAAGGCAGGATTATTTAAATGGAAGAAAAAAGGATTTTGCTGGCGCCGGAAGGGAATGCGGAATTCCACAATCAGGTGGACTACTGTGTGGGAACCGGCCGGATGGGTCTGGCGCTGCAGAAAGAGTATTTTGAACAGCTGAAGCTGGTACAGGAGGAGATCGGCTTTCAGCACATCAGAGGCCATGGACTGTTCTGTGATGACATGGCCATTTATCAGGTAAGCGACGACGGCACTGCCGAATACAATTATACCTATCTGGACAGAGTCATGGACAGCTACCTGGAGCTGGGAATCAAGCCGTTTCTGGAGCTGGGATTCATGCCGGAGAAGATGGCCAGCGGAAAGCAGACGATCTTCTATTGGAAGGGAAATACCACACCCCCTGCTTCCTACGAAGCGTGGACTGAGATGGTAAAAGCACTGCTGGTCCATTTGTGCGGACGCTATGGACGGGAGGAAGTGGTGACATGGCCCATCGAGGTATGGAATGAGCCGAATCTGCCGGGATTCTGGGAACATGCGGATATGCAGGAATATTTTAAGCTGTTTCACCGGACCTTCCTGGCCGTGAAGGAAGTGGATGAGCGTTTTCGGGTAGGCGGACCGGCGGTCTGCGGAGGCAGCGACGAAGTATGGATCAGGTCGTTCCTGGAGTACTGCCGTGACAACAGGCTGGCGCCGGATTTTGTCACAAGACATCATTATACCACAGAGCCTCCTGAGAGAGTGGGACATTACGGCTATCCGGAGCTGATGAAGGCAGAGGATGGCTTTGCTAATCTGCACACCACAAGAGAGATTATAGACAGTTTTGCGGAATATAAGGGACGGGAAATCCACATTACGGAATTTAATACTTCCTATATTCCCAATGCACCGCTGCATGACACCAATCAGAATGCCGCTTACATAGCCCACCAGCTGTCCAGACTGGGAGACGACAATGAATCCTATTCCTACTGGACTTTCGGGGATGTGTTCGAAGAGCAGGGTGTGCCCTTTACCCCATTCCACGGAGGCTTCGGCCTGGTGGCAAATGGATGTATTCCCAAACCCACCTTCTGGAGCTTTGCTTTCTTCAAAAAGCTGAAGGAAGGGAATGGACACTGCATCCTGAAAAATGAGAACTCAGTGGTCATGAGCATGGACGACGGCAGTTACCGTGGGGTGGTCTGGAATGTGGCTAACAGGCGGACCGGAGAAAAATATCTGCTGACACTGGAGATGAAGGAGCAGCAGGAAGGCTGCCTTCTGACCAAAATCGTAGATGAGACCCACTGCAATCCGCTGAAAGTATGGCATGACATGGGGGAACCGGCCAATCTTACGGCGGAAGAATGCAAGCTGCTGCAGAACGCGGCCCGTCCTTTTGTGGAGACAAGACGGGTGAAAGCGAAAAACGGCAAGATGGAGATTTCCCTGCCTGTGGAGCAGAACGGGGTGATTTACTTTGAGTGGAAGTCCGGGGAAATTGTGTCGGACAGAGGATATTCCTATGTGCGTACCACCCAGTATCCTGCAATCAATCCGATTACGAGACTGGATTATCCGGACCCCGATGCAATCCGGGTGGGAGATACCTATTATATGGTGAGCACTACCATGCACTTTATGCCGGGATGCGAGATATTGCGTTCTTATGACCTGAGAAACTGGGAGCACCTCTCCTATGTGTATGACAAGCTGGACAGCACACCGGGGCAGACCCTGGAAGGAGAGGAGAACATCTATGGCAAGGGCATGTGGGCGGCATCTCTGCGGTATCACAATGGCACCTATTATGTATGCTTTGTGGCCAATGATACCCACAAGACCTATCTCTATACGGCTTCTCAGCCGGAGGGGCCCTGGGAGAAGCATTACATAGAAGGATTCTTCCATGACTGTTCCCTGCTCTTCGATGATGACGGCAAGGTCTACATTGTCTACGGGAATAAGGAAATCTGGCTGACACAGCTGAAAGAGGATCTCAGTGCTCCTCTGGAGGGAGGACTGCACCGCCTCATTGTGAACGACAAGGACAATACACACCTGGGGTACGAGGGAAGTCATCTGTACAAGATAAACGGGAAATATTACCTCTTCCTGATTCATTCCAGACCGGATGTGTGGAGAAGGACTGAGGCCTGCTTCGTGGCGGACTCTCTGGAGGGAGAATTTACAGGCGGAGACGTGCTGGACGATGATCTGGGACTGCCCAACAGAGGCGTGGCCCAGGGACCCATCATAGATACGCCGGATGGAAAGTGGTATGCAATCCAGTTCCAGGACAGCGGAGCGGTGGGCAGGGTGCCCTATCTCATGCCTGTGACCTGGAAGGATGATTATCCTGTGTTCGGGGAAGACGGAAAGATTCCGGAGGATTTCCCCATTGAAAGCACGAGGCCGGGATATATTTACGCGCCGCTGGTGGGCAGTGAGGACTTTAAAGCGGAGCTGAAGACGCACTGGGAATTCAATCATGAGCCGGATCTGTCCCTGATCTGTCATGACAAAGAAGCCGGGACCTGGCAGGTGCGCACTGACAAGGTATGCACTTCCCTTCTGCAGGCAAGAAATACGCTGACCCAGAGAATGCTGATGCCCGGCTGTGCTGCAGAAGTCACCATAGACGGCAGCGGACTGAAGGAAGGAGACTTCGCGGGATTGTGTTCCCTGCAGTCATGCTTTGGATTCGTGGGTCTGACCCGCAGGAACGGAGAGCTGCTGATGGTGGTGCGGACTGTGGAACCGGGAGAATTCCGCAAGTTCCCTCCGGAGAATAAGCCGGAGGAGGAATGGGCTGCCGTGCCTGTGGAGGAGAAGCCTTTTGTCCTGAAGCTGGAAGCAGATTTCTCGAGAGGAAAGGATGTATGTTCCTTCTATTATAAGGACAAGAGCTTCTGGAGCCGCTGGCAGAAAATCGGACCGGAGCATCAGCTTCGATTCAGTATGGAACATTTCTGCGGCTGCCGCTTCGGCCTGACTGTGTACTCCACGAAAGAGCCTGGAGGAAGCGCCGTATTCAGCGAATTTGTATATCGGGAGAGGTAAAGAGTGCAGCCATTTATGTGGCAGCGGAACTGGAAACAGCAGTCCACATGAATGACACCCGGAAGGATTTACGGACGCATATTTTTGCGGCCGAAAATCCTTCCATGAGGGGGTGTCAGAATGTGGCAGCGGAACTGGAAACAGCCTGTGCTTAGATAGTACCCAGAGGATTTACGGACGCATGTACTTGCGTTCGGAAATCACTCTGCCGTATAAGGTACTGTCAAAGCACAGGCGGAACTGGAATAGGAGACTCTATCATGCAGACAAAACAAAATCAGGCATTGACAATGCATCCATTATTTTTTGATGCAATATACAGAACAGCTTACATGGAGAAGAAAGACGGAAAAGTTGCGCTGAAGTATAAAGATGATATCTGCGGTGTAAGACTGGAAGACAACAAAGATGTGACATTTACCATGCGTGCGCCTTCGGCGGAGACTGTGGAAGTGGCCGGCGTGGGAGGAAGTATGGGAAGGGACCGAATCCGGCTGGAGAGAGATGAGGAGGGTAATTTCTCGAAGACTGTATCCGGAATTGCCCCGGGATTCCATTATCATTTCTGGTATGTGGACGGAGTACAGGTGACGAATCCTGTGGCGCCTGTGGCTTATGGCTGCTTTGGAGCCACCAATTTCTTCGAAGTACCCAGAGAAGGCGAGGATTTCTGGTTCCTGAAGGATGTGCCCCACGGTGATGTGCAGGTGCGCACCTATGTGTCCAGTGTGAATGAGCATGTGAAGAAATGCTATGTGTACACGCCGCCTTCTTACGGCAGTGCGCCGGAGAAGAAATATCCGGTGCTCTATGTGCAGCACGGAGTGGGCGAGGATGAAACAGGCTGGATCTGGAACGGGAAGCTGAACTTTATCCTGGATAATCTGATTGCAGAGGGAAAATGTAAGGAAATGATCGTGGTGATGTGCAGCGGTTATGCTTTCCTGAAGGATGAAGATCCCGTATTTTATCCCGGCGATTTCGGACGGGAGATTACAGAAAATGTAATTCCGTTTATTGAGAGTAATTACCGCACGGCAAAGGGAAGAAGCAACAGGGCCATGGCGGGACTGTCTCTGGGGTCCGCACAGGCCACGCAGTTTGTGGCGCGGTTCCAGCACCTGTTCGCGCATCTGGGTGTGTTTTCCGGTATGCGGGACGGAGAGACAGAACAGATTTTAAGCCAGCATGAGAAATATCCCATGGAGACAGTGTTCATGACCGGCGGAATCGGAGAACAGGGTCTGGCCGAAAGACAGAAGGTATATACAGACCGTTTTCAGGCGCTTGGGGTGGCCGGAGGACAGAGAAGCTATCCCGGATATCATGAGTGGCATGTATGGAGAGCAAGTCTGAAGGATTTCGCAGAGCTGATTTTCCAGGGCGAGGACAGAGGAGATCAGGGAGAAGCGGATTTTACATATGAAGAGTGTACTCTTACAAAGGAGCAGCTGGATCGTCAGACTTTTGCAGAGCATATTCTGATGTTCGACCCTATCTACAAGGGACTGATCCGCGCTGTGGATGAAAAAGGAAGACCCGCAGGGAAATACAAGGACGAACACTGCGGAGCGGAAGTGACGGATGTGGCAGGCGGCAAAGCCAGATTCTGGATTCGTGCCCAGGGTGCGAAGACCGTGGAAGTAGACATCTGGGGAATGGGCTGTTTTGCCATGGAGAAAGCCGAGGAAGACTGGTGGAGCTGTGAAGTGACGGGAATCGAGAAAGGGTTCCATTACTATGGCATCAAAGTAAACGGCGTGGATGTACTGGACAGCAATGCGCCGGTAGGGTACGGCGGATTCCGGGCAATCAACTATCTGGAAATGCCCGAAGAGGACTTCGAGGAGTACAGAATCAGACAGACGCCTCACGGAACCGTACATCTGAATTACTATCCTTCGAAGGAGACAGGACGCACAAAACTCTGCTATGTATATACGCCGGCTTCTTACGAGAAGGAGCCTGAGCGCAGATATCCTGTGCTTTATCTGCAGCACGGCGGCGGAGAGAACGAGGCAGGATGGGTATGGCAGGGCAAGCTTGCCAATCTGGCGGACAATCTCATTGCCGCAGGCGAGATGGAAGAGATGATTGTGGTCATGAACACAGGGTATGCATTCCCGGAAAACGGCGCCTACCATCCGTCCATGAGTGCTTTCACGGAAGAACTGGTGAGTAGCGGCATTCCTTATATTGACAATACCTACAGGACGATTGCCGACAAGGCCCACAGAGCCATGGCGGGATTGTCCATGGGCGGCATGCAGACCCAGAAATGTGTCTATGCGCATCCGGAGCTGTTCGAGTGGGCCGGCATTTTCTCCGGTGGACTGATCATTCAGAATGAAGAGGTGGATTACAGTCACATTCTGCTGGATCCGGAGGAATTTGCAAAGCGGTTTAAACTGCTGTTCGTGGCCTGCGGAACGGAAGAGTCCAGCTTTGAAAGTACGAAGAAGAACGAGGAGACCGTTCTGGCGGCAGGTGTTCCCATTGTGCCTTTTGAGGGATACGGCTATCATGACTGGACGTTCTGGAGACATTGTGCAAATGATTTCCTGAGAAGACTTTTTAAGGCCTGATAATTCAGGTGAATGATTTAGTTGAGCTGAGCAGATTATGGCTCATTTAAAATAAAACTAAATACTGCAAAAAACGAATACAGAAAGAGAGGACAGAAAATGGCAAGAGAAGCAAAAATTACGGTTCACCCTTCCTACGAGACCGGAGAAATCTCTCCGAGATTGTTCAGTACTTTCCTGGAGCCCATCGGTTCCATGGTAAACGGTACCATGTTCAATCCCAAACACCCCACGGCTGACGAGCAGGGATTCCGGCGCGACTTTATCGACGCGCTGAAAGCGACGGATATGCCCGCAGTACGTCTGCCCGGCGGTAATTTCGTATCCGCATGGAGCTGGAAAGATTCCATAGGACCGAAGGAAGAGAGAAAAGTAAGACTTGACCCCGCATGGCATCAGTACATTACCAATGAAGTAGGGCATGACGAGTATCTGCAGTGGGCGGAGAAAGTGGAGGCAGAGCCTCTCTACACCATCAACCTGGGCACCGGCGACATGCGCGATGCCATGGATATCGTGGAATACACCAATCATGAAGGCGGAACCTGGTGGTCAGATCTGCGCCGGAAGAACGGACATGAGAAACCTTATGATGTAAAGACCTGGTATCTGGGCAATGAGATGGACGGCCCCTGGCAGCTGGGTTCCTGGGATAAAGATCCCAGAGGATACGGCGTGCGTGCAAACGAAGTGTCGAAGGCAATCAAGTGGATTGACGGACGGATTGAGACTGCAGTCTGCGCATCCTCGGCTTCCTTTATGGACCACTATCCTCAGTGGGAGGAAACCGTGCTTCAGGAATGCTATGATTCCGTGGATTATCTTTCCATGCATCATTATCACAGCGCACCTCCCGGAGATATAAAGGCTCTGTTGGGCGGTTCCGCTTACTATGAGGACTTTATCAATACGGAGGTAGCACTCTGCGACCTGATTGGTGCGAAATGCCGTTCCCCGAAGAAGATCATGCTTTCCTTCGACGAGTATGGAGCAATGATGCGCCCCAACACACCGCTGCATCCGGGATATGGCTATCACAATATGATTCGTGCCCATTACAGATTTGATCCGGAGAGGAAGTATATCCTGCATGATCCTGACAAGATGGAAGACCGTTTCAGACCGGGTGGAGATCTGCTGCAGATGCTGTCCATGCTGTCCATTCAGCTTGCATTCCTGCGTCATGCGGACAGAGTGAAGATCGGCTGTATGACAGGCGGACTTGGTGCGCTTTGCTCATCCAACCATGACCATGTCTGGAAGTCGGCTTCTCACTATGCTTACTGCCAGATGATGGAATATGCAAGAGGAACTTCCATGCGGACCGCAGTGGAAAGCGAAACCTTTGATATGCCCGGCTATGCCATCGACGATACTTCACAGTACACCGGCAAGGAAGGCATGAACTACATTGACGCCGCGTCCGCCTGGGATAAGGAGAAAGAGCAGCTGGCAGTGTTTGTCATCAACCGCAGCGAAGAGAATGAGTATCCTCTGACCCTGGATGTAAAGGGCTTTGAGAACTATACATTTGTGGGACATCAGGAAATGTGCACTACAGATCTGGATGTCCGGAATACCTTCGAGGAGCCGGATGTCATCAAACCTGTGGCCAATGAGGGCGGCGTATTTGAAAACGGCGTGCTGAAGACTCATGTGAAACCTCTGTCCTGGAATGTGCTGCTGTTAAAGAAGGCATAAAGAACGAAATGGAAGAAACAGAATCTGGAGTCAAAAAAGCTGACAGCAGATACGGCGGCATACAGGTACAGGATATCTGAAAGTACAGGAATGCCGGAAGGATATCTGCAGAACAGGAAAAAATTATGACAATGAAAGTGGATACCACAGCGTTGCTTCCGGACGGAACAGAATTTCCGTTCTGGGAGAAGGAAAATGATTTTGTAAGAGAAATTCATGTGGATGGTACCCGCGGGAAAAAGGAAGAAGGGGACGGCAGTGCTGCCTGTCCCTTTCTTTCCATCCAGGAAGCGGCGGAAGCGGCAGAACCCGGAACCCGCGTGTTGATTCACGGCGGTACCTACAGAGAATGGGTCAGACCCAGAAGGGGTGGAGAATCCCCTGACAAGATGATCAGCTACGAGGCGTTCGGCGACGGAGAAGTCATTGTAAAAGCCTCTGAACAGGTGCGGGATTTTACGGAAAGCAAGGGCTGGCGCATCGGCGGATTTCCCGGACAGCCTGTCGCTTCCGGAATGCGTATCTGGCAGCACAGGCTGGACCCGGATATGTTCCGGGGTTACAATCCCTTCTGTGCAGTGAACATTCTTCACGACAGACTGTTCATAGAATACGACAAGACTGACATGACCACCTACCTGAATCGGAGAGGGATGGTTTTCTGTGACGGGAAGCCTCTGCAGCAGGTGAGTCTGTACAATCATATGTCCCGTCAGGACGGAAGCTACTGGGTGGAGGCCAACGGCCAGACTGTTCATTTCAGGCTGCCCGGGGACGGCAACCCGGCGGACCATGTCATTGAGCTTACCTGCAGAGAACAGTGCTTTGCGCCGGAAGAGCCCTTTTTACCTTACATTAAGGTAAAGGGAATCACTTTCGCCCATGCGGCTACCGGAGCACCGGTGCCTCAGAGAGGGGCGTTGTCCTGTTACAGGGGACATCACTGGATTATCGAGGACTGTGTGATTGACTGGTCCAATGCGGTGGCCATTGACGTGGGGAACGAATGCTGGCATCATGATTTTAATCCGGAACAGATTGTGGGAAACAGCGTCATCCGCAGATGTACGATTAAGGATGCAGGAGTGTGCGGTATTGCGGGCCTGCACGCGGAGAATATGCTGGTGGAGGACAATCTGATTGTGGGAACCGGCTGGCAGCGCATGGAACTCTCCTGGGAGGCAGGCGGGATGAAGCTGCACAACAGCAGAAACGGCCTGTTTCGGCGTAACATTTTCCGGGACACTTTTCGTGCGGATCATATCTGGCTGGACTGCGGCAATGAGAATAATCGCCTCACCAGAAATCTGTTCCTGAATGGAATCGAACAGAGGGAAGCGGTGTTCATTGAGTGTACCAGAGAAGGCGTAAACCTGATCGACCATAATATCTTCTGGAATGTGGAGGGAAGATTCAATCCCAATGAGATTCCGGCGGAACCGGGGTCTTCGGGCTGGTATAAGCTGACGGAGAACAGCGTCGTCAACGGATATGCCGTTTACGGCGAAGGTACGGACCGGATGTGCGTGGTGAACAATCTCATCGGAAAATGCAGGAGTGCGGGATATTTTGCCAAACCGGTGGGCTTCCGCATGCACGGGCTGGAGCGGGGCGGAACCTCCAGAGATGCGGTTCTGGCCGGGAATATTTTCTATGACTGTAAAGAAGCGGCCATCAAATTCCCCACCAGGGACAATACATCCGAGGGCAATCTGTATGTGAAGCTGATGGGCGGTTATCTGAGAGTGATTTATCCGGAACCGGAAGTATGCCTGAATCTGCCGGCCTGGCAGGAATTTGAGGGATTTGACCTCACCGGGCAGGAGGGATGGTTTGACATCGAAGTTGATACGGAACAGTATACACTCACTTTCAGGGAAGCCGGGCAGGCACTGTTCGGAATGCCGGAAGAGCTGGAGCGGAGGAAATTTGTGAGACATGCCCAGGACGTGGGGACTGTGGATGTCACTGAACTGGAACAGAAGTCGAAAGTCGGCCGACAGGTGATCTGGACGGAGGACTTCCTGGGAACGGAAGCGGCGAAAGACAGCGGCAGAGTGCTTCCCGGCCCCTTCAGGGAACTGAAGGAGAACGAAATCTATCACATTGACCCGAGAAAGATGGGAAGTGAACAGTAACAGGAAACAGTATTTAGAGCTGTCGCGCAGCGACTATAACACAGTCTTAAAGATTCCATGCCCGGGAGAATATTCAGATGCGCTCTATGCAGCTGAATATTGCTCCCCTACAGGGGCATGTGATCTTTGGAGACGGAAGTAAAAATGAAGAAGGTAAAGAGTCGAAGGCGCACGAGAGAAACTTTCATGAGTGAACTTTCTCAGGAAAGTTTCTCTCCTGAGGTGTGTGCCGAAGAGACTTTACCCTTTAGAGCTGTGGCGCAGCGACTATAACACAGTCTTAAAGATTCCATGCCCGGGAGAATATTCAGATGCGCTCTATGCAGCTGAATATTGCTCCCCTACAGGGGCATGTGATCTTTGGAGACGGAACTATAATTCAGGAGGTATTTTCATGCTTAGAACAGTAAAGACAGAAAATGGAATGGTGCGGGGAATAGAGGCGGCGGATCCCAGAATCACGGCTTTCAAGGGAATTCCTTTCGCGGCTCCTCCCGTGGGAGAGAACAGATGGAGAGCGCCCCAGCCTGCGGCGGACTGGGAAGGCGTAAGAGAAGCCTATCGCTTTGCTCCTATTTCAATGCAGAGCATTCCGGGGCTGGGAGACGATATTTACTGCAGAGAATGGCATGTGGACCCGGAGATTGACATGGATGAAGACTGTCTGTACCTGAATGTGTGGACTGGTGCAAAAGCCGCGGATGAAAATCGTCCGGTGCTGGTATGGTTCTTCGGCGGAGGCCTTCAGTGCGGTTATCCTGCGGAGATGGAATTCGACGGAGAGCGTCTGGCCAGAAGAGGAATCGTGGTGGTGTCCATCAATTACCGTGTCAATGCCTTCGGCTACATTGCCCATCCTCAGCTGACAAAGGAACAGCCGGAAGCGCCCTCTAATTTCGGAAGTCTGGATCAGCAGGCGGGATTAAAGTGGGTAGTGCGCAATATTGCGGCCTTCGGCGGCGACCCGAAGAACATCACCATTGCGGGGCAGTCGGCAGGCGGCGGAAGTGTGCTGTCTCAGATGGCCTGCCGGGACAATGAAGGACTTTTCCAGAAGGCGATCATCATGAGCGCCATGATAAGGAGCCCCTACAGAAAGGGTGGAATCGGAAATCCGGAGAAGCTGGAGAGCGCGGAGAAGAACGGCGCGGCGTTCTTCGATTTCCTGGGCGTAAAGACGTTGGAGGAAGCTCGAAAACTGGACGCAGCCTTTATCCGTGACCGCTATGAAGAATACACCAGAGAGCATCCGGCCATGTTCACCGTGCTGGATAACTGCTTCTGTGTGGGAGATCCCCTTGTGCTGTATGCGGCGGGTAAATGTGTGGATGTAAGCGTGATGGCAGGACATACGGGAGATGAATTCCACAATGAGATTCCCGCGGCAAATGAAGAGGAAATGAAGAAAATGGCCGAAGAATTGCTGGGAGAGCGGGCGGAGAGATTCCTGGCCTGTCCGGAGGCACATGTGAAGACGGAAAGCGGATATGCACCGGTAAGCGGTATCAGCTGTACGGTGAGAAGCGAATTCCTGGCCAATGAAAAAGGCGACAAACCCAGAAAGAACTATTATTACAGCTTCCAGCCGGATATTCCGGGCTGGGACAATCCGGGTACCTTCCATTCGGTGGATTTGTGGTTCTTTTTTGAATCCCTGGCTAAATGCTGGAGACCTTTTGTGGGCAGACATTACGATCTGGCCAGACAGATGTGCAACTACTGGGCCAATTTCATCAGCACGGGAGATCCGAACGGGAAGGATGCGGACGGCACAGACATGCCGTACTGGGACAGCTATACCGAGGCGCACAGAACGGAAATGCTCTTCACCGGAGACGGCCCTGTGGTGCGCACCAACCAGGAATCCGACTTCATCAAGCTGATCATCGAGCAGATCGGGGAGATGATTGAGGGCAAGTAGGTTTCGCGCAGCGACAATAAAAACAGTCATAAAATGAACAAGCCCGGGAGGATTTTCAGATGCGAACTGTGCAGGTGAAAATTACTCCCCCTCAGGGGCAAGGGCATTTTATGACGGAACTAAAATAGAACAGTAAAGTCACGAAGGCGCACGAGAGAAACTTTCATGAGTGCTCTTTCGAGAGAAAGTTTCTCTCATAAGGTTGTGCGCAATGCGCGAAGGACATGCGCATAAAGGGACTTTACACTTTAGTGCCGTCGCGTAGCGACTAAAAACAGTCATAAAATGAACAAGCCCGGGAGAATTTTCAGATGCGAACTGTGCAGGTGAAAATTACTCCCCCTCAGGGGCATGGGCATTTTATGACGGAACTATAATCAGGAGAAATAATATATGCAAAATAAGAGAAACGAAGCACTGGAGAGCCATGCAGTCTTTTTTGACCCCGCATATCTGCAGATGCGGCTGCACAAGGGAACCGAGGGAATCGGGCCCAGGCATTTCGAAGAGGAACCGGGAGTCAGAGTAGAAGAGAACGGAGACGTGACATTCTGTTTTTATGCGCCGGAGGCGAAGACCATGGAAGTGGCCGGATTCGGCAACAGCGCCATGACGGGAGAACACCGTTCCATGGTGAAGGATGAAAAGGGATATTTCAGAGTTACGCTGTCCGGAATTCCGGCCGGATTTCATTATCATGAGTATTTTTGCGACGGAGTAAATGTGATAAATCCACAGGCGCCGGTGGGTTACGGTGCGCACAAGGCGGTAAATTTCTTTGAGAAAGAAGGGGACGAAGATTTCTATTTTCTGAAGGATGTGCCGCACGGAGAGGTGCGTCTGGAGTATTTTCCCAGCAGCGTCACCGGCCGCACCAGAGCCTGTTATGTCTATACACCGCCGGGATACGGGAAGGACGGGACGAAAAAGTATCCGGTGCTCTATCTGCAGCATGGCGGCGGAGAGAGCGAGAGCGGATGGGTATGGCAGGGAAAGGCTAATCTGATCGCGGATAACCTGATTGCCGCAGGAGAATGTCCGGAGTTGCTGATTGTCATGAACTGCCTGTATTGCCTGGCGCCGGAGCCGGAGGATTTTCTGGCCGGAGATTTTGACAGTATGCTGCTGCAGGACTGTATGCCCTTTATTGAGAAAAAATATTCTGTGGACCCTGAAAAACGCGGCATGGCCGGACTGTCCATGGGAAGCTACCAGACCGTGATGACCACATTGAACCACCTGGGAATGTTCCCCTATATCGGTATCTTCAGCGGCACGCCGGAGAGGCGCTGGTATGCGAAAGAGGATTACATGAAGGCTTTTGAGGACCCGGAGGCATTTAAGGAACGCGTAAAGCTGCTGTTTTTCGGTTACGGAGAGCAGGAAGAAAAGATTGTGACGACACTCGCGAAGCAGTTTGAGGAGTTTAAGGAAAAGGGAATCCCCTATGTATCCTACAGCTGTCCGGGGTATCATGAGTGGACCGTGTGGCGGAGATGCCTGCGGGAATTTCTGAAAATGTTTTAAAAGTGTATCGTAACAGTTCAGCGTTTTGTCTGAACTGTGATAAAATGATTCTGTGTTGGCAGAATAAAAGCCGGCGTGCACTGTCCTGCCGCCATTGTGTATTATATGTGGAAATTTAAGAAGAACGGAGTAAATGGAATGAAGATTATTAAGAAGCTGTTTTCCGGAGACAAAGCGTTTTATCTGAAGGTAGTGACGCTGGCATTGCCCATTGCCCTCCAGAGTCTGATTACCATCGGAGTGAATATGCTGGATACTATCATGGTGGGAACTTTGGGAGAGGTGGAGCTTTCCGCCACTTCACTGGCCAACCAGTTTATCAATATCTATCATATTTTCTGTATGGGTCTGGGAATGGGGGCATCGGTGATGGTGTCCAGATACTGGGGAATGAGGGAAAGCGAACCGGAGAAGTCGGCCCAGGCGCTGAAAAAGACTATCTGTATTATGGTGCGGCTTACACTGGGGCTGGCGTTTTTATTTGCCATTGCTACTATTGCAATACCCGATACCATCATGAGTATGTATACCACAGAAGAGTCGATTATCTCTCTGGGGGCGATTTATTTCAGATATTCCATTATTACTTATTTCTTCCTGGGCCTGTCCCTTGTCTGCACCATTGTCCTGCGCAGTGTGGGTCAGGTGCGGATGCCGCTGTATGTGTCCATTGGAGCGTTTTTTGTGAATATTGCTGCCAATTATGCCTTTATCTTCGGCAAGCTGGGAATGCCGCGGATGGGCATTGCGGGCGCAGCCCTGGGAACGCTGATCGCCAGGGTATTCGAGGCAGGCATGATCTGCGGTTATCTGTTCTTCAAGGACAAAGCCATCGGCTTCCGCATAAAACATCTGGGGATGAAGACAGGAGATCTGATAGGAGAGTACGTAAAAATCAGCATTCCGGTTCTTGTCAGCGATGGTATTCTCGCCATCGGCAACAACACAGTGGCCATGGTAGTGGGCCATCTGGGTGTGGCATTTGTGGCGGCCAATGCCATTACCAGCGTTACCCAGCAGATGAGCAATGTGCTGACCCAGGGTGTGGCCCAGGCAGGCGCCATTGTCACCGGGCAGACACTGGGAGAGGGAGAACGGGAGAAGGCGCTGAACCAGGGATATGCCTTTATGGGGCTTGGCCTGAGTCTGGGATTGTTTGCCGCTCTGGTGATTACCATTATCAGCGGGCCTGTGATCAGCGCTTACAATGTGTCCGCAGAGACGGCGGGAGTGGCCGCACAGCTGATGGAGGCCATCGGATTTATCATGATTTTCCAGTCCACTAACAGCATTATGACAAAGGGTGTGCTGAGAGGCGGCGGGGATACGAAGATGCTGATGCTGGCAGACAATATTTTTCTGTGGGTGCTGTCCATTCCCATGGGTCTTCTGGCCGGTTTTGTGCTGGGGCTGCCCGCTTTCTGGATCTATACCTGTCTGAAGTTCGACCAGATCGCCAAGACAGTGTGGTGCGTCTTCCGGCTCAGAGGCGGAAAGTGGATCAAGAAGATTTCGACCGGGAAAAATTCCGGGGCGGCATAAGCCATACGCTCACATACAGCAGTATGAGGATGCCGTCTTATAATAAATAATTTCAGTCAGGAGCAGAAAATGAAAACAATACCTTTTTCTTATGAATACGAATTTATGCCGGTTGAAAAGCGTTATGGGATACTTTCCGAGAGAAGCGTCTGCTCTATCAAGCCGGCAGCAGAAGAATCCGATTATTTTTATACCGGAAACGGGTCCCATCGCATGGACATTGCCGGAGGGCCTTACCATGACAAAATTGTGGTGACACAGGAGCTTCTGTATGAGCCCAAATGGGCAAAGACCCCTGATGTGCCGGACTTGCGGCCTTATATGGCAGATATACGCAGGTATGTGATGGAAGGCAAACCGGAGCTGGCTGACAGGCTGATAGATCAGGCCCAGAGAGAGGCGGGACATGATAAGTATATGAATCTGGATGCAAAGATTGTCTATCCCATGGCAAGTCTGCATGTACATAAGGCCTTTCACCTGATCCTCACACAGCCGGAGAGACCCGACACCCACAATTATCTGCGTTGGCTGGACCTGTTGTCGGGAAAGGTGACGGCCCACTGGGAGAATGCATGTGGAGTCTATGAGAGTGAATCTCTTGCTGTATACGACGGGGATTTTACCGCCACCAGGCTTACGGCCCCCGGAGGAATGCTGGATGTGAAGATTGATTTCCATTATCCGGAAAAGAAGGACCGCTTTGGCAATCCTGCCATGCAGGGGTCAACTGACATTCTGAAAAAAAGTGCAGACCTGTTTCAGCTGGCTTTTGCATACAATCCCGAGTATGGACAAAAGGGGTACGTTTCTGTGATTCGTTTTGTGCGGCAGGGAGGCAGCTGCGAAGTGATAGACAATGGAATCCGGGTGACGGGGGCGGACAGCCTTCTGATCTTAAGCAAAACCGTCCGGTTTGAGGAGAATTTCCAGTTTGCGTGCGCGGATTCGGTGACGGAAGATTTTCTGCAGGTTGTGCCGGATTTTGATTCCTTTGTGGAGTCCAATGGGGCAAGGCTGGGGGAGCGTATGCAGTTTTCCGGTCTGGAGCTGGGGGATCCGGAAAGTTATGTCCTTTCCGGAGAGGAACTGCTGAAACGCTGCCACAGTGTGAACGAACTGGATCCCATGCTGATGAACAAGCTTTTTGACATGGGCCGCTTCTACCAGATTATTGACACAGGCAAGCTTCCGCCCATGTGGGGACAGCACAATATCAACACCAATCTTCAGGTATGTGCGGGAAATAACACCGGTCTGTTTGAAGAGATGGATACTTATTTCCGCTATTACGAGACAAAGTTCGATGATTTCCGCACCAATGCGAAATTGCTCTTCGGAGCCAGGGGATTGCTTGCCAGCGTGCATTGTGATTATGATTCTGGATTGTATTATCATTTTTCCCGGACTTACCCCCATTACTGCTGGACCGGGTGCCTGGGCTGGATTTACAATGAATTCTGGGGCTATTATCTGTGTACGGATGACAGGGAGTTCCTGCGGACCCGGGTGGTGCCGGCTCTGAAGGAAATCGCCCTTTTCTTTGAGGATTATGCCTGCGACCGGGACGAGAGAGGAAAGGTAATCTTCTGTCCTTCCTTCTCACCGGAGGATCCCACCCCGAATCCGGACTATATGACGGTTACCTGCAGGAGCATCAACCCTACCAGAATCAACTCCGTGATGGATATCGCCATCTGCCGGGAGGTGCTGACCAATCTGATAGATGCCTGCGATGTGCTGGGCATAGAGCAGGAGAACATGGCTCACTGGCAGGAACAGCTGGAATCCCTTCCCGACTATGTGCTTGACGAGGAAGGCGGATTAAAGGAATGGGCCTGGCCTGCAATCGAGGAAAACTACAATCATCGCCATGTTTCCCATCATTATGATCTGTGGCCAGGCAGAGCGGTATTCCCCGACACAGAGCCTGAGATCGCGGAGGCCATCCGAATCTCCAACAGGAAACGGGGGCAGCAGGATGATTCCGCCCATGGCATCATTCACCGCGCGTTATGCGCCATACGACTGAAAGATATGGAGGAACTGGAGCAGAATCTGTCACAGCTGATCTGTCACGGGTTTGTCCGCTGTAATCTGTCCACCGCCCACTTCCCCTACAGAGGCCAGTTCCCGGATCTGCAGGGAGCCATGCCTGCGATTCTGCTGGAGATGTGCATCTTCTCCCGTCCCGGCGTGGTGGAATTCCTTCCGACGCTGCCGGAGTATTATCGGACCGGAAAAATATATGGAATCTGGCTGTACACCTGGGCAAAACTGAAGGAGATGGAGTGGACGGAAGAGGGCGTTACGGCGAAGCTGCTTTCCTTCCGGGAACAGAGCCTTACCCTGAGATGTCCTGAGAAAGCAAAGGTTTTTGAGATCAACGGCAGGTCTGTTCCAATGGAAAAGAACTCTGTCAGGTATCACTTTGCCAAAGGAGAGGAGATATCCATAACGATACGGTATTGAAGCCTTTTATGCGCAGGGCCGCAATGGAAAGTTTGCGGCATGCGGGCCGTGCCCGAGTAGTGTAATCCATAAAATTACAGTAAAATTCAAGGGTTTCGGAGATTTCTTCGGAACCCTTTTTGCGTGGAAAGCTACTTTAGAGGACCTGCAGGGTTTTGGCATCAAGATGGCTAATAAAACAGGCGGCCGAACGGTATGGACTTCCAAGTCCTGAGATTCAGATTTTTGACGATATGTTTCGTGTGAATCTTTATCGTAGACCACTATCGGAAATATCAGATGATAGTGGCAATGCATCGGAGAAGCATCGGAGAAGCCCATCCCTTCTTTCTAGGACAGGGGTACGACCTTTTGCAGGATGCATTTTGTATGGTCCCAAAGCCGGAGTTGTGTGTGATTGTTTTCGTAACAGAGCGCATCATTTTCCGGGCAGTTGATGACATGAATTCCATGGGAATTCAGATAGATTAAAGTCAGATATTTCGGGGTGTCACAGGCAGTGCTGCTGGGGAAATTTTCATGATTCACTTCTATTTTATCCCAGTTGAAGGAGATCCCGATAAAGGGTGGGTTCACATAAATATTCAGCCTGTTGTCACGGACCATATCGTTCACGAAACGTGTCACGGGAATATGGGTCAGCCCGTTCGTGTATACTGCTTCCAGGATAAAAAGTTCTCTGTTCATTCAGGTTTTCTTCAGGTTCATTTCCAGATCTTTCATAGTAAGTACCTCCATAATGTTATCAGCGCTGTAATTCTATTGTAGACAAGACAGTTCTGGTTTACAATACATTCAGGTTTAAGTTGAAAAGAAAAAATCAACCAGGATAAAAAATTTTAGAAGCGGACAGGAATATTTGTTCCGGAATCCTGTCTTTATAAATGAGGGACACGGAAAGGGCTCCCGTGAGGGAAGGAGGAGGGGAATGGAGGATATGCATATTCTGGAGCTGTATTTCCAGCGTGATGAAGCGGCAATTTCAGAAACGGCATTAAAATACGGCGCATTCTGCCACAAAATTGCACGAAATATACTGTCTGCAGACGCAGACGCGGAGGAATGTGTAAACGATACTTATCTGCAGGCATGGAACGCCATACCGCCCCAGAGACCGGACCGGTTCGGCGCCTGGCTGGGCAGAGTGGTGCGCAATATTGCAATTAATCTGTGGAATAAAAATCACCGGCAAAAGCGGTATCACGGAATGACACAGCTTCTGGGGGAGCTGGAGGACTGTATTCCGTCGCCCCGGACCGTAGAGCATGAAATAGAAGAAAAAGAACTGACGGAAATAATCAACGGGTGGCTGGATGATCTTGCTCAAACTGACCGCGTCCTTTTTATGAGGCGCTACTGGAACGGCGAAACCATAAAGGAGCTTGCAAAGGAATGGGGTGTGACCCGGGGAAAGCTTGCAAAGCAGATGTATCAGCTCAGGCTGAAGCTGAAATTCAGACTGGAACAGGAGGGCTACACATTATGAGAGAAGCAGGTGCAAAAAAGTTGTATGCCGCTATTACCAATGTGAGAGATGAATTTGTGGAAGAAGCGCAGGCGGTAAAGCTGAATCAAGGGCAGGAAGTAAGACCAAAGCAGACTTTAAAGTTGAATCGAGGGCAGACAGTAAGACGACATGGAGAGCAGACAGCAGGGCTGAATCAAGGACAGACAGTAACGCGGAATCGAAGAGAGGCGGCATGGCTGAAACGGTGTGTGCCGGTGCTTGTATCAGCACTTTGTCTGGTGCTGGCGCTGGGAACGGGAAGGAGGCTTCTTTCAGAGCAGGCGGACCGTAACGGCGGGCAGGGGAATGGCAGCTTTTGGGGAAGCGGGGATTCTTCGCTTCTGGAGGAGCGTCGGGAGGAATTTACGCCGGAATTTTCAGAGGAGGCGAAGTCCGTTTTTGACGGGGTACCCGGAGTGATGAAGGTATATAGAACACTTGACAACCAGTGGTTTCTGGCGGAGGATATGTCAGATTTCAGCCAGGTCCTGACGGAGGAAACGATATATGTGGTTCCCGGTTCTGGCAGGGGCATCGACGGCCCGAAAGAGGATGGCGCATATGCTGTCTATACACTGGATGAAAATGGTATGCCACAATGGGGAGCTTCCGTTTACGGGGGTGACATGGTTCCCAGTCAGTTCAACGGACTGACATATGATATCATTGAAGAGGACCTGGCGGGAATTGACTATGAAGATTATATCATTACGCAGTCTACCAGGTTATATACAGTGTTCGTCTGGGCCAGATGCAGAGAAGGGGGAGACATGTTTATAACGTATCCGGCCCGTCCGGAATTCCTGGGGCTGGAGAACAGGGGGCGGTATACTCTGGAAGAGCTGCGGTATATTTTGGCGGAGGCATACCGAGATTCGGAGGATGAACAGTGGGCTGGCCGATATTGAGCTGCCCCTCTCCCGCCTGTTTCTCTGCAAGTTTCAGGTGATAATGCCGCAGATCGGCTTATAATACTGCATAGTCGGAATCTTCACTAAACATGCTGCCATGGAAAATGTATCCGGCAAAGGTTGCCGGTGCCGTTACTTTTCATGGGCAATGTCAGTTAGTTAAGGACTTTGAAAATCGGTATGTAAAGCTGACTGGTACCTGGAACCTTTGCTGGCGGGCAAAGTTCCTGGAGGGCCTGACAGGAAGCGTGTGCTTTCTGGCCAGGCCCTCCACATTAGGCGGTGTTTCCCCTGAGTGCAGCCGCAGGAAATGGCGATTTCATCCGCATTTTAGTTTTTAGACTCATATTCTTCCAGCCACTGGATATATTCCGCCTCCATTGCTTCAACAGCAGGGAAATATTCATCCTCCAAAAATTGTGTAAATTCAGCTTCATCAATTTCTCCGACAACATATTTTACTTCATATTCTTCTCGTTTTGTGACCAGATCCGGGTTGTCTGTTGTAAAGGTGGTATACATGGAAGCTTTAACAGCAGGAACCCTTATAATAGTAGTGGATTCTTTCATGGCGTTGAAATCTTTGTAAAATTTATCAATACGCTCCGGTGTAGTTGCGTTTTCAATGAAGGGGGCAGTTCCATCCTTGGCATAAGCAAAGGTTAAATAACTACTGGTCACTTTAGCGGCATTTGCAGACTGTTCGGCTGTCTGATCGATCTGCCGGGATTCGAGATCGTAGGAATTGTAATATTCCTCAGTACCAACGCCCAGAAGCTGGAATCCTTCATCGGACATGGCATAATCAATGAGCTTTAGGCACTGATCCACATCTGCATCAGCAGAGATCATCCACATTCCCCAAAAGGAGGGAGTGACATAACAGACACTTTCTCCTCCTGGCTGCTTGAGCGGTCCAATATAGGTATATTTTTCACAGGCATCGGGATCCTTTGAAAGATAACTCAGTACGCCGTTCTGATGATCCAAAACAATACCGGCTTTTCCGGAGAAGAGTTTTTCCTGATCTGTGCCGCGTTCGTTGGTAATAAATTCCGGATCTATTACTCCATCTGCATATAACTCTCTTATATAGGTCAGATAAGGTATATAACCGCTTTTCTTTTGAGTGATTTTGTAATTTCCATCAAAATCCCGATTCTCGGAAAGCCCAAAAGTTGCCTGGAAAGCTGTCAGTGCCAGTCCCTTTTGAAATGATAATGCATAGGTATCATCTTTTCCGTTCCCATCCGGATCATCATAGGTAAATGCATGGCAGACGTCTTTGAACTCTTCTAGTGTAGTAGGAAGGCTGAGTCCAAGGTTGTCAAGCCATTCCTGGTTAATAATAATGCCCCAGTGGTTATCGACGTTTGGTTTGGGAATTGCATGCAGCTTGCCGGTATTGGTAGAACGAACGGCTTCCCAGCATTCATCTGAGACAGCAGCCATTATGTTAGGATAATTCTGTATCTTGTCGTCAAGCTCTGCCAGAAGTCCATCTTTAGCCCAGGACTCAAAGTAGCTGTCGGCGGCATGCCAGTTATAGATGATATCCGGCAATGTCTCAGAGGCCATAGTGATTTGCAGCTTTTCGTCATAATTGTTGATAGGTGGCGCATTATACTCAATTGTAACGCCAACCTTTTCTCCAAGAAGCTTTATAAGGGGGTTGTCTTCAATCACAACATCAGGATTCACACGATTAAATATTGTAATGACCGGCAGGTCACCACTTTTATTTTCACCTGCTGAACTCCCGCATCCGACAAGTGCCGATACCATGCCCATACACATACAAATAGCGGCAGTTATTCGTTTCCTGTGTTTTTGATTGTTTTGCTTTCTCATAGATTTTCACTCTCTTTCTGCTCAATGGCTTTGATGGCTCTATTATCCCCAGGGGTGACATGACTGTAAATACAAATAATGGGATGGGATAACAGGGATATTGCGCATTGCATATAGTTGTTATCATTATGCATTATTGCCACTGGAAAAGGTTTCTCTATATTGTCCTGGAGTGATACCCTCCCTGCTTTTGAATATCTTGATGAAGTAATGAGAGTAACTAAAGCCTGTACGGTGAGCGATTTCTTCTATATTAAGTTTTGTGGAAAGCAAAAGATCTTTTGCGATGGCAATTTTTTTCTGATTGACATATTCATTAAAGTTCTGTCCGGTCTTTTCCTTAATCAGTTTTGCCAGATAATTTCTGTTTAGATTAAACTGATACGAAATCTGATTGAGGTTAAAGTCTTCATACATGAGATGGGAATCAATATATTCCATGATGGACTGGTCAATTAAATTTTCAGCCTTTTCGTTTTTACGAGCTATCTTGTCGGACAAATAAGAGATGAATTCCATTAAAAAGTCTTTTATCTCATCCTTTGATGACTGTTCCCGCAATGTTGCCAGAGAAGTGGTATTTACAGATACAGGCAGGGAAGACATTCGCTTGAGGATTGCATTTTGCATCTGATAGACTGCGTTTGTAATCTGATTATCTGAAAAAATAGCATCATTATCCAAAACATATGCAATGAACTTTTCCATATATAGTATGCAGCCGTCCTGATTGCCTACCAGCAGGTTATTGATCAACTGTTTTTCTATTTCTGTCGGATAAGAGAAGGACATTCGTTTGTCAGTTAACTCTTTATAATGGAGGATGTGGTCTTTCATATATAATTTGTTGTTTTGGATCTCTTCACATTCTTTATATGCCAGAGGAAGCTGGCTTATATTTGTTTTTGGCAGACTGAGGGCCAGATAAGCTTCTTTTGGATATATGTTGCCTATGCCTGTCAGTATACGGTGGAGAAAAGTTTTTTCATCAATATTTTTGGGGTTACAATTGTATATCAGGGCAATACGGCTGCCGGTTATAGATGTGGGATATACTTTTATACCGGAGTTGCTTTTTACTTCTTCCACCACAGATAGGGCAGAGCGGGAGAAATCATTTAAATTGTGCAGACTGTCGATGACAATTACCTGCAAAAATGGCTCTGGAAAAAATATCAGTAAAGATCTGAAGGTCATTTGCGGCATCTGCATTTAGATAGGAATCCATTAATAACTCTTTCAAATGCTTTTCATTTAACTCCAGGGCGGCCTTTTGAAGGGGACGCATCATAAAGCGCAAAAGGATATATACCATAGAGGTGATGACTAATACTACAAGAAAGATCAACCAGAGAATAGCATAAGTATTAAATATTTTCGGGATTTTGATTTCATAGGGCATCTGTATATAAAAATGCCAGCTTAAGTTTTCAGACCATGCTCCTGCCCACATAATTCCTTTGCGTCCCAGGATCAAACTGAGAGGGGATGGTTCTGGAAACTGCTTTTCTAA
This sequence comes from Acetatifactor muris, assembly GCF_024623325.1. Lineage (GTDB taxonomy): Bacteria > Bacillota > Clostridia > Lachnospirales > Lachnospiraceae > Acetatifactor > Acetatifactor muris. The sequence continues at coordinate 90,541 of NZ_JANJZD010000004.1, forward strand.
TTGTTCTATTTTTTCCCCGATGGCAGAACGGGTCAAAGCGGCAAGTACAATATTTTCATTATTGCAAATATACAATTCTATTCCGCTATTTTGTCCATTGTTTAAGATATCTGCACATAGCTTGTCCAGATTAACCTGGATGCAGAGAGAAAAGCCAGTGTGATTAGAGTAGTGCAACAACGGAACGATCAGGGTATAACACAGAATACTTTCTTCTGCTGTAGAAAATTGAACCAAATGGGGTGTAACAGATGTAATATGACGTGAGGAAGAGACGGCGTCATGAATCATAGGATCCAGAAAGTCTTCTGCCAGGTAGCTGCATCCCTTGTCTGCATCCAGAAATCGGTTCTCTTCCCGGGAATAGAGATAGACCGCTGTGATATAAGGACTTCCAAGCTTGATATTGCGCAGACGGCTGTAGACTTCCCGGGCACTTGTACTGTTTTCATAGCGCTGTGAGGCGAGCGTGGCTAATTCATCATCATAGATAGCTGTTTTGTCAATTTGTTCCCATATTTGTGTGATGGCGAAATCAAAGCCGTTGGCGGTCTGTATTGCAATACTGTTGCTTGCAGCCTGCAATTGTTGATAGGATGTGGAATTCATGATTGACATAATCAGAAGGGTTCCAATGGTTATAAGAACAGAAAACAATACAGATAAAATGATCATAAAGTCTTTCTTCACTTTTTTTATATTCATAGAGAAATACCCCCTAAGCCTTTTCATCCTTTTCATTATATTAAAGAAAGAGATTTGGATGCAATAACATTTTTTCCCAGGCATAACACAAATCATTTGCATCCAGTCCCATGCTATATAAAAGCATTATTTTTATTTACGATAAGCCAATCAGGATTACATAATAAGATTCATACTGTGATTGGCTATCACGGGAAAGGGTATTCAATCAGTAGAGAGGAGTAAATATATGAATACTAAAAGTAAGTTTCGAAATGGGTGGGAATATGTAAAGAAGAAAAAGAATTTTTACATTATGTTAATACCTGCCATACTGTATTTCCTGGTTTTTCATTATGCCCCTATGTATGGAATTCTCATTGCTTTTAAGGATTTCAGCTTTAAAAAAGGTATTTTGGGAAGCGATTGGATAGGCCTGGAAAACTTTATCTATATGTTCAGGCTTGAAAATTTTTATATGGTTTTCAAAAATTCCCTGACACTTAGTATTTTGCGTATTGCTTTTACATTTCCTATTCCAATCATTCTGGCACTTTTTCTGAATGATATTAAGAACGCAAGATATCAGAAGACGTTGCAAACACTGTTTTATTTGCCGCATTTCGTGTCCTGGGTGGTAATTGGTGGAATACTTGTGAATTTTCTTTCTCCTGTAGACGGAGTTCTAAACAACCTCATTACTATATTTGGTGGGGAACCTGTTTACTTTCTGGCAGAAAATAAGTACTTTTATCCCATCATCATTTTGAGTAGTATCTGGAAGGAATCAGGCTGGGGAACCATCATTTATCTTGCGGCAATTACAGGAATCTCTTCGGAGCTTTATGAGGCAGCCAGAATAGACGGAGCCAATAAATTTCAGTGCATGCGATATATTACTTTTCCTGGGATACGTTCAACAGTGGTGACTATGCTGATATTACGCCTTGGGAGTGTTATGAATAATGGGTTTGAACAAATATTTGTATTGCAGAATGCAAGGAACCTTACGGTATCAGAAGTGTTTGAGACCTACACATATCGATTAGGCCTGCTCAGCGGACGATATTCTTTTGCCACAACGGTGGGGCTTTTTACCGCAGTGATCAATATTATTTTACTGGTGGGAAGTAACTGGATATCCAAAAAACTTGGGGAGGAAGGGTTATTTTGACTCTTATTCTCCATAACGGCAGCCATTAATTCTATATTCAGAAAGGATGAAGAAAAATGTCTCTACTGTCAATAAAAAAAGAAAAAGCGTTAAGGCCTTACAGGAAGTCTTTGGTTGATACTGCTTATCACATATTTATTTATGTTTTGCTGACGTTGTTTGCCCTGATCTGCTTATACCCATTGCTATATGTGTTTATTTACTCTTTGACTCCTTATGCAGAATATATTGAGAATCCTATGAAAATGATTCCGAATACTCTGGATTTTTCCGCGTATAAAAAGCTTCTGAACTTTCCGCTGATATATTCGGGATATCGTATCACTTTGATTATTACCTGCATAGGAACGCTGTTAAATATTACGTTGCTGTGTCTTACAGCCTATCCCCTGACAAAGCATGATTTAAAGGGAAGAAGTATTATTTTAGGGGGAATTACTTTCACCATGTTCTTCAATGGCGGCATGATTCCTAATTTTTATCTGATTCAGAATCTAAAACTGTATGATTCAATCTGGGCATTAATTCTTCCGGGTTGTCTGGGAGCTTATAATCTTATTCTAATGAAGAACTTTATTGCCCAACTGCCAGCCAGTTTGGAGGAATCTGCTTATATAGATGGCGCCAATGAATTTCAGGTTTTATGGAAGATCATAATTCCTCTTTCCAAGCCCGCTATTGCGACATTTGTCATTTTTCATATGGTAGCCCAATGGAATTCTTACTTTAATGCAATTCTTTATACATCCAGCCGTAAACTTTGGCCGTTAATGCTTGTGTTGCGGGAAATGGTAGTGGAGGTCAGCGGTGCAGGGCTTTCCAATGAAGTTGCCGCGGCAGATATGGCTTATGTAAATACATTTACATTAAAGATGGCTACGATTATTATATGCGTTTTACCGATTCTGTGTGTGTATCCTTTTATGCAGAGATATTTTACAAAAGGAATACTTGTTGGATCAGTGAAAGGATAAGCGTGCCCTGGAAAAATGAAGACCAATTTTGAAATGCCGATAGAATGGGTAAATGAATTTTTAGAACTGACGCGAAATAGTACGATAGAAAGTGTATGCCGACCGGAACAGTTTATCAAAAAAATGAAAGAAAATACAGGAGTCATAGGAAAGCTCAACGCGTGGGGAAAGACTCCTGACAGTCTGGAGAAAAGGAACCCACTTATTGTAGCGCTTGGCGATAGTGTGACGGCAGGGCATTTTGAATGGTGCATGGAAGAGGAAAAGCTGGAGTTGTTTTTAAAAGGAGAGTGGCAGCCGAAAGCTGGAGAGATAATAGAAATCACAGATGCAAGAGAAGTTTATCATGAGCGCTTCCGTCGGAAACTGATTGACTTATTCGAACAGACAAGTGTGAGTGTGATCAATTCCGGAATCGCCGGAGATACCGTTATAGGAATGTGGAACAGGCTGGAGAGGGATGTGATCCGTTATCAGCCGGATTTGGTCTTGATTAATGGAGCTATCAACTGGGGCGGTGAGGGAACGACTGAAGAGTATAAAGAAATCCTGAGAAATATAATCAGGAAAATACTAAAAATGACAGAATCGGATATTATTTTGATGACGCCTAATATGGTATGCCCTAATCCGCTGTCCCGGGGGCCTGTCAGGCTGGAGGAGAGAGTAGAATGCATTCGTGAGCTGGCAAAGGAGGAACAGGTCTGTCTTGCAGACACCTATATGATCTGGGAAGCCTTTGTGAAACAGGGGCATATGCTCACAAAATTACTTGCCAATGGAATAAATCACCCAACGAAAGCGGGACATGAGGTCTATGCATTGGTACTGATGAAATTAATAGAATAACTATAGTTAAAGGATATTACGGAATGTATCAGCAGAATACAGAAATCAGTGAATACAGGAGGAAAAGTATATGGCTAAGATGTTGCCGGAATTGAAATCAAGTAAGGCGATAACCCGCTATAACAATGGCAAACCGGTGTTAAGCAAAAAGGATATTCCTTATGAGGCAGACTGCACTTTTAATGCAGGTGTCATTAAGTACCATGGAAGATATATAATGGCATTTCGGAACGACTATCAGTTTGATGGAGTGGGGGCATTCGGCAAATGTATAATAGGCATTGCTTTTTCGCAGGATGGGATCCGCTGGGAGGTGCAGGAGAAGCCATTCCTGACAGTAGAGGATATGGGTAATCCTGATGTTACGAGAGTGTATGACCCGCGTCTTACAGTGATCGAGGATAAATGCTATCTTTGTTTTGCAGTGGATACTACCCACGGGCTGCGCGGGGGCATTGCAGTGACAAATGATTTCAAGTCCGTTGAGGTATTATGCCTGACGGTGCCGGATAATCGGAATATGGTGTTGTTCCCTGAAAAGATCGGTGGGAAATATGTACGACTGGAGCGACCTTTTCCCGTGTATTCCAGAGGCGGAACTGACCGGTTTGATATCTGGATGTCAACATCACCAGACTTAAAATACTGGGGGGAGTCAAAACTGCTCCTGGGAGTGGAGGATATTCCTTTTGCCAATAATAAAATCGGACCGGGCGCACCTCCGGTAAAGACAGATGCAGGATGGCTTACATTATTCCATACGGTGGATATTGACAGGAAAAGAGGAAAAAACGGGTGGGAGGCCTGCTGGCAGAAACGGTACTGCGCAGGGATTATGCTGCTTGATTTGGAGGAACCATGTAAAATTGTGGGTATATATAAGGAACCACTTATTGCCCCGGAAACGGAATATGAGGTTGAAGAAGGTTTCAGAACCAATGTTATTTTTCCGGGAGGCCTTATTTTGGAGGATGATGGGACGGTAAAAATTTACTACGGAGCTTCTGATACCGTAGAATGTATGGCAACCGCCAGATTGGAGGATTTGATTCAGTTATGCAGGCCGATCGATTAAGTGATTTTGAGTTAGAGAATTTAGAGAGAGAGTTTCAAAATCCGTCTTCTCAATATAGGGGAACTCCTTTTTGGGCATGGAACTGTGATATGACAGAGGCGAAGGTGATACATACCCTGGCGGACTTTCAAAAAATGAGAATGGGAGGCGCATATCTGCACAGTAGGACAGGCATGAATATGCCTTATCTTGGGAAAAAGTTTATGGATATGGTACTTTTTGCCCATGAAAAAGCAATGGAGCTTGGATTGAAAATCTGTCTGTATGATGAAGATAGATGGCCTTCCGGATATGCCGGCGGGTTAGTAACAAAGAATGAAGCATATCGCAGCCGTTTTCTGCTATTTTCACCCAGCGAGCTTACACAGGACGAATTATGGGAAGAGCCGGTAAACAGAGCAAGTGCACAGGCTGCACCGGGTAAAAAGAGAAGATTAATTGCACGGTATCGAGTGAAGCTGACAGACGGCTGGTTGTCCGAATACAAAAGGATTAAGAGTGAAGAAAAGTTACAGGAAGAATGGAAGAAAGATGGCTGGAAAATTTGGTACGCTTATTTGGAAATCAGTGGAGACAGCCCCTGGTTCAATAACCAGTCCTATGTGGATACCTTGAATCCTCAGGCAATCCGTGAGTTTATTCATATCACCTATGAAACGTATGAAAAGGTGCTGGGAAAGGAGTTTGGAAAAAGTGTTCCAATGATTTTTACTGACGAGCCTCAATTTACTTTTAAGACTCAGCTGGGATATGCAGAGGAGGAAAAGTGTCAGACCATCCCATATACGGATGATTTTGAAGAAACTTACAAGGCAACCTACGGGGAGGGATTTTTGGATTATCTGCCGGAGATTTTCTGGGATTTGCCGAATAATCAGATATCTGTACATCGGTACCGTTATCATGACCATGTTTGCCAGCGCTTTACTGAAAGCTATGCGGATCAAATTGGCAGATGGTGTGAGGAACATGGTATTTTGCTGACCGGCCATATGATGCGGGAACCTTTTCTGGAATGCCAGACGATGGCATTAGGGGAGGCTATGCGTTCTTACCGTTCCTTTGGGATACCTGGAATGGATATTTTGTGTGACCGCAGAGAACTCACTACGGCAAAGCAGGTGCAGAGTGCTGTGCACCAGTTCAATGCACCGGGAATGACCAGTGAAATTTATGGAGTGACCAATTGGGATTTTGATTTTCGGGGGCATAAAATGGCAGGAGACTGGCAGGCGGCATTGGGGGTAACCTGCCGAGCCCATCATCTTACATGGACATCTATGAGTGGAGAGGCCAAAAGAGATTATCCGGCATCTATAGGACATCAGTCGCCCTGGTATGAGGAGTATTCTTATATAGAGGACTATTTTGCCAGATTGAATACTGTACTGACCAGGGGAAAGCCGTGTGTAAAAGTTGCTGTGATACATCCGATTGAATCTTACTGGCTCTACTGGGGTACCCGGGAGCACACGGATGAAATTCGCAGAGAGAGGGAAGAAAACTTTGTAAATCTGGTAAGATGGCTTCTTCTTGGCCTTATAGATTTTGATTTTCTTTCTGAATCCCTGCTGGAAGATTTTGTACAGGAGGATCAGGAAGGGTTCCAGGCCGGAGCCATGAAATATGATGTGGTATTAATACCTGATTGTATGACTCTGCGCAGAAGCACCCTGGAGAGACTTAGGGAATTTAGAAGCCGGGAAGGTAAAGTGATTTTTGCAGGGAGGATTCCGGAGCTTGTAGATGGCATGCCTGATGTGGAAGTGGTTGAGTTTGCTGGTCGCTGCTCTCAAATCCGATATTCCAGGCAGGCAATCCTGGAAGCTTTAGAGCCTTACCGGAGTTTGGATATTCGTGACAGTGCTGGGAAAAGAAGTGCAAATCTGTTATACCAGATGAGAGAAGAGGGAACAGAAAGATGGCTGTTCGTGGCCCATTGTGAAAAGCCGGAAAATCCTGATTTGGCGGAAGCGGAAGCACTACATTTTACCGTGCCGGGGAATTTTGAACTGGAAAAGTATGATGCACTTACTGGAAGTATAAAGAGACATCCTGCTAAATATGAAAAGGGGAAAACCCACTGGAAAGAAGTTTCTTATGAACATGATTCCTTTTTGTACCGTTTATTTCCCTGTGGTGAGCAGGTTCTGGCAGAAACGACGGAAAGCGGAAAAGGAGAAAGAGCAGAAAAAGTACAAAAGGTAAGGATACCCTGCTTAGTGCCGGTAACTGTCCATGAACCGAATGTTTTACTGCTGGACCGTGCGGAGTACGCCTTTGATGAAGAAAGCTGGAACGATGAGGAGGATATATTACGAATTGATAATAAGTTCCGGGAAAAATCAGGGATGCCTCTCCGTACAGAGGCTTTTGCCCAGCCCTGGGTGGAAACCGATGCCGAAAGTAAGGAGAGGGAGAAAGAGAAGCATATATTGCATTTAAGATTTCGGGTCGAGGCTATGCAGAAGATAGAGGAAGCTTTGCTGGCACTGGAGCAGCCTGAGCATACGAAAGTGCAGTGGAATGGAAAAGCTGTAGAGATAAATGTTTCGGGCTGGTATGTAGATGAGGATATCAAAACCATAAAGCTGGGTGAAGTAAAATCAGGTTTGAATATATTGGAGCTCGAAATAGTTTTTAATGGGAAGATTCCCGTTGAAAATGTATATTTATTAGGAGATTTTGGTGTTAATCTGCGTGGGAGACAAACATATATTACGGAACCGGTCAGGGAACTTGCTTTTGGTGATTTATGCGGTCAGGGCCTGCCTTTTTACGGGGGCAATATATCTTATCATGTAGATTTTGAACTGGAAAGCTCCGTAGAGGATATAGAAATTCAGATATCCAAATTCCGTGCGCCGGTAATCTGTGTAAAGATGGATGGAATAGATGTGGGAAGAATTGCTTTTTCACCTTATTGTTTAAGAACCGGGCGATTGGATAAGGGACAGCACCATTTGGAACTGATTGTTTATGGTAATCGTGTCAATACATTTGGGCCTGTTCATAACTGTAATCAAACGGAAATATGGATTGGACCGGATGCCTGGAGAACTGTTGGAACATCATGGTCATATGAGTATCAGTTAAAATCTACAGGTATTTTGATTAGTCCGGTGATAACAACATGGAACTGAATGAAGTACTGTGACAAGTTTGCTGGTTCGTTACATTGAGATGGCTTTAGAGAGAGGATGCGGTAGTATACATCAGAAATAATTGTGGCGCTGGTGAAGATGACATGGTTTAAGGATTGTGACAAGTGGTAGATTTTAGTTGTATGTCTGCCACTTTTTTATGTACTTTTGAATTATCAGGACATGACAGGCTATGAGATCAATACGGTTTTCCGGGATTCTCTGCATTACTTCTGGAACACGCGGACCAGCCAGATTTACCGCGAACTGCAGACTCTGGAACGGAATGCATGGGTCTCGAAAACCTATGTGCCCCAGCAGGGAAAGCCGGATAAAAATATATATACAATTACGGAAGCAGGCCGGAATGAGCTGTTGAAATGGCTTTCGGAGGGAGAAGCGGAGGTAGTCAACGCTTCGTTCCATGGGCCGGTATTTTGTCCACATGGTATTTCCTGCGCATAACCGATGGGATGATTTCTACACCGTTGCGGAAACAGGCATATTTCCTGAGTTCTTCCGTTTGCATGTATCTTACCTGCTTCGCACGGCCCACTGTTTTCCATGAAATTTCCTTCAGAGCGGTGTTTTTAAACATCCGGGGATTATAACTGCATTTCAACGGAACCTGGCCATGAATACATTTGAGAAGCCTGCCTTTTTCTCCTACGCCTTCCACCACATTTCCCACATACCCTATGTGCTTCCTTCCTCCCTTGTTCCGGAAGGTTGCTTCCGGATCGGATGGATTGGGCAGCGTTTTCGACGGTTCCTCTATTTCCTCTTTCCTGCGCAGCCTGCGTTTTCCGTCATCTTGCAGGATTGCTCTTTCTTTCATCAGACGGATGAGCAGCTGATATTCACTGGTATTGTCAAATGCTCCTGTGGTTATCATCATCTTTCTCCAGATAGTGCTGCAGGCCTTCCAGCAGCGGGACCTTACGACGGTCCATGATTTTCGCAAGGTTGGACGCACCTCAGGCCCTTCAAGGTCCTTGCAGGAATCCCAGCCCCGTGAACTAAACGCGAAGTTATCCGAATTACCGCCCCAAAATCAGGGGACAAAAATTGCGTATAAAAATCCACCTGAAAATCGGCCACAACCATCAAAAATCTGTTGCAATTTACCCTGAATTGTGTTAACCTGTTCTCAGGCAAAGAATTCTGAATTCTGTTATCTGTCTGAAGGCTGTCCAAAGCCTTTCATGTAAGTTCAAACTTCTTGCCGGGTGAAACCCAAATTCCAAATTAGAAACCATAGACCACGGCAGGAAGGAGGAAGTGCTTTCCTGCGTACCGCACAGAGAGAAGAACCTCTCTCAGAAAGGAAAGACTGCCCATGGGCGAAAGAAGCAGTTTACAGAAGATTGCAGTGGATATGCCCCACGATAAGGGATACCGTAAAAGACTGTCAAACCCAGAGGAATTCCTGCATTTTCTCAGGAAGTATGTGAGTGATGACTGGACGAAAGAGCTGGAGGTCTCAGACTTAAGCCTCTGCGACACCAGAATGCTGGAAAAGGATTATGAAGGCAGGGAGGCGGACCTGATTTACAAGGCCCATCTGCCGGGGGACAGGGACGTTTTTATCTTTATTCTGCAGGAGCTGCAGTCCACGGTGGACTACACCATGATTTTCAGAGTTCTGATGTATGTGGTAAACACACTGTTAAAGCATTTCCTGAACACATCGAAGAATGAACGGGAGAAAGCCGGATTTCGGCTGCCTGCCATGGTGCCGGTTATTTTCTATAACGGCCAGGAGAGCTGGACCGCGGTGAAAAGCCTGAAAGAATACCAGAACTGCGGGGACCTGTTCGGGAGTCGTATTCTTAATATGGAGTACTATCTGATTGATTTATCGAAGATTGAGGAGAACTATATTCTGTCTACCAATACGGTATTAGATAATATTATGTACTGTGATAAGTTCAGAAAAGGAACTGAGCTGGCGGAGGCTATCCGCACATCATACGAAAGAACAGAAGCTTTGGGGGCACAGGAGAAAGAAGAGTTCCGAAGCTGGGTGAAATACATTCTGCTGTCGGTCTGCGGGAATAAGGCGGCAGTGGTGGAGGAGATCCTGAGCTGGACGGGAAAGGGGAAGGATGATATGGCATTTAAGTATAACATCATCAAAGCATTTGAAGACGAGCGGGCCGAAGGCGAGGCGATCGGTGAACTTCGGAAAGTAATCAGTCTGGTTCGGAAGAAAGTCTCCAGGAATATGTCTGCGGAAGAGATTGCAGACATGCTGGAAGAAGACATTCATCTTGTGGTTCGGATATGTGATGCACTGAAAAAGCATCCGGACTGGGATGATGAAAAGATCGGCGAGTTATTGTAATTTTATCGATGCATACAGGGGTTATTATGAACGAAACATGCTGTTAAAGCATTTCCTGAATACACCGAAGGATGAGCGGGAGAGAGCCGGATTTCGGTTGCCAGCCATGGTGCCGATCATTTTCTATAACGGTCAGGAGAGCTGGACTGCAGTGAAAAGCCTGAAAGAATACCAGAACTGCGGCGACCTGTTCGGGGATCACGTCCTGAACCTGAAGTATTATCTGATAGATCTGTCGAAGCTTGAAGAGAAGTATATTCTTTCGACAAATACAGTACTGGATAATATTATGTACTGCGATAAATTCAGAAAGAGGGCGGAACTGACGGAGGCTATCCGTACAGCGTACCAGAGAATGGAATCTTTGGGGGCACAGGAGAAAGAGGAATTTCACAACTGGGTGAAATACATACTGCTGTCAGTCTGCGGGAACAGGGAGACAGTGATGGAGGAAATCCTGAGCTGGACAGAGAATGGAGAGTATGATATGGCGTTTAAGTATAATATCATCAGAATGTTTGAGGAGGAACGGGCCGAGGGTGAAGCAATTGGTGAGGCCCGAGGCCGGGCCGAAGCTGTCCTTGACCTGCTGACGGAAAAGGGACCGGTCCCAGAGGGACTGAGAGAGGAAATATCCGCGCAGAGAGATCTGAGCATTTTGAGGCAATGGCTTAAGCTGGCAGCCCGGGTCAGAACAACCGACGAATTTCAGGACCGAATGCAGTCTGTGGATACGGACTCGTGAAAGAAATGTGTGCTTTACACAGCCACAGATTTTATAACCACAAGGCTTCGCTTAGAACTTTCTGTGCTCTGACGTCTTCAAGGCATACCATCTTTACCAACAGCCACGCCCGTTCTTCTTCTGTCATTTCCGTAATCTTCTGCGCTGCGGGGGAGACCTGGAGATTTTTGATCATCTCGCCCAGGCATTCCTCTTTGTATCTGGCGCTGTTCATGGTTTCCAGCCAGGCCTGCCGCTTCTTTTCAAGCATTTCAAGCAATGTTGCTTTCTCTGCTTTTCCGTCGATAATCCTTTTGATTTCGTCCAAGGAAAAGCCCAATGCCTTTAGTTCCAACAGCGCATTTAACTGCTGCACCTGTGCGGCCGAGTAATAACGGTATCCGTTGGCGTCGTCCACTTTCACAGGCTGAATAATCCCTTTCTTTTCATATAAACGGATTGCCTTTCTGGAGATACCGAAAAAGTCCGCGATTTCTCCAATCATCATAAGGTCATTTTTCATAAATTTTTCTCCTGAATTAAGTCGCTGCGCGACGGCTCTAAAGGGTAAAGATTTGGTTTCAAACTCATCCCATGGGATACTGTCGCTTGGTCTGTACGTGGCTTTTTACTCCATTTCGCGGTAAGATTCGGGGTAAAACTGCAGGGAAAATCGATGCCCGGAAGCAGAACCCCTGCAATTATTTTATCATAAATATGCTGAAAAATCAGCAAAACTATATCAAAGTTCGCAGCATCAGAGGCTGCATCTGGTTCATCATGGATGCTGCCAAACGTTCTGTCATTGGCTATCGTATATCTTCCGAGCGTGATGTTGGCGCCTGCATTCCTGCAAAACAGCTGTTTTCTTCCTATTATACGTTCCTGTTAAGCATTCTGATTCTCATACCACTGTGCCTGTGACATGAACAAAACATAATATGTGCCTTTTTTATGAATCAGCTCATCATGGGTTCCGATTTCTGCAACACGGCCATTTTCCATAACAACGATTCTGTCTGCAATTCTGGCACTTCCGAGTCTGTGCGTTACAAGCACCGTTGTTCTTTCATCGGATATCTCTTTGAACTTCTTATATATCTTTGTCTCCTCAATGGGATCGATTGCTGCAGTAGGCTCGTCCAAAACGATTACCTTACTGTCTCTGTTGATGCCTCTTGCAATGGATACCCTCTGCCACTGTCCGCCTGAAAGGTCTACGCCGTCAAACTCACGGGAAAGCATTGTTTCCAAACCGTCGGGATAAGACTGTGATTCAATATCCACATCCGCTTTCTTTAAGGTTTCCAGCAGAGTTCCGTCTTCCCTTTCCGTATCAGGATCGCTGATCATAACATTTTCACGAAGAGTCATCTGATATTTCTGGAATTTCTGGAATACGCCGGACATAAGTCCGTAAAGGCTCGATGGCTTAATATCCTTTGTGGGTATACCGTCTAATGTCACACTGCCGCCGGTGGGCTGATATATCCCTGTAATCAGTCTCACGAGAGTTGATTTTCCGGCTCCGTTATGTCCCACAATTGCAATGGTCTCACCCTTGTCAATCGTCAGATTGACATCTGTCAGAGATTCCTCTTTTGCTCCCGGATATGTAAAGGAAACATTCTTAAGCTCAATCTTTTCACAGAAATCATTTACCTTTGTTTCACCGTCTGTTTCTGGCATATCTATGAAATCGAGAAGGTTGTTGATCGAACCGCTGTTCTTACCTATATCGCCCACAAGATGAATCATTTCTCCCACCATTTCCTGTATCTTTACGATTGCCGTGAATATTGCGGCAAATGTACCCGCCGTAATATCACCTGTAAGCAATGCTTTAACAAAAAGCAGAAGGACAGCCAGATAACCCGCAAGGCCTATGCCTTTTCCCGCAAGATCAAACAGACAGGCTCTCTTTGCCACCTTAAGGCTTTTCTTATTCAGAACAACCATTGTGTCATAATAAAGCCTCTTAAAATAGTTCGTTACGCCCAGGATTCTCGTTTCCTTGAAATATTCCTTGGAGCAGATGGTGCTCTCATAATAATCATAGGATCTTCTCAGCGGAGCAATCTCATCCTCAAGATTAGCGTACATACTTACCTGCACAAGCTTTGTCAGAAGACAGGGCATCATGGAAATAACAATTACGATTGCCAGAATCGGCTTAATAGTAAAAATCCATATTCCCATAAACAGCACATAGGGCAGAAAAAATGCCATCATCATGATAAATGAAAATACCATGTTGAAGATATTATTGATTCCCATCTCGGCCTTGTTGATGCTGTCCAGAGTTGACGCATTTTCATATTCGATGGCTCCAATTTTAGATATCTTAAGATGAACCTTCTGCATCAATTTTCCGATAACCTTCTGGTTAAATGGCAGATACAGGAAATTGTTAAGTGCGTTAACAAGCTCTGCCAGAATAATAACCACGCCGTACACAATAAGAGAAATGTATATGGTCTTTATGCTTCCGCCTGTATTTATTACTTCACTGGTGGTATTATAAAACTTCTGCAGAAACAAAATCTTTACTGCCCATGACAAGCCATGGAGTATTGTAACTACAATGAACAATCCAAAAAAGAAGGGTGTTGCCTTAAATACAAGAGGCGTTATTCTCTTAAGTATCTTAATGGGACTTATTTTCTTTTCACTCATTGATACCACCTCCTCTGACTGTCATACATCGTATAGTAAAGCTGCTTTGCAGCCATTAGCTCACTATGCGTTCCCTGTTCCTCTACATGTCCGTTATCAATTACGTAAATGTAGTCTGCCAGCTTAACCGAGCCCAGTCTGTGACTGAAGAACAATGTGGTTCTTCCTTCACAGAGCTTTGCAAATTCACTATAAAGGTTACTTTCCGCAATGGGATCCAAAGCGGCTGTGGGTTCATCCAGTACACGAATCGGTGCTTCACTTACAAAGCATCTTGCAAGGGCAATTCTCTGCCATTCACCGCCGGAAAGATCCTTGCCTTCTTGTGCCAGCTTACCCAGCAATGTATCCTTACCATCCTCAAGGCCTTCAATAACCGAGTCCAGTTTAAGGGCAGTTATGGCATTGCTGATTGCTTCATCATCCGCTCCGCCAACGCATCCTATGGCAATATTATCCCAGATTGAAATTGAATACCTTGCAAAGTCCTGATAAACAACTGAATAAAAGGCTTTAAGCTGAGCTGCCGTATATTCTCTAAGGTCTCTTCCGTTAATAAGTATCCTGCCCTCATAATCCTGATAAAGACCTGTCAGAAGTTTGGCAATGGTACTCTTTCCCGCTCCGTTTGCTCCAACGAAGGCATAATGCCTGCCGGCTTCTATCTTCATATTCATATCCTTAAGAATATAGGTTTCCGTACCGGGATATTTGAAGGTTACATTCCTGAATTCCAAAGACTTAAATTCTATACCGCCTTCAGGCACGGCATCCGCATTATCATACTGTTCAAATGCTGCAAACTTTGTAATCTCCTTAAGGTATTCGATATGTGTGGATACAGCCTCGATTAATCTTGTGAGTGACCATGACATGGTGTGTACAAGATCAAAGGTTGCATTTATCAGTGAAAAGAACATACCGATTGTAATAATTCCCGTTGCAACAGGGTTGATAAGCATTGCTGCAATAAAGGTACACAGAAATGCTGTTATCATACTTCCGGATTTAAGCTTTACAAACCATTTGGCACGTGTTCTTGTTTCCATTTTTCTGGAAATCTCATACTGCTCAAACCACTTGTCATTAAGCTTTTCGTTATATCCGAATACCGTTCTCTCATCAACATTTTCTCTTCCCGTCATTACGGTGGTGAGATATTTGTATTTTCTCTGATATTTGGTAATCTCTTTATTGGCCTCATAGGTTGCCTTTCCGCTTATGAACGAAAGATAGAGAAGCGGTACGGCAACAGCTATAATAATCAGTGCAACCCAGGCAATCTGTGTAATAAGGACAATAAGAAGTCCCGCAATTGTCATAAACAGCGATATCAGATTGACTACATTTGTAAAGCCGTCGATAAACTTATGCTCCATTGTGTCGGCAACACGGTTCATTAAATCCATACTGTCCGTATTTTCAATATACTTGAACTCAATCTTTGAACATTTTTCAACATATGCACCCTTAAGACTGACCCTCATATCCATCTCGATTTTGTTGGCAAGATATGCCTTTATGGGCCCAACAACCCATTGATATGCTATAATCCCGATAACAATCGCCAGTGAAATATATACCGCTCTTTTTGTTGCGGAGCCGTCTATAAGTCCCAGCGCATTATCAATAAATCTTGCATTAATAATAACCTGGTAGGTTGGCAGAATTGCAACAGCAAGAGACAGAATCAAATACAATATCGTACACACGGGTGAACTGATTATAGAAATTTTCAGGGAATCCAAATATGTATACTTTTTTTCTCAAAACGTACTTTCTTCATTTTCCTCTCCTAAATTAAGTGTCTGCTTTCTGTGGTATGGCAATGACTTTGCAGAATTCATTTCACAACCAGCATAAGCTATGTCCCAGGGACAAGGTCAAGCAGAAAAACAAGTTTCTCACCGCTGATATTTTTGCATAAATTTTTTATTCTCTATTGACATTTTCTTCAGTCGGGGTTATCATCTTTAAAAGTTTGAAAATCAAATAATTTGAAAATCAAATAAATTGAATTTCGAACTATCATACATAGAATTGAAAACCACATTTGAAAAGGTAAAAGGAGAGAAAAAATGTTCGAGAAATTAAAGGCTGTAATCGAAGAAAACTTAAGCGTGGAAGGAGCAGAGATTACGGAGAACACTGATTTTAAGGAAGATCTGGGGGCGGATTCTCTCGATTTGTTCGAGCTGGTGATGGCGCTGGAGGAGGAATTTGGCATTGACATTCCCTCCGAGGATCTGGAGAAACTGGCCACAGTGGGAGATGTGATGAAATATCTGGCAGACAAAGGTGTGGATCTGTAATCTGCGGACAGGGACAGAATATGAAGACAAGAATAACGAAACTTTTGGGAACAGAATATCCGGTGATTCAGGGGGGAATGGCCTGGGTGGCGGAATACCATCTGGCCGCGGCCGTCTCGGAAGCAGGGGGCTTCGGTATCATCGGCGCCGGCGGCGCGCCTGCAGAGTTTGTGCGGGAACAGATCAGAAAGTGCAGAGAGCTGACAGATAAACCTTTTGGTCTGAATATCATGCTGATGAATCCGGAGGCGGAGGCCATAGCACAGGTGGCCGCAGAAGAGAAAGTGTGCGCGGTGACCACCGGAGCAGGCAATCCGGGCAGATACATGACTCTGTGGAAGGAAAACGGAGTGAAAGTGATTCCGGTGGTGGCCAGTGTGGCCATGGCAAAGATGATGGAACGCGGAGGCGCAGACGCCGTGGTGGCAGAAGGAATGGAGTCCGGCGGACATATCGGGGCGGCAACCACTTTTACTCTGGTACCTCAGGTGGTGGATGCCGTGAGTATTCCTGTCATTGCGGCGGGCGGAATCGGGGACGGAAGAGGCCTGGCAGCAGCGTTTATGCTGGGAGCGGAAGCGGTTCAGCTGGGAACCCGCTTTGTGGTGGCAGAGGAATCCATAGTCCATGATAACTACAAGAAGAAGATTGTCGCCGCCAGGGATATTGATTCCGAGGTGACGGGAACAAGCCACGGACATCCGGTTCGTCAGCTCAGGAATCATATGACCCGGGAATATCTGAAGCTGGAAAAAGCCGGCGCGCCTTTTGAAGAGCTGGAACAGATGACTCTGGGGGCATTGAGAAAGGCAGTGGTGGAGGGCGACGTTGTAAACGGAACACTGATGGCGGGCCAGATTGCAGGCCTGATCAGGAAAGAGCAGACATGCGCCGAAATCATCAGTGAGCTGATGGAAGAGAGCAGAAAGCTTCTGGATAGTGCCGGTGAATTGCTGATGGATTGAGACAGGAAGAAAAAGGATAAAAAAGATAAGATGGGAAAGACAGCATTTATATTTCCGGGTCAGGGTGCCCAGTACTGCGGTATGGGAAAGGATTTTTACGATACTTTTGAGACGGCAGAAAATATATATGAAATGGCGGGAGCAGCCGCCGGCCTGGATGTGGGAGCGCTTTGCTTTACGGAAAATGACAGCCTGGATGTGACGAAGTACACACAGATTGCCATGCTGACCACAGAAGTGGCCATTCTGAAGGTACTGGAGGAAAAGGGGGTCAGAGCGGACTGCGCCGCGGGGCTGAGCCTGGGAGAATACGGCGCGCTGGCTGCGGCAAAGGTGATGGAGCTTCCGCAGCTGTTCCGTCTGATATATCTCCGGGGGACTTATATGCAGGAAGCATACCCTGTGGGCGGAGCGATGACTGCCGTGCTGGGACTGGATGCGGAAACAATTCGGAATATCTGCAGGGAGACACAGGGAACGGTGTCTGTGGCAAATGATAACTGTCCGGGACAGATTGTGATTTCCGGGGAAGCACAGGCGGTACAGGAGGCTTCGGCCAGAATGCAGCAGGCGGGGGCAAAGCGCTGTATTCCGCTGAAGGTCAGCGGGCCTTTTCACTCAGAACTGCTGAGAGGAGCAGGGGAGAAGCTGGCGGCGCAGCTGGAGCAGGTTGGCGTGAACCGGCCGGAGATCCCGTATGTCTGCAATGTGGAAGCGGATTATGTCACAGAATGTGAGCCGATTAAGTCCCTTCTGGCAAGGCAGGTATCCTCAACCGTGAGATGGCGGGAGACAATGGAGAGAATGCTGGCCGACGGAGTGGATACTTTCCTTGAAATCGGACCGGGCAGAACGCTGGCAGGTTTCCTGAAAAAAATGAGCCGTGATGTGCGGGTAGTAAATATAGGGAAAGTGGAAGAGATGGAAGCATTTCTGAATTCCTGAGAGCTTGCAGCGGAAGCCGGAAGGGCCGGGGACTGGAGTTCGAAGAATGACAGAGGCGGAATCCACAGAGGAAAGCGTTAAAAGTGACAGAAACAGAAGGACAGAACAGGAAACAGGGACGAAAACAGGTGGAGACAAAAATGGAAGCGGAAAAAGAACTTGCAGGTAAGGTGGCGCTGGTAACCGGTGCCGGCCGGGGAATCGGCAGAGCCATCGCCGGTTTCCTTGCGGAAAAAGGTGCGGTGGTGCTGGTGAACTATAATGGTTCCAGAGAACGGGCATTGGAAGCGGTGAGAGAGATTGAAGAAAACGGAGGGCAGAGCGAGGCGCTTGGCTGCGACGTGTCCGATTTTCAGGCCTGCGGCAGCATGATAGAAGAAATCATCCGAAAATATGGTCGTGTGGACATTCTGGTGAATAATGCAGGGGTTACCAGGGACAATCTGATTGTGCGTATGACGGAGGAAGAGTACGACAGGGTGCTGAATACCAACCTGAAAGGGGCCTTCAATACCATTCGTCATCTGTCCAGACATTTTCTGAAGCAGCGCAGCGGTAAAATCATTAATATTTCTTCTGTGTCCGGTGTGACGGGAAATGCAGGGCAGGCCAATTATTCTGCCTCCAAGGCAGGGCTCATCGGCCTGACGAAAAGTGTTGCCAGAGAACTGGCCGGCAGAGGCATCTGCGCCAATGCTGTGGCGCCGGGATTTATCGACACGGAAATGACAGGTGCGATGCCGGAGAAAGCCAGGGATGCTGCAATTGCATCCATTCCCATGGGCAGACCGGGGAGTACGGCGGATGTGGCCGGACTGGTGGCATTTCTGGCCGGCAGAGGTGCAGATTATATCACAGGTCAGGTTTTCTGTGTGGACGGTGGAATGACAATGTAAACGCGGTCAAAAGCGGGAAAAGGTGCGGTGAACAGGAACCAGATGGGAGCAGAAATGAGAAGAAGAGTAGTCGTTACGGGTATGGGGGCGGTGACCCCCATCGGAATTGGCGTGGAGGAGTTCTGGGCCGGTATCAGACAGGGGAAAGTCGGTTTCGCACCTGTCACAAGGTTTGATACTTCTGATTACAAATGTAAGCTGGCTGCGGAGGTGAAAGACTTTCAGCCGGAAAACTATATGGACAAAAAAGCGGCCAGAAGGATGGAGCTTTTCTGTCAGTATGCGGTGGCAGCGGCGGGAGAGGCCCTTTCGGACGCGGCGCTGGATATGGAAAAGGAGGACGCTTACAGGGTGGGATGCTTTGTGGGCAGCGGTGTGGGCAGCCTCCAGGCAGCGGAGAGAGAGTATGCCCGGCTGACGGAAAAGGGCCCGGGCAGAGTGAATCCGCTGTTCGTGCCGCTGATGATTTCCAATATGGCTGCGGGGAATGTCAGCATTTTCTATGGGCTGAAGGGCAAGAGTCTGAATGTGGCCACAGCCTGTGCCACAGGCACCAATTCCATCGGAGAGGCATTCCGCTCCATTCAATATGGAGAGACGGATGTGTGCGTGGCAGGCGGCGCGGAGGCTGCTGTGACGCCCCTGGGGATTGCCGGCTTCTCCGCGCTGACAGCGCTTTCGGACAGTACCGATCCATACAGGTGCTCCATTCCTTTTGACAGGGAGCGGAGAGGATTTGTCATGGGGGAAGGCGCCGGGATAGTGATTCTGGAAGAGCTGGAACATGCAAGGATGCGCGGGGCGCACATATATGCGGAAGTACTTGGATACGGATGTACTTCCGATGCGTATCATATCACCTCTCCGGCGGAGGATGGTTCCGGCGCCGCCAGAGCCATGCTGAATGCGCTGGAGGACGGTGGTGTGAAGCCGCAGGAGCTGACCTGCATCAACGCCCACGGCACCGGTACGAAACACAATGATCTGGTGGAAACCAGAGCCATAAAGCTGGCGTTCGGCACACATGCCGATGCCCTTAGAATCAATTCCACCAAGTCCATGACGGGACACCTTCTGGGCGCCGCAGGCGCTGTGGAATTCATCGCCTGTGTGAAAGAGATTCAGGAAGGTTTTGTCCATAAAACGGCGGGGCTCAGAGAGACAGAGGAAGAAATGAATCTGGACTACTGCAGAGAAAGCCATGAAGAGGATGTACCTTTTGTACTCAGCAACTCTCTGGGATTCGGGGGACACAACGCCAGTATTCTGGCAGGTAAAATGAGAGACTGACTTTACCCTTTAGGGCTATTGTGTATGCCGAAGGGACTTTACCCTTTAGATCCATCGCGCAGCGATTAAACAGTAAAGTCACAAAGGCACACGAGAGAAAGATTCATGAGAGCACTTTCGAATGAAATCTTCTCTCAGAGGGGTGTGCCGAAGGGACTTTACCCTTTAGAGCCATCGCGCAGCGATTAATATGAGGAGGCACATATGTCATTGTATACAGCCAGGGAAATCATGGATATCATTCCGCATCGATATCCCTTCTTATTGATAGATACCATAGAAGAGCTGGAGCCCGGAGTGAGGGCTCTGGGAAAGAAATGTGTCAGTGTGAATGAACCTTATTTTCAGGGGCATTTTCCGGGGAATCCGGTTATGCCCGGAGTGCTGATTCTGGAGGCGCTGGCCCAGGTGGGAGCGGTGGCCTTTCTGTCTCTGCCGGAATGGAAAGGGCGCACTGCTTACTTTGCGGGAATCGACAGGGCAAAGTTCAGGAAAAAAGTAATTCCCGGAGACGAGCTTTTGCTGGAAACCACAATCATCAGGGTAAAAGGCCCCATGGGTGTGGGCAGGGCTGTTGCCTCTGTGGGGGGCAGAAAAGTGGCGGAAGCGGAACTGACTTTTGCCGTGGGATGAGGAGGCAGACAAAATGATGAGAAAGATCGGAAACGATAGGACATCTGGTAAGAGTCTGCAGAAGGAGAGAAGACTCTCCTTTTTTAAGAAGCGGACAGAAGAACTGCGGACAACGGAGCCTGGGGAAGAGAGCCCGGAAGAGGAAAAAAACATACCGTACCCGGAGAAGGAAGTATATTGGATCCGCTGTCCCAAATGCGGGAAGATGGTGGACCGGGAGAAGGTGGTGAAGCGAAAATATATCTGCTATGAATGCGGAGGCTATTTTCGGGTCAGACTGCAGAACCGGATCCGTATGGTGGCGGACCCGCATACTTTTGAAGAGTGGTTTCCGGAGATGCCTGTGCGGAATCCGCTGGCTTACGAGGGCTATGAGGAAAAGCTGGAGGAAGCCAGGGAGAAGACAGGAATGGAGGAAGCGGTCACGGTGGGACAGTGTAAGGTGTTCGGCGAGGACATTATGCTGGGAATCTGTGATTCCAGGTTTCTGATGGCCAGCATGGGACACAATGTGGGAGAAAAAATTGCTGCGGCCATAGAGCGGGCCATTGAGAAGCGACTGCCGGTATTTCTCTTCTGCTGTTCCGGCGGAGCCAGAATGCAGGAGGGGATTATCTCTCTGATGCAGATGGCGAAAACTGCCGCCGCCATTCAGAGACTGGGGGAAGCAGGGCTGCTCTATTGTACTGTACTCACAGACCCGACCATGGGAGGTGTCACTGCCAGCTTTGCCATGCTGGGAGATGTGATTATGGCGGAACCAGGCGCGCTGATTGGCTTTGCAGGTCCCAGGGTAATCCGGCAGACCATTGGGCAGGAATTGCCGGAGGGATTCCAGACCGCCGAGTTTCTGGTGGAGCATGGCATCGTTGACGGGATTGTGAAGAGAGAAAACCTGAAGAAAACCATCTATTTTCTGGTGAAAGCCCATCAGGGCAGGGAAGGCGAGTATGCCGACTTCACACCGAATATGGAATTTCAGTTTGACGTAAGCGAAATTGTGCGGGAACATATCTGGAAGACGAAGACGGAAAGCGTCTGGGAACGGGTAAAAGCTGCCCGGAGAATAGAACGTCCCTCCGCAGGTGACTATATGACGTACATTTTTGAACATTTTGTGGAAGCACACGGAGACAGGTGCTTTGGGGACGATCCGGCGGTGACGGGAGGAATCGGTTTTCTGGATGGTCAGCCGGTGACTGTGATTGCGGAGCAGAAGGGGAAGGATCTCAGAGAATGTCAGAGACGTAATTACGGTATGCCCAGACCGGAGGGATACCGCAAGGCATTGCGTCTGATGAAGCAGGCAGAGAAATTTCATCGTCCCATCGTCAGCTTTATCAATACTTCCGGCGCGTTCTGCGGCATAGAGGCGGAGGAAAGGGGACAGGGAGAGGCCATTGCCCGTAATCTGCGGGAAATGTCGGCGCTGAAGGTGCCTGTTCTGTGTATCTTTATCGGAGAGGGAGGCAGCGGCGGTGCACTGGCCACGGCGGTGGGCAATGAAGTATGGATGCTGGAAAACGCCACCTATTCCATTCTTTCGCCGGAAGGATTTGCCTCCATTCTGTGGAAAGACTCTTCCAGAGCCAGAGAAGCCAGCGAGATGATGCGGATTACGGCGCAGGATCTGAAGCAGCTGGACGTCATTGAGAAGATCATCCCTGAGTTCGGAGGCGCGGATGAGACCACGGTTCAGGCCATCGGGGAATACCTGAAAGTACAGATCAGGGACTTTCTGGAGCGCTGCAGAGGTCTGTCAGGACAGGAGCTTGCGGATCAGAGGTATGACAGATTTCGGAAATATTGATATCACACGGAAAATCACGATGCTTCGCCTGGATTAAGGGAAGCGGGATAAGACGGGAAAGGACGGACAGGAATATGTCAATCAGGATAACAGGGACGGGGAGCGCACTTCCCGGCAGATATGTGACGAACGAAGAGATTGCCGGTCTGGTGGATACTTCCGATGAGTGGATCAGGGAGCGGACCGGGATCGGCGGAAGATATGTGTCTGTGGGTGAAACCGTTGCGGAGCTTGCGGCCCGGGCCTGCGTTTCGGCCCTGGAGAATGCAGAGAAGGAGGCGGGGGAGGTGGAACTGCTGCTGGTTGCCACCTGCTCGCCGGAAGACACCACTCCCTGCATTGCCTGTCAGGTGCAGGATAAAATCGGAGCCGGCAATGCCGTGGCTTTTGATCTGAACGCGGCCTGTGCGGGCTTTTTGTTTGCCCTGCATACCGCATGGGCCTATGTGGAGGCGGGAATTTACAGAAACGCATTGATTGTGGGAAGTGAAGTACTGTCCAAAATTGTGGACTGGGAGGACAGAGGGACCTGCATTCTGTTCGGAGACGGCGCCGGGGCGGTGTATGTGGAAAAATGCGAATCAGGCGGTGTGCTTGGTTTTGTTCAGCATTCCGACGGGAGCCGGGGCGGCGTGCTGGCCTGTGGATGCAGACAGATCGTCAATCCGTATTTTTCAGGGAAGGCTCAAAACCCTTATATTCGAATGGACGGGCGGGAAATATTTACTTTTGCGGTGCGCCAGGTGCCCATGGCTGTGGAGGAAGCGCTGGACAGGGCGGGGCTGACTGTTCCGGAGGTGGAGCTTTTCGTACTCCATCAGGCTAACCGGCGCATTATAGAGGGAATTGCCAGAAGGCTTTCCGTGAGCCTGGAAAAATTTCCCATGAATCTTCAGAAGGTAGGAAATACTTCTTCCGCGGCGATTCCGCTTCTGCTGGATGAGCTGAACAGAGAAGGCAGACTCCGGGAAGGGATGAAACTGGTGCTTTCCGGATTCGGTGCCGGGCTGACTTACGGGGCCTGTGTGCTGGAGTGGTGATGGTAAGTTGCTATTGACTTTTGGCGGAAACTTGGTAAATTTATAGTATGGGAATTGGAGCAGGGCAGGCTGGACGGCTCTGCAGCCATATTCCTGTTATACGATCCGGCCTGAAATACAGTGAACAGTGCATTGCGGGGACGGACCGGGGAGGATATCGGTGACAAAATGGCACAGAACACAAAACGTTCCATCAACGAATTGCTGGTGAGCCTGTTTAACCATGTGATGGATATGGAGGCAAAGGCTGTGATCACTGTGGATTACAGCGACATCACCAACAACGATATGCATATCATAGAGGCAATCGGCGTGGAAGAACCCAGAAATATGTCCGAGATAGCGCACAGACTTTCCGTTACGGTCAGTACGCTGACCACCAATATGAACGGACTGGAGAGAAAGGGCTATATCAGAAGAGAGCGCAGCCAGAGGGACAAGCGTGTTGTGTATGTAATTCTCACGGAAAAAGGGAAAAAGGCTTTCTACCATCACAGAGATTTTCATAAAAAATGATAAAAGCCATTGCGAAGGATTTAAGTGAGGAAGAAATGGAAATACTGTGCCGGTGTCTTAAGAATCTCAATAAATTTTTTGAGCCGAAAGCAGGTGAAGCAAATGAGCATAGGCGAGAAGGTCAATACAAGACTCGGAGCGATTAAGACGGTAATATATGGCAGGACCGCCATGATTTTACTGGGGTTTCTGGCCCAGCTTATAATGCTGGCGCTGGGATATATTCTGCTGCGTAACTACAGCTATCTGTTTTATTTCCTTTTTCTGAGTATCAGCGCCGTTGCTGTGGTGTATATATTCAACGCGCCTGACAATCCCGACACGAAACTTTCCTGGATGCTTCCCATTGCCATTTTTCCTGTATTTGGTGCTATTTTCTATGTGACGATTGTAATTCAGCCGGGGACGAAGGTCCTGTATAACCGTCTGATGTACCAGGCGGAGCATACGAAGAAATATGTGCTGCCCAGGGCGGATACCAGAGACAGGCTCCGGACGGAAAGCCCTCATATGGGACAGCTGGCCCATTATCTTGAAAACTGTGACA
Organism: Acetatifactor muris; assembly: GCF_024623325.1. Classification (GTDB taxonomy): domain Bacteria; phylum Bacillota; class Clostridia; order Lachnospirales; family Lachnospiraceae; genus Acetatifactor; species Acetatifactor muris. Next base: position 115,141 of record NZ_JANJZD010000004.1, read on the forward strand.
ACAGTCCCGTATACGACAATACCCAGGTGAAATATTACGCTTTGGGCGACAGTCAGTTTGTGGATATGGTGGAAGAACTGAAGAAAGCGGAAAAGTACATTTTTATGGAGTTTTTCATTGTGGCCGGCGGCAGGATGCTTGGGGCGATTCTGGATATTCTGTTGGAGAAAGCCAGGCAGGGGGTGGAAGTGCGCTTTATGTATGACGGCACCAATGTGCTGTGGAATCTGCCCAATGATTTCCCGCAGATGCTGGAAGACGAAGGCATCCGGTGCAAAATGTTCGCACCGATCAAACCGATTTTCTCACCTCATTACAATAATCGCGATCACCGGAAAATCCTGGTGGTGGACGGCAGAGTGGCTTTCACCGGCGGAATTAATCTGGCGGATGAATATATCAACGAGAAAGAACGTTTCGGCCACTGGAAGGACGTGGGCATTATGGTGCGGGGGGACGCGGTGGAGCGATTCACCTATATGTTCCTGGAAATGTGGAATGAGTCGGAGCGGGAACCGGATACCCGTGAAAAATATAAGCTTCCTTCAGACGCTTCCGTGTCCAGTGACGGGTATGCCATCCCTTACAGTGTCTGCCCGCTGGGGCCTGAGCGTGTGGGGGAGAGAGTCTATCTGGAGATTATCAATACCGCGCACACTTATGTACACATTATGACTCCCTATCTGATATTGGATTATCAGATGCTGATGGCGTTGATTTATGCTGCGAAAAGGGGAGTGGAGATTGTAATCATCATGCCGCATATACCGGATAAAAAGTATGCCTTTGTGCTGGCGAAGACTTATTATAATCAACTGCTGGAATCTGGTGTGAAGATTTATGAGTATGAACCTGGCTTTGTACATGCCAAAGTATTTGTGTCTGATGACGTCAAGGCAGTGGTGGGGACGGTTAACCTGGATTACCGCAGTCTGTATCATCATTTTGAGTGCGGCCTGATTCTGTATCGGAACTCCGAGATAGCCGTAATCGAAAAAGATGTACAGGATACGCTGAAAAAATGTATGGAAATGAACACGGAAGATTATAAGAAAATGAAGCTGATAGACAGGGCACTGGGAAGACTGATGCGGATTGTGGCTCCGCTGATGTGATGACGCTGCAGAGAGGAAGTTGTGTTGTACAGGTAAAGAAGAAACGGGGGCAGGTGACTACCTGCTCTTTTTCTTATCCGTCGTATTGTATGGATTTGAGTGAAAGATAAATCCGGCGGGGAACATTCGGCGGAGAATGTCGTTTATAAGGGTAAGGCAGTCACAGTACAGGAATCGGGAGGAGCAGAATTGAGAGATACGGAAATACTGGATTTGTATTGGGCAAGAGAGGAAAGGGCGATTTCCGAGACGCAGAATTCCTACGGAAATTATTGTTACAGTATAGCCTGGCATATTTTATATTCGAAGGAGGATTCCGACGAATGTGTAAACGATACCTGGCTGCGGGCATGGAATGCCATTCCGCCGAAGAGGCCGGGCCGTTTTGCTGTGTTTCTGGGAACAATCACAAGGAATCTGGCTTTGGACAGATGGAAGGAAAGACATACCATGAAGAGAGGAAACGGTGAAATGACAGTGGCTCTGGATGAGCTGGCAGAGTGTATTCCTGATGTGAGGAGTACGGAAGAGGCAGTGGAGGCAGCAGAGCTGGAACGGATGATGAATGAATTTCTGCGTACTTTGCCGGAGCGGGAGTGTAATGTATTTCTGAGGCGTTACTGGTATGTGGAAGAGTACAGTGAAATTGCAGAGCGATATGGCATGAAGCTGAACACAGTGAAGACTTCCCTTTTCCGCACACGGGCGAAACTTCGGAGCTATCTGGAAAGTGAGGGCGTGATCTTATGAGTCGGATTTACAACGGAGGAAAAAACATAGACGGTGCCATGCGGCTTATGGAAGTGCTGTCCGGGGTGGATGAGGAGCTTCTGGAGCGATGCAGGCGGGATGTGAGAACTGAGAAAGGAAGCGGCAGGAGGAAGCATGACAGAACTGTCAGCTATGATGTCAGTGGGGTTGTCAGCCACTCTGTCGGAGCAAATGACAGGAATGAAATCGCAGCTTTCGGAAGGAAGAGACGGAAATTCCCGGGAAGGTATGGGGGAACGTGGGCCGCGGTACTCTGCCTGGCTGTGGTGGGAGCTGTCAGCTGGGGAGGATATAAGTTGACTGGTGTAGTCAATGACAGTGCAGCCGGAGGACAGGGATACAATTCCGGAGCAGCGTCGGAAGCCATAGAGCTTGCACCGGAAGAGGGCGCAGGGCAGCAGACGGGAGACATGGTACAGGATATGTGTGCCAGTATGGTGGAAGACGGAGAAGGAATAGAGGTTACGGGAGGACAGGAGAGCGATGGGGCCGGTGCCCCGAACCCGGATAAGGAAGAAGCAGGACATTATGGTGTCAGCGGAGATTCCGGTGACGGAGACAAAGCGGCAGGCGAAGAAGCCGTCCCGGAGAAGGAAAGGGTACAGAATGAGGCCTGTCAGGAGAATCTGTCCGCAGAGAACACAACCGATTCGACGGCATGTAAAATCCCGGAACACACAAAGCTGACAGAGGAAGCGGCAAGAAGTATGGAGGGTCTGGGGGAGTTTATTCCCGGAAAGCTTCCGCAGGGATATGCTTTTGAAAGTGCCTGCTGCTATTCCGGGAGCCCGGAGATAAGTCTGGGAATTACCTGGACGAGGGGAATGGATTCCATTATGCTGTATCTTTCAGCACCGGAAACGGTACCTGCCTCTGTGGATATCAACAAACCGGAGACTTATGATGAAAGGCTTTATGAAATTCCCCATGCGGAGACAGTACCGCAGGAATACAGGGAGAGTATGAACGATCCCGTGTTTGCCTGGGAGGATATGAGTCTGGAGGTGGTCAGAAGCCGTGTCGTTGCGCGGGAAGATGCGGGAGATACAGATACTCCCCGGGGGAATTTCAGCGTGCTTTATTCCAATGGTGTGGTGCTGCGTTTCAGTGGACGGGGCACGGCGGAGGAAATCTGGGAGCTGTTGTGTTCCTGTGTGGATTCGGACTGACCTGAAAGGTAAAGTCTTAAGATTTTTTCACTTGCGTCTCTTTCGGAAGGTAGAGTACAATGATTAGCATGGACAGGAGCCCTGTATCTTTCTGATGAAGGTACAGGGCACAACCTGGATTGCGGCGCCGTGGCTGGCAGTCGGCGTGAATGGAGACAAAAGGATGAGAGAAGCTTTTCTGGATAAACTGAGAGTGGCAGCTACCTGTGCCGTGGTGCTGCTGCATACGGTTACCGGCGTGATGGACTCCGCTGACATGAGTCTGTACCCTACAGAGTACAAAATATTTCAGATGATATTGGATTTGGTCTGCTGGAGTGTTCCCATGTTCGTTATCATATCCGGCTATCTGTTTCTGAACCCGGCGCGTCGAATCGGCGTGGGTAAAATGCTGAAAAAATACTGCAGACGGATTGTGCTGGCATTGTTTCTGTTCGGGGTACCCTATGCCTGTATGGAGCAGATCGCGCTGGAAGGTGGCTTCCGATGGGGAATGATCGGGAAGGCATTTGTGATGGTGCTGAAAGGGCAGGGCTGGTCCCACATGTGGTATCTGTATCTGATTTTGATTCTGTATCTGCTGACTCCGGCACTCCGGTATCTGCTGGCACGGATTCCGAGAGCGGTCATTTGGGGAGCAGAGCTTGTGATCTTCACCGGATGCAGTGTCCTGCCCTGGGTATCCTGGGTCTGGGGGCTGGAATTGCAGCCGGTTTTACCGGATCAGGTAATTTATCTCTTCTATTATATATGCGGCTATTTATTTGTGACGGGGAGACAGGAAGGGCTTTTCGGGAAAGGCGGAAGGACTTTGCGGAAAAAAGGCATTGTCATGCCCGGCATTCTGCTGACGGGCATTCTCCTGTCGGCGGCGGGCATGGTCTGCAGCAGACTCTCGGGAACCTATACCGTACAGATGGCTTACGCCTATCCTTTTACGGCGCTGCTTGCTCTGCTGCTGTTCGGCTGGGGAATGACATGGCCGGCACAGAAAGAAGCGCAGAGGACAAAAGCCGCCGGCTTCTGGAAGCAGGCGGCAGCGCTGAGCTTCACAGTGTATCTGGTGCATCCTGTCTTTATCAATGTTGCCTATAAGGCGCTGCATGTGACGCCATTATCCTTTGCAGTGGGGATTTCGCTGCCGCTGTTTTTCCTGGGAACTTTGGTTTTGTCTGCCGCCTCCGCATGGATATTGCGCAGGACAGCGATTTTGCGCGATTATGTGCTGTAAATGTACAACGGCTCAGCTGTTCCGTGGGCTCCCCGGACGGCATCTATTTCCGCTGCCAGCGTCCGGCGGCTCCGCAGGGCAGAATCAGACCGCTCAGCTCCACAGGCAGACCGATTTCCTCCGCTTCCGCATGGCCGCCGAAAGGTTTTACAATGGCGGTATGCATCATATAGGAAAGTACTGCCGGCTGCAGGCCTGTGGTATAGGAATTGATCAGGAAAAACAGGGCGTCTTCGGACAGAAGCTGTGTGGAGAGACGGATAAAGTCCCAGATATTTTCTTCCATTTTCCAGATTTCACCTTTGGGTCCGCGGCCGTAAGAGGGCGGGTCCATAATGATTCCGTCGTATTTGTTGCCCCGCCGGATTTCCCGTTCCACGAATTTGACACAGTCGTCCACCAGCCAGCGGATGGGGGCTTCCCCCAGCCCGGAGGCTGCCGCGTTCTCTTTCGCCCAGCCAACCATGCCCTTTGACGCATCCACATGGGTTACGGCGGCGCCTGCCGCCGCGGCGGCGAGAGTGGCGCCGCCTGTATAGGCGAAGAGATTCAGGATCTTAACCGGCCTTCCGGTACGGACTTCCCTGCGGATAAGCCCGGAGAACCACTCCCAGTTCACAGCCTGTTCCGGGAAGAGGCCGGTGTGCTTGAAGCTGAAAGGCTTCAGACGGAAGGTCAGGGAAGCGCTCTCCGCCGTCTGTTCGGACGGAAGGTCAGTAAGGGGTTCCGCATTTTCCTTAAAGCGATAGGAGATACTCCACTCATCCGGCAGATGGAAGAATTCCCATTCTCCGCCGCCTTTTGCGCTTCTGTGATAATGGCCGTTTTTCCGTTTCCAGCCGCTGTGGTCATAAGGGGTGCGCCAGATGACCTGAGGGTCCGGCCGCACCAGAATATAGCTGCCCCACCTTTCCAGTTTTTCTCCGCCGGAGGCGTCCAGAACCGCGTAGTCTTTCCAGTTGTCTGCAATCCACATCATAGTTTATGTCTCCTGAAATCTGAAGTTGTAGTTTTCCGTTCGAAAAAACAGAATAAGAAACATTCAAAGCTTGAAATTTATTCCGCTTTGCTTCAAGACGGCATTTGCAGTGTGCCGTGACTTGATTTTTTTATCGACAGTGACATGCCGCCCTGAAAGCGGACTGTACCAGATATCATGGTCGCCTTTCCCATGTCTGACGAAGGTACATCCATTCTGTGAGAGGATATTGCGTACCCGTTTTTCATATTCAGCCATTTACTACCATCCTTTCGTGACGCTCTGACCTGAAGGTCAGGGAAAGGGGCTGGGCAGAGGGTGAATTCAGTTCCAGGAGTTCAGGCACTGCAAACCTTGTACGTTCCAGAAGTGCATCAAATGATCCTGATTCCAGGACAAGACCGGGGATATCGTTGCTGGTGGCAATCCATACACCGGATTCATCGTCCCACGTGAAATTAATAATATATTCCATAGTAAAATACCTCCAAACAAAGTTTTAAATGCTTTAAGTTTAACCATAACGAACAAGATTCATGCTTCATCCAGGTATGGGAGGATGAACACATCCACATTAAACACCATAGAGGGCGGACAGACATCGCCGACGCTGCGGCAGCCGGAAGCTGGTTCGGCATCGTGCCGGAGATGGGGACAGTCTACTGCGGGCTGTCCTTTTTATGTGACAGAGTTTCGCGGATATGTTTCTTCAGGGCTTCCCGGCATCCGGCATCCAGCGTCAGGTAGAATTCAATCAGCTGCCTGTCAAAGTCGTCCATGTTGTGCTGCCTGCACAATTCATCCAGAAACGTCTGCGGCAAGTCTGAAAACATTTCACCATCCCCGTACATGAGCCAGTCATAATTCACATTGAATTCCCGGCAGATTGCTTTCCGCATTTGTTCCGTGACATTGCGGTTCCCTTTTTCGATATTAGACATTGCGGCTTTTGTCACTCCGACTTTTGAGCCGAATTCTTCAAGCGTAAGCTTTAAGGCAATTCTGACTTCTCTTATTTTTTTGCCTTCACTCAAGGATATAACCTCCTTTCACATATGAGGGTAGCACAGAAAAAGAAAAAGGTCAATCAAAAAGTTTTCAATGAATACAAAAATGATTGGTAAAGTACATAAAGAATATCCTGATGTATTCAGGGAAAATCCTGTAGTAAAAAACAGGAGATAAAAGGATGAAGCTGGTAATTGGCGCGGAGAGAATAACGACGGAGCAGTCCGGACAGAACACTGAAGGATTGCAAAAAAATACAAAAAAAATACAAAATATGAAAAAAAGATATTGCAAAGTCAGGAATTTCCATGTATACTAATAAACGCTGTGGCATGATAGCTGTGAAGCGAGAGGTTGCCGGCTGCCAGCGATGACAGACGGGTTTTCCGTGGAGCGAATGTCAAGTTACAAAACTGACGACAAGTCACTGTACCAATTCAGGGTCTGCAAACAGGCAGAGACAGTGTGAGGCCGGAATTCGAGAAGGTTGCGTAAGAAATCAGGACACACACGGGAGAGTGTACAGTCACCGCTTGTCGTACTAAAAATGAAAATGTGAATTTTCATTTCGTTAAAAGTGCGAAAAGGAGGCGACTTTTTTTATGGCAAGTCAAGTAATGAGAATTACCCTGAAGGCATATGAGCATCAGTTGGTGGATGCTTCTGCGAAGAAGATTATCGAGACTGTGAAGAAGACCGGATCGGAGGTAAGCGGCCCCGTGCCCCTTCCTACCAAGAAAGAGGTTGTGACAATTCTGAGAGCCGTACACAAGTACAAGGACTCCAGAGAGCAGTTCGAGCAGAGAACTCACAAGAGACTGATTGATATCATTGCCCCGACACAGAAGACAGTGGATGCGCTGCAGAGACTGGAAATGCCTGCAGGCGTATACATTGACATTAAAATGAGAACCAAATAAGAAAATAAAACCTCTACTTAGACGTATGAACACATTCCCCGGAAGGGGAGGGCGCGGAGAATGCGCCTTCGCGGTTATGACGCAACGATAACTGTGTGGTCCGCTATGTAGATGAAGCCTCAGGGCAGAAAGAGAGGAAAAATGAAGAAGGCAATATTGGCGACAAAAGTCGGAATGACCCAGATTTTCGGCGAAGACGGCACTTTGATTCCGGTAACGGTTCTTCAGGCAGGACCCTGTGTGGTAACGCAGGTCAAGACTGAGGAGAACGACGGATACAGCGCAGTGCAGGTGGGATTTGTTGAGAAGAAGGAAAGAATTATCAATAAGGACGCAGGCGGCAGGAAAGAAGTGATCCACAGACACGGCGTGAACAAAGCCGAGCAGGGACATTTCAAGAAGGCCGGCGTAAGCGCCAGAAGATATGTGAGAGAGTTCAGATTTGAGAATGCCGGGGAGTATACCCTGGGTGCGGAAATCAAGGCCGATGTCTTCGCGCAGGGCGACAAAATTGACGCTTCCGCGATCTCCAAAGGTAAAGGTTTCCAGGGCGCAATCAAGAGACTGGGACAGCACAGAGGACCTATGAAGCACGGTTCCAAATTCCATCGTCATCAGGGTTCCAACGGCGCCTGCTCTTCCCCCAGCCGTGTGTTCAAGGGAAAAGGCATGCCCGGCCATATGGGATGCGTAAAAGTAACCGTACAGAATCTCGAGATTGTGAGAGTGGATGCCGAGAAGAACCTGCTTCTGGTAAAGGGTTCAGTGCCCGGACCCAGGAAGGGACTGGTAACCGTCAGAGAATCTGTTAAGGTAGAAAGCTAATTCGTGCGAAAGGAGGGCCAATTCAGATGGCAAGCGTATCTGTTTATAATATGGAAGGCAAGGAAGTCGGTACGATTGATTTGAATGATGCAGTATTCGGTGTTGAAGTAAACGAGCATCTGGTACACATGGCAGTTGTACAGCATCTTGCAAATATGCGTCAGGGAACGCAGAAGGCAAAAACCCGCGCTGAGGTATCCGGCGGCGGAAGAAAGCCCTGGAGACAGAAAGGAACCGGTCATGCAAGGCAGGGTTCAACCAGAGCTCCTCAGTGGAAGGGCGGCGGCGTAGTGTTCGCGCCCGTGCCCAGAGACTATTCCTTTAAGATCAACAGGAAGGAAAAGAGAGCGGCGCTGAAGTCAGTGCTGACCAGCAAAGTGCAGGGCGGTAATCTGATCGTGCTTGACGAGCTGAAGCTCGATGGAATTAAGACCAAAAACTTCGTGGCAGTGATGAACAACCTGAAGGTTCAGAAGGGGTTGGTGGTGATTGCCGAGAATGATACCAATGTGGTAATGTCCGCAAGGAATCTGCCGGATGTGAATACCGCGGCGGCAAATGCAATTAACGTGTATGATATTCTGAATGCGAAGACGGTGGTGCTGACAAAAGACGCCGTGACAAAGATCGAGGAGGTGTACGCATAATGGCAGACATCAAATACTATGACGTAATCCTCAAACCGGTGATTACCGAGAAGAGTATGAACGGTATGGCCAGGAAGGAATACACCTTCCTGGTACATCCGGAAGCAAATAAGAGTCAGATCAAGGAAGCTGTGGAGAAGATGTTCGAGGGCACGAAGGTAGAGCGTGTCAACACAATGAACTGCCAGGGCAAGAACAAGAGGCGGGGCATGGTGACCGGCAAGACAGCGAAGACCAAGAAGGCAATTGTGAAGCTGACTGCAGAGAGCAAGGATATCGAAATCTTCGCAGGTCTGTAATGGCCTTCCGGGTCAGAGGACAGAGCCGGCGGGAATACGTTCACCCGGTTCTGAACCATGACAGATTTAAGTATGCGGCCGGGTAAAGGGCCGCGCAAAGAATCATAGAAAAGGAGATATAAGAAAATGGGAATCAAGAAATATAATCCCTATACACCTTCCAGAAGGCATATGACGGGTTCTGATTTTTCCGAAATCACAAAGGATACCCCCGAGAAGAGTCTGTGCACTTCTCTGAAGAAGAATGCGGGACGCAACAATCAGGGTAAGATTACCGTGAGACATCACGGCGGCGGTTCCAGAAGGAAATACAGAATCATCGACTTCAAGAGAAAGAAAGACGGTATCATGGCCACTGTGGTCGGCATTGAGTATGATCCCAACAGATCCGCGAACATCGCGCTGATCTGCTATGAGGATGGCGAGAAGGCATATATCATCGCTCCTCAGGGACTGACAGACGGGATGAAGGTTATGAACGGGCCTCACGCTGAAGTGAGAGTGGGAAATTGCCTGCCTTTATCCGAGATCCCTGTAGGTACTCAGGTACACAATGTGGAACTGTATCCCGGCAAGGGCGGCCAGATGGTTCGCTCCGCAGGCAACAGTGCACAGCTGATGGCCAAGGAAGGAAAAAACGCAACGCTTCGTCTTCCCTCCGGCGAAATGAGAATGGTTCCCCTTGTATGTCGTGCAACTATCGGTGTTGTCGGAAACGGTGATCACAATCTGATTAATATCGGTAAGGCCGGTCGTAAGCGCCATATGGGCATCCGTCCCACGGTACGCGGTTCCGTGATGAACCCCAATGACCATCCTCACGGCGGCGGCGAGGGTAAGACCGGTATCGGACGTCCCGGTCCCAGCACCCCCTGGGGTAAGCCTGCTCTTGGTTATAAGACGCGTAAGGCTAAGAAGTCTTCCAACAAGATGATTGTGAGAAGACGCGACGGCAGGGCAATCAAGTAATAGTTGAGGAGGAGAGACAATGGCTAGATCACTTAAAAAAGGACCTTTCGCAGATGAAAGCCTGTTAAAGAAAATAGATGCTTTAAATGCTTCAGGACAGAAGCAGGTTATCAAGACCTGGTCCCGTCGTTCTACAATTTTCCCTTCTTTTGTGGGACACACGATTGCAGTTCATGACGGAAGAAAGCATGTGCCTGTATATGTTACCGAGGACATGGTTGGCCATAAGCTTGGCGAATTCGTCGCTACCAGAACCTATCGCGGTCACGGTAAGGACGAGAAGAAGTCCAAGGTAAGGTAATCGATAAGGAGGGTAAAATCTATGGCTAAAGGGCATAGAAGTCAGATTAAAAGAGAAAGAAATGCGCAGAAGGACACCAGACCTTCGGCAAAGTTATCTTATGCAAGAGTGTCTGTACAGAAGGCTTGTTTTGTACTGGATGCCATCAGAGGCAAAGATGTGGAGACAGCACTTGCTATTTTGGAATATAACCCCAGATATGCTTCCGGCCTGGTCAAGAAGCTGATTGAGTCGGCCGCTGCAAACGCCGAGAACAATAACGGTATGAACAGGGATAACCTCTATGTAGCCGAGTGCTATGCGAACAAGGGACCTACGATGAAGCGTATTCACCCCAGAGCACAGGGCAGGGCTTACAGAATCGAGAAGAGAACAAGTCATATCACTGTTGTACTGGATGAGAGGGAGTAGGGAAAGGAGCGGACGAATAAATGGGACAGAAAGTTAATCCTCATGGCTTAAGAGTCGGAGTTATTAAAGAATGGGATTCCAGATGGTACGCTGAAGGTGAGTTTTCAGATTATCTTGTCGAAGACTTTCAGATCAGAAAGTACCTGAAAAAGAAACTGTACAGCGCGGGTGTTTCCAAGATTGAGATTGAGAGAGCATCCGACAGAATAAGAGTCATCATTCATACTGCGAAACCCGGTGTGATCATCGGAAAGGGCGGCGCTGAAATCGAAGTTACCAGGACCGAACTGAGCAAGATGACCGATAAGAAGGTCCTGATTGACATCAAGGAAATCAAGAGACCGGACAAGGATGCTCAGCTGGTGGCGGAGAACATTGCGCAGCAGCTTGAAAACCGTATTTCTTTCAGACGTGCGATGAAGTCCTGCATGGGCAGATCCATGAAGGCCGGTTCGCTGGGAATCAAGGCATCCTGTTCCGGACGTCTGGGCGGCGCCGATATGGCACGTACAGAGTTCTACAGCGAGGGTACGATTCCTCTTCAGACACTGAGAGCAGATATTGACTATGGCTTTGCAGAGGCCGATACCACATATGGTAAGGTCGGTGTCAAAGTCTGGATTTATAAGGGCGAGATACTTCCTGCAAAAGGAAATCAGACGGAAGGGAGTGATAAATAATGTTAATGCCTAAAAGAGTGAAACATCGTAAACAGTTCCGCGGCAGTATGGCCGGGAAGGCTACAAGGGGCAACACCATCACTTACGGCGAGTACGGTCTGGTAGCTGCAGAGCCCTGCTGGGTGAAATCCAATCAGATTGAGGCTGCACGTATCGCTCTTACCCGTTATACAAAGCGTAACGGTCAGGTGTGGATTAAGATTTTCCCTGACAAGCCCGTTACAGCGAAGCCTGCGGAGACTCGTATGGGTTCCGGTAAGGGTTCCGTGGAATATTGGGTGGCAGTTGTAAAGCCCGGCCGTGTGATGTTTGAGATTGCCGGAGTGCCGGAGGAACAGGCAAAAGAGGCATTGCGTCTGGCAATGCATAAGCTTCCCTGCAAATGTAAAATCGTTGCAAAGGCAGATTTGGAAGGCGGTGTTGAATAATGAAATCCAGTAAATTTGTAGAAGAATTAAAGAGCAAATCCGCGGAAGAGCTGAACAGCGAGCTTGTTGCTGCCAAGAAAGAGCTTTTCAACTTGAGATTCCAGAACGCAACCAATCAGTTGGATAATACTGCAAGAATCAAGGAAGTAAGGAAGAACATTGCACGTATTCAGACAATTATTACCGAGAAGGCCAGGGCATAAATTGGCTGCGGCGTTCTTAATGCAAGCGGCAGTGAAAGGAGAGCAATCGTGGAAAGAAATTTGAGAAAAGTCCGTGTTGGTAAGGTTACCAGCAATAAAATGGATAAGACAATCGTTGTAGCCATTGAAAATCGTGTAAAACATCCCCTTTACAAAAAGGTTGTAAAGAGTACCTATAAGCTGAAGGCCCACGACGAGAAGAATGAGTGCAATATCGGAGATACTGTGAAGGTTATGGAAACGAGACCTTTGTCCAAGGATAAGAGATGGCGTCTCGTGGAAATCGTAGAGAGGGCAAAATAGGAGGAAGATCATGGTTCAGCAGGAAACAAGACTGAAGGTTGCCGATAATACCGGTGCAAAAGAATTGCTCTGCATCCGCGTTATGGGCGGCTCTACAAGAAGATATGCGCATATTGGCGATGTGATTGTTGCTACTGTGAAAGATGCAACACCAGGCGGCGTTGTAAAAAAGGGTGATGTCGTGAAGGCAGTTGTAGTCCGCACCGTAAAGGAGACCCGCCGGAAAGACGGTTCCTACATCAGGTTTGATGAGAATGCCGCTGTAATCATCAAGGAAGACAAGACACCCAGAGGAACCCGTATTTTTGGGCCCGTGGCGAGAGAGCTTCGTGAGAAACAGTTCATGAAGATCGTATCTCTTGCTCCGGAAGTATTATAAGGAGGTGCCGTATGTCAGCAATGAAGATTAAGAGGGGCGATACAGTGAAGGTAATCGCCGGCAAAGACTGTAATGCAGAAGGAAAGGTGATTTCCGTTGATATCAAAAAGCACAGAGTGACCGTAGAGGGCGTGAACATGATTACAAAGCATGCGAAACCTTCTCAGGCCAATCCCAACGGCGGTATCATTCAGAAGGAAGCTCCTATTGATATTTCCAATGTCATGCTTGTCTTCAAGGGAAAACCGACCAGAGTCGGCTTTAAGATGGAGGGAGACAGGAAAGTTCGTTTCGCCAAGGCTACCGGCGAAGTGATTGACTGAGTAACAGGAAGGAGGAGCAGAAAGTGGCAAGATTAAAAGATGTGTACCGCGAGACAATCGTGGACGCAATGATGAAGAAATTTGGATATAAGAATATAATGGAAGTTCCGAAGCTTGACAAAATCGTTGTCAACATGGGCATCGGTGAAGCGAAGGAAAATCCAAAGGTTCTTGAGAATGCCGTATCTGATATGGAGACAATTACCGGCCAGAAGGCTGTTCTCACCAAAGCCAAGAAGTCCGTGGCTAACTTTAAAATACGTGAGGGTATGAATATCGGCTGCAAGACTACTCTCCGCGGCGAGAAGATGTATGAGTTTCTCGACCGCCTGGTGAATCTGGCATTACCCCGTGTTCGTGACTTCAGAGGTGTCAATCCCAACGCGTTCGACGGCAGAGGAAATTATGCTCTGGGTATCAAGGAGCAGTTCATCTTCCCTGAGATCGAGTATGACAAGATTGACAAGACCAGAGGAATGGATGTAATCATCGTAACCACGGCCAGAACCGATGAAGAAGCGCGCGAGCTGTTGACACTGTTCAATATGCCTTTCGCAAAACAATAAGGAGGTAAATTTTACATGGCTAAGACATCACTGAAAATAAAGCAGCAGCGCAAACCCAGATTTTCCACTCAGGCTTATACGCGCTGCAAGATTTGCGGCCGTCCCCACGCTTATCTGAGAAAATATGGCATTTGCAGAGTTTGCTTCCGCGAACTGGCCTATAAGGGACAGATACCCGGTGTCAAGAAGGCAAGCTGGTAGGAAGGAGGAAAAAACAATGACAATGAGTGATCCTATTGCAGATATGCTTACAAGAATTCGTAACGCAAATTCTGCCAAGCATGATACAGTGGATATCCCTGCTTCCAAAATGAAGCTGGCAATTGCACAGATCCTTCTGGATGAGGGCTATATCAGCAAATATGATTTGATTGACGATGGTAATTTCAAAGCCATTCATATCACACTGAAGTACGGCGGCGACAAGAGTGAGAAGATTATTTCCGGTATCAAGAGAATTTCCAAGCCCGGCCTTCGGGTATATGCCGGTAAGGATGAACTGCCCAGAGTGCTCGGCGGTCTGGGAGTTGCCATCATCTCCACCAACCAGGGAGTTGTCACGGATAAGAAGGCCCGCGAACTGCAGGTTGGCGGCGAAGTTCTGGCGTTTGTCTGGTAACAGTGTGAGAAGATTTTCTAAGCGGTCAAAGGACGCCCGCTAAGAAAATCTATGTCTCACACGGAAGAATGCCAAGGACGGGCATTCTTCTGGAGTTGCAGCGGCTGTTGGATTTGCGGTAGCTGTGCGAGATAATGGAGAAGTAGATTCCATGGAAGATAGTTTTTATAAAATATAGGAGGTACGGGCATGTCACGTATAGGTAGAATGCCAATCGCGGTTCCCGCAGGTGTCACTGTGGAGATTGCAGAAAATAATAAAGTGACCGTCAAAGGTCCCAAGGGGACTCTGGAGAGAGTCTTACCCGCCGAGATGGAAATCAAGATGGAGGGTACGCAGATAGTGGTTAACAGACCCAATGATCTGAAGAAGATGAGATCGCTGCATGGTCTGACCAGAACCCTTATCAATAACATGGTAACAGGCGTTACCGCAGGCTATGAGAAGAAGCTGGAGGTAAACGGTGTGGGTTACAGAGCGGCCAAGGCCGGCAAGAAGCTGACCCTGAGCCTGGGCTATTCTCATCCCGTGGAAATGGAAGATCCCGCAGGCATTGAGACCGTTGTGGAAGGTCAGAACGTAATCATTGTCAAGGGGATTGACAAAGAAAAAGTTGGCCAATTCGCTGCTGAAATCAGAGACAAGAGGAGACCTGAACCTTATAAGGGCAAGGGTATCAAGTATGCCGATGAGACGATCAGACGTAAAGTTGGTAAGACCGGTAAGAAATAGCAGATAAGGAGAGTATGAAGATGGTTAACAAGAAATCAAGAAAAGAAGTTCGTGTTAAAAAACACATGAGAATTCGTAACCGCTTCAGTGGTACTGCAGAGAGACCCCGTCTTGCGGTATTCAGAAGCAATAATCATATGTATGCTCAAATTATCGATGATACTGTTGGGAATACATTAGTATCCGCTTCCACCCTGGAAAAGCCGATCAGGGAAGAGCTTACGAAAACCAATGACGTTGATGCGGCAGCATACCTGGGCACTGTAATCGGCAAGAGAGCAGTAGAAAAAGGTATCACCAAAGTTGTCTTTGACAGAGGCGGCTATATATATCAGGGTAAAGTTGCAGCATTAGCTGACGCAGCCAGAGAAGCTGGCCTGGAATTCTAGGAAAGGAAGAGGAATACACACCATGAAACACACAATCATAGATGCAAGCCAGTTTGAATTGACTGATAAGGTTGTAACCATCAAGCGTGTAACCAAAACCGTAAAGGGCGGACGTAACATGCGTTTTACCGCTCTGGTGGTTGTAGGCGATGGAAATGGTCATGTAGGCGCCGGGCTTGGCAAGGCAGTAGAGATTCCTGAAGCCATTCGTAAGGGAAAAGAAGATGCAATGAAGCATATAGTGGAAATTGCATTAGATGAAAATAATTCCATTACACATGATTTTATCGGTAAATACGGTTCTGCAAACGTTCTGCTGAAGAAGGCTCCGGATGGTACAGGTATCATCGCAGGCGGTCCTGCCCGTGTGGTATGTGAACTTGCGGGTATCAAGAACATTCGTACCAAGTCTCTTGGATCGAACAACAAGCAGAATGTGGTCCTGGCAACCATTACCGGTTTGAGTCAGCTGAAATCCCCGGAGGAAGTAGCTAAGAGCCGCGGCAAATCCGTTGAGGAAGTTCTGGCATAAGAAGCTTCCGAAGTTTGTAACAGTTCAGACAGGTTACAGAACTGTTAACGAAGTTTTGCAGTAGCTTTGAAAGGAGAATAGTAATGGAAGATAAAAAGTTAAAGATTACTCTGGTGAAGTCTACCATCGGCGCGGTACCGAAGAACAGGGCAATTGTCGAATCTATGGGACTCCGCAAGCTGGGCAGGTCCGTAATACTTCCTGACAATGACGCCACAAGAGGACAGATTCGCCTGGTCAGCCATTTGTTAAAAGTAGAAGAAGTATAAATGAAAAGGAGGTGTTAGAAATGGAATTATCCAATTTAAGACCTGCAGAGGGTTCCAAGCACAGCAATAATTTCAGGAGAGGCCGCGGGCATGCTTCCGGGAACGGCAAGACAGCCGGTAAGGGACACAAGGGCCAGAAAGCGCGTTCCGGGGCACCCAGAATCGGTTTCGAAGGCGGACAGATGCCTTTGTACAGACGTATCCCCAAGAGAGGATTTACCAACAGGAACTCAAAGGATATCGTTGCTGTCAATATAAATGTTCTGGAGCGTTTTGAAGAAGGCGCAACTGTGGATGTAAATGCACTTATTGAAGCTGGTATTATCAAAAATCCCAGAGACGGAGTAAAGATACTCGGAAATGGAGAACTTACCAAAAAGCTCAATGTAAAAGTAGATGCATTCAGTGCATCTGCGAAGGAAAAGATTGAGGCACTTGGTGGAACAGCAGAGGTGATGTAATGTTTACAACACTGAAAAACGCATTCAAAATTAAAGATCTGAGAGATAAGATCCTTTTTACCCTGGCCATGCTGATTGTGATTCGAATCGGATCACAGCTGCCTGTGCCGGGGGTAAACGGTGAATATTTTAAGAGCTGGTTTGATGCTCAGTCAGATGGTGCATTCAGCTTCTTTGATGCGATTACAGGTGGTTCGTTTATCAATATGTCCATTTTGGCGCTGAACATCAGTCCTTATATTACTTCCTCCATTATTATGCAGCTGCTGACAATCGCCATTCCCAAACTGGAGGAGATGCAGCGTGACGGTGATGACGGAAGGAAGAAAATTGCCTCCATCACAAGATATGTGACAATAGGACTGGCACTGATTCAGTCTACTGCGATGGCAATCAGCTTCGGCAGACAGGGGTATTTGACGGATTACGCTGTGATGAGTACAGGGGAACGGGCGTTAAGCATTACCTGTGCCGTGGCGACACTGACAGCCGGCAGTGCTTTCCTGATGTGGATCGGTGAGCGGATTACGGAAAGAGGCATAGGAAACGGTATTTCCATTGTCCTGGTGATTAATATCATCTCGAGACTTCCCGAAGATCTGGGCAACCTGTTCCAGCAGTTTGTGTTTGGAAAGGCACCTGCCACGGCGGTTCTGGCGGTGGTGATTATCTTTGCCGTGATTGTTGCCATGGTATTGCTGGTTATCATCCTGAATGACGGTGTCCGCCGGATTCCTGTACAGTATGCCAATAAAGTGCAGGGCAGGAAGATGGTGGGGGGACAGACTTCCAACATTCCCCTGAAGGTGAATACCGCGGGCGTGATTCCTGTTATCTTTGCACAGTCTTTGCTGCAGCTGCCCATAATCATTTCTTCTTTTACAGGATATTCGGGCACGGGAGTGTGGGGCGAGATTTTAAAGTATATGAATTCCAGCTATTGGTGCAGACCGGAACAGCTGAAATATACGGTTGGTCTGCTGGTTTATATCGTATTAATTGTTCTGTTTGCTTATTTTTATACCTCCATCACTTTCAATCCGCTTATGATAGCCGATAATATGAAGAAACAGGGCGGATTTATTCCGGGTATCAGACCCGGAAAGCCTACCAGTGATTATCTGAATAAGGTGCTCAATTATATCGTGTTTATTGGTGCCATAGGTCTGACAATCATTGCGGTACTGCCGTACTTTTTCAGCGGTGTATTCAATGCCAATGTGTCTTTCGGCGGCACCAGTCTTATCATTATTGTCAGTGTGGTACTTGAGACCATGAAGCAGGTGGAATCACAGATGCTTGTCCGCAATTATAAGGGCTTCCTGGAGAAATAAAGATTTGGTCTGCAGCAGATGCCGCGGACCTGAAACTGTGAAGGGTACAGGAGGAGCTTTCCCGTGATTCGGGAAAGCTCCTGTGATATCCGCAGATTATTTTATATCAGTGGAAAGCCGTAGGCCGGATGTCTGAAATCTGAATCCGGAGTAACACGGCATGTGGAGATGAGAAGAAATGAAAATTATTATGCTGGGCGCGCCTGGTGCCGGCAAGGGTACACAGGCCATTATGATTGCCGAGAAGTATGGTATTCCTCATGTGTCCACGGGGGATATTTTCCGTGCCAACATTAAAAATGGTACGGAGCTGGGAAAAGAGGCGAAGCAGTATATGGATAAGGGACTGCTTGTGCCGGATGAACTGACAGTGAAAATCCTGTTGGACAGAGTGGCACAGGAGGACTGTGGAAATGGCTATGTGCTGGATGGTTTTCCCAGGACCATACCCCAGGCTCAGGTGCTGGATGAAGCGCTGGAGAAGCTGAATGAAAAAATTGATTATGCGGTGGATGTGGATGTACCGGATGAAAGTATTGTGAAGAGAATGTCCGGCAGGCGTGCCTGCATAAAATGCGGCGCCACTTATCACACCGAACATGTTCCGCCCAGGCAGGATGGCGTGTGCGACAGCTGCGGCAGCGAGCTGGTGCTTCGGGAGGATGATAAGCCGGAGACGGTTCTGAACCGTTTAAAGGTATATCATGACCAGACACAGCCATTGATTGACTATTATACTCAAAAGGGAATTCTCCGTACAGTAGACGGGACAATGAGCATGCAGGACGTATTTCAGGCAATCACAGACATATTAGCATAGGAAGATATTTTATCATGGCAATTATAATCAAGACAGAAAAACAGATTGAACTGATTCGTGAGTCCTGCAGATTACTGGCTATTGTACATAAGGAGCTGGAGGAGTATATACGGCCGGGGATATCGACCAGAGAAATCGATATAAAGGGAGATACTCTGATCCGGAAGCTGGGAGGAATCCCCAATTTCCTTCATTATAACGGATTTCCGGCAAGCATATGTGTGTCTGTAAATGATGAAGTCGTACACGGCATTCCCAATAAACGCCGTATCCTGCAGGAGGGTGATATTGTCAGTCTGGACGCAGGGATGATTTACAAGGGATATCATTCCGACCAGGCCAGAACGCATGGGGTAGGAAAGATCAGCCCTGAGGCCAGGCAGCTCATTGATGTGACAAAAAACAGCTTTTTTGAAGGTATAAAAATGGCAAAAGCCGGAAATCATCTGTATGATATTTCCAATGCCATTGCTGCTTATATCAAACCCTATGGTTATGGAATCGTACGGGAACTGGTAGGGCATGGAGTGGGAACAAAGCTTCACGAGGATCCACAGATTCCACATTTTGCGCAGATTAAGAGAGGGCCCAGGCTTCGGCCGGGAATGACGCTGGCCATCGAACCCATGATCAATATGGGAAGAGCGGATGTGGAGTGGCTGGATGACAACTGGACAGTGGTGACGGAAGACGGTTCTCTGTCGGCGCACTATGAGAACACGATTCTGATTACGGAAGGGGAACCTGAAATTTTGACTTTGTATTAGGGGGAATGAAGGGAAGATGACAGGGCAGCTGGCGACATCAAGAGCAGGACATGACAGGGATACACTCTATGTGATTATAGCGGAGGAAGGCGATTTTGTGTATCTGTGCGACGGACGCCTGAAGCCGCCTGACAGACCGAAAAAAAAGCGGAGAAAACATATACAGCCCATTGACAGCTATGTGGATGAGAAATTGCTTTACAGGCTGCAGAAAGGGGAAAAAGTATATGCGGAGGAAATCAGGTATGCCTTAAAGCAGTATGGAAATACTGCGGCCGTCCCCGGGGACGGAGGAATAGTTGCGAATAGGTAAAATGGAGGAAATATATGTCTAAAAGTGATGTAATTGAAATCGAAGGTACCGTTGTGGAGAAACTTCCTAACACAATGTTTCAGGTTGAGCTGGAAAACGGACACAGAGTGCTGGCGCATATCAGCGGTAAACTCCGTCAGAACTTTATCAGGATTCTTCCGGGTGACAGAGTGACTCTGGAGCTTTCGCCCTACGATCTCAGCAAGGGACGTATCATCTGGAGAGATAAATAAGAAGAGAAATAATTGGAAAAAAGGGTTGCCAACAGGAAATCCTTATGTTACAATATAAAATGGTCTCTTTTGAAAGGAGGGTTTAACGTGAAGGTTAGATCATCAGTAAAGCCAATGTGCGAAAAGTGCAAGATCATTAAGAGAAAAGGACGCATCAGAGTAATCTGCGAGAATCCGAAACACAAGCAGAGACAAGGATAATCACCTCCTGCAGCTGTCTTCTTAAGAGACGAAGCAGGGTCAGTGAGTTCTTGTCCGGTTTATATGTGCGGCTGAACCAGTGCGGGAGTAAGACGTTGCCTGCATTGATTATCATAGAACTGGGATAGAGCTTACAGGAGATACTTCTTGATACCAAGACGAAAAGATTTTCTAAAATCATAAAGGACATGATTTAAGAAAATCTATGTTTCGTCTGTGAGAAATGTGCAGGCACATTTCTCATGGCGTAACTGTCATTTTATGCGTTTTGGAAAGATCGGATAGGATTCGGATGAGTGTCCGGTTGGGTGTAAGCCCCAATCAATTAGTAAAAAAACGGAGGAAATGTAAATGGCTC
The DNA here is from genome assembly GCF_024623325.1 of Acetatifactor muris. Taxonomy (GTDB): domain Bacteria; phylum Bacillota; class Clostridia; order Lachnospirales; family Lachnospiraceae; genus Acetatifactor; species Acetatifactor muris. Next base: position 135,696 of record NZ_JANJZD010000004.1, read on the forward strand.
GTATCGCAGGTGTAGACTTACCCAGAGAGAAACGAATTGAAATCGGCTTGACCTATATTTACGGAATCGGCAGGACCACCTCTAACAAAATTCTGACAGAGGCAGGCGTCAATCCGGATACCAGGGTCAGAAATATTACCGATGATGAGGTAAAAAGGATTTCGGAAGCCATCGAGAAACTTGGAGTGACTGTAGAAGGTGATCTGAGACGTGAAGTCGCCTTGAATATCAAGAGACTTCAGGAGATCGGCTGCTATCGCGGAATTCGTCATCGTAAGGGGCTGCCCGTTCGCGGTCAGAACACGAAGAATAACGCGAGAACACGCAAGGGTCCCAAGAGAACCGTAGCAAACAAGAAAAAGTAACAAAATGATATGATCATTTTGTTGTCTGAACTTTTTGAATTTGCAAGGCAAATTTAAAAGGTTCCATGCGGATTTAGAAGTTTCCATGTAACTGCAAAAAGATGAGAAAGTAGGTTAGTTTAAAAATGGCGAAACAAGTTGCAAAAAAAGTAACAAAAAGGCGCGTTAAGAAAAACGTTGAACGCGGACAGGCACATATCCAGTCTTCCTTTAACAATACGATTGTTACTCTGACGGATACGGAAGGGAATGCTCTCAGCTGGGCAAGTGCCGGTGGTCTGGGATTTAGAGGTTCAAGGAAATCTACTCCATATGCTGCACAGATGGCTGCAGAGACAGCTACAAAGGCTGCCCTTGTGCATGGCCTGAAGACTGTGGATGTGTTTGTGAAGGGACCCGGTTCAGGACGTGAAGCTGCAATCAGGGCACTTTCCGCATGCGGTCTGGAGGTTGTCAGCATTCGTGACGTAACTCCTGTTCCTCATAACGGATGCCGCCCGCCCAAACGTCGTCGTGTCTGACGAATAATAGAATTTTCAGGGTGTATTTGAAATAAGCTGGAGGAAGGTACCGGAAGGTATTGTAAACAGACAGGAAAGAAAGGATAAATAAAATGGCAGTAAATCGTGTACCCGTATTGAAGAGATGCAGAGCTTTGGGATTGGAGCCTTCTTATCTGGGATATGATAAGAAGTCCAAAAGACAGAATACCAGAGCGGGAAAAAAGGTAAGTGAGTATGGACTGCAGCTTCGTGAGAAGCAGAAGGCAAAATTCATCTATGGCGTTCTGGAGAAGCCTTTCCGGAATTACTACAACAAGGCGGACAGAATGAAGGGCATGACCGGTGAAAACCTGATGATCATGCTGGAGAGAAGACTTGACAATATAGTCTTCAGAATGGGATTTGCCAGAACCAGAAGAGAAGCAAGGCAGGTTGTAGGACATAAGCATGTGCTGGTAAATGGTAAACCGGTGAATATTCCCTCTTACCTGATAAAAGCCGGCGATGTGATTGAAATCAGTGAAAAAGCAAAATCTCTGCAGAGATACAAGGACATCGTCGAAACGACCGGCGGCAGACTTGTACCTGAATGGATGGATGCCGATATTGAGAATTTAAAGGGAAGCATCAAGAATCTCCCCACCAGGGAAATGATCGATGTTCCTGTGGACGAAATGCTTATTGTCGAGTTGTACTCCAAGTAAGCCCTGCTGGCCTCTGAGGTCATATTTCTTCCGATTTGCCGGTGGAATATGGCTTCGGAGTGCTTGTGTCTAAATACAATGAAAGGCGCTTTGCACTTTTCATTGTCAGGAATAACATGAAAAAGGAGGGTATTCGAGTGTTTGATTTTGAGAGACCTAATATTGAGGTCGCTGAAATTTCAGAAGACAAGAAGTATGGCAGATTCGTGGTTGAGCCTTTGGAGAGAGGCTATGGCATCACCCTCGGTAACTCCCTGAGAAGAATTATGCTCTCTTCTCTGCCCGGAGCGGCAGTAAGCCAGATTAAGGTGGAGGGTGTTCTGCATGAGTTCAGTGCGATTCCCGGAGTAAAGGAAGACGTGACTGAGATTATCATGAATCTCAAGAGTCTTGCCATTAAGAACAGCAGCGAGACAAATGAAGCGAAGACCGCCTACATTGAGTATGAAGGTGAAGGCATTGTACATGCTTCCGATATTCAGGCTGATCAGGATATAGAGATTTTGAATCCGGATTTGGTAATCGCCACATTGAGCGGCAAGGATACGAAACTCTATATTGAGCTTACCATTACCAGAGGCCGCGGATATGTAAGCGCCGATAAGAACAAACACGAGGATTTACCGATTGGCGTGATCGCTATCGATTCCATATATACACCTGTGGAAAGGGTCAACGTGTCGGTTGAGAATACACGTGTGGGCCAGATTACAGATTATGATAAGCTGACGCTGGATGTGTTTACCAACGGGACTCTGGTTCCCGACGAAGCGGTCAGCCTGGCGGCAAAGGTATTGAGCGAACACCTGAATCTCTTCATTGATTTGTCCGAGAATGCAAAGACTGCGGAAGTCATGGTGGAGAAGGAAGACGATGAGAGAGAGAAGGTTCTTGAGATGAGTATCGATGAACTGGAGCTTTCTGTTCGTTCCTACAACTGCCTGAAGAGAGCCGGAATCAATACGGTAGAGGAACTGTGCAACAGGACTTCCGAGGATATGATGAAGGTACGTAACCTTGGACGCAAGTCTCTGGAGGAGGTTCTGGCAAAGCTGAAGGAATTGGGATTACAGTTGAATCCCAGCGAAGAATAGAAGATTATCCGCTGACGGTAAATCCGATGAGTGCGGCGGCGGTTTATCTCTAAATGGAAAAAATCTGCATTCGGTAAGTAAGACCAAAGAGCGTAGCCGGATGTACCATGAGTGGAGAAAGGAATAAAATTATGGCAAAGTACAGAAAGCTCGGCAGAACATCTTCACAGAGGAAGGCACTGTTGAGAAATCAGGTAACTGCATTATTGCAGCACGGAAAAATTGTGACAACTGAGGCGAGAGCCAAGGAAGTGCGGAAGATTGCAGAAAGACTGATTGCAATGGCCACGAAGGAGAGGGACAATTTTGAACTTGTAAAGGTTACAGCCAAAGTCCCCATGAAAGATAAGGACGGAAAGCGTGTAAAGGAAGTAGTGGACGGCAAGAAGGTTACCAAATTCGAAAATGTGGAAAAGGAAATCAAAAAGGATATGCCTTCCCGTATGCATGTAAGACGTCAGATTCTGAGAGTGCTTTATCCTGTTGTTTCTGTTCCCCAGGAGGCAGCTGGTCGGAAGAGAAATACAAAAGAAGTTGATCTGGTTGCGAAGCTTTTTGACGAATACGGACCCAAGTATGCAGACCGCAACGGCGGTTATACCAGGATTGTCAAGATCGGTCCCCGTAAGGGCGACGCGGCTATGGAAGTGATTCTGGAGTTGGTGTAAGGTAAGAGACGGGGCCAATGCGAAAGCATTGGTTCCGTTTTTCACAACATGAAAATATGTTCGTATGTTACGGAACGCAAACGGTAATATACGGAATCGGAACAGGTGAATGGGCATGTTTCAATATAAGAAAGAAGATATCAGTAAGACTTTGAATATGGCGTGGCCGGCGATGCTGGAGTCATTTTTTGCGGCATTTGCAGGACTTGTGGATTCTCTGATGGTCAGCTCGCTGGGCTATCACGCCGTGGCTGCGGTGGGATTGACGACACAGCCCAAGTTTCTGGGCCTTGCGCTTTTTATCGCGGCTAATGTGGCCATTTCGGCGCTGGTTGCCCGACGGAACGGGGAAGGGAAAAAGAGAGAGGCGAATCAGATATTTGCCACATTTCTGATTTTTATCGTGGCGGCGTCGATAATGCTGAGTGTTCTGCTGGTGGTCTTTGCAGACCCCATTATTCGTCTGTGCGGCTCAGAAGAACTGACCCATGACAGTGCGGTGCTTTATTTTCGGATTATCATGGGAGGCATGATTTTCAATGTCATCCAGATGGGCGTCAATTCCGCCCAGAGAGGTGCGGGCAATACCCGTATCACCATGCGGACGAATCTGGTGTCGAACACAGTGAATATCCTGTTCAATTACCTTTTGATTCAGGGGCATTTCGGATTTCCTGCGCTGGGAATTCGGGGAGCAGCTCTGGCCACTGTTCTGGGAACGGTGGTATCCAGCATCATGAGTGTAATGTCTGTCTGGAAGGAAGATAATTTTATCAGTATACCATATCTTCTGAAGGAAAAAATCATGCCTTCTCTGGAGGCCCTGAAGAATATCATCAAGGTGGGCTACAGTGTATTTGCGGAGCAGGTGCTGATGAGAATCGGCTTTATGCTCACGGCCATAATGGCAGCCGATCAGGGAACCTCCGCCATGGCGGCACATCAGGTGGGGATGAACATCATGGGACTGTCCTTTTCCTTCGGTGACGGCCTTCAGGCCACGGCAGTGGCTCTGATTGGGTACAGTCTGGGGGCAAAACAGCCTGAACAGGCGAAGCAATATGGAAAGACATGCCGTATGATAGGCGGAGTGATATCGGTCATTCTCGCGGCGATATACTTCGGCGGAGCGGGAGCGCTGATGCGATTATTTTTTGAAGAAGAGGAGATTGTCAGCATTGGCGTCAGCATTATGCATGTAATTATTTTTGTGGTGATTCTGCAGATTGCGCAGGTGATCTACATGGGATGCCTCCGGGGGGCAGGAGATACCCTTTATACAGCAATTGCCTCCACGGTCAGCGTTACCATTATGAGAACCCTGGGGTCATACTTCTTCGGTTACATACTGAACATGGGAATTACCGGGATCTGGTTCGGTGTTATTGCAGACCAGCTTTCCCGATTTATCCTGGCAAATATTCGTTTTCGTCAGGGAAAATGGACGGAAATCAAAATATAGCCGGCGGCTGCCTGGGGGACAGGCAGCAGAAATGCTGATTACTGCGGTATCTTCTGGAAATGCTGGTAATCTTTTACATTGTTCCAGTTGCCGCCCCAGGTAAAACCGTGTTGGATAAACAGTTTATAGCACAGATCATTTTCGTCAATCTTGTAGGGAAAGTTTACAGTGCGATCGGCATAATCTGCGGCCGACACAGGTAAAATATTCTCTGAGCCCTCTCTGTAAGTGATATAAGGATTGTAGAGCGGATTGATATCCACAGCCAGACCGAAAGCGTGTTTTGACAGATTTGCGCTGCCCTCCACAGGACGATAATTAAAGCAGGAGGTATTGTTATCCTCCATGGAGGCAGTGTCGTCGCCGTCGTATTCATCAATCAGCAGCACTTTTTCCAGCTGATATTCATTGCGGTAGAGCTCCTGGAAGATCTCTGTCAGATCCTGAGCGATGAATTCGTTGCAGATCAGCTCTCCCTCTGTAGAATTTCCTTCAAAGTCATAGTGCAGGATATGAACATAGCGAAGTTCTTCAAAGGTGATTTCCGGAGGGGCTGCATTCTCCTCCTCTGCGGCAGGATAGGAAATGCCGGTCATATAGCGGCGAAGATTGTCGGAGAGGGGTTCGTAATAAAAGCCTTCTGCCAGGGTACAGCGTTCTTCCAGCTGCGTATTGCCGTTCAGAGAGGCCCCGGTCAACTGTGAAGAGGGCGCAGGAGAAGCCTCTGTCTGGCTCTCAGCGGCAGGAGTGGATTCTTCCTGACTGCCGGCAGAAGAATCTGCAGAAGGACTGTTCTGACCGTCAGAATCAGAAGAAGATTCCGGCTGACTGTCGGAGGAGGGCTCCGGAGTGGAATCAGAGGGGCTTTCAAGGGGCAGATCATTGAGCTTTGCATATTCTGTCAGGCTCATGGAATTCTGACTCATAATTTTGGAAAGGCTGCCTGCTATAATGACGATTGCAGCCAGTATAACAACCATTTTGATAATTTTATCTCTATCCATAACAGATTCCTTTCAATGGGATGTATTTAGAATATCACAGCAGAGGATTTTTGTAAATCCGGGACTACAGGAAAGGCATTTGTAACAGGGTCGTATTGTGTCTGCCGCAAAATGCAGACATTTTACGGACAATGAAGCAGTGTGACTTACAATCATAAATGAAGGTCAGAATTTAAAGGAAAACAAATGGGAATTGTCAGAACTCAGGATTTAGTATATGAATATATCAGACGTGATGAGGAAGGGAATGTGGAGGGAATCACCACCGCCGTGGACCATGTGAACCTTGATATTGTGCCGGGTGAATTTATCGCCATTCTGGGACATAACGGTTCGGGTAAGTCAACCCTTGCCAAACATATCAATGCCATTTTGAATCCCACGGAGGGAACAGTCTGGGTGGACGGGATGGATACGTCAGAGGAAGAGCAGATCTGGGATATACGCCGGACTGCCGGCATGGTATTCCAGAATCCGGACAATCAGATTATCGGCCAGGTTGTGGAGGAAGATGTGGGGTTCGGGCCGGAAAATATGGGAATTCCCACCGCTGAAATCTGGGAGCGGGTGGAGGAAAGTCTGAAGGCGGTAGGAATGTATGAGTACCGCAGACATTCTCCCAACAAACTTTCCGGAGGGCAGAAGCAGAGAGTTTCCATTGCGGGAGTGCTGGCCATGCACCCCAAGTGCATTGTGCTGGATGAGCCTACTGCCATGCTGGATCCCAGGGGGCGCGGGGAAGTAATCCGGGCCATTCGAGGTCTGAACCAGGTAGAGGAGATCACGGTTATTCTGATCACCCATTATATGGAAGAAATCATTCATGCGGACAGAGTTTTCATTATGGATGGGGGCCATGTGGCCATGGAAGGGACACCCAGAGAGATCTTCTCCCAGGTGGAAAAGCTGCAGGAGCTTCGGCTGGATGTGCCGCAGGTGACCTTACTTTCGTATGAGCTGCAGAAGAGAGGACTTGCTTTGCCGGACGGGATTCTGACGGCCGGGGAATTGGCGGATGCATGTGAAAGGCTCAGACAGAAGGACTGGGGGAGGTAGATATGTCCATTATCTTAGATCATGTCAGCTATGTATATGGGGAAGGTACGCCGCTGGAAGTGAGAGCTCTGGATGATGTCAGCCTTCAGATTCCCGACGGACAGTTCGTGGGAGTCATCGGTCATACAGGTTCCGGCAAATCCACGCTGGTCCAGCATATGAATGGTCTGCTGCAGGCCACTTCCGGTCATATCTATTTTAACGGTGAGGATATATATGACAGAAGTTATAATCTGAAAAATCTGCGCAGTAAAGTGGGGCTGGTATTTCAGTACCCTGAACATCAGCTGTTCGAGATAGATGTATTCAGTGATGTGTGCTTCGGACCGAAGAATCTGGGCCTTGGGAAAAAGGAAACGGAGCTCAGAGCATTTGAGGCACTGCGCAGTGTGGGACTTCCGGAAGAACTGTATTATCAGTCTCCCTTTGAGATTTCCGGCGGTCAGAAGAGAAGAGCTGCCATTGCCGGCGTGCTGGCCATGGAGCCTGAGATTCTGATTCTGGATGAACCCACCGCGGGACTGGACCCGAAAGGACGGAAGGAAATTCTGGACCAGATCAGAAAGCTTCAGACGGGTACGGGAATAACGATTCTGCTGGTGTCCCACAGCATGGAAGATGTGGCGGAATATGTGGACAGAATCATTGTCATGAATAAGGGAAAAGTTATGTATGACGATGCGCCGAAAAAAGTTTTCGCCCGCTATCGGGAACTGGAAGAGGTGGGACTGGCGGCGCCTCAGGTGACCTATATTCTCCATGAGCTGAAGGACAGAGGATTTCACGTGAATACAGAAGCGACTACTGTCGGAGAAGCCGCGGAAACCATATACAGGGCAATCATGACAGAAGACTGATAGCAGGGGGCAATATGCTGAGAGACATTACATTGGGACAATATTATCAGACGGAATCGGTAATCCATAAGCTTGACCCCAGAGTGAAGCTGGGAGGAACGCTGCTGTATATCATTTCACTTTTTTTGTTCGGCTCTTATCTGGGGTACGTGATTGCCGCAGCGTTTCTGGCAATTGTGATCCGGCTTTCCCATGTGCCTTTTAAATTCATGGTAAAGGGGATGCGGGCCATTTTCTTCCTGCTGTTGATTACGGTGGGATTCAATCTGTTTCTGACACCGGGCAGGGAGCTGGTGTCCTTCTGGAAGCTGACCATCACTGCGGAGGGCGTCCGGATGGCTGTGACCATGGCTGTGCGTCTGACACTGCTGATTATCGGCTCTTCCGTCATGACTCTGACCACCACGCCCAACAATCTGACAGACGGCATGGAGAAAATGATGAAGCCGCTGAAAGTATTTCGCGTGCCTGTCCACGAGGTGGCCATGATTATGTCCATCGCGCTTCGATTCATCCCGATTCTGATGGAGGAGACAGACAAGATTATGAAGGCGCAGATTGCCAGAGGGGCGGATTTTGACAGCGGGAATCTGATTCAGCGCGCGAAAGCGCTGGTGCCGCTGCTGGTGCCGCTGTTTATCTCCGCATTCCGCAGGGCCAATGATCTGGCCATGGCTATGGAAGCCAGGTGCTATCGGGGCGGAGAGGGAAGAACAAAGATGAAACCGCTGATATATGGGAAAAGAGACAGGGTGGCATATCTGTGTATCTGTGTCTATCTGATTTCAGGCGTGGTGCTGAGCAGATTGATTGAAGTGACGGGTATCTGAAATCATTGCAGGTAATTATGGGGGGCCTGCAGATGCGGAACTATAATTGAGGAGAAAATATTGCCTTTCCCGGGGAGATGCGTTGTCAAAGGGGAGAGGCTTATACGGAGACGATATGGATATTCATACAAACATGGAAAAGGAAGCTGTCCCTGCTATGAAGAAACGTATCCGTATGACGGTTGCGTATGACGGAACGAATTATCATGGATGGCAGCAACAGAATAACGGAATTACGATTGAGGAAGAGTTGAACAGGCATTTGAGTGAGCTTCTGGAAGAACCCATTCAGGTGATTGGCGGAAGCCGCACGGACGCCGGTGTACATGCCATGGGAAATGTGGCTGTGTTTGACACCCGGAGCCGTATGCCGGCCCGGAAGGTTTCCTACGCGCTGAACCAGAAGCTGCCGAAGGATATCCGTGTGCAGAAATCGGAGGAGGTTCCCGCAGACTGGCATCCCAGACACTGCGAGAGCCGTAAAACCTATGAGTACAGAATTTACAGAGCAGAATTTCCCATGCCGGTAAAACGTCTGTATTCCTATTTTACCTATCATGCGCTGGATGTCAGAAGAATGAGAGAGGCGGCAGCCTATCTGGAAGGAGAGCATGACTTTAAGAGCTTTTGTCAGACAGGAGCGCAGGTGGAGAGTACAGTCCGGACAATCTACAGTCTCTGGGTGGAAGAGCAGGGGGCGGATCTGGTGATTCGTGTGTGCGGGAACGGATTCCTGTATAATATGGTGAGGATTATCGCGGGGACTCTGATTGAGGTGGGACAGGGGAAGCGGGAACCCGAGTCCATGCCGGAGATTCTGGCTGCAGGGAAGCGCAGTGCGGCCGGACCAACCGCGCCGGCCCATGGCCTGATGCTGATCAAGTATGAATGGCTGGACTGATTTTTCCCATATTTTCCGGAAAAAGTCATTGACATACAGGAAACCCTATAGTAGAATATACAAGTGTGACAAAGTTTCGAAATGCCCTGCCAAAGCCCCGGCGGAGCATTTGAAATAGAGAAAAGCGTTTCGGGGAAAGCATGGGAAGCAGCCGGACATCTGCCGAACATGATGGAGACGGAACCGGAATGAGTCTGCTGAAACTGACTCGAGGAAAATGCAATACGGAGGGAACATAATGAAAACATTTATGGCTAGTCCAGCTACAATCGATAGAAAATGGTATGTAGTAGACGCTGCGGGTATGACTTTGGGTCGCCTGGCCTCAGAGGTTGCGAAGATTTTAAGGGGAAAGAATAAGCCCATCTTCACTCCTCACCTTGATATGGGAGATTATGTAATTGTAATTAATGCGGAAAAGATCAACGTGACAGGCAAAAAGCTTGATCAGAAGGTATATTATCATCATTCCGGTTATGTGGGCGGACTGAAGGAAGTCACCCTGAAGGAAAAGATGAGCAAGAAGCCCGAGCAGGTAATCGAGCTTGCGGTTAAGGGAATGCTTCCCAAAGGACCTTTAGGAAGGCAGATGTACAAGAAGCTGTATGTATATGCAGGACCTGAGCATAAGCATGAGGCTCAGAAGCCTGAAGTACTGACATTCTAAAGGATAGGAGGATAAAAGAAATCATGGCTAAGTCTGAAAGATATTATGGCACAGGCAGAAGAAAGAAATCCATCGCAAGAGTGTATCTGACACCCGGAAAAGGCGATGTTGTAATTAATAAGAGAAGTATGGACGAGTATTTCGGTCTGGAGACCCTGAAGGTTATTGTTCGCCAGCCTTTTGCGGCTACCGGAACCACAGATAAATTCGATGTGCTGGTAAACGTGCGCGGCGGCGGTTATACAGGCCAGGCGGGTGCGATCAGACACGGAATTGCAAGAGCGCTGCTTCAGGCAGATGCGGAATACAGACCCGTTCTGAAGAAGGAAGGATTCCTGACCAGAGACCCTCGTATGAAGGAGAGAAAGAAGTACGGCTTGAAGGCTGCAAGACGTGCACCGCAGTTCAGCAAGCGATAAGCGGCATAATTATACAGATGCAAGAATATGGACTCCGCAGGTTATCCTGCGGAGTTTTTATCTTAACTTTTCAGGTGATTAGGGGTATAATAAATTTGATGTAATATGAACTATGGAGGTGCTGTTATGTGTGATGTTAAAAAGTATGAAAAAATCTATGAAGATATACAAAAGCTGCAGCCGGAAGACACTTTACAGCTTGTATTGGAGGCTGAAACAGAAGAACAAAGAAATTTTTATGAAATGGTTGGTGATTTTCTCCTGCAAAAGAAGCAAAGACAGGTAATCGAAAGGAATCTTTTTTAGTGAAAAAATATATTTTGATAGCAGGAGTTAATGGGGCAGGTAAATCAACATTGTATCAGTCATTGCAAAGTCTGCATGATATACCGAGAGTGAATACAGATGAAATATTGAGAGAATTTGGCGATTGGAGAAATATGACTGACATTATGACTGCGGGAAAAATGGCGGTAAAGAAGATAAATAGTTTTTTTGATGAAGGTATTACTTTTAATCAAGAGACAACATTGTGTGGAAAATCAATTTTAAATAATATTGCAGAGGCTAAAGAAAGAGATTATTTTATTGAATTACATTATATAGGTGTTGAGAGTGTAAACATTGCCAAGGAAAGGGTAGCTATGCGTGTAAAAAGAGGTGGTCATGGTATTTCCGAAAAGGATATTGAGAGAAGATATATTGACACATTTAGAAATTTGAAATTTGTTTTACCGGAATGTAATTTGGCGGCATTTTATGATAATACAATAGAATTTCGCAGATTTGCCATTTATAAAAATGGAAAGTTGGTAAGAGTCTCACATGAGATACCGCTGTGGTATGAGAAATTTATAGAGACTGTAAAATAGAGAGCGGTAATTTGTATGATAAAATGCCATTAGACATTACAAAATAGTATGGGTAAGTGACAGGTAACTAACAAATGTCTTGAAAATGTCGGAAAATAAGGGTTTGAAACTATGCAAGAGATAGGCAGTCCTTTGTGGACAGGAAAGATATGGAAGACCCACAGACAGTTTTTGTTTTGGTTTTTTGCATGACAAAGAAGAAATATGCAGGAGGTATACAGATGAAAATAGAAAAAATCATAACCAGGCGCCTGGTTTTACGCGGGTTTACCAGGGAAGATGCAGGATTCGCAATCAGCATCTGGAATGACCCGGAAATGGGAGAATACCTTGCGGATCCGGCTCTGGATGAAGGGGAGATTGATCCTGAATACCGGAGGGAAATAGAGTGTCTGGGGGAAGATGAAGAGTGCTGCTATCTGATTGCGGAAGACAGGCAGACCGGCGAGAGAACAGGTACCTGCAGCTTTATGCCATCCGAAGACGGAAAGGTATACGATATCGCTTACTGTGTACATAAGAGCCGCTGGAGACAGGGATACGTCACAGAAATGATTCAGGGGATGGTGGAATACGCCAGGGGCCGGGGAGCGGAAAAGATAACGGTCACTGTGGACAAGAGGAATACAGCCTCCAATGGGGTGTTGAAGAAACTTGGGTTCGGAATTGCCTCTGACGGGAAATATATGAAACGGGGAACCAATCAGGAATGCGCGGATTATAAGTATGAACTGTTGTTGTAAGACGGGGAAGTGACAGATATGCAAAAAGCAGGGAACCTCACGTGCGGTTTTCCTGCTTTTTGCATCGGGTTATTTTTTCAGGAATCCCTTTAAGGCATCTACGGAGTCTGAGACCTTATCTGCCGTCAGTTTGGCTTTTACGCCCTGAACCACCTGATCGATGATATCATCCGGTAAATCCACCCCCAAAACGCTCTCCAGGGCCTTGACAGGTTCCCTGCGGAACTGTTCCTGAAGCCCTTTATCCCTGGTGATTTTATCCACCGCTTTCGTAATCTGTTCTTTTACATCCATTGTTTTTCCCTCACTTTCTTTTTTCAATGTGTGATGCCTTAATGTATCTGAGATATGACGATTACAGGACAATTGTCATACATGGCCTGTCACTGCGAAAGATCTTCCAGAAGGCTGTCAATGAGTTCCTTCCAGTCCTCTTTTTCCCTGGCGCCTACCACAGTATCCAGAATGTTCCCTTCCTCATCCAGGAAAAAAGTAGTGGGAACAGCCGCCACATCTGTCAGGAGCGCGTTAAAGAGGGACTCGTTGAGATACAGATGGGGGTAAGCCGCACCGGTCTGCTCAATCAGACTTTTCGCTTTTGTCGTCTGCTTTTCTTCTGCCCCTTCCTGAACATTACTGATAATACCGATGATCTGGAAATCTGATTTATCGTATTCTCCGGCCAGCTGGCCCAGCTCGGGCATTTCCCTCAGACAGGGCTGACAGTAAGTAGCCCACACATTAATCATGGTAAGCCTGGATTCGGAGAAGATGTCGGAGGAAACGGTATTGCCCTCCGTGTCCTGAGCTTCGAAGACTGTCATATCCTTTACAGACTCCGATGAGGCAAGTTCGGACTCTCCGGATGCAATGGTTTCAGGAGAGCCGGCGGAGGGGACAGATTCTTTTTCAGATGTCTGTCCTGCGCAGCCTCCCAGGAGTACAATTGTCAGAATTCCTGTAACCAGGTATGCTTTAAAGTCAGCTTTCATAAATTTATCATTCCTTTCCTGACTGCAGTACGGAGAGAATGAGAATCTCCACACTCATAATATCATTCATTTTCCCTGTTTTGACGGATTCTTCCGCCTCCACACATTTTACCACAGCATTGCGGAGCTGGGAAGTCTTAAAATGTGCTGCCTGACTTAAATATTTTCCCGCGATAAAAGGGGCTACACCGATTTTGGAACCGATGGTGCGGTTATCATATCCTTTTTTCTTCAATTCCTTTGTCTGCAGCAGCATATTGCATTGCCTTGCGATGAGGAACAGAATGCGCATGGGCGGTTCCTTCAGGGCAAGCAGCTCATAATACAAATCCAGAGCCTGCTTCTGCCGGCCGGAGGAGATGGCGCTGATCATGTCGAAGATATGATTGGTGATTCGGGTGGTACAGACGGCTTCCACGTCCTCAGAGGTGACCATATCTCTGTCCATGCAGTAACAGATCAGCTTCTCCAGCTCCATCTGTATATTCTCCATATCGGTGCCGGTTCTGGACAGAATCAGCTGTACCGTATTCTCGGTGATTCGTTTGCCTTCCCGGGCAAGAATTCCGGCAATCCAGCGTTTCAGCGTGTTCTCGTCCTGTACGGTGAACTCAGATGCATACCCTTTTGTCTGTACTGTCTTATATAGTTTGCTTCTTTTATCCACTTCGTTTTCCAGGAAGATGAAGAAAGTGGTTTCACTGGGAGAAGCCAGATATTCTGCCATTTTTTCTCCGCCGGATTTGAAGAGGCCGCTACCGGTGATGAAGATGACCCGGCGGTCGCCGAAGAAAGGAAGGGTTTCGGCCAAATCGATGATTTCACCTACAGAGATATCCTTTCCTTCAAAAGAATGGATATTCATGGTGTCACAGCCTTCGCACAGAGCCTTGCGGAGCTTTTCGCGGTACTGTCTGCGCAGATAGCGCTCTTCTCCGTAAAGCAGGTAGACCTGACGGAATTTATTTTGCCTGATATCCTCGTTAATCTGCTTCATTTTGATTCTCCTTTCGTCTCTATTGTGCCTTTTGCCGGAAGGGATGTCAAGTGCTTTTCAGATGGAAGCAGATGAGGGACAGAGCTGCCATTAAGAAAAAAGAAAAATCATAGAATTTTTTGGAGAAATTTGACAATATACGCAGAACCGGCACGTCCTGTGGAATTTATTAGTATCTTCAGACGAAAATCGCGATGGTTTGGAGTTGCTGTTTCAAACACTTCTCTTTTATAATGGAAAAGGACGAATTTAGACAATTTGTGTGACAATTCAGCCAAATACATGGAAGCGCGGATTCGGGTGCCGGCTTTTTATGGCTGAAAATGAAAAAAAGCAGGGCGGAAAGTTCTGCGAGGAGGTAGGTTTGATGGAGCAACTGAATATTACGGCGACAAAGGATAATGAGAGAATATACAAAATCCTGGGAGATCTGATGAACGGAGATAAAGAATTCCAGATTATGATTACGGTACCTTCGGGGAAAACCGGGAATCAGCACGGACCTGTACAGGAAATACCGAAACCGGCGGTACGGCGTGATCTGGAACAGGATGTGACGGACATGATACATGAAATCGGTGTACCTGCACATATCAAAGGGTATCAGTATCTGAGAGAAGCGATTATGATGTCCGTGGAAGATCCGGGAATGATCAGCTCAATTACCAAGATTCTGTATCCTACCATAGCCAAACGTTTTCAGACCACACCAAGTCGTGTGGAGCGTGCAATCCGCCATGCCATTGAGGTGGCGTGGAGCAGAGGGAGAATGGAAACGTTGGATGCGCTGTTCGGATATACCATTGATACCGGCAAGGGTAAACCTACCAACTCGGAATTTATTGCACTGATTGCCGACAGAATACGTCTTTCATATCGTGTGCAGTAAAGGGGAAAGGGCCGGTTTTGGGAAAAAAAGGTAAAGAAATGCTTTCCACTGAACCAATCTTGTTGTATAATAAAAAATGTACCCGTATTGATTAGTGCTCAGTGGAGGTTCCAATGAAAAAAATTCTTTTTGCGGCATCAGAGGGGGTTCCTTTTATTAAGACAGGCGGATTGGCCGATGTTGTGGGTTCCCTGCCGAAGTGTATTGACAAGCAGTATTTTGATGTGAGGGTCGTTATCCCGAAATACGCCTGCATCAGGCAGGAAATGAAGGATAAAATGCGGTATGTAAATCATTTCTACATGGATTTTAACTGGACAAGTGTATATGTGGGGATTTTTGAGGCGGAAGAAGAAGGCGTACATTATTATTTTATCGACAACGAGTATTATTTCAGCGGCGGTAAGGTTTACAGTGATGATCCCAAATGGGAGATTGAGCGTTATGCCTTTTTCTCAAAGGCTGCACTGTCTATGCTTCCCACGGTAAATTTTCAGCCGGATATCATTCATTGCCATGACTGGCAGACGGGGCTGATTCCTGTATACATGAAGGAGCGCTTCCGCGGAGGAGATTTTTACAGCAGAATGAAGTCGGTCATTACCATTCATAATCTGAAATTTCAGGGGAAATGGGATACCAAAACAGTTCGGAGCATTACCGGACTGTCAGATTACTTTTTTACGCCGGATAAACTGGAGGCATACAAGGATGCAAATCTGTTAAAGGGCGGGATCGTGTATGCTGATGCTGTGACAACGGTGAGCAGCACTTATGCGGAGGAAATCAAGACACCTTTTTATGGAGAGGGCCTTGACGGTCTGCTTCGGGCCAGAAAAGGCGATCTGCGAGGTATTGTAAACGGGATTGATTACACAGATTTCAATCCGGAATCGGATAAGCAGATTGTCAATCCTTACAACGCGGTGAACTTCCGCAAGGAAAAAGTGAAGAACAAGCGTGCTCTTCAGCAGGAGCTGGGACTCAGACAGGATGATAAGAAGATGATGATCGGCATTGTGTCCAGACTGACGGACCAGAAGGGCTTTGACCTGATTGCCTATATTATGGATGAGCTCTGTCAGGATGACGTGCAGCTGGTCATTCTGGGAACCGGTGAGGAGAGATACGAGAATATGTTCCGGCACTTTGACTGGAAATACAATGATAAAGTGTCCGCTAATATATATTATTCCGATCCTCTGTCACATAAGATTTATGCTTCCTGCGATGCGTTTCTGATGCCGTCGCTGTTTGAGCCCTGCGGGCTGAGCCAGCTGATGGCGCTGCGTTACGGAACGATTCCCATTGTGCGGGAGACAGGCGGTCTGAAGGACACGGTAGAACCTTACAATGAATACGAGAGCACCGGCACCGGTTTCAGCTTTACCAACTATAATGCCCATGAAATGCTGAATGCCATTCGCTATGCGGAGCATATCTATTATGATAAGAAGCGTGAGTGGAACAAGATGGTTGACAGGGCAATGGCCGCGGACTTTTCCTGGCATGTGTCAGCGGCGAAATATCAGGAAATGTATGACTGGCTGACAGGTTGAAACTATGGCGGATAACAGCAGCAGGAAAAACAGCTTTATAATACAGGCGGGGATTCTGGCAGCCGCCGGGATTATCAGCAGAATTATAGGGCTCCTTTACAGGGGCCCTTTACATCGTGTCATCGGAGATCTGGGACTGGGATATTATCAGTCTGCCCATAATTACTACACCATTGTCCTGCTGATTTCCTCTTACAGCATTCCTTCCGCCATATCAAAAGTGATCGCGCAGAAACTGGCATTGCGGGAGTACCGCAGTGCGCACAGAGTATTTAAGAGTGCGCTTATATACGTGCTGGCGGTGGGCGGAGCAGCCAGTCTGCTTCTGTTTTTTGGTGCGGATTTCCTCTGTAAGATGGAACTGCTGGGAGAAAATGAGGTGTTGGTGCTGCAGGCATTTGCTCCGACTATCTTTATATATGGCATTTTAGGGGTGCTGCGGGGATATTTTCAGGCTCACGGCAGTATGGTGCAGACTTCCGTGTCCCAGATATTGGAGCAGATTGCCAACGCCATTGTCAGTGTGGGGGCGGCGTATCTGCTGATACGGGGAACCATGGGGACCCTTGAGATTCCGGCAGATGAAGCGGGCAGGGTGACCCGCGCCACCTATGGGGCCGTGGGAAGTGCGCTGGGAGCCGGGGCCGGTGTGCTGACAGCGCTGTTGTTCATGGTGGGAGTCTACATGCTGAATCGGGGGACAATAGACAAAAGGATTCAGAATGACAGACATGTGGGGACGGATTCCTATAAATCCATCATGCGGACCATTGTGATGGTGGTTACGCCGTTCATTCTGAGCACGGCTATATACAATCTCAGCGCTACGGTCAACAATACGGTATATACACAGATATTTCCGTCTCTGCGGGAGCTGGATGAAGTGGCAGTATTTTCCAGATGGGGAGTTTTTTCGGGGCAGGCGCTGACGATTTCCAATATTCCCATCGCCTTTGCTTCCGCCATGGCTTCCGCGGTGATTCCTTCCATGGCGCAGATGGCGGCGGCAGGAGACATGAAAGGTGTCAAAGAGAAGAACACCCTGGCGATGAAGACCATTATGCTGATTTCCATTCCCTGTGCGGTGGGATTGTTTGTGCTGGCACGGCCGATGACGGGACTTTTGTTTCACAATGTGCAGGAGACGGAGGACCTGGTCACAGGCCTTCTGATGGCACTTTCACTTTCGGTGGTGTTCTATGCGCTGTCCACTCTGAACAGTTCGGTTCTGCAGGGGCTGGGTAAGGTAAATACACCCATAATAAATGCAGGGATTGCGCTGGTGATACAGACTGTTGCGGCGCTGTTGCTGCTTCTCTTTACAGAGCTGGATTTGTACAGTATGGCAATTGCCGTCACGCTTTATGCCGGCGTCATGTGTCTGCTGAATCAATGGGCGGTGCGCCGGGCCACAGGATACCGGCAGGAGATTGTGAAGACATTTCTGATTCCCACACTGGCTTCGGGCTGCATGGGAGCTGTGGCCTGGGCGACTTACGAGGCCTTTCTGATGATGACATCCTCCCCCAGGATATCGGTGATAATAGCGATACCGGTGGGGGCCTGTGTATATTTTCTGATGCTGCTTCTCCTCCGGGGAATCTCGGAACAGGAGCTCAGGGCTTTCCCGAAAGGGTACCTGCTGGTAAGGCTGGCCAGGAAATGCAGGCTGATGAAATAAAAATGGGGCTGTCGCATGGCTGATTACCTAATCATTGATGCGACAGCCCCATTTGGTATTTTGGAAACTGTCGAAACCGAAATTATTTATCCGCAGGACGGATGCCGGAGATGTCACTGTCAATAGCCATGGAGAAATTGGTATAATAGACCACGAATCCCGGCTTCGCGCCGTTGGGCTTTTTGACATGCTTTTTCTGGATATAATCTATTTCTACCTTTTCCTGACCTCTTCCTCTGGAGTAGTATGCGGCAAGCTTTGCCGCTTCCTCGAAGGTGCGGTCAGGCAATTCCTCTGCATTCCCCAGTCGGACGATCACATGGGAACCGGGCATCTGCTTTGCGTGGAACCACCAGTCGTTTCCGGTGGCAAATTTAAAAGTCAGTTCATCGTTCTGATAATTGTTTTTCCCCACATACATGTGAAAGCCGTCGCTGCTGATATAATGATAGGGCCTGCTGGTGATTTTCTGCTTTTTGGCATTGCCTTTTCTGCGGATGTAACCGCTTTCCGTCAGTTCTTCCTTAATCTGTGCCAGGTCCTCTTCGTACAGAGCAATATCCAGAGCGGCGGAAATCGACTCCAGATGCTCGATTTCTGCTTTGACTTCCTTAGTCAGGCTGCTCAGTGCCTCATAGGTTCTCTTTAATTTCCCATATTTCTCAAAATACTTTTTTGCGTTTTCCGTAGCGCTCAAAGTGGGATCCAGAGGAATGACGACAGTGTCGTCAGTGTAATAATTCAGTGCTTTCAGGGATTTTGCCCCCGGTTGTGCATCATAGCCGTAGGTGTTCAGCAGTTCTCCGTAAATGCGAAAGGTTTCCCGCTTTTCCGTATCCTTTATCTGACGCTGCTGCAGATCATATTTTTTCACATTTCTCTCCAGAGCTGTCTGGACGATTCTGCGCAGATCGGCGGACTTCTGGCGAATGCGGGTCAAAGTATTTTTTTCCGCATAGTAATGTTCCAGAAGAGCGGACATGGTTGGATAGGAGACAGTTCTGCCATTGCCACAGGCGTACACAGTCAAAGGCAGAGCGCAGAATTCGACAGGCGTGTCACCCTTGTAAGCGATGTTGGGAGCGAAATTTTCCTCCAGAATAGCTGTCATCATATGGCGGAAGGCATGATAGAGCCTGTCATAATCCGTGTCGGTCAACGCGGCAGTGGGAAGCTCTCCGTCCACACCGGCCTCATAACAGAGCTCCTGAGCCAGAATGGGAGAGATACCGGTAAAGCTGCCGTATATAGCCTTGAAGACAGGCTGCGGACAGGAGGCGAGAGCCGTTTGGAAGGCCTCCTTCTCCGTTCGGAGAGCGTCCAGCTTGTTCTGGGTTTGGGCCACGAAGTAAGGCTTTCCCGGCAACACTTCCCGGAGAGAACTTACCGCGGCGGAGACATGCTTGATGCTGTCTATTATGATGTCATTTTCATCGCAGAAAATGATATTGCTGTGTTTGCCCATGATTTCCACAATCAGTGTCTTGCGCCGCAGATCACCCATCTCGTCCAGATGCTCGATTTCAATGCGAATTATGCGCTCCAGGCCCGGCTGAGAAATCTCAGTAATCCGGCCGTTCTGTAAATGCTTGCGCAGCAGCATGCAGAAATTAGGGGCTGTCATGGGACTGGGTTTGTTGGTTTCCGTCAGGTAGATCAGAGGCAGAGAGGCCTCCGCGGAAAGGAACAGACGTTTCTGGCCCGTGGGCTGTTTTATGGTCAGAAGCAGCTCGTCCTCCTCCGGCTGGGCAATTTTATTCAGGCGCCCGCCCAGTAGTTCTTTTTTCAGTTCAGATATTACATTTGCTATGGTTACTCCGTCGAATGCCATTTTTATATTCTCCTGTTCCGGTTCTGCCATATACATGCCTTCGCTGTATATGTATGTCCTCTGCACTCTTTGCACTGTACACGAGTGCTCTTCCTGCTGTATGTGCGTGCTCCCCGCGCCATTTGTCCATCCGGCCGCATACTTACATTTCCATGGGGACACCCTTTGACTTCAGAAATGCGATGATCCCGCTGGCGTTCTGGGTACGGAAATCGTCAAAGGTAATGAGCTTTTTTCCGTCTCTGGTATAAATGATATATGACCGGCCGCCCATGGAAACTTTCTCAAGATCGCTGTAGAAGAGAAGCTTTGTGGCACCCAGAGGCGGTGTGTATACCAGGCCGTCATCATTGAGGACCAGATCGCTGCGGCGTGTCCTGATGACCATGAAGATACTGACAATAAAGACAACGACATATACGGGGGCCATGATGACTGTAAGAAAGGACAGTTCTTCCGTTCCGCCCATGAACAGCATCAAAGCCACGAAAAGGATTCTGAGGCCGGAGAGGATCAGAAGGAAAATGAAAATGGTACCCAGGAGAGATGTCTGTCTGATTTTGTAGGAATTCATATCGGTTACTCCTTGTGCTTGATTTGACATTCCTAATTGTAGCATAAGCGCCGGGCATTTGAAAGTACAAATTCGTATGGGATGAAATTGCATCCGGCATCTTGTGTGTGTTATAATATCAGGAACAATGAAAAGAGAAACCTGTTCTGACAGGCGAGGAGAAATGAATATGAGAATAAACTTTGCAAAAATGCTGAAATCTTTACCTGCAGAAACCTGGCACTCTGAAACGGTCAATATACAGCCCATCCGTGATGACGATGATCTGTGGTATGCCACGGCTGAATGCCGTCTGTATCCGGAGCAGGAGGATTATGTCAATCCTGCCGGCTTTTCTATCGGAAGAGCCTGGCTGAATCCCGATGACAACCTGCCCTGCATCATCCGCGATTCCAGAGGAAAGCGGATTGGTTACATTATTCTGCGGAAATGGCTGGCAGAAGGCGAGGAAGCCCTGAACTGGAGCTTTTACCTGGACAGAGCCTCCCAGGGAATGGGCTTCGGCAGGGCTGCGGCAAAGCTGGCGGTGAAGATCCTGAAAACGGCAGCTCCGGATGTGCCCATTAAGTTGTCCGCGGAAACGGACAATGTCAAAGCCCAGAGACTGTATCTGTCCATAGGCTTCGTGAAAACGGATGAGATGGACGGAGATGATTTTGTCTTCCGCCTCTGAAAAGGAATTGGGGTACTGTTGGGAGATGAGTTGTAAAAGGGAAAAAACTCTCTCTCCAGGACAGCTTTGTGTTGAATCCGTGGTGTAAATCTGGTACAATAGAACCTATGATTCAATGGAACCACAGTTTCTATTGAATCATAGGTTCATCAGAATGTAAGATTCAATGGAATGTCAAATCCATTAGAGTGAAAGATTCTGACAGACAGAGCACAGAGAGGTAGAATTGTAGTGAAAATAATCGATAAAGTATTCGGCACACGCAGTGAGAGAGAGCTCAAAAGAATTATGCATCAGGTGGATGAGGTCGAAAGCCTGCGTCCAAAGATGCAGGCTCTCTCCGACGAGGAGCTGAAGGGGAAGACCGCTGAATTCAAGAAGAGGCTGGAGGAGGGGGCAACGCTGGACGACCTGCTTCCGGAGGCCTATGCCACAGTGCGGGAAGCCGCAAAGCGAGTGCTGAATATGGAGCATTTCCGGGTGCAGGTGATGGGCGGCATCATCCTGCATCAGGGACGGATTGCAGAGATGCGCACCGGTGAAGGTAAAACTTTGGTCTCCACGCTGCCGGCCTACCTGAATGCCCTGGAGGGCAAGGGTGTTCATGTGGTGACTGTGAATGATTATCTGGCAAAGCGTGACGCCGAGTGGATGGGGCAGGTGCATGAGTTTCTGGGGCTTTCCGTGGGGGTGGTGCTGAACAGTATGACTTCCGAAGAGCGCCAGAAAGCCTATCAGTGCGACATTACTTATGTGACCAACAACGAACTGGGCTTTGATTATCTGCGGGATAATATGGTGATTTACAAGGAGCAGCTGGTTCTGCGGGGACTGCACTACTGTATCATTGACGAGGTGGACTCCGTTCTCATTGACGAAGCCAGGACCCCTCTGATTATTTCCGGCCAGAGCGGCAAGTCCACCGCGCTCTATGAGATGTGCGATCTGCTGGCACGCCGGATGCACAGAGGCGAGGATATGCAGGAGCTGACCAAGATGGATGCCATCATGGGAGTGGTGCAGGAGGAGACAGGTGATTTCATTGTCAATGAGAAGGACAAGGTGGTCAACCTCACCGCGGCCGGCGTGAAGAAGGTGGAGGAATTTTTCCACATTGAAAATTATGCTGATTCGGAGAATCTGGAAATCCAGCACAATATTATCCTGGCTCTGAGGGCGCACAATCTGATGTTCCGGGATCAGGACTATGTGGTGAAGGATGACCAGGTGCTGATTGTGGATCAGTTCACCGGACGTATCATGCCGGGACGGCGCTATTCCGACGGACTGCATCAGGCCATAGAGGCGAAGGAACATGTGAAGGTAAAGCGGGAGAGCAAGACACTGGCTACCATCACATTCCAGAACTTCTTTAATTTATTTGAGAAGAAATGCGGTATGACCGGTACCGCACTCACGGAGGAGAAGGAATTTCGGGAGATTTACGGTATGGACGTGGTGGAAATTCCCACCAATGTGCCTGTTATCCGTAAGGACTTGCAGGATGCGGTATATAAGACAAGAGCGGAGAAGCTGAATGCCATTGTGGCGGCAGTGGAGGAGGCGCATGCAAAGGGACAGCCTGTGCTGGTGGGTACCATTACCATTGAAGCCAGTGAGGAACTGAGCAGAATGCTGACAAAGCGGGGGATTCAGCACAAGGTGCTGAATGCGAAGTTCCATGAGCTGGAGGCGGAAATTGTGGCGGATGCCGGTGTCCACGGTGCAGTTACCATTGCGACCAACATGGCAGGCCGTGGTACAGATATCAAGCTGGACGAGGACTCCAGAGCGGCAGGCGGTCTGAAGATTATCGGTACAGAGCGCCATGAATCCAGGCGTATCGACAATCAGCTGCGCGGTCGTTCCGGGCGTCAGGGGGATCCCGGCGAGTCCAAATTCTATATCTCACTGGAGGACGATCTGATGAGACTGTTCGGCTCTGAGCGGCTTATCGGTATGTTCAATACCCTCGGTGTGCCCGAAGGACAGGAAATTGAGCACAAGGCGCTTACCAATGCCATCGAATCGGCCCAGAAGAAGATTGAGAACAACCATTTCGGCGTGCGTAAAAATCTGCTGGAATATGACCGCGTGATGAGTGAGCAGAGGGAAATCATTTATGAGGAGCGTCTCCATGTACTGAATGGAGAGAGCATGCGGGACTTTATCTTCAAGATGATTACTGATATCACGGAGAGCTGTGTGGATATCAGTATCAATGATGATGCGGATGTGGCAGAGTGGAATTTCAATGAATTGAATACACTTCTGATTCCCACGATTCCCCTGGAGCCGGTGACGCCGGAGCGGGTGGAGAAGCCGAAGAAGAACAGTCTGAAGCAGCAGCTGAAGGAAGAGGCAGTGAAGCTGTACGAGAGCAAGGAGGCGGAATTCCCCAATGCGGAAGCAATCCGGGAGTTGGAGCGCGTGATTCTGCTGAAAGTTATCGACAGAAAGTGGATGGACCATATCGACGACATGGAACAGCTTCGTCAGGGTATCGGTCTGCAGGCTTACGGCCAGAGAGACCCTCTGGTGGAATATAAGATGAGCGGCTATGACATGTTCGATGAGATGACGCAGAATATCAAGGAAGAGACAGTAAGGCTTCTGTTCCATATCAAAGTGGAGCAGAAGGTGGAGCGGGAGCAGGTGGCGAAAGTAACCGGCACGAACAAGGATGACAGTGTGGCGAAGACACCTGCAAAGCGCAGCAATGCGAAGATTTATCCCAATGCTCCCTGCCCCTGCGGAAGCGGGAAGAAATATAAGCAGTGCTGTGGACGCAAGGCATAAAAAAGCGTAAAGAGTTTCTAAGGCTATAAAGTACATAGCCTTAGAAACTCTATGTTACGCTTGCCAGAATCGCGGGGCGATTCTGGCGGTTACCTGGAGAGTTGTGGAGGGCTTTTCGGGGGCAGCTTTGCGGGGGGCTTTCTGGGAACAGGAGAGGTGTTTTTCGAAATAAAGGAGAAGGCAGATGGAGGTTGTACAGGATATGGGAATGACAGATCTGCAGTTTAAAAGCTGGCTGAAACAGATTATCAGAGGACTTGAAAGTGCAAAAGAAAAGGGTACCAAAGAGGAAACGGATAAGGAGCTGGATGAGCTGCTGAAGGATCTGAAAGAGGATTTGCAGGGCTGAAAGCGTAAAGAGTTTCTAAGGCCATAAAGTACATAGCCTAAGAAACTCTATGTTACGCTTACCAGAATCGCAGGGCGATTCTGGCGGTTACCTGGAAAGTCGTGAAGTATAAAATAAGCATAGGAAAGAGGTGACGTTAAGTGGTAGAATTAGATCAGATGAAGACAGAAATTCTGTCTTACGAAACTCCATTAGCGGAAGTGAGGGATTCACTTTAACACTGCTGACAAGGAGAAGCGGATTGAAGAACTGGAGATGGAGATGGAGGCGCCCGGTTTCTGGGACGACCCGGACAGTTCTAATCAGAAGATGAAGGAACTGAAGGAACTGAAAAATGTGGTGGAGGGATGTAAAAAGCTTTTCACCCAGTATGAAGACATTCTTACGCTGATTGAGATGGGGTATGAGGAAAATGATGCTTCGCTGATCCCCGATATTCGTGCCGAACTGGATGAATTTGTGGAGGAGTTCGAGGCGTTGCGTCTGAGTACGCTGCTGTCCGGCGAGTATGACAAAAATAATGCCATTCTGAAATTGAATGCGGGCGCAGGAGGCACCGAGAGCTGTGACTGGTGCAGTATGCTTTACCGCATGTATACCCGCTGGGCTGAGCGCAAGGGTTTCAGCGTGGAGGTGCTTGACTTCCTGGATGGAGATGAGGCAGGGATCAAGTCAGTGACTTTTCAGGTCAATGGCACCAATGCATACGGTTATCTGAAATCGGAAAAGGGAGTGCACAGACTGGTGAGAATCTCTCCTTTTAATGCCCAGGGCAAGAGGCAGACTTCCTTTGTGTCTCTGGATGTCATGCCGGATATCGATGAAGATCTGGATGTGGAGATTGATGAGAAAGATCTGCGCATCGACACCTATCGAAGCAGCGGCGCCGGAGGACAGCATATCAATAAGACTTCCTCTGCCATTCGGATTACCCATATCCCCACAGGGACTGTGGTGCAGTGCCAGAATGAGCGCAGCCAGTTCCAGAATAAGGACAAGGCCATGCAGATGCTGAAGGCGAAGCTGTACTTGCTGAAGCAGGAGGCCAATGTGGAGAAGCTTTCCGATATCAGGGGTGAGGTGAAGGAAATCGGATGGGGCAATCAGATTCGCTCCTATGTGCTGCAGCCTTATAAGC
Organism: Acetatifactor muris; assembly: GCF_024623325.1. Lineage (GTDB taxonomy): Bacteria > Bacillota > Clostridia > Lachnospirales > Lachnospiraceae > Acetatifactor > Acetatifactor muris. The sequence goes on from NZ_JANJZD010000004.1 coordinate 161,323, forward strand.
TGGTGAAGGATCTGCGCACGGATGTGGAGACCGGAAATGCGGACGCAGTGCTGGATGGCGCTCTGGATCCCTTTATTAACGGTTATCTGAAATGGATTAATATCAAAGCGGCACAGCAGCCATCATAGGCCAGCCGTTTTCGGAAATGGCAGCAAGTTCAGAAAAGAGCATTAATCTGTCAGCCGTTCACGATGGGATGAGATATTGAAAGTTCTATAATATGAAAAGAGGGAAATAAAATGGCTGTGAATCGATATGAACTTGTAAGCAGACATAATCCCGTGCTGAGGGAGGCGGATACGGCCTCCCCTTTGTCTGTGGGGAACGGAAATCTGGCCTATACGGCGGACATTACGGGAATGCAGACTCTGTACGGATTATATGAGGATACCCTTCCGCTGTGTACCATGACACAGTGGGGCTGGCATACGAAGCCGGTCAGGGAAGAGCGGTATGAATATCTGCCGGAAGAGGTGGAGATGACAGCATATCAGTTTCAGGGCAGAACGGTGCGGTATGCGGTGGAGAAGAAAAAAGGAAATGAGGAAATCTATGACTGGCTGCGCCAGAACCCGCACAGACTGAACCTGGCCAGGATTGGCTTGAAAAAGGACGGCGCGGAAATCGGGGCAGAGCGGATCAGCGATATCCGGCAGGAGCTTCGCCTGTATGAAGGAATTCTGGACAGCCGTTTTGCATTGGATGGCGAATGCTGTCATGTGGTGACTGCGGCGGACGGAGAGACTGATACACTTGCTTTTCAGGTGGAGTCAGGGCTGTGGAAAAAGGGGCTGACGGCGGAAATTGCTTTTCCCTATGGAAGCCCGTTGATTTCAGCTTCCAACTGGGAGGCTGAGGATGCGCATCTGACTGAGATAGTCAATGGAGAAGTGAAAAAACTGGTGCTAAAGCGGACACTGGACAAGGATGTCTATTATGTGACAATCCGTATGGAAGGGTGCAGGTGGGAAAACTGTGGCAGGCATGCTTTTCATCTGATTCCCCTTTCGGAGAAAATGACATTTTCTGTAAGCTTTGTGAAAGCGCAGCAGGAGGCGCAGGCGGGAGCAGCACCGGGAAACGTGTTGGAGAACAGCAGGAAGTACTGGAAGCATTTCTGGGAAAAGGGAGGCGCCATAGATTTGCATCGAAGCAGGGACCCCAGGGCTATGGAGCTGGAACGCAGAATTGTGCTGTCACAATATCTGCTGGCGATTCAGTCTGCCGGAAAGGTACCGCCTCAGGAGACCGGTCTGACCTGTAACAGTTGGTATGGGAAGTTTCATCTGGAGATGTACCTGTGGCATGAGGCGTACCTGCCTCTGTGGAACCATACGGAGCTGCTGGAGAGGAGTCTGGTCTGGTATCAGGAGCATCTGCCCCAGGCACGTCTGAATGCCGCGCGAAATGGATACAAAGGGGCACGGTGGCCGAAGATGGTTGCGGAGGATGCGCTGGACAGTCCTTCTTCTATTGCTGTGCTGTTGGTGTGGCAGCAGCCCCATATTATTTATATGCTGGAAATGGCATATGGAAGCGGCGAGGAGACCGCATTTCTGGAAAAGTATTATGAGCTGGTGGAAGAGACGGCGGAATTTATGGCGGATTTTGCCGCGTATAATGAAGAAAGAAAAGTATATGAATTGTTGGGACCGTTGATTCCGGCACAGGAATGCCATGACCCAATGGTGACCAGGAATCCTTCCTTTGAGGTAGAGTACTGGAGCCTGACGCTGAAAATGGCTGCGGAATGGGCAAAGCGACTGGGCAGGAAAATACCTGAGAAATGGCTGCATGTAGCGGAAAATATGGCACCCATGGCAGTGGGAGAGGGAAAATACCTGGCGCATGAGCAATGTCCTGACACCTATACTGCATTTGCCGAGGATCACCCGTCCATGCTCTGCTCCTATGGGTTGATTGACAGTGGGCGGACTGATCGGGAAATTATGGGAAATTCACTGCGGGAGGTGGAAAAATGCTGGAATTATCCGTCTCTCTGGGGCTGGGATTTCGCGGTTATGTGTATGACGGCTGTCCGTCTGGGAGAGCCGGAACATGCGATTGAACTGCTTTTGAAAGATACGGAGAAGAATTCTTATGTGGCAAGCGGCAATAATTACCAGAGAGGCAGAAGTGATCTGCCCCTGTATCTGCCGGGAAACGGCTCTCTTCTTCTGGCGGCGGCACTGATGACCGCCGGATATCCGGGAAGCGGAGAACTGCCGGGATTTCCCCGGAATGGACAATGGGAAGTGGAATTTGAGGGGATTCGGCCTTTTCCCTGCTGAGGTAGGTGACGGCGTTATCCTGGTTCAGGCCGTTTTTTCAGGGGTCATGAGATCCAGAAAAAAGTAGGTATAAGTCATCTGCATATAGGGCATTAACCACAGGAAACCTATACCGAAGCTTAAAATACATAAAAACATCAGGGGAAGGAAGCTCAGTTCGAGACAAAAAAGCCTTCCCCTCTGTCCTTTCATGATATGCCAGCACCGGATCAGAATTTCCCTTCCGGTACTTTGAGGAAAATCAAGAGCCAGGTAAAAAGACATGGCAATTCCCAGAGACACAGGAACATAAATGCACAAGCCGATTGCAGCGGCAGCCAGCGCATACAGCAGCCATTTTTCTTCTCTGGTGCGCAGATAAGTCCCGCACAGGTACTGGAAGGGGCCAAGGCACAACGTCTGGCAGAGCACCACAGCGCCGGAGATAAGCAGAATTTTTTTGGAATCCGTTTTATATCCATAGAAAAGATCCTTTACAAGAAAGGATTCTCCGCAGGCGACTTTCAGAAAATAGAATGAGATTCCGGCATTCATGACACCGAGAATAATATCTGCCAACAGCAGCAGTGCATCAAAGATGAAGGACATTCCTGTGGCGGCGGAGGAAGAGCCGGTCATTGAGTAGATACTGTTTATGGTGTTACTGCCCACTGAATTGATAATCAGATGGACAACGCCGGTAATCAGCATATTTAAAAGGAAGAGGCGGATAGTTACGCCGTACTTGCCTTCCAGTTTGTCCTTTGCCGTATTTTTCAGTTCAAAAAGCTTCCTGTGCTGTCTCATAAGTCAGAAAATTCTCCTCTATTCTCCTGAAATCAAATGCGCCTTTTACTGCTCTTATACCGCATAATCCAAATTCATGCCCGCATATTTGATTTTGTCCGCATTCTTTAAATCCTGTTGGTAGGGATTCTCTTCATTATAATACTTTATCTGGGTGCGCGTGGTGCCGCCGGCCACATAAGAACGTCCGCATTCAGGACAGATTTCCGTGCGGATGGACACTGACGCGGAGACCACCTTGCCGTTTTCCTTTGCGGCTTTTTTATAAGCGTTGGATACATGCTCCTGTTCATGGGCACGTACTGCGGAAGCGGCCCTCTCGGGAGAGACGTGCTGGGCGCTTTTAAACGAGACCATTTCGTTGGAACCGTCTTTATACTTGCGGTTCTTACAGGTCTGGCATTCCTCCTGGGGATCCTGGACGCCGCGGTTTTTTCCGGAAGCGTTTCTGTCACCGGGAAGTTGTCTGCCATTGATGGAACTGTCATCCCTGCCGGGGAAATTTGCCGTCCGCTCACTGCCTGTGCCGGATGGAATGCTGTTATAATAAGGATCGTAGCTGTTGCTTATCGGGGATATCATATCGTTTTAACCTCCTGATTTCAGTCGCCCCAGGGCGGTTCTAAAGGGGAAAATCTCAATTTTAATCAAAGAGCCGGAATGTCCCGCCGGACTATTCCTCAAAAGAATATCCATAATATTCTTCCATCAGGTCCGTAAAATTGATGCCGTACATTCGTTCCGTCATGGTATTGATCTGATTCCGGAAGGTCTCATCTCTCATGAGAACCGGCATCATCACAAGTGAGTAAACCATCATTACCACGGCGAATGTCAGCCCGGCAGCAGAGAATACCAGTCCTGCGGTGCAGGTCCCGTTCATCTTTTTCCCTTTTCGGCGGGCGAGGATGGCAAACAGAATGCCCAGCGCCCCCAGAGGCAGAGACAGAACAATAGTACAGGAAGTGGTTACAGATAACAGACCGCACACCGCGGCGGCAATGGAAAAGGTCTGACCATAAGGCCTGTGTGTGGGCTGATTATAGTAACTGCTGTTGGAAGCATTGCTGTTCCACCGGTCCCACTGTCCGTTGCCGCCGCTCTGATTGTTCCAGCCGTTCTGCTGATTGTCCATGGTGAAAGCTCCTTGTCAAAATAATTCTCTCTTAATACATGTGTTCATTATAACAAGAACAGGAGATATTTTCCACTGTTTTTTGAAAAAGGACAGCTTTCGTTTTTTGGAATATCCGGGAAAATGGGTGAAGATACGGCAAAAGGAGGGGATCACCTTAAGGCTTGACATACCTGTATATGGGCTGTATCATGGAAACGGAAGCATATGAAACATGTACACGAGAGCAGGAATAGTAGGGAGGTATCCTCATGATCCAATTTGGAACCGGCGGCTGGAGAGCTGTCATCGGAGACGGATTCACGAAACAGAACATTCAAATCCTGGCCAGAGCCCTGTGTGGAAAAATGAAGGATGAGGGCGTGGAAGAGCGGGGAATCGTTATGGGGTATGACAGGCGTTTCCTGTCAAAGGAGGCCATGCAGTGGGCGGCCTGTGTTTTTGCGGCGGAAGGGGTGCGCTCCTATCTGATCAATAAATCCTGCCCCACGCCTTTGGTTATGTACTATGTAGAAAAGCGGGGGTTTTCGTATGGAATGATGATAACAGCCAGTCACAATCCGGCGATTTACAACGGGATTAAGGTGTTTACTGCAGGAGGCAGAGATGCAGATGAAAGCCAGACCAGACAGATCGAGGACTATGCCGCCGGGGTGGAGCTTCCTGTGAAGGAGCTGGAATATAATAAGGCAAAGGAACAAGGGCTGATCCGTGAAATTTATCCCCTGAATGAGTATCTGGATGATCTGATGGGAACCATCAATATGGAGGTGATCCGGAGCAGCGGTCTCAGGATAGTGCTGGATCCCATGTACGGGGTTTCCGAAACTTCTCTGCGCACAATTCTCCAGACAGCCCGCTGTGAGGTGGAAGTGATCCATGACAGGCATGATACACTGTTTGGAGGCCGTCTGCCGGCGCCGTCTGCGGCTACGCTGCGTATGCTCCAGACCTGTGTGACGGACGGGCATTATGATATCGGCATCGCCACGGACGGAGATGCGGACAGGCTGGGGATTATTGATGATACAGGACGTTTTCTCCATCCCAATGAGATCCTGGTGCTTTTGTATTATTATCTGAAAAAGTATAAAAACTGGCAGGGGCCGGCAGTCCGCAATATCTGTACCACCCATGTGCTGGATCAGGTGGCGGAGGCCTTCGGCGAGAAATGCTATGAGGTTCCGGTTGGCTTTAAATATATTTCTGCAAAGATGAATGAAACCGACGCGGTCATCGGCGGAGAGTCCTCCGGCGGTCTCACCGTGAGAGGGCATATCAAGGGGAAGGACGGCATTTATGCAGCTATGCTGCTGGTGGAAATGATCGCCGTGTCCGGAAAAAAGCTTTCCCGAATCATTGCCGACGTGGAAGAGGAGTACGGCCTGATTGATATGGAGGAGAGAGATTATCGCTTCGATCAGGAAAAGAAGCAGGAGATTCTTCATATTCTGCTGGAAGAGAAAAAGCTTCCGGAGCTTCCTTTTGAGATTGACAGGGTCAGCTATCTGGACGGATCCAAGGTGTACTTTACAAACGGCGGCTGGGTTATTGCCCGGTTTTCCGGTACGGAGCCCCTGCTTCGAATTTTCTGCGAGATGCCCAGATCCCGGGATGCGGTCAATATATGTGAGATTTATGAGCGTTTTCTGGGATTAAGCAGATGAGCTGATTTTTAAGTGTCGTAACAGTTCAGACAGGGCACTGAACTGTTACTGAGTGTCAAAACAGTGAAAAGGATTAAGTTGCAGTTTCCGTATTTTTCCGGTATAATCAATACTGCCGGCGCAACAGTCCGACAGATTGCGGACTGTTGTCCAGGCAATGCAATGAGAAAGGCAAGGTTATACAATGGATATTTATCTGACAATCAAAGAGGAACTGAAAGTAGAAAAGTGGCAGGTGGAAGCGGCCGTTAAATTGATTGACGAGGGCTGCACCATCCCCTTTATTTCCCGATACAGAAAGGAAGCAACAGGCTCTCTGAACGACGAGCAGCTCAGGGACCTTCACGAGAGGCTGATTTATCTGCGGAATCTGGAAGAGAAGAAGACACAGGTACTGAACAGCATTGAGGAACAGGGAAAACTGACTGACGAACTGAAGGATAAGATTCTTGCCGCCCAGACATTGGTGGTGGTGGAGGACCTGTATCGGCCTTATCGCCCCAAGAGGAAGACCAGAGCCAGTGTGGCCCGGGAGAAGGGACTGGAAGGACTGGCCAGGTATATTCTGGAGCAGGAGGCCCGGACACCTGTGGAGGAAGAGGCTGCAAAGTACGTGACTGACAGCGATACGGAGGCGGAGAAGCAGGTGAAGACGCCCCGGGAAGCACTGCAGGGGGCAAAGGATATCATTGCGGAGGATACTTCTGACAACGCGGATTATCGAAGCTATATACGCGAAATTACAGTGGAAGAAGGCACTGTCACCAGCGAGGCCAAGGATGAGAAGGCCCAAAGCGTATATGAGATGTACTATCATTACGAAGAACCGGTGAAGAAAATGGCAGGACACCGAATCCTGGCGCTGAACAGAGGAGAGGCGGAGAAGATTCTGACTGTAAAGGTCAATGCGCCGGCAGAGCGGATTCTGCGCTATCTGGAGAAGAAAACCATCACTTCGGAGAACCCTTACACCACGCCGCTGCTGAAGGAAGCGCTGGAGGACAGTTATGAGCGGCTCATAGCCCCGGCCATAGAGAGAGAAATCCGAAACGAACTGACAGAGAAGGCGGAGGATGGCGCCATTGCCGTATTCGGCAAGAATCTGGAACAGCTTCTGCTGCAGCCGCCCATTGCGGGGAAGGTGGTTCTGGGCTGGGATCCAGCATTTCGTACGGGCTGTAAGCTGGCTGTGGTGGATTCCACGGGAAAGGTCCTTGACACGAAGGTTATTTACCCCACCCAGCCTCAGAATAAGGTAGAGGAAGCAAAGCGTGAACTGAAGAATTTGTTTCAGAAATATCATGTGGATTTGATTGCGCTGGGCAACGGCACTGCTTCCCGGGAGTCCGAGCAGATTATTGTGGATCTGCTGAAGGAGCTGAACAGTCCGATTCAATATGTCATTGTCAGTGAGGCGGGAGCCAGCGTGTATTCCGCCAGCAAGCTGGCCACGGAAGAATTTCCGAATTTTGATGTGGGGCAGAGAAGCGCTGCTTCCATCGCCAGAAGATTGCAGGACCCTCTGGCGGAACTGGTGAAAATTGAGCCCAAAGCCATTGGTGTGGGACAGTATCAGCATGACATGAATCAGAAGAAGCTGGGAGAAGCGCTGAGCGGCGTGGTGGAGGACAGTGTGAACAAGGTGGGCGTGGACCTGAATACCGCGTCGGCCTCTCTTCTGGAATACATATCCGGAATCAACAAAACCATTGCCAGGAATATTGTGGATTACCGTGAGACAAATGGCCGTTTTTCCAACAGAAAGCAACTGCTGAAGGTGGCAAAGCTGGGACCGAAAGCATTTGAACAGTGTGCGGGATTTATGCGGATACAGGATGGGGACAATCCGCTGGATGCCACCAGTGTCCATCCGGAGTCCTATGAGGCGGCCATGAAGCTGCTGGACAGACTGGGACTTACTATGGAGGATGTCAGAAAAGCGCAGAAGAACGCCGCGTTAAAGCGTGCTGCTCAGAAACAGGATACTTCCGTGAAGGCGGCGGGAAAAAGCGGAGAAAAGGCAGGGGAGCTGAAGAACACAGGATCTGCAGCCGCAATGTCGAAGAGACAGCAGAAGTCCATCCGTGTATCCAATACCAATACCGCCATGGGCAGGGCGCTGGCGGCCGCCATGGGCGGCATGAATATGGAAAGCGCAGGAAAAGCCGATGATGCGGCGGTGCGAAAGGCGGAAACCATGCCTCAGGCTCAGACCGGCTCCGACAATGGCGGCAGGAATGCTGTGAGTGACGGGGCCTTGTCCGGACTGGAGAAACGGATCAGAGATAAGAAAAAACTGGCCGAAGAGCTGGGAATCGGAGAGATTACACTCACGGATATCCTGAAAGAGCTGGAGAAACCGGCCAGAGATCCCAGAGACGATATGCCCAGGCCCATCCTGCGCAGCGATGTGCTGGAAATGAAGGACCTGAAACCCGGCATGATTCTGAAAGGGACTGTCCGCAATATCACGGATTTCGGTGCTTTTGTGGATATCGGTGTTCATCAGGACGGCCTGGTGCACATCTCAGAGATCACGGACCGGTTCATTAAGCATCCGCTGGATGTACTCAGTGTAGGGGATATCGTGGAGGTGCAGGTGATGGCAGTGGACACGGCGAAGAAGCGCATTGGCCTCACCATGAAGCTGCATAAAGACAGGAAGTCGGATTGAGTCCCGCTTTTTACGGTAAATGGAAATCTGTGAAATGCCGCAAAGAAAGGAATATGCTTTGCGGCATTTTTGTCGTATAATAGGTTTTTACAGCAGAATTCCGCAGAAAATACCAGTACAGTCAGCTGAAAGCATATTCAGGTACCGGAGCAGGGCTGTCAGGGGCAGATGACTGTTGAATTATAGTAAAATACAATTAAAGCAGATTTTCTCAGCATTCAACATCTGAATATCAAAAAAAGGTTGACAAAAACAAAAGATGTTAGTACACTAACAATGTAGTTAGTGTGCTAACATCTTTGCTTATAAGCGTGTATTTCAGTATTTGCGGCCAATTACCTGTGATCAGATATCTGCAGCCATAGAGTTTGGGCAGGGCAGGATTGCGCCGCCTGAGACTGGATACAGGGAAGGAATTTATGGAACGGGAAATGAGAATTGCTTTTGTATTGCGGGAGATTCACAATCTGTGCAAGCTGGCCATACATAAGGGATCGCCCAGGTTTGAGAAGGGACCGAAGAGTCAGCTGCAGGGAGGGATTCTGGGGTATCTGTATCATCATACGGGGGGGCCTGTATATCAGAAGGATCTGGAAAAGGAGTTCCGGATATCACGGGCCACGGCCACCAATACGCTGCAGGTGATGGAACGGGAAGGATTGATTGTGCGCAGGGCGCTGGATAAGGACGCCAGATTGAAGCGGATTCAGATGACAGAGGAGGCCTATCAGAATCATTGTCAGATAGAGGACTATATGAATATGATGGATAGACGTATGCTGGAAGGTATGTCGAAAGACGAGACGGCGGAGCTGCGCAGGCTGCTGGGAATTGTGATGCGGAATCTGGAGGCACTTACGGAGGAGTTCGGCAGGTATAGCGGGGAGGACAGCGAAAACGGGAGAAAGAGCCCGGTTGCGGATGCCGGAGGCTGTGGAAACGACGAGGAGCCCGGAGGAATGCGGCCGGAGAAAGACGGAATGAAAGAAGTTCGCGGAGCTCCCATGCCAATGATGCGGAATCCTTCCGGAGAAAATGACACAGGTCAGAAAAACTGACACCATAAAATTGACATAACAGGGAAAGGCAGGAGAGGAAATATGCTGAAAACACTTGGAGCCCAGATTAAGGAATTCAAGAGAGACTCCATTCTGACCCCGGTCTTTATGATCGGGGAAGTAATTATGGAAACCATTATTCCGCTGCTTATGGCGTCTATCATTGATAACGGCGTAACTGCGGGCAACATGAACCACATTTATCTGATTGGCGCCCTGATGGTGGGAACGGCGGTGCTGAGTCTCGCATTTGGTATCCTGGGAGGACAGTTCGGATCCCGGGCCTCCACCGGTTTTGCCAGAAATCTGAGAAAGGCCATGTATGAAAACATTCAGACGTTCAGCTTTTCCAATATTGACAAGTTCAGTACCTCGGGACTGGTGACCAGGCTGACCACAGATGTGACGAACATGCAGAATGCATATCAGATGATTCTGCGTATGTGCATGAGAGCGCCGGCCAGTCTGATCTGTGCCATGGGCATGTCCTTTATTATCAGCCCCCGCCTTGCCAGCGTATATCTGGTGGCGGTACTGCTGCTGGCGGTTGTGCTGGGACTGATTGTGACACAGGCAACAAAGCATTTTACACAGGCATTTCCGAAGTACGATGCCCTGAATGAAAGTGTACAGGAGAACGTATCGGCAATCCGGGTGGTGAAGGCTTACGTGAGAGAAGAGTATGAGGTGGAGAAATTCAGGAAGGCCAGCGGCAATCTCTATAAAATATTCTGCAAGGCGGAGAGCATTGTTATCTGGAATAATCCGGTGATGAATTTTACCGTGTATGCCTGTATCCTGACCATCAGCTGGCTGGGAGCCCACATGATTGTACAGGATACGCTGACTACAGGGCAGCTGATGAATATGCTGACTTACTGTATGAACATACTGATGAGCCTGATGATGCTGTCCATGATTTTCGTCATGATAACCATGTCGCTGGCCAGCGCCAGGCGTATCTGCGAGGTGCTGGAGGAGAAGGCTGACCTTGGCAATCCGGAAGACCCGGTGAAGGAAGTCAGGGACGGAAGCATTACTTTTGATCATGTTTCCTTCAGCTACAAAAAGGAAGCCTCGGACCCGGTTCTGAAGGATATCAATCTGGAGATCAAATCAGGCGAGACTGTCGGCATTATCGGCGGCACCGGAAGTGCCAAGTCCAGTCTGGTGAATCTGGTGAGCAGGCTGTATGACGTGACGGAAGGGAAGCTGTCAGTAGGCGGCGTGAATGTGAAGGACTATGACACGGAAAGCCTGCGGAACCAGGTGGCGGTGGTGCTTCAGAATAATGTGCTTTTCTCCGGAACGATTCTGGAGAACCTGCGCTGGGGAGACAGGGATGCCACGGAGGAAGAATGCAGACATGCCTGCGAGATGGCCTGTGCCGACGAATTTATTCAGAGGATGCCGAAGGGGTATAACACATACATAGAGCAGGGCGGTACCAATGTGTCCGGGGGACAGAAGCAGAGACTGTGTATTGCCAGGGCGCTTCTGAAGAAGCCCAAAGTATTGATACTGGATGATTCCACCAGTGCGGTGGACACAGCCACGGATGCGAAAATCAGGAAGGCTTTTGCCGAGGTCATTCCCGGCACCACAAAGTTAATTATCGCTCAGAGAATTTCCAGCGTGGAGCATGCCGACAGAATCATCGTCATGAACGAGGGACAGGTGGATGGTTTCGGCACCCATGAGGAACTGCTGGAAAACAATGAGATTTATCGTGAAGTCTATGAAGCACAGACCAGCGGCAGCGGTGACTTTGACGAGTAGGCAACAGATGCGGAACTATACACTTTAGAGCCGTCGCACAGCGACTTAAAACAGCATCAGCCCAACCAGTGCCCCAGAGAAATTACGGACGCAAGGATTTGCGGCCGGAAATTCTCTGCCAATGATCTGGGCACAGGATGGGCAGATGCGGAACTAAAATAAGTAGACAACAGATGCGGAACTATACACTTTAGAGCCGTCGCACAGCGATTTAAAACAGCATCAGCCGATCCAGTGCCCCAGAGAAATTACGGACGCAAGGATTTGCGGCCGGAAATTCTCTGCCGGGGATCCGGGTACAGGATGGGCTGATGCGGAACTAAAATAGGAGGTATATAACAATGGCTGAAGAGAGAAACAGCAGAACAGATAGAGGTCCCGGCCCGGGGCATGGGCCGGGCGGACCCAGAGGCCGGGGACCCAGGCCTAAAGTAGAGAATCCCGGTAAGATATTCAAACGGATTATGCGCTATACCCTGAAAGATTACGCCCTGGGCTGGGTGGTGGTGGTGATCTGCATTTTTGCGGCCGTATACAGCAGGCTTCAGGGAACCATGTTCATGCGGACACTGATTGATGACTATATTCTGCCCCTGATTGGACGTGAGAATCCGGAGTTTGACGCTCTGAAAGCAGCAATTCTGCGCGTGGCCGTATTCTATGGCATAGGGGTGGCGGCCGCCTATATTCAGGCCAGGGTCCTGATTAATATAGGGCAGGGAACCCTGAGAAACATCAGAAATGATCTGTTTGAGAAGATGGAGGCTCTTCCCATCAAATATTTTGACACCCATGCCCACGGTGATATCATGTCCATCTACACCAACGACGTGGATACGCTGCGGCAGATGGTCAGCGAGAGTATTCCGCAGATGTTCAACAGTGTCATCACAGTGGTGAGTGTCTTCGGCTGTATGCTGGTTCTGGATATTCCGCTGACCATAGTGACACTTCTGATGGTAGGGCTGATGCTTTTTTCCACGAAGAAAATCGGAGCCCAGAGCAGCCGTTATTTTAAGGCACAGCAGAAGGCCATCGGGGCGCTGAACGGCTGTGTGGAGGAGACTATGACAGGGCAGAAGGTGGTAAAGGTATTCTGTCATGAACAGGAGAGTATGGACCAGTTCAACGCCCTGAACGATCAGCTTTTTGAAAGCGCCTATCAGGCCAACCGTTTTGCCAATATTATGATGCCGGTCAATGCGCAGCTGGGGAATCTGAGCTATGTGGTCTGTGCCGTGGTAGGCGGTGTGCTTACCATTACCGGCATATCCGGCCTGACGCTGGGCGGACTGGCCAGCTTCCTGAACTTTAACAAATCCTTCAACATGCCCATCAACCAGGTGAGCATGCAGTTTAACAGCATCATTATGGCATTGGCAGGCGCGGACAGAGTGTTTAAGCTTATGGATGAGAAGCCAGAGGTGGATGAGGGCTATGTGGAGCTGGTGAACGCTGTGAGAAAGTCGGATGGAGAGCTGGCGGAAAGCAGAGAGAGAACAGGACTCTGGGCGTGGAAGCATTATCACAAAGCGGATGACACGACTACATATGTGGAGCTGACAGGGGATGTGGTGTTCGATCAGGTGGACTTCGGTTACAATGACGACAAGATGATTCTCCATGATATCGTGCTCCACGCGGAGCCCGGGCAGAAGATTGCTTTTGTGGGTGCCACAGGTGCGGGGAAGACTACCATCACCAACCTGATTAACAGATTCTATGATATTCAGGATGGGAAGATACGATATGATGCCATTAATGTAAATAAAATCAAAAAGGCGGATCTGCGGCGCTCCCTGGGCATTGTGCTTCAGGACACGCATCTGTTCACGGGAACGGTTATGGAGAATATCCGCTACGGCAAGATGGATGCCACAGATGCGGAGGTGAAGAAGGCGGCGGTGCTGGCCAACGCTCACGGCTTTATCCGGCGTCTTCCGGAGGGTTATGATACCATGCTTTACGGGGATGGGGCGAACTTAAGCCAGGGACAGCGGCAGCTGCTGGCCATTGCCAGAGCGGCTATTGCAGACCCGCCGGTACTGATTCTGGATGAAGCCACCAGCTCCATCGACACCAGAACGGAGAAGCTGGTGCAGCAGGGCATGGACGCGCTGATGAAGGGACGTACTAATTTCGTCATTGCCCACAGGCTTTCCACTGTCAGGAACAGCGACTGTATCATTGTGCTGGAGCAGGGCCGCATTATTGAGCGGGGTACTCACGATGAACTGATTGAGCAGAAGGGAAAATATTATCAGCTTTACACAGGCAATGCAGTTGCGGTATAATATGCACATACTCATGGCAGAGAACGGACGAATGGCCATCCATAGCATGTGCGGGCTGTGCACATACTATAATAAACGCAAAGGGCCGGGTTTCCTGCCGGGCATGGAGCCGGTCCTTTTACAGAATGAATGCTATGACGATTGAGCAACATGCAGTGCAGCAGAAAAGAAAGTTATGTACCGGAGAAAGCTGTGGCTCAGAACAGATGTGCAGAGAATATAGCAACATCAGAAAATAACAGCGAAAAGCTAAGAGAAAGAGAGGGTGTTACATATGCTCAGGAAAGTGAAGACGGAAAACGGCTGGGTCAGAGGCATAGAGGCAGCGGATCCCAGAATTACGGCATTTAAAGGGATTCCCTTTGCGGCTCCGCCCACGGGGGAGAACAGATGGCGTGCGCCGCAGCCGGCGGCAGACTGGGAGGGCGTCAGGGAGGCATACCGTTTTGCTCCTATTGCGGTACAGGACACCCCGGGGCTGGGGGACGATATCTACTGCCGCGAATGGCATGTGGACCCGGAGATTGCCATGGGGGAAGACTGCCTGTATCTGAACGTGTGGACAAGTGCGAAGCAGCCGGAGGAGAAGCAGCCAGTGCTGGTGTGGTTCTATGGCGGCGCTCTCCAGTGGGGGTATCCTGCGGAGATGGAATTCGACGGAGAACGGCTTGCGCGGAGAGGCGTAATTGTGGTAACCGTCAATTACCGGATTAACGTGTTCGGATTCCTGTCACATCCCCAGCTGACCAGGGAACAGCCGGATGCCCCGGCCAATTTCGGCAGTCTGGACCAGCAGGCCGGCATTAAGTGGGTAATACGCAATATTGCGGCCTTCGGGGGAGATCCGGAGAATATCACCATTGCGGGACAGTCCGCGGGAGGCGGAAGTGTCTTAAGCCAGATGGCATGTCCCGGCAATAAGGGCCTGTTCCAGAAGGCCATGATTATGAGCGCCATGATCAGAAGTCCTTACAATGAAGGAAGAATGGGTAAGGCGCAGGATATGAAGGCAGCGGAGGAAAACGGCAGCAGATTTTTTGAATTTCTCGGGGTGGATTCTCTGGAGGAGGCAAGGAAGCTGGATGCCATATTTATCCGTGACAAATATGCCGAATATGCCAGGACCTGTCCGAGAATGGGCGTGGTGGCAGACCAGCAGTTCTGTATGGGAGATCCCCTGAGACTGTTCATGGAAGGAAAATGTGTGCCGGTTACCGTTATGGCCGGCAACACTGCGGATGAATTCCCCAATTTTCTGACCGCGTCTTCGGAAGAAGAGCTGACAGAGAAGGCAAAAGCCTGCTTCGGAGACAGGGCGGATGAGTTTCTGGCTTTCCCGGAAGCCAGGCAGCAGGATGGCCAGGGACATTATGCCCGGATAAGCGGCATAGAATGTACGGCAAAGAGCCTGTTCCGTTACCGTGAGAATGACGGAAAGGACTGCTATTACTACTGCTTTACACCTGATATTCCAGGATGGGATAACCCGGGCACATTCCACTCCGTGGATCTGTGGTTTTTCTTTGAGACACTGGCAAAATGCTGGAGGCCGTTTGTGGGAAGGCATTATGACCTGGCCAGACAGATGTGTAATTACTGGGCTAATTTTATCAAAACGGGGAATCCCAACGGTGCGGATGCGGACGGAACACCCATGCCGGAGTGGCGGCCTTATAATGAGGAGGAACCCTGCGCCATGAAATTTACCGCAGGCGGCCCTGTGGCCCTGAAGTCCGAAGAGACACCGTTTAAAGCGTTCCTGATGGAATTCGTCAGAGACAGCATTTCCGTTTCCAAATGATCAGGCGCTATACCTTTCTACAGAAAATATTGATTCTGTTTCTGGGTGGTGTAATGATTCCCATGCTGATTCTGAATGTGGTGTATTATCGGCAGACAGAAGTCAATATACAGGAAGAAATGCTGGAAAAAATCAACGAAGCCCTGGACGATAAAGCAGAAAAAATAGCAGGTGCGTTGTCCGGGGTACTGTCACTGGCAGGCAATTATTACAATAATGAAATGTTGTACCGATATCTGGACTTAGAATATGGCGGAGATTTGGAATATCTGATTCAGTATCAGGAAGAATTGCGCAGAATCTTTACGGACAGCAGTATCTATCTGTATCAGGTGAAGAATGTTATGGCCTACACAGACAATAATACTTTGTTCAACAGTTCGTTTATCAGGAAAATAACGAACCCGGAGGACGGGACATTGGGGGAGAATCTTTCTTACCTCAATGTCCTGCCTATGGGCACGGATGGCAATGCCTGGTTTCGGGTCGCCCATGAAGATGTGAGATTTCAGAAGGTCTATGACAGCAGGAGTATCAGCATTCTTTACCATTTGAATCATTACAGACAATATTCCGAATACCGGAAGCTGCTGCGGATTAACCTTGACCTGGAACGTATGGAAGAAATCCTGCTGGAGAGCAATCTGTTTGACAATATGCTGCTTACCGACAGTAACGGGAGAGTGTTCGCAGCTGCGAAGCAGTACAGTAATAAAGGAGAAATGGAGATTTTTGCCGCCGCTGAAGAAGAAAAGGACGGCAGAATGGTTCTGCGCAGGAAGATTCAGGACTTTCCTGTAATATTGTATGGGATTTATGATACGAAAATGATTTCTGAAGAATTCAGACAGAGCAGGCGGCTTTCCGGGAGTATTTCCCTGGTGTGTATGTTGTTTGCTCTTGTTTGCGTGTGCGCGGTGGCGGGGAGCATTAACAGGAGACTGCGCAGACTGGTGGCGCAGTCAGAAGAAATTGCCAGGGGAAATTTTGTCCGAACCGAACTGGCGGAGGCAGGCAGGGATGAATTTACGATTCTGGAGAAAAGTCTGAATCACATGAGCGCACAGCTGCAGGAGCTGATTGAGAAGGAATATGAAGCCCGGATTTCTCAGGCGGAGCTGGAAAAAGAGACAAATCAGGCGAAGCTGCTGGCACTTCAGGCCCAGGTAAATCCGCATTTTATGTTCAATGCCCTGGAGAGTATCCGGCTGAAGGCAATGATCAAGGGTGAGCGGGAGACGGCGGGCATGATTAAGTACATGGCGAAAATGTTCCGGAATATTCTGGACTGGCAGGATAATATCATAACCATCAAAGAGGAGATCGGATTTCTGGACGAATTTTTCCATATTCAAAATTATCGGTTCGAGGATGAATTTTCCTATGAAATCAATGTGACTGATCAGGCATATGAATGCCTGATTCCTAAAATGACGCTGCAGCCGCTGGCAGAAAATGCCTGTGTTCATGGGGTGGAAGCGGTCTCGTCAAACAGAAGAGTGCGGGTGGAGGCTTCCGTGGAGAAAGAGTGGCTGAAGCTGCGGGTGGAAGACAATGGCGGGGGCATGTCCCCGGAAAAGCTTAGAGAACTGAAAGCAATGCTCAAGGGAGAAGCGGAGGCGGGGAAAAGCGTGGGTTTGTGGAATATTTACCGCCGCCTGGTTCTGTATTACCAGGAGAATTTCCGTTTTGATATTGACAGCGTTGTCGGGGAAGGAACGACCTGTACCATCCGGATACCGGTGAAATATGCGAACAGTGACTAAAACCATAAATTTACGATATGCAATTGTCATGTGCGGCAATTTGGGCCGATCGCGCAGCGACTATAATCAGTCTCGAAACGCACCATGCCCGGGAGAATTTTCAGATGTCTATTATACAGCTGAAAATTACTCCCCTGAAGGGCATGGAAGAGAAGAGACGGGACTGGAGTGCAGTTACGGAACTGGAATAGGAGAATTTTGCTATGTTTCCTCTTATGATTGTAGATGACGAGAAGGCGATTCGGGAGTATCTGCCGGCGCTTATAGATTTTGAAGCCTATGGATTTAAAATATGTGCCACGGCAAGAAACGGACAGGATGCCCTGGAAAAATGGGCACATTGCCGGCCGAAGGTGATTTTCCTGGATGTGTGTATGCCGGTGATGGACGGGCTGGCCTTTCTGCAGGAGCTGAAAAAGCAGGATGAGGATATGCCCTATATTGTGATGCTGTCGGGATACAGTGACTTTGAATATGCCAGGACGGCAATCCGATACGGTGTCAGGGCCTATCTCACAAAGCCTGTGGAGGAGGAAGAGGTGTGCTCTATTTTGCAGGAGCTTGCCGCTGCCCTGAGGGAAAGGGGAAAGCAGACGAAAAAGGAGGATATCCGGGAGCAGGTGAGGGCTGTAATACAGCTGTATCACAGCGGTGACGGAGACCGGACGCCTTTTGAGGAATGCCGTATGATGCATTGTGTGGTGCTGAACGACAGCGGAGCGCAGGAGGAGGCTTACGGGGCGGTGAGGGAGATCATTGAAGAGAGACTGTACGGCGGAGAGAGCGCTTTCTGCAGGAGCCGCGGCAGTGTTCTGAGCTATCTGATTTCGCCGAAAGCGCTGGAGGAATATCAGCACAGCGTTACTTTGCTGGGACGGCATCTTCTGCACAATCTGAAAAAGGCAGGGATAGAATGTGCTTTGCTTTTTGACGAAAATCTGTTCAGAAAAGGAGAGGGCAGTTTCCGGAATGATTTCGACCTGCATCTGTATCAGATGATGACGGAAGTATTCTGGGGGGGGTAATTCTCTGCAGAGTAATCCGATGCCGGAGGCGGATACAGCGGACGGAAGGCTGGACAGGGAAGAAAAATATCTGGAACAGATAAAGCGGGCAATGACAGACCGAAATCACACCCTTCTCAGGGAGACATATGACAGTATGACGGAAGCGGTGAAGAACAGGAGGCTGAATCTGATTTTCCTGCAGGAGATCAGCTACAGAATTTACTATATGCTGATGGATTTAATCCCGGGAGACAGAGGGGAGGGCGTATGCCTGGAAGCCCTGGATTGGAGAAATCAGACCTGCTTCAACCGCTTTGAGGATTGGAGCAGACTGCTGTGGGAGCAGATTGAAGGGGTGTTTTCCCATGTGGAAGGGCAGGAGGAGCGAAACCAGGGAATCACGGTGAAGGTGATTGCCTATGCCAGACAGCATTTTCGGGAACCCATTACTTTAAAGGAGGTGGCAGAGCGCTTTTTCATAAGTTCTTCCTATCTGGGAAGAAGCTTTCAGAAAGCCACGGGAGTTCCGTTTAAGCAGTATGTAAATGAGCTGAGAATCGAGGAAGCCAAACGGCTGCTGCGGCAGACTGACAGGCTGATTTATGAGATTGCGGAGGAGACAGGATTTGCAGAGAGTAAATATTTTATAGCCAGATTTACGGCCATGGTGGGGATGTCTCCCATGGAATATCGGAAAATGTCGGAGAAGGGATAGAGCAATATCTGTCGAAAGAGCAATATCTGCGCAGTCACAGGTGTAAAAAATGGAATATCCGGGATAGTTTTGGGAATGAAAGAGTACCTTCCTTTTTGTACAATAAGGATATAAAAAGTAAGGATTGACGTTTTTATGTGTCAAATCCTGGAGAGGAAGGTAATTTTATGAAAATGAAAAAGTTGTGTGCAATGCTGCTGGCTTCCAGTATGATTCTGACTCTTGCGGCATGCGGTTCCGACAGAGGGACAGAACAATCCGGTCAGGACAGTTCCGCGCAGGAGTCTTCCGGCGGGCAGTCGCAGACACCGGAAAGTCCGGCGGAATCCGGCAGTGAGAGCGGAGCGGAGGACAGTCAGGGAGGGCAGACCGGCTTGGTTCCCATGGAGGACGCTGATGATCCCATCACCTATACGTTCTTTGTCCGTGACCCCGGTCAGGCACCTGCGGATGACAATCCTGTGATTCAGAAGATTACAGAGCTTACGGGTGTCACTCTTAAATTCGAATTCCTGGTTGGCGATCTGGACCAGAAGCTGGGTACCATGATTGCGGGCGGCGATTATCCGGATGTGATTTTTGCCGGTGATGCGGCTACCAAGCTGATGGACGCAGGCGCGTTTATTCCGCTGGAAGAGGAGATTCCGAAATATCCAAACCTGAACGCCATGTACGGAGATGTGCTGAAATATCTGACCCAGGCGGACGGACATGTGTATAATATGGAAATTTACGGAACATTCCTGAACGATGTGACGGAGGTGGCACCTCCCTTTGAGTGCGCTATTGGCTTCTACATTCAGAAGGCCGTGCTGGAGGAGGCAGGATATCCGGAGATTCACACGCTGGATGAGTATTTCCAGGTCATTGAAGATTATATGGAGAAGCATCCCGACATTGACGGTGTGAAGACCAGCGGCTTTGAGATTCTGGGAGATGGATGGCGTAACTGGGCCCTGCTGAATCCTGCACAGAACCTGCTGGGGGCAGGTAACGAGGGGGCAATTTTTGTAGATCAGCAGACCTTTGAGACCTCTTTCTATCAGATCAGCGATACTGCTCACGACTTTTACAAGAAACTGAACGAAGAATATCTGAAGGGTGTCATTGTGCCTGAGACGCTGACCCAGAGCTATGATGAATATATCTCCAAGATTACAACGGGCTCTGTACTGGGCTTCTATGACCAGAACTGGAACTTCGGAAGCGCACAGAATCTGCTGAAGGCGGACGGTAAATTTGAACGTACCTATGTATGCCTGCCGATTACAAATCCCGGCGTGAAGGACGGTTATCTGGATAAATCCAATGGAATCCCCACTGCCACCAACGGTGTGGGCATTACCATCAACTGTGAGAATCCGGAGCGTCTGCTGAGATTCTTTGACTGGATATGCCAGAGAGAAGTACAGGATTATCTCCAGTGGGGAGAGGAAGGTGTTGACTGGAACTATACAGAAGACGGCGGAAAGGTCCTGACGGCCGAGAGACGTGCCATCGTATATGACACCGCCAGAAATCGTGACGAAACCGGACATACCCTGTGGAATTACTGCCCGAAGTGGCAGGGGATCTATAAGGCGGACAATATGCCCTGCGGAGCAGGTGAGTCACCGGATGAATATCTGGCATCTCAGTCCGATTATGACAGACAGTTCCTGGAGGCGTATGGAATCAAATATCCTGCGGAACTATTCTCGGATCCCATTATACGTCCTCAGTATTATCCTGTGTGGGCCATGAATCTGGAGGACGGAAGTCCTGCGGCGGTTGCCAGCACGAAGATTACGGATGTGACCATGAAATGTTATCCCAGACTGATTCTGGCAAAGGATGAGGCGGAATACGAATCCCTGTGGGCGGATTTCCTGAAGGAGTTCAATGCCATCGATCTGGAAGCTTATCAGACGGAAGTGGACAGACAGATTGCGGAGAAGATGGGAAGATAAGTTCAGGATAATGGGAGGGCGTGAGTCCCTCCCATTGCCGGTTTTGGGAAGAGAGGTCGCGGGATGAGCAAATTTCAGAAAACATTGAAAAAAGCCGCAGGGCAGAAAATGCTGTATATCATGATTGTGCCCTGCATGATTTATACTTTTATTTTTTCTTATTATCCGCTGAGCGGATGGATTATGGCATTTCAGAATTATAAGCCTGCAAAAGGATATTTCAAGTCTCCTTTCGTGGGATTTGACCAGTTTATGTTCCTCTTTAAAGATGTGGAATTCTGGCGGAGTGTGCGCAATACACTGGCCATGTCTCTGATGAATCTGATATTCAGTTTTGTCTTTGCCATTGTGTTCGCACTTCTGCTCAATGAGATTAAGTCTCTGGGAATGAAGCGTATTACGCAGACTGTGTCATATCTGCCGCATTTCCTGAGCTGGATTATCGTCTGTTCACTGGTGTCCAACGCGCTGTCCACCAGTGACGGTATGCTGAACAATGCACTGATGGCTCTGGGTTTTATTGATAAGCCGGTTCTGTGGCTGGGTGACCAGAAGTATTTCTGGTGGGTGACCACTTTCTCCAGTGTATGGAAGGAGACAGGATGGAATTCTATCATTTATATAGCGGCCATCTCCGGTATCGATCAGGCCCTCTATGAGGCGGCGGAGCTGGACGGCGCCGGCCGTTTCCAGAAGATGTGGCATGTGACGCTGCCGGGAATCAAGTCCACCATTGTAGTGCTGCTGATTATGAATCTGGGCTGGGTGTTGAATGCCAGCTTCGAAGTTCCCTATATTCTGGGCAACGGTCTGCTGCAGGATGTGTCCCAGACCATTGACATTTTCGTTCTGAAATATGGTATGAGTATCGGCAACTATTCCCTGGCCACGGCGGCAGGTATCTTTAAATCCGTCATTTCCTTAGGCCTGGTGTTTGGAACCAATGCCATTGCCAATAAGCTGGGCGAAAACAGTCTGATGTGAGGAGGGAGAGCAGATGAGAAATTTTTGGAGTATAAGAATTGGAAGGTTCAGGCTCGGCGATATCTTTTTCCATGTAATCAACGGCATTATCATGGTGTTTGTAATTGTTATCATGCTGTATCCCTTCTGGAATACCATAGCAGTATCCTTTAATGATGCCCAGGATACTCTGCGGGGCGGCATTACATTCTGGCCCAGAGTGTTTTCCACATACAGTTACAAGTCTGTCTTTAAAAACAAGCTGATGGGAACCGCAGCGGTGAACTCCGTGCTTCGTACCGCGCTGTCCACCATACTGGGGGTACTGGTGGGATCCCTGATTGCCTATGTGCTGTCCCGGAAGGAGCTGGTTGGCAGAAAGGCGATTACCGTCTACTTCCTGGTGACCATGTACATTTCCGCCGGCCTGATTCCCAATTACTTTCTGATCAAGAACCTGGGGATGCTGAATAAATTTGCAGTCTATGTAATACCGGGACTGGTGAGTGTATACAACATTATCGTGATTAAGTCCTTTATACAGTCTCTGCCGGAGAGCCTCACGGAGGCGGCCATGGTGGACGGCGCCGGACATTTCCGATGCTACTGGCAGATTGTGCTGCCCTGCTGCAAGCCCGTTCTGGCCACGGTAGCGCTCTGGTGTGCCGTGGGTGCATGGAACCAGTGGTTTGATACCTTTTTGTACGCTTCGGGAGCCGATCACCTCACCACGCTGCAGTATGAGATGATGAAGCTGCTTTCTTCGGCCATGCAGTCCGGAAGGGATTTGTCCAGTATCTATGGAGAAGGACAACAGATGGCCAATACGGTTACACCCACATCCATTCGGGCGGCGGTGACCATTGTGGCCTCTGTGCCTATACTGATCGTGTATCCCTTCCTGCAGAAATATTTCGTGAAGGGTGTGACATTGGGGGCTACCAAGGAGTAAGTGCAGCGTTATGGTTCAGGTACCGTGTCCGTAGAGACTGCGGTATCTGGAGGGGGAACATTCCCGATATCTGCGGAAAGTTCTGTTGAAGGTAGAGACATTTGCATATCCGCAGGCGGCCGCCACCTCCGAGACAGGGATAGAGGTATCCTTCAGGAGAACCTCGGCCGCCTGAATCCGCAGAAAGCTTAAATAGTCATAGAAAGTCTGACCGGTCTGCTGTTTGAAGATTCTGGTAAAGTAGAATTTGGACAGAAGCGTCTGTCGGGCGGCTTCTTCCAGGGTAATACTTTCCGCGTAATGGTGCTGCAGATATTCCAGCAGACGGATTATTTTTTCTGAAGGCGTACCGGTTCTGGGGCGGACCGGTGCCTGGCCGGGAGCGGGGCTCTGTCCGGTGCGATAATCTGTATAATGAGCGTAAAAATTCATCAGACAGGCATAGATCAGGAGCAGTTTTGAAGGACTGGCCCCCCAGTAATGAGCTGCTGTCTGCATGATCAGAGAGATTTCCGTCTCGTATATTTCCGGACAGGTGTCCGCGGTAATCAGTACCGGCCTGGACAAAAGCGCGCGGGTGCGGAGAAAATCTCCGAACTGGCTGAAGAGAGTCAGCTCCAGAAGGAAGATGAATCTGGAACCGGCGGAGGGCGCTTCGATGGAATGCAGCTCTCCCGGAGGAATCAGCAGAATGTCGCCGGGCTGCAGACGATAGGAAACATTCTGAACAGTCACGAGAAATTCTTCCTCCAGAGGGATGATGATTTCCTGCGC
Source organism: Acetatifactor muris (assembly GCF_024623325.1). Taxonomy (GTDB): domain Bacteria; phylum Bacillota; class Clostridia; order Lachnospirales; family Lachnospiraceae; genus Acetatifactor; species Acetatifactor muris. The sequence goes on from NZ_JANJZD010000004.1 coordinate 184,934, forward strand.
GTCGTGCCAGTGGGTGGTAAAACTGCCGTTCTGGGTATTGTACCAGAATCGGAGAGTGGTTTTGTCCACATAGGGAGTGAGCTCATATTCTTCCATTGTATCATTGTGGGTGAAGCCGGGAAATTCGTCCGGCTGTATCTGATAAGCCTTTTTCTGATCTTCGGTCAGAGCAAATAATTTTCTGGGATTCATATTAGTACCCTGCCTTTCTGTAGTCTGTATATGCTCCCTTCTGCCGGTTGTATGAAAATAAAGCTGTGATATGGAAACTTAAAGTTTAAAAGTCAAAGTTTTTTTCACAGATACTTGTTTTTCTGCTGTATTTATTATATCATATTCATAGAAAAGCACGCAAACAAAACAGAAGGGAAACAGAGACAGGGCATGAGAGAATGCTGTTTTTTATTTCAGTTTTGCTAAAACGATATAGCTTATTTAGCATGAAACGCTGCAGGGCGCTGCGCAGGCAGGCTTCAGAGCGTTCAGAGAAATAACGGTGATAGAAAGGAGAAAAGAATGGGAGCGTTTGACACAGGTGAGTACCGCAATATATTTGCGGAAATCGGAAAGAGCGAAGAAGAAATTGAAGCAAAGCTTCGGGACGCGGTGAATACCTTCTTCTATGGAAGCGAGGAGGAACGCATTTATCATCCGGTTGGAGAGGACATGGGGTATCTGGAGGATACCGGGAATCATGACGCCAGAACGGAGGGAATGTCCTACGGAATGATGATGTGCGTTCAGCTGGACATGAAGGAGGAGTTCGACCGCATCTGGAAATGGTCTAAAACGTACATGTACATGGAAGAAGGAGAAAACGAGGGATACTTTGCCTGGAGCTGTAAGGTGAACGGGGAGAAAAACGCTCACGGGCCTGCGCCGGACGGAGAGGAGTATTATGCCATGGCGCTGTTCTTCGCTTCTCACAGATGGGGAGACGGTGAGGGGATTTATGCTTATTCCCGGGAGGCCCAAAACATTTTGAAAGCCTGTGTACATAAGGGAGAAAACGGCAGGCCGGGAGCAGCCATGTGGAACCGGGAGAATAAGCAGATTCTGTTTGTGCCTGGCAGCCCTTTTACGGATCCTTCCTATCATCTGCCTCATTACTATGAACTGTTCGCGCTCTGGGCGGACGAGGAGGACAGGGAGTTCTGGAAGCAGGCGGCCCGGGCCAGCAGAGAGTACCTGGTGAAGGCCTGTCATCCTGTGACGGGACTGAATCCGGAGTACGGAGAATTTGATGGAAGTCCCATGAACAGGAAAATGCCCTGGGGGCATACACACGGGCAGTTCTACAGCGATGCCTACAGGACTGCGGCGAATATCGGTCTGGACTGTGCCTGGTTCGGGAAAGACGAGGGACATTACGCAGCGCCCCTTCGGATGATGCGTTTCCTGGGGACAGATCTGGAGGCGGCAAGATGTGTGTTTGAGGTGGACGGCACGCCGGTGGACAGAACGGTACTGCATCCGGTGGGGCTGCTTGCCACGACTGCACAGGGCGCGCTGACGGTAGAAAAGGACGATTCCACAGACCCTGAAAGCGACTGGAATGTGGCGAGGCGATGGGTGGAATGGTTCTGGAATCAGCCGCTGCGCAAAGGCGGCAGAAGGTATTACGACAACTGTCTGTACCTGTTTGCTCTGCTGGCGCTCAGTGGAAAGTATAGAATTTATTAAAATATGCGGAATTGGAATTATATGAGAGAGAGACAACAGTTTTATATTGTTCGGAACAAGGAAATTGTCAGCAGATTTTTCCCGCCTGTGGGTAAGAACGTTCAGTTCCTTTTTATGGACAGTGAAAGGCTTGCAGGCAGCGCGCGCATTGTGGGAAATGTTACAGATGAGAATATGCTGAAGCTGCTGGCCACGGCGGAGGGATTCCGCAGACTGGTGTACGGCATGGGAATCTCGGTGGAAATGACAGAGGGAAAGAGCGACACAGTGGATTTTGTCTTTCGGATGTCGGCAGAAGATGCCGGGCAGTCCGGAACAGAGCTCAGAATTCCGCTGCCTGTGGACGGAACGGAAAAAAGGGTGTGTCTGGCGGACTTCCAATGGTCGGAGAAGGATGACAGGCCAGGAATGATGGGATTTGAATTCCCGGTGGAGGGAGATCTGGCCAGGGCGACGGTGAGGCTCTATCTTCAGGATGGCTATGAGGCCCCGGAGGAAATCGCAGAGGGGACGGCGGATCTGGAATCAGAGGCATATGCTGAAATGCTGCGGAAATCCCTGATGCAGACAGGGAATCCTGCCAGGCTGCAGAAAGCATTGGAAAAGGCCAGGCGGGGTGAGCCTGTGACCATGGCCTTTATCGGCGGCTCCATTACCGAGGGAGCAGGAGCGATTCCGAATCACACGGGATGCTATGCATTTAAGACGTTTCAGCGGTTCTGTGAGCTGGCCGGAAAGAGCACAGAGGAAAATGTGCACTACATAAAAGCCGGCGTGGGAGGAACGCCTTCCGAGCTGGGAATGATACGGTATGAGCGGGATGTGCTTCGAAACGGCAGCGTGGAGCCGGATATTGTGGTGGTGGAATTTGCGGTGAACGATGCGGATGACGAGACCGGAGGAGCCTGCTATGACTCTCTGGTGAGAAAGATATTGTCGGCGGAGAACAGACCGGCCGTGATCCTGCTGTTTGCGGTATTTGACGACGACTGGAATCTGCAGGAGAGACTGTTCCCTGTGGGGAAAGCCTATGATCTGCCCATGGTGAGTGTAAAAAATGCTGTGGTGGAACAATTTTACCTGGGTCCGAATCAGGGAAAAGTACTCAGCAGGAATCAGTTTTTTGCAGACTGTTATCACCCTGCAAGCCTGGGACATACGGTTATGGCGGACTGTATTGATTATATGATGCGGGCAGTCGACAGACTTCCCGCCCGGGAGGATACTCTGGAGCTGAAGGAGATGACGCCTCCTCTGGGCGGAGACTTTGAGAGGGTGAAACTGTTCGACAGGGAAAAAGAGGAAGAGGGGATAAAGGTGAACTGCGGAAGCTTCTGTCACAGGGACGAGGAGCTGCAGTTTGTGCCTATGGACAGAGATGTGACCTGGACAAAACTGTTTCCCTTTAACTGGATGCACAGAGCCGGGGAGGAAGGCGGCGGGGAGGCCTTTGCCATGGACATTACCTGCAGCGCCCTGGTGCTGATCTACAAGGATACCCCCAATCCGGCCGCCGGCCGGGCGGAAGTCCGTGTGGACGGGGAGAAGGTGCTCACGGCGGATTCCCATGCAAATAACTGGAACCACTGCCACCCGCTGATCTGCTTCCGCGGCAGAGAGTGCAGACAATACCATGTGGAGATATCCATGGAGCCGGGATGCGAAGAAAAAGAATTTACAATCCTGGGCTTTGGATATGTGAGATAGCATCTGCGGAACTAAGATAATAAAAATAAAAAACAGCAGTGTTCCCGAACAGTGCCCGGAAGAATTTACGGACGCCAAAGCGGCCGGAAGTTCTCTGCGGGAAAAGGGGCTGGAAGGGCATCATAGCGCGAAGAACACGCGCATTGCGGAACTAAGATAATAAAAATAAAAAAACAGCAGTATGCCCTTCCAGCCCCCAGAGAAATTACGGACGCTGAAGCGGCCGGAAGTTCTCTGTGGGAAAAGGGGCTGGAAGGGCATCTGCGGAACTATAATAAGGAGGACAAAAGGAATGAAGAAACAGGCATTTAACCCCTACCTGCCGTCATGGGAGTACATACCGGACGGCGAACCCCATGTCTATGGAGACAGAGTGTACGTTTACGGGTCCCATGATTTTTACAACGGATATGTATTCTGTATGGGAGACTATGTATGCTGGTCGGCTCCGCTGGACGATCTGGGGAACTGGCGCTATGAGGGGGTGATCTATCCCAGGAATGAGGACCCGCTGAACAAAGAGGGCAAGGCGTGTCTCTATGCGCCGGATGTGACTCAGGGACCGGACGGAAGATATTATCTCTACTATGTGCTGGATAAGCAGCATATCGTCTCCGTGGCCGTGTGTGACACTCCTGCGGGAAGATATGAATTTTACGGTTATGTCCATTATCCGGACGGCACTTATCTGGGAGATAAGGAAGGAGATGAGCCGCAGTTTGACCCGGCGGTTCTGACGGAAGGAAATGTGACTTATCTGTATACCGGTTTCTGCGGCAGATGGGATAAGGACCGTTCCGGGGCCATGGCGGTGGTGCTGGATGCGGATATGCTGACCGTGCTGGAGTCTCCTCTGTGTGTGGTGCCGGGATATTCCCATGCTGCAGGAAGCGGATATGAAGGACATTCCTTCTTCGAAGCACCGTCTATCCGGAAGATCGGGGACACCTACTATTTTGTCTACTCATCCGAAGTGATGCACGAGCTGTGCTATGCCACCAGCAAGAAGCCCAGAGAAGGATTCGTCTATAGAGGCGTTCTGGTGAGCAACTGCGATCTGCATATCGACAGTGACAAGCCGGCGGATATGCCCATGGCTTACGGGGCCAACAATCACGGCGGCCTGGTGGAAATGAACGGCGAGTGGTATATTTTCTATCATCGTCACACCAACGGCACCTGGTACAGCAGACAGGGCTGTGTGGAGAAACTGACCCTGGCCGGGGACGGAAGCTTTGCACAGGTGGAGCTGACTTCCTGCGGTTTAAACGGCGGACCCCTGGTGGGAAAAGGAGAGTATCCTGCCTATATCGCCTGCAGACTGTTCACAGATGAGCCCATGGGGCATGTGGGCGGCGACAAGCAGCCCAGAGTGATGCAGGACGGCAGAGACGGCGACGAAGAGCCGGGATACATTGGAAATATCATGAATTCGGCCACCGCAGGATTCAAGTACTTTGACATGCAGGGCGTGAAGAAGATACGCATCACGGTGCGGGGATACGCCAATGGCAACTTTGAGGTGCGGACGAAATGGGACGGCGAGGTTCTGGCTCAGATTCCGGTGGTGTACACCAATGTATGGGAGACCTATGAGGCGGATATTGCCATGCCGGACGGCGTACAGGCGCTGTATCTGACCTATCGCGGCCAGGGCAAGGCGGCACTGCTGTCGTTTGAACTGGTGTAAGGTCAGCCCCCGGAGAAATTACGGACGCCGACAGCGGCCGGAAATTCTCTGCGTGAAAAAGGGCTGGCCGGGGAAATAGCGCGAAGAACACGCGCTTTGCGGAACTTTAATTAGGAGATAAATTAACTATGGCATACATCAACATAGAGTATTTTTCAGACTGTCTGAAACGGCAGACAACGGTAAAAGTAATTCTGCCCAATGACGGCATGACCCAGGGCAATCCCCATTATGATCGCCCCATGAAGACTCTGTATCTGCTCCACGGTTACACGGGAATCGGCGAGGACTGGATCTGGAACAGTCAGGTCATGGAATACGCCGGGCGCTACAACCTGTGCGTTGTGCTGCCCAACGGGGAGAACAGCTTTTTCCTGGACGGTGTGGAGACCGGACGCAAATACGCTTCCTTCGTGGGGAAAGAACTGCCGGCCTATCTGCAGAAGACTTTCGGCCTGTCTGCCGCGCCGGAGGACAATTTCACCGGCGGACTGTCCATGGGCGGTTTCGGAGCCCTTCATACGGCTCTGGCTTTTCCGGAGAATTTCGGCAAGGCAGTGGGGCTGTCATCCGCGCTGATATCCTATAGAATTGCAGAGATGAAGCCGGGAATGGACAATGCGGCGGCCAATTATGAGTACTATCGTCTGATGTTCGGCGATCCGGATAAGTTCAATGAGAGCGGCAACAATCCGGAGGAGCTGGTGCGGCGGATTCAGAAGACGGGTGGGAAAGTGCCCGGAATTTATATGGCCTGCGGCACGGAGGATTTTCTGTTGAGTTCAAACCGAACCTTTGCAGATTTCCTGCGGGAGAGAAATGTAGATTTCATTTATCACGAGAGTACCGGGATTCATGACTTCCGATTCTGGAATCAATATCTGGAGCCGGCCATTCGGTGGCTGGTGACGGGTTCTGAGGAAGCGTGAGCTTTTTTCGACAGAGAAAGGTCTCTGTCTGAGGAAGGTACCCGGCAGTAAGAGGCAGAAGCAGTTCTGCAGATTTTAGAGTAAGTAAATGGAACATTGGAATAAGAAAGTGAAAAGAGGAGAAACGAAAATGGAATATATTTATGAAATGCCGGCGGAGATGACAGTGGAAAATGCGCAGCACGGCGAGGTCAGAAGATTTGAGTATGATACACAGACCTATGACAGGGATAACAGCCGGCCCATGCACAAGGGGGCCTGGGTATATCTGCCCTATGGCTACAGCGAGACGCAGAAGTACAATGTGCTGTACCTGCTGCACGGCGGCGGTGTAAACGAGGACTGGTGGTTTAAGACATTCCCGGACACTGTGACCATACTGGACAATATGATCGCGAAGAAAATCTGTGATCCCTGTATCATTGTGACGCCCACTTATTATCGGGGAGACGAATCAGACAATAATATGGACATCACGGAGCAGTTTCAGTACGAGCTGCGCAGGGACCTGATTCCCGCTGTGGAAAGCACTTTTTCCACCTGGACAGAGGGAGACGTGTCCGAGGAGAATCTGATTAAGACCAGGAGTCATCGGGCCTTTGCAGGGCTTTCCCTGGGCTCCATGACCACTTACCGTGCGGCTTTCTATACCAATTTCGACCTGTTTGCCTGGTTCGGACCTTTCTCCGGCTGCTGCGGGCCTCAGGGCAAACGTGACCCGGAGGTGGAGCGCATCCGCAGAACCCTTGCAGAGCAGGAGAAGAAGGGCTATAAGCTGGGGTATCTGTTCTGCTGTAACGGAGACAAGGACATCGCTTACGAAGAGCACAAGGAGATTATGGATAAGGTGGTTCTGGACTGCCCTCAGCTGGTTCGCGGGGAGAATTATGACTTTTACACCATTCCCGGAGGCGTTCATGACATGAAGGCATGGCAGCTTCACCTGTATCATGCGCTGCAGTTATTCTTCAAATAATTTTTTCCGCGACATACGCGGAGAATCACAGAATCCGGGAAAGGAATATTATAATGCGTTTCCGGACATCTGGGAATAAACAGGAAAGAAATAGATGAGAGGCTGCCGCAATAAGAGACGAATGCAAGATTGATACCCCGTTGCTTGCAGCGGGGTATTTGATTGCGGCAGCCTTATCATGCAGGAAGAAGATTCGGCAAAAGGAGAAATCAGGCATATGTTTGTCTATCAGAGAGAAAAAGCAAAGCTTCTGGTCTATACGCGGGAGGTTTCCCAAAAGGACTATCCGGACGGTCTGGCCCGCAGTGTGCACCTGGCTGTCAGCAGGGACGGAGAGCACTGGCAGGCGTTGCATCAGAATTATGGAATTCTGTTCGCGGAGGCAGAGATCTCCCCGGAGGACACAATTGTGCCAAAATGCGTGGCAAATCCCAGAGTATTCCGGCTGTCGGAGGGGGAGTACGGCATTCTGGCGGACCGGGTAAACGAGGACGGTAGCCCGGAGTCCGACCGAAGCCTGGTTTTGCTCTGGAAGACCCGGGATTTCAGGACCTTTGATAAGGGGATGCTGCTGGAAAAAACGGGACCGGAATGGGAGAAACTACAGAAAGCTGTGGAGGGAGCGCAAGGGGTACATTGCCTTGTGGAAGGAGAGACCACAGAGGGCTCTGTCATTGAAATCGGGGCGGAATTCTGCGACCGGGCAGTGCAGAGCTGGACACAGATTCATCATGTGGAGACCCGGGTGCCGGAGACGGTGTACGCCTCCGGGGCGGAGGATGTGAGAAGGGTAAAGGCCGAGGCAGTCTATTCGGACGGTTCCGTGGCTTTGAAAAAGGTAGCATGGGATACAGAGGGAGTAGATTTCCATAAACCTGGCGCATATGTGGTGACAGGGACGGTATGTGGCAGACATTTTTCCTTCCCGTTGGCAAAGGGGTATGGGGACCCTGTGATTTTTCCCTGGGAAGGGAAATGGTACTTTCTGAGCACAAGCGACAACCGGAAGGATATCGGCATCTACGTGCGGGAGGCAGAGAGTGTGGAAGCACTTTTTGCGGAAGGTGCAAAAGAACATCTGATTCTGGATGTGGATGAGGAAAAAGGATTTGTACAGACCTTCTGGGCGCCGGAATTTCATGTGATCGGCGGAAGGCTGTACATCCTGTTTGCAGTGGGCGGGAAAGTGTGGGGGCCGCAGTGCCATTTGATGCGTCTGAAAAAGAGCGGGCGCATTGCGGAAGCCGAAAGCTGGGAGGAGCCGGTCCGGGTGATACAGGCGGATGGAAATCCTCTGGGCGCGGACGGCATTACTCTGGACATGACTTATCTGAAGGCAGGAGGGCGCTCCTACATGGTCTGGTCCTGCCGCAGGCATATCGGAACGCCGAAGGACACCGGATCCATGCTGTATATCGCGGAGGCGAGAGAGGAAGAACCCTGGCAGCTGGCCGGGGAGCCGGTACTGCTTTCCCGTCCCCTTTTCGGCTGGGAAAATGTCAGCGGCACCATCAATAACGAGGGGCCCTACGGCTTTGTTAAGGACGGGAAGGTATATCTGACCTATTCGGGAGGCGCGGCCAACAGCTATACGTATGTGCTGGGGCTTCTGACCGCGGAGGAAGGGGCTGACCTGACAGACACGGGCGTATGGGAAAAAAGTGCCGCTCCCGTACTTTCTTTTTATTCCGTAAAGGGAGAATATGGGCCAGGGCACAATTCCTTTTTCCCTGACGGGGAAGGCAGCCTGATGATGGCCTATCACGGGGAGACCACACTGGAATCCAGGCTGCGCTGCGACGGTATCCGGCGGGTCCATTTTAATATAGAAGGACGGCCTGTCTTTGACCTGTCAGCGGAGAGAGACCTGAATCCGGAGCTGGGGGAGGTTTCCATGCAGGTGATTGTGAGGTAAAGGGCAGGCGGCCAGAGGAATTTCAGGGAAAATAATTGTCATACAGGAAATAACAGGATATAATAGCTTTATTATATACGGAGGTATTACAACATGAGAGACAGAGAAAAAGCAAGAAAGCGGGCCCATGAGCTGGTGGGCAAGATGACGCTGGAGGAGAAGGCTTCCCAGCTGCGGTTTGACGCGCCTGCAATTCCCAGGCTGAATGTTCCCGCCTACAACTGGTGGAATGAGGCGCTGCACGGCGTGGCCAGAGCCGGTGTGGCCACCAGCTTTCCTCAGGCGATCGGGATGGCGGCCGCTTTTGATGCGCCCATGATGGAAGAAGTGGGAGAGGCTATCGCAGTGGAGGGCCGGGCGAAGTACAATGCCTATAAAGAGGAAGGCGACAGGGACATTTACAAAGGCCTGACCTTCTGGTCTCCCAATGTGAACATTTTCAGAGATCCCAGGTGGGGGAGAGGACATGAGACCTACGGAGAGGATCCCTATCTCACAGGAGAGCTGGGCAAGGCGTTTGTGGAGGGCCTGCAGGGAGACGGCGAGTATCTGCACGCGGCGGCCTGCGCGAAGCATTTCGCAGTGCATTCCGGCCCGGAGGGTCTGCGCCATCAATTTGATGCCAAAGCGTCGAAGAAGGATATGTGGGAGACTTATCTTCCCGCTTTTGAAAAGCTGGTAAAAGAAGCCGATGTGGAAGCGGTGATGGGCGCTTACAACAGAACCAACGGGGAGCCCTGTTGCGGCAGCAGCACGCTGATGCAGGAGATTCTGAGAGGGAAATGGGAATTTGAAGGGCATTATGTGTCGGACTGCTGGGCTGTCCGGGATTTTCATGAGCATCATATGGTCACCGACACGGCCGAGGAATCCGCAGCCATGGCGCTGAAAGCGGGCTGTGATGTGAACTGCGGCAATACATATCTGCACATGATGAAGGCATATCAGGATGGCCTTGTGACAGAAGAAGAGATCACCCGGGCGGCGGAGAGACTTTTCACCACCAGGTTCCTGCTGGGACTGTTTGACGAGACCGAGTATGACCGGACCGGCTTCGACAGAATCGAGTGCAGAGAACATCTGGAGCTGGCGGACAGAGCCGCCGCAGAGGGAATTGTGCTGTTGAAGAATAACGGCGTTCTGCCTCTGAAGAAGGAAAGTCTGAAGGCGGTGGGTGTCATCGGGCCCAATGCCAACAGTCGTGCGGCGCTGATTGGCAATTATCACGGGACCTCTTCCCGGTATGTCACAGTTCTGGAAGGCATTCAGGACGCGCTGCCGGAGGATACAAGGGTGTACTATTCGGAAGGCTGCCATCTGTATCGTGAGAAGGTGGAAGGTCTGGGCCAGAGGCAGGACAGAATTGCGGAGGCAGTGAGCGTGGCGAAGAACAGCGACGTGGTGGTGCTGTGTGTGGGACTGGACGAGACGCTGGAAGGAGAAGAAGGAGATACGGGCAACAGCTATGCTTCCGGAGACAAGACAGACCTTCTGCTGCCTCAGGTTCAGAGAGAGCTGATCGAGGCGGTTATAAAGGTGGGCAGACCGGTGATTGTACTGAACATGACAGGCAGCGCCATGGACCTGCGTTATGTGCAGGAGCATGCGGACGCTGTGGTTCAGGTCTGGTATCCGGGCGCCAGAGGGGGACGCACGGTGGCGCAGATTCTGTTCGGTGAAATCTCACCTTCCGGAAAGCTGCCGGTGACTTTTTACAATAATACCAAGGAGCTGCCGGACTTTGAGGACTATTCCATGAAGGGCAGAACCTACCGGTATTTTGAAGGAAAGCCGCTGTATCCTTTCGGGTACGGTCTGACCTACGGCGACGTGACGGTAGACTCTGTGAGCTGCGCGGGCAATGTGTGGAAAGCCGGCGAGGACAATACCATGGAATGGAATCCGGAGGAGGAACTGACTGTAAAAGTCAGCCTCACCAACAAGAGCCGGACCGCCACGGGAGAAGTGGTGCAGATTTATGTGAAAGCGTCTGAGTCTGCGCATGCCACACCCAACGGAAAGCTCTGTGCATTTTCACGTGTCTTCCTGAACGGTGCAGAGACGAAGGAAGTAGAGTTGAAAATAGGAGCAGACGCCTTCACTGTGGTCAATGAGGAAGGCGAAAGGCTGGTGGATGGCCGCCGCTTCCTGTTCAGCGCGGGACTGGGCCAGCCGGATGAGAGGACCAGAGAGCTGACAGGCAGAGAATGCGTTGCATTTACACTGCAGAGGAAGGATGGCTGACAACCGGATGGAACGGCTGAGCTTCAGCTATGTATTGTTATCTTTACTCATAAATCAAATCTGCTCATTTACAATAACAGAGCGTATAGACCTGTTCTATACGCTCTGACGCTATTTTGTTATGAATGACAGTGCTTATATTTCTGACAGAAAAATCTCTGCCATTCCCGTTAATCCGTATCGGGATATCAATTCCTTTATGCCTGATTTTATCTCATCCCGGCAAAAGTCATTCTTCTGTAAGAAATCATCCCATATCCAATAACTTTTCCAATGTATCCCGGCTTTCCTTTTCCTCTAATAAATCTTTGACAGGATTGTCGGTATCAATATGGAATAGCAGCTTCAATATGGTACGTATCATTTCTCTTATCAGCCTTATAATATAATCCTGCTCAAACACATAGATGCTCCTTTCCGCATATATATTCCATTATGCTCTTCTCTGCTCTCATTTGCAACAACTAAAGTTTTCAACTTGTCAAATAAATCATAGCCCCGGCACATAAGTATATGACATTCTTATAATCTGTACTTGTCATTCCGGCACTACTGAATAGAGAGCAGCATATCTGTTTGACCGGGAACCTCCTGCAAAACGGAAAAATTGGAAAGCAGAGCTGGAATTAGAACAGTATCGCCGTGTTTTAGATATTGACAGTAGAAAAATAGATTGAGGAGATTGCTGGTTTGATGTATAATAATCTAAAAGAAACGGCTTTCCTTATCATTTGATGCCCTCTGGTTCTGCTCTGGTTCTAAAAGCAGTTGAAACGACATGGAAACTGTGTATTTTGCAGATTTGAGAGATGAAAAAAGGTGGAAAAGGACCGGAATATAGCAGAAAAGACTCTCATGTGAGACGATATAGAATAAGAAAAAGGAATGTATAATGAAGTAATAAAAGGGGGATTTTCATGAAATCCGCAAAGGACTTACCTTCATCTTCAAGAGCGGCTTTTATCCCGTTGTTTCTTAAAAGCTTTCTGACCGCATATGCGCTATGCGTGGTTTTTCATGCCCCTTTGGACCCTTCCTGGTATGAGACCGGTATTGATTATGCCATTGCATCTGTCTATGAGCTTTTGGGTAACTATGATATCAGGTTTTTACTGGTGTTGATTATCACATACGCTCTTTATTATATGGAAAATCGGAAGCGGATGGCCGGGAGAGTTCTTCAAGGGAAATCTTCCCGGGTATTGGCTGTTTTTCTGGCGTTTTGTCTTCTTGCGGGACAGAGCTATGATGTGGTGGGCACTTCTGAATGGTGCTTTGGAAGTGTGGTTAATTTTATCAAATTTGTTCTGGCGCTGGCAGGATTTTCCATACTGTTTCATACATTGATCACCTGGTTCTGGTTCTTTCTGGAAATTCATGATTTCACTGCCGGAAAGGAGCATTTTTTCAGCCGATATGCTTTTCGGAAAGCCTTTCTGATTATTTTTGGAGCGTATCTTCCCTTTTTGCTGGTCAGCTTTCCCGGGAATCTGTGCTGGGATGCCATCGGTCAGATTGAGCAGGTTCTGGGCGGTGCCGGATACAGTACGCATCATCCGCTGGTGCACACGTTGATTATGGGTGGTCTGGTGAATGGCGGACAGGCATTGTTCCATTCGCCCGAAATCGGTTTGTTTCTCTATATGATTTTACAGGACATGCTGCTGGCAGGAGCACTGGCGGCAACCATTGCGGTTCTTTCAGAGCGGGGAGCCGGCATCGGCCTGCTGAGGTGTCTTCTGTTGCTTTACTGTATTACGCCGGTCTATTCCAATATGGCTTCTACAGCCATTAAGGATGTGCCTTATGCCGCCTTTGTGACAGGGTATGTGATTTGCCTTGCTCTGGCTTTGGAGAGACCGGAACGGCTGAATGGCAGATTTGTACTTGTGTTTTTGGGACTTCAGATTGGGGTGATTTTGTTTCGGAATAATGGGCTGTATGTGATATTGTTCAGCGGCCTGGCAGGATTTTTCTTCCTTTATCGGAAATACGGGTGGAGGGGAAGAATTCGATTTCTGGCAATTTCTTTTGCGGGAAGTATTCTGACAGCGAAACTGCTTCTTCTGGTGATTGCCGGTCTCTGCGGCGCGCAGTCCGGCAGTATGGGGGAGATGCTCTCGGTTCCTTTTCAGCAGACGGCCCGTTATCTGCAGCTATACGGAGATGAGATCAGTCAGGAGGAAAAGGAGGCCATCCAGGGAATATTGGGAGATACGGAGGAAGTGGCTGCTGCTTATAATCCGGCCAGTTCAGATCCGGTGAAAGCGAGATTTCGAAAGGATGCATCCGGAGCGGAGCTGGCGACATACCTGAAGGCATGGTTTCAGGGATTTTTAAAACGGCCGCTGTGTTATATAGAGACGTTTTATATTCATGTCTATGGCTGGTTTACGCCGTCCGTCAGCAATACGATTCGCTATGAAACGGAAGGATATGAGGCTGTCAGCCAGGGAGGTCTGTTTCCCAATGCGGAAAAGCTGCTGATTTTCTATTATCGGTTTGCGGGACAGTTTACATTGCTGGGGGTTCTGGAAAATGTGGGTGCGGCTGTGTGGGCTTTGCTGATACTGACCGGATTTCAGAGGCGACAGAAGCGGAGTGCTGCCATCTGTGCCGGTGCGCCGCTCTGGGTCAGTCTGCTGGTCTGTATGGCATCTCCCGGATTTTTCAGTCATCCCAGATATGCATTTCCGATTCTGTTTACCCTGCCCTTTTTGTATGGATTTACGTTGACCGGACTGCAGCAGAATGTTCATTCGGAGGGACTGGCTGTGAGACGGTCGGGGAAGGAAATCGGGAATTTGTCCCCGGCGGAAAGTGATGAAGGCAGCAGGGCTTAGGACGGAAAGGAAAGGCAGGTGCGCAATGGGCAGGACATTTACGCTGAATCACACCAACAAGGCAAAAGGGCTGGCTATTCTTTTGCTGTTGATATATCATCTGTTTGAAAATGAGGAACTGATTGCGCTGACAGAGGTAAATTATGCGCCTTTTTCTCTGGAAGGGTTTCTGACTTTTACCGGGTTCGGAAATGTCTGTGTGGCGATTTTCGTCTTTCTCACGGCATTCGGTATTGCTTCCGGTCTGCTTGCGCAGGGAGAGCTGTCGCCGGCTGATACTTACAGACAGGCAGCAAAGCGGTTTGTCCGCCTGATGGTGAATTTTGCCGTACTTTACCTGAGTGTCAGTCTGCTGTGGTGGTATCTGTTCGACTATCAGTCTCTGTACGGCCCGGGGAAACAGGGAATTCTGTACCTGCTGACGGATGCCGCAGGATTATCCATGTTTTTTGACACACCTACTTTAAACGAGACCTGGTGGTATATGGAGATTGCCTACCTTCTGATTTTCCTGGTGCCTTTTCTCACATGGCTTATTAAGAAAATCGGGTATCCTGTTTTGCTGATTGCCGTCTTTTTCCCATATCTTGTAGAGATTCCGCCGGATGTAAAACGATATCTTTTTGTGGCGGTTTTCGGAGTCTGTGCCGCTTACGGGAAATGGCCGGACAGGCTGCTGAATCTGAGAGTTCATCCTGCGCTGCAGTGGCTGATTGGACTTCTGGGGGTTGTGCTGTGTGTGTTAATCCGGCAGAATTACGTGGTGTATGAAACGTATGTTCATCTGGCTGATGCGCCCATTGCACTGTTATTGATTTACTTTGGAGGGGCGCTTGTGGGAAGTGTCCCCATACTGGGGAGTGTGCTGGCTTTCATCGGAAAGCATGCCATGAACATTTACCTGGTGCATACGTTCTTTTATATGACGCTGTGGCGTGAATATATCTATTATTTTCGGTATGCAGGAGTTACCTTTGTGCTGCTGCTCGGGGTGAGTCTGCTGTATTCGGTGGTGCTGGAGCTGGTGAAGAAGGCGGTGGGCCTGAAGCGGCTGCTGGTGTGAGCGGTATGAGAAGACTGCTGATATAAGAGAAGACAGAAGCTCTGCGGGGAAAGGAACCGCGGAGGAAAGTAGAGGTTCTGCCTGAGATTTCCCGGGAAAGAGACGGAGAAATGGAAGGAAAAAATAAAAACTGGATGAAAGAATCCGGAAAGGCTGGTGTAACATGAAGTATTTATTTCAGGGAGACTCTATCACGGACTGCGGAAGGGGAAATTATGAAGACCCTTATGCCACAGGACGAGGCTATGTACGGCTGCTGGAGGCGGAGCTCATGGCTATGGACGGAGACTGTAAGGTGCAGAACGGCGGGGTCAGCGGGAACAGGGTGACAAGCCTCCTGGCCAGATGGAAGAAGGATTGTCTGAATCTGAAGCCGGATGTGCTGACAATTCTGATTGGCGTGAATGATGTATGGCATGAGCTGGGAGAAAACCACTGCGGTGTGGCCCCTGCACTTTTTGAGGAGGTATATCGGATATTGCTTCGGGAGACGAAAACGGCACTTCCTGAGACCCGGATTATTCTGATGAGTGCATATTTGACTCATGGCACGGCCACAGATCAGTTGTGGGATACCTTTTATGGGGAAGTGAAGACCCGCAGAGAGACTGCACGCAGGCTGGCGGAGGAATTCGGCCTGGAATATGTTGACCTGCAGCAGGCGTTTGACGAGGCGGAGAAGAAGTTCCCGGCCAGGCACTGGACAGTGGACGGCGTCCATCCCACTGCCGCAGGACATTGGCTGATTGCCCAGGCATGGAAAAATTGTGTTACCCCTTTTCAAACGCAGGGAAAGACTTTATAATGGAATTCAGATAACAGAAGCGAAAACAGGAGGAAGAGAGAATGAAGATTTTAAAGGTGACAGATCCTGCGTTTAAAAGGTACGGCAGGGTAGTGGAGAATGTGGATTTTTCCGGTCTGGTGGAAGAGCTGAAGAAGACACCGGTTCCGGAAGGGGTGGTCTATGAGCCTTCAGTGGAAGCGCTGGAAGCGCAGCCTGTGATGGAAGAGCTTTCCAGAGTGGTATATGGGGAAATGCCTATTCAGATTGGCTACTGCAACGGACATAACACCATGCTGAATGCGCTGGAGTATCATCGTGATTCCGAAATCAATGTGGCGGCAAAGGATGCGGTTCTGATGCTGGGACTGCAGACAGACGTGGAAGAGGATCATACATATGACACGTCCAGAGTGGAGGCATTTCTGGTACCGGCAGGTACCGCAGTGGAAGTGTATGCCACAACCCTGCATTATGCGCCCTGCCATGTGACGGAAGAAGGCTTCCAGGTGGCGGTGGTGCTGCCCAGAGGGACGAATTATCCGCTGAAGGGCAGTCATACCAAAGTGGAGGACGCACAGTGCGGCGCAGGTGTCTCCAACGAGGATGCCATGCTCACAGCTGTAAATAAATGGCTGATCGGCCATGCGGAGGGCGGACTGGACGCCGGAAGCTTCCTTGGCCTGAAGGGAAAGAACCTCTGCCTGACAGAAGAAAACTGACTGCGGAACTTAAAACAGCAGCTGAACCTCAGGGGAAGTGCATCGAGGAGCAGCTGCGGAACTTAAAACAGCAGCTGAACCGAAGATGCACAGATTCAGTTACGGCCGCATGGTCTTGCGTCCGTGACTGAATCTCAGGGGAGTGCATCGAGGAGCAGCTGCGGAACTTAAATGGAGGGAACCAAACATGTTTTACATAGGTGTAGATTTGGGGACATCTGCCGTGAAGCTGCTGCTGATGGACAGTGACGGTAAGATTGTCAATATTGTATCAAAAGAATATCCGCTTTATTTCCCCCATCCGGGCTGGTCGGAGCAGAAGCCCGAGGACTGGTATAAGCAGACTGTAATCGGGATTAAGGAGCTGATACGTGATGTGGATAAGAGCCAGGTGGCCGGTATCAGCTTCGGCGGACAGATGCACGGGCTGGTGATTCTGGATGAAAATGACCAGGTTATCCGTCCTGCCATTCTCTGGAACGACGGCAGAACCACAGAGGAGACGGAATATCTGAACACGGTAATCGGTAAGGAGAAGCTGTCCGAGTATACGGCCAATATTGCTTTCGCCGGATTTACCGTACCGAAGATTCTCTGGGTGAAAAATAAAGAGCCGGAGAATTTCGCCAGAATCGCAAAGATTATGCTGCCGAAAGATTACATTGCATATAAGCTGACAGGCGTACACTGTACGGATGTGTCCGATGCGTCGGGTATGCTTTTGTTTGATGTGAAGAACCGTAAGTGGTCCCGGGAGATGTGCGATATCTGCGGCATCAGTGTAGATCAGCTGGCGAAATGCTATGAGAGCTATGAGACTGTGGGAACGGTACTTCCGCAGGTGGCGGAGGAACTGGGTGTCAGTGCGTCCGTAAAGGTGGCCGCGGGAGCGGGAGACAATGCGGCGGCGGCGGTAGGAACAGGAACCGTGGGCGACAATATGTGCAACATTTCCCTTGGAACCAGCGGAACCATCTTCATCTCCTCCAAAAATTTTGGGGTGGATAAATACAATGCCCTGCATTCCTTTGCCCACGCGGATGGAAGCTACCACCTGATGGGCTGTATGCTCAGTGCTGCAAGCTGCAACAAATGGTGGATGGACGATATCATCGGTACGAAGGATTACGTGGGGGAACAGCAGTCCATTGAGAAGCTGGGTGAGAATCATGTGTATTTCCTTCCCTATCTGATGGGAGAGCGTTCTCCTCACAACAATCCCAATGCCAGGGCGGTGTTTCTGGGAATGAGCATGGATACCACCAGAGCGGACATGACTCAGGCGGTGCTGGAAGGTGTGGCATTTGCATTGAGGGATTCCCTGGAGGTGGCAAAATCTCTGGGCATTGAGCTGACCCGGACGAAAATCTGCGGCGGCGGCGCGAAGAGTCCCCTGTGGAAGAAGATCATCGCCAATGTGCTGAATCTGAAGGTGGATGTGATAGAGAGCGAGGAAGGTCCTGCCATGGGCGGCGCCATGCTGGCGGCTGTGGCCTGCGGAGAGTACGACAGCGTGGAGGAAATCGCCGCAAAGGTAGTGAAGGTGGTGGAGACCGTGGAGCCGGATGCAGATCTGGTGGCGAAATACGAAGAGCGCTATGGGCAGTTTAAGGAGATTTATCCTGCCTGCAAGCCGCTGTTCTAAGGGGAACTGACGGTCGCGTGTAACATAACAGTTCAGACAGGGCACTGAACTGTTACCGCGTAACAATATGGAGATTTGGCTGGAGGATTTCAGCATAGAATTATGAAAAAGCTGCTATACCGGGGATTGTTTTCATTTCCGGTGTGGCAGCTTTTTATGTACACTCCGGTGCGACAGCCCTGTGACTTGTCTGAACAATACTTTTTGCGGAAATGTGAATTGTAATTTTACCGTGAATCAGTTATACTGACAGCAGAGGAAGCAGCAGAGGCAAGGGCAGAAGGTGACGTCGGTTTTGGGAGGCAGATATGGCGAGAACAGTAGGAATCGGAATCCAGGATTTCGCAAAGATGATTATAAATAACTGCTTTTATGTGGACAAGACGGACTTTATCCGTGAGTGGTGGGAGAGAAAGGATGATGTAACCCTCATTACCCGCCCCCGCCGCTTTGGGAAGACGTTGAACATGAGCATGCTGGAGCAGTTTTTCTCTGTGGATTATGGCGGACGGGGAGACCTGTTCCAGGGGCTTTCCGTGTGGAAAGATGAGAAATACAGACAGCTTCAGGGGACATATCCGGTAATCAGCCTGTCCTTTGCCAGAGTTAAGGAAATGAACTATCCGGATACCAGAGAGAAAATCTGTGAGATTCTGAGAAATCTTTATATCAAACATACTTTTTTAAAGGAAAGTCAGGCGCTGACAGATGCGGACAGAGCTTATTATGACAGAATTCTGGAACCGGAGATCAGCAATACCGACGCCACCTCCGCACTGTATCAGCTGTCCGATTACCTGTACCGTTATTACGGCAAAAAAGTGATCATTCTTCTGGATGAATACGACACGCCCATGCAGGAAGCGTTTGTGGGCGGATACAGGGAGGAAGCAGTGGCTTTTATGAGAAGTCTGTTCAATTCCACTTTCAAGACCAATCCCTGGCTGGAACGGGCGGTTATGACGGGCATCACCAGAATCAGCAAAGAATCCATCTTCTCTGATTTGAATAACCTGAAGGTAGTGACCACTACTTCGGATGAATATGCCACATCCTTTGGATTTACGGAGGAGGAGGTATTTGCGGCGCTGGAGGAATGCGGACTTTCTGAGAAGAAGGCAGATGTGAAGTGCTGGTATGACGGCTTTATCTTTGGAGAGCACAGAGATATCTATAATCCCTGGTCCATCATAAATTTTCTGGATACAGGGAAATTGGGTACTCACTGGGCCAATACCAGCTCCAACGGCCTGGCGGGGAAGCTGATCCGGGAGGGAAGCCGGGCGGTGAAGGAGAAATTCGAGATCCTGATTCAGGGAGGAACCATCCAGTCCCCCATAGACGAGCAGATTGTGTATAACCAGTTAAAAGGGAATGAGGAGGCGGTCTGGAGCCTGCTGCTGGCCAGCGGATATTTGAAAGTACTTTCCTATGAGGACTATTCTGAGATTCCGGAGGACGCACAGCCTGTGTATGAGCTGACCCTGACCAATCTGGAGGTAAGGCGGATGTTCCAGAGCATGATCCGGGAATGGTTCAGAGAGGCGGAGCCGGACTACAATGATTTTATCAAGGCGCTGCTGCAGGATGATCTGGATGCCATGAATGAATATATGAATCGTGTGGCACTCAGGACGTTCAGTTATTTTGATACCGGAAACAGTCCTTCCGGGGCGGAACCGGAACGCTTCTATCACGGCTTTGTACTGGGACTTCTGGTGGATTTACAGGGCAAATATCTCATTACTTCCAACAGGGAAAGCGGCTTCGGCCGGTATGATGTGATATTGGAGCCGAGGGACTCCGAGAGGGATGCCTCCATAAATAATTGCAGTAGGGATGCAATTATTATAGAGTTCAAGGTGCGGAATCAGAGGAGGGAAGGCAGTCTGGAGGACACGGTGCAGGCCGCTCTGCAGCAGATCCGGGAAAAGCAGTACGCGGCCCGGCTTCTGGAGCGGGGGATCCCTGCGGAGCATATCCGCTGTTATGGCTTTGCATTTGAAGGGAAGAAGGTATTGATAGGGTGAAGAAAGTGGATTCACAGTGTTCAGGTATACTTTAGAAAGATGAGCAGAGCTGTCAGGATAAAAGAGAAACATCCCTGTGAGAGGATACGGAGGTCAAAAAGTTCCGTATCCCCTTACAGGGATGACTTTTTTAAAGCTCAGACAGATCATCAAAGTACCGGGAGGCTGTTCACAGCACCTTCGCCAGAAATTCCTTCGTCCGCCCCTGTTCCGGTGCGGTGAAAATTTTCTCCGGTGAGCCTTCCTCCACGATCTTCCCGTCTGCCATGAAAATGACCCGGTCGGCTACTTCTCTGGCAAAGCCCATCTCGTGGGTGACCACCACCATGGTCATACCTTCTTTTGCCAGTTCTTTCATGACTTCCAGCACTTCGCCTACCATCTCCGGGTCCAGGGCGGAAGTGGGCTCGTCAAAAAGCATTACTTCCGGGTCCATGCAGAGCGCCCGGACAATGGCGATTCTCTGCTTCTGACCGCCGGATAACTGGCTGGGATAGGCGCCTGCCCGGTCGGCCAGTCCTACCCGCTCCAACAGCTTAAGGGCCTGGGATTCCGCGTCTGCCTGGGATTTTTTTAACAGTTTTACAGGAGCCAGCGTCATGTTTTTCAAAATGGTCATG
Source organism: Acetatifactor muris (assembly GCF_024623325.1). Classification (GTDB taxonomy): domain Bacteria; phylum Bacillota; class Clostridia; order Lachnospirales; family Lachnospiraceae; genus Acetatifactor; species Acetatifactor muris. Next base: position 205,785 of record NZ_JANJZD010000004.1, read on the forward strand.
TGAGGGAACAGGTTAAAATGTTGGAACACCATTCCCATTTTCTGTCTGTGGAGATTAATATCGGCACTTTTTGCAGTGATATCCACTCCCTCGAACAGCACCTGACCGCCTGTGGGAAGCTCCAGCAGATTCAGACAGCGCAGAAAAGTGGATTTTCCTGAGCCGGAGGGCCCGATGACCACCACCACCTCACCTTTACGGATAGAAGCAGTTACGCCGTCCAGGGCTTTGATCTCTCCGCCGTCAAAATGCTTCTGCAGGTTGTTGGCCTGAATGATATAGTCAGCGTTCACTGTTTCTCAGCCTCCTTTCCAGTCTGCCCACCAGGAAGGTGAAGAACATAACCAGTATCAGATAAATCAGTGCGGACATCAGCAGCGGGAACAGATAATCGTAACTTGTGCCGCCGATGATATTGCCCGCATATGTGATGTCGGTGAGACCCACATATCCTGCCACTGCGGTTTCCTTGAGCAGAACGATGAATTCGTTGGCCAGGGTGGGCAGTACGGCTTTGAAGGCCTGGGGCAGAATGATATAGCGCATGGTTGATACATAGCCGAAGCCCAGACTGCGTCCTGCTTCCATCTGTCCCTGATCGATGGACATGATACCGCCCCGGATGATTTCTGCCACATAGGCTCCGGAGTTGATACCGAAGGACAGAGCGGCTACCATGACCTTGTTTCGGCTGGTGGCGAAAATGACGAAATACATGATCATCAGCTGTACCACCATGGGCGTACCGCGGATTACCGTGAGATACACTTTGGATACGGCATTGAAAAAGCCCAGAAACGCTTTGCCGGGCCCACGCATTTCCGTGTGGTTTTTATCCCATGAGACACGGATCAGGGAGATTGCCACACCCAGGGCCACGCCTATGAGAAGGGCCAGAAAGGTCAGCAGCAATGTGTTGCCCAGACCTTTTATGTACATTTGATATCGGTCGTCAAACAGAAAGCTTTTGTAAATGTCATATCCCAGATCATTCAGCCAGTCGGGACCGTTTTGAAGCCAGTCCGGCGCTACCAGAGGCCAGGATTGAGAAGCAGAAGGTCGCATTGTATCATTCTCCTGATTTTAATTCCGCAATTTAATTTGCGTTGATGTACTTGTCGATGATGCCCTGTATGGTGCCGTCATCGATGAGCTCCTGCAGAGCAGTGTTTACTGCTTCATACAGAGCGGGATTTTCCTTGCTCATAGCGGCGGCGTAATCTTCAACGGCATATTCCGTATCCAGAATTTTCAGACCTTCCACTTCGGCCACAAAAGCTTTGGCGGGCTCATTGTCAATGATAACACAGTCAACTTTGCCGGTCTTCAGGGCCTGTACGGCGTCAGCTCCTTTGCTGTAACGGTCAACGGTACCTTTCCCCTCACTTTCTATATCGTCGGTGGCAAAAATATCTCCTGTCGTATTGCGCTGTACTCCGATGACATGACTGGCGTTATCTGCAAACAGATCATCCACACTGGTGATGGTGCTGTCTTCGGTGACGATGACTACCTGTATGCCTGTGGCATAGCTGACAGTGAAATCCACTTCTTCCTGACGGTCAGGGGTAACGGTCATGCCTGCAAGACCGATATCGGCCTTACCTCCCTTGACGGTCTCTGTGATGGAATCGAATTCCATATCGTCGATCTGCAGTTCCAGACCCAGTTTCTCTGCAATGGCAGCAGCGATTTCCGCATCAATCCCGGTAATCTGCCCGCCTTCCACATACTCATAAGGCGGGAACGCCGCATTGGTTGCCATGGTAAGCTTGCCTGCTACGGCGGTGGTGAAATCGCCGTTCTGTTCGGCATTGCCGGACGCAGGTGCTTTGCCGCAGGCTGCCATGGACAGTACCAAAGCGGAAGTCAACAGTGACATGATAAGTTTCTTCATTATAATATCCTCCCCGGATGTAATAGTGTTGTTACGTAACCAATGGTGAGATACTAGCACTTTGTGCATAAAATGTCAATGGATTTGCAGAGAAAAACAGGAAAAAAATCATAAAATGAATAAATTGTGGAAATATGCACCATTTTATGCATAAATAATGGAATCGTTCAGACACACGGCTGTATTGACAAAGAAGGAACAGATTGCTATACTTCCAGTCAGTTGTTCCGAAAGGGCTGTTCAGACAGGCCTCAGACTGCAGGAGGAGAGAAGAATGATTCAATATCGAGAGATAAAAGCGGACGAACTTTGTCGGGAACTGTTCGATGACTTTATACGCCGCCAGAATGTAACTAAATGCTGGAGAAGAGAAAATGACGAATGGGTCATCAGAGACGATCCCTTCATTGACGACTGGACGGAGGAGGAATACATGGAACTGGTGTCTCTTCTGAAGAGGACTATAGACAGAGGCGGCTTTGTATACGGGGCTTTTTTTAAGGGCAGTCTGAAAGGATTTGTGTCGGTGGAAGCCGGAGTGTTTTGCAGGGAGCAGGGATACCTTGATCTTTCCAGCATTCATGTGTCGGAAGACATGCGCGGCAGAGGAATCGGAAAAGTATTGTTTCAGGCTGCCGGGGCGTGGGCAAAGGAAAACGGAGCCAGGAAATTGTACATTTCTGCACATTCCGCTGTGGAAAGCCAGGCTTTTTACAAGGCGATGGGCTGTGTGGAAGCACAAGTTTACCAGAAGGAGCATGTGGAAAGGGAGCCATACGACTGTCAGTTGGAATGCGTACTGTGAAATGTCCGGGCCGGCCAGAACCATACTCGTGAGCACAAATTCTGAGCTGACCCGGACAGATTCTGAAATGAGATGGGCAGTGTATTATCCTGAAACAGAAGGAAGACTGCCGAGATTATTGTTTTCGGAATCATCAGGAATGGATTTCAGGTATTCGGTCTCTCCCCGGTGGGCGACTCCCACACCTTTGATTTCTCCATTTTTTGCCATCCGGACACCTTCTTCTTTACTGACGGTAGAACCATTGGAAAGCTGATAGCCGTCAATTCTGCCGCTGTGCTTTACCAGGCCGACGATTTTGCTGGCATTGGCTTTTGCCCGGGGAATCTCATCCAGCGTGTTTTTCGCCAGTGCGGCGGTCAATTCCGTGTCCTTTTGTCTGTTTCCCATAAAAATCACCTCCGCAATCAGTATTGCCGGTTCGGCGGAAAATTAACAAAATGTGCGGCAGATGGAAGCTTCCATAATCAGGAAAGCCCTTGACGCATACACACAGATGAACTATCATGAGAACAGAAGCGGCAGATTCGGACATGGTCCGGAGGAGATGACAACAATGCAATCACTTGACTTATACGAACAGAAAGTTCTGGCGGACCCGGAATTTCCGGTGCAGGTGTTCGTTAACAGGGGAGATAAAAAGAAATGGTATTTTGCGCCTCACTGGCATGAGCATGTGGAGCTTCATTATGTGCTGGAGGGGAAGACTTTGCTGCACCTGAATCAGAAAGAAATACCGGCCGGAAAGGGAAGTCTGGTAATTGTCAACAGCAATGAGCTGCATGCGGGTTACTGTGACGGAAGCTACATGGAAGTGCTGGTGATCATTTTCAGGATGGAAGATTTTTCCAGGGAACTGGCAGACAGAGATATCCTTTTTGAATCGCTGATAGAAAAGGATGAAGTCATAGAGCAGATTATGTCTGTGATTAATGAAGAGTTTCGCAGAAAGGAGATTGGCTACCATCTCAGCTGCAGAGGGGAGCTGCTGAAGCTGATTGTCCATCTGGCGCGCAGATATGCGGTCAGAACTCTGACAGAGCGCGAGAGCGATAAGCGGAAGAAGCAGCTGGAACGGCTGAACACAGTGCTGGATTATATCAAGACAAATTATCCCAGACAAATCTGCAACAGAGAACTGGCAGAGCTTGTCTATCTCAGCGAGGGCAGATTTCTGCATCTGTTTAAGGAAAGCATGGAGATGCCGCCGCTGCAGTATATAAATGAAGTAAGAATTAAAAAGGCCATGAACCTGCTGAAAAGGGGAGAGGGAACTGTGGCGGAAATTGCAAACAGCGTGGGATTTACGGATTATAACCATTTTGCGAGACAGTTCCGCAAGTACTATAATTGTGCGCCCTCTGAGATCCTAAAGAAAAATAAATAGCAGAATCGTATGGATAAACAGCAAAAAGAATCTATCTTATTTTGCTGTTTTTTTTTATCATGAAGTAAAGGAATCATGAACGTTACGGAACTGAAATCAGCAACGTTCCGAAGTGTACAGGAGGAACATTGCGGAACTTAAATAAGGAGGTACATATAATGAAACTGGGAACATTCACGGTAGCGCTGGGCGATCTGCCCTTTGAGGAGGCCTGCAGATTCCTGGCGGAGAGAGGTGTCCAGATGGTGGAAATCGGGTGCGGAGGATTTCCGGGGAAGGCCCATTGCGACGGGGCGGAGCTTCTGGCAGATGAGAGGAAAAGAGCGGCTTTTCTGGAGACGCTGGATAAGTACCATCTGGAAATCAGTGCTCTGAGCAGTCACGGAAATATGGTGCATCCCAACCCCAAAGTGGCACAGCATTTTGAGGAGGATTTCACCAATGCCATTCTTCTGGCGGAGAAGCTTAAGGTACCGGTGGTGAATACATTTTCCGGCTGTCCGGGCGGCAGCAGGGAGGATGTGACTCCCAACTGGGTGACCTGTCCATGGCCGGATGACTTCAGCGAGATTCTGGAGTATCAGTGGAATGAGGTATTGGTTCCATATTGGAAGGAGAAGGCAGCTTTTGCGGAGGCTCACGGGGTGTCGAAGATTGCACTGGAACTGCACCCGGGCTTCTGTGTGTACAATACGAAGACCCTTCTGAGACTTCGCAGGGAGGTGGGACCGCAGATCGGAGCTAATTTTGATCCCAGCCACCTGATCTGGCAGGGAATGGATCCCGGTGTCTCTATCAGAGAGCTGGGGAAGGAAGGCGCCATCTTCCATTTCCACGCAAAAGATACCGGAATCGATGCGGTGAACACGGCGATGAACGGTGTGCTGGATACCACACATTACGGAGAAGAGCTGGAACGCTCCTGGATATTCCGCACAGTGGGATATGGACATGGCGAGGACTACTGGAAAAATATTATCTCGCAGCTTCGTATGGTGGGATATGATTATGCCATCAGCATAGAGCATGAAGATGGTCTGATGTCCGGAAAGGAAGGTCTGGAAAAGGCAATCCGCTTCCTTCAGAATGTGTTGATTCATGAGGACAGAGGGGCTATGTACTGGGCCTGAGGTGTCGGAGTCGGCAGCGGGAAGAGTACATGTGGAACTGAAGTATTCACGAAAATAGAGGTCGAGTTATGAAACATAAAATGTCAATCATTGGATTCGGCGGAATGGCCGGATGGCATTACAGCCAGGCTCAGAAAATCGAGAACCTGGACATTGCAGGAATTTGGGATATTAAGGAAGAACGGCGGACTTATGCGGCCGGGAAGGGAATCCATGTATATGCCGGACTGGAAGATCTGCTGGCTGATCCGGAAACGGATCTGGTGCTGATTGCCACGCCGAATGATGTACATAAACCGGCAGCCATTGCTGCCATGAAAGCGGGAAAGAATGTAATCTGCGAGAAGCCCATTACTCTGAGCTCCGGGGATTTGCAGGAAATGCGGGATACGGCGGCGGAGACAGGACGTTTTCTGACGGTTCATCAGAACAGACGCTGGGATGAGGATTATCTGACAGTGAAGAAGATTCTGGAGGAGGGAAAGCTGGGAGAACTTTTCCGGCTGGAATCCAGAGTACAGGGCTCCAGGGGCATTCCCGGGGACTGGCGGCAGGAAAAGGAGCATGGCGGCGGAATGATTCTGGACTGGGGGGTACATCTTCTGGATCAGCTGTTGCTGCTGTTCCCGGGTGTTCCCATCCGCAGTGTCTACGGCGCGGAGACCAATGTGACCAATCAGCTGGTGGATGACGGTTTCCGGGCAGAGATTGTCTTCGAAAATGGGGTCAATGCGCTGGTAGAAGTTGGGACAAGTAATTTTATCTCTCTTCCCAGATGGTATGTGCTGGGAACCGACGGAACGGCTGTCATCGAGGACTGGGAAATGAATGGTAAAATAGTGCGGGCTTCCGGCGTGGATGAGAAGGATGTGACACCTGTTATCACCGCAGCCGGCCTGACCAAGACCATGGCTCCCAGAAGGGAAGACAGCATTTTTACAGAAGAGCTTCCTGTGGTAGAAAGCGATGTAAGAGAATTCTACTACAATGTGATGGCAGTGCTGGAAGGCCGGGAAGAAAGCAGAATCCGTCTGGATGAGGTGGCAAGAGTGATGCGGCTGATGGAGGCAATCTCAAAGTCCGCGAAAACCGGAGAAGTGATTTCCTTCGAATAAGTTGCAGATATTTTAAAGGAGGACTGACATAAATGAGGAAACTGAGAGTAGGGGTCGTCGGCTGCGGCGGAATTGCAAACGGAAAGCATCTGCCTGCCATGAAGAAAAATGGAAATTTCGAGATTGTGGCTTTCTGTGACCTGATAGAAGAAAGGGCCCAGAAGGCGAAAGAAGAATATGGAACAGAGGATGCAGGAGTTTATACTGATTATAGAGAACTTCTGAAGGAGGATGTGGAGGCTGTTTATGTGCTGACGCCCAACAGTTCTCATGCCCCTGTCAGCATTGCGGCGCTGGAAGCGGGCAAACATGTCATGTGCGAGAAGCCCATGGCGAAAACCTATGCGGAAGCCAAAGCCATGGTGGAGACAGCAGAGCGCACCGGGAAGATTCTGACCATCGGCTATCAGAATCGTTACCGCACCGATTCCATATATTTGAAGAAAGCCTGCGAGGCCGGAGAGCTGGGAGACATCTACTATGCCAGGGCCCATGCAGTCCGCAGGAGAGCCGTTCCCACATGGGGGGTATTTCTGGATGAGGAGAAGCAGGGCGGCGGTCCGCTGATTGACATCGGAACCCATGCGCTGGACCTGACTCTGTGGATGATGAACAATTATGAGCCTGAGATGGTGACAGGTTCTGTGTACCGTAAGCTTGCGGACCAGACAGAGACAGGCAATGCCTGGGGAGACTGGGATCCAAATGTATTTACGGTGGAGGATTCCGCCTTTGGATTTATCAAGATGAAGAACGGAGCGACCATTCATCTGGAGGCATCCTGGGCTCTGAACAGCCTGGATGTGAGAGAAGCCCAGACCACGCTGTGCGGCACCAAAGCGGGAGCCGATATGGCGGATGGGCTGAGAATCAACCGTGTCAACCACGGCAGGCAGTGTGTGGAGAAACCGGACCTGAAGGCAGGCGGTGTGGCTTTCTATGACGGAAAGGAAGAGAAAGGCAGCGATGTGGAGCAGAGAGTATTCTACAATGCGGTGGTTAACGGCGAGCCGCTTACGGTGGAGCCCAGGCAGGCCATGGTGGTGACACAGATTCTGGAAGCTGTCTATGAGTCCGGCAGAACCGGGAAAACGATTTATTTCTAAATTCTCATGCGGCTTACAGTAAATGATATTTAAAGTAAAAGAAGCGGGAACCGAGGAGAAAGGACGGACGGAAAAATGAAGCTGGGAAGAATAGCATGGTTTGAAGAAGCAGATTTTCAAAGTGCGAAAGAACAGGGAATGGAATTCATCGAGCTTGATGTGAACAGCAGGGCACAGGATTTTCTGGATAACCTGGAAGTGATCCGCCGGAGGAGTCAGGACTATGAAATGCCCGTGGGTGCTGTGGGAAGATGGGGAAGCAACCGTATCGGGAAGGACGGCATCTGTCAGGAGGAACTGGAGCTGGAGTACAGACTGATTGAGGCGGCGGCCAGCTTAAACTGCGGCGTATACATTACCGGCTGCAATTATGTGGAGGAGCTGTCTTATTATGAGAACTGTGGGCTGGCAATTTCCTATTTTGAGAAGCTGATAGCCTTTGGCGCGGAAAAGGGCGTCAGGATTGCTGTCTACAACTGCAGATGGAACAATTTTGTCTGCACGCCCATGGCATATACCATGATTCACGGATATCTGAAGGATTTATATATCAAGTATGATCCTTCTCACTGTATCTATGACGGCGGGGATTACCTGAAGGAGACCAGAGACTGGGGAGACCGTTTCCTTCATGTGCATCTGAAGGGCTCTCTTGTAATCGGCGGAGAAAGGTTTGACGATCCGCCGGCGGGTCTGGATCAGACCAACTGGGGAGCGTTCCTTGCAATCCTCTATGCAAAGGGATACGACAGGTGCTTAAGCATTGAGCCTCATTCCGCTAAATGGACGGGTGAGCTGGGCGACAAAGGTGTTGATTATACCATTCGGTATTTTAAAAATCTGATCCTGTAAGTATAAGGCAGAGAAATAAAAGCCTCGCGGAGAACCGGGTTCCGCGGGGCTTTTGCAGCTTTTGGAAGCGCTGCAGAAAATCCTTTCCAATTCCCCGATAATTATATATAATATAAGTCGGAGAACTGGATTCGTGAAGGAGAGCAGAACATTGGATATCAATGAGATTTTAAGACAGGTGGACAGATATTTTGAGGAGAATAAGGGAGAGGAAGCGGAGACGCTGATGTGCAGATCCCTGGAGCAGGCTGCGGAGGAAGGAGACGAGGCCGTCCAGTTGCAGCTGCTGAATGAGCTGCTGGGGTATTACCGGGAGGTCAGCCGGAAGGAAGAGCTGGAACGGACGGCGGAGCGGGCCATAGCACTGGCAAAGCGTATGGGCCTGGAGGATACGATTCCCTATGCCACCACGCTGCTGAATGTTGCCACAGGATATCGGTCCTGCGGGAAACTGCAGGAGTCCATGGGGTATTATCTTCAGGTGCAGGAGTTATATGACAGACTGCTGAAGCCGGATGATATGTTCATGGCAGGATTGAAAAATAACATGAGTCTTCTGTATCAGGAGATGGGGGATTTTCGGGCGGCAAAGGAGAGGCAGCTGGAGGCGCTGGCCATTGCGGAGAAGAATCATGCCGTCTATGAACTGGGCGTTACCTGTGCCAATCTGGCGGGAAGCTGTATGGGCCTGGAAGAGCGGGAAGAAGCTTATAAGTATGCTATGAGATCAGTGAAACTGTTTCAGGCGGGAAATGTGGAGGACAGCCATTATGCGGCGGCTCTGGCCACACTGGGCGCATATTTTTATGCCGGAGAGGAATATGAGAAAGCGCTGCAATATTATGGGCAGGCAATGGATATCGTGGAGAGAAATCTGGGCAGAAATGCGTATTATCACAGGCTGAAGGAGTATGTGGAAGCCTGTGAGAAGGATATGGCGGCAAGTGTACGGAAGAATGCCGGGGGGACGCAGGCAAAAGGAGAAGACAGGGGAGGGAAGGCGGCAGAAATGAGACATGCAGGGGAAGAGACTGCTGAGAAGGGAAGTGCCGGAGAGAAGTCTGAGGGCACAGGACTTAGGCTGGCCAGGGATTACTATGAGACGTTCGGAAGGCTCATGATAGAGAAGGAATTCCCAGCCTATATGGGTAAGATTGCCGTGGGACTTGCAGGAAGAGGCTCCGACTGCTTCGGATACGACGACGAGGCATCCCGGGACCATGACTGGGGACCGGATTTCTGTATGTGGGTGACGGATGAGACCTGGCAGGAAATCGGGGAGGCGCTGCAGCAGGCTTATGAGAAGCTGCCGGAAGAATTTCAGGGCTATAGGAAAGCACCCCATAAAAACGGGCGCAACAGACGGGGAGTAATCAGAATTTCCGATTTTTACCGGGGATTGGTTGGGACGGATGTGTACAGTCAGATAGACTGGCGCAGCGTTCAGGACAGTTCCCTGGCAGCGGCTGTGAACGGTGAGATTTTCCGGGATGAGGAAGGGATTTTCTCCGCTTTCCGGGAGGCGCTGCGGCAGGGATATCCGGAGGAAATCCGTTATCTGAAGCTGGCGGAGAGCGCTGCGCGGTATGCCCAGACGGCTCAGTATAACTATCCGAGAATGCATCGGCGGGGAGACCTGCTCACGGCCCGCATGATGGTGTGGGACGGTATAAAAGAGGCTATGAAACTGCAATATTATATAGAAGGGAAATACCCGCCCCATGACAAATGGCTGTTCCGGGGCCTGCAGGAATCCGCGGAAGGCAGGGCTGCTGCGGCACTGCTTGAGAAGATTGCGGGCGGCGGGAATAGCCCGGAAAGAGATGACAATCTGTGTTCCGGGACGGAGGAAAGTTCCGGGAATAACAAGGCGGAAGCGGGGAAAGGCGCATGGGCTGGTGACAGGGAAAATCCGGATGCTGTTCTCCGGCAGATAGAACAGGCAGGGGAATTCTTCGCTATGGAGATGTACAGAAGGGACCTGATCAGTGACACGGACAGCTATCTGGACGCCCACAGCGAAGAGCTGGTATATAAGGCTTCTCTGGCGGTGAAGTCTGAAAAGGAGCTGGTGAAGGACATTGCCAGACTGGAGTTCGAAGCTTTTGACAAGGTGAAAAACGAGGGAGGACGGGCAAGCTGTCAGGATGACTGGCCTACCTTTTATGTGATGCGCAGCAGTCAGTATCTCACCTGGAACAGGACTATGCTGATGCAGTATCTCTATGATTTTTATCGGGAATATCACAGGGGACATAATCTGATAGAGGAAAAATACGGAAGGATGATGGAGAGCACTGCACCGGAGGAATATGAGAAAATCAAGGCGCATTTCCCGGAACTTTCTCCGGAGAAGAAGCAGATTATCGAGCAGATTGTGGGAATGCAGGTGGGCTGGATGGAGGAATTTGCCGAAAACTATCCGGCGCTTGCCCAAAATGCAAGGAATATCCATACCACGGAAGATAATCCGCTGGATACTTCCTATGAGACTTATCTGAGAGGCGAGCTGGGAACCTATTCCGACAAAATGCTGGAGCTGTATGGCAGATATGTGGTGGATTATGCCCGCACCGGAAGAAACCTGACCTATGCCATTATGGAAAACAGTGTAAAAATGTACGGGTATGGCAGCGTAGAGGAGGCGAACAGGACCGGTGGGAGAGGGGAATCATAAACAAGGAAAGATCAGTTGACGCTGGAATTTTTTAGAAGAAATTCCAGATGATGAATATCGTAAAAGCGTCAACTGCGGATAAGTGTCATAAAAATTACACACACTGAAATCAGTCTGTAGATTCCGGTGACGATTTCTCTGACGGAGCGTTTCCGGAACGTTCAGACAGTCGAATGACAAAGGAAAGGAGTGTGTGTAATGGATTTTTATGGAATGAACGGATATTATGGCGGGCTGCCATTTACAGATCTGCCTCTGGGCCTCGGAATGGGGCTGACAGCAAACGAGGCTGCGCTCAACGGTTACGCGGGGCTGACGGAAGCCCAGAAGGAGAAAGTGATTCTGCGCTGTAAGGATGCCAGGACAAAGGGAGAAATGCAGCATATTGTGGATTCTCTCGTGCCCGGGACGGATGTGCAGGAAATTGTGGAAGAAGAGAAGGACAGCTTTTCGTGACACTCAGGTCTGCCATCCTCCATCCAGGGTGATAATCTGGCCGGTCATGTATTCGGGGGCATGGGCCACCTGGTAAATCAGCCGGGCGGCCTCGGCAGGAGTACCGGCTCTGCCTGCGGGAATTTCCTCCTGAAGTGACGCCATGTCTTCCGGAGACAGGCAGGCGTTCATGGCAGTGTCGATGAGACCGCAGGCCACGGCGTTGACCTGAATATTGCTGGGGGCCAGCTCCTTTGCCAGAGCTCTGGTGAAGGCGTTCATGCCGCCTTTGGAGGCAGAATAGGCTGTTTCCATGGAGGCGCCCCTGGCACCCCAGACAGAGGACACATTTATGATTCTGCCCCGGTGCTTTTGCAGCATAAGCGGGATGGCGGCACGGCAGGTATAGAAGCACGAATCCAGATTGACTGCCATAATCTGATGCCATTGAGCGGAGGTCATCTGGGACAGCAGACCGAAATGAGCCATGCCGGCATTGTTCACCAGTATGTCGAGGGCATGGACATGGGCAAAAAGGCGTTCCACATCGGCTTCGCAGCCCATATCTGCCTGAACGGGCAGGCAGGTGATACCGTGGGTGCGTTCCAGCTCCACTGCCAGAGTCTCCAGCTCCTTCACGGAACGGCTGCAGGTGAGAATCAGGTGATAGCCATGGGCGCTGAAAAGCTCCGCTGCGGCTTTGCCGATGCCTCTGGAGGCGCCGGTGATAAGTGCATATTTTTCAGGAACAGACATGTGCGGGAATCTCCTCTCAGGACGTTTTGGATTCAGTATATCATTGCCCGGAGAATTTTTCCACTGTTCCCTGTGATAAAATGCGGAAATCAAATAATATATGAAATGGAGACGGAGGGTAAAATGTACGATTTAATCATTATTGGTTCGGGTCCTGCGGGACTTTCAGCAGCTGTATATGCCAGGCGGGCGGGGCTGAATCTTCTGGTGCTGGAGAAGAATCCCATGAGCGGCGGTCAGGTGCTGAATACTTATGAGGTGGACAATTACCTGGGGATGCCGGGTATGGATGGATTTGACATGGGGGTGAAATTCAGAGAACATGCGGATAAGCTGGGGGTGGAATTTAAGGAGGCTCAGGTGCTGGCTCTGGAGGATAAGGGAGACCGCAGGGTGCTGCACACAGACAGCGGCGAGATGGAGAGCAGAGCTGTGATTCTGGCCACAGGTGCGGTGCATGCTCTTCTGGAGGTTCCCGGGGAGGAGAGACTGACCGGAAGGGGAGTCTCCTACTGTGCTACCTGTGACGGCGCCTTTTTCCGGGGGAAGACGGTGGCTGTCGCAGGGGGCGGCGATGTAGCTCTGGAGGATGCCATCTATCTGGCCCGGACCTGTGAGAAAGTCTTCCTGATTCACAGAAGAGACGAACTGCGGGGAGCCTTTATCCTGCAGGAGGAACTGAAAAAGCTGCCCAATGTGGAGGTTCTGTACAGCCATGTGGTGGAAGAAATCCTGGGAGAAGACAGCGTGGAGGGCATCCGGATTAAGGACAGGAAGACCGGCGAAACGGCGATTCTGTCTGTGGCAGGGATTTTCGTGGCGGTAGGAATCCGGCCCGGCACTGAGCTGGTACGGGAACTGGCCGACTGTGACGAGAACGGTTATGTGCTGGCAGGGGAGGATTGTGTCACCAGCGTCCCGGGACTGTTCGCTGCAGGGGACGTCCGGAAGAAGCCCCTTCGTCAGATTTCCACCGCCGTGTCAGACGGCGCGAACGCCGCCGTATCTGCAGGAAATTTCTGTAAACAGTAATTTGAAGTAATAATTAAAAAAAAGAAAAGATTTTTTGAAGAAAGAATTGCCTGATTTAGGCAATTCTTTTTTGAAATATGCCGGAAAGACCGAAAAACAGGCATTTCTGGAAAGCAGACATATTTTTTACATGGGTTGACAAAATTAAGAAACAGTGTTATATTTATTAACAGATTTAATAACTTTGTAATAAATTATAGATAAAGGCGTAATTTTTCCGGCAGATAAAAGTCCCGGATGTACATATTTTTCAGAGACGAAAAGAGGAGATTAAGATGATACGTAATGTGAAAAGGATGTCAGCTTATGTGTTAACCGCAGCAATTGCTTTTTCCGGAATGAGTATCACGGCCCAGGCCTCCGGCTCCATTTTGCCGGGCGGCGGTGTGAGTCTGGCCCTGTCCAATGGGAATAAGCTTGAAGATATAACCACAGATGTACCTACAATGCCCATTCAGTCCATTATGGAATGGATGCAGGAAGTGGATGAGGATGTTCCCTCGCAGCCCACGGAAGAGGATCTGTTCAAAAATCTGGTGATTGCGCAGGTGACGAATTACGTGAACGTCAGAAGTCTTCCCAGCGAAGAAGGAGAGATATTAGGTAAGCTTTACAATAATTCCGTGGGAACCTTTATTCAGGAGGAAAACGGATGGTATCAGATTACTTCGGGCAGTGTGACCGGATATGTGAAAGCGGAATACTGTGTTACCGGTGAGGCGGCTGTGGAGATTGCAAAGCGGGTTGGTAAGCGGATTGCCACAGTGACTACCGAGACTTTGTTCGTACGTGTGGAACCCAGCACGGAATGTTCCATCATGGGAATGGTTCCCGAGGCTGATGATCTCCTGGTGCTGGAGGAGACCGAAGGCTGGGTGAAGGTTGATGTAGAAGAAGGTACAGGCTGGGTATCCACGGAATATGTGTCTTTACATAGCGAGTTTGTCCAGGCTGAATCTAAGGAAGAGGAAGAGAGACGTCTGGCAAAGGAAGCTGAGGAGAGAAGAAAGGCGCAGGAAGCAGCTGCAAAGAAGGCGGCACAGAATGCGGCTTCGCAGGGTACTCAGAACAGTGTGCCCGCGCAGGAGTCCGTCTCCTACAGTGTCAGCGGCGGCAGCGAAATGGGAGCGGCAGTGGCACAGTATGGACTGCAGTTCGTGGGAAATCCTTATGTATACGGCGGTAGCAGCCTGACCAACGGCGCCGACTGTTCCGGATTTGTCATGAGTGTCTATGCGAACTTTGGTGTGAGTCTGCCCCACTCTTCTTCGGCAGATCGCTCTCAGGGATATGCGGTAGACGGTCTGGCCAATGCACAGCCCGGAGACATCGTGTGCTACTCCGGACATGTGGGCATTTATATCGGAGACGGACAGATTGTACATGCGTCCAACTCCAAGACCGGAATCATCGTTTCCAATGCAGGCTACAGAAACATTCTGGCAATCAGAAGAATCTTCTAAGTCGGAATGCACTCGGATTTCAATTTCAATGTGATATCACAGGCCGTACCCGGCGGGGTACGGCCTTTTAAAATGGCAGAAGTTTCATATTTTGCTTGCTTCCCGAGTGGAAAATGTGTAAAAATAGTAGAATAGAGGCAGCAATAAATATCATTTATACACAATTTTATACACAGTATCCACAGGAAATTGTGAGATTTGTCCACATACAGAAGAAGCGGAAGAGAAAACGCGGAGAGAGGAAGGAAGCTATGGAGAAGATATTGGTGATAGAGGATGACGAGAGCATACGCCGGGAGCTGGTGACACTGCTGGGGGCAAACGGTTATGAAACGGTGGCAGAACCGCCCTGCGATCTGGCTCTGCTGGATGTCAATCTGCCCGGTGAGAGTGGCTTCGAGCTGTGCCGTCAGCTGCGGCAGCATTCGGATGTGCCGGTGATTTTCCTGACGGGCAGAGATTCTGCGGAGGATGAGATTCTGGGATTCGGTGTGGGGGCGGACGATTATATCCGCAAGCCCTACCATTCGTCCGTGCTGCTGGCCCGCATGGCCAGACTTCTGAAGCGCAGGAGCAGTCCGGTGATGACAGCCAGGGACCTGACGCTGAATTTAACGGAAATGACGGTGAGCCGGGATGGAAAAAGTCAGGAGCTGACGAAAAACGAGACCCGGATTCTGGCCTGTCTGATGAAAAGGGGGCTCTGTACCAGGGAGGAGATTGTGGAGGATTTGTGGGAGAATAGTCTGTATATTGATGAGAACACTTTGTATGTCAATATCAATCGTCTGAGGGAAAAGCTGGGCAGGCTGGGGGCAGAGGAGTATATCCGGACAGTCCGCGGCGTGGGGTATCGCCTGTGAAGGGCGGGAAGGAGCGGGAAAAACAGAGGGTGTTGTGGGAATGCTTTCTCAGTGCGGTGCAGTCCAGGGCCGTCACGTTATGTTTTCTGGGCATAGGCGGAATTCTGGTGGCCGGGATTCTGGCCGTCGCGGGGACAGACGGAGCGCTGATGGGCATTCTGGCAGTCACCTTCCTGACAATAGTGCTGCTTTGGCTTCTGGTGAGCGGACTGCTGGAATGGAAGCGTTTTGCCGAACTGGAGCGTCTGTTGGAAGGCGTTTCGGAAAGGTATCTTCTGGGAGAAATGCTGCCAAAGCCCGTAAATCACATGGAGAGGCGCTACTTCCGGATTATGAAGGAGGTGTCCCGCTCTGCCATAGGGATTGCGGAACAGACCCGCAGAGAGAAAGAGGAATACTGTGATTATGTGGAGAGCTGGATTCATGAGATGAAGACGCCGCTGACTGCCTGTACCCTGATTCTCGACGGCGCGATTTCCGGCGGCAGCATGCTTTCCGGTGACAGAGAGAGGGAGAAGCCGACAGACACAGGATTCCCGGGCGATCCTTCCGGAGAGAAACCGGATGCCGGGGAGCGGATGTGCGAAAGGGGATCAGAATTGCGCAGACCGCGGCGGGAATTGAAACGGGCCGATAACCTGACGGAAAGCATCCTGTATTACGCCAGACTGCGCACGGCGGAAAAAGATGTGAAGATCAGAGCATTTTCCGCTGCTGAGAGCATAGGAGAGGCCGTGCGGAGCCAGATGGAACTGCTGATCGGAGCCGGTATCAGTGTGGAGACGGAAGGCGATTTCACAGTTTACTCAGATGAGAAATCTCTCTGCTTTATACTGAAACAGCTTCTGGTCAACTGTGCGAAATATTGTCCGGGCTGTCATATCAGGATTCGGGCAGAGGAAGGCGTGATTTCCGTATGGGACAATGGTCCCGGCATTCCGGCTCACGAGCTTCACAGAGTGACAGAGCGGGGATTTACCGGAAGCGTCGGAAGGGCGGCGCCGCTTTGGAGGTCGGAAGGGAAGGAAGATATCGCTGCGGATGCGGGAAATCCCGGGAGAGGAACCGGCATGGGACTGTATATCGTGAAGGAACTCTGTGACCGCCTGGGAATCACCATGGAGATTACGTCGGAGGAAGGGGCGTTTACCTGTGTTGCACTGGGGTATGACAGCCGCGCATAACCTTACAAAACCGTAAGAGAAACGAAGAATTACGTTAGAACACTCTCGTCATCTGTGTGTTAAGATAAAGGCAAATAAAAGCATGAGAGGTGACAGGGATGAATGGAATTCTGGAAATCGAAAATGTGACAAAATATTACGGCAGAGGCAGCGTGGTTACGAAGGCACTGGACGGGATTTCCTTCTGTGTAAAAAAAGGGGAATTCACCGCGATTATGGGAGCTTCCGGCTCCGGGAAAAGTACGTTGCTGAATGTGATTTCCACTATTGACAGGGTCAGCTCCGGGACCATACGTGTGGACGGCAGGGAACTGACGAAAATGAAGGAAAACGAGCTCTCCATATTCCGGCGGGACAGACTGGGATTTATCTTTCAGGAGTATAATCTGCTGGACACCCTGACCATAGGGGAGAATATTGTGCTGCCCCTGAATCTGAGGAAAATGAATTATGAGGAGAGCGATGGCAGGCTCCGAAAGGCGGCGGAGGCGCTGGATGTGGCGGCCTGGCTGGACAAATTCCCACGGGAGTTGTCCGGGGGACAGAAGCAGCGGGCTGCCTGTGCCAGGGCCATGATCACGGACCCTGCGCTGGTGCTGGCAGATGAGCCCACAGGCGCGCTGGACTCCGCGAATGCCAAAAACCTGATGAAGACCTTTCAGATGATGAACCATTCTCTGGGTTCCACGATTCTGATGGTCACTCATGACGCTT
This sequence comes from Acetatifactor muris, assembly GCF_024623325.1. Lineage (GTDB taxonomy): Bacteria > Bacillota > Clostridia > Lachnospirales > Lachnospiraceae > Acetatifactor > Acetatifactor muris. The sequence continues at coordinate 223,201 of NZ_JANJZD010000004.1, forward strand.
TGATGGGCTCCTATGCGGACAGGGTGCTGTTCTTAAAGGATGGCAGGATTTGGAATGAAGTCCACAGAGGCGTAAGAAGCAGACAGGATATGTACAGAGAAATCTGGTCGACCTGCGCGGCGTTGGGAGGTGAGACGGATGTATTTTAAGCTTGCATTCAGGAATGTGAAACGACAGCTGGGAAATTATCTGATTTATTTTATGACTGTCGCAATGACAGTGGCGCTGCTTTTTGCTGTAAACAATATTATCTACAGCAGGAATCTGGCGGTGTTCGTGGATCGGGGCGAGAGTGCGAAAACAATGCTGCAGATTATCGTGGTCATGATTTCCATGGTGGTGGCTTTCGTGTTAAGCTATGCCACTTCCTTCCTGCTGAAACGCAGAAAACGGGAATTCGGCACTTACCTGACGCTGGGGATGACCAGGGGGGATCTTCTGACTCTCTTCCTTGCAGAGACAATGCTGATCTGTATGATTGCCCTGGGTGCGGGACTGGCGGCGGGAAGCTTTCTCTTTCAGGGACTTATGGCGGTGATGATGAAACTGCTGGAGATGCGTTTTGCCGTGGGGGCCTATTCCGCGGAAGGATTTTCCCGGACAATTCTGCTGACAGTGGGTATCTTCCTGACGGCTTCCATTGCTTCCGCAGTGTACCTGAAGCATGTCAGTATTTTTGACCTGATTCAGGGAGAGAAAAAGGTGGAGAAAGGGGTACGGCATCCCATGGGCTGTTTCCTTCTGGCACTGGTGTCCCTGGCAGGAATGACTGGCTGTATCGCATTCTTTTTCCGGGAGGTGGACCAGATGCTTTCCGGCGGTGGGAAGCTGGAGAGCACAGGCATATTGCTGAGCGGATTTATCCTGTCCGTAATGGGTTTTCACTGGGGAACAGCGAAAAGTATGGTGGCGTTATTCCTGCGTATGCGCGGCTTTCGAAACCGCGGCGCCAATACCTTTGTGCTGAGGCAGCTGTCGGGAAGCTTAAGTGCAAATTCGATGATGCTCGGCACATTGGCGCTTCTGATGACCTTTGCGGTGGTGGGGACCAATCTTTCCTTCATTCAGAAGGCAGGCCGGGAGGAGGCGCTGCTCAGCGAATACCCTTATGACATTATATATTATTCCGGCAAATATGATCCCGGCAACAGTACCTTACCTCCGGAGGAGGCAGAATCCGTCATTGAGAAGTATGCGGGAATCCAAGAGAAAATTCCTTATCGTATCTTTGAAACGGGAAGACAGGATTTTTACAGCAGGACGAAATGGTATGAGGAGCGGATGGCACCCGGAGACAGCTTTATGATGGTGAGCGATTTCAACGCTGTCATGGCACCCCTTGGAGTGGAGGCTGTCACGCTGGAAGGACAGTACATGATCGTGGGGAATGACCCGAAGGCGGGGCAGTCAGACTGGTCGGATATGGTATATGAATGGGGAGGAAATTCCTACACATTTCACAGTTGCCGTCTGGACTATCCGAAAATAAGCTATCTGTATTTCTATGTGGTGGTACCGGACGAAGCTGTGAAGAGTATGAAATGTGTGGAACAAAATGTTGCCTATCTCACAGAGCAGAGCAGGTACGACGGGATGGCATTGGAACAGGCGCTCAGGCAGGTGATTTACGCTTCCCGGGAAGGGGAGGATTCTTCGGAAGACAAAAGGCATGCATTTGAGATCAGGGAGTATCACAGACAGGAGGAGAACAATGTATCGGCAATCCTGGTGGTGAGCGCGCTGTTCGTATCCGCGGTATTCCTGCTGCTGGTCATGGCGATTCTGGCGTTGAAGACCCTGTCCTCTCTGGGAGAGGACAGACAGCGCTATGAGATATGCTTCCGGCTGGGAATGGGGGAGAGGGAACAGTGCCGTGCATTGTTCCGGCAGACCTTCAGTTTCTTCCTGTTTCCCTTTATTCTGCCCTGTGTCATGAACATTCCGGTGGCCTGGTTCGGCAGGCATGTGATGCGGCTTGCACAGATGGAAGCTGCGGCGGAGACCGTTCCGCTGATTACCGGAATTGTGGCGTCGGGCATGGCGCTGCTGTATCTGCTGTATTATACGGCTGCATATCTGATTGCGAAGAGGACGGTGGTCAGGGGAGGATGAGGTTTCAGGAGCTTTTTGCCGATAAAGCAACCGTTTACAAAATAATCCTCCGACTGTATAATGATGCCATACAAATGTGCCGCCAGGCTGCGAAAGGAGTCCGAGTGCTTATGATACGTGCAGTTATTTTTGATGTGGACGGAACTTTATATAATGAAACGGATGTGAAAATGCTGGCAGAATTATCCATCGCAGAGTATTTGTGCAACCGTTCCGGAATAAATGTGGATTCCATATATTCTACATTCCGCAGAGTAAAAAGGCAGGTGATTCAGACGCACAGGGGGCTGCCTGAAGCAAACGACAGAAACAAATGGTACCGGGAGCTGCTGAGGGAACTGAATATCAGCGGCATAACCGACGAAGAGCTGAGCGGGCGCTACTGGCAGGTGATATATGACAACATGAAACCCTTCGAGGACTTTGTATATATTCTGCCGGAACTGGTGGAAAGGTATCAATTGTATATTCTGACCGATGAACTGCTGGATATTCATAAGCGTAAGCTGAAGTGCCTGGGACTGGACAGTATTTTTAGAAAGACTTTTTCCGCGGAGCAGGCGGGCGTCACGAAGCCGGATAAAAAGCTGTTCCGGTATGCCATAAGTGAAATCGGCGAGCCGGAGAGCAGCATCCTGATGGTGGGAGACAATCCTGTGGCGGATATCCGGGGAGGAAAACGGGCGGGAATCAGAACAGCATGGTTAAAGAGAGGAAAGTATCATTATTATCCCCAAAGCGAAGAGGAAAAGGCGGATATTGAATTTACGAGTTATGTACAGCTGGTGGGGAAGATTGAAGGGCTGTAACCGATATTTTAAGTTAATCCAATAATGTGGCCGAACTGTTGAGGGTATATTTGAGGATACAATTTCGCAGTATCAGCGAATGTCTGGTTAACTTTTCGTTTTTTCTTTCAGGGAAGCGAGTATCTGCGCATCCCTGAAATTTATGCTTTCCAGGTATTTCAACCGATGGCTCATGAGTACTTTATGATCATATAGGATGTGAAATAATCTGAAATCAATTTTAGTATTGTCCTGTCTATTCAATCGATCCATCAGGTAATCATAATATTTCAATCCGAATATGGCAGTTTTATTATAGGCTCTGCCGGGGGCGGGGCGAATGATCAACTGTATAAAATGATCGCCGAGCCAGTGTGACTTTTTACTTCAAAAAGCAGGTATGCTACTTTTATGCTATTTGGTTGTAGCATTTTGTTGCATACTCTTTTATTTTGTCATATAATGTTACTGTAAATCAAAATTCTGTCATGTTACTGCTTAAAGCAGAACAGATCATGGGCAATATCCGGAAGCTGAAAGAGAAAACCATCATGAAACTGCATTATGCTAATCGATACCAGGTGAAGTACTGTGAAAAAAGACTTAGAAAACCGCTAAAAAATAAACAGCAATTATGAGATCTTTCGTAATATTGTAAGGAGAGGACATGCAAAAGGAAAAGATAAAAATTTCATTTGCCTTCATTTTGAAAAATATTTCATATATGATTCGTTATAGCTATAGTAATTGCAGAATGCGTGTAATAGGCATTTTTATAATAGCGTTGTTTAGCGGTATCAATGCGGCGAATGTTACGTTGTTTTATAAATATGCAATAGAATCTTTTGAGCGCGAAAATCCTCTCCTTTTTCTATTAATCACAATAATGGTATATTTACTGATACATTTATTTAATGTGACAGTAAGCAATATCTTTACAAATGTAAAATTTCCAATATGGGATTTGAAAATTAAGAATGGACTTTCCAAAATACTTTATGACAAATATATTTCTATTGATCTTTCTGACATAAATAATGCAGATTTTTATAACAGGTATGTCAGGGCATTAAATGAAGCAGACCAGCGTGCTGTGCTGATTCTTAATACATTACAATATTTTCTGTCTAACCTGTTTTCAGTTTTGGGAATTGTATCAGTAGTAGCAATATTGAATCCGATCCTGATCCTTTTTTCCATTATTCCCGTGATAAGTTCTACTTTTATTAATATGAAAATAACAAAAAAAGATTTGATTATGAAATGGCTCTAACCAGGGAAAACCGAAAAGCAGATTATATAAAACGAATATTTTCTTTGCCGCAATTCAGAGAGGAAATCAGGACACATGATTACAAAGAATTGTTGTTTCATAAATATTCAAGTTCAAATGAAGAAATTATTAATACTATAAAAACGAAAATGCCTTCTATTGTAAGGATATCTGTATTTGGAGCAAATCTGTTTTCGCTGATAAATTATAGCATCCCTGCTGTGTATTTGGGATGGCAGGTATTGGACAGGATAATTGATATTGGCAATTTTACCACACTTCTTATCGGGACGGCTAATCTGAGCAGTTCACTTTTTTACATGGTAATTTTAATACCACAAATGGCGGAGCATTCTCTGTTTGTCAACAATTTAAGAGAGATATTAGAGTATAAATCTTCAATGGAATCGACAGAAGATTTAAAAATCGTACAAAAAGAAAAGAATCATTCCATTTTACTGGATAATGTGTCATTCAGATATAACAGCAGTGCGGACAACATTTTAAAGAATATATCGTTAAGAATAGACAAAGGTGAAAAAATTGCATTAGTGGGAGAAAACGGTGCAGGAAAGTCAACTTTGATAAAGCTGATTTTAAGGCTGTATGACCCACAGAGCGGCAGCATGTATTTAGACGAAGAGAATTATAAGGACCTGGATGTAAGTTCCTTAAGACAGGAAATCGCAGTTGTTTATCAGGACTTTCAGGCCTTTGCATTTTCCATTGGAGAGAATGTGCTCACAAAGGAACTGGGGGGAAGGGAAGATGAGGACAAGGTATGGGAAGCCTTGAAGAAAAGCGGACTTTCTACTAAAATTGAAAATCTTCCAGATAAATTAAATACACCATTGACAGATGAGTTTGAAGAAAATGGAATTAGTTTTTCGGGGGGTGAGAACCAGAAACTGGCTATTGCAAGAGCAATGTGCAAGGACGCAGGTGTGATTATAATGGATGAACCATCCAGCAGTTTAGACCCTTTGTCGGAGTATGATATGTATTTACAAATGCTTAATATGTGCAGAGACAAGACATTGATTTTGATTTCGCATCGATTATATTCCACGAAAATGGTGGATAAAATTTATTATATGGAAAGCGGTTCCATATTGGAATGTGGAAGTCATGAGGAATTGATGAAACAAAATGGAAAGTATGCGAGAATGTATCATATTCAGGCTGAACAATATAGATAGGGTGGTGAGATGAATGCGAGTTATTAAAAACAACTTATATATACTCAGAATGGTTTATGCCGCCGATAAAAGAAGAATAATATTTATGATTTTTCTTTCGTTGATTTCAACTTCAAAAAATATTATCAACGTTTTATTAATTAAACTGATACTGGACTGTATCATTCGATACCAATCATTTTCGCTTCTGGCATTGTTTGTCCTTGCGGAAAGAATTATTTCAACTATATTGAGTTATTGCGAGTGCTTGCTGCAATGGGAAAAATGTCCTGTATGCGACAGTATTATTAAAGAGTACATGTTAAAAAGAATATATACAAAATCCTTAAAAATTCAAGTATCGGCTTTGGATTATCCAGAGTTCTACGATAAGTTTACCAGGGCAATTGATGAAGCCGAACGAAGAGCACCTGCGATAATTGCTACAATTGAAAACTTTATGACATCAGTACTCACAATATTTTCAATTTCAACTATAATAATACTTTTAGACTGGAAACTAATATTTTTATCTCTTATTTCGGCTATAATCAGTGTTTTGATCAATATTTTTACAATAAAACTTGATTATAAGAAAAGTAACGCTCTGACCAGACCTAAACGTAAAATTGAGTATGTACGGAGATTATTTTATTTGCCTCAATATATTGAAGAAATGAAAACGAACAATTATAATAAACTACTATTCACAAAGATTGAAAACGGTGCCGAAGAATATAATACCCAGATCAAAAGATATCAGCCTGAGATTGCTTTCTTTGATATTATCAGAAGTTGGCAGACTTTTGTAATAAATTTTGGGATAGCATCTGTGCTGGTTGGTGAAAAAATAGTCAGAGGGGTTATTGATGCGGCTTCCTTCACCAGCCTGATTTATGCGTCTGCTACATTAAGTGGTTCACTGTCAGATTTATTCTCTGTTATACCACAAATGGCGGAGCATTCTCTGTTTGTCAACAATTTAAGAGAGATATTAGAGTATAAATCTTCAATGGAATCGACAGAAGATTTAAAAATCGTACAAAAAGAAAAGAACCATTCCATTTTACTGGATAATGTGTCATTCAGATATAACAGCAGTGCGGACAACATTTTAAAGAATATATCGTTAAGAATAGACAAAGGTGAAAAAATTGCATTAGTGGGAGAAAACGGTGCAGGAAAGTCAACTTTGATAAAGCTGATTTTAAGGCTGTATGACCCACAGAGCGGCAGCATGTATTTAGACGAAGAGAATTATAAGGACCTGGATGTAAGTTCCTTAAGACAGGAAATCGCAGTTGTTTATCAGGACTTTCAGGCCTTTGCATTTTCCATTGGAGAGAATGTGCTCACAAAGGAACTGGGGGGAAGGGAAGATGAGGACAAGGTATGGGAAGCCTTGAAGAAAAGCGGACTTTCTACTAAAATTGAAAATCTTCCAGATAAATTAAATACACCATTGACAGATGAGTTTGAAGAAAATGGAATTAGTTTTTCGGGGGGTGAGAACCAGAAACTGGCTATTGCAAGAGCAATGTGCAAGGACGCAGGTGTGATTATAATGGATGAACCATCCAGCAGTTTAGACCCTTTGTCGGAGTATGATATGTATTTACAAATGCTTAATATGTGCAGAGACAAGACATTGATTTTGATTTCGCATCGATTATATTCCACGAAAATGGTGGATAAAATTTATTATATGGAAAGCGGTTCCATATTGGAATGTGGAAGTCATGAGGAATTGATGAAACAAAATGGAAAGTATGCGAGAATGTATCATATTCAGGCTGAACAATATGGATGAGGTTGGTTTATTTCTTCAGGAGGGAGAACACCATGATTAATAATCGTGAGTATATAAAATCAATGAAAACGAATTCCAAACTGCCGTTTCCCTATTTGGTTCAGCTGGAGATAACAAATGACTGCCCTTTTAATTGTCCACAATGTTATAAAGAAGTGACGCCATTTTAATTCCTCAGGAAGAGAGAGGACTCAATAACCAATGAAAAGTGTCATAAAATCTTTTTGTATTCTTATGAATAAGTGCCTGCTGAACAGAAAAATGCTGCTGACAGGCCTGTGCGTTGCCAACATTGCCAGCATTGCGCAATCGTACACTCTTGTGCTGCTGCCAAAAGTAATAGCAGGTAATCTGGAAGAGCTGGACAGACTGGTTCAGTGGCTGCTGATATTTTCAGGCCTGCTGATCTGCTTTTATGTTGTGCGCAGTATTTGTACTAATATTGTGGACTTTCAGTTTTCCCGGCTGCGCTTTGCCATGTTCAGGGAAGTGAATAATAAGAAAATGGAAATCCCATAACAGGCAGCTGCAGTATTTTTTATGGAGTTATTGGGGGATGAAAAGTATGCCAAAGAAATCCATCTGTATGATATAAAAGGGCTAATCAGCAGCAAGGAAGAGAGGTGTCATCAGCAGGTAATTGAATTTTTGAAAAAAATCGCACAGAATACTGCAAAATTTTCCATGATAAGTGAAATACTGCAGGGTGTACTCAATGGAGCAATCTATTTATGTGTTACCATAAAGTGTGTAATGGATCATCTGGGAATCGGCAGCATTTTAAAATATATTGGGATTGTATACCAGTTTTCTGATTCTCTGTCTCTTCTGTTGAACTGTAAATTAGATTTGAAATTTAAAGCAGGTTTTCTGGAAAATTTTTTGAACTTTACGAATCAGTTTGCAGACGGAATGTATCAGGAACCGCTGTTAAAGGGATGTCAGGATAAAAATGCTTCCATTTGTCTGGAAAATGTGTCCTATTACTTTCCGGCTTCCGACGGAAATGGATTCTCATTAAAGAATATAAGCTTCGAAGTAGAGGCAGGGGCAAAAGTTGCAATTGTGGGAGAAAATGGAAGCGGTAAGACTACTTTAATAAAAGTACTGACAGGTCTGTATCCTGCTTCCGCAGGCAAAATCTACAGGAATGGGGAGGAAGTTCATGCGACAGATTCCGCTGGAAACAGCCGGACATTTTCCGCTATTTTCCAGGATTACAATGTATTTCCAATTTCTTTACTGCATAATATTACTTTTGCGTGGGAGGCGGAGAAGGAGTCCCTTGCGAAAGCAAATTCCTGTATCAGGCAGATTGGCCTTGAAGGAAAAGTGGCCTGTATGGAAAATGGCATAAACACGATACTGAAATGGAACTTTGAAAACGATAACACCATACAGAAGATGTCAGGTGGAGAAGAGCAGAAACTGGCTTTGGCGCGAGTTTTATATTGGGATGCTCCTGTTATTATATTGGATGAACCGAGTGCATCCATGGATCCCCGGTCCGAGGAAAAGCTGTTTCGTGAGTTCTGTCAGCTTACCGGAGAAAAGACCACAATCTTTATCTCACACCGTCTTGCCAGCTGCCGCATTTGTGACAAAGTGATTGTTATTGACAATGGAGAGCTTATCCAAATGGGGCGTCATCATGAACTGTGCCGGGTGCCGGGCAAATATAAGGAAATGTGGGATGCGCAGACGGGACAGTATCAATAGTGGAGATTGGAAATATTGTAAACTTTACGCAGGACAGTGTGGACGCAGACGATGTAGGCATAAATTCTGGAGTATTTGCTTAGACATCATTTATATAGGGGGAGCACAATGAAAAAATGGGTGGTGAAAAAAGGTATTTTTTTACGCATAGGATTTGGCAGTATCTTTTTACTGACCAATTTCATGTTCCTGTTTTGGGCTGATTTGGCTGGTAAGGTTATGGGAGCCCTGGAGACAGTAAGGGAAATAAAGGGGTCAGTCTTGCAGTTGGTATATTTTCTGATTCTGTCAGTCGGTGTCCATTTCTTTTTGATTTTGGCAAACAGAAAGATAATTGCTGTTTTTGAAAGGGAGATGATACCCGTACAGGAAAGGTATATTCAGCAGGACTTAATGAAATCAGGTAAAAGTAAAAAATACAGCGAGCTTGAATTGATCAACCGCGCTTCTGATGATCTGCGGACAGTTATCACATGGTCTTATCAGACAAAAACAGAATTCATATTGTCAATTGCTTTACTTTTGGGTATTTTTGTATACTTAAGTATATTTTCTGTGTTATTGTCAGTTGTTGTCTATGCGATCATGTTCGTGAATCTGCTGATTCCTGTGCTGTATAATAAACATATGGTGGCGGATTACAGTCAGGTCATGCAGGCCAACGACAACTGGGCGAAGCGGCTACAGGAGGGCATTGAAAACTATTCCGGTATCAAAAGCCTGAACGCAGAAGATGAGTATAAAAAAATATATGAAAAGGAAATCCTGACTTTTGTGGACGCGGTGAAAATTGCAAACAGGACTGCTCATACGGAGATGGGACTGAAAAGCGGTATGAATCAGTTCTCAAATTATGCCGGATACATAGCTGCCGGACTTTTTGCAGTGTCAGGACAGATAGGCCTGGCTACGGTAGCCAGAACCATATTGTTAATCCCTCTCATACAAAAAATTCTGTCTCTGGTTCTGGAGAAGTATGGGCATCGGAGAAATGTCATTGTTTCAAGACAAAGATTAATGGAATTCACAGGAAAAGGGGTGTATGGTGAAAAAGAGCCGGATTCCTGTGATATTCAAATCAGACATCTGAATTTTGAGTATGAGGATCAAAAGTTATTTCATGATTTAAATTATGAAATGAAGACAGGACAGAAAGTGCTTATAAAAGGGGAAAATGGAGCCGGAAAAAGCACTTTGATCAAGCTGCTTACCGGATTTTATGAAATGCAGGAAGGGGAAATCAGGATTGGCGGCATCTGTAATCAGGATATTCGGGAAGAATGGATTGTTTCCAATATTTTTTACCTTCCGCAGAATAACCTGTTCCTTCCGGGAACGGTAGAAGAAAATCTGAGGCTCAGAGGAATCCAAACTGCTTTGGGTGGAGATGCATATCTGCGAAAAAATATTATGGAATTATCGGAGGGCCAGAGGAAAAGAGTTATATTGGAGGAATTATATAGAACAGATAAAAAAATACTGCTTTTAGATGAACCGGAGAATCACCTGGACGGGGATGTGATGAATGAATTGATAACTTTTTTGAAAAATGACAAAAGGACCATTATTATTGTCAGCCATGTGGGAGTATTTGATTCCATTGCAGATAAAATCTGGAGATTGGAAAAGTGTAATGACGCTATCTGAACCGAAAGAGAGGGAGGCCCTATGATAAATAAGTGGAAATGGATTGGCAGGCTGAAGAAAGCTATCATATTCCGGGTTACAAATTACATTTTAGTTGGTCTAATGGGCATGTTTATAGCCTTTTTCTTTTCAGATCTGACTGATAAATTTTTAAATGGGAATTATCAGCATATTGAACTGATATTTTTTCAAATTGTTGCTGTCCTGCTGATTACCTGTTTTGTGATTCCTGTTTTGCAGTATAAGGAAGCAAACCTGATGGAAAAGCAGGGCGGTGAGGCAGATGTAGCCTTTTTTAGAGAATTTCTGGACCAGAAGAACTATTCCATATCAGAAAAGGATTATGGAATGTATATGAACATATTATGGGGAGATTTTCCAACCTATAGAATGAACCTCATTTTTATTGTGTCCTATTTTACGGCAGGGACCATAACTGTTCTGGCTTCTGTCGGAATCATTGCCTGTTACCATATCGGATTTGCTCTCATGGCCATCGTAATCAGTATTACAGTCCTGCTTTTACCCCTGCTATTTCAGAAGAAACTGGAAAGAAGGAACGACGAAAAGTTAAGTCAGAAGGATGTCGTTGTAGAAAATATGAAGAATATTTTTGCCAATGTGGAGTATATCCGTTTGGAGAAGCAAAAATCTATGGTGAGAAGTATACTAAGGCCGGTACAGGACAGATATGCCGGTGCCATCATTTCTTATGAAAAACTGAAATCCGTATTAACTTATCTGGTAAATGCAGTGTTATTATGTATTGAGATATTGGTCTATGGGGCCGGATGTTATATGATTTCTCTGGGAAACATTAACATTGCGGTATTTGTAAAGGTTGTGCTGATGATATCAGTAACCAAAAACGGTGTGAGCTGGCTCATGGAAGGGGTCCAGTCTATTCATGACATTAAAAACAGCCAAAAGAGAATTGAAACTGTTTTATTGAAAAATGAGGAAGCAAAGGGAGAAGCATTAAGCAGCCTGCATAAGATTATCTTGAAAAATGTATGTTTTGAGTATGAGGGAAGCAATACCCGAATTGAATACCCTGATCTCGTACTGGAAGAAAAAAATGTTTATCATCTTGTGGGAATAAACGGTGCGGGCAAATCAACCCTGTTGAAAATCCTTGCGAAATATTATTACAACTATGAGGGCAGTATTTTGGTTAACGGGGAGCAGAAGCTTAAGGATATCGATGAAAGAAGCTGGTATGGTTTCCTTGCCTTTATCCCTCAGAAACCATTGCTGTTTCATATGAGCGTCAGGGATAATATCCTGTTGGGAAACAGAGAGGCGGACCGGGATTTATATGAAAAATTATTGGATGATTTCAGGATAAAGGAGCTCGAGGATAAAACAGTTGGTTTTGGAGGAGAGGGAATATCCGGAGGAGAGGCGCAAAGTATTTCACTTGTAAGAGCATTATTAAGAAAGCCTCAAATGATTCTGGCGGATGAACCCTATAATACATTAGATGTCAGTCGTAAAGAGATGCTGAATAAATACATAGATATGATGGATTCCACTACATTTATCATTGTTTCGCATCAGGTGTTTCTGACGGAAAGGGAGATTCATACTGTGGAGGTTTGTGTGGAATGATGAGAAAGGATGCAGATCTGAATACTACAATAACTAATGTAAAAGATGTCTTAATAAGGTTGGAATAGAAACTTATATTGCGTCAGTTAATGCTTATAATAGTTTACGGTTTTCAGTTAGATTAGAAATAAAAGATATGTTTGGCTGGTTTGTAATACATCTCTGAACGATCGAGCCAATTATTAATACTGTAATACTTTCCAATCGACTCCTGGTCATCAGGTAATCCATCGGTTTAGTGTGGATTATGGTTTTTGTGTACTTACAGAAAGTATTGACGACCTTCATCAACAAGTTGGAACTTATGTAATCCTCCACAGTCGGTTCAACCATTATCATCATAAATTGTTGGGGAGAAAACTATATGTGATACAGAGGAAAGAAGTGGCAAAAGGGCTGTACGGACAGACGCGTCATGTGGTATGATGGATCTACGAAGTGTCTCTGCGGTGAAGCCAAAAAGGAGGATAATACTATATGTTAAGTCCCAAAGAAGTAGTAAATAAATGGGTAGATGCTTTTAATGCCGGTGAAATCTCAAGAGAGTCTGTTGCAGAAATGCTCAGCAGACAGAGCGGAGACGGAACTGACGCAGAAGAAGGGTATTATGGCTATGGAATGTGGATTATGGATAATCCACATGGCAGGGATTTTGCGTATTTTCAGGGCTGTGATCCGGGAGTAAGCTTCATTTCCGAATACAATCCGAATAATGGGATCATTTCTGTTCTGGTGAGCAACTATGGAGATAATGTCTGGAGGGAGATGAGAAAAATAAGGGAAGTCCTTTACTGAATCTGAAACCCAGACAATCCAGTAACTGCCGGCCTTTCGAGGGCCGGCAGTTTTGAAGGAAGCTGTACATTAATTGCCTGGTGCTGCACCCCCTTTATTGCTTACAGTTCCATCAGCTGACTGTCGTGCTTTTTAAAGAAATCCACTCTCGGTTCCAGATACTTCAATTGATGATTTTCCAGGTCTGCAATATAAAAAGAAACCGGTTCCAATATAGCATTCCAATCCCACAGTTCTTCTCCCAAATTCAGATATTCCCTGAACATTTCGCATCCTTCCGGCGCAATGGGATGAATCAGTATTGCCATAACCTTACAGGCGTAAAGACAATCAATAATGAGCTGTTTTCTGAATTCCCCATCATTTGTGGCATCCGCAATCTTTACATTGTTTACCCAATGCCTGTTTACTCCCCGGATAAAGTCATCCAGGACATAGGAGATCCGATGAAACTCATGGTTATACATATAACGCTCATAGTCAAGAACAGCTTTCTCTGTCATAAGCCTTATCTGTTCACTTACATCTCCTCTGGGAATTCTTCCCTCACAATTATTCTGAATCCCATAGAAGCAGGTCCGAATCAGCCGATTAAACACATTGGTGATCAAATTACCGTCTTTCAGAACCATATCCACGCCGTTTTTCTCTTCCTCATTCATAAATACCTGAGGTTTAAAACCTGCGCTTTTGGATGACAGACCCAGACTCATAAAATGCATTCGCAGCTGGTCTTTTGTGTAATAATCAAGCAGTTCATCTGCCATGGGAGGCTTACATTCGGAGCTGCTGCTGGCTTTTGTATCCATATACAGTAAATGTCTGTTGGCTATGATATGGGACAAGTGCACTGTCTCCATATCCGGCACTTCCCCTTTGGGAACCTGCAATCCTGTAAATAAGCCTGTCTGAGCGATGGCATAGAAATAAATGTTATCTTCTCCGATAAACTGGTACACTTTTGCTTCCTCATCATACCACCACCGGGATAGGTCCGCTTCTTTTCCCTGCGCTTTCAAACAGGCTAAAGTAAAGGAAATGGGCGCCCACAGCGATTCCGGCCATACCCAGAAGGTGAGGTCCTTCAATCCTTCACACTCCGGGAACGGCACACCCCATTCCACATTGCCGGACAGCCGGAAGGGAACCAGTGTCTTTCCGGAAGTATAATGAATGCCTTCTGCGTCCAATACATTTTTAGCCTGGTCACGGTCATCCAGATTTTCGAATGCAAAAACGACAGAGGGTTTCTTTTCCTCATCGGTCAATTTATGCGGAGGTAGCTTTGCGGCCAGTTCCGCCAGGTCCACTATATACTTTCTCGGTACATATAGGAAAGGCTTTTTCAAAAATTCTTCTACGGTTTCCAACTGATACTTACGTGTATTCGTATTTTTCCGCAGGAAATCATTATATTTCTTTACCGTGTCAATACAATATTCCAGATCAAAATACCAGTTTTCCACGTCTTTCAGGACAGGTTTTTTACCGGATAAGCTGCTGACGGGACCTATCAGTTCCGAGGGCAGAAACTGATGTCCTGCCGAACACTCGTCGGCATACGCCTTTTCCGAGGTGCATCCCGGTATGGGACATTTCCCCGTTACCTGCCTTCCGTTTAAAAACACCTTTTTCTCTTCATCATAAAACTGAGGCATGGTCATTTTTCTGATATATCCGTTTTTGTATAAAGTGCGAAACACTTCCGCCGATACCTGCCTGTGAATAGAACCGGCTTCTCCCAGAGCCGATGCTCCAAAGAAATCCAAACTGATGCCATAGTTTTCCAGGGTTTTCTTCTGATCCTCATGGTTGCCGCGCACATAATCTTCCAAAGTACCTTCATACCCGGCTTCCTGCAGCCTGCGGTAGCTTTCCATGATCGGAGAGCCATAACAATCCGTTCCCGAAAGAAAGATCACATTGTCTTTCCCGATTCGGTCTCTTAAAAACCGCGCAAAAATATCCGCATGGATGAACATGCCGCCTACATGTCCGAAATGCAGATTTTTATTTCCATAAGGCATACCTGCCGTAATCACTGCCCTTCTGGGAAATGTGGGGCGTTCTTTTGATGTTAACTTCTTACATATCATATTATTCTGTTCCTTTCCGTTTTTTGTTTTCGATTGCCTGCTTCCCACTTTGCCGGGGAAGCTCTGACTGTTCCGGCATAGCATATCTCCTTTCCGAATCTCTGAACAAATGAACCTGTAAAGCGAGTAGGGGAACGGTCTTCTTCCCTGCTCGCCGCGCGGCCCCTGCGCCGCCTGGACGGCATATTTTCCCTGCATGGCCTGCGCATATAAAAAACGGCCGAAAACTCGTTTCGAGCTTTCGACCGTTCGGTTCAGATTAACCAGGATAAGACACTTGTCATGAACACAGCCCAAAAAGCCCGTTGTCAGTTTTGACAATAAGCTGCTGTTGCTGGTTTCTTTTGTTCATGGTTGAAATAATTGAAAATTTTATCATGGGCTTATCCTTCCCTTATTTTGTGTAATTTTAACAGTATACATTTTACCTGTCAATAAGAATATTGCGCATTTTCAGGGCTGTGACCCGGGAGTAAGCTTCATTTCCGCATATAATCCGAATAATGGGGTTACAGCAGGTAGTTGTTCTCTCTGTCTGCAATCTGCAGGGTGACTAATTTATAGGTTGCATATCCTCCAACAACCAAAGGCTCCATCCTGCAGATTTCTTCTGCTTCTTCACGGCTGTCTGTCTTCAGGATATACATGCCGGCCATTCCCGGATAGCCTTTAAACACGCCGCAGATTTCCAGCTTTCCCGCATCATCCAGCTTTCGGATGTTCTCAACATGCTCTGTAACTGCCTTTTTCGTCAGTTTATTATAGGTCTTGCTCTTTTCAATCATCATCATGTACATCAGTTTATCCATATGATATACTCCTTTGGCTTTTGGTTTCAGTGTATATTGTAAACTGAAATAATCAGCATTTCCCCCGAATCAGGGCGTTTCCGGCAGTTGGCGGAGTGTGTCGGAAATTCCGAATGTTTTTAACAGATTCTGCAGGGTTTCCAGAGATCCCTGGTCTATATCCTCCCACAGAAGAAAGGTTCCCTGGGCTGTCACTGCGTGATCTTCTCCCACTGTGAAAACCACTGCTATGGGATAACCGTTTTGGAAAGTGTATAAATAGATGGTATTTTCGGTCAATTCATTGCTGACAAAGACTTTCCCGGCAGTATAGAGAGAAGTGCCTGCCAGTGCGGAGACACCTTTCATGGAATTAAGCTGGTTGACCAGGACCGAAGCGCTTTTATTGTCAAGCTGTGTGTTCAGGGCTTCTGAAAAATTATAGGACTCCTCTGATTCGCCCACAAGGGTCAGAATGCTTTGAAAAGATGGGAGGGACATTTCATAGACTGCCGCAGGGGCGGCATAGTCTCCGGTTGCCAGCTGGACGCGGATTTCTTCCAGCGTGCTGTTGTCACCGCCGGTAAGCTTTCCATAATCGGCGTTTTTGACCATTTCTTCCATAATCTTAACGATATCCATGCCGTGCTCCCGCAGGGATTTTCCGTCGATTTTCTGTGTCCCGCATCCACTGAGTGTGAGCAGTAGTATCAGGGTCGTTGCTATGGCTGAAATACACTTTCTTTTTCTCTTGATAAAATAGTTTACAGACATATGATATCCCTTTCCACAGTTTTTTCTTAAAGAGAGCAGGATATGCTTCCCGGCGCCTGTGCAGGCAGCTCCCATCTGGAAATAATTTTATCATTCCAGCTGTATTTTTTCCAGCTTTTTTTAAAAAACAAATTTATTCTCCATGCATATAATGTAGCATATCACATGCATTATGGTTTCATATCAAATATAAATGAGGTGCTTTCAAGTGTATGACTATGATAAGAATTGGAAGTTCAATCCGCCGAATCTGTTTGGGAAGAGAGTCCCTGACCGAAATCAGGGCACAGGTCAGTTGACCCCGGATGCCGGCTGTGGGATAGAAGGCGACATGTCAGATGGCTTTCGGCATTCAGGGGCTGCGGAAACGGAAGGGTACGATCCTTCCTGCTGCTGCGGATCTGGTACTATGGAATCAGGGAAAATGCCGGGGATGCCCGGCATTTGTTATGAACGGGGGGAGACGGGGCCCATGGGCCCCAGGGGAGAGCCGGGCCCACCGGGCTGTCCCGGTGAACGGGGGGAAATCGGCCCTCAGGGAGTCACCGGTCCCCAGGGTCCTCAGGGAGCTACTGGCCCTCAGGGGCCCAGAGGAGAGCCGGGCGCCCGGGGTCCGGCAGGACCTCCCGGCTATCCCCAGAGCAGCATATTCGCCACGTTCACGGGCCGGGAGATGATTCTGCCGGAGTGCGCCAGCCTTCCGCTTAAGACGGAGATACCCGATACGACAGGAAACATCTCTCTCTGCAATGGCTGTTCCCTGGAGCTGGCGGCCGGTTACTATGTCATTAATTATTATATATCTGTCATGATGAAAAGGCATGGCACCGTCAGGCTTACGCCCGTATGCAACGAATGCAGGCAGCCCCTGTATGCCGCATGGACGAAAGCGGCAAGACAGAAGGAGGCGGTCATGCTGTCAAGATATTTTATAATCGAGATACCAATAGTATCAAGACTGTTCTTCGAATGGCGCTCATCCGCAGGCGCATCGAAAATCAACATGTATCTGAGCATAGAGAAGCTGTGCAGATGACAGGCTCGGAAAGAGAGGAGGAGAGTATGCCTACCATAAGCCTTTGTATGATTGTCAAAAATGAAGAGAAGCATATCGCGCGCTGTCTGGACAGCGTGGCGGGACTGGTGGATGAGATTGTCATCGTAGACACCGGTTCCTCTGACCGGACGGTGGAGATAGCGTCCCGGTATACGCCCAGGGTCTATTCGTACCCATGGAAGGATGACTTTTCGGATGCCAGGAACCATGCCTTTTCCAAAGCCACCATGGACTACTGTATGTGGATGGATGCCGATGACGTCCTGGAGGAGGCGGAGCGGGCCGGATTCCTGGAGCTGAAGCAGACCCTGCCGCCGGATACGGATATGGTGATGATGAAATACAACACTGCCTTTGACGAGGCCGACCAGCCGTCCTTTTCCTATTTCCGGGAGAGATGGATCAGGAACCGGGCCGGATTTCGCTGGGTGGGCGCTGTCCATGAAGTGATCCCGCCAAAGGGCAGGACCATATATTCCGACATCGCCATCAGCCACAGGAAAGAGGGGGCCGGGGATCCGGACCGGAACCTGCGGATATACCGCGGGATGATCGCGGAGGGAAAGTCCCTGGAACCGCGGCAGCAGTATTATTATGGAAGGGAGCTGTACTACCACGGGGAATGCGAAGAGGCTGCCGCTGTGTTCGAGAGGTTCCTTCTGGAAGAGGACGGGTGGATTGAAAACAAGATTGAGGCATGTTCCGTCTGCGCCGGCTGCTATTACCGACTGGGACAGGAGCAGGCCGCGCTTTCGATGCTCCTGCGCAGCATGAGCTACGACCTGCCGAGGGCTGAGCTGTGCTGTGAGATTGGGAAGCACTTCCTGGAACGGGGAAACTGCCGCATCGCCGTCTACTGGTATGAGGCGGCGCTGAATACGCCCAAAAGAGAGCGCTCCGACGGGTTCGTCCAGCCGGATTGCCATGATTATGTCCCTCTTCTGCAGTTGTGCGTATGCTATGACAGATTGGGAGACAGGCAGAAGGCAATGGAATACAACGAGCGGGCGGGCGCCTGTAAGCCTTATTCCCAGGCGTATCTTTACAATAAACAGTATTTTGGGAGCCTGTGATTCCCGCGGGCAATGAGCCAAGCGGATGCGTCAGCATCCATTTGGCGAATGCCGCGAGGGTCTCATGGGAGGATTTTTCAGGCGGATTTCGACATAGTGTGGCAGATTTCCCGGCAGTGCATAAATTATTTGTAGAAAAAGACATGATAAGTGCCTTTTTCGAAAAAAGAAAGGAAGTGTTTTAGATGAATCAAAATAATTCATGTAACTGCCATCAGAATCAGTGTCATTCCCCCTGCTGTGAACGCGGTCCTGCGGGCCCGAAGGGTGACCAGGGTCCTGCGGGCCCGCAGGGAATCAAGGGTGATACCGGCTGTCCCGGTCCCAAGGGCGACAGAGGGGAACCTGGTCCTATGGGCCCCCAGGGACTTCCCGGTGCTCCCGGCGCAAGAGGTCCCAGAGGAAATACAGGCCCGGTAGGACCTACCGGAAACACAGGTCCGAGAGGCTGTGATGGCCCCAGGGGCTAC
The DNA here is from genome assembly GCF_024623325.1 of Acetatifactor muris. GTDB lineage: Bacteria > Bacillota > Clostridia > Lachnospirales > Lachnospiraceae > Acetatifactor > Acetatifactor muris. The sequence goes on from NZ_JANJZD010000004.1 coordinate 242,392, forward strand.
GCAGGTCCTCAGGGCATCCAGGGTATCCAGGGTGTCCGCGGGGATGTGGGTCCCAAGGGCGATCCGGGCTGTGAGGGTCCCAAGGGGGACGTAGGTCCCCAGGGGCCGGCAGGTCCTGTGGGTCCTGTGGGCCCGGCAGGCCCCCAGGGTGATGCAGGTCCTCAGGGTCCCAGAGGGATTCCCGGTCCTGCCGGCCCCACCGGTGCAACGGGTCCCATGGGGCCTCAGGGTGTCACCGGCCCCCAGGGTATTCAGGGTGAGATTGGTCCTGTCGGCCCCCAGGGACCGAAAGGCTGCCCGGGGGATGAAGGTCCGATGGGAGCGACGGGAGCAGCCGGTGCAACAGGTCCGACGGGAGCGACAGGAGCAACGGGAGCAACAGGTCCGACGGGAGCCGATGGAGCAACGGGAGCGACGGGTCCGACAGGAGCAACAGGTCCGACGGGAGCCGATGGAGCAACGGGAGCGACGGGTCCGACGGGAGCCGATGGAGCAGCCGGAGCGACAGGAGCAACAGGTCCGACGGGAGCCGATGGAGCAACGGGAGCGACGGGTCCGACGGGAGCCGATGGAGCAACGGGAGCAACAGGTCCGACGGGAGCTGATGGAGCCACAGGGGCAACAGGAGCGACGGGAGCCGATGGAGCGACGGGAGCAACAGGTCCGACGGGAGCTGATGGAGCCACAGGGGCAACAGGAGCGACGGGAGCCGATGGAGTAGCCGGCGCAACGGGTCCGACGGGAGCCGCCGGAGCAACAGGTCCGACGGGAGCCGATGGAGCAACAGGAGCAGCCGGAGCCACGGGTGCAACAGGCCCGACAGGAGCGACGGGTCCTACAGGTATCGCAGGCACAGGAGCCATCATCCCCTTTGCGTCAGGGCTTCCGGTCTCTCTGACGACAATTGCCGGGGGCCTTGCTGGTCTTCCTGCCTTTGTGGGCTTTGGCAGCAGTGCGCAGGGCCTTACGCTGTTGGGGGCCACGATTGATATCACGAATGCCGCTGGAACTCTTTCCAATTTTGCGTTCCAGGTTCCGCGGGCAGGCATCATTACTTCGTTCAGCGCATTCTTCAGTACGACAGCGGCCATTTCCCTGGTAGGCTCCACTGTCACGGTTAATGCACAGGTTTATCAGTCTGCGACTCCGAATAATGTATTTACGCCCATTGCCGGAACGCTGATCAGCCTGACGCCATCCCTTTCCGGAATTATATCCGTCGGGACATTGCTGAACGGCACTCTTACGGGGCTCAACATTCCGGTGACAGCCCAGACACGGCTGATGCTGGTATTTTCAGCGACAGCCAGCGGACTGTCTCTGCTGAATACAGTTGCTGGATACGCAAGCGCCGGCTTGAGCATCAACTGATATCATAGGATAAAATCAATAGAATCTATACAATGTATCACGGAGGTTCCGGTCATGGGAATCTCCGGGATACTCCTGTGGTGAATCGGCCATGAAATTTGGATATGGCATCTGGACATGGCCGGGAATGGTCACCCAATCTCCATTTTTAAAATGCATAAACAAAAACCGCTTTCCGGATCCGGACAAGCGGTTTTTAGTATCTCAAAAAGGTATATTTTTCGCAGAATATATAAGTCTGCGAAAGGGATTTTATGACATACGAATACAAATGACATGTTACACAAGATTTGCAAGCTTGTCAATACCAAATTTCAACATTGAGAGAAGCCAGTAGCAGTCAATTGGAGAAGTAATAACTTTTGAGAAAAATATTTTTATACTTTCTTTTTTGAACAGCTGTCGTAACCTATTAGCTATATAGCTCTTGTGGCTGTATTACTATGATACGAGGAGGTAAGATATGGCTAGAATTGGCAAAAACGTTTATTTTCGCTGTTCAACGGGAAAATGGGAAGGTAGATTCGTAAAGGGCAGGAAAAGCAACGGGAGGCTCTGGTACGGTTATGTGTCCGGAATGACTGAGGCTGAATGCACAATGAAGCGGGATCTTGCGGCAAAAAACTTTGAGGAGGAGCGAAAACAGGCCGGGATGGGGGACAGACTCCTATTTACAGCAGTGGCATCGCGATGGCTTGCTTCGGAAGGCAGAACAAAGAAGGACTCAACCATTTGTAAATATCATAACAATCTCAAGCTTCATTTGAATCCGAGATTTCAAGGCAGGAGGTTTACTGAAATTACGCGGGAAGAGGTGACGGATTATATCACTGAACTACAGATGAAGGGTGGCGACAGCGGTAACGGAATGTCCCACAATACGGTAAAGGGTATTTTATCCGTTTTACGCTCGGTTTTAGAATACGGCGAACGACAACACCATCTTCCGGCTGCAAATCTTACCAGACTTTCTGTCGGTGACTCGGAAAACCTTCCGCTTCGTGTTCTTACGGAAAATGAAGAAAGAATGCTGCTGGATTACATCCTTTCCAACCTGGACAGTGATGGATTGGGTATCCTGCTTGTGCTCTACACGGGGCTGCGCCTTGGAGAGCTCTGCTCTCTGCACTGGGATGATATTGATTTAAACGAGGGAACAGTTTTTGTTCATACTACTATGAAACGTATCCAGACACCGAACAATCCGAAATGCAAGACTGAGGTGTCTATCACATCACCAAAGAGCAGAAAATCCATTCGCACCATTCCTCTTCATGATGATATTCTCAGCCTGTTAGGAGAAAGAGCCGGAGTCAGCGGTTCTTTCTTCCTGACAGGGGCGAAAGATGCCTACATAGAGCCGAGAACAATGGAGAACCGTTTCAAAGCGATTATCAAGACAGTTGGGATTGCCGGTGCTACTTTTCACACACTGCGTCACACCTTTGCCACGCGGAGTATAGAAAATGGCGTTGACGCAAAGGTCTTAAGCGAATTCCTTGGTCATGCCAGCGTGAAGCTTACTCTTGACCGATATGTACATCCCTCTGAAGGACAAAAACGTAAGAACATTAATGTGCTTCCGGGATTCAGAAATAAGCTTGAGTTAAAGACAGATGAAATCCGACGAGAAAGAAATTCATGAAATTTGTAATTCTGAAAGCACATCTGAATTTATAATAGACTGATAAATCGACTGATTGGCTGATTTTTTTCGCTGATGAGATCTCAGGAGAAGTGTCTGAAATAAAAGACACGAAGAGTTTTTCGCAGACTTATATATTCTGCGAAAATCGGAGCTGACATTTTATTCGGAATACATCCCGAGAGCAGCTGACTTCCAGCTGAAAAATATTGATGAAGAGATGAGGAACTGATGGGAAATGGCGGTAAGATGCGCTATTATGTGCTTTTTACACAGACCTTGAAGCAGTGGGATGTGACAGAGACAATAAGAAAGACACTTCCGAAAGGGCGGGGCACAGTATTCTATCCGTGCGTGGAACTTTGGATGGGAAGCCTGGGACAGACGGTTGTGGAGGCACTTTTTCCAGGGTATGTGTTTATACGTTCCGACATGAACCAGAATGAGATGTCGGATTTTATGAGAGATTGCAGGAGAGAAGTGCACTCATTCATAAAGGAACTCCACATAGGAGAAGGAAGGACTGGCGGAGCTGCCGGAGTGACTTCTGTCGATGGGGAAGATGATACTTTGAATGCTTTGAATGACAATGAAGCGGAACTGTTGGACTTTATGTTGGGATTTTCCACGGAAAGTGTGGAGAGGCAACATTTCGGGGAAGAAAGCGATGCAGCAGGGAACGGAACAGAGGCGGGGCAAAGGAACTGCCGCAGAAAGCTGCCGTCTGCCGGTGTTGTAGGTATGTCCTATGGCTTTCAGGAGAAAGACGGAAGATATGTTGTTATGGAGGGGCCACTGAAGGGGCATGAGGATCGTATCGTGGATGTGAATCTCAGAGATCGCAGGGCATATCTGAATTTGAAAGTGGGCGGGCGTCTGGCCAGGGTTGGTTTTACGATCAGGGGGAAGAAATATTGGTTTCCTGAGAACAGGGCGGCATCAAATGTACTGGAGGATGGGACTGTGGTGAATTGCCACGATGTGGCTGCAGCAATGATGCGTCATATGAGTAAGAAATAAGGATTCTAGAGAGTTGTAAAGAGGTGGATGTATGAGTTAGCTGAGAAGATTGCAGAAAAATGGCTGAAGGGCGGTCAAATGCGGTATGCACAGGCCTGACCTGGATTCCAGTCATAGCACGCTTTCCTTGAGCATGGAATGAGATTCGAATACTTTGTAATAGAATCTTTCTCCATGGATGGCGAAGCTATGCCTGGAGAAGGTCATTCAAATACAGGAAGAGTGTGGCATTGCCATGCTTTTTTATTTTGCAGATCGGATACAGTTTTCATAAAGTTGTAAACTCCGTCAGGAGGGAAAGAGGCTGAGATGACGGAAGCGAGAAAGAAATGGATCAGAGAACAGGCAAGATTCCAGGGCATTTTTGACAGGAAGATTTATAAAGAGAGTATGTTCGGAAAAAAGATACCTTTGTCATCATCCATGATATATGAAGAAGAAAAGGTGTTTACAGAACAGATATTTGAAACGGAATTTAGCAGCAGGCAGACAATTCGGCTGGAAGAAGAACTGGCAGGATATATGGGAGTGAAGTATGCGGTTGCACTGAATTCCGGACAGGCAGCGCTGCATCTGGCATTGAAAGTCGCTGCGGAAAAGCTCTATGGCAGTTCTACAGGTATTCTGACTCCCGATGGCCTCAGAGGCGGTTCTCTGTATGGAAAAAGAGTGTTTTGTTCTGATCTCACGACTTTTGACATGGTAAATCCAATTGTATTCGAGGGAGGCGCGCCTGTCTTTATAGACTCGTCTGAGGACACTGACTGGTCCATGGATCCGGAGGTGCTGGAGCTGGCGTTTGAAAGATATCCTGATGTAAAAATCGTTGTCATGAATCATGTGTATGGTTTTCCCGGACAGGCGTTGAAGATACGACAAATCTGCCATGAACACGACGCATTGCTTGTAGAATGCGCAGGGGAGGCAATTGGAGCTGAATACCTGGTAGAAGAGGGGGAGACAGAAGGCGGTATCTGGGAGAAGACAGGGACCCTTGGCGATTATTGTGTGTTGGATTTTGGCAGGGGCAGGATGATTGGGCAGTCCGGAGGCGCATTCCTGACTAAGGATTATTATGCTTCTGAAAAGGTGAGATACTGGGCTTCCGGAGCGAAAGCAGCTACCTTTTGGAACCAGCACGAAGAGCTGGGATACAGCTGTCTGATGGACGAGTTTGTTGCTGCAGTGCTTCGGGGACAGCTGATGCATATAGACGATATCATAGAAAAGAAAAAGCAAATTTATGACAGATATGTTGAAAAACTGGATGAGTCTATAGCCTGCGTGATACCGGTTCAGGACGGGACGAAGCCAAATTACTGGATCACAGCCATGACCTGCGAAAGCAATATACAGTTTATGGAGACTCGCAGTGACAGGCAATATACCTATGAAGATATCCACGGAACGGCTGCACCCATGGAAATATGCGAAGCTCTGGACGCATTCAATGCGGAAAGCAGGCCGGTCTATAAGCCTATGAGCATGCAGCCGGTGTTCCGAAATAACGAGCATTTTACTTTGGACGGGCCTTGGCGGATGTATGAGAACTTCCGAAATGATACGTTCTGGCCGAGATGCGACATGGCAAAGCAGTACTATGAGAGCGGGCTCTGCCTGCCGAGTGATGCCGGGATGACAGAAGAAGAGCAGGACAGGATTATAGAGATTATCTGTGCATGCTATGACAGAGCAGATCTGGAGAGGGTGGCGTGGGTGTGAGAGCGATGGAGAAAGCAAAGGGGGATGAAATATGGCTTTAAAACTAATGTATATCACGAACCGGCCGGATGTAGCTCGAATAGCAGAAAGTGCAGGAGTAGATCGAATATTTGTAGATATGGAATATATTGGGAAAGCAGAACGACAGCAGGGGATGGATACGGTTCAGTCGCATCATACTGTTGAAGACATTTATGCTGTAAAAGATGTTCTGTGCAGGGCAGAACTCCTTGTAAGAGTGAATCCTATCCATGGGGATGTGGATGGATGTGGTTCCTCCGGGGAGGAAATTAATGCAGCCATACAGGCAGGTGCAGATATACTGATGCTGCCGTATTTTAAGACAGCAGGTGAGGTGGAGGAATTTATCCGGCTGGTTGACGGACGATGCAGGACTATGCCGCTGTTGGAGACACCGGAAGCGGTTGCTGCTGTGGACGAAATCCTGGCGCTGGACGGAATAGATGAAATTTTTGTTGGACTCAATGATTTGTCACTGGGGTACAGGAAGAACTTTATGTTTGAACTGTTGGCGGACGGGACAGTGGAGACCCTTTGTCTGAAATTTCGTCAGAAAGGAATCTCTTATGGGTTTGGAGGAATTGCCAGACTGGGACAGGGGATGCTCCCGGCGGAAATGATAATCAAGGAGCATTACCGTATGGGGTCCGGCTGTGTGATTTTATCCAGGAGTTTTTGCAATGTAGAGCAGATGGACAATATAGATGAGATACGTCATATTTTCACAGAAGGAATGCAGGCGGTCAGGGCACAGGAAAAGGAGTGCGAAGAGCATAGCAGGTATTTTTTCGAAAACGTGTCAGGTGTAAAAAGCATTGTAGGAAAGATAGTTCAGATAGCGGAGACGAGAAGGAAGACCGGAGTGTAAATGAATGATGAAAACAGGAGAGAACAGTTTCTATGTCAGATATGGAAAGAATATTTTTGACAGGTTTTTTGCCTTTTTATTTTTGCTGCTTTTTTGGTGGCTTTATCTTTTGTGCGCTCTGTTGGTATGTTGTGACTCCGGTTTTCCGGCTGTATATACACAGGCCAGAATGGGAAAAGGTGGAAAAACTTTTTCGATATATAAATTCCGAAGTATGGTAAAGAATGCAGATCGGATAGGGCCGGCATATACGACTCAAGGCGATACGAGGATCACAAGGATAGGAAGAGTTCTTAGAAAAACCAGTTTAGATGAGCTCCCTCAGATTTTTAATATTTTAAAAGGTGATATGTCATTTGTCGGTTTCCGCCCGGACGTAGTACGGGAAGAAGATGATTATTCTCAGGAAAAGTATCTGATGAAACCGGGGATTACAGGTCTTGCACAGGTAAATGGGAGGAGTAACCTGACAGAAAAAGAAAAACTGTATTGGGAGAATCTTTATACGTCCAAAGTATCTTTTTTAACAGATGTAAAAATTATTGCTAAGACACTTGCTGTTGTACTAAAAAAGCAAGGGACTAATTAAAAAATGCATGGAATATTTCGAAATGAAATGCTATGCCGGGTATTGAAAATGAATGAAAGGCGGATGCTGAGATGGAAAATGAAGTAATTGGACTGATTGCTGGTATCAGTGGTGAAATTTTAACAGAAAAGCTTCATAAAAAAGGAAAAAGAGTTGCTCTTATTGAGGGAAAACCTGGTGAGTCAGGGGAAGAGACAGCTGATTTTGTATGCAGAGCGGATTTACGTCAAGTAGATAAAATTGATTCTTTTTTTAAAGAGATGGGAGTCAAAAAGGTTGTTATAGGTACGGGACATATTCTGGCATTGGAACTATCAAGAGATCTTGATGAGCGGGGATATCTTTTATCCAATGATCCAGCTGCCAGTCTGCTTGCAAAGGATAAGATCCGATATAAAGAAGCCTTAATGGCACAGGGAATTAATACGCCCAAATTTATAAGAATAAGTCCCAGAGAAGAAATGCCGGATACCCAAAAAATTATAGATTATTTAGGGTTGCCCTGCGTTGTTAAATCGCCTGTTGATAAGGTGCTTCCGCAGAAAGCCAACAATGTAGATGAGCTTGATGCAGCGATACTGGAGATACTGGGAAAAGATTCTACAGTTCTTGTGGAAGAATTTGTGAGAGGAGTTGATGTTACAGTTCCTGTATTGGTAAAGAAGACAGGGGCGGAAGCCATTATTGTAAGCTATTATAGTAAAGCGCAGGAGTGTCATTTAAAGGGATTTACGTCTAATGACAGCAGAAGGGAAAGCCTGACGCCTGAGATGGAGACAGAAGTAAAAAAATATTGTGAGCAGGTGGCCTTGAAAACAGGGATGAAAGGCCTCTGTCGCATAGACGCGATGGTTGTTCCTGATAATATGAGTTGCTGTATCTATATACTGGAAGCTAATTCTGTAATGGTGACAGGCATACATGAAAATCAGATGGAATATGGCAGGTTCTTCCTTGAAAGGGAAGGCGTCGATTTTGCAGATATTTTGATAGAGACAACGATGGATAAATTTGAAGATTACAGGTGAGGACAATGCCATGGAGGAAGAAAAAAGAAAGATTTTATATATTTCCTATGGTGGGGGCCATGCGAATCTTGTCAGGCATACTTATAATGAACTGTCTCAGATTTGTTGTTATGAGCAGAAAGTGATCGCCCTGACTGTTGCGGGAAAGGTTTTTGATGGATGTGGGATACCATATTCTTTAATTGAAGATTATATAGATCTGTTTCCTTATAAACAGGATATTCTGACTTACGGCAATGAATTGGCAGCTTTGGCCTTTCGGGCAGATGCGGGAATCTTGTATAGTGACTTGGTGGCTTATCTGGGGATTGGATTTTGCGATTTGCAGGAGGAACTGGGTGAAAGTGAGGCCAGAGAAGCATATGCGGAAAAAGGCAGGAAAGCTTTTTGTCCAGTTCGATCAATGGAATTAATTATTCAACAGGAACAGCCATCAGTTTTGGTAATTACCTGCGGAGTGCGAATGGAAAAGGCGGCAGGTATCGCTGCAAATCGACTGGGGGTTCCTGTGGTTAGGATTGCGGATTTACCGGTATTTGAAGATTCAGGATGCAATTGCATCACTTGTGTGATGAATGATTATGGAAGGGATTTCGCAAATCGGAAGTTAAAAGTGCCTCTGTCTAATATAGTTGTTACTGGTCAGCCTGTGTTTGAGGATAATGTAAAAGTCAGCAAGAATGAACTGGAACAGTGCAGAGAGTTGATCAAGGCAGACCGATATGAAAAAGTGATCTTATATTTGGAACAGCCTGGTTTGCAGGAAACTGGCCAGGTAGAGGACTATCTCAGTAGAGTGGCTGAAAAATGGAACAAGTATCTGTTCCTTATAAAGTTGCATCCGAATCAGACCCAACAGAGAGAAGAAAAGTTCCCAGATAATATGCTTTTCCTTAAGGATTATCCTTTGAAAAATCTGCTTTATATATGCGATGTAGCTATAACGAGGGATTCTACAGCGGGGATGGAGGCTGCGCTGGTTGGTAAACCGCTTATTTCTCTTATGCTAAGCGCGGCAGATATAGATTATTCTGAATATGGTATTTCAATCAAGGTTGAAAAACTTGAAGAATTAGAGAAAGCAATTTTAGCCTGTATTGAATCTGACAGTAAGGAATGCCGGCAACTGGCTAAGGGGCGGGAGACTTTTCATAATAAAGAGTTTGCAGCCGCCAATATTGCTGAGGTCATTAAAAGGGTTTCCGTACCATTCAAATATATCAATTTATGAATGTTTTTTGAGATGACTTTTGACATTAAGGGTGCGTTTATGGAAAAAAATATAAAAGTAAGCATAGTTATTCCTGTTTATAATGTGGAGAAGTATCTTGGCAGATGCCTGGACAGCCTCCTTTCACAGTCGCTGGAAGAGATAGAGATCATTGCTGTAGATGATATTTCAACGGATAATTCATATGCTCTTTTAAAACAGTATGAAGCCAGGAATCCTGAAAAAATCAGAGCGTTTCGACTAAGCGAAAAAGGACGCCAGGGTGCTGCCAGAAATTTGGGGATTCGGGAAGCAAAGGGAGAATATATAGGATTTGTTGACAGCGATGATTACGTTGAGAAGGATATGTATGACACATTGTACCACCTGGCCAGTGACCTTAAAGTGGATATGGTGTATGGGGGATTTTATGAAGATTTTGGAGAGTTTAAAGAAATTGTACCAAACAGATCGGATTTAGGAGGAGAAAGCAGTAAAATAGAAATATCTGTAGAAAATCGGGAAGACTTTATAAGTGACATGCGATCTTTTTGCAGTTGCCTTTTCCGAGCGGAATTACTGAATGAGGAGAGTATATATTTTCCGGAGCGTTTGGCTTATGAAGACAATTACTTTGGAGTTGTTGTAAAGTACTTTGTCAAAAGTTTTGCATATACAAATAAGCCTTTATATTGCTATAACAAAAGAAATGCAGAGTCAACTACATCTGTACGAAACTCAACACACCATTTGGACAGAATGAAAACGGCAGATATGGCTTTGGATTTTTTTAAAGGCAAAGACGATTATGACCAGATACGAGATGCGGTCGAATATATTTATTTAGAGCATTATTACATACATACTGTTTCAACCATCATATTTTATTATGATGAAATTAATTATGAGCTGATACAAAGGGTCAGGGATAAATTCCTTCAAGAATTTCCGGAATATAAGAGTAATCGCTTTTATGTTCAGAAGTTTGGAAGGCTGAAAAGAATCATTTTTCAAGTGAATGAATGGTCTCCCCGTATTTACGCAAATATCTATAGGCTGTTTAGAAAATTTAGCGGAAGAGGATAAAAATGATATATGTTGCTATTTTTGCTTTATTATTCATGATATCTTTATGTGAAATTAATTTCGCCATAGACCGTAAAAATAGATTATTTATTTGTTGTTTGTTTTTTTTGACAGTATTTATAGGTGGAAGATTTAACAACGGTGCAGATTATGAAAGATATCAGGCGATATTTACGGTGATTGAGGTCAGTAATTTCTGGAGGTTTGATGATCCAGGGTTTTCCGGGATTGCGCTTGGATTAAAGACAGTTGGATTTTCTCCTTATTTTACTTTTCTGGTTTTTGCGGCAATTCAAGTTTGCCTAATAGGATATTGTATTGTTAAAAATTCGAAATATAGATTTCCGGCGTTGCTGGTATATTACTCTTTATATATGTTTCCGTTTGGCTTTAATGCAATTGCACAGGGAATATCGGTTGGAATAATGTTATGCAGCATAAAGGCCATTGAGAAAAAGAAGCTTATTAAGGTTGTAATCATGGGGGTATTAGCAGTTGCGTTTCACAGAATTGGTTTACTTATCTTCATGTTATATATTATATACAACATGAAAATAACCAGGAAAAAGCTGGTATGCTTCAGTATAGTATTATTTTTTGCGGCATGTTTCGTAAATTACTGTTTTGTCAATAATAGACTGACCACACTTTTACCCAGGGCTTTTCAGGAAATAATTCATTCGTATAATTCACAGTATGTAGAGCCTGTAGGCATTAGCAGTATTCTGGCAAGAGTGATTATGCTTGTGTTTGTATCATTTATGGCCAAACAATACGATATGGCTGAAAGAAGAGCATATTTAGTGTACCTGACAGGCTTTGCCGGATTTTTGTGTCTGGCTGCAAATGATTTATTGGCTACCAAGATTAATCTGTCAATCAAGATTATAGAAATAATATTGGTATGTGCAACACTTAATAAGGTTAAAGACAGGGAGACAAGGTCAATCATGTTGATGACTCTGTCTGTATTTTTATTTACAGTTGTGGCAAGCAGTGTGAGGCATCCGGATTTATACCCATATCATTCCTGGATATTTGGATGTTAATTTTTTATACACTCAGATGCATTACAATAAATGAGAATTACAGTCACATACAATAAAGGGAGTCTATATGCGGAGAGTTGGAATACTTACATTTTATTATAATGTCAGGAATTATGGTGCAATGTTGCAGGCATTTGCATTGTGCAAAACAATTACCGGATTGGGGTACGAATGCAGGCAAATATCATATGACAGGTTCATTTCCTCAAAGACTACATCGCAGCAAATCAAAGAGTATATCCGAAACAAGAAATTCATTAAGTTAATAAAAAAGGGTATGGCTGTTGCAAAGCGAAAAAACAGATGCCGAATTACAAAAGATTTGGTAATAAGGAATGAAATGTTTGATGAATTTATGCGTTTAATTCCTCATACGGTTCCATATACAGAGCAAACAATCGGTGAGAGTTTGGCACAGTTTGATATATTTGTGTGTGGAAGTGATCAGATATGGAATCCTGACTGGAGTAATGATGTGTTTTTTTTGAAGTTTGCAGGTCCTGCTGTTAAAATTGCCTACGCCGCCAGCATTGGGCACTCTTCTCTGACAGAAGGCTATAAAATGAAATTAGTGGAGGTAATAAGCGGCTTTGACTCAGTTTCTCTGAGAGAGCATCAGTTTGTGGAGGAATTGAGTACTTTGGCGGGAAAAAATATTAAATGTGTCCTGGATCCTACTATGCTGTTAAGAAAAGAAGATTATGAAAAAATATGTTCAGAGAACATTATAGATGGCGAATATGCATTAGTATATTTGCTGGGAAGCAATAAAGCAAATATAAGAACAGCCAGAAAAATAGGAAAATATCTTGGACTGAAGATTGCATATATTCCCTATGTGGGAAACTTCAGCTTAAATGATAAAAAGAACAGTGATTTTTTACTATGTGATGTTGGGCCCAGAGAATTTTTGAGCCTGATTAAAAATGCCAGAGTGGTTATAACAGACTCTTTCCACGCATGTGTTTTTTCTATTATTTTCCATAAAAATTTTTATTGTTTGGAAAGAAAGGAAAGTTGGCATAAGTTGACAATGGGGAACAGGATTTCTTCTTTATTGGGTGATGTCTCTCTAAAGGGACGATTGTTGAAATCATTTGATGATATTAACAATATTCCACCAATAAACTATGACTCAGTTGATTTAAAATTAAATGAATTGAGAAAGAACTCTATGAATTTTCTGAGACAATCTTTGGATAATGTGAGAAAAGAGAATGAGAAAAGGCAAGGCTAAACAGGAAATAGGCACAGGAGTCATATTTTCATATTTAAATATTTTTTTTCAACTGCTTGCGTATATTCTATATACACCTGTATCTCTTAAATATCTTGGTGACAGTGAATATGGTGTATATTCGTTGTGTACCTCCATCATGGCATCTTTGGGTGTAATTGAGATGGGGCTTTCAAGTGCTTACCTAAAATATTACGTGCAATATAGGGAAGAGGGAGGAGATAGTAATAAAATTGCAATTTTGAATGGAATGTTCATTTGTATATTTATGGTATTAGGGTTGATCGCACTGGGGTGTGGGATATTTGTGGCGTTATATCCAATACAAGTACTTGGAAATAAACTTACCGGGGCTGAAATTCTTATTGCTCAGAGACTGCTGTTTATTCTTGCTCTAAACCTTTGCATAATGTTGATTGGTGTTTTTTTCAGAACGAACATTATGGCAAATGAACGGTATAAAATGCTTAAGGGAGTAGATGCATTAAAAACCATAAGCAATCCGTTTTTGGGAATGATTGCGTTGATACTGGGATACAGATCTGTCACATTAGGAATTTTATCTTTGTTGATTACGTCATTTTGTGTATTTGTAAATGCAAGATATTGTGTAAAATACTTAAAGTTAAAACTTCGCTTCAAAGACATGGAATTTGGGCTGCTAAAAAAATATTTCGGATTTTCTTTTTTCATTTTTTTGCATACAATGATGGATCAGCTGAATTGGCAAATTGATAAATGGCTGCTTGCCAGATATGCGGGAAGTCTGGCCATTACCGTATATACATTGGGCTCACAGATCAATACAATATTCATCAAATGCAGTACTGCAATATCAGAGATGTTTGCAGCTAAGGTACATGTACTGATAGAAAATAACAGGGATGAAGAGCTGAATTCACTCTTTGCAAAAGTTGGAAGGGTACAGATTATTGTTATTTTATATATTTATTATGGGTTTATTATATTTGGAATGGCTTTCTTGCGCTTTTGGGCGGGAGAAGGCTACAATAATTCCTATTGGGTCGCAGTATTACTGATGACGCCTATTGTTATTTTATTATCACAAAATCTGAATATCGAAATATTCAGAGCTTATGAGAAGCACCGTATTCAGGCAGTTGTGAATTTTGGTATTGGTATTTTAAATTTTATTATCAGCATTCCTCTCTGTAAAAAATATGGGGAACTTGGATGTGCCTTGGGCACCATGATTTCTATGGGATTGGTGTACTATCCATTTACAAATTTTTATATAAAGCGGCATACAAAGATTAATTTAAAACAATTTTATACGGGTATTCTTCGGGTATTTGTTGCAACTATAGTACCTGTAGGGATTATATGGGGAGTAAGGCATATGATTGATATTTACAGGTGGGAGTACTTTATGTCAGGTCTTGTTGTGTATAGCCTGTTATATTTTGCTTCCATATATTTTGGCGCATTAAAATCAGTGGAGAGAGAGTACTTAAAAAGAAAATTAACAGGTGTGAGGTACGATAAAAAATATTAGAAAAGGATTTTATAATTAATGTAAAATACTGAGATATAAAGGTATCACTGTTATTCAAATAGGATAAATCCAATAGAACGAGATATTGACGGGGAAGAATGTTTATTTGTATTGATGGTGGAGGTATAAGTATGGTAACTGATAAAGTATCCTATAGTGAATGTGTAGGTTGTTCAGCGTGTGCAAATATTTGTCCCAAAGGAATTATTAGTATAAAACAAAATAATGAAGGATTTGAAGTCCCTATGATAAATTGCAGTGAGTGTATTCAGTGTGGATTGTGTGAAAAAGTTTGTCCAGGTCTTAATACAATAGTTGAGGGGGATTATCCTAAAAAAGGGTATGTTGTAAAGTCTAATGAACTTGCAGTAAGAAGGAATAGTTCTTCCGGAGGAGTATTTTTTGAACTTGCAAAACAGATAATTAAGCAGGAAGGTAAAGTTGTTGGGGCGATATTTAATGAGGAGAATGCAGTGGTTCACTACATAGCAACATTTTCTGATGATATTGCGAAGCTGAGACAGTCGAAATATGTGCAGAGCAGGAAAGGGAAAATTTTTTCAGAAATAAAAAGTGAACTTGAAAAGGGAACGGCGGTAATGTTTGTTGGTACTCCTTGTGAAGTGGCCGCATTGAAACTGTTTTTGGTAAAAAATTATGAGAATCTATTTACTTGTGACTTTATATGTAAAGGAGCTGCCTCTCCTAAGATCTATGAGGTATATTTGAAAGAACTTGAGAAGAAATATAAATCAAAAGCGAAGATAGTTAATTTTAGGGAGAAAAGCCTCGGATGGAGTAATTACTCTATAAAGATCGTATTTGAGAATGGCAGCGTTTATAAAAAGGACCGCTATCATGATTGGTATTTGCGAGGATATATAGAAGAAAACCTGTTCTTGAGAAAGAGTTGTTCTGCCTGCAAGTTTAAGGGTAATAACAGGTTTTCAGACATAACACTTGCTGATTTTTGGGGAGTAGGAAAAGTAAAACGAAAATGGGACGATGATTTAGGAACATCCTTGGTTATAACAAATACTGCTAAGGGTGAACAAATGTTAGAAGGTATATCTGATGAAATATTTGATGAACAGGTTCCTTTAGATATTGCATTAAAAGGAAATAGTACATATTATGATTCAATTATCCCAAGTCCCCACAGGGATTCTTTTTTTGTAGACATTGACCATAATTTGTTTTCAGAAACTGTAAAACAGTACGCATATAAAGGTTTCCCTGCTGAAATGAAACGGGAAGTGAGAAATAAATTGCATTGGATTGTCAGAAAAGGGAGGATTTTGATAAGTAAGATTGATTTTCAATAAATATAGGCATAAAAAATTTTGATTGTAGACAAATAATTTAATAATCTGGAGCAATTAATGATGCAAATAATAGGAGGAAAATATGATGTTTTATTGCAAAAAATGTGTAATGCCGAATACGAGACCCGGAATTACATTTAATGAAGAAGGAATTTGTTCTGCCTGCCAGGCTTATGAAAGGCGTAAGAAGATTGACTGGGATGCCCGTTGGAAGGAATTTGAAGCTATATGCGATAAATATCGCGGCATGAATGGAGCTGGACCTGACTGCGCAATTGCTGTATCAGGAGGCAAGGATTCTCATTATCAGGTTCATCTTATGAAAAATGTAATGCACATGAATCCAATTCTTTTTTCGGTGGAAGACAATTTTCCGATGACAAACGCAGGGGGGCATAATCTTAAGAATATATCCGAAGAATTTGGATGCAGCATTATCAGTATGAAACCGGATATACGCACACAGAAAAAGCTTATGCGGTACATGTTCGAAAAGTATGGAAAGCCCACATGGTATATTGATCGACTTATCTATACCTATCCTCTTATAATGGCAATAAAGTTTGATACGCCGCTGCTTGTATACGGAGAGAACGTCAGTTATGAATATGGCGGAGCAGATGCGAAAGAGACTTATTCTGCGAAAGATCAGCTAAACAACGGTGTGGCGTCAGGAATTGATGAGCAGGAATTATTAGATAATGCTGGAGTCACAGCACAGGACCTTTTTTTCACAAAGGCACCAAAGCAGAAAGAGTTGGACAAGCTGGATCCGATTTATATTTCCTATTTCACACAATGGAACAGTTTCAAAAATTATGAGTTCGCAAAAAAGCATGGTTTCCATGATCTCACTCACGAATGGGACAGAACACATCATGTAGAAAATTTTGACCAGGTTGACAGCCGAGCTTACCTGGTACATCCCTGGCTGAAATATCCTAAATTCGGCCATCAGTTTGCGACTGACTACGCTGCCCGGATGGTTAGATATGGCATGATTTCCAGGAATGCGGCAAAAGAACTTGTAAAAAAGCATGACGACAAGCTTGATCCGCTGTGTGTGAGAGATTTTTGCGAGTTCTGCGGTTATACGGAAACAGAGTTTTGGAGCATTATTGACTCATTATACAATACGGAGTTATTTGAAAAAAATGAGTATGGGAAATGGGTATTGAAGCATCCTGTCTGGGAGGAATAAAAAGATTAGTATGGTGATTATATATGGATAATTTTGATATGTTGGTTGGCAGCAGCCTGTTCTTGATTTCCGAAGCAATGCAAAGAATTGACCATAACGCGAAAGGCATTTTATTTCTGCCAGATGAACGGGGAATCCTTGCTGGATGCGTGACAGATGGCGATATAAGGCGTTTCCTTTTAGCCGGTGGAAAAATGTCCGATAACATTATGCAGGCAGCTAATCGTAAGCCTAAATTTGCACATACACTGACAGAAGCAAAGGAGATGTATCATGGACAGGATTATGTTGCCATTCCCATTATAGACAAGGAAGGAAAAATTACAGATATTTATAGCGGAGAGGACCAAAAAAGTAAAGAGAAAACGCCATTAAATATTCCTGTTGTGATTAATGCAGGAGGAAGAGGAACCAGACTGGATCCTTTCACACGGGTATTGCCCAAACCTTTGATACCAGTCGGTGATCTTCCTATTATTGAACATATTATGAAGGAATATCAATTGTACGGCTGTAATGAATTCCATATAATAGTCAATTATAAGCGAGAATTAATGAAGGCCTACTTTGCAGATAATGATAATCATTACAATATTATCTGGTATGATGAGAAGAATCCTCTTGGTACTGGCGGCGGGTTAAGCCTTCTTCGTGGAAAGCTAAAAGACACTTTTTTCTTTGCCAACTGCGATGCACTTCTTACAGCTAATTACGAGAGCATGCTGAAGTTCCATAGAGAGAATGGAAATATTATTACCATGATCTGCGCTTACAAGAATATTAATATACCATACGGCGTTGTGGAAATGGGAATAAATGGAACAATAAAGGATATGAGGGAGAAACCGCTCATATCTTTTTTGACGAATACAGGAATTTATATTGTTGAGCCGGAAGTAATCAATGATATAGAAAATAATGTTCCAATAGGATTCCCTGATATTGTTGAAAAAGAACGGCAAAAGGGGAAGCGGGTTGCGGTCTTTCCTGTCAGTGAAAAGGACTGGATGGATATGGGACAGCTTCCTGAATTGGAAAAAATGAGAATCAGACTATACGGAGAATAGTAAATGGAAGATATTGTTCTGATAGGCGGCGGCGGACACGCACTGAGCATAGCAGACACTATCATAAACGGGAAAAAATATAAGATTGTCGGATATACCGACGTGGCTGATGTTCGTAGTCCGCTTCGATATCTGGGGACGGATGAGATGCTGGAATGTTTATTGGATAGAGGAGTTATAAATGCTGCGATTACTGTAGGGTATCTGGGAAAAAGCAGCATAAGGGACAGATTATATTATAGGGCAAAACAGGCAGGATTTAGACTACCGAAAATTATCGATCCGAGCGCAGTCGTATCAGGGTCAGCGGATGTGGGCGAAGGGGTTTTTATCGGTAAGAATGCTGTTGTCAATGCGGGGGCAAAGATAGGAAAGATGTGCATTATCAACACAGGAGCAATTATTGAGCATAATAACCAGATTGGCGAGTATAGTCACATTGCGGTTGGAGCTACACTTTGTGGAGACGTACGAGTCGGGGAGCATACTCTGATTGGAGCAAATGCAACAATTATACAGGGAGCTCATATAGGGATGAATGCAATAATAGGAGCAGGAAGCGTTGTTATTGGGGACGTATCGGATGACAGCAGAGTTATCGGTGTGTGGGGGAGAATGTAACGACTATCTGAGAGATGTGGCTTTTATAACATATAAAGAATGTGAGGCCGCATGATGAAGAATATCGTTATAGTAGGCGCAAGTGAGTTTACGAGGGAAATAGCGTGGCTTATTGACAGGATTAATTCTGTAGAGACATATTGGAATTTTCTTGGTTATATAGATAATTGCATCAGTGATGGTAAGGTTATTGGTGATGATGCATATTTATGCAATTATTCCAAAGAGCTGCATGTTGTGATTGCCATAGCAGATACAAGAAAGCATTTTGACTGGAAAGGGAAATATTATATGTGTGGGTTCTATATTAACAATCGGAATTATAATTGGAGATTTTTGTATCATTAACCTTGATTGTATCATAGGTCACGAAGCGATTATTGAAGATTTTGTAACTGTCAATCCCGGTGTCAATATCCGGGCAATGCCAGACTTGCGAAAGGAGTCAGTCTGGGAACGGGGAGTCAGATTCTCCAGGGCCGATGTGTTGGTATGAATACAGTTATTGGAGCTGGTTCCGCAGTTTAAAAGGTTATACAAGTGATTGTACTGCTGTCGGGGGACCGGCAAAAATCATAAAGGACAGGAGAAAGTAACGATGCGGACATTGATCATTGCAGAAGCCGGGGTAAATCACAATGGCAGCCTGGAGGCTGCAAAGAAATTAGCTTTAACAGCAAAAAAATGTGGTGCGGATATTGTGAAATTCCAAACTGCAAAGTTGAATTCAATGGTTTCAAAGCATGCATATATGGCGGATTACCAAAAAAAGAATATTGGTGTGGAAATGAGTCAGCGGGATATGTTAAAGAAAATATTACTAACATATAATGATTTCATTGAATTAGCCGCATATTGCAAGGAGATTAATGTATGTTTTTTATCTACTCCTTTTGATTTGGAAAGTATTGAATTTTTGAAAAAACTTGGCTGTAGTATGTGGAAAATTCCGTCCGGTGAGATTACAAATTATCCGTATTTGGTTGAAATTGCGAGGACGGGGAAAGACATTATTCTGTCAACAGGTATGAGCACACTGCAGGAGGTAGATGATGCACTGGAAGTTCTGCAGGAGAATGGTGCGGGCAAGATAACACTGTTGCACTGTACGACAAATTATCCCACGCCAATGGAGGATGTGAATTTGAATGCTATGCTTACACTGAAAGAAAAATACGGTTGTGCAGTGGGCTATTCTGACCATACGAAAGGAATTGAAGTACCCATTGCGGCTGTGGCGCTTGGGGCTGAAGTTATAGAGAAGCACTTTACCCTTGATTGCCGCATGGAAGGCCCGGATCACAAAGCGAGTCTGGAGCCGGATGAACTGGAAGCAATGATCAGGGCCATACGCAATATTGAAAAGGCACTGGGGGATGGGATTAAAATACCTTCTGAATCGGAAAAAGCGAATATCGCTGTAGCGCGGAAAAGCATAATTGCAGCAGATAATATCAAGGTTGGAGATATTTTGACAAAAGAAAATCTGACCACGAAACGACCGGGAACAGGTATTAGTCCCATGAGGTGGAATGAGATACTTGGGACAAGGGCAATCAGGAATTTTGAAGAGGACGAATTGATAGAAATATGAAGAAAATAGTGATTCTCACAGCTACAAGAGCAGAGTATGGTTTGCTGAAGCCGATCATGGAAAAATTTCTGGATGATTCATATTATGACACACGAATTGTAGTTACCGGTATGCACCTTTCACCGGAATTTGGTATGACGGTAAGAGAAATAGAGACGGATAACCTGCCGATTGATAAGAAGATAGAAATCATTCTCAGCTCAGATACTCCAGTTGCTTTATCCAAAAGCATGGGGCTTGCTCTGATAAGCTTCTCGGAGTATTTTGAAGAATGTAAGCCGGATGCAGTCTTAGTTCTGGGAGATCGTTATGAGACGTTGGCAGTATGTTGTGCGGCGATGAATGCCAGAATACCAATTTTTCATTTACACGGCGGGGAGACCACTGAAGGAGCGATTGATGAGGCAATCAGGCACAGTTTGACTAAAATCAGTTACCTTCATTTTACAAGTACGGAGACTTATCGTAAACGTGTCATACAGCTGGGTGAATTTCCGGACCGAGTTTTTAATGTAGGGGCGATGGGGGTTGAAAATGCTGTGAATGCACGCTGTATGTCGGTATCAGAACTGGAAGAAAGCATTGGATTTGTACTTGGAGAAAAGTATGCAGTGGGAACTTTCCATCCGGTTACTTTGGAAAAGGCTACCGCTGGAAGGCAGATGGAGGAATTGTTTGCTGCATTGGATCAGTATAAGGATATACGATATCTTTTTACCGGGGCTAATTCAGATACGGATGGGAGAAATATCAATCAAATGCTGAAAGATTATGCGAAATGTAATGATAATTTCTGCTTCGTAGATTCCCTTGGAATAAAGCGTTATCTTAGTGCCTTGAAAAATTCTTTGTTTGTAATTGGCAATTCATCAAGCGGTCTTGTGGAGGCACCATCATTTAAGATTCCTACCATAAATATCGGAGATCGACAGCGTGGAAGAATATCCGGTGAAACAGTGATTCACTGTAAAACTGAGCGATATGCTATTGAGGAAGCTATTCATAAAGCTATGGACTGTTCGTTTAGAGCGGCAATAAAAAAAGCTGAAAATCCGTACGGTGACGGTCACACATCAGAAAAGATTGTAGAGATAATTAAGGACTGTTTTGTAAACGACCGAATAGACATCAAGAAGAAATTTTTTGATATTAATTTTACGATATAAGGTGAATGATATGAAAAATATAGCCATTATACCTGCTAGAAGCGGTTCAAAAGGGCTTAAAGATAAGAATGTCAGGGATCTGTGTGGGAAGCCGTTGATAGCATATAGCATTGAAGCAGCACACAGAACAGGCCAGTTTGATGAGATCATGGTTTCTACCGATTCTGAACAATATGCTGAAATTGCAAAGAAATATGGGGCGAATGTACCTTTTTTAAGAAGTGCGGCGACAGCCGGTGATACGGCCAGTTCGTGGGATATGGTAGAAGAGGTACTGCAGGGCTTTGAACAGATAGGACGAGAATTTGATACGTTTTGTCTTTTACAGCCAACCTCTCCTTTGCGTACCTCGGATGACATTTCGGCTGCATATGAGTTGTATTATGCAAAAAATGCTACAACTGTTGTATCGCTCTGTGAGCTGGAACATCCGATTTCCTGGTGTGGACCATTGGGAGAGAATAGCTCGTTGGACGGTTTTATCAAACGGGAGCAGGGAAAACAAAGACAGACACAAAAAAAGTATTACAGGGTAAACGGGGCAATTTATATTGTTTCAATCTCTGAGTTCCGTAAGGATGCATTTCTGTACAGGGAAAATGCCTATGCTTACATTATGCCAAAAGAGCGGAGTGTGGATATTGACACCGAGTCTGACTTTCGGTTTGCAGAATTTTTGATGGGACAACAATAACTTATTTTAAAGGTGGTATTAGGCATGTTTAATCTGAATGAATTCATAAGTACATATGTAACGAAGCGCCCGAGGTCTATGTTTGAGAAGGATATTTCTGATAATCATGGCAGTCTGTCAGATGCAATAGAAGGAAAGCACATCCTTGTCATTGGCGGGGCCGGAAGCATAGGGTCATCTTTTATCCGGGCAATTCTGCCGTATCAGCCTTCGGAGCTGGTAGTTGTGGACAGCAATGAGAACGCATTGACGGAGCTGACGAGAGGGCTGCGTTCTTCCGGAAGTTATGTACCGGACATTTATCTATCGTATCCTATGGATTACAGCTCCATTACGTTTCAGAAAATGTTCAAGGTACATAAAGGCTTTGATATTGTAGCGAATTTTTCCGCACATAAGCACGTCCGTTCCGAGAAGGACATATATTCGGTGGAAGCATTACTGAGAAATAATGTGATAAATGCAAAAGGCCTGCTTGATTTACTTGAGACATTCCCACCACAGATCTATTTCTGTGTTTCGACGGACAAGGCGGCAAACCCTGTGAATATTATGGGAGCAAGCAAACGGATTATGGAGGATTTGATATTTTCTTATTCATCATTTTTTCCAGTAAAAACGGCCAGGTTCGCTAATGTAGCATTTTCAAATGGATCTTTACCACAGGGATTCTTGGAGAGAATTAATCAGGGGCAGCCCATATCAGCACCATTGGACGTAAAGAGATATTTTGTATCGCCCCAGGAATCTGGCCAAATATGCATGCTGTCTGCCATACTTGGTGCGAATCGTGCTATTTTTTTCCCA
Source organism: Acetatifactor muris (assembly GCF_024623325.1). Classification (GTDB taxonomy): domain Bacteria; phylum Bacillota; class Clostridia; order Lachnospirales; family Lachnospiraceae; genus Acetatifactor; species Acetatifactor muris. The sequence continues at coordinate 265,229 of NZ_JANJZD010000004.1, forward strand.
AAGCTAGAAGAGCAGCAAATGATGACATTTGACAAGATTGCAGAAGATCTGCTGGTATATATGGGGTATGAAATTGCCTACTGCAGCAGTGATTTTGAGGCCATAGAAAAAAGTAAAAAGTGGGAAACAGGTATGCCTTATCCGGTGCATTTCAGTCGGGCAGATACAAGTGGGGAAAAGGCGTTTGAAGAGTTCTATGTAGAGGGAGAGAATATAGACCTGGAACGGTTCAGGAGTCTTGGTGTGATTATGAATAAGACTGTACCAGATAAGTCTGCTGTAATAGACTTAATTGCCGACCTTGATAGAGCGTTTGAATCTGAGCGGTGCAATAAAGTGGATGTTGTAAATATAATCAGTGCTTATTTACCAAATTTTGAACATATGGAAACTGGGAAAAGTCTTGATGGAAAGATGTAGGACATATAAAAACCAGGGCGGAAAGAAGGATAATAAAAATGATCTCTTTGGCTATACCGAATTTAACAGGAAATGAAAGGAAATATTTGATTAACTGCATAGATACAACGTTTGTAAGCTCTGTTGGCGAGTATGTAACTCAATTTGAAAAGATGGTCGCAGAAGCAACTGGGAGCAGGAATGCTGTTGCTACATCATCAGGAACAACAGGACTTCATGTGGCATTAAATGCGGTGGGTGTTAAGCATGGCGATCTTGTGATTCTTCCGACATTTACATTTATTGCAAGTGCAAATGCAGTCAGGCACTGTGGAGCAGATCCATGGTTGATGGATGTGGATACGTCTACTTGGTGCCTGAGTCCTGAAGTTGTAGCGTCTGAAATCAGGGAGCATTGTGAACAACGGAAAGATGGATTATACCACAGGGAAAGCGGTAAGAGAGTAGCAGCGTTAATGCCTGTATATACTCTTGGAAATACTCCAAATATGCTGGCATTTCGTGTTGTTGCTGATAAGTACAACCTGCCGCTTATAGTTGATGCTGCATGTGCAATTGGAGCGACATTTAACGGTCAGTCTTTTGGTTCCCTTGCCGAGCTGAGTGTGTTGAGCTTCAATGGAAATAAAACGATTACCTGCGGTGGCGGTGGCGCAGTTGTGGGGAATTGTGAAGAGCAAACAGAACTTGTACGTCATCTTACAACTACAGCCCGTGTGTGGCCGGATTATGATTTTGATATGGTAGGATTCAATTACAGGATGACTAATATTCAGGCGGCTGTTGGATGTGCACAGATGGAGAGACTATCATCATTTGTCACTGTAAAAAGGAATATACATCAATATTATAAAATCAATTTAGAGGAACTGACCAGAAAAGGAATAACTTTTTTCCCATCAACTGAAGGGAGCTCCTGCTGGTTTTCTGGTATTGTGTTGCCGGCAGGGGAAACTCTGAAAATGGCAAAGCATATATGCTCATTATTAAAAGAAGATGATATTGAGGCACGCACATTCTGGAAACCTGTACATCTTCAAAAACCATATGGAAATTGTCCCAAAAGTGATATAAGTGTCTCGGAAGATCTGTGGCAGAGAATTGTCACCTTGCCTTGTAGTACGAATATCACTGAAGAAGAGTTGGCCAAAGTTGTTATATCCATAAAGAAGATAGTGGGTAAATTGTTGTAACAGCCTACCTCATTGCCCATCCGGCAATCGGCGGAATGTGCCGGAAATTCCCAGACCTTTTAATAGATTCTGCAGCGAGTTAAAGGCTTTCCTCTCGATATCCTCCTACAGAAGAAAGGCTTCCTGGGCTGTTACCGCTCTGAAACGTATATAAATAAATGGTATTTTCGGACAATTCGTCGCTGACGAAAGATTTTTCCACGGTTGCCCTGTTGATGCCCGCCAGCCCGGCAGTCTCCCCTTTGTTGAATCCCTGTTTTCTTAGTTCCCGCACCCGTTTCACCACTTTCATTTTCTTTTCCGCATTTGCATTATGTTCTGCGGTTGGGGAATCTTCCTTAATAGGTTTATCCCAGTAATCCCCGGTGAGATTCCCGTCATAATGAGATGCTTCTGTGTAAAGGTACTATTCTTTCCACTTTAAAACCCGCCGGCAAACCTGACAAAATCTATAAGCCAGTGCATACCCGCTGCCATCTGCAGGTTCTTCCTTTCCATCAACAGCGCCATGGGCAGGCCAAAAAGCACACCGTCCAATACACACATTACAATTGCCTGTCCTGGTGCTTTCACAAATAAGTCAGGGTAGTGAAGCAGCGTTTGGGGACAACCAATAAAGCATAAATGTAGATCCTGGAAAACTGTTTTTTTACCTTCCCATGGAGCAAACAGCGGGCATATGCCAAGGAGTCTTATCAGATTTTATCAAAAACCGCCTCAAATCTTATCTCAATCCCGTCACCGATTCTCATCTACATAGAGCTGTACCCGACTCTGGATAACCTTCGCCGTTTCCTCCACAGTTTTCTGACCGGCATAGAAGGCTGCCGCTTCCTCAGAAATGATGGAACGGATTTCGTTCCCGCTGTCCATGAAAGTGAAAGACGGACAGGCATTGGAAAGCAGGGAGAGAATCAGTTCCGCTTCTTCCCTGGTGGCGGTATGGTAGGTATAGCTCCAGCCGTCGCCGTACTGGACGCTGGAGGTATTTCCGATGACCACGGGTTCGCCGTTTTCATCCAGGTAAATCTCACCTTTTTCATCCAGCATGTATTTCACGGCCACAGCATCCTCCAGACAGTTTTCCAGCCTCTGCTTCACTGAGGGAAACCCCATGCCGTTGCTGCCGCCTTCCTCTGACAGCATGCTTTCTATAAAGGTCCATGCGCCGTCTTTGTTCTTCGACCCGGAGGTGATGGCGTAGGAAAAAATAGCTGTCATGGCGTGTCTGCCGCCTTCAGCGGTAGGATAACCGATACAGACTGCGTCACTGCCAAAGGTTTCAAGGTCGATCTGTATGGTATCAAAGTTATATAGCTCCACTGTTTTCAGCAGCACTTCGCCGCTTTGAATCCTGGACGGGGTGGAGGGACGGTCCGGGTCGTACTCCACTGTCTCCGGGAATCTCTTTACGAATTCCAGAAGGCTTTTAAACTGTTCCGAGTCAAAGCTGCATTCACCGGTATTCCAGTTCACGAAAGCATTCTCTCCATACTCCATCAGGAAATTCATGATATCATTTCTGTCAGCTCCGTCGAAAAGCTCCGCATCCGGATTGGCGTCAGCCAATGCAATGACGTTCTCCGGTGTCCACGCAGCTTCCGGATCTATCTGCCCTGCATTTCCCATAACTGTTTCCAGGAAAACCGCATAGGGAATTGTGACCAGTGTACCGTCAAAGGTATAGGTATCCAGGATTTCACTGACAAAGTCCTCCGGGCCGAAGACACTGCTTTGTTCCAGATAAGGGGAAAGGTCCTGGAAGACATCCTGTGCCGCCAGCTGTGTAAGGTTCAGCCCTGTCACTTCCAGAAGATCAGGGCAATGGTCCGATACCAGATCTGCGTATAACCGGGCGAGGGCATCTTCCAGAGTGAAGTTTTCATGGTTTTCATAATTGTAATATTCCTTAAGAACAATGCGGTATTTCTCATTGCTTCTGTTGAATCTGACCACAGCAGGTTCATAATTATAGGCGCCTGTCAGAACGCCCAGGACGAGAGTTTCCTTTTGGACCGCTTCTTCCGGACTTACTTTCGTAAGCAGAGCAAGCTCACCGCTTCTGTCCTGTGTCTTCAGTACTGCGGCAATACGGCCCTCCACGGTCTGTCCGAAGCCCAGGACGCTCTGTCCGGAAATGTCGCAGTCCATCCAGGAAAACAGGGCTTCTGCCTGTTCCGGAGCGGCAGGGTCATAAGTATAGACACTTGTACGGTCCTGCATGAGAAAGCTTTGGTCCGGATGAGGAGAAAAGGTATTGACAGTGGGAAAATCTCCGCATACTTCAGTAAGGGCTTTGCCATCAAAGTCAATTTCCGCCAGGGTATCTCCCTGTCCGCCGTATCCTGCCTCCCCATAACTTAAGTACATTTTGTCCTTTCCGTCACGGTAAAGTCCGCTGATCAGAAGGCTGGCAGAGGAATCCTGCTCCGAGGCCGACATTCCGGAGGCCATTTCTCCAGGGGATAGTATCCCTTTGTACTCTCCCTGCTCATCATACAGCCAGACAACACTGTCGCCGGCGATATAGATTCTGCCCCGGCCGTCGGTTTCCATGGCGTTGATACGGACACCTGTCTCCGGATTCGCCAGTAACTGTTCCGTAACATCCTGGGAGAAAATCAGCTCCCCATCCGGGTGGAATTTGCAGAGAAGAAATCCGGGCTCAACCTCTTCCGTGGGAAAAGTCTGTGCTATGGCGTAAAGGCTGCCGTCCTCTCCAAAGGTGTATTCTGTCATCGCCTGATTGCGGGGGCCCTCCGGCCAGACCAGAGGAAAAGAGCCTGTGGTCCGGTCCTGGAGAGAAAATGTGTTGATCAGCAGCTCATAATACTGGATCTCTTCCGACCAGGCATAGGAGAGATAGCAGAGTGTATCTGTCGTGATCCGCATTCCGTCATAATCAATATTCTCTCCTTCAAGGGAGAGAAATTCCGGCACATAGAGCGATTGCTGGGATTGTATCGCCGGGAGGGGTTCCCCGCCGGTTTCTCTGCTGCCGCAGCCGGATAATGTGACAAGGATAAGCAGGAAAAGGGAGATAAGTTCTTTTTTCATAGTTAAAATTCCTCCTGTTGGCAGGTAAGTTGTAGGGACCTTTGTCTATTAATCCTGTCTGCGGACATTTTGTTACAGATAATCCCGGCCTTTTTTGTTTTTACTTTTAGCTGTTTACGCATTCAACAAAAGGCATTCAACATAAATGATGAAAAATAAATAGAAGTCATTGTATTCTATTTTCGCATATGCTACAATTATTTCAAATCTATTTTGGCGAAGCCTGAAAGGAGGAAACGAAATCATATGACTGTAATTTACGAGGTATTTGAGATGTAAAACGGAATATAGGGTGCAGACAATTACCGAGGCGTAAGACCTCACTGTTGTTGTGCCGTTTTTAAGTAACCTTTCGTGAATGCTATAACTTTCGGCTGCAGCACACTCAGAGGGTGTGTTATTTTTATGCCCATAATCAGCCGCAGGAAGTACTCGCTGATGAGGATGCTTTCTGCGGCATTTTTGCGCCCGTTTTCAGGTATGGATTTGAGTGGAAAGCAGAAAAAGAAAATACGGAGGTAATAAGCATTGAATATCAGTATCAGGAAGGAAACACCTGGAGATTACCGCATTGTGGAGGAGATGACGCGTGAAGCATTTTGGGGAAGCATGGACCATCCGACCTGCGACGGAGAACATTTGCTGGTACACAAGTTGAGGAAGCTGCCTGTTTTTGTGCCGGAACTTGATTTTGTGGCGGAAGTGGAAGGCGAAATTACAGGTCATATCATTTACAGTCTGGCAAAAGTAATGACGCCGGATCATGGGGAAATAGAGGTTTTGAATTTTGGTCCCCTCAGCGTGCATCCGGACTATAAAAGGAGGGGCGTGGGGACGGCGCTGACGCGTCACTCTATTGCCGAGGCAGCCAGGTTGGGATACAGGGCAATCATTTTCTATGGGCATCCCGATTATTATCCGAGATTTGGATTCAGGAGAGCAGGCAGGTATGGTATTGTATCCGCCGACGGGAGCAGCCCGGACTCTCTGATGGCAATGGAACTGTACGACGGCGCTCTGGACGGTATCACGGGTCGGTATATCGAAGACGAAGTCTATGAGATTGATCCGAAGGAAATGGCAGAATTTGAAAAAGAGTTTCCTTACAAAGAACCAGTGCGTCTTCCGTCTGTTGAAGTCCTGTCTGATCAACTTCCCGAAGGGGTAAAACAGACATTTGCGCAGCATGGAATCCGGTTTGTATCACAGCTGCAGCGGTTCAGCGGTGCAGAACTCCTGAACTGGGAAGGGATGGATGAGCAGCTGCTTATCAGAATCAACGGAATACTGTCACAGCTGGGACAACCTTGTAAGCTGCTGCCTTCATCTTATATTCTGCAGCTTACCGAACTGGGGGTGCGGAATCCGGTTTGTTCGCTGATTCGATCAAAAGCCGGAATCTCTTTGTATCGTGTGGAATCAGAGGGAAGAAAATGGATCCTGAAGGTCTTTGAGAATCAGGAAGACGCCCGTGAAATTGACAATTATCTGATGCTGTCAAAGCTGGAAATACCAACTTTGCCGCTATTGGGTTACACAAAAAACGCAATACTGTTGCCTGATGTAGAGGCAAGCGACGAATACCGGCTTGGAAATGAAGATGATTTGAGTGATCCGAAGGTGGCAAGAGCCATTGCCGGATGGTACAGGATGCTTCATAAAAAAGGTCGTGCTTATCTTTCCGACAGGAAAATTCCTATGTATGACGAATCGGATCTGTTCACCGCAGACAATATGAAGGAAATCGCGGAAAAGACCAGTACTGTGGAAAATGTGCTTTGGCAGATAATCAGAGAGAACTACGGTACAATCAGCAGTCGAATTGACGCTTTGCCCCGGACGCTGACATACAATGACTTTTACTGGACGAATCTGATTGTGTCCCAAAACTGTGAAAGCGCGTTTATGTTTGATTATAATTTGCTGGGTAAGGGTATCGCTTACGGGGATATTCGCAATGTAACCAGCTCTCTTTCCAGGGAAGCGGCGGAAGCGTTCCTGCAGGAATACAGCGACGACATCGCTGAAGGGGAGAAAAAAGCAGATGTCTTTATTGCACCGCTCGTGACACTGTCTGCAGCCTGCAAGAGTGACACATTTCCTTCCTGGGCAAAAGCCTCGCTTGCGGAATTGAAAAACGGAGATATCTTAAGACATCTGAAAGAATGGCTATGCATGGAGGAATGAAGATGCGCTGTCATTGTCTCCTTGGAAAGGAATAAGCTTTCTGTGACAGTAGTTTTTCCGGTTTTTTTATGCTTTTTTAATTGCAATGGCACAGTGTGGTTACTATAATGTAAGAACGCCTGTGATGGAAGAATCTGGGACTGCTTTTCCGGCAGGCGCGGAAGGAGACTGGTATGCTGAAAATTTTCAAATACTTAAAAGAATCCAAATGGTCTGTACTGGCGATCATAGTACTTCTGATTGTGCAGGCATACTGCGATCTGGCACTGCCGCAGTATACGGCGGATATCGTGGATGTGGGTATCGGGCAGAAGGGAATCGAAGGCCTGGTTCCGGAGCATATGAGGGAATCTGCTTTCGAATCACTTGCCATGTTTCTGACCGGGGAGGAAAGGGAACAAATGGCCTCCGCCTATGAGCAGACGGAGGATGGGAGCTATGTCTTCCGGGGAGGCCAGGAGGAGAAAGAGGCACTGAATGAAAGTATGGGGCTGGCACTGCTGCTTGTGTCCATGATGGAATCCGGAGGGACTGGGGACATCTTCGGTATGTCGGAGTTTGGTGGGACTGTGGGCATTTCCGGGATGCCGGGAGTCGGTGTGGCTGGTGGAAATGCCGTTGCGCCGGAGGATAACGGTATGGCGGCAACTGAAGCGGCTGAGGCACCGGAGGGCAATGTGCCGGCAGGCGGCGTGATGCCGGAACTGACAGGTGAACTGACCGATGCGCAGATTTTGGCCGTACGGGAGCAGCTTTTACAAAGTCTGGGAGATACAGCCGAAACTGTGGCGGCCCAGAAGGCGGTGCTTTTCATTCAGCAGGAGTATGAACAGCTGGGTATGGATTTGGGCAGGATTCAGAGGAATTATCTGTACAGAACCGGCGGTATGATGCTGGTCTATTCGGTGGTGATGATGGCGACAGCCATACTGGTAGGGCTGCTGGCGGCCAGAATCGGCGCAAAGCTGGGGCTGAATCTGCGGGAGCGTGTTTTCACAAAGGTGGTATCCTTCTCTCATGCGGAGATGGAGCAGTTTTCCACAGCATCCCTGATTACCAGGAGCACCAATGACATCCAGCAGGTGCAGATGGTGGTGGTCATGATGCTGAGGATGGTGGTGTATGCGCCGATTATCGGTATCGGCGGCGTGGTGAAGGTGCTTCGGACCAGAACCGGCATGGGATGGATTATTGTGGTGGCGGTGGTGCTGATCCTGGCGCTGGTGGGTGTGCTGATGGCTGTGGCCATGCCGAAATTCAAGAAGATGCAGACCCTGGTGGACCGGATGAATCTGGTGTCACGGGAAATTCTGACAGGTGTTCCGGTAATTCGTGCTTTCAGCCGGGAAAAATTCGAAGAAGCGCGTTTCGACAGAGCCAACAGAGATCTGATGCAGACCCAGCTTTTCACCAATCGCGTCATGAACGTGATGATGCCGGTGATGATGCTGATTATGAACGGTATCAGCATCATGATTGTGTGGTTTGGCGCAAAGGGAATTGACATGGGAAATCTGATGGTGGGGGATATGCTGGCATTTATCACTTACACCATGCAGATTGTAATGTCTTTCCTGATGTTGACCATGATCTCTGTCATGCTGCCCAGAGCAGGTGTGGCTGCCGGGCGCATTGAGGAGGTAATCGGAACACAGGCCGGAGTGCGGGACAAAGACCAGGTACAGGACGACAGACTGAAAAGCCCGGAAGGTGTGCTGGCATTTGAAGATGTGTCCTTCCGATATCCGGGGGCGGATGAGGATGCCCTGGAACATCTGACCTTTATGGCCCGGCCCGGAGAGACCACGGCCATTATCGGCAGTACCGGCTGCGGCAAGTCCACTTTGTTGAACCTGATTCCGCGCTTTTACGATGTGACGGCAGGGCGGATTACCATAGATGGGGTGGATATCCGGGATGTGTCTCAGCATAAGCTGCGAAGTCTCCTGGGCTATGTGCCACAGAAGGCAGTGCTGTTTTCCGGGGATATTGCCTCTAATCTGAAATTCGGCGGCGCATGGAAAGAGGGCATTCCGGATATCAGCGACAGACAGATGAGGGAAGCGGCGGAGATTGCTCAGGCCACGGAATTCATAGAGAGCAAACCGGACAGGTATCACAGTGAGATATCTCAGGGCGGTACCAATGTATCCGGAGGACAGAAGCAGAGGCTGTCCATTGCAAGGGCTATTGCAAAAGCGCCGAAGATTTTTCTGTTTGACGACAGCTTTTCGGCGTTGGATTACAAGACGGATGTGACGTTGCGGAAAGCGCTGCGTGAGAAGACTGCGGATGCCACCGTGATCATCGTGGCCCAGCGCATCAGCACAATTCTGCATGCGGACCGGATTATTGTGCTGGACGAGGGCAGGATCGCAGGTATGGGCACTCACAGTGAACTGCTGCGGGAGTGTGGGGCTTACAGAGAAATCGCCAGGTCACAGTTGTCGGAAGCAGAGCTGGAGGGAGGTGCGTCAATATGAGTGAAGAGAAGAAGAGGTCTGGCGATTCCGGGCCCGGTGAAACTGTCAGAGATGAGAAGTCGGCCCGGAATCCGCAGGCGGTTCGGCGGCCTCATGGTCCCCATGGCGGTATGATGCCGGGAGAAAAGGCGAAAGATTTTAAAGGAACTGCTTCAAAACTGATTGCTTATATGGGCAAATATAAGATTGCACTGATTACCGTGATGATTTTTGCGGCAGGCAGTACCGTTTTCACGATCATTGGCCCAAAAGTGCTGGCGAAAGCCACCACGGAGCTGTTTAACGGCATGATGGCCAAATTTACTGGCACTGGAGGAATCAACTTTCAGAGGATTGGGCGTATACTGATTCTGCTTTTGGGGCTGTATGGGCTCAGTGCGCTGCTGTCCTTTATTCAGGGGCTGGTGATGACGGAGGTGTCTCAGAAGCTCTGCTATCGGTTCCGAAAGGAGATTTCTGAGAAAATTAACCGGATGCCCATGGCATATTTTGAATCCAGGACGGTGGGAGAAGTGTTGTCACGTATCACAAATGATGTGGATACTCTGGGGCAGAGCCTGAGCCAGAGCATTACCACGCTGATTACCTCTGTGGCCACCATTGTGGGAATTCTGATTATGATGTTGTCTATCAGTCCGCTGATGACCCTGATTGCGCTGGTGATTCTGCCAGTATCCGGAGGGCTCATCGGTGTGGTGATTAAGCATTCCCAGAAATATTTCATTGCCCAGCAGACCTACCTGGGGAAAATTAACGGACAAATTGAAGAAGTGTACAGCGGACAGAATATCATCAAAGCTTTTAACCGGGAAGCAGTAAGCCTGGCAGAGTTCGGTGAGACCAATAAAATCCTGTATCAGAGTGCGTGGAAATCCCAGTTTATCTCCGGCATGATGCAGCCTGTGATGACATTTGTGGGAAATCTGGGCTATGTGGCGGTGGCTGTCAGCGGCAGTATGCTGGCTATAAAAGGCATCATCGAGGTGGGAGAGATTCAGGCGTTCATTCAGTATGTAAAGAATTTCACCCAGCCCATTACCCAGGTGGCCCAGGTTTCCAATATGTTCCAGTCCACGGCAGCGGCAGCGGAACGAGTCTTTGAGTTTCTGGAGGAGCCGGAGGAGGATGTAATGGCGGGACGGGTATCCGGGGACGCTGTGGACGGCGGGAATCTGAGAGAGGGAGCCGTGGCGGGGAATTTTGCGAAGGAATGTCCCGGGGCGGAAGGGAAAACTGGAAACTTTGCCGAAGTATGCTCTGGGGGCGGAAAGGAAACGAAACATTCCGCAGGGGAAGATTCTGCGGGAGGAATGGAAGCAGGAAATTCCGGAGAAAAAGGTTCCACAGGGAAAATGCAGGGTGCCGTCTCCTTCGAGCGTGTGAAGTTCGGCTATCAGCCGGATAAGGTGATCATCCACGATTTCAGCTGTCAGGTAAAGCCGGGACAGATGGTGGCCATTGTAGGGCCTACTGGCGCGGGTAAGACCACCATGGTAAAGCTGCTGATGCGGTTCTATGATGTGAACAGCGGTGCCATACGGGTGGACGGACAGGATATCAGAGACTTCAATAGAAGCGAACTGAGGGAGAACTTCGGCATGGTGCTGCAGGACACCTGGCTTTTTCATGGGACCATTATGGAGAATATCCGTTATGGCAGACTGGATGCCACAGACGAGGAAGTCATTGCCGCGGCAAAGGCGGCTCATGTTCACCGTTTTATTCAGACCCTCCCCGGAGGATATCAGATGGAGCTGGGAGAGGACGCTTCGAATGTGTCCCAGGGACAGAAGCAGCTGCTTACTATTGCCCGGGCAATTCTGGCGGATAATCCCATATTGATTCTGGACGAGGCCACCAGCTCTGTGGATACCAGAACGGAAATCAGGATTCAGAAGGCCATGAACAATCTGATGAAGGGACGGACCAGCTTTGTCATTGCCCACAGGCTTTCCACCATCCGGGACGCGGATGTGATTCTGGTCATGAAGGACGGAGATATTGTGGAGCAGGGGAATCACGATGAGCTGCTGGCCAGAGGCGGATTTTATGCGGAACTGTACAATGCACAGTTCGAGGGAAGGGCCGGGGTGGAGCCGGCGTGATGAGATGGCTGTCTGCACTGTGCGAAGGAGGGGCAGGTATCTGCATTTGGTGAATGTCACGGGAATCTGCAGTGCAGATATCTGTCTGAATTGCTGTGAAGTATAATTTAAATTCCTGAAAAAATTGTTAAGTTGTTGCAAAATCATATGCCAACGTGCTATAATGAATGTGCAAAGTAGTAAATATTAACAGCGGAAAGGGATGATGCATATGAAGTTTATTATTTTAGGCAGAAATCTGGAGGTGACGCCAGGATTGAGGGCAGCGGTGGAGGACAAAATAGGTAAGCTGGCTAAATACTTCAATCCCGATACAGAAGTACATGTAACCCTGAGTGTGGAGAAAGAACGTCAGAAAATTGAGGTAACCATTCCGGTAAAGGGCAATATCATCCGCTCCGAACAGGTCAGCAACGATATGTATGTCTCCATCGATCTGGTGGAGGAGATTATCGAGAGGCAGCTGAAGAAATACAAGGCCAAAATTGTGGACAAGCAGCAGGGCGCCGGTTCGTTCAGCAAAATGTATGTGGAAAACGACTATATGGAGGACGAGGATATCAAGATTGTCCGCACCAAGAAGTTCGATATCAAACCCATGTATGCGGAGGATGCCTGTATCCAGATGGAACTGCTGGGGCATAATTTCTTCGTGTTCATCAACGCAGAGACAGATCAGGTGAATGTGGTGTACAAAAGAAAGGGTGATACTTACGGACTGATTGAGCCGGAGGTGTAGGCGGCAGAGGCTGTGAGAGGCAGCCAGGGAACACAAATGATATTGGTTAACTTATAAGTGAGACCAGATAAAGTCCGGCAGGGGCGGCATGGAAAGAAAGGTGCACGCTCCCGCCGGATTTTTCATTTCCTTTTTTGCGGAACCCAAAGTGGCAAAAATTGTAAATCCCTTGTACCTTTTCTATTTATTTTTGGCCGGAAAATCCGATATAAAAATAAAGGCTCATAAACGCAGGGATGCGTTAATGCAAGGATGCAGCAGACAGACAAGGGGGTCACAACATGAGCATAGAGGTCAACACCAACAGAAATACCGGCGTAAGACAGATTACCATCAAGAAGCCTGACGGCTCTAAAGTAGGCACGATTACGATTCACAGCCAGAGCCTGAAGAAGCTGAAAAAGCTGGGCTATAAGCAGAGGCGGATATCCACCATGATTACCCAGGCCACCACCTCCGGCAACGCCAGGCAGGTTCTGGCCAGCGCAAAGACCGAGACAGTGAATCTGCGCAGGAAGCTGGTAAGCGGCAAATACAACGACAGAGAGGTCAGAGCCGCCATTCGCCATGCGGAGCGTATGGAACGCGTCGCAAAGAAGCGTATGAAGCACCTCCAGCAGGAAGAGTACATTGAAAAGCATGGCGGCGGCACATGGCCGACAAACCTGGACGAAGAAGAGAGGAAAAAGGACGGACAGGAGCTGGAAATGTCCGATTTCGCCGAGATAAGCGCGGAAGAGATGGAACAGCTCATGGAGGAGCTCCAGGAGGAGATGGAAGAGCTGGCCAGAGAGCAGGAAATGGAGGAGCTGGAGCTGATGCAGACAGTGCAGTCAGACATGGATCCTGCCGAGCTGGAGCAGCTGAAGAAGAAGCACAGAGCGGAAGAGATGCGGGAGATCGTGGAGGCCGACATGAAATATCTGAAGGCTCTTTTCAGTCAGCTGGAAAAGGAAAGGCAGGAGGCGTCCGCAGGTGATATGGGAGTGGCCCTGCAGCTGGCCGGTGTAGAGATACCAGTTCAGGTGGACACAAGATCCGCGGCGGAGGTGGCTTCCGCTGCCGCGCCTCCGGCGGCCGGCGGCAACATAGATTTGGCGCTGTAAAGAGAAAGGAAATATGGATTTGCCTTTTCAGAACAGGACATTTTGCAAAGGACGCGTACTGATAGAATGGAAGGATAAGTGGCGGGCGGAGGATTGACATATTTAGGAATCAGCCTTTCCTTTTCCACATATATCTTTAATTGAAGAAGATAGCGGAGCGGAAGTGGACAGAGTGCGAAATGAAAGGATTCTGAGGTGTCTGAAAAAGGGAATACTGATAGAAAGTGTATTGATCATTGTATTTGCGGCTATTGTGCTGGGGAAAAGGGGAGAGCTTCTCGCTGAGAACAGTTCCAGTGCCAATGTACTTTCCATTGAAAATGATTACATAAAGTGGGTGGATTTTACTGTCTCTTACGAGGCGTTATGCAAGGCTTACGACTGGGATGTGAAGACCCATGGATCGGAACATGAGATTGACTGGGTGGAGCTTTTAGCCTACACAGCGGCGAAGACAGGCGGTGCGTTCGGCAAGGATGCGCTGAAGACCATGGAAAAGGCGGCGGAAAAGCTTTCCGCTGGCGAGGTCACCATGGAGGAGCTGACAAAAGAACTGAAATATTATGCCTATTACAAGGAAGCTTACGATGCGGCCATAGGCGGACTGGTAGGGGAGTACTGGGAGGAGGATCCGGAGGCCCCGCAGGGGAATCCTGCGGAAGGTACGGCGGAAAGAACCGGTTACATAAAAAAGTATGGACTGAAGGGATATTTTCCGCTGGCACGGGGCTTTGACTATAACCATTATGATGACTTTGGGGCAGGACGGAGCTACGGATATAAGCGCAAGCACCTTGGCCACGACATGATGGGCCTGGTGGGGACTCCCATTATGGCGGTGGAGTCCGGGGTAGTGACTGCTCTGGGCTGGAACCAGTACGGCGGCTGGCGCATCGGCATCAGCAGCTTTGACGGGAAGCGGTATTATTATTACGCACATTTACGCCAGAACTATCCCTATGCGGAAGGGCTGGAAGAGGGAAGCGTGGTGACGGCCGGGGATGTGATCGGGTATATGGGCCACACGGGGTACAGCGCCAAAGAGAATGTGAATAATATTGAAGTGGTACATCTGCACTGGGGACTGCAGTTGATTTTTGACGAATCCCAGAAGAAAGGGAATAACGAGATCTGGATTGACTTGTATCCGCTGACCCGTTTCCTGGCAAAGCATACCCAGGCGGCAGTGAAGGTGGAGGGGACGAAGGAGTGGCGGAGGACTACGGATATTGTGGACCCGGCGGTGGAGGAGTATGAGGCTGGGCATAAGGCACAGAAAGAAGATGATGAAAATAGAGTGCCGGAGCAGACACAGTGAATTGTGGAGGGAGAGGTGAAATGAGTCTTTGTAGAAAAATCAGATAAAAAGAGAAATGGATAATTTATATGCCACAAATCGTGAAAAAGTCAGGATTTGTGGCATTGTTTTATTTGTCAGAACAGAAGACTCATGAAGCATGAATTTTATGGCCTATCGCAATAGAGTATTTGCAAAGCATGATATTGTATGACTAAAAATATGCGAAATAGTTTACTTTATATTAGTATGTGATTATAGGAAGGTTTTTTAATGCTGTAGGATAATCTGCTTGTATGAAGCCTATAATTCATTATAATGTATTGTCGTATTATCTGCAAAAAATCACATATAATTATATACAATCGCATGTGAAGTTTGGTGTAAAAATATTGCATAAAAAATAAATTTATGACATAGTAAGTTTTAAAAGGGGAGAATTATTTTCAATTCTCGGAGGAAATGAATATGTTGATAGAATTAAGAGCAAATAACTGCTTTTCTTTTTCCGAAAAAATTACTTTTTCATCCAAGGCAGATATGCGGAATAAAAAATTTGCATCTAATGTATATAGCGAAAATTATTTTAATATTTTAAAGACATTAGGAATTTATGGACCCAATAACGCCGGAAAAACTTGTCTGGTAAAATGCATCCGCAGTGCAAGGAATATTTTATTGAACCGTGAGCCGAAGCTGATAGAGAATATTTTTCAGGAAAGTTCCATATGCGAGATGGGGATTTCATTTTTGGAGAATGGAAGGGAATTTTCCTATGACTTCTGGTACGATACGAAGAAGGAAGAGTATCCATACGAAAAATTTTCAGAAGTTAACAGGGATCAGTATGGAAATGAGAAAGAGACCATATGGCTTCTGAAAGACAGTATCCGCGGAGACTATCAGTATGAAGATGAAGAGCTTCTGAAAGTGATTTCTGTTATTTCTCAGAGCAATCTGATGTTCTATCTGGCGGATGCGGGTAAAGTTGAGAAGCTTGCGGAAATGAAAAGGGTCTGCACTGCATTTGCATCCAGAATTGACATTATTGATATGAATAATATCCCAATTAAGCGCACCATTGAATTAATGAAAGCGCCAAATGAGCTTCAGCAAAAGATTGTGGGTTTTATCAAGAATGCAGATTTGTATCTGGATAGTTTTGAATATGTGGACATAGATAAAGTGCGCATAAAACCGGATAGGGAGGTTGAAAAACCGGAAGAAAAGGCGCTTGATATTCCGGAACAGATAATGGATCAGATTCGATTGGTATCTGTATACAAAGGTGTCCATGTTCCAAGCATACTGTTTGACTCTACAGGAACAAAGAAGATTGCGGCTCTGGCAAGTTACATTATACAGGGGATAGAGCAGGGCAGGATACTGGTGGTGGATGAGTTGGACAGCAGTCTCCATTTCAAGTTGACCAAGGCGATTGTAGCCATGTTTAATAATGAGTTGAATATGGGAGCGCAATTGATTTTTACGATTCACGATATCAATCTGATGGACTGTAAGAAAATGTTCCGCAAAGAGCAGATTTGGTTTGTCCATAAAGATGAGAGTGGAGTCTATATTTATTCGCTAGGAGATTTCACGGCTCAGCAGGGTGTAAGGGATACCACGGATATTATGGAGAAATATCGGAGGGGAGCGTTAGGGGCGCTTCCGGATCCCGAATTGATAGGTTCGCTGCTTGATATGAAAGGAAATCGGAAGGAGGTGCCTGCCGGTGGGGAATAGGCTTCCGAAGATTTTTACGGGCAGCAGGATATGCATTATATGTGAGGGGATGAGGAAATTCTATAATCGGAATTATATAAGATTCAAGCGAAATATCATTATAATGGATTTTGGAGAGTACTAATGAAAATCAATAAGGGGGTAAAAGAAAGTCTTTTGATAAGCATTTGACAGCATTGATATACCGTGTTAGATTATAGGTATTATAAGAGACACTATTTAATGTTAAGCCTTTACTAAATGACAAAGGAGTAAAAGTAGAAATAGTAATGTATAAAAGCAGAAATGGAGACTGAAGAGTATAAGTATATATGCAAATGGGTATGAAAGATGATAAACGAGGAGAAAAAATATGAATGATAAGTTGAAAAATTATGCTGAGATTGAAGCAGAAAAAGCTGAGAATTTGTCTTTTTGTAGAGGTTTAAAGCTGTTGCACATTCGGAGTCAGGTAGAAGAAATATTAAATCAAATTGGAAGAGGTGGAATATTTGAGGAGTACACAATTCATAATATTTCACATGTGGATGAAATGTTGAGGATTATAGAATGGTTAGTACCAGACGAAACGAAAAAAGAGATGACATCAGCCGAGTGGCTAATGTTAACGCTAGCGGTTTATTTTCATGATTTAGGGATGGTTGTAACAAGAGGTGAATATTCAAATAGAGGAAAGACTGCATTTAAATTATAGAAGGAAAGTATCCTTGCCGAAACGGAAAAATCAGAATATGCTGAATTTACCAAAAATCAAGATGACCAATTTTTATATCAAGAATTTGTTCGAGAAAATCATGCTAAGCGAATTAAGCAATGGATTAATGGGGATTCTGAAATTGATTATGGGGAGACATCCAAAATAAAAGCTATAATGGAAGGTATCCTGAAAGATTTGGACAAAATGTTTAAAATTGATTTAGCTATGATTTGTGAAAGTCATCACAAAGATGATATTGAGGATTTTACAAAGTATCGAGTTGATAATGTATATGGGAATGATAGACAGGAAAAGGTTAATTTAAATTATATTGCAATTATCCTTAGAGTGGCTGATTTGTTACATATAACGAAAGATAGAACCCCTTCTATAACAAGGAGATTGATAAATATATCGAATCCCAAAAGTGTTATAGAATGGGAAAAGCAAATGGCGGTGCGTGCAGTACAACCAAAATTGAAAAGAGATGGAGAAGAGAATATTAATAAAGAATTGGAAAGTGATACAATAGAAATTACTGCATATTTTGAGGGAGCTGAAAATGCAGAAGCATATTTTGGATTGTCCTCTTATTTGCAGTATGCTCGAAAAGAACTGCAAAAATGTAATGAAATTGTTGAAAAAGCGCGAAAGAAAGAAGGAACCGTGGCATACAAATTCCCTTGGAGGGAAATTGACGAATCTCGTATAACTGTAATTGGGTTTGAGACAAAGAAACTGTCTTTTACTATTGATCAGGAGAATATTCTACAATTACTTGTAGGTCATACATTATATAATGACTCGTCTGTTGTAGTCAGGGAGTTGGTGCAAAATGCAATTGACGCAGTTAAGTTACAAAAGCGCTACGAACATGAAAGAGGGAAGCTAAGTAATCTTGGACTTATACAAGTTGATTGGAACCAAGAAAAAAGAGAATTAAGTTTTTGGGATAATGGTACTGGAATGACAATGTTTGATGTGGAGAACTATCTTTTAAAAGTTGGCGCATCAAAGTATAGAGATGCGGCGATAAAGAAACAGTTTCCAGATTTTTCTTCTATTAGCCATTTTGGTATAGGAATATTAACTTGTTTTATGATTGCAAATGACATTGATATTATAACGAATTCAGAGGAGCAAGAAGATGTAAATAGTATTAATTTACGTAAAGTTACAGGAAGTTATCTGGTACGCAGAATTAAAAAGGTGGATGTAGATAGAAGAATCAAAGAGCATGGTACTATGGTAAAATTGTATGTGAGAAATGATGTGGATATGTCGACATTGGAACGAGATCTAAGAAAATGGATTGTCATCCCAGAAATTCCTGTGTACTTAACAATGAACGATGAAGATAAAATAAGAATTGGATATGATTCCCTTAAAGAAGCATTAGTGAAATTTTTAAATGAAACTGGAAGAACGGTGGATGGAGAGAAGTATGATGTTTATGAAGAAACTGAAGGAAATGTAACAATTGCATATGCGGTTCGTCATTTAAGGTATTTGTCTGATTGGTGTTTGTTGGAAATTGATAGTATGCAAGAAAGAAAAAAGCTGCAAGTACCAGTTGGAACTTGTGTTGAGGGGATACGTGTTGAGTTTACCACACCAGGGTATAAAGATTGTTCCATTTTGGCGATTGCGAATATAAAAAACAGTAAATATCAAACGAATGTGGCTAGTGTATTGACATGACGATATTTAACCTTACTACCGCCTTTTAAGAGGCGATAGTAAAATTGGGGTATAGAGACTTAAGCTTTATTCTGGCATCACCTGTCCTAAAATGCCAGTCAACCTTTGCT
>NZ_JANJZD010000050.1 GCF_024623325.1 Acetatifactor muris
CCACCAGCCAGTCGGCTTTGGCGCGGCAGAGCGCCGCCTGATGCAGACCGTCATAGTCCGCGCCGGGGCGGAGGTTTTCAAAGCCCTCCCGGATTGCCGAATCCTCCATGCTGGAAATCCAGAGCCGTTTCATGGGCTTTTTGCAGCCCGCCAGCTCATAGACGTTGCGGAAAATCAGTTCACCCTCCCGTCCCGCGTCTGTTGGATAGTTGGAATAGGTGACTTAGAAAATATCCATTATTCAAGGGTTTCCAATGCCCCTATGAACTTATAATGGATAGTAAGTCGTTGAATTTTCTGCCCGTCAACTTCTACGGGTTCAGAAACAAGAATTTTTTCTATCAGTTGATTGATTATCTTAAAATTGAGTTTTGTTATTCCTGCATAATCGCTTATCTGCTCCGCAAACTGCTCTATGGAAGATAACTGCTCCTTGTCCGCTATGGCACTTTTTTCAAGTTCCTTTATCTTGGCTGTCAGTTCTTCCTGCTCGCTGTCATACCTTGCCGACAGCATTTGGAAACGCTTTTCGGTCAGCAGTTCCCTTGTCAAGTCCTCGTACAGTTTGGCATACAGGTTTTCAATCTCCGACACTCGCTGTTTACATTGCCTTAATTCCTTTTTCTGCTGTTCCTTGTCCGCTGACAGTTGAAGATTAAGACGCTCCGCAATTTCCGTTACCATTGCTTTCCTGTCCGTCAGTGCCTGTCCTGCGTGTTTCTGAATGTCCGCAAGCACAACTTCGTGAACCGTCCTCGCCTCAATGGTGTGTGATGAACAACCCTCTTTCCCGAACTTGCGGTATTTGGTACAGCAGTAGAAAGTCTTGTCTAATACATTGTTACGCTTTCTTTTCTGTTCCACTTTGGCAAGCATGGCACTCCCACAATCAGCGCATTTGATAATCCCTCGGAAAATGTTGTCATATCCGCTTGAACTTTCCCCGATAACGGGCGGTCTGCTCTGTAAAATCTTCTGCACGTTGTTCCAACGGTTCTGTTCGATAATCGGCTCATGCGTGCCATAGATGATTTCACGCTCCGCATATGGGATATACTGTCTTTTCTTGGAACGCATGGTCTTAGTTGGTTTGTCCGCAACAGTAAGGTTTCCTGCATAGACGGGATTGTGCAATATCTGGCTGACATAGGCAGTATCCCAGTCATACATTTTTTCCTCGTCCATAAAACGCTCAAACAGTTCCTTTTTATAGAAACTCGGTTTCAGCACTTTCGCCTTACGCAAGCGGTTACAGATAGTGTGAAGCCCCACACCCTCCTCGGCGATTGAGAAAATCAGTTCCACAACGGGTGCGGTCACTTCATCAATGACAAGGTGGTTATGGTCTTTCTCGTCTTTCTGATAACCAAATGGGGCGGTGGTAGCCATATACTTGCCCTGCATTCTCCTTGCGTGGAGTGCGCTCTTGATTTTCCTTGACGTGTCCTTTGCGTACATTTCATTGATGATGTTGCGGAATGGTGTAATGTCCATTTGTGCGTTGTTTATGGAGTCCACCCCGTCATTGATTGCAATGTACCGCACGTTATGATTAGGGAAAAATACCTCGATATAAGTACCCGTTTCAAGATAATTCCTCCCCAAACGTGACAGGTCTTTTGTGATGAGCGTTGACACTTCCCCGTCCTGTATGTCCTCGATAAGCTGTCGGAAAGCGGGGCGGTCGTAGTTTGTACCGCTGTAACCGTCATCAACGTAGAACTGGCAGTTCAGAAAACCGTTGCGCTTTGCGTAATCTTTCAGCATGGTTTTCTGTGTGCTGATACTCATGCTCTCGTTGTTCGTGCCGTCATCTTTGGAAAGCCTGCAATATAAAGCAGTGATTTTGTCGTTATTCAGTTTTGCCCTTTTCATGTCGTCCTCCTTGATGAAAAGGGACTTCCTCTTAACCCATATTATACTATATTCCCTTTTCCGTTTCCAGTGTTAATTCACGCTGTTTTCCGCTTTTTCCTTAACCTTTTTTGTTATCTGTTCCTCGGCTATCCGCTTGAATATTGTTTCCATTTTTTCAGTGCCTACATAATGCCTTTCCACAATTATTTTTGTGGGTGGGTGCTGTCGGCTGGCTCTATGCTGTGTGTTGCTGTCTTTGCTCATAAATCTGCTCCTTTACATGAAAATAGAGCGCATAGACTGGTTTCTATGCGCTCTGACGCTGTGTTACCTATTTAGTTGTGATTGTTGTAATGGTTATTAAAAAACTAAA
Organism: Acetatifactor muris; assembly: GCF_024623325.1. Lineage (GTDB taxonomy): Bacteria > Bacillota > Clostridia > Lachnospirales > Lachnospiraceae > Acetatifactor > Acetatifactor muris. The sequence continues at coordinate 2,231 of NZ_JANJZD010000050.1, forward strand.
ATTTGTCGCTATTATATTTGCTTACCCTGTATATGTTCCACCCGTATTTTCTTGATTGAGAGTTCCCTCAACTTCAATCAACAGGCATTTGACCAATTCGTTACATATTGGACGATGTTTTGTTCCTTTAGGAATTATTATAAAATCTCCCTCACATAAATGTGTTAATCCGTCCTCAAACTCAATATCAAATTCTCCCTCAATACAGTAGAAAAGTTCATCAGAATTTTCGTGTATATGAAAATCTAAAGTTCTATGTTCTGCTTGCAATACATTTAACATATGATTATTTAATGTACCCACTCTCTTATAGAGGAACAGTTCATCAATCGCATTTACATTCTCTTTCAAATTTACTTTTTGTATCATATGTTTCTCCTATTCAAATCTCAATTTGTACCTCCAATAGAATACCACAATCATACTCATATTTCTATCAGATTTCCATTAAATTTCTTCCTCCCTTCGCTTGGTCTTGTTTTGTTGTCTGTTTTGCTGCCGGCTCTCGTTCTGAAGCTCCCTCGCAAGGTTCTTTTTGTTATAGCTGATTACCTCCGCATACGCTAGTTCTGTGGCGGTCTTGGTCTGCTCCTTGCCGATACTGTCATACTCAGATTGCAAAGACTGTATCTCGGCTTTCCATTGTTTCGGCGTTATCTTCTCGCCGTTCTGTAAAAGGCTCTGCATATGCTCCTTTAATTCGGGGTACTTCGATAAGCTGTCTTTATGCTCCTTATCGAATTTCATTTTTGCAAATCCTTTTAGTGACTGGCTCTCCTTATAGGTGGCTTGGATTGGCGCATACAGGGCATACATTTTTGACAGTTCTTTTAATCGGTTTAGTTTCTGCCCCTTTGAAAGATGTACCGTTAGAAGCTGTTGGTATCTCTGTTCTTTATCCGATGTGAATTTTGCAAGGCTCTCAAAGCTGTCTATCTTCCTTGTCGTGATAAATTTCTCCGCATTGTCGGCTGACTGCAAGGCGGTTCTGTCGGATATTTTTCTAAGGTGTTTTCCGCTGACAATCGGCAAGTCTAATCTGCCTTTGCGCTCCCTCATTTTTGCAATCATTTCCGTAACTTCATTCTTCACGCTGACCGCCGCATTTTTAATCTGCGTACTTTTGTACGTTGCGTACTGTGCGCTGTGAAGTTCCTGCTTTGCAAGCATGAGCATTTCTTTCGCCTGTTCCAACAGCATATTGTTCTTAATGATTTCCCGATTGATGTTGCCCCTCTCGGTCTGTATTCCCTTGCGCTCTAAAGCATTGGCAACCGCCCCGATATGGATAGTCGGCTCTCGGTCAATCCCCTGTTCCTTAAAAGAACGGTGTTCCCAATGTACCGCAATCCCTAACTGCTCATTGGTGGCATTGATTGTATCGGCTAAATCCTTGCGCCACATTTTGGCGTTTTCCTTGCTGTTCCAGTCTGTGCTGTCGGCGGTGTGGCATTTCCATTGTTTCCTGTTCCGCTTGTCAACTTTCTGCTGACCTGTCTTTTTATCAATCACTGGTATCTTTTCGCCGTTTTCGTCAAGGTCATAAATCTTCTTCTGTTTCGTTCCCCATTCCCCGTTTTCAGTGAGAGGGCGCATAGTGAGTAAAACATGGATATGGAGATTACGTTGTCCTCTATCGTTCTCGCTGTCATGGATTGCCCAGTCAGCGCACATACCTTTATCAACAAAGTTTCTCTGCACATAATCCCTCACAACTTCCTCCGCAAGTTCATAACTCCATTCGTTGGGGAGTGACGCTTTTAACATTCTCGCAAGCTGTGATTTCTGTCCTTTCTCTGACAGTTCAACAGCGTTCCATAAAGTGGCTCGGTCTGCATACTCTTTGGGCGCATTGGGTGGGAGAGTGATTTCGCTGTGGACTAAATCCTCATGGTATTTGGGGCGGTAGGTCTTCCCGTCAAACTCGCTGACAAGAACACTCCTGCTGATATAGGGCGCTTTCTCAACTGCCGACTGCCCCTTGCTCCGCTTGACTATGGAAAAACGTGTGCTTGCCTGTTTCGTGATATTACCCATACGCAACACCTACATTCTGCCGATAGGGTAGTGGGGTGCATGGATAGACTTTGTGGGCAGATAAAAGCCGCACTTTGGCTTTTGTCTGAACGCAAAGTTCACTAAAGGGTAGCAAGCGCAGCTTGCGAAGGGGAATTGTCGTTTCCCCTTTTGGCTGTCGCAAGACAGACAACGCCCTCCGCAGGAGTCCATGCAAGTGAAACTTGCCCCTCGGAGAGCGCACATACCACCTCTGGTGGTATATCTGTGCGCACCCCGTAAACGGGGTGAATACGTTACCTCGGCTTTCCAGTGTCCTCGCCTTTGTCATTCCGTACCGCCCTCGCTTTCATTTTCGGCATTGGTGGGATTGGATTGTGAGGGAGTGGTTTCTCGGCTTTCCGCTTTGATTTTAGAGATAATCTGCTGACACTCCCTTGTCTGCAAGGCAACCGATAAGATACGGTTTAACTCGCCCTCGTCATAGCGGTAGCAGTCGGGGAGATACTTCACGACAATACCGCCCATGATGTACTTGTGGTGGTTCTCGGCTTTGCGTTTCTTCTCATTCTGCTTTTTCTTTTCGTTGGCTACACGCTGTTTTGCCTGTTGTAATACCTGTAATGCTTTTTCTAAGTTTTTACTTGTGTCATTTTTGCTCTCGATCATCTTGATACCTCGTTCTTTCTGTGCTGTGTTATTAGTTTCTGAAATTAAAAAAGGTAGCTGATTGTCTGTTAAGATAATCGCTACCTAAAGGTAAACAATATTCAATTTTTTTATTTCTTAATTTTTCCCCGACAAATTGGAATTCCTTGAGTAAAATTATGGATATATTTCTTTTGCATTAGCTGGTAGTTTCCTTACATGATGCAAAAAACTCAAGCTATTTTCCGCTTGTTCAAAATCGTATACAAATTTCTGTTTTTTACTAAGTTCTACCGCCGTACTTTGAAATAAATCACACATTTCAAAAACAGAATTCCATATTGATTCAATTTCTGCGATGGAGTATGTTGCAAGAAATTGTCTATACGTTTCTTCCTGTAAATATTTTTTGAAATATTTACAGGACTTTCCTGCACTAACAGAAAAATTATTTTCTATACCCATTTTCCATTCTAACAGGCGTTTTAAATGCGGTCTCAAGACGAAATTTATCACATCCATAGCATAAGGAAGTTCATTACGCCATAATCCTTTTGCCACATTATTCAAGCACCACCAAAAATCTGAACAAGTACATTTAAATTCAATTTCCCTAGGCTCTTTGACCCAGTATCTTTCATCCGTGGTTTCTTGTGGATATGGCACAATGCCATCTTTATCCACTAATATTTGATACAATTCAAGATTTGCAAGAGCATTTTCTTTGGTACATACATGTAAGTCCATCCTATTTCCATCTGCAAATTGTATCTGCCAACCATAACAATTCTCTACATCCGATGGATAAAACACATTATCCTCGGGATAATGCATGTACAAAATCTTGCCAAAATTATTTATCCATTCCTTGTCTTCACGAAATGGTTTTGTAGTTGTTACAATATACACAATATCATAATCTTGAAAAATATCCTTTGGAGCATTTGGATTTGTACGAGAGCCTTCAATATATGCAGCCCTAATATTTTCTTCCTTAAAAGCAATATCTTTTATCAAAGATATCATTTCTGCCTCTGTGCGCATTTTCATTCCCTCCCTACAATTTATAGTTCAATGTCAACTTGATATTCATCATCAATAAGAAGATAGTTAACCTTGTAAATTTGACACTGTTCTAATATCTTGGCATTATCTCGGAGTACTGTTTCTATCGTACAGCTCTCATCATCCATTCTATTTTCCACAATACTTGCATACTTTTTTATATCACCAAAATGATTCATAATATATTTATTGCTCATAACTAAGCAATAATATTTTATATTTTTCAAATACTCCGTTCCAAAATCTTTCGACCACTCAAAAGGAATATAACATCCTTCTACAATAAGATTCTGCTCATTCTCAATAGCTGTTTTTATCATTTCAGACACAATAGGCCATAAATAATCTGTTAGTGCTTTTTCATCACTAACAGGGGTAAGTATAGTATTCCCACTACGAATCAACCCCATTTTTAAATGGTCTATGCATAAATAAGGGTATTTATATTTTTCAAGTAGTTTTTGAGCAAGTACTGTCTTACCTGTATGAGATGCTCCTGTTACCAAAATAATCATTTGATTACTCCTCCAATCTAATTGAATAAATCCTAATTTATTCAATTGTTCAATTCCCTTATTTTATCACAAACACCCACACAATTCCATTAAATTTTGCTTAAACTTCCTTTGCCCTATTCTTTGCAATCATCATCTGCCTTGCCCGTTCCCTCTGCTCGGTGCTGACTGCCCTCGGCTTGCGGTAGCTGACATAAGACTTCGGAAAGGAATAGGTCTTAGATACCTCATCCTGCCCTGTCAGCTTGTATGTGTCGGGGAAGTCGGCAACAAGCGTGTCAAGTTTCCGCATGACTGCCTTATCCCTTGTATAAAGGGTGGCGGTCTGTTCTCCTGCGTTGTAATTGAGAATACTTTCCTGCTCGTATCTTGAAAGTTTCATAACGTCATATCCCCCTTTCCTTTGCTGTGGGTTCTGTGCTGTTTTCCCTCGGCAACTGTCGGCTGTTTTGCCTGTTCCTTTGCTTTGGCTAACCTTGTCTTTATGGAATGGTCACGCTCGGTCAGTTTCCGTCTTTTGGTAGTGGCGGTCAGTTCCGCACACGTTTTTTCTGACAGGGCATTTAATTTCTTCAAAGTATCGCTTACTATCTGCTTTGTGTCACTGTCCTTTATCTGCGGAAGAATAGCGGACAGACTGGCGCACGTTTCCGCTTTGCTCTGCTCCCCAAACTGATAGATTAAGTTGATTTCATCAGCGTTAAAAGGTATCTGGATATTTGCGCCCTCACATAAACGCTCCATGCCTACGTACTTAGGGAGATTTCTTGTCAGTTCGTAATTATCCCTTGCTGTGATTGTTCCATGACTGTCGGTCTGCCTTACCTCGACTTCACACTGGCTTTTCTGTTCCAACACAAGCCACTGGTATTTGTCGCTTTCTTTGGTGAATACAGTCTGATGCGCATTGGAGTGTGTCTTGCTATGGATATATTTGTCGTTGGTGCTGTAATAGTCCAAAATCTGCTGTTCCTGCTTTTTGTTCATGGTCTTTGCCCTCCTGCAATATGGATTGATATGATTGATTGGTTTCGGTGCTTATATATGATTTTTTCTCGTTACTTGTCGGGAGTTTGAATTGCGGAATATCATTGTTGGGTATTTCTCCGCTTGGGGGAATAGGAGTTCATTTCATACGGTAATTACTGCATGAAAAAAGACTATAACCGTTGCTGTCATAGCCTTTTAAGGATTGAGGAAGCCCCTTTCTTATTTGTATTTGTTTGTCGCCCCTCCGCACTATCCAACATCACAGGCATTTACCACCTCGGTCACATCCGGGGCGCACAGCAGCTTTTTGAGAATATCAAACTGTTTCTTCTTGTCCCGCCCCACGCTCATTTTCCAGTCCGAGGGCAGGATCGGCAGATCGTCATAGCGCCACTTGGCGTATTTAGGGTCATAGCTGTCCGCATCGGCAAGCCCCGCCAGATGCCCCACGCACCAGCTGACCCGCCAGCCGTTTCCTTCCAGATACCCGTCCTTGCGGGCATTGGCCCCGATTACAGCGGACAGGCTTTGGGCCACCGACGGTTTTTCAGCAATCACAAGGCGCATAATCTTCATCCTCCCATTCTTCCCGCATAGATGTACGCAGCTTTTCCTCAATGCTGTTGTCCTCTGTCAGCATCAGGTCATAGCCGAACCGGTAATCATATCGGTACAGTTTTCCTACCAGATCATTGATGAGGATACGGCAGGCCAGAATGACACGTTTTTTATCCACCTGCATCAGCTGGTAGCGTTGATAATCGCTGTAATAGGACTCATGCCGGTGCGCGCGGCTGTTGGCGTCCTCCAGCAGCCAGTCTACCGGGTCCTGGCAGCCTTCCTCTTTTTCCCCCTCCATATATTTCAGCAGTTCCATCACCATCGGAAAACTCTGCTCGTCCATGCGGGCTTCTTCTTTCAGATAGCCGATCAGAGCGCATAAAAGCAGGCGGGCCGCTGTCTGTTCCCGTTCCGTTAAAGCCTCCATCGTCTTTGCGGCCTCCGGCAGAAGCCTTTCTTCTACAAAAATTTCCACATCGCCGGAGTACAGCTGGCGGATGGAATCTATGGACAGCGGGGCGGCTGTGTCGCCATCCATAGAAAAGTCATAAAGGTCGTCGCTCTGTGCAGGCTTTTTCCGAAGTTTGCGTGTCAGGGCAGTCAGAATATCGCCGCCCAGATACACCGCCAGACAGCACAGGTCAAAAACAGCAACGATTTTGATAAATAAAATAAGATACTTCATTTCCGATCTCTCCTTTCTTTCAGCTGCTTTTCCAGTTCCCGGTGGCAGAATCCCACACAGGGCCTCCCGTAGTTGCCGCAGCCATAGCAGGGGTGGCTTTTGGGTAAAGAAGGAGGGCGGGAAGTTTTCTTCCTGCCCTCCGGTTTCTGTGTCATCATGCGCTCAAAGGGGCTGTCGGTGAAGCGGGTCATTCCGGTTCTTCCTCACTTTCCTCCGGTTCCTCCTCCGCGCCCTCCTCGGATTCCCACAGCTCATCTTCCTCATCGCCGTAGTCATAATCGTCCAGATTGTCCGGGCCTTTGGTTTTCGGCTTGTTCTTCATAAACTTGAAGTAGTAGAGCGCGCCCCCGCCGCCTAACAGAGCCACAACCAAAAGCAGGACAGCCGGATTCATGCCGGACTTTTTCTCCGGTTCCGGCTCCGCTGCAGGCGGCTCCTCCGGTTCCGCCGCCTTGCCGGTACAGCTTGTCATGGTAAAGGCGCAGACCGGGCAGTTCCGGTTGATTGCGCCTGCCTGACATTTTTCGGTGCAGCCGCAAACGGCAGGAGGTTCCTCGCTGTCCCCGTCCTCCATCAGCGCCATCAGATCGGCCTCGTCCACCTGGTTGAGAAAATGGACGGTGTTTTCTCCCTCGTCATCCCGGTCCACCAGGATGTAGAAGTAGTTGCCGTTTTTGGTGGTAACGGTAATCAGCTGCTTGTTCCCGCCGTAATCGTCCACCAGGGTGGCGTTGCCATCCGGGGTGAGGGGCGGCGTTTCCTCCGGCTGCTCCACCTGTACGTTGGAATCGTTGGTTTCATCAGCCGGTTCCCCGCCGCCGCCCGCGTAGGCGGGGACAGAAAAACCGCCCATAAGAACCAGGGCGGTGCAAAGCGCGGCCAGTGTCCGCAATAGTTTTTTAGATTTCATCGTGATTTTCCTCCTTTTCCTGGGCGTCTGGCGCAGGCGTTCCCACGCCGGGAATCCCGCCGCCGGACAGCAGCGCGTTCAGTTCCTGCGGGGTCATGCGGACCGCCCGCACCAGCTGGACGATTTGCAGGTTCTCCGCCTCGGTTTTCTGCGCCTCCAATTCCCGCAGCTTGTTCTGGTATTCCGCCAGCTTTTCGCGGGTCTTTGCGATCTCCCGGTCAATCCGGTCGATTTTGTTCGTTGCCATCTGTAACACTCCTTCCCACATGGTTTAGTTCCAGTTCATCAGGCCGTAGCCCTTGATGCACTGGTAATTCAGGTCATAGCTTTTGATTTTGCAGGCGTCGCCGGAATTGCCCTCCACCGTATAGACCCGGCTCCCGTCTGTGCCGATCACAATGCCGACATGGTCGGCGGAACCGTCCAAATCCCAGTCAAAGAAAATGGCGTCGCCGGGGGCGATGTTGGCATATCCGCGTCCGCCCCATTGCCCATGCGACTGGAACCAGGGTACGCCCTGGGACTGACAGCCAGCAAAGCGCGGTTCGCTTTTCCCGGCCTGGTTATAGCACCAGCTCACGAAGCAGGCGCACCATTCCACCCGGCTGTTAAAGCCGTACCAGCTCCAATACGGATAGCCGCCCACGTTTCCCACCTGACGCTTCGCCAGATCCACCAGTCCCGGATTGCCGGGGCGGGTCCCGTTTATAAACTCCACGCCGCTCAAATCTTCGGAATTTCCCATATCCGGGGAACCGCCGCCAAACAGCAGCGGCTTGTTGCCCCTGGTGGTGATGTAGACCTGGTACATCTCATATTCATCCGGGGTGAGAAGCTCCGGCGCAAGGGCGGCAATCTGGGTGTTCACAAGCTCCACATGGAGGATGTAGTATTCATAGGGGACTTCCTCGCTGGTCGTTTCCCCGGTTTCCGGGTCGGTGCTGGTTTCGGTGCGGTAGCGGATTTCCACCTCCTCGGTCAGTGTCAGGACATATTGGAGGTCAAAGACCCGCTGTAACTGTGCCGCCGCGCTCTGGGGCGTGTATTCATGGAGCAGGGCGCTTAAATAAGCCGCCAACTCATGGGGGTTATGGCCGATGGGGTCTAAATTGTACCGGTACTCGTCATAGCCTGGGTGCAGGCTCTCCATGTTGTCCAGTTCGGCTTGCAGTTCCGCCTCCTTTGCGGCATAGTCCGCTTCCGTCCCCAGCATATCCTCGTCTTTGGAGGGATAGGTGGAGCCGGACACCGCCGAGCCGATGCTCTGGGCCAGCATGGAGCAGGAGGACAGGGTATTCATCAGCAGGCAGACCAGCAGAAACAGCGCCAGCGCAATCAGGAATCCCTTCTTGTGCCGCATGACAAACCGGCCTGCCTGTTCCGCTTTTTCTTTGACGGACTTTGCCGCCTTGCCGGTCTTGGCAGTATGGCCTGCGGCCTGTGCCGTATGCCCAGCCGTTTGACCGGCGCGTTTGGCGGCGGCATATTCCTTTTTGATGGCCTGCTTTTGCTGCCAGCGGGAAAGGGGGTTGCTGGCAAGCTGGGGGTTCTCCGCCAGGGACTTTTGGTACAGGGCGTTGATGTTTGCTTTTTCCAGCTTTTGCTCCGCCTTTGCCGCTTCGCGGTAGGGTTTCAGTTTATGGCTGCGGTATCCCTCCCGCACCAGCCGCGCACTGACTTCAACAGCCTGCCCGGTCTTGTGCGCCCCTTCCACGCCCACATTGTCCTGTTCGGACTTGCGGATTTCCTTATGCGCCCCGGCAAGCAGCGCGTTGGCCGGAGCGCCCCGTACCGCATGGGACAGCTTGGAGGGCGGCTTTGCCTGTTCCTCAAAGGTCAGTTTCGTTGTTTTCTTTCCGGTATCGGGGTCCATAACGGTCTGCCGGACCTTCTTTTTGGGTATCCTGGCCTGCGCCTTGTCTGCCCGGACAGCTGCTTTCTGTGCGCGGCGGATCGGCTTTTCCAGCGCCGGGTCGGTCTGTTCCTCCCTCGTAAAGCGCAGGCGTGGCTCCTTAATCAAACCATTCCCCCAGCATCAGCGCCTCCATCATATAGAGCAGTTCCACATAGAGGCCCATGCCAGCCGGGGTGTGTAAGGGGCGGAGGATCAGGCAGGCATAGACCTGCGCCAGCACATCGGCCAGAAGCTCCGCGCCCCGGCCCTCCATAATCCTGCCGCCGGTGTCGGGGGAGAGGCAGCACCAGATTTCCGCAAGGCGGAGCAGGCCGGTTTCCCCGTCCCCGTTCAGTTCTGCCGCCATGCTCTCCGCAGTACGGCACTCGCTTACCGCGTCCGCCATCGCCAGAAGCAGCTGGCGGCGCTGAATCTCCATCGCCCGCTTCAAAAACAGCCGGGGATTGTGTTTGATTTTCTGTGCAGTCATGATTGCTTTCCCTCCTTTAATTCCTGTAATTTTGTGGTCATGATGCGGTACAGCTCGGTGTCCTTGGGGAACCGGTCGATAAAGGGCAGGATGATGTTGCCGTAGAACAGCAGCCCTTCGCCTTCGCCGGAGTGGGTCACATAGGACAGCTGGTGCGGGGAGATGCCCAGCTGTCTGGCTAAAATCTGCCGGTCGCCGCTTGCCTGGTTGAGCATATACACAAAGTCCGAGTTCTCAAAGATGTTCTCGATCTCCCGGCTGGCAAGCAGGTCCTTGATGTTCTGGGTGATGCCGGTGGGAATCCCGCCCCACTTCCGAAACCGTTTCCAGATTTCAATGGTATAGGCGGCGGTCTGGTCCTCTTTGAGCAGCAGGTGCATCTCGTCAATGTAGTAACGGGTGGACTTGTGGGCGGCGCGGTTGATGGTGACGCGGTTCCACACCTGGTCCTGCACCACCAGCATACCGATTTTTTTCAGCTGCTTGCCTAACTCCTTGATGTCATAGCAGACAATGCGGTTGTCGATGTTTACATTGGTCCGGTGGTTGAACACATTCAGGGAGCCGGAAACATAGATTTCCAGCGCCGTAGCGATGTACTGCGCTTCTTTTTCCTCCTGGGTCAGCAGAAGGTTGTATAAATCCTCCAATACCGGCATATTTTCCGGCCTGGGGTCGTTCAGGTAATCATGGTAGACCAGCCGTACACAACGGTCGATGATGGTTTTCTGGACTGGCTGCAAGCCCTCCTTGCCGCCCACGATCAGCTCGCACAGCGACAGAATGAAATCGGATTTCAAAGACAGCGGGCTTTCATCATCCGAGTAGTCCAGGTTTAGGTCCATCGGGTTAATGTAGTCCCCGGAGGTGGGCGAAATCTTAATAACCTGCCCATGCAGCCGCTCCACAAGGGGCGCGTACTCCGATTCCGGGTCGCACACGATGATGTCATCGGTGGTGAGCAGAAAACAGTTGGCGATTTCCCGCTTGGCGGAAAAGGACTTGCCGGAGCCGGGAGTGCCTAAAATCAGGCCGTTGGGGTTTTTCAGCTTCTTGCGGTCCACCATGATAAGGTTGTTGGACAGGGCGTTGATGCCGTAGTACAGCGCCTCTTTCCCGTTCTGGAAAAGCTCCTGGGTGGTAAAGGGGATAAAGATGGCGGTGCTGGAAGTGGTCAGCCCCCGCTGGATTTCCACCTGGTTTTGTCCCAAAGGCAGGCAGCTCATCAGCCCCTCCTCCTGCTGGAAGTCCAGCCTTGCCAGCTGGCAGTTGTACTTCTGCGCGATGCTGGACGCCTGAAACACGTTGTTGCCCAGCTGTCTGGCGGTGTCCGCCGTATTCAGCACCAGAAAGGTCACAAGGAACATCCGCTCGTTGCGGCTCTGTAAATCCTGCAACAGCTTTTTGGCCTCGTTTCCGTAGGTAGCCAGGTCGCTGGGAATGATGTCCATATCGTACCCTGACCGGACCGCCTTTTTCTGTTCCTCGATCTTGGCCCGGTCCAGGTCGGTGATTTTGCGCTTGACTGTCTTGATGGCCTTTACCTGGTCTAAGGACTGCACATGGAGGCTGACAATCAGGGAGCTTTCCATATCCAGAAAGTCCGCCAGCATCCGGTCGTTCAATTCCGGCGCGAGAATCTGCACAAAGCTGACCGCGCCGTACTTTTTCCCCATGCGGAACTGCCTGCCGGTGCGGAACTCAAAGGAAGTGGGGGCGATGAAGTCCTTGGTGGAAAGGCCGGAGGGGGCCAGCCAGTCCCACGAAAAGGAAAAGGGAACCTGTTCATCCATGTGGAATACGCCATGCAGCTGGGACAGCCGCGCCCGCCCGTCCAGCGGCTCCGCCACTACGCCCAGCCTCTTGAAGTTGTTGAGCAGGTCGGTTTCAATCCGTTCCAGCCGGGGCTTTGCCGCCCGGATGCTGTCCGCGTCAATGCCGAAGGTCAGGTATTTTGTCTTAATCAGGCCGTTGTTCCCCTTTGCCAGCTGGTTTTGCAGCATCTGGGTGTACTCGCCGCGGATATTGTCAAAATCGTCCCCCTGGGGCGGGATGGTGATGGACCGGGCAAAGGTTTCCTGGGACGCGGCCAGGTTGAGGAAGGACAGCTGGAACCGGATGGAGCTGTCAAAGTAGTTGAGGAAATCGCACCAGCCCTCGAAGATGGCGGTCTTATCCTCGTTTTGGGACAGCTGGTAATTGATGTCCTGAAACTGAATGGTCTTGGTATAGTAGCAGCCGGTCACGCGGCAGATGCCGTCCGGCCACATCCGTTCATAGGGGATGCTGTCCTGCGCGGAAATCCCCTTCTGGTCAGTGCGGCTGGCGCGGGAAATGGCGGCTTCGATCTGCTTCCGATCCGCGCGGGAGAGCTTCTTTTTCACCGGCATTGGCCCTTCGCCCTCCGGCGCTCTGCCGTTTGTCCGGTTTTTCTTTGCCGTAAACAATGTCATACACCTCCTTGTCGAGTTTGTCCTGCCGCTCCAATACGGCATAGAAGTTGTTGGTCTGGTAGGGGCGCTGCCGGGGCCGGAGAAAGGATACCCGGATCATGTTGCCGATGATCTTTTCCAGCGGCTGGCCGTTCTTCTCGTACATCGCCAGCAGGAAAAAGGGCAGCATGACAAGCATCATGCACAGGGCGGCGGCGCTGTTCCCGGCTGGCCCCCGAATCAGAAAGAAAAGCGGCACGCCAATCAGCGCCCCGCTGCCAAAGCAGACTAACTGCCGCTTGGTGAGGTTGAAGGCCACCTTTGTCTTGACCTTCGTTAAGTCTTTGGGTACTGGTACATAAGCCATTTTTGCACACTCCTTTCGTCAGTGGGCCTGGAAGATTGCCTTTGCCATGCTGCCGCTCTTAAAGAGGGTCAGGCAGAGCAGGACTGTATATCCCACACAGGACCAGATGGCGGCAATCGTATCCTCGTCGGTGGCGATGTTCTGCACCAGGACCGCGTAGATTGCCACGCAGACCATAATGAGGAACGCCTGAAAGCCTAACGCCATCAGGGAACGCAGGTAATTCTGCCCCATGCCGCCCCATTCCCTGCCCATCATAGCGGCCATCGGGACCGGCGCGACCGAGGTGACGAGATATATTTCCAGCATACGGCCATAAATGACGATAAAAATACAGATGGTCAGCGCCCACATGGTAAGGCCGATAAACAGGGACTGGAACCACAGCCCGAACAGCGGCTCCAAATCCGCCATCGCGGAGGAAATGTCGATGGAAGCGTCCGCGCCGATGACGCCGGAAGCCTGGGCCACGATGCCCTGGGCCACATCAAACACGCCCATAACAATATTCCAGGTGTTGGTGACAATGAGGATGGCACAGGCGGTCTTGAATATCCACTTGAAAAACACAGCGGTTTCAATATCGTGGAAGTTGTTCTTGTCGGTGATGATCTGAATCAGCTCCAGCGTCATTACAAAGGCCAGGATCACGCCTGCTATGGGGAGAATGACCGTTTCCGAAAGGCTTTGTACCATGCTGAAAATACCCGCGTTCCAGCCCTGGGGCGTCTGCCCGATCTGCCCCGATATGTCCGCCACCTGGTTGTTGACCGAATCGAACATACTGGAAAGGTTGCTCATTATGCCGCCCACCAGCATTTCTTTCAGCCAGGTGGTGATTGCATCCAGCAGAAAATCCATACAGTGCTACCTCCTTTCCGCCCCTCCCGCGTCTGCGGGAGGGGCAAAGGTATGGGTTGTTTCCGGTGCGGGGATTAGCCGAACAGACCGGAGAGCAGGGGTACAAGCACCATGCCGATGAGGGCAACGCCGCCGCCCGCCATGAGCTGTGTTATCCCCAATTAGTAGGAACAATACAGCTTTCTGGCGGGCGGCGGCACGTCAAGAAATATATATGGAGTTTTTAAAGAACCTCCCCGGAGCGGGGAGCGGTCAGCCTGTGACCTGCTCCACTTCCGGTATGGGTTTGAGATTAAAATGAATTTCGATGGAAATGTGTCTTGTCTTGTCGCTGTCTATGGTTTCATGGACAACGATTTCTTTCATCAGGCGGTTCAGGATGGAAGCGTCCAGCACGGTGATGTCCCGGTATTCCTGTATGGATTCCACCCACTGCCTTGCGTCCACGGCAAGCCGGATTTCATCGGCAAGGCGTTTCCGGCCTTCCTCAACCTTGGCTTTTAATTCCGCCTGTTCCTTCTGTGTCTTTTCCAGCAGGAGATTGAAGTTTGCTTCTGTGATTCGTCCGGCTACCATGTCCTCATAGAGCCGAAGCACCATTTTTTCCAGCATTTCAATCCGTTCTTCGTCTTTGGCAAGGGTGCGCTCCATCGCTTCCCGCTGGTCTTTCTGCCTGGCATGGCAGGTATCGGTCAGCCGTCCGGCTACTGCTTCACTGTCTGTCAGGGCAGCGGCGGCGCACTCCCGGATTTTGTTCAGCACAAGAGAATAGAGCGTGTCAAATTCAACCCGGTGCTGTGTGCAGTGCTGCTTCCCATAGGCATTATAGGTCTTGCAGGAGAAAATACGCTTCGGGAACTTCTCATGCGTGGTGCGGATGGTGAGAGCCTTTCCGCACTCCCCGCATTTTATCAGCCCTGCAAAGAGGTTGATTTCCCCGGATTTGCCCGGTCGCTGGCGGGATTTCAGTTTTTCCTGCACAATCGCAAAGTCCTTTTTGTCCACCAGCGGCTCATGCGTCCCCTCCACCACAATCCAGTCCTCCGGCTTCTTATCCCGGATAGTGCCGATTTTAAAGCGGTACTCGGTCTTTTGGGAAGCGATTGCGCCGGTGTAGACGGGGTTCATCAGGATTTCCTTAATCACGGAGAAGTCCCAGACGTACCGCCCGTTTTCCGGGTCTTTCTTTTCCCATTTGGTGCGGATGTTCCGGTGTCCCCGCTTCCGGTTCCACCATGTGGGGCAGGGGATTTTTTGCTGCTCCAGCCTGCGCCGGATGTAGTTGGGGCCTCTCCCTTCCAATGCCCACCCAAAAATCTGCCGGACAGCGGGGGCGGTTTCCCCGTCAATGAGAAGGTGATTCTTGTCCTCCGGGTCTTTCTTGTAGCCAAATGGGGCGATACAGCCGGTGAACTGCCCTTTCTGCGCCTTTAGCACATAGGAAGAATGGACTTTCTTGGAAATATCCTTGCTGTACATCTCGTTCAGGATATTTTTAAAGGGCGCAATGTCGTTGTTGTCCCGCATGGTGTCGATGCCGTCATTCATGGCGATATAGCGCACGCCGTTCCTTGGGAAGAAATCCTCGATAAGCTGCCCGGTCTGCAAGTAGTTCCGTCCTAACCTCGATAAATCCTTTGTAATGACAAGGTTTACCTGTTTCCGCTCAATGGCTTTCAACATCCGTTTCAGGTCGGGGCGTTCCATGTTCAAGCCGGTAAAGCCATCGTCCTGATAGACTGCCGTAACCTCCCATCCCTGCTTCTGGCAGAACTTTTCCAGCATATCCCGCTGGTTCTCGATGCTGGCACTCGTCCCGTCAAGGTCGTCGTCCTTGGACAGCCTGCAATAGATAGCCGCCCGGAAGCTCCCGGCAAGAAGTGTGTCCATCCCTGCATATTCAAAAGTGTTCATCATAACCGTTTACCCGCACAATCCAGACGGAACACGGTCACATTGAACCTCGTCTTTATTATATCTCATTTCTTGTGTTTTAGCAAGATATTCTTTATCTATTTTTCTGCTGTGCTTCTGTGCGATAAGGCTCACGAAAACGTCCGTAGCGTCCAGCTCGCCGTCAAATACTGTGGTGACATGAATCTCTGTTTTATTTTTCGCCATAGGCAGTTGTCCTCCATACATGAAAACAGCCAGACAGGGAAGGTCGGCAACGAAGTCCGGCAACGGGCTTCAAAAAACCTTGGAACGAATCCTTGTCTGGCAGTTGGGTTATTTTATACTTTTTCTTTTATTTTTCTGTTGCTTTGGTTGTTAAAGGGGAGAAAAGCCGATAGTTACGGGATTTTCCCCGGCAACCGGCCCGGCAACGGGATAGCAACGAAGTGTGCAACGGGCTGTCTTTTGCCGGATTTTTTCAGAATGGAAGTTCCATCTGCTCCGGCACCGGCATAAATCCCTCCGGGGTTTTTCCCGCCCCGTTGCCGGTGTCCGTTGTCAAGGCGCAAGCGTCAGCTTTTGCCTTTTGCTCCCGTTCCCATCCTTTTTGTCTGCCGTATCCGGCAAACATCCGGGGATTGGAGAAATACTTCCAGCCGGTGACGCACTGGTTCATTATCTCGTTGATTTCCCGGATTTCCCATTGTTTCGGCTCGTCAAAATCATGGTTCAGGGCTTCTTTGTATAGCTGTTTGGAGCAGACCGTATCGCCGGGGTAGCTGTCAAGGAAAGCCTGTATCATCCCGGCTTTGGTGTCCTCCGGCATAAAGTCCCGCTGATGTTCCTTTAGATAGCGCACCATTTCCGGGCTGAATGTCAGCTTCCATCTGCCGCTTTTGTAAATCTCCATCGCTTCCGCCCACACTTGGTTTAAATAGGCTCTGGAAGCGGCTTCGTCCTCTAAGATATGGATTTGCGCCTGCTCCGGGCATACCTGTATGGGAATAAAACGGCGGTTGCCGGAGCGGTCAAGGGGCAGGAAGTCAAGGGCATTGGACGTGCCGCCAAACACGCACTGCCTTGGGCGGTCTGCCGGGTGGGTTTCGTAGGGTATCTTGTAGACTTCCTTCTGGCGGCTCAAAAATGACTTGATTTCCTCTATGCTCTTTGCGTTTGCGGTGGCAATCATCTCCGACATTTCGATTATCCAGTGACCTTGCAGCTTCCGGTATACGTTGTCATCGTCCAGTTTCCGCAAATCGTCCGAAAACCACTCGTCTTTGACTGCCAGCAGACGGAAGAAGGTGGACTTCCCGGCTCCCTGACCGCCTACCAGACAGAGCATGACTTCAAACTTGCAGCCAGGGGAAAATGCCCGGTGGATGGCTCCCAACAAAAACAGGCGCAGGGATTGGTATGTGTAATCGTCCTCACCGGCTCCCAGAAAGTGACGCAGGCAGGAGCGTATCCGCCCGGTTCCGTCCCATGTCAGGCCGTTTAAATAATCCCGGACAGGGTGGTAGCTGTTCTCATTGGCGGCAAGGTCGGCGGCGTCCTGTATCTTTTTCTCGCTTGTCAGGCCATAGGTCTTTTCTAGATACAGCCGGATATATTTCATGTCCGTGTCGGTCATGGGGCTTCCGGTGGCTCTTTTGTAGCCGATTGGCCTTAAAATATCGGTGCGGTCGGTCAGCAGGTTGTAGGCAACCGCCCCAGAAAGGAGCGGGTCGCACTGGAACACGGTCAGGCAGTTGCTCATGCTGTTGCGGAAGCCGCCTTTCTCGGTGGTTTCCAGCATGGCCTTTACTTCCTCAATGCTCCGGGGCGGCTCTGCGCTGTCTGCCATGTTCGCTATTTCCTGCCGTATCTGGGGCGGTAAGTTCTGCCATCCGTCTTTCAAGGTTCCTCACTTCCTTTCCGTGTCCTGTGATAAGGGCTGCCCGCTCTGGAAGTTCCCCCGATAGAAGTACGTCCATCAGATATTCCAGACGGCTCATGTTTTGCAGGGCTTCTATAAACCGGGGATTCCATGCTTCATCCGGCTGTTTGGGGGCGTATTCTTCCTTCCAGCGGCGCAGAAGATGGTAATAGTCGGACAGCACCCGGAAGCAGTGCCGCTCCATGCGCTTAAATTTCTGTTCCTCCGTTTCCCTCCGCAGGCGTGGCCTTATGGGCTGCTTCCCGGCGTTCCTCCCGTCCTCATAGGGGATGGAGAAGTCCTGTGCCAGCATGAGTGCGGCTTCTTTACTGCCGATACCGTGGAGCCGGGAAACAAAGTCAATCACGTCCCCGGTGGCTCCGCAGCCGAAACAGTAAAAGCGGCGGTCAACCTTCATGCTTGGGTTCTTATCGTTATGGAATGGACAGACGCACATCCCATTCCGGTTTACTTTGATTCCGTAACGCTCCGCAGCCTGCCTTGTGGTGACGGACTGTTTCACGGCTTCAAATACGTTCAATAGGCGTTCCCTCCTGATAATCCCAACGTGAGCGACACAATGTCGTTCACGTTGTCTGTAAATCCGTCTTGTTCAAATGAACAAGCACTTGCCAGCGATTTACAATCACAAAACAAGTGCCTGTTTAAAGTTCCATATTCTGTTGTTTCTGTGTCCGGGGCGGCTGGCGTTTCTCTGCCTGCTCCTGCCGGATGCGTTCCTGCCGCCCTTTCAGGTTCCCCTGTACGGACGGTTTCTTCCCCGGCTCGGCGGTCTGTCGGTACTGCTCGGATGGCAATACCTGATTGAGCCAGCGGCGCACATCCCGCAGCACTTTTACATCTGCCTGAACCGCTTCCAGTTCCTCCCCCTGTTCCGGCAGGGCAGAAGCAAGCTGTTCCCGTTCCGCTTCCAAATCTTTGCGAGAGTAGGAATTGCCTTTCAGGTTGGCTTTAAAATACCGGATGGCGGCATGGTAAGCGTCCAGTTCCTCCCGGTGGCTCTCTGCAAACTGCTCTTTTTTCTTCTTCCAGCCGATAGCGGCGTACTCCTTATGGACTGGCTTGTTTGCTTCGTATTTGTCAATATAGGACAACATGGTGTCGATGGCTTTGATACGCTTCTCGCTTTTTTTCACGCTCTCCATGACAGAAACGGCGGTCTGGCTGATTTCGTCCAGCCGGGTGTCAAGGCTCTCTATGGTGGAGATTCCTTTTTCCCGCAGAAACTCCATTGCCGCCTGTACCCTGTTGAAGTCGGCAACTGTGCCTTTGAGCTTCCCTCTGGAAGTCCAGTCGGCACGCTGTCCGCTCCGCAGTTCTAAATACTGTGAGAGCAGCTCCGGTATGGTCGGTTCCTTCGTCTGCTCCAATGCTTCCATCAGGGCGGCTTTTTTCTCTTTTAAATCGGCAATCCAGCCTTTTAAGTGGCGCACCATCTGGCGGATGGACTGCATGAGGGAGTTGGCGGCTTTGATGTCCCGGTTCAGGTTGCCAACGTTGGTCTGGATTCCTTTCTTCTCCATCTGGCAGGCGGCTGGCCCCATGTGGACGGTGGGGATTTTATCAATCCCCTGTCGGGCATAGGAGCGCAGGTCAAGCCGTTCCGGGCGGTCGTTGGCTTCCAGATAGCGGTTGGCCGTGTCCGCCCATCCCTGCCGCCAGATTTCGGCATACTTCCGGTCGTTCCAGTCTACGGTGTTCTCCTTGTGGCTTTTCCATCTGCCGGACGGGAGCCGGATTCTTTCGCCGTTCCCGTCAAGGTCATATACCTTGTGGCATTTGGGGAGCCATCTGCCTTTTTCGTCCATCGCCCGCATGGTGAGCAGGATATGGGCGTGGGGGTTGCCGTCCCCTTTGTCATGGATGGCAAAATCGGCTATCATGCCTTTGGAAACAAAAAACTCCCGGCAGTAGTCACGGATAAGGTCGGCGTGCTGTTCCGATGGGATTTCCCTTGGGATGGCAAGCACGAACCTCCGGGCAAGCTGGGAGTTCCATTGCTTTTCCTGTGCTTCGGCAGAGTTCCATAAAGTATTGCGGTCTGCATACTCCGGCGGCACATGGGGCGGGAGCATGATTTCTTTGTGGGTGACTTCGTTCTTGTAGGGATAGTGTTTCTGCTCTTGGTCGTATTCAGAGAACAGTTTCTCGCCGCTCTGGTAGGCGGCGGCAGAAACAGCGGATTCATTGTTGCTCCGCTTAATGATTGTGATTTTACAGTGCGGGCATGGCAAGTGTGCGCCCTCCTTTCTCCCGGATTCCGGGCAGAAAAAAAGCAGGAGACCTTTTTTCAGATTTCCTGCTTATTGCTTAATATTCCTTGTTTTTTAGTCTATCAATACAGCTAATATAATACAACAAATATTCTGTATTATTTTCATAATCATATTGACCAATACCTTGCTGAATCACTATTTCTAATTGAAGTTTAGCACTATTGCTTATAACATACCTTGTTCTTAGCTCAAATAAAATATAAACAAATTTTTCATCTTCTAATTTTTCATTATAAGCCTCATTTTTTGATGTAGATAGTAATTTGTATGCTATAAACTCAAAATCTTCTGAAGATAAATGCAAATTGTTATTAGTAATTGCATTTATAGCATTAAATTTTTGGCTTTCTAAAAAGAAATTTGTAAAACTACTTAATGGTATTTCTATAATATCAACTTTTTCAGACAACCATTTCAATGTTTCCTCAAAAGATTTAAAACCCGGAATAATTTGAGATTTATAATTTCTTATAAATTCATATCTTTGCTTCATAATATATATTTTTCCTGCTTAATTAATGGTAACAGTTCCCGAAAATTCTACTCCTGATAACCATGATAGAGATTTCATATTATACCCCTGTAAGCCTTTTGAAGTTACTTTAACTTTTTCAATATCACTATCTAATTTGAAATCACCTATTTTTACAGACCCAACAGACGCAGCGGTTGTATTTTTGGTAGTGTAATTGGTGCCGTCTCCAAATGTTTTATAAACTTTACTTGATAATAGGTTAGCACTTTTAACCTGTATTTTTTTATATCTAAAAGCATTGTACATTTCGTCACCTTCCCACAATAGGTATAACTCACAATCCTCACTTGTGCCATCTCTAATCACGGAAGCATAAATAACGGTTGCCCCTCTGGTTGATTTCTCTTTTGAAAGAGTATAACAATATTGTTCAAAATCTTCCTTACTGTCAAACTGTAAAACTGGAATTTCAACTTGCGTTTCTGTAGAAACTTTATCATTTGTCATTGCAAAAACTGGCATTGAAGATGTAATAAAAAGAACACAAGTTAATAAAAATGTTAAAAACTTCTTCATGGGTATCCTCCTTAATCATTATTACACATAGATTACAATTACGGCTTATTTTATAAAATCATCAGTATCCCTCCCTTTTCCTCTTTTTGTGCATATTCTACTATATTTTTTTATTTATGTCAATATCATTATAGAATAAGCACAACAAAAAACTAATAAATTTATTCGATTATTCAAAGGCAAAAGGGTAGCTGGCGGCAGCCAGTGCAGGGGAAGCGTAGCGTCCCCTGTTTGATTTGGAGCAGACCATGACTGCGGAAAATCACAGCCCTCCGGCAAGGAGCCTTCGGAGAACGCAATTCACCAACCTCTGGGTGGTGTATAATTGCGCCCTCTTTCAGAGGGGGATTTTCCAGCTTGTCGCTTTGGAAGCCAAAATTGCAAGTGGAGTTTATGGCAGTTGGAAATCAGCCGTACCAATTACGCCATAGGCGGCATAAATCAGAACGCGCCCGGCTCGTTCTGATTTTTCACACATGGAAAGCCGCCAATGTGAGCGCGCCTGACTCGTCCACGTTAAAACTTCCCTTGCAAAATCAAGACGCGCCCGGCGCACTTTGATTCTGGAACGGGCTTTTTACCGTTCCTGCTGTTTCGGCTTCTTGTCGGGATAGAGCTTCCCGGCGACAACGGCAGCATGACTCTTTATCTTGATTTCCCCTTCCTGCTCGCTGCGTTTTGCGTTCCGGTAGCCTTCATCGGAGAGGAAGAAACGGAACCGCTCCCCCTTAAAACCGACAAAGCACTGCTTCTGTACTTCCAGCGTAATCATGTGCCGGGTTTCCGGGTGGAACCGTTCTATCCCTAACAGGTCATGCCCCTGCATGATTGGCTCCTGTGCCTTTGCCGCCGCAAGCCGCTGGCGGATGGAATTGTCACGCTCTGCAAGGAACCGGGCTTTTGTGGCGGCAACAAACTGGCTGCACTCCGGCTCCGGTATCTTTTCCAGCTTTCGGATGGCGTTCTCCACGATTGCCTTTGTCAGTAAGTCCTTTATCACCGGCACGGTTTCTTTCATGCCCGCAAGGGTTTCCGCCTTGGTCGGTGCGGCATATTGATAGATGATGTCCAGTTCACTTTTTGAAAATTTCACTCTGCGTCCTCCTTCCAGTTTTCTGCAAGAACCTGTTCCACAAGACGTTTGGTGTCGCTCCGGCAGAACAGGACTTTTAAGATGGTGCTGACCTGCCCATCCGTCACGGATTCCGGGTGGGGGAGATGGCTTTCCAGCATAGCCCCTCTGGTACATAGCCGGTGTGTCCGTTCCTTCCGGTTCAGCGTCTTTATCTGGTGTTCCAGCATTTTCTCCTTATGCTGCGCCCGCCGCAGTCTGGCTTCGGTCTTTTCAATTTCCTGATTCAGTTTTTCCAGCTTTTCATTCATGGGCGGTGTCCTCCTTCGGGAGCAGGATATACATATGGCTGACCTCCCCGATGCCCTGACGGACACGCATAATCATCCCGGCCTGTTCCAGCTCGTTCAGTGAACGCTTGCAGGTCTGGGGGCTTCGGGAGAGTGCCGCCGCTATCTCCATGACGGGGAAGCGGATGAACAGAATCCTGTTGCTGTCCTCGGTTCCCCTTGTCAGGATTTCATCCAACAGGCGGGCGTACATGACCTTTGCCGTATTGCTGACCGGAAGCCGGAGCATTGCCTTTGGGAGCGGCATACAGGGCGGCAGGGGCGTACTGGCTATCATAAATTCACAATTCATTGGATGGTGTCCTCCTTTTGGCTCGTTTGGATTGGTAGCGGGGGCAGTCGATAATGACAGCCCGGAAACCCTGCTTACATTCATGCTGGCATTTCCGGCAGAGTTCATTGTAGCTTCTGCGCCCCCGGTCGTTCAGGAAGAAAGCAAGCTCTTTCTTCAACTTCTTTGACATTCTCGGCATGGTGCCTCCTTCATAGAAAAACCGCCCGATTCAGCAGTAACAGCCGGAATGGGCGGGCAGTGGTTTTTTGTGTATCGTTTCGGGGCGATTTTCAGGGGAAATACAGCCGTAGAGCCGCCCCAAAATCCCCCTTAGTATTACGGACAGGGCAGACTATGCCCCGTGAAATTGTTGTGTTTCGGTATCGTTTCGGTGTTCATTTTGCCGGTTCCCTCTGCTGTCGTTCCTGCCCCCGTCTTTGGCGGCGTTTCGCTCTCCTTGGTACGCTCGTTCCGGTCAGGGTTCCTCCGTTTCCCTGCCGGAAGTCGTTGCGTTACATCGCCGGGGAGCATATCCCATACAGGCCGGTCATTCGATTGGAATAATCCATCGATGAACTGCCTATATCATATGACATTTTTGTACCATGTGCCGTATGTCCACGAATCAGGAATGAAGCCCAAAATCTGAAAAATTCCACGATTGCGGAAAAGGCTTCCTGCTGGACGGGTGCAAAAATCAGATGTGCATTTTGCACTTCTGAAAATCCGGGCAAATCAAAAGCGCATTTTGCGCCTTTGAAAAGAATCACAAAGGGAAATGCGCCCGGCATGGATATGTGGTACAATGGGGATGGCGGCAAAAGCTGGCCGCTGGAAAGGAGCAGGAAGCCATGAAACAGGGGATAACGGTTCAGGAGCGGTTAAAGGATTTAAGGACGGAGCGGCATTTAAAATTAGAGGAACTGGCGGCGGTTACGGGGATTTCCAAATCAGCCTTGGGAAGCTATGAGAATGACGAACTAAAGGAAATCAGCCACAAAAACCTTGTGGAGCTGGCAAAGTTTTACGGTGTGTCAACGGATTACCTGCTCTGCTTGACAGAGAACCGGAACCATCCGGGCATGGAACTTACGGAGCTGCATTTGAGTGACAGCATGGTGGAGCTGTTGAAAAGCGGGCGTATCAACAACCGGCTGCTGTGTGAGATTGCCACACATGAGGATTTTATTACCCTGATGACGGACACGGAAATTTATGTAGATGGTGTGGCAACCGCCCACTTCCAAAACTTCAACAGCCTTCTGGAAGTCCTGCGGGGGCAAGTCCTTTCCCAATATCAGCCGGTGGAGGAAGATGCTGCGTTAAAGGCGTTGGAAGCTATGCAGGTACAGGAAGAAGATTATTTCTGTCAGGTCACGCACCGGACTTGGGACACTATCCTCCATGCCATAAGGGAAACGCACAAGAATGATACGGATAGTGCGCCGGACGGCTCCAATGGCATGAAGCTAATCAAGGACGCAAAGAAGGCGCTGGCCGTGCCGGGTTCCTATCTGGATGTGTTCACTGCCCTGATGTGTACGCAGCTACAAATCCGGTATGAGAAGCTGTCGGAGCAGGAGCGCACGGTTCTGAAAAATGTTATGAAGAAAACTCCGGCATATAAGGATTCACCGTTGAGCAGAATGAAACGGAGATAAGGAAATGCCGTTGCTTGGGATTTTTCCATGCAACGGCATTTTGGGTGGTTCTTATTCAATTTTTAAGCGCACAAACTGGAAGTTGTGTTTTTTACGCTACTTCCTCCCACTTCAACTTTGGATACAGCTCTCCTGTTTTAGCAAAATGGAGAACACATTCAGCAACCAGATTCAAATCATTGAGCGCATTTCGCTTGAGAACTGGAGTCTGTCCGCTGATATTTACAGGAGCGTCCTCTTTGGATGTACCATATTCGGAATTGACAGGCATATACATATGAGCCTCTTCATCTTCACCATATGTGTTAAAAGCCAGAGCCGCCCAATCATTCTCAATATCTACAGATAGAAAATCCTCTTCGCCATATTCATCCAAAGCTAACCATGCAGACCTACAATGATTTTCCCGAATTTTGCACACCAGTTTGTCTACAGTTTCTTGTGTAATAGGTTCCCCTTCACTATTAAGAAAACGAATAGCAAAATCACTCATATAAATTTACCTCCCTATTCCGATTTGTCGATAGCTTCATTATACCGCAGTCACTTTCCAGAGGGAATAGATTTTCCGAAAAAATCATTGTATCATAAACATTATTCTGTTGAATCTGCTCTTGTTCCGTTTTTTGTGATGATAAGCTGCCCCTGCTGGCATTTCACGGTGATTTTGTCCCCTGCGGAGAATCCAGCCTGTTCCAGCCACTTACCTTGTAAAAGAATCTGCGGCGGAGATTGCTTGTAATTGCCACGTCCATAGCATACAGTCAGTTTGCGGTCGTCCATCCGTCCTCCTTCCCCGCTGCCTGTCGGCATACGATTTCAAATACATTCCCGTCCTCTGTCCTGACAGTGAGCAGGCTGTTCCGCTCATCTGCGTTCAGGTCAACAATCCCCATCCCTTCACTGTCGTTTAGTAAATCAAAAAGCCTGTCCCTAAAATAGTTCAGTTCCATTCTGTTGTTCCCCTTTCATAGTTTATAGTCTACTAGCTAATATTATATAGTCTTTTAGAATCTATTGCAATCCCTAAGTGTGATGTAGTCTAAAAGTGTACAAAATAAATGCTAATAGCTTATGAAATGGGTGGCATTATGGAAGGTAAAGGATTAGGCAAACGTATCAACATGGTGAGGAAAGACCGGGGATTCACGGCGGACAGGCTCTCGGAGCTGTGCAATATCAACGCAACTTACCTCCGGCAGATTGAAGGCGGGATAAAGGTTCCCAGTCTGCCCGTATTTATCAATATCTGCAACGCACTGAAAATCTCCCCTGATTATCTGCTGCGGGATGCGCTGGAAGATAATGAGGTCAGCAAGATACGGGAGCTGGCAGAGCTGTGGGAAAGCACGTCGCCCAGCCAGCAGGAAATCGCCGTTGCCATGATTCGGGCGGTATTGGAGCGCAGGGAAGGTTAGAAAGACCAGCCGGGTAGTCGGCTGGTCTTTCCACATCCAATCAAATATAAATCAACTCACTGTTTATGATTTCCTCTGCCCGGTTGCGGATATTGTTCATCCGGCCTACCCATTCAAGCTGGTTCCGGGCTTTCAGTTCCTCGGTCACTCCTTCGGCGGCTTTCATCTGCTCAATGATTAAGTTAAGCCGTTCTTCCGCCTGCTCGTTCAGGTCGGCAAGGTATATCCATAATGTCCCGGTCAAAATAAGGGAACTGTACCGTGCCGGATGCTCCTGTTTGAGATATTCCCGGTGCAGCCTCCCATAGCGTCCGATGGGGCGGTTCTCCTCCGGCAGCTTCAAGTCCGGGATATAGTAATCACCTGCCAGAATATAATCAATGCCGTTCTCTGTGATTCTTTCTTTCAGTTTTTCCATTATCGTTCCCTCCTGTGGCGGAAGGCTCGTCACTGGCCAGCTCAATCACGTCCATAATGCCACAATCCAGTGTTTCACAAATACGGGCAAGTGTGTCCATGCTGATATGTTTCCCTTCTTTGCCCATGTTGGCAATCATATTTGTGGTCAGGCCAGCGGCAAGCCTTAAATCTTCTTTCCTCATGTTGCGCTCTATCAGTGTGTGCCAGAGCGGTTTGTAGCTGATGTGCATGTTTCTCCCTGCCTTTCTGCCCCGGATGGGCGCTTGCCCCCATTATATCAGGTTTCTTGCTAACTCACAAATATTTCTTGACGGTATCGCCGGT
>NZ_JANJZD010000051.1 GCF_024623325.1 Acetatifactor muris
TTTTTCAAGGCATAGTACCCACTATGTCCAATGTTTATGTCCATTTTTCTCAAATTTCTTTTCCTGCACCATATTCAGTTGTCAATTTTCAGTTAGAATCACATTCATTGAGATTCCGAGAAGTTATCATACAGCCAGCAGAAATCTCTCGTCTCAACAGGGACTCCAAACTCCCCGTGCACCGCTTCCAGAGCCTCGGCCTGCTCTCTCCACCTCTGTATCTTCTTTTCCGCTTCCTCTGCTTTTCCGGGCGCTCCCGCAGCCCGCTGCCCTGCGGCAATCTCCCGGGCCAGCTCCTCTGACATCCCCAGAATCTCCCACAGATAATGCAGCCGCCCGGCCGCCCGCAGTCTGTCCATGGCCTCCTCACACAGCGCCAGACCGTCCGCCTTCTCCCCCAGCCCCCAATTTCTCAGGGCCAGTCCGTCCCGGCACAGATAATATACCACTTTGGGGTATATTTTTGCCCGGCTGACCGCATCGAACCTGGAGTCCCCAATCTGATACAGAAGCTCCCTGTAATATTCCTCCCTGTTCTGCGGCCTCTCATGATAAATCCACTCCAGCAGCAGATTCAGCTCCTGCACGGAGCAGACTCTCCCACGGATCCCCTCGGAGGGAGAATTTACCGTCAGCTCCAGGGCCTCTCTGAATAAATCCCCCGCCTTTTCCTGTTGTCTTTTTTCCTGCTGCCAGATTCCGTCCGGTACTTCTGTCACATCCCCGCTTTGCAGAAGCTGAGCTTCCATGCTCAGGCAAAACTGCCGTTCCAGCCGTCTGTCCACATCCTTTTCTGCTTTTACCTCATACTGCTCCCGATATTCCTCAAGAAGCCGGTATGCTTTCTCCCTGCTCCCCCGGGCTGTCAGGTACAGCAGCTGCTGCCGCTTTTTCCATGGTATGTAATCCTCCTGGAAGAGAAGGCATTCATAGACGTCCGGCGATATGCCCAGGCGCTGCAGAAGCCTGTCCTGCAGTGCCTTCCCCGCGGCTCGCGTACCCACCTCAATCCGCGCCAGCTCACTGGCGGAGCACAGTCCTTCCGACAGCTGTTCCAGAGTAATCGCATACTTTATCCGATGCTCTTTCAGGAAATATCCGAATCTTTCATCCTCTCTGTATTCTTTCAATCGGGGCTCCTTTTTCTGATTATCGTCCTGCAATCCTATTCTTTCGGCAATATTCTATCGCTCTACAGGGATCTTGCCTTGGTTTATAGATATTGCTATTTTGTCGGACTGAATATAGACAGCTTATTAAAGTGCGTCCATCCTATAATTCTTCTGTCTTAAAGGTATTATATCCCTCATAATAATAACTTACATCAATGCCTTTCATATATACCTCCCTATCATCTATCTGATCTGTTAATGCTTCCTTCAGTAAAACCTTAATTTCCACATCTTTAATTGGACTTCTTTCCATTGCAGGCAAATAGTCTTCTTTGTCAACCTTATTCCAGTCTACAACTAATTTTAATTCCTTTTTCAAAATCAAATCTAACCATATGCGCGTGCTCCTTCCATTCCCTTCAGGCAATACCACATTGAGACCCCGCAAGGAAACGATAGTTAATTTCTACTTTCTGCTTACGATCTCTGCCGGTTCCCTCCGCCTGATACACATAAATGCTATCTATCAGCTCCACCAGCATAGAACGGTTCAGCTCGGTTACAGTTTCATATTTACGTATGGTTTCCAGAAATTGATTGGTACTCTGGGTTTTCTTTTCCTCGGCCCTGATCCTTGCTTTCAGGTCATCCCTCTTGTGGGTAAGCTCTTTCTGCTCGTTCTCATAAGCCGATGACATTTTCTCGAAGCGCTCGTCTGTAATCTTACCTAGGGCATTCTGCTCAAAGAGCTTCATAATCACATTGTCAATTTCTGCAATCCTCTTTTCAGCTATTTCCAGGTCTTTCCTGAATTGCTTGATTTTCTGGCCGCCGCCTTTCTCGCTCAATTCGTGCATTTCCTCGATAAACTGATCGCCCAGGGCCTCCATGCTCTTAATGTGCTTCTGAATGTCGCCCATAACAATCTGCTGTAATGCGTCATACGAGATTGCGTGCGTCGTACAAAGATTGCTGTTTCTCGCATAGGTCCTGCAGCGGAACCGGGGGTCTCTCCCGTTTGGATTGGAGAACGCCATATTGCGGCCACAGTCCGGGCACTTCACAAGTCCCACAAACATATTGGGGCAGCCTGTCTTATTAGGCCGTTTCTTCACACTGATAAATTTCTGCACCAGCTCAAAGGTTTCCTCGTCCACGATAGCCTCATGGGTATTTCGGACTATGATCCATTCCTCTTTAGGGACAGATACCAGTTTTTTGTTCTTAAATGATTTTGTCTGTGTCTTGTGAGATACCATGTGACCCAGGTACACTTGATTCTCCAAAATCATTTTTACATTTTTCCCCACCCAATCTGTCGGGAACTTGAATCCGGTGCTTGTGTCCAGCGTGCCGTTCTTCATTGCCCGATATGCCCGTGGGATTAAGATTCCATCCTCGCATAGAGTTCTTGCAATCTGGTGTACGCTGTTGCCCTGCTTCGATAATTCAAAAATTCGCTTGACGGTAGGCGCTGTTTCCGGGTCAACCAGCAACTGGCGCTTGTTCTTTGGATCGACCATATAGCCATATGGGGCAAAGGAACCGCAAAACCCGCCATTCAAAGCCATTGTTTTCTTGACGCTGCGGATTTTCTTTGATGTGTCACGGGCATAATACTCATTCATAATGGATTTGAATGGCATCATTTCATTTTCATCAAACCGTGTGTCAACATCATCATTCAGGGCAATAAACAGAATGTCATTGTTGGGGAAAATTTCTTCCACATAGTACATGAACATGGCGTTGTTGCGCCCGAAACGCGACATATCCTTAACCATGATTCCGGTTGGCCTCGTATCGTCCATAGCATCCTTAATCATACGGTTCAGGTCGGGCCGGTCGAAGGTGGTCCCGGAAATGCCGTCGTCCACATATTCGCCGATTACCTCAAATCCTTTTTCCTTTGCGTGATACCTCAACATCTGCAGTTGGTTGGTAATGCTGTTGCTTTCCTTGTCTGCGTCCCCGTCATCCTTGGATAAACGTGCATATAATCTAACTGGAAGTTTTGTCTGCTGTCTTAACATCTCTACTCCTTTCCAACAGCAAACAAACTACTCTGTACTCTATGATTATACCATGTTTCCAAACTTTTTTCAGCTATTTGCTGCGCTGTTTTTTCGGCTAATTTGAAATGTTTTCCTGTTCGATTTCCTGCTGTATCAGCCTTTTTATCAAATGCTGCAGTTGAACCGTTCCAGAAAAAGTTGCGGTCACATAAAATGTCGTATTCCCAATCTGGACTGTTTCTGACTGTTTTTGGTTCTCCATGTTCCACCTCATTTCCGGGTAACAAAAAAGCACCATCACTGGTGCTTTCCTGTCATTTTACATTTATAACCTTCCGCGAGTATTCCCTGCTTTGCAGGTCAATCTCCGCATAGACCATATCGTTATCGTGAAGCTCTGTCTGGCCCGTCTGAATACAGGCTGTGCTGCGTATCTGGTTTATCCACCTTCCTTTTTGCGTATCAGGGCTTTCGTGAATATGCCCGTGCAGGGAGAGCAGCGGCTGCCTCTCTTTCAGAAACTCGTAAATATCCACAGAGCCTATATCCAAATCCTGATACAAAAGCTGCCCCAGCCTTAACCCGGCAGGAGGCATGTGCATCACATAGACTGTCTGCTGCGGGTTTTCCGGTTCAGGCAGATCATTCAGAATGTCGCACATATACGGAAGCTCTGTCCTTGAATATTCCAGCCAGTTATATATCCTGTCATAACCATACTCATTAGAAATACCGGCGACAGGGCTTAGCTGCCTCTGCGGAATATAATGTGTTTCCGTAACAACCCTGTCCTTACAGCCGAAAGGGTGGTCTAAAATATGATTCATGCCAATAAATTCATATCCACCGATACGAACCTTTTTGCCGGCTATATTATGAACATTTTCATATTCCCCGCAAACTGTATCAAACAGCCCATCCACCGACAGGAGATCATCATTTCCTAACATGGCGAGATATGTAATGCCGTGTCTTTGAAGTTCTGAAAAATAGCCTTTCAAAAACTCATTGATGAATATGGGCTGCTCCAGGTGCCTTTCGCCAAGTTTAGGGAGCATATCCCCGCCATTCACAATGACGCTGATATTTTTCTCAACGGCAATGTCCAGCGATTTCCTGTATTTGTTTTTATCCCCATGCAAATCTGTAACATATAATATTTTCATGTGCATACCACCTTTGTACTGTTTTCAAAAATCTGCCTTTCTGATTATACCATACCGTGAGATAACTTTCAGCGTGTTACTTTGCCTTTTGCCGGAGATAATGCCGCATTTATTCCCCCTTTCCGTGATTTCTGTTTTCTTTTATCGAAACCACATGAATAAGTCGGGCCTGCGCTCTTAAAGTCACAGACCCGGCCCATTGTATCTGATTTCGATTAGCTGCCGTATTTGCCACGCCCCCCGGCAAGCCCTGAACGAACAGAGCGGGGCTGTTACAGGCTGCGGATAGCATAACCACATCATAGCCCCGCATACGCCGCCGCTTTGCCAGAGCAGACGCACGCCGCAGGAACTCTCCCCAAGTCTTTAGGGAGCCGTGAAGAAGTACCATTATGATCTGTGTCGTTGTCGCGCCCGACCTGCCACAGCCGGTTTCGTGGGTTGCGTTGATCGCTCGGACAGCCTCAATTCATCACCTCCTTAGGCCGCCTGTCACCGCGCCGCCCCATCTGCCGCTCGGAACACAGAATGAAGTACCTGTAACAGCGTGTATTCGGTTGTCAAGGAGCAAGCGAGGGGCGTGGCAGTTTTGACAGTTTTTCAGTTGGGGCGGGCGGTTGCATGTGCGCCGCCACACCCGCCAGGCTTGTCCCGCCGGATAAATATGTCCCTCTATTATTCATTTCATTTTTGAGGGTTATTTTCGGGGGCAGGATTAAATTTCTTCCAGAATTTTTTTCAGGCGCCGGAGCCCGCGCTGGATTCCCTCATGCACGGAGCTTACCGCCGAGTGTTCGCTTTTGGCAATTTCCGAAAGGCTCATACCCAGCAAATAGTGCGAGCATATCCGGTTCCGCTGCTTTTCAGGCAACAGGGAAATAGCCCGGTAAAGCCTCGCATGTTCTTCCTCCTGAACCAGAACATCTTCCGGCGCCAGCACAATCACAAGGGCGTCCCGTTCAACATTCTTGTCATAGTCCAAAGAAAAATAAGCCTTATGCCGGTATGTACGGAGAATGTAGGCAGCCTCCGCCAGCTTATATTCCCGGAGCAGATCAGCCACCTCGTCCGGTACTTCAACAATCGTGTCCTGCGTATAAAGCGGGTAATACTCCCGCAGATTGATTTTCTTCATGGTAATCCTCCGATTTCGATTTTTTAGTTGACTGGCTGAACCGAAATCAGAGGGCGGGGAACGACAGCTATAAACAGCATGGATTCCCCTATATTTCAAAAAAATAATGTGCACCCTAAGAAATTCAGGTGCACAAAATAACAATTCTCCTATATTGTTTGAAAAATGATGTTGGATAATCGTGAATAATGTCGAAAGAAAAAGCGCCGTAATCCTTTTTTCATGGACTACGGCGCATAGAGCCTTACATGTATAATAAAATCGTCGTTGCTCTGTATCTTTCGGAAACATCCCCCAAGCCTCCAATCCAAAGAGGAACGGAGGGCTATTATGCGGTCAGTCTCCCTTTACGCAGAATTATACTTGGGATATTCCTTTTATTTTTCCCGAAACATACTTCGTTTGTATAGCGTTATTGCTGTTTTTGGTAAGCAGCCTCTAAATCTGCTCGTATTCCATCTCAATGCCATCTACATTTCAAACTTATATCCGACGCTATGAACACTTTTGATATAATCCGGCATTTCCGGTATAGTCTTTAATTTTTTTCGCAGATTGCTGATATGATTATTTATAGCTTTACGAGAATATTTATTACATTCTTCATTCCATACAATGTCCATAATCATTTCATAAGTAAATACGCGATGGGGGTTCAAAATAAGTAATGCCAATATATCAAATTCCTTTGCAGTAAGTTCTATCTCTTGCCCAGCTACTTCAACTAACCGATATTCAAGGCAGAAATGTAAAAATTCAGTCTCTACAATGGTTAATGGATCATTGTTAATCCAACTATGATTTGCATTTTGTTCCTCCATGTATTCACCCCCTGTTCAAAAAAATTTATTCTAACAAGGCAAAAACTTCATCCGCCCCTTTCCGAATATTCAATACCGACACATCATCAAACTGTGTAGCTTTCGGATTGATCTGCACAATCTTTGCACCAGACCGGATATAAGGATAATAAACCCCGCCATAGCTGCCCTGTGCGCCGATAATGATAACAAGCTCCGCCTGTGCCGCATAGCTCCTTGCTTTCCGCACTTCATCCTCCACCAGTCCGATATGCTTATATACAGGAAAGGCTCCAATCACGCCTCCGCATTTTTCGCAGCGCGGGGTTTTTCCCTGGTTCCATATCTGCACATCATTGTACTCCTGCTCGCATTTCAGACACTTATTAAACCCAAAGCTACCCTGAATCTCCGCCACATTTCTGGAGCCTGCCAGCGTATGCAGACAGTCAATATTCGTAGTTATGACGCCCTGCAGCAGACCGCACCTTTCATATTCCGCCAGTTTCCTATGAGCAATGCTCGGCCCGTTCTCAAACATGGCATTTAAAAACGCTTTCCTCGCCGTATTGTAATAATGGTTCGGCGCACTTTTCAACAACGCCGAAGAACTCATTTGCAGGACTAAGGGAAAATTCATATGTGCAAAATCCATAATTCCGGCTGACATTGAAATCCCTGCGCCGGTAATGGCAACCGTATAGCGGCTGTCATTGATAAATTTTTGTAACTGTAAAATCTGTTCCTCCATTTCAAGATGCCCGTTCAAACTGGCTGTTGTAAAGTTCTGCATAGAAACCTCCCTTTTTCAGCAGCTCCGAATGATTCCCGCTTTCCACAATATCCCCGTCCTTCATAACCAGAATCAAGTCCGCATTTTTAATCGTAGACAGGCGGTGTGCAATTACAAAGGAAGTGCGCCCTGCCATCAGCTTATCCATTGCATTCTGGATCAGGATTTCGGTACGGGTGTCCACGGAGCTTGTAGCCTCGTCCAGAATCAGCATGGGCGCATTTTCTATCATCGCCCTCGCAATCGTGACGAGCTGCCTCTGGCCTGCGGACAGACTTGCGTTGTCATTCAGCACCGTGTCATATCCTTTCGGGAGCGTTTTAATAAAATGATGTAATCCCACCGCTTTGCAGGCCGCTACCATCTGTTTCTCCGTAACGCCCTCTTTAGAATAGACGATATTCTCACGGATCGTCCCCTCAAACAGCCATGTGTCCTGCAGAACCATACAGAACAGGTTATGGACATTCTCACGGGTAAGCTCCTGGATCGGCACGCCGTCAATCCTGATTTCCCCGTCCTGTGCCTCATAAAACCGCATCAGGAGATTTACCATCGTGGTCTTTCCCGCCCCGGTAGGCCCTACAATGGCAATTTTCTGTCCGGCTTTTACGGAAGCTGAAAAATCGTGGATGATTGTCTTGTTTTCGTTATACCCAAAACGGATATGCTCAAAATCCACATTCCCGTCCACCTCTGCCAAATGAGCGGATTTCCCTCTTTCGTCCGCCAGTTCTTCTTCCCCTAAAAATTCAAACACACGCTCACTGGCTGCCGCCGCAGACTGTAAACTGGTGGCTGCCTGTGCAAGCTGAGAAAGAGGCTGCGTAAAGAGACGGACATACAGCATAAATGCTACAATTACACTAAATGATATGGTTCCGTTCAGTGTCAAAACCGCACCGACCACGCAGACCACCACATAACCGAGATTCCCCACAAAGGCCATGAGCGGCTGCATCAGCCCGGACATAAACTGGCTTTTCCATGCGGAATGATACAAACGCTGATTCATTGCATGAAACTCATTTTTCGCCGCTTTTTCACCGTTGTATGCCTTCACCACATTATGGCCGGAATAGGTTTCCTCAATATGTCCGTTCAATGTGCCAAGCTCCTGCTGCTGCCGCTTAAAATATTTCTGTGACCGGGTAATAATAAGCATCATTAAGCCAAATCCTGAAAAAGCAGCTAATATGGCAGAGACAGCCATAATCCAGTTGGTATAAAACATCATAATTAAAGAGCCGGCAAACATAGCCGAAGCCGTCACCAGTGTCCCGACACTCTGATTCAGGGTCTGCCCTATGGTGTCCACATCATTTGTCACACGGGACAGGATATTCCCCGTACTGGTTCCATCAAAATATTTAAGAGGCAGTCGGTTGATCTTCTGCGAAATCTCTGTCCGCAGAGATTTTGATACTTTCTGCGTGACGGTCGCCATCACCATACCCTGGATCAGACTGAACAGCCACCCCAGGCCGTACAACGCCGCAAGCAGGACGGCGATCTCCACTACCGCCTCCACATCAATCCCCGTCATCAGCCCTTCGGTCATCAGATTTGTCATATCTGCCACCTTTCCCGGACCAATCAGATTCAGTATGGAGCCAGTAACCGCAAGCACCATAGCAAGCACGATTGCCGGAAGGTATCTGCCGCAATAGGCAAACAGCTTTTTCAGGGAACCGCTGAAATCCTTTGCCTTTTCTCCCGGGTTCGCTGAACCCGTTCCCATCCTTCCGCCTCCAGGCCCAAACCTGTGTTTGGAACCGTTGTTTTTCTGCATCTCATTTTTCTGTTCAGTCACTTTCCAATTCCTCCTTCGATAACTGTGATTCCGCAATTTCACGATAGACAGGACAATTTGCCAGAAGCTCCTTATGCCTGCCAATCCCCACAATCTTACCTTCATCCAGCACGATAATCTTGTCGGCATCCATGATCGTACCGATACGCTGTGCCACAATCAAGGTCGTAGCCGTTCCTGTTTCCTGTTTCAGCATTTTCCGAAGAATCCGGTCTGTCTTATAATCCAGAGCTGAAAAGGAATCATCAAAAATATAGATTTCCGGCCTGCGGTAAATGGCCCTTGCTATGGCAAGCCGTTGTTTCTGCCCGCCGGACAGATTCGTTCCGCCCTGCGCAACTGCCGTATGAAACCCACTATCCATGCCCTGGACAAAATCCCCCGCCTGTGCGATTTCTATGGATTTCCAGAGCAATTCTTCATCCACGCTCTGCCGCCCGTTTTCTCCATACGTCACATTGGACAGCACACTTCCCCTGAACATAACTGCCCGCTGTGAGACATATCCCAATTTCCTGTGAAGGGCCTCCTGGGTATATTCTTTAATGTTAATCCCGTCAATACAGATTTCCCCATCGGTCACATCGTAGAAACGGGGAACCAGGTTAATCAGGGTACTTTTGCCGCTTCCGGTAGAACCTATGAAAGCCGCTGTCTCTCCCCGATGGACGGTAAAGCTGATGTCTGTGAGAATCGCTTCCTCCGCATCCGGGTAGCGGAACGATACGCGCTTAAATTCAATTTCTCCCTGCTCGAATAATTCAGAACCGCTGATTTTACCATCCTTTATTTTTGTCTCCGTATCAAGC
The DNA here is from genome assembly GCF_024623325.1 of Acetatifactor muris. Classification (GTDB taxonomy): domain Bacteria; phylum Bacillota; class Clostridia; order Lachnospirales; family Lachnospiraceae; genus Acetatifactor; species Acetatifactor muris. Next base: position 9,644 of record NZ_JANJZD010000051.1, read on the forward strand.
ACCTCATTGATACGCTTTGCAGACACAACCGCCCTCGGCAGCACAATGAAAGTCATAACAAGCATCATAAACGCCATAATGATCTGCATGGCATAAGAGGAAAACACCACCATATCCGAAAAAATACCGAGCCGGTCTGTGAGCGCCGCATCATTGATAATATATACTCCCGCCCAATAGATAGCGAGCGTCAGCCCGGACATAATCAAGGTCATTCCCGGAAACAATACGGACATGGTCCTGCTGGTAAACAGGTTCGTCCTTGTCAGTTCCTCGTTTGCACCCTCAAACTTTTTCTCCTGATACCCCTCCGCATTATAAGCCCGCACCACGCGAATACCTGTGAGATTTTCCCTTGCCACACGGTTCAGGTTATCCGTGAGCTTCTGCATATTCTTAAATTTCGGCAGCACCAGGGCGATTACCGTGCCAAGCATTACCGTAAGGGTTGCAACCGCGCCTCCCGTGATGGTTGTCCATTGCCAGCTTTTCCCGGCTATCTTTAAGATTGCCCATACCGCCAGAATCGGCGCTTTAATCATTGCCTGCAGCCCCAATGCCACAAACATCTGTATCTGCTGAATATCATTGGTAGTGCGTGTAATCAGGCTCGCCGTAGAAAATTTCCCGATTTCTTCCATCGAAAAATCCATCGTCTTATTATAAACAGCCTCCCGCAGCCGCATGGCAAGCCCCGCCGCAATCTGCGCCACAAAGAAACCTACAATAAAAGCCGTCACAAGGCTCCCCAACGCACACAGCAGCATGGAGCCTCCCGCAGACAGAATCTCGCCCATTTCACTTCCGGGCGTCTGCACTAAAGCTGTAATCTCCCTCATGTAATCCGGCAGCCGCAAGTCCAGTCCTACCCCGCAGATAATAAACACAAGAGAGCATACGACAAACAGCCAGTCACGCCGGTTCATGTACTTTAATATTTTGAGCATAAAAACCTCCTGATAAATCATGTTATGGAAAGAAAGGGATGCACAAAGCACCCCCCTCCTAAAGTTGTTACTCTGTACGCAATGCCGCTACCGGGTCTTTCTTCGCTGCCCTTCTGGAAGGAATCCATCCTGCAATGACTGTGATTGCCACACTTAACAGGAGCAAGAGCAGCGCCGCCGTAATCGGGAGGGAAGCAGAAAGTTCCGAAGCGCCCAATAGGTTCTGGATAACCGAAGTGATCGGGATGGTCAGGAGAGCGGAAACACCCACACCCAGAATACCTGCCAACAGCCCCACAATCACCGTCTCTGCATTGAACACCTGTGAAATATTCCGTTTTGACGCACCTATCGCCCGCAAAATACCGATTTCTTTTGTACGCTCCAATACAGAAATGTGCGTGATAATTCCAATCATAATACTGGAAACAATCAGTGACACCGCAACAAACGCAATCAGCACGTAGGAAATTACATCTACAATCGAAGTAATGGAACTGGTAAGCAGCGCCACATAATCTGTATAAGTAATCTGCTCCTTCTTTTTGGCCCCCTCGTTGTAACGGTCGATACAGTCTGAAACTGCTTCTTTGTCCTCAAAGCTGTCCGTATAAATGCTGATAGAGGACGGGGCATCGTAGCTTACCTTCCCGAATTTTCTCATGTTTTCTTCAAAGGTAGGCCCGGCAATAAATATATCGTAAGCCGACACCAGGGTTTCCTGATCCGGGTCATTTTCCAGCCATTCATCCAGTGCCCTTGCCAATTCGATTTCATCTTCTTCCGTCCGTTCCACCCCTTCCATAGCCGCCATCTCACTGGGACTCATGGAAGGCGCGCCCTGCATGGCCTCTATATGCTCCTGCTCTTCCTGGGCATCCGTCTCCTGATGTTCCAGAATATTTGCATACATAGCAGCCTTATCGGAAATCCCCATATTTGACATATAGATCATTGCATCAGCAGCTTTTGCTTCATCATCCGCAGCTTTAAAATTGATTCCGTTTAATACATTGACTTCCGGCGTCTTTTCCTGTGCCAGAACAACCGCGCTTTCATCTGTATGTTTTATCACGTAATCAGTCAGCGCCACCGTGTATGCCACAGAAGTAGGGATTGACGCATTTTCAGCATCCGCCGCCGGACGGATAATACCGGTAATCTTCAAATTTACACTGTTTTCCAAAAGGGATTCTATCTGCATAACATCATCCCCGATATAGGTAAACGTGCCATCCTTATTTTCTTTATACTGGTCGCATGGTAAAACCATGTAAAAAGTATGTCCGCAGATTTCCTCATAGTCCCAAATACGTTCCTCTGCATCTTCCCCATTCTTAATCTGTTCGGTAATCTCTTTATGTTCCTCCCCGGTAATCAGACCAAGCTGGTATAATGTCCCTGCCGGAATCGAATTATTTTCATTCAACACAAGGACGACTTCATTGTAATTTTCCGGCCAGCTCCCATACAGCAGGTCATAACTGTCAAGAAGAATCGTGCTGACTGCTTTTCCGTCCGTCCCCGGCATCAGTTCGGAGAAATTTTCAGCCCCTGCATCGGAAGAACCGCTCATTACCTGATTCATCCGCTCCATATTTGCCATCGGGCCGCCCCCTGCTGCACTGTCCTCACTGGAAAGAGTGGACACACTGACCTGATCTATGTCCGCATCGGAGGCCACCAGGTTCCCGTCAGCATCATAAGAATAAATTCCAAAATGAGCGCCATAGGAATACACCACGCCATTCTCACCTAAATACTGGTGAATTTCACTTTCCGGATTATCCAGATACTCCTTAAACGCCGTCAGATTGTTCTCTTTAATATTTGACGCCATTTCCTCACTGGATTCGATAGCGCTGTAATCTGCGTAAACTCTGGTACGGTTTCCCTCTGCCGAAACCTCATTTTCCCGCCTGCCGCCTCTCGCCCCCATAATCCCGGACATATCCACGGATTGAGAACTAATCGTAATAGGATAGGAAGTCATGGTGCTTTTCTGTATATCTGAAATATAACCGTTTACCCCTTCTGCCAAAGCCAGGATCAATGCAATGCCGATAATCCCGATAGAGCCGGCAAAAGCGGTCAGAATCGTCCGCCCCTTCTTTGTCCACAGATTATTAAAACTTAGGGAAAGAGAAGTCAGAAAGGACATTTTTGCCTTCCCCATCCTTTTATGCCCTGCCCCTTCAGGCGTTTCTTCCGGCAGAAATGGATCACTGTCATCTGTAACCCTTCCATCCCGTAATTTCACAATCCTTGTAGAATACTGCCTGGCAAGCTCCGAGTTGTGCGTTACCATAACAACCAGCCGGTTCCCAGCAACCTTTTTCAATAGTTCCATGACCTGTATACTGGTTTCGCTGTCCAGTGCCCCGGTCGGTTCGTCCGTAAAATGTACCCTGCCCCCGCAATCCCTTGTAAACACTGGCTCTAACGGCATACAAAAGTGTGTATGGCGTTTTGTTTTTCCTGTCGTTTGCTGTAAAAAAAGCATGACCGCAGCCATACTTTCGACAATTTTTTTCTTCATTATATATGTGTGTGTTTATCCTGCCCCGAAACTCTGTGATCCCAGGCGTATTTCCATGCAGGATATGTACTCAAAAGTTCTTTGCCAATACCAACGACCAACAGGCATACTTTTGTGTATGTCGGCTGTCGGTTCTTACCTTTAAGGGCTATGTATTTTTACAGATTCCGGAGCAGCTCCCTGTTCTTCCGATCCAACGCCTTTTTCAGCTTTTCATTCTCCTGGCGCAGGGCATCCATTTCCTGCTGCATTGCCCGGATCTGTTTCTGCAGGGACAGGATCTCGTTGTTCATTGCCATGTCAAGTATGTTCTTCCTCGGATGGCTCACGCCGCCCTGCTGTTCCAGCACCTTGTCGAGTGTCTGGCGTACCGATGGGTTCTTGTAGAAAAAGCCTCTTGAAAGCCCTGTTTTTTCCATCAGCTTCGGGACTGTGACCTTTTCCCCCTCATCCATCAGTTCAAAGATGGCTTTCCTCGCCCTCTCAATCTTCTCATCGCTGGCTTTCCTGTTACATTCCAGCATCTTCTCGTATTTGTTCATATTCTTCCTCCCATCCGTCCAAATTCTGCAGGATGATCTCTGACAGCATATTCCTGACTTCCCGTGTCTCATCGGCCAGCGTCTGGTTGCTCATCTTCCTGTAATATTTCACGTTCTGGACGCTGCTGTGCCCCAGCAGCTTGGCTATGGTGAAATCGTCCAGATGCATCTCCGTCAGCTTCACCCCGTAATAGTGCCGGAACATATGGCTCCCGAAACCGAACAGCCTGCCATTGTCATCCCGCAGGTTTTCTTTATGGATCATTTCCACCACCTTGTTCTGCAGCCTGTTATACGGCAGGGGATTCTCCGGATTCTTATCGTCCACAAAGATGAATTTGGTCGGTCCATGCCGTTCCTCCGTATAAGCGATTGCCTTGCGGATCAGTTCTGCAAGATCGTGGCTCACCGGCTTTTCAAAAGTTTTTGTTTTCATCTGCCGTATCCTTATGATCGTTTCCCCGCCGCTGTCGTACAGGCAGTCCGTCTGGAGCGTCAGCGTGTCGGAGATCCGTGTGCCCAGCATCTGGTGTATGATCATTGCCCTGGCAATCTGTTCATCCAGCTTCACGGTCCCGGCATTCAGCCTCTGCAGTTCGCTGTCAGAGTATACTTTGAATTCCGGCTGGCGGGCCGGCGGGATGTCCCGGTTTAAGAACAGCAGCTCCAGGTTGGCATAGCCGCACACCTTGCCGATGCTCTCCAGGATGGCCCTGAGCCTGTTTAAGTCCGCATGGAAACTCTTGGTTTCTATATCCTCCGTTTTCAGGTATGTCAGGTATTCCTCCAGGACTTCCCTGCTGATATCCCGGCAGGACTGCACCTCTTTCTGCCTGGCGGCCAGGTATTCTGACAGCCGGCGCATTGCCGTCATCTCTTTCTGTACGCAGGCGATTGCTTCTTTCTGGAGGTTCAGGTATATGCCCTTTTTCAGTTCCTCCCGTATCCCAGGCTGTGATATTTTGGTGAAATTGACTGTCCTGTAATTCTTTATGGGGTTCGCCCTGACCGGGATATCCAGCCTTTCGATTTCCCATATATCCTTATCTGTCTCATCCCCCTGCATCCTTTTTTGCCCTGTGAATTCCAGTAACTGGATAAAATAACAGAGAAGCCTGCTCCTGCCTGTGCTCACGCTCCCGTATACCCCGTGCTTCTCGAAAGTCTGCGGGATGCCCTCTGACATCATCCATCCCTTAAACTGCCGCAGCCATGTTTCTGTGTCACGGTCGCCGAAGCTTTCCACACGCTTTGCTCGTTTCTGCAGGAAAATGCATACTTTTTTGAAAAACTGTCTCTCCCCATAAACGGTCATCAGGGACACGCTCCCTGCCCTGTGCAGGATGAATGCCGCAAATTCTTCCCGCATCTTATCTGCCGGGACGCCGCCCAGGTCATAGTGAGGGTCTTTCCCCATCCGTTTCCTCTGGATGTCCGTTGCCGCTTTATAGCTTTCCAGTCCTTTCAGGCTGATCCTGTTTTCCATCACTGCCGCTCCCTCCTTTCCTTATCTTCAGGCCGGCCGCAAGGCTGCCGTGCTCCTTAAAATATTTTTCGTTTGCTTTTTCTATCTTCCTTGGCATGTAGTCTATATACTGCTGGGTCATTTCCTCATAGACATGGCCCAGATAATCCCTCACGCCCTGCAGGGATACCCCGCTGTCGTAAAACAGAGTGGCTATGCCGTGGCGGTAGTCGTGGGACCTGAAAATGTATTCCCCTCCTTTTATGCCGTTTTTTTCACAGCATTCCTGCATCTTCAGCCGGAATGTGGCGCTCCTGTAGGCTTCGCCCTGGCTGTTCTGGAACGCATAATCATCCGGCCCTATCTGATGTTTTTTCAGGTATACCATCATCAGGCGGTACAGGGCGTATGGTATGGGTATCCGCTTATAACTCCGCATCTTCGTCTGGTAGACCTGTACCCATGCATCCTTTCCCTGTATGTAATAGGCATCCCCCTTCAGTATGCAGACCTCGCTGATGCGCAGGCCGATGCCCCACAGATGCAGGTACATCAGCCGGATGTCCTCCGGGAAACCGGGGAGCTTTTGCAGTATCTCAGCCCGGATTTCTGCATCCACGCTCCTGTCATTATGTTTCGGCACCACTTTTTTCAGGTAATAATCCACACAGAATGGCGCCCTCTCAATGTACCCCCTTGCGATCAGGAAGTTGAAAAAATGCTGTATGCTCATGACCTGCGCATTATAGGATTTCGGCTGGAGTCCCTTGTCCGCCAGTTTCAGGAAGTATTCCTCCATCTGCTTCCCTGTGGCCTGGCAGATATCTTCCCGCCCTGCCTCTGACAGGAAGTTCCTTACCCATATCATCTCTGTCCGCAGGACGCTGATTGACAGGTTCGTGACCCCTATCCCATAACGCATGTATTTCTTCAGAAGTTCCCGGTTTCCCTTGTGCGTAACCTCCAAAAACGACATAGCCTTTACCGGTTTTGCTGGGTTCAGGCGTTCCGGCTGTATGTGCAGGCGTTCCATGTACCACACATTTGCATCCCAGCAAATTTCGGCAGCCTGCATAAAAAGCGCCTTCCTGCATAGGTCGATGATGCCGTATGCCGCTCCTTTTTCCCCGGATGCCTGCATGGTTTCCTCAAATTCTTCCGCCTGCACAAGTTCAATCCCGTCAATGCTGGCAATCTTCCTGTCAATGCAGAAACCGTACAGTTCTTTAAGCCTGCGGAGATGAACCTGTAGCTGGTCCCCATTATAATTCCCGATGACATAATGCAGGCTGGCAAAAATCTGTCGTTTCATCTTCTCCGGCGCTTTCTGCCCGAAATCCCATGCCAGCCTGCCCTTGTTGGCGGCATCGATGAACCGCTCCGCAATCTCCGGGTCCGGATGGTATGGCAGGAACAGGATTCCGTTTCCGTATTCTGCCGTGGGCCTTCCCCTTTCCCGTACCGCCCTCACCTGCTCTTTGATGGAGTGCAGCTTGACCAGGTCCATGGCCTTCAGGTATGCCATGTATGCCGTGGATCGGAACTGCCCTTTCAGGAACTGCTCATATGCTGCCCTTGCCGGGTAGTCCAAATCACAGATATGCCAGATTCCCCTGCCCTCCATGAATGCCCTGAGTTTATTGCGGTGTGTGGGGAGTATCTCTGTGCATTCCGCAAGCTCCCTCTCCAGCTGTTCCTGTAATTGTCCTGTGTCCTCCTGCGGCGCCGCCTGCAGGTATTGGTATGCCTGCATACCCACCACCCTTTCCTATGGCATCTTCCCGATGCCGTAATTTACGGAATGCTTCTCATAGAACTCCCGGCTCGCCTCCAGCAGCTTGTCGTCCAGGATGCCCAGGTATTTGATCGTGGTATCCAGGTGCTTATGCCCAAGGGCCTGGCTGATCAGTTCCAGCGGCCAGCCTGCATTCCATCTTGTGACTGCGAAATACCTCCGCAGCATGTGCGGCGTCAGTTCCGTCCCTGTCTTTTCCGCCACCCGATCCAGCATGGCGTAGACGCTGTCCACTTTCAGCGGCTGCCCCGCGGTATCGCCGGAGACGTTGATGAACAGGTAATCCTGGTGCTGGAGGAGTTCCCTGTACTCGGCGAGGTATCCCATCAGGAATTCAAAGGCATCATCGCTGATCTTGGCTTTCCGGTACTCCGCATTCTTTGCGCGGGCATCGTTCTCGTTGTCGTCGCGGAAGTACACACCGATGGTATGTCTCCCATAGTCGATGTCCCTTGCATAGTACACTCCCAGGATCTCCCCGATGCGGAACCCGGTCTCTGCGATCAGCAGGAGGAGCAGCTGGTCCCGGCTGTTGGTGCATGCCTGCAGGGCGGCGATGATTTCTTCTTCGCCTGCCGCCCTCACATTCCGTTCCTCCGCTTTCATGTAGCCGCCGAAAGACCTGCACCGCAGCGTCCTCTTGACGCCTGCCGCATTCGGCACCGTGATCTGGCTGTAGGAAAGCACCCGCAGGCTCGGCGCATATCCGCATTCCGACATAAAAAGATAGAACCCGAACACATCCTTTAAGTATGCGTTGCAGGTCCCATTGTCGGCATCCCCTGTTTTCTTTTTTTCTGTATGGCATCCCTCTTTCAGCCAGTACAGGAACTGCGTGAAATGGCTGCTCTGTTCCTCATACCCCATGCCGCAGACCGTCTGGAAGTCCAGGCCCTTTTCCGCCAGGTATTCCAGGTAACAGCAGATGGAAAAAGCGTACCTCTTTACCGTGTTCGGGGAAAGGTTTGCCTTTATCTTGTGTTTCAGATACTTGCTCGGAAGCAGGGCGATGTCCAGCGTCTCCCCGTCCATGATATAGAAATACTTTGTCGTGCCCTCGACCGCTGTCTCCACCGTATACCGTTTCATCCGCTTCCGCCTCCTTCCCTGACGCCATACACAGTATACTGTGTAGGCGTGATGTTATCCATATCCATACCCAACAAACATTTCTGCCCCAAATATGGCAGGACCGACAAAAGGGTGTCAGTCAGTCTGATAGCTCCCTGCCACGCTGACCGCTATGCCAGCCACCACATAGATGGCGGCCAGAAAAAGTATGATAAACACTGCCGTTCCAATGATCCACGCCATGTCCTTCCCTCCCTTCGGTTCCAATATGTTTCTTTCTGTCTGTGATCCTGTTTTCCATGTCCTGTGGGGTTCCACCCTCAGATCTGCATGGACTGTGCCATGCCTCCCGTTTCCGCCATCTGGGGGACCTGGCTGCCGGAGAACATGTCAGCCAGGAATTTCCTGCCGCCCAATTCGCAGGCCAGCTGGAACGCCTCGTTGAAGCCGCCGCATTTCCTCTCCGCCCCCGGCCTGAACAGCGCCTCCCCGATATGGGGGATGGCTCCCTCATAATTCCCGACCTGCAGCGTCCCGTCCTGGGTGATGCGCATATAGATCCCGGATTCCCCGCCGCTGTAATAGAGGCAGCCGCGCCCGTTCATCCGTGTCACCGCATCCTCCACCCACATGTGCCGGCTGCTGGATGTCACCGCCTGCCAGTGTTCAAATTCCCTCTGCTCCATGCCTGCCTCCTTTTTTCTGCCTATATCAGTTCCATCGGCCCGGTCAGCGGGGAATACACCTGTAGGCCGCAGCCCTCCGCCAACGCCTTAAGCTGCGCCATCTGCATGGACGAATGCGTCAGGCAGCGGCGGCTGGTTACCAGCAGGATATCAACCTCCCCCCTAGTGGCGGCATCCACAAAACGCCGAAAGCCGCTGCGCTCCCACAGCGGCTTCCTCCCGATGTCGCTGGAGCTGCCTGCAATTTCAAATTCCATCTGCTCCGCATATCCACAGAGCAGCTGTCGCTGTTTCTTTAATGCGTCATTTTCATCCTCCGGTGCATCGATTGAGCAATATGCCCATGCCCGTTTCCTGCTTTCCATAAGCCGTTCCCCCTTTCTGTCCGGCATCCGTTTGCCGGAGGGCCTCTAATCTCCCTCTTTCCTTGCCTGCGGTTCCGGTTCCTCCTGGGGGAAAAGTATCCCCTCCAGCCCGAGGCTGACCGCTATGGCATGGTCCACATCCTGCATGGTCGCCCTGCCCGCCCGGCCTATGTATTCCTTCAGCCTGGCACGGTCAATGGTGCGCACCTGCTCCAGCAGGACGGTGGATTCCTGTTCCAGCCCGCAGGGGCTGTCCTCCAGCCTGATGTGGGTGGGGAGCGGTTTCTTCCCCTGCCTGCTGGTAATGGCCGCCGCGATCACCGTGGGGCTGTGCCGGTTCCCCATGTCATTCTGTATGATCAGCACAGGCCGCGTGCCGCCCTGCTCGCTCCCGACCACCGGTGCCAGGTCGGCATAATAAATGTCGCCCCTCCTGATGCCCATGTCCGTTTCCTCCTTTCTGGCAGGATACCTCCCTGCCCTTATCCAAGTTCCATGCCGTATTCCGCCATGGTCACTGCCCTGTCCTCCGCCGCAAAATATGCATCTGCCTGCTTCCTGTCAAGCTGGAGGATTTCCCCGGCTGCTATCTCCCCGGTCTGGATTTTTGCCAGCCGGTTAAAGATCTTCGTGCGCATCCCCGGCTCCGGTCTGCCGTTGATAAAGCCCCCGCTGATGTCAAGGAAGGGCCTGTCCGCGATGTCTGTGACAGTTATCCTGTATGCGTCACGGTGGCTGCTGATAAAATCCGCCAGGTTCTCAGGCGTTGTGGCAATCAGGTATTCCCCCGTGGGAGTCCCTTCACCCATTGTACCAACGTCTGACGGATACACATAGGCATAGCCCATCCGCTCCGTATCCATAATCTTTCCCATCATGTCTATGGTTTTCTGATCCATGCATTCCCTCCTGTGAAAACATCTGCTTTCAAACATCATTTTTATATTTTCATGACACAAGGACGGCGGCAGCTCCCGGTGCTGCCGTTTGGATACATCCTCCCGGCTCCCCGGCTGTCTGCCGCCGTAGTTTCTATCATGAAGGCATTTCCCCTCCGGGGAATTCCCCGGCCCGGAAAATGCCTGTCCTTCGTCTTTTATTTCTATATGCCCCTGTTCGACACTACTCCCCGGAGCGGGCGCAGGATGCGCCCATAGGCAGCAGGCAAAGACCGGCCCTGGCTTAAGGCCGTCATGGGATTCGCACCCCTCCGAGGATCTCTCCGGGCCGCCCTCATTGCGTGATCCCGCTCCTGCGGGGCTGTGACTGGACGGAAGTATCATTATAGGCTGTCCATTTCATGGCAAACGGCCCGCCACAGGCCGCCTTGGGACGGGCATTTGCCGCTCTGCACCTTTGATGTCATCTTTTTGACAGGTTTTGCCCTGCAGGTGGTCCTGGCGTGCCCTCCGCTCCGCTTTGCTCTTTCAAGCTGGACAGCTAACGTATCTATGCTGCTGGATATGACCGCCTGGCGGCGGTATTTTTCAATGGGCAGAGGGGAGGAAAAATTCCCCTCTACTTACTTCCACGTTGGCAGGGCGTTTTGCACACCCTGAAATCAAAAATTTTCCAAAAAATTTTTCAGTTTCCCCAGGATGCGGTTCTTCCGCTTGTGTATGGCATTGCGGTATATCCCCATGTCCGCTGCCGCTTCCCGCTCGGTCTGGCCTTGGAAAAACAGGCGGTCTATCAGCTCCCGCTCATCATCAGAGAGCAGGGAGAGCGCTTTATGTAACTGCGCGTACTGGATCTTCCGCAGCACAGTTTCCTCCACGCTCTCGGTTTCCCCGGCAAACTGCACCTCTTGGTCTGCCAGCCGTTCCAGGGAATCCTCCCTGCTGGGTATGGTGGTTATGGTCTGGTCCTCCTGGCTTACGATGGTCTGCTCCATCTTCAGGTCATATTCCTGGTACTGCATTTTTCTTTCTGTGGTTTTAAGCAGGCTGATCACTTCCCCGCCCGCATCCGGATACATCTTCCTGTAATCCGGGATTCTGTATGCCTTTGCCATAGGCTTGTCCTCCTTCATTTCCGAATTTCTTAAAAACGAAGGACAGGCGGCGGGCCGCGGCAGTTTTTCCTGACATAAAAAGAGCGCAGACCCTTTTTGCAGGGTGCGCTCTTTTGTAAAATTATAGGGCTTTCTATATAATCAGGTGGGGGAATGGGGCATTTTGTCGGGCATAAAAATACCGCAGTTCCTTGGTGAACTGCGGTGTGTATGGAGAGTGTATAATATTCTACTTTATACGGCATCGACTCCATATTATCCCCTTTCCGGGGATATTCGGTTTCCTAGCACCTCTTTTCCCCTTGGTAATCTGCCAATAGGGATATTATAGAATACACAAATGTAAGTTAAGTGTATATAAAGTGTAGAACTGATGTAAAATATCGCAAATTATGACACGGAAGAACGCATTTTGACAAATAAGTTGTATTTTTATAGTCTTTGCGCGATAAAAGCATATAATACTGACACTATATATTATAATTTTTAATAGATATCTCTTATAAAGTTTAAAACAAGTCTTTTCCTTTTGATTTATAAAACATTCTAAATTAGGGTAAATCTTGCATTTGTGTATGAAAATTGATATAATGTAATTGTAAGAACTCTTAGACAATTTTATTGTCAAAATTGATGTACATAAAATCGAATGTTATTAAAGAAAGGATACAATGAAATACCTAATAGATATCATAGCACTAGTTTTATTATACACCTTTGTTTTTTTCAGAAAATGGAAATTAAAAGGCAAAGATGTACTGCTCGTCAATACGCTGATGTATGTATATTTGTCCTTTGTACTTTACTTCACCCTCATGCCTGTCATAACATCTCTACCGTTCATTCTGAACCATCCGTACAAACTTATGAATATGGTTCCGTTTGTAGATGTTTTAACAGGACGCGGGGATTTCGTGCGGCAGATTTTGTTGAATGTTATTATGATGCTACCGTTTGGTTTTTTGTTCCCTATGACGCATGATCCCGCCGTCGGATTTTGCAGGACGGTTTTCTTTTGCTTTTTTATTAGTTTAGGTATTGAATTACTACAACCGCTTATTAACGGTTTTCGTTCTGCAGACATCACGGATTTAATTACAAATGTAATCGGCGGAATGGTCGGTTATGTTCTTTATATTGTTTTTAGGCCGATTACATCATGGGTTTTAGCTCATTTTAGGAAGTAAAAAATCCTGTGCGCCTAACAAAAATTATATATGCCTTATCAGGACAAGATTGAGATATGTCTTGCATTTTTCTGTAAAAAATGTATATAACAATCAATTATTCACATAAATACTTATCTTGGACAGCGATTTTTTATAAAGATTTGCAAATTGGATCTGACAATGGGCAAAAAAGAAACCTAGACTGCATGTTTCAAAATCCTGCTGTTTGTAATTTGTTATTCCTCTGATGCCACTTCAAAACAGTACCCGACTTCTCTGACACAGCGGATAGTAAATGAGGCATCCGGCATCGCTCGATACAGTTTCCCTCGCAGGTTCTTGATCTGGCATTTCACTGCATTGTTCTCACTACCGAATGCCTCATCTCCCCATACCTTATGATATATCTGCTCATAAGTGAGAACCTGCCCCTTATTCATTACCAGAAAGCAGAAGAGATCATACTCTTTTGCAATAAGGCTGATCTCCTGCCGACCACGGTATATCTTTCTGCGACTTGGATAAATCTCCAACCCTGATACTGACAGTATCGATTCGTCATTCATTTGTATATATTCAAAATTTGGGTGATGTTTTAAGATTGCCAGCATCTCATCAAAAACCGAAGTATCCTTTCCATTAAACTCAATTATCATTATTCGTCCGATACTATCGCCCTCTTTTCCCTATGCATTTTAGGATGTCTATTAGCGTTCAACAATAAGCACCCCCTTTTAATTATTTGTAATTCATAATTTTCTTCCTCTGCACATCGTACTATGCAACATGATACATCACTTTCGTAAAAACTTTCATGTGCTAAAAAGAAAGCGGCATTATCATATATGAATGTAAATGCGTACCAGGAAACCATTTCTTTGATGTCATTAATATACACACAGTCACTATGTCATCCAAACCAAGACCATACTGGCTGTCATAATATTTGCTATCAGCCTCTCAGTAAATGCATTAACATCTTCAAGCATCCTGTAGACTCACGGGAATAATCTTTCCTGCAGTAAATTCAAAAATATAATCTGACAATTCCTCAATATCACCAGCAATATGGCTTGTAAGCAAAATAAGTCTGTCCGGAGACTTTAATTCTAAAAGTAATTGTTTTATTTGCGCCACACCCTGTTTATCTAATCCATTAAATGGTTCATCTAAAATAAGGATCTTTTGTTTTTCCATAATTGCCTGAGCTATAGCAAGTCTCTGACGCATACCTAAAGAAAAATTTTTAACTTTTTCATTATTGTCAAGCTCCAGTCCCACCATTTCCAATGCAGTTCTTATTTCCTCATCGTTTATGATGTTCTTTATTTGGGCTAAATATTTCAAATTATCATATTGTGTATAGTTTTCTATGAATCCTGGCTTTTCAATGAGGACACCCAAATCAGGCAAAAAATCAATATCCTTACCAATAACTTGATCATTTAAGACAACAGTTCCACTATCAGCTTTCAAGAAGCCGCAAATAGTTTTAAAAAATACCGATTTCCCTGATCCGTTTGGTCCTATAAAACCATATATATTTCCGAATTCCAATTCCAGATCAACATTATCAATTATTACCTTTTTCTTGAATTTTTTTGACAATCCGCTTATTTTCAACATATGTTTACTCTCCTTTTTCTAATTAAAGCACCATAAAAAATTGCAATACACAAATCCATACCTGCAATCAATAACAATATCTTTACGAAACCAATACGACTTCTGAGAACTAAGAATCTAACAGTTGACATTGCAGGTAAAATTGGTATGGGCAAAAATGTGTTTAATATATATACTGCAATTATATATAAAAAACTGTTTTCTATCGAATAGCAATCGTTTGCAATAATATATAAAATCATAATTCCTAAAAAGCCCAAATCGTCTACTGCTAAATAGAAAAGACTTGATGCGGTCTGCTCTAAATAAAATCCCGAAAAACAATAGTATACAATGTGAGAGATAGTAAGCAGGATTTCCCCCAAAATAATAACCACCGCCGAATAAGCATATATAAATTTCTTATAATTAGTTGTCCTCGAAAGAATATAGATCATTATATCACAAGATAATTTATCAACAATTTTCCCTACGGCAATAAATACAATCGATACATTTAAAAGCTTTAATAAGACAGTACTGAAACCCCAAAAATAAATATCGTTTCCTCCTTGCCAGAAAATACTGCCGCTTTCTTCGTTAAGTTGAACACCTGTAAAATTTGCATAAATAAAATCTACCAAAGCAAAAAGTATAATGGAAAATAAAATATCTTTTTTAAACTCTTTAACGATTATTTTAAAGAGCGTCAACACTTTCATTCTCTAAAAACTCCCATCTCTTAGAAAAATAATTAATTGTAATCCAGATATACAGCACTAAGTATCCAATCAAGTGAATATTAAAAAAGACAACGGAGTCCCATAAATTAACACCATCAATTGAAAAAACATAACTTTCACCAGCCGAAAAATCTAATATTGGTATGTATTGTCCTTTTATTCTTAAAACCTCCATTGGAGATGTAAATATAAGATAAAGGAGAAATGGTAATACGCAAACACTTCCTCCCCTTTTTTGGAGATTCGGATATGCAAACCTAATGGTATAAATTATATACTGAATTAGCAATCCAAGCAATATATATCGAATCAATAGAAAGAAAAATGTTATAATCAATTCTGGACTAACAAGTGATACACCTTTTATCAGCAAAAAAAATATTGGCGTGGATAATACTATACAAGTAGATATGCAAGTAGATATTGCCAATATAACGCAATCTTCAAAGATCATTCTGCGTTTACTGCACGTTCTCGAAATACAACTGTAGTATGTAGAGAAAACACTTGACTTATGCTGAATCACCATAATAGGAATACAAATAAACCACAAAAAAAGATCCTTTTTCAAAAGGCTAAAATAACCAGAAATAGTAGTGAATTTATTGATATACATGTAAATAATCAAAAAAAAGACTTGAAGAAATATCATCAAATATATTAATGGCGATGTGTAAATCAGTCTTAACTTATTTTTTATAAAACGAAACCGTTTCATATACATCAATTTCCTCTTTTTTGGTAGATCTTCTCCGAAACCATCAATAATATCAAACCAACAATAACATATATACCTATCAAAACACAATATCCGCTAATACGAAATGCCCCTTGATATGGCCGCATAACCACATTGGGTTGCAATGCTGTTGGTAAAACCATATCCAATACCCCTACTATTATAAAAGGTGTTACGATTACAGCGATCTTGTTTTTAAAAAAAGACGTTACTCCTATAGCAAAAATCAAAAAACCAAAATAGTATATAATATGTGAAATAAAAACTAAAGCAAAATACAACATAGGATTTTCTATAAAATAGTCTTCTTTAAAAGATACTATTCCCTGCACAAATTCAAGAGCTGTATCATGTTGTGTTAATAAACCAGTAACAACCGCAAAAAGCATCTCAGAAAAAGCCAATAATGCTGTGCCAGATAACGCAATAGCAAATGTTTTGTGTATAATATACTTCAAATTTCCTTTTCTGCCAACACAAAAATATCTAAAACGATTTGTTTTCTCTAATAAATATGTACTTAGATATGGCGCAACAAGTATCACTGGTGCCAATGCCTGTATCATATAATATGAACTTTCCCACACTCTGTACATGTTTCCATAATATTTTTTATAAAATATAATATCATCTATGTTTTGTATATCTTGGGCAGAATCTATTTTCAATGCCGTTCTCCAGCCGCCATAATATGCATTTATAATCATCAATCCAACAACTGCAACGATAAGAATAATATTAGATTTTTTAAGCAAAGCTCTTTTTAATTCACTTCTCATAATAATGCCACCTACTTAATTTAAAAGAATGTTGGGATTAAATAAACATTGTTACTAAATACGATTTAGGTGTTATTTTAGTAGGAATCAATATTCCATGTGCCCTGCGTATTTGCCGAAGAATTCCATGCACCGCTGTCTCTCTTTACACGAAGTCTATACTTCTTATTCTGAACGGTTGTATTGCGTTCAAATTCACGAGTCGCAAAAGTACCTTCTGCGGAAAATGCAACTACTCTGGATTCATCATTTGAGTTTACAATATCATATGTAAATGTTGCATCACTCGGTTCAACATATGTGCATTCCACAACAGGATTTTCATCTGCAGAATACTTATATGCCTCAGAAGAATACTTCCACGGGCTAAACATGCCGGATGTCAAATCGAAAGAAAACTTTGTATTATATGCATATGCTGTAGCAGTACATGCAAATACGAATGTGAACACCAGCGCCACTTTTGTAAATTTTTTAATAACATTTTTCATTACATCATTCCCTCTCTTTCACAAACAAAACAACTAATCCCAACATTCATTTGTTGAGATATAATATACTACTGTACTGACATGTTGATATATAGTTAAAACATACTGGTAAATACAGCTGTTTTGGTATATACTAAGAAAAAAACGGCGGTGATTCCTATGGCAAGACCCAGAAAATATGTAATCAAGCTTACGGAAG
>NZ_JANJZD010000052.1 GCF_024623325.1 Acetatifactor muris
TCATAGACTTACCTCCGTATAGCGGTATCAAAAGTTAAGGTTCAACTTTTAATACCTGTGATAGAAATATAGTCTATTGTCACATATTTTGCCTCCATAGTCGAGGTACGCACTATCTACCGTTTACTGATACACCAACAGCTTTTGCCATTTCTTTCCTTGTATCAACTTTCGGCAAATTTGCCAAACCTTTACCGCCTAAAGACTGATTCTCTTTTGCCTTTTTTTGAAAAACACTTTTAAATTTCTGAACTATCTCATATCGCTCTGTTTCGGTTAAATTCCTACGTCCAAGCTGCTGTTCAAGCATCCACTGTTTGACATCTTCCCTTGTCTCCAGTTCTCCCATAATTTTATAGTCCTGCCAATAATGCCAATCAATACCATGCTTTTTCAATATATTATAACGATTATGTCCATCTATAATGATCCACTTATTCGTATCTGGTTCCTGCCATATTTTTATTGGATCAAGCATTCCATATTTCAGAATACTGTCTTCAAGCTTTTCTAATTCTTCTGGTGTCAGAACGGGTAACAAATCTTCAAATTCCTTATCAACTTTTAAATCTTTTATATCTATGTATGCCATATAATATCTTCTCCTTTTCATAAATTCACGCTTGCCCTCCAATTGGAGGGAAGGCACTTTGTTTAAACCAACCGCTCCTTCTCAATGGCAGAGATAAGTCACCCCTTGTAATTCTCTTTATCCGTCCAACTGACAGGCCATATATTATATTTCCCCTACATCATAAACCTATGTACGGGCACTTCCCGGAAATATTCATCAGGTTCTTCGCCAGCTTCAATTAGTTCTTGTCTTGCCTCCTCAATGATTTTCGCCATTTTATCATCAGGTACACCATATGCTCTTGCTAAATCTGAAGCAGAACATACAAATTCTTCACCTGTAATTTCAGAAATCCTTCTACACATATCAAGGTAAATCAAATCATAGTTCATTCCACCTTCCAAACCCGCATCCATAACTTCTTCTACCATATCCTCTGTAATACCATATTTACCATAATTATTCATTATGTTCTGGATTATTGTCTCTCTGGTCATTATTTTATACTTCTCCTTCTTCATCAAAAAATTATCCAGGTGAGCAATCGTTAGATTGCGAACTAATCAGTCACCGCTTGCGGTGGCTGCCTACTGTCAGGGACTACACCAACTCATAATCGTTCTTCTCTATCATCCGAATCACTTTTAACACTTCTTGCCGTGTTGCTTTGTCTTTGCAACTTTTAGTCATCTGTATAATTATCTTCATTGAATATATGGGCAACAATAAGGAACGCAATTTCTCCCTGTATCCCATCCATAATTGACATTCATATTGATAACATCCATTATATGATTGTCCACAATTAGCCCATTTCTTTTCAAAGTAAGCATTTTTACTTATTACTGGCTCACAAGCTGCTAAACATGATACCAGCAATGAATCTGTCAATTTCTTACTCTGCAAATTTTCTTTATCCTGTTTTTTCATAAATAATCTGTCTCCTTTTATATTGTCTCCGACGGTAGGCACGGCCTAAATCCATCAAAGTCCAGCGAAGCTGTCCTTTGCTGAATTTAGTCCGTGATAATTATTGGAGCATCCTGACAGATTACTTCACCGCCAAAGGACGGCGGCTTGCAATCTGCCAGTCTGTCCAATAATGATATGTTTTTGTAAGTAGATGGAAATTGATGATATTTTACTCTCTATTTCCCTATTCTCTTCTTTAGGGAAAGCCCTCTGAAACCCGCATAAAATGGGCATTCTTGAAGCGAAATGTGCAGTTTTAAATCTCCATTTTGCACATTTTGATTTTATGCAATATCTTTAAGAGCCTTACATTCATCAATCCACATTAGCAATAATATCCTCATTCTTTCACTCGGAATATAAATTTCAATAGGCTGCCCGTCTCTGATTTGACTTCTCCATATCCACTGTAATAATGCTGATAAAGAAAATAGATCTTCATCAAATTCAATATGGTAGTGTTCTATAAATTGCTTAATATCTGGTTGCATAAAGAAATTAATTAAATATGCCAAAGCTTTTCTTTCTCTGTAGTTGTTTGTCCCTCTTGCGTTACAAGCTACAAGACCTCTTGAGAAACCTTTTCCACTTATATATTTAGCATAAGGTTTAAAAACCGTATACATATTGTACTTTGCCTCTGTTTCTGTAACCGTTCTAAAATAGTTTTCTGTATTCTTTTTTAACTGTTCAAAAATAGCCAGATTCTTTTTCCTTTTATCTTCATACCATGATTTTGATAATGGATTAGATTTTCCTATTTTCATTCCAATATTATTGAACTTTCCATCATATATATTAATCAAGTCAACAACCTTTCTTCTTTTTTCAAATTCTAATACTTTATCATGTGGAATAAGCTGCCCATTGTCATCAAGCATATATTTTTCATACTGTATCCCATGAATGTCAAAATATGATTTCTGAATACTCCCATCCCATAAATATGTAAAAATGAAACTTTCTTCAAAACATTTAAAGAAGTCAACTGGAAAATTCCACATTATTATTCTCGCCAGTTCATCGCTATTGTCCTTCTTAAATCCCATTAGCGACTTAAAACTACATAGTCTTTTTATATCTCCATACACACCCTTGTAAGGCTTTTTTTCTTCATTCCAAACAAGAAAACCATCATTATCTAAAGAAACTAAATTCTCATTAAAAATAATTTTCAAATCATCTTTGCTAATTTTATATGTATCTAACACATCCAAACATTCATCAATCATCAATGTGTAATCTTTGCTTTTTAAAAGTTCTAACATATCCAAATCCATTTTCTGAATTAGAGCATGTGTAGTTACAATGTTCATATCATTTTCTACCAGATTCCTAAATTGTTTCCATTTAGACCCCCAATCTTTGGGATCAAATATATTAATTTTTGTCTTTCTTTTATATCTGTCACATTCGTCTAATAGCGGAACAATACATAAATATTTTTTATCTTTGTTGGCATTAATATAATTTATTGCCATTGTGCTTTTTCCGCTTCCCATAATGTCATCAACAATCTTAATTTTTCTTTCTGTGTTGCTAATAATTCATTCCTCCAATCTGATTCTTTTCTTCTCATTTCCATATAATTTCTACTCATATTAATGTTCTCCTTTTTAACGGGCAACAAAGACGGTATTATCATTACAACACTGTCTTATTATTTACAGTAACAATATCTACTTCTACACTTAAAACTCATCCCTCCAATCTATTTTTATAGTGGATAGGCATTTCACCTATCCACCATGTACTTCTCTTTTCAGCAAAACATTTTATCTCAAATCATGCTTATTGTCTTTTGCCATGCTCTGTTTGCAACTGTTCTAACGATTTATACTCTGAAATATCAATATCTGCCGTGCTAACGCTGAAACTGATTGTGTATGTATCATCTGATTCTTCAATACACTCAATAATATCTTCATCAATAGTAACGGATCCCGTGACATTGTTTTCGCTATCCCTTGATACAAACCATAATTCAGGTTTTAAATTGTCTTCATACTCGATTGTGCCTCTTGTCATCTCAATAGCAATGCCATAATGGTCTACAGACGAAACATTGACATATTTACCTTCGAATGCCTGGGCCAGCTCCTTCATTGTTACTTTTTTTGTTTCTGTTGTGTTTGACATAATTTTTATTCTCCTTTTTGTTTATTTTGTTGAATAAATAATAAATTACCATTCATCTATTACTTACTTCTACTTATTGATAGTGATACATCCAAATTCATCAATAACCATTTTTCCCATTACTTCACTAATACTTTTGAACTTTTCAAAGCAATTCTGTAAATCCGAATGCATTCTACCAGAAACATCTTCATCGTCACGATAAAACTCTTTATCTAATAACCATTCAACATCCTGTTGGAACATTAAAAGGTAGTTACAGTATCGCTCCTGAATCCGAGTAAGCATTGATTCAATATCACTTGTTTGGGCATCATGTACGGTGTTCTCAATCTCATTAATCCGCACTTCTACATTTAGTTGTTCTGCCTTTGCATTCTCATATTCAGTACTTTCAATACCGTATTTTTCTCTTACTTCTTTTATCTTTTGTGCCGCTTCCTTTCTCTGGATTTCTTTTAAATCTTTTAGTTCACCATCTGGATCAGAAACATTATCGGTCTTGTTGGTATCAGCACTTTTCTTTAACTCATTAAATGCCTTATTAATACTCTTCTGGCCACTAATAGTTTCATTGATTAATTCTTTATTACCTGATTCCAGAATTTTTACACCCTTTGAATAAGTATTTGTAGAGACATCAGCGTCTTTAGCAAGTTCGGCTCTTACGTCAACTTTCTCTTCTTTTGGTATCGGAGTTGTAGATTTCTCCAACTCCGATTTTTTATTTCCACCATTCAGCGATTTATTCCTTTTTGCTTTCTTTTTATAAAATGGGCGATACTTCTCTACAATCTGGATTCTCTGTAACGTCGTAAGCGATCTTCTTCCAAGCTGTTGTCTTACCATCCAGATTATCGCTTCTTCCTTGCTTTCAAATTCTACTGACTTTACCTCATATGGGATATTGTGTTTATTGCAAATTTCATATCTATTATGACCATCAACAATAATATCTCCCCATACCATGATCGGCGCACCTTTATAACCTTCTGTCAGTAAACTTTGTTCTAATGCCTTATAATCTGCATTTGATAATTCCGGTAAGACTTCATTCAATTCAGGATCAATCCTATATTCTTCCATTATTTCACCAACTCTCTTATCTCTTTTTCTACATATTCTAATCTCGCCATCACTTTTACTCTTGAGGTTGCACCTTGTCCACAATAAGAAGCATACTCACAATCCGGAGTATAGGAATCCATTAACTTCTGAATCCACCCACCATATCTTTCAAGAGAAATTCCCAATTTATCTACTGTTTGGATATGGTACGCAAGAATCGGGATGCTTGTTTTTTTCATCAACTTATTAGGCTTGTCTGCCGCCACAACTGCCTTATCTAATTTGCTAAAAAGTTCTTCACAATATTCCAAATCGCTGTTTTTATGGTTAGCACGGAACCATTCAGCAAATTCCATAGTTGCATCATTATTGAAATTCTTGAACTGGTAGTCCATGACAAGCATCAATGTCTGTAAAATACATGTCTGTACTTCTCCACGCTTTCTCTGTAATGATGTAAAGTATGATTTATTGGATTTTTCTGAAAAGAAATTGCTTGCTTCTACCTTATCAATAAATCCTGACAGTTCATCACCAAGCAACACTCTTGTTTTCTGGTCTTTAGTCAATGCTGTACCATTATTAAGGCGGTAAAACTGGTCTTCAATCTCTTCGTCAGTACAATCTGTAAGCACAATCACAGAAAGTACTTTATCTTTGAGTTTATCCTGTAACTTTGCATCAATCTCTGAAAAAAACTTATCGGCAATCTCATATTCATCCACTGTAACCTGCTGTTTACGCTGTCCGTTTTCATCCGTGACGACTATTCTTTTCTGGATATTTACCGATGGTGTATCTTCTGATAGCTTAAAGCTATCCTGCATATATTCGTAGATTGTCGTAAATCTCTGTTTACCATCCAGTACAGAAAAGGAATCATAATCACCTTCAAACATCTGTAATGCATATGTCTGAGGAATTGCAAAATTTGCCAATATACTATGGATAAGCAGACTTTGTTGTTCCAGATCCCATTGTCCGGGCTTTCTCTGCATCGGGTGATTAAATACAATATTGCCGTTTTCAATTCCTTCGTTAAGGGTTTTGATTGTGTACTCTCTTTCAATCGTCTGCATTATGTTGCCTCCTCTTATTTAATAATTTGCTTTACAAAATAATTTTCCTGATTCAGAGATGAAATAAGTTAAAGCTAAACCATCATCCAATCCTCTTTTTACATAACCAAGTTCTGCCATATTCAATAAATGGCGAAATGTTGTGCTATACGATTTACGCCGCTTCTCCTCCATAAGCTCTATAATTTGGCTAACGCTCAATGCTCTTGACATGGTTTCCGCATTGTTATCATTTAGCACAGTTAAGATTACTAAACTAAACTTTGTCATCACTTTTCACCTGTTCCTTTCTCTTGTCATTTAATGGTAAAAATATATAGGCTTCACAGCCCTATAATCCTCTCAATAAGCATTCCTCCTTCATAATATATATTTCTCTAAACCACTTTTCTAAGCTAAAACTTCTACTTTATAAACAATAAATTCTTTCAAAATTCTCTATGGAATCGAAAAATAATCATAAAAAGTTTTCTCTATTGCCAATATTTTTAGATTTGAAGCAAAGAGAAACTATGTGCTCTGTATTTATGTATATGGACATATCCAACAATAGTGTTGCTGTACTGTTTAAATATAAACATATTGCTTGTAGTAGATAGTGATAAGCATAGAACATATGTTCTTTATTGTCAATATATTTTTCGAACATTTGTTCTTTTATATGATGTATTAAATCAGCAATCCTATTTGATAATTCACAAAAATATTACAGGGACATATATGCCCGATAAAATGAACTGAGAAAAGACTGTTTTAATAATTTTATATAATGATTATAAAATCATTACTTTTCGCTATAAATTTATTCAAACATTCTTTTATATAGAGAAAAATTGTAGTATAATAGATATCATTTATATAAGAGGAAAAATGTATGTTTGGATATGAAAGAGAACACAAGTCAATCTTAAATCCTGCTGTCCGTTTAAAAAATATGGAATTAATTCCTTTGGGATTACGAAATAGCCTTAAAAACGACTTCATAATTTCCTCCTCAACAAATAAATTACTCTATAACGAACCCGGATTTTTTGCTTCAAAGAATAGAAGAAAAACTGAAAACATATTTAGAAAGGCGTCAGTTTACCAAAATACAGTACACGAATCCAATACTAATACAGCAACTGAAAATAAATCATCTATCTATCAGCCTTGTATAGTTGATGTTTTTGGAGAGCCAATTAGTAAGAAAAAAGATACACCAAAAATAATAATCACAGAAATAAACGATCAATTATTATATGAATTAACTCAAAAACCGGATTTACTTTATAGCTTAACACCATATAACTTCGAACTTGTTATTGCTAAAATATTTGAAAAAAGAGGATTCTCTGTAAAAATAACTCCGCAAACCCGGGATGGGGGAAAGGATATTTTTGTGGCCAAGAATGATTTATTTTCATTTTTGTTCTATGTTGAATGTAAAAAATACTCCCCTGATCATCATGTAGGAATTGATATAATCCATCGTCTGTATGGTGTCATAGCCGCAGAGAAAGTAACTGGCGGAATTATTGCCACAACATCATATTTCACAAATCCTGCAAAAGATTATATCCAACAACATCAGCTTAATCATCAAATTACTTTGCATGATTATGATACTATTTCAAGTCTTTTAAAATCATTACAGTACAACACTCAATAAACCAATTCATCTAACTACACATAAAAATCAGCCCTGATTAGGAGCTGATTTTTATTTTATCTGTATTAACATGGTACTAAATTAGCGCAAAATCGCCCATTTTCACCATGATTTTTATAAAGAATCCGGTAAAATCATGCTTCTTATATGGGTGAATGCGAAAAATGGCTTGTTTGCGGTGTGCTTAGTCCGGTCACATTATAAATCTGAGGACAAAAATTTTATTTAAAGCCATTACATATACCAACACACATTTCTTTAAAATTCGTATGCATTCCAATCTTACCATCATATCTTAAGATTTCTTTTCTGTTACTGAATGCAAAATGATAAACTTTTTGGATTTCCAAATATCCTTCCCTATAACATTCGTCGGATAAATCATTTGAATTTCCCAATCTACATGCTATTCTATATAGGGTAGGAATTTGCATAAATAACTCATCTAATATATTGCTTTCTGCGCTCATAAATTTCTGTTTCTCGGCTATATCAACAATATCCAGCATAACAATGATTGAAACGAACACTGAAAATAATATGCCTTGCATTACATCCCCATTCACCTGTTTGCTTCTTATTGAATGAATCCTTTGTTTATATATTAAATAATCACGAAATGTCAATTTATAATAATCACTTAGTTCATCTGATATTTTATATAATAAAGATTTATTTTCATCTTCTTCATCAGCTTCACGAAAAGAGTTATCAATTTCTGGGAAACAAACATTTACATCAAAAAATTTGTTCAAATAAGTTGTGGAATCAAAACCATCCCCATAATACCTTGTGATAGTATGTATTAATTGTTCCTTATTTACAGAAGCAACAAATATTATCCTATCATCATCAAAATAATGCTTAATACGTTCCAACATCTCTATAGCAAAGCTTGGTCTACAACGATCTAATTCATCAATAAATATAACAAGTTTTTGTACGTTCTCAGTTATAATGCTATCGAAAATCTCTTTTACCTTATCTCGAATTTCCTCTTCTGTCTTTACTACCGATAAAATATCTCTACCAGAGAATTTTTCTTTAACATTTCCAAAATTACTTCCAACCTGAATACAACCTATTGAAAATGAAAAAGAATCAATCAATGAGATTATCTTATCAGATAATGTGTTACCGCTTAAATTTTCATCATAATAACATTCACACGCTTTTGTTATATTCAGTATCAATGACATTAAGGGATCACCATGATTGTCATATAACCAGGCATTATAATATACTGGAAAATATGTATGTTTTAATTGTAATGATCCCAATGGGTTTTTAGAAAAAGCTATTTCAACATTTTCTTCTATATTTATTTTTTTCGCTTTTCTTGTTAGATAATCTAATGTTTGTTCAATCTGTCTTACATAAAATGTTTTACCAGCTCCCCATTTTGCATCAAGACTGATAAACATATTTTCCTCTATCTGCTCTAACGCCATAATAAAATCCATAACATCTTGTGATCTATTATATTTATTTTCTTTGATTGATTCTAAGACATTTTCCATAGTTGCTTCTTCTGCCAACTTTTTCATAATAAAACTTCCCTTCATTAAACAATCTTAACTATTATCTAATGACACCCCTTTGCATTTACAATATTCTTGTAATTCCTTATGTTCTGCTTCACAATCAATATCCGTAAATCTGCAAAATTCTTGATCTGAAATCCTAGGCTCATCCAAAAAAATTTTGTGCCTATAATTCCAGTGAGAAATATTGCTTTTCCATATGTGGTTACCTTTTCATCCCTTCATTTATTATATAGATTTATGATTAAGTAAGTTGTACAAACAAAAACACTCCAAAAACTTACATATGAATACAGGAATCTTTATTTAAACTTATCTTCCAGTATTTTCATCCGCATTTTTTCGAGTGTTTGTCTGATAATTCTTCCTTATGTATGTCGATATGGTAACATGGTTTCTAAGGCTTGTCAATATATGGCATTCAATATTTAATTTGTCAGCCAAATAAATATTTTGATCATCAAACTATTTTCAAATTAATGTCGAACATAAATTTAAAAATCATTCGTTCTATACACCATCACCACAAAACCCATAAAACTCCTAGTGTTTCAGCACTTTTCACCATACCAACCACAAAATATATACGATTTTACTTATATATCCTTCGATATAGTTACAACTAACTATAGTTTTGCATTTCAAACCAGTGCAAACACGAACCTAATACCGATACCCCAATTTTAGAATATTTTTCTCCTCCAGATTTCTCCTTATCATATTAACCTAAATGGAAAAGTATTGGAAATACAGCATTTTCAGCCCATTAGAACATATTCATTACACCCTTCTACCGAACTAACCATAAAATTATATATTATTCTTTATTTTGGTAACACATATTTTAACTTTAATATCTCAAAAGCCTTGATTTTCCTACATTTTCAAGCTATACGCTAAATTATAATATCGCTTCTGCCGAACCTTTATAAAATTACAAACAAAAAAGCCATGCCATCACTGACACAGCTTTTCTCAACAACAAAATCAATCAATAGGTAATCACTCCTATGATCTACTCAAATTATATCATGGAACACTCAATATTCCTACTGCATTTTCCAATTTTATATTTTCCATAATACATTTATATTCATTACTCATGCTATTTTCTCTTAAATAAGTATCCCCCGCTTACATCGTAAAACGCTGCTCTTAGCTCATTCATATCATTTTCACTCAGCTCTTCTTTTAGAATATGATGAATGTTTTGCCATGCTTCATTCCGTAATAAATTGCTTTGTGCAATTTCATCTTCTGTAGGAACAATATGCATATCTATTTCCGGATTATAATTTGTTACATTTCCTGTGTCGTCCCCCATCATAGCAAACTCCTCCCATATATGCGACTTCCTTAACAATTCAAAAGCATATTAATCAAAAATTACCAGAAACCTTCTCACTGAAACTATTTTCATATTACTCATTCCAGACGTTTTATAGTACTGTAATTCTTTTGCTTCCTCTTTCGGGTAAGTTTTAACTCATTTTTAATAAAACCTTTAATATGACATTCAATCTGATACAATACTATTTCTATCAGCCTGATACATAGTTCCCGCAGTAAAAAATCCTGTTTAATAAAATTGCACCATCTATGAGCACACTGCAGATTATCTGCCATGTTAGTCCCTCCTTTGGCCAGAGGAATTATGTGCTCTATGGTAAATTCATCATAAGGCACAAATTTTCCACATATCCCACACTTCCCCTTACACTTGTTATAAATTGCCATTCTCTCCAGATCAGAAAATGATTCTCGCTTCTCCCGGCTTTTTCCGTATGATTTTTTGTTAAGGTTGAAATCTACAACCTGAAATCCTCTCAGCTTCTTTCTTGCCATGTACAAAAGATTGTACGCTTTTTTAATGTCTGAAAATTTTGTTGCCAAACTTATATCCAATGTCCACCCCACCTTACTTCTGGCATCCAAAACACAGTATCTATTATCCTTCTGTAATATGTAAGCCATATTTTCCCCCTTCCTTCCAATAAATCCATCCCTATTAGATTATTCCTATTTCACACAACAACAGCGCACAATCTTTGAATCCCTGCTGATAAGCTTCTTTTGCGTAACAAGCTCCACTTGCATTATGGGATTCCATAAGATCATTGACCACCGCCTTTTGCTCCTGGGTAAGGTTAAGACTTTCGAATTTTTTAGTTTGCTCCTCTATTTTAACTAATGTTTCATTATACCTGCTTTTATCCAATACTATTTTATCCAGTCTCTCATTCGTCGCATATTCCGTAATCATTTCGAGAATACTATCTGATATATAAACTTTCATTTGTTCTCCTTTCAGTCCATGCTTTCAACAGTTTGTAATTCTTACCAGCCAATCAACGACTCAGTGATTTATTGAGAATTATCAATTACAATATTCATAACCATTTGTATATCGTTTTTTGAATGATTCCTACCTCGTATTTTTCATAGATATTATGGAAAAGATGATTGGGACAATGAACTAATTTATCCCCTGTTCCTCATTCCATGTGGATTCAATATCATCCATAATATCTATCAAGTTCTGCCTTGCATTCTTCAGCCAATATAATTCACCATTGATTTCTACCGGCTTACCAATCTCAAATTGATGCTGAATATGATCTGCTAACTGTTTCCTTCCTGCTGCCATGCCCAATCTGAAGATCTCATTGTTGGTTAAATCCGTTATGTTATTGCTCATAATTGTTATCCTCCATCTGTCTATTTTTCTTAACATTAATATAATAAGATTCCATCTGATTACTCTAAAGAAAATTAAAATAATTTTATATGGTTCTGCAACGCATTTTCTATATCCTTACTCTGTAAACCGATATATCGCTGTGTGGTTACTGTAGATGAATGTTGCAACAATACACGAACCAAATTTATATCGTAATGATTATTTACATATATGCTCGTTGCAAAATACTTTCTAAAGCTATGGCTTCCTATTCCAGTATATCCAAGATAATCACAAACCAATTTCAAGTGCTTTGTAACTGCGCGTTCCGACACATCAAACAATTTAGTAGCAGGATTAATATTACTTTCCAGCGCATAGTTCTGAATGTAGATATAAATATCCGTTGGAACTGTAAACTCCCTTTTCTTTTTCGTCTTCTGCTCAACAATGTCTAATCTATATCTACCACCATCACGGATAATGGCCGATAGCCTCAACTGCAATATATCACTAATCCGCAATCCTAAATTTGCTTCCAATGATAAAGCCGTTGCAATTCTATTATTCGGCTTCACAATATGACCATCTGAACACACAAATCCATTCCGTATTGTGGAAATAATTTTTCTATACTGCTCTTCTGTAAGTGCAACTGTTTTCTTATTCAAAGCCTTCCACCTTCTTAAAAGTTCCTATTTTCAATACATTTTAGTTCCTATTTTTCAGATATGCTTTTCCTACATATCCCAAACCCTTATAAATAAAGGAAAGTTCCTAATCTATATAGTTATTGGAACTAAATATTTGATTGCCATTTCCACCATTCCAACCTATACTATATATAATAAAAAAGTTCTAAATTTTCCAAGATATATACAAAATTTTTTAAGGGAGTGATTATCATAGATATGGAACTTAATAACCGTAACCGATTAATAAAATTTTTCCATAAACTACACAGCCAACTAGAAGACATAGCATTTTCCTTCATTCAGCGGATTCCAGAGAAATTTATCCCCTATTGGCTTATGGATAGACTTGAAAAGTATTTAGACAGGCGGATCCGTGAACTAAAGCAAGAATCTATCAGAATGACATGGAGAAATATGTATCTCCATAACGCTGTTGATGATATGAGAAAATCCAATTAACCCATTGTTGAAAGAGTCCATTTCTTCTATATATAATACAGTAGATTCAGGCTCTTTTTTATTGAACATTTGTTCTTTACATGATATAATCAGCTTGTATAATTGAAAAGAAAGTAGGATGCGATTTTCCGATGGATGCCCTCTAGTCTTACGAAAGAGGGTGATGCCCTATGAGTATAATGGAAGTTCTTACATTATTACTTGTTTTATTTGCGGCTCTGTCTTACATAGACAATCATAAAAAGAAATAGCATCCCAACCGCCTAAAGTGTGGATGCTATTCTTATTGAATAATATTCTGTACTGAGGGCAATCGGAAAATTCAATTCCGATCACTTCTAAGTAGATTATACACTAGAGCTACTTGATTTTCAAGTGGCTCTTTTAATTTTCTGCTGTTTTAACGCCCTTCTCCATTCAATCTCTCTTTCCGCTTCCTTGCCAGAATTATTATAATAAACAACTTTTTCCACTACTGTCATATCTTTTGTCCGTTCATAATTATGTCCCCTGATCTTGTGAATATCTTCAATGGTAAAATCAGGACTCAAAATCAGCTTTTTCATATCTGCACTTCCTGAAGCCTTGCTTCTTCAATTTCACGCTGAAATGCCCAACCACGTTCATTATAATAGCTTCTTCTTTCCTCTGGGGACATATCCTTCGTCATATAATAATTGTACTCCCTCAATTTGTGGATATCCTCGATTGTAAAATCAGGACTCAAAATAGGTTTTTCCATAATCATCCCTCACTTTCCAATAAAACGGTAGGACTAAGAATATCAATCGGCTTATATCCCGTCAAATTGGTAATTGCTCTTACACCATGAATTGTTTTAATATTTACAATATGCTTAAAATTCCATGATATGATACAATTACACTCTGTAACAACTGCCGCTGCAATGTGCTGACAATCATCATAGCTTTTATTGGTCAATATCCCCATATCAATAATCTTATGTGCTACTGTTTCCATTTCATCCGTAATGCCTAAAACTGTATATTTAATCTGTTCCAAATTTTTTCTAAATTCACTCCGTTTAGGCTCTGGACAATCTGCAATTTCCTCTAACGTCACCGTAGACAAATACACCTCATACTTTCCAGCCTTAAACATTTCCCACAACTGCCTTGTATCTGCCATCTTCTCAGGTACATCCTCTTGTAACAAGTGGCTGATTACCGATGTATCTAAATATACCTTTAATTTCCGCATAGAGCATCACTCCTATTCTGAGGAATCCTTTTCAAGTTTGTTTTTTTCCCTAATTGATAATATTTTTTCACCTATTTCATTTTCCAAAAGTGAAATTACCAATTTATTTATACTCAATCCTTTAGATTCTGCACAAGATTTAATCTTATCATAATATTCTTTAGGTACTCTGACTTTTATATCCTGCAATTTTTCCATATAAGCATCCTGACTATCCTTTTGCTTACCTGTCCTCGGTGCCACCACATGTTCCTCCAATCTTTATATTATGTTTTAAATATAGTATACACTTTTTACGTTAAAATTTCAATTACTTTCTATGGGTACATACTTTCTATTTTGGCACCTGCAGAAAAATTTCCATCAGTGCCAACTAAATCATATCATGTTATTCAACATTTTATGTACGATTTTCCATTTAACCCTGTCCTTATGCTTTTTCTCCATCTGATACAAGAATATATCCGTTATTCTTTCCATAAAATCTGAAGGCAGGACATGACCTTTAAATAAATTGCATGGATAGCAGGTACAAGATAAATTTTCCACATCATCCTCGCCGCCCATTGCCAACGGTGTGATATGGTCTATTGTCATATCTTCAAGCAAAATTTTCCTTCCGCATAACTCGCAACGTCCACCAGCATGAAGATATATCAGCTTTCTTGTGTCCTCCGAATAAGACTTTCTTTTGATTTTTCCCTTGCTATCCCGTCTTATCATTAACAGAGAGACTTTATTCTCCCGCATTTCCTTTATTTCTTCCTCTGTCATCCACTTCCACAAAATCCGCTGTGTAAGCGTATCAAACACAAAATAGTTTTTAGTTTTTTCTTCCGCTTTCTTCATTCCCTTTATTGCTTCCGCTACACTAAAAAATTGAAAAGCACTGTTTATATCTGTAGTTTTCTTTGTTGCTCCACTATCCGTATATGTAATATAATGATTTCCGTTAGTAATCACAATCGCCATAATATCCGCCTTCCTAATGTTATAGACTGCCTATATATCAGGCAGTCCACATAATCCGCTATTATCTCCTACACAAAACCTTAACCAATCATTTCCTTTAAAACATTCTTTATTCGCTTTATTTCTACATAATAAGTTGATGGCTTTATTTCCAATGCTGAATAAATTTCCCTGTTGTTATATCCATCAACTTTTAGTACCGCAATTTTCCGCTGTGTATCTGATAAACTGCTTAACATTTCCGTTATTTGTTCCATTGCCATCATTTCAGATTCAGGCGATTTTCCACCAGTAGCACCGATATAGTTATATAAATTTTCCATTTCCGCATATTCCGCATCCAAACTAATCAATGTTCCCGATGGTTTCCGCTTCTTTGCTGTTTCTGTTCTGCGATGGTTTCCAATCTCAGCCCTCATATATTGCTGACTAATAAAGGAAAAAGCATATTTTTCCCGCAAGTCTTCCCTGCGGTTATATATCTGTACTGCTTTTAAAAATCCGAAAATAGCAACATCATAATATTTTTCCAAGCTATAACCGTGTCTATGCAGAAAGTCATATACAAGATTATGGTTTTCTGTTGCAAATTTCCGTTCAAAGTCTGTTAATGGTTCCAATTTATAATTATCCAATAATAGTTACCCCGCCTTTCCTATGTGGGGAATTGCCACTACTGACAATCCCCCTGACTGCTATATTTAAAATCCGTAAACATCTTTAAATGCTGTCCTCAACTGATTGATGGTAAAGTTCCAATCGCTTACACTGTTTCCCCACTGCGGATCATTAAATCCTATCCGCATATGTTCTATAACCTCTCTTTTGGAATAACCTTCTAACAGTAAAGAAGCTACAGTTTTCATCTGTTCATTCCAATAAAATCCATCAATGGCACTCCAAAATTCTTCAAAACAACTCTTACTGATAATTTGTCTTTCAACACTGGTTCTCTTATCAATAAGCCACGCATCAACATGCATCTCTTTTCCCTTGCCATCATCAATGATATAGTTAAGACTACACACTCCTCCTTCAGGCATTCTCTTTTGTGTTGTCCTGGACTTACAGTAATTTGACCTTGCACTATCTAATGTTTTAAAAAGAACTGCACCGAATTCATATTGCTGTAAATGCGGAATATTCAGATACTTCTTTACTGCTCTTAAATAATGCAGAATCAAAATATCATACCATTCTTCCTGATCTAACTTGTTTATCTTCATGTACTTAAAAAACAGGTTATAGTTTTCTAAGTCGGCACTGAATGCCCTCTCCTCTGCTGTCAACGGCTCCATATTTTTAAGGCTAATACCTTTCACTGTGATTACCTCCAATTCTGATTGTTTTGGATTGTGCACTTATCCCGACTACCCTTGTTTGGGTAGTTTCGTCAGCTCTCACTGGTACTCGTCAGGGGATTTATAATTAGTGCAATGTAAAGGCTAAATCTTTTAATGTATCTTTTGACAAATACATATATCTACATTTGTCTGTGTATCTTGTGTCTGGTTTTAAATAGATCCCGTTGTTATCCTGATTAGATGTAGGAACTGATACCCAACGATTAAAGGATTCTTGAATCAGGTCTTTTTCTGGGGCTCCATAATTTTTGTATACTGCTTCTATAACTTCCAGCTCCATACAAAACCCAGCCTTGATAGCAACCATGCCGTTTCCCCAAACCTTTTTGATACCTTCCAGAAAATCTATTATTTCGGAAAAGGTGGTATCATCTGTTAGGTTGATTTCTGCTTTATAAGTTCTTTCTATTGTTTCGCCGTACCGAATTTCATTCACTTTTAAGTTCAATTCAAAATTTTTCATTGTCTACCTCTCTTTTTTGTTTTTACGAATTTTTATGTTTTTTATCCCGACCGCCACAAATGGCGGTTTCGTCTTAATTCTCAAAGACTCATCAGGGGATTTGATTAATCATTCTTGACAACTGTATAAGCTGCATAACTGTTAAATAATCAATTATAACGTTACTGTTTTTGTCATAAACTTCATATAGATTGTCATAAGGCTCTACCATATTTGATACGTAATAACCCTTTTTATGTAGCTTTTCATCAGCTTCTTTTATCTCTTCTTCAAATAACATGCTGTCTACCTCCCGTCCCATAATGATTCAGTTACTTCTAACAATTCCCCATCTTTGGAAAGTGAAACATGAATGATTGTCCCATAGTTATTTTTCATTTCGAAGTAAAGAATAATCCCTGCTTCTTCACATGCCATTTTAATGGCTGATATCCTTTGCATGGATATCATTTCATCTAATAGTGAGTTGTTTGCGTGGTGCATGTTGAATGCTTCACATTCTTTTACAAAAGCTTCAAATAATTTTCTTTCCATTTGTTTACCTTCCTTTTTAGTTATGTAGTTTGATTTGTTTATTACAGTATTTCTACTGATAGGGAAGCGGAGAACTGAATCTCCCACGGCTTAACCGTCACTCCCTTTTTGTTAGTCTGTTACTTTACCCTTAATACATTGAAGAAGCTTATTTTTTCAAACGGTTTCAGGTCATCTCCCAGAATGTCCGCCAACTTTTCTTTATCTAATGTGGTACGGCTCTGTGGTTTGTAGGTGATTTTTGCCGTGTCGGTGATCTCTGTGTCGATGCCATTCTCTGTCATGTAACTAATAATGGAATACTCAACCGCTTTCAATTCGTTTTCAAGCTCTTCTTTCATTGCTTTCAGGCTTCTAAATTCCTGTACCTTACTTTCAAGTTCTTTTTTAGTCATACACATGCTGGCTACCTCCTGATTTGATTTTGTTTGTTATTTATTTCTGTACCCATATCATAACAAAAATATGGGTACATATCAATATGCAGAATATACAAATATGGGTACAGAATTTTGTTCATTTTTATGGGTACATATTTATTGACAAATTATATGTACCCATATTATAATTAGCTTAACACCAAAACAATCAATCATATATTTTTAAGGAGGCAATCACTTATGAGTAAATCAGTATACGAAATGGTTACAGAAAGAATTATCAATCAGTTAGAGCAGGGAGTTATTCCATGGGAAAAACCCTACACAGGCGTTAGATCAGGCGCATACAACCGCATCAGCAAAAAAAGTTATTCCTTATTAAATCAAATGCTTCTAAAACACGATGGAGAATATGCAACATTCAAGCAATGGACAGATCTCGGCGGCCATGTGCGCAAGGGTGAAAAATCAGAAATTGTCGTTTTCTGGAAAATTCAGCCCATAGAGGAAGAACAGGAAGACGGCACAAAAGAAGTAAAACAAATACCTTTATTGAGATATTACAATGTCTTTCATATCTCACAGATTGACGACGTAGAGCCTTTACCAAAAGAGGAATTAAATGAAATAAAACCGATAGAGAAAGCAGAACAGATTTTAAATGATTACTGGACAAGAGAAAATATAACCGTTGAACTTGTGGCTGGTAATGATGCCTTTTATTCACCGTCTCGCGATTTGATTCACTTGCCATTGCTTGAACAATTCAAAAATGCAAATGAATATTACAGCACGGCATTTCATGAATCAGTGCACAGCACAATGAAAGAAAAAAGGTGCAACCGGGTAGAAGATCGCAAAGGAAAACTTGTTTCTTTCGGTAGTAATGAGTACAGCAAAGAAGAATTAGTTGCCGAGATTGGAAGTGCAAATATTATGAATATAATC
The DNA here is from genome assembly GCF_024623325.1 of Acetatifactor muris. Classification (GTDB taxonomy): domain Bacteria; phylum Bacillota; class Clostridia; order Lachnospirales; family Lachnospiraceae; genus Acetatifactor; species Acetatifactor muris. The sequence goes on from NZ_JANJZD010000052.1 coordinate 18,744, forward strand.
GGAATTGAAACAGCAAAGAGTTTTCGCAACAGTAGCGCATATATTCAGAATTGGCTTTCAGTATTGCGAAATGATGTTAGATTCATCGTGTCTGCAAGTAGCAAAGCTGAAAAAGCTGTTGATTATATTTTGGGAAATCGTTAGTGTAACCGTAAAAATAAGGTGTAACCGATGAATGGCTACACCCTGACATATAAGAGTAAAGGAAGGTATAGCGGATATGATTAAGGATTTACTTGATATGATTATAGATGATAAAATTAATGAGATATTCATTGAATGTCATCGCATAGAAGAGATAACAAACGGTGATATTTCCCCTGATGAAGCGTATCAACTGGATGTTTTAAAAGAAGAAATGTCAGATTTGATATATGATATTTTGGAACATCAAATAAATGATAGTATCAATGAAAAAGCACAAACACCATAAAAACAGGAAGGGAGATTATAAAGTTATGTTGATAATGAAATATGAAAGAAAAGACTTTTTCGGGAATCGACAATATACGGAGGATAGCAAAGAAAATTATAACCGGGAAGACGTAAAGAAAGCTTTTCTGCATCTAAGCAAAGACCGCTTTTCAAGTGTACAAAAAGAAAGTACGGTTTACTTTTGGGAAAACATAGAGGATTTTGAAAATCAGGTTATGACAGTCAGGGTTTTCGATGGAAGAAATTATACTGATGCAAAAAAGGCTTTTGACAAAGTAAAGAAAGAGTGTTATATATCAATTCAATAGCATGTTATGAATACATGATTCAAGGCCGTGTAGATTCAGCTCCCACGGCCTTTTATATTGGCTCTGTTATTGATTTTCAGCCTGATTTCGGCTTGTAATGGCTTTATTGATACATTTTTATGATATACCTGAAAAGTAGTAACATTAGCATGTAATATAGCTATTTGTGGCTTATATGCGGTCTGCATGATGGTACAGAGGGCAGCAGGCGCAAGGATGTATGCCGGTAGGTTTACATTATATTTTTCGGGCTTTAGCGCAGTAAAGCAGGTATCTGATGAAAACACACGTCACCTTATTTTGGGGATCTACCGAAGTATATCCCATAGAAGGGTAAGGGGGATAGGTTTCCATTCAAAATATAAAAACGTATATATAGTATACCCCTTGTAAAATCAGCCTATATCTACATGCATTATTATGCTCGCTTTTACATGCTTACTTTTAATCCTTATAATTCCTTGCTTTTACTCATTTATTTTGTTATTATAAATATAATGAATTTTAAAAGAACTCTATATTATTATCCCAAACATAACAATAGGAGTGTAAGAATATGTCAGATAATCTGTCTAATACATCTTTACAGCATGAAAAGCTTAAATTACATTATAGATACTTAGTCATAATAGCCCTTATTCTCCTTTTGGGAAGTGTAGTGCTTGCAGCATATAATCAAAATGCTTTTGTTTCTCAAGTTTCCTTTGCTGGTACAATAACATCAATAATTTTATCTGTAATAGCAATTTGGATGAGTATATCTGGAGAACGTTCTACAAACGATATTAGAAATAAAATTGCAGAATCCACAGAAAGACTATCATGTACTACCCAAAATGTAGAAACGCTTAACCAAAAATATGAAAAAACAATGGATACACAATTAGAAGAACTTAAAAATGTCCAAGAACAATTAACAAAAGTTATTTACTCTATAAATAGTGTAGGAGAACAAGTTTCACATTTACAAGAAAATAACATTACTGTCTCTAATGCCTCAAACAATAATATATTCGATTCCTCTCAAAAAATTGCACTTTTTAATAATATATATAATTGGGTGTTGAATGTGGGAACTGATACAGAATGGCTCTTTTGCAATATGGTATATTTTTTTATATCACATTATAAGTCTGGTACTCAGTTCAATTATAACAACGTTATTTTCGATTTATCATGTCACGGTATCAATATTAATTATTGGATAAGAACTATTGATATATATTGGGGAGTTCTCAATACTTTATCGGCAGCATCTGTATTTGCTGATGACGCTACTGTAAATCAAATTTATAATAAAGTAAATTCCAAGATCAATCCAATAGCCCCCTGACTTTACCTCAATAATTTCGTAAAAACAAGGCATACCTGACTTTTAAATCCGGTATGCCTTATAGTATATATCCCCTAACCATCACTCCCAATCTTCCACATACGGCCTTACTTCAAACCTCAAAAGCGCATCATATACCTTCTTTGGCACCTTATTCTTATACTTATCTGCCATTATCAGTATATCAGCCTGCTTATGACGTTTATATTCTACAAATGCTTCCTCCGGTGTATCCCAGTAGGACAGTTGGATTACTTCATCATGCCCATATGGTTTGATTTCGCCATAATACATTTTGATTCTTCTATCATATCTTACACCTAACGGTAAATCCATTTTTGCATTCTTCCATTTACCTGTTCTATGTTTCTTACAGTTAGATAACATTGTATTTAATGTCTGCGGAATAATGCAGCATTTATCAGGCGCGTACTCTTTATTACCCTGAAACAGTAAATCTTTATCAACAGCCATGGATTCACCATCACATTCATAATATTCAGAACTCCACCACTCGGCAAAAGAATCCTTATTATATCTCCATAAGTCACACATAAATGAACCATCATATACATCATCCTGCTTATAGCATCTGATATAAATACCATTCCAAATTGAATACGCGGTATTAGATTTCAGTGTAATATATGGTATGTACTCCTGCTGTCTGCCTAATTCTTCTACAAGAACAATTCCCCGCTCCAAATCAATATATTCTTCATTATTTACCCATACAAGATTCCTGTAATAGCAGTTATTCTTATCCCGGTCAATATACCATATCTTATTACATTTATCAGGCCTTTCAAGGAAATGTTCTGCCACTAATTTATCGGTATATGTCTCAATTTTCTTATCTACTCCACTAAGCGTATAATGTGCATACCCTGTTTTGTGCATATGAAAATTATTTCGCAGGTTATTAACCATTCTCCCATGGTTACTGATCCAGTAATTGTTTGTGCCATTCACCAGTACAAATATCTCATCATTTGCGATAAGCTCTATTCCTGATGCCCTAATATCTAGTACCCTTTTATCTGCGATTGATAAATATTCTTTAAATTCTTTTCTCTGTTCTAATTTCTTTGTTTTGTCCATTGTTACTTAAATGATATTTCCTTTCAATTTCGATATGATGATAGACAGCGCACCCAAAATCAGGGACGCTAAAAGAGAGTCCAGAACAAGACTCTCTGATGTATTTCATTATTCAGTTGTATTGGTGAGTGATATAAACTCAATATAATCTGTTTGCTTGATGGATAAATCTGTCTGGCCATGATAACCACCATACCTGCAGGTACACACCAGTTCCCCGCGAGGAGCCATCACTCCACGGGACTACGGTATACATTGAAATACCGCTCACCTAATATTTTTTATTGGCAGCAGGCATCTCCCCTGTTTATGTTCTTACTGAAATTCCTTTACTTTTCAAATATTCAACTGCCAATTTCAGAAGCTCTCCATTATTTACAGTCTCATCCAAAGTATCATCCCATACATGGGGTGTCTTACTGCCTGTGACCAATCCTCCATGTGTCCCCTGATTTGCCCATTTTGCCACCTGTTCACCAGTTGCATTGTAATAGTTATCCATGGAGTCTGTGTCAATAAAAACCGTTGCAACAGCTTTATTCCCCTTTATTTTGGATTCCACCTTCACAGCTGACCGGAGGAAGTCATGTTGACGCCTGTATGACTTGGGATCATAATCATCATAGTATTCCTGTAGGAAGTAATTCAATGTCTCGTATACCCGTTCTGCCAATGTGTCCACCATTTTTGCCATAGTCGGCATTAGTGCTTTTTCTAAATCTTTCATGTTGTTTATATGTATCGCCATAAACTCTATCCCTCCCTATTTATTTTCTGTTTCTCCTATTCTTCTGTTTCTTCCATATCTTCTGAATCTTCCATGATATCTTCCGGTAAATCCACATTCCCCGGGACTTCAGCATCTACCGGGATATAGCCGCATTTCTTCATTATATCCATCTGCTTCCGGCTGAACGGGGTTTTTGCCAATCCATAGATACCATTGTCCATGTTCTGTAATAACTGTCTGTCCATATTTTCTTTGATTGCCCAGTTACGGGATATCCTGATCTTTGTGAAAGGCGGGTTGCCGCCTCCCCTGTTACATAAGGGCAGGTTAAAAGCCTCGCGTGTCTTTACCTCTGGTGTAATCGTTCCTACCTTGGAGATCTGTACACGCTCCCCGTCCATCATTGCCTTGTAAATCTCTTTTGCGTACATGTCCAAAATTTCCTTGATAATGCTCTGCTTATAGATATTGTCCTCCCGGTTATAAATCCTTGCCGCCATCTTGCCTGCGGATAATGCGTCCTTATATGCCATTTGTTTGTTCCTCCTTATGTCTGGGTATTTTTGTTTTGTTGATTAATTTGTTTACCGTTGTTCAGTTGTCATTATTCAGTTGTTTTTGTCAATGAAATATAGTTTTTATTCAGAATATGTGTTTTTCTGTGATTCATTGTTAAACCGCATAAATAAGCCCTCTATCAATCCTAATAATACAACTGATAGAAGACTTATTTACATGTCCTAACAACATATTTAATTGTCACGATATACAGAACTTTCTCCTTTCTCTGCGCAATGTTACTCTCTAAATCTGGTTGATTGGTAGCCTATCAAAACCTATCAAACCGAAATCGCTGAACCCCTTGATTTTACTGCATTTGTAGCACTTCAGTCACGGGTCCGATTCCCGTCAGCAGCTTTTTGAAACCCTTGATTTACTGGGGTTGTAGCATCGTATAAAAACAAGGGTAATCAAAAAGGTAATCAAACGTATGTTTGGTTATTTTTTTGTCTGAAACTCTGGAAGATTGCTAAGTATCTGGCTTTTGGTATCTATGCTTCTTCTGTTCCGGTGATAATGATTTTCTGTACAGGTAATATCCGTATGTCCCATTTGCTCCATAATCAAACGGTTGATCGCTTCTCTGCAGGATGATGTTCAGCAGCAGTTCTGTGGCCTCAGGATTCCTGTCAAATACAAGTGCCATCAGGTTATCACCCAAAAGGCACATTTCACTTATTGCTTTCAGAGCCTCTTTTCTTTTTAATGCTCTCTGGGTCTCCCGCTCGGTAAGATGCGGCGTCCGGTAGCCATTCCCCCGATGCTTTTCATTGCACTGCCAGACCAGCACCCGGTTTGGCGTATTGGAATGCCAGACTTTGCTCCCATAGAAGCCACCGCAATGCCCACAGACCAGCTTCCCGGAAATACTTCAAACACCACTATGCGCACAATGCTGCCACCTCCCTCACTCCATCTACTCAAAAATATCAAACATTTTTACTCTTGACAAAACTGCCGTATGCCTTTAAAATGACTTATAAAGAGAAATGAGTTTTTCGACCGTACAGCTATTGCTCAAGCGGCTTGCTCGTTTCTTTTTTTGTCCTTAAAATATCATACAGATACAGTTTTCCGTCTTTTGCATGGCGCACCAGTATCCTTGCCTTAAAGACATTGTACCTGACCAGTTCGCCCGCATCATCATAAACAGGGATAGCAAAATGTGTATCATATCTGTACCATCCGAATTTTGCATCTGTGTTATGTTTCTGTGCATAATTCTCTGCAAATGTTTTATTCGTGGCAATTTCAATCATTTCTTTAATAATTCCCGAAGAATTTGCCTTTGCATACATATTTGCGCCCCTTAGTTCCTTTGTGTCTTTGGAATGTGCAAACTCATCAGGGAAATCTGCACCTATGTACACCGCGTCTGATGTTTCCGTAATTTCCGCACACTGACCGATATACTCTTTCAGACAGTTCTCAACAATGTTCCAGTCCACGCTCCTTCTTCCCTTAAAACGCAGGTCATTGATGACCACAATGCTTTTACCGTCAGTGTCCTTTATTATATCAACTTTCTTATCCATTGTAGCTGCGCACTCCTTATCTAATTCATTTTATCAAAAATCCAACAGCTACATTGTATCATGTCCACTTACATAATTCCATTTAAAAATCCACAAAAACAATTCAATAAATTTATATCCTGCAAGTAGCTTTTGGGAATAAGCTCACATTGGACTAGTGTAATGACATGACGATATTTAACCTTACTACCGCCTTTTAAGAGGCGATAGTAAAATTGGGGTATAAAGACTTGAGCTTTATTCTGGCATCACCTGTCCTAAAATGCCAGTCAACCTTTGCTGCTGTTGTATTACGCTCTGCTTCCCATACAGACAGCTCGCTGCGCAGCAGCTCAATGTCAGC
>NZ_JANJZD010000053.1 GCF_024623325.1 Acetatifactor muris
ACCAGGCCTGCCAGCGAATTGCCGCAAGCCTGATAAAGGTGAAGTGAAATAAAGACTGGAGCAAATCTGTTTCTATCATACAGGTTTGCTCTTGTTTTGTATAGGTACTCACTATCTACCGTTTACGTGTATCAGAGGGCACATATCGTAAATTAGACGAAGTTATGCAATCTAATCATGAAGAAGTAAAACAAAAGTTGCGAGAAAAAAAAATATCCATTGATAAGGCATATCAGGAAATGAAGAGTCCTACTCCAAAAGAAAAAGAATCAATCACACCAGAACAAAAGATCATAGAGTTTGATAACCGTATGAATGAGATTGACAGAGAAATTTCTTCATTGAGAACTGAAAGAGAATCACTGATGCGTAGGCGGAGTTCTTTGTTTGAATCGTTGGATATTCCATGTGAATTAAAATATGAGTTTGTAGAAAGTAAGTATGGAATTTGGTCAAGCAGAGATTGCAGATTTTATATTGAAGTCAATGGACACAGACAAATCTTTGTTGAATGTGGAGTGTATTGCGATGAAAGACCGGATAGTGTATGGGTAAGAAAAATTCCTGAAAAATATAAAAATGATTTTATTATGTTATGGAAGAAAGCACATAAAGAGGAAGTAAAATATTCTAATGAGCAAATGAAAAAGCATAGTAAAGCAATTGTTAGTAACAATGACCAATTCAAGGATTTCTATAAACAATGTTACCGGACATTAGCAAAAAATGTACATCCAGATGAAGGAGGAAATGTTGAAGCTATGCAATGTTTGAACCAGTTGAAAGTTATGTGGGGGATTTGATTTCTCCTATTTTATATGATCATATAAAAAATTCATAGGGAGGACACGAATCATTAACGATACAAAAATTCAATACTTATCAGTATCAGATAAAATTTATAAAGTCAATATCCTTGATCTCCATAACATGTCAATAGAAGCAGTTGAAACAGCTCTATGTATTGCAGATATCCCGGAGAATGGAGTGTTTCCAGTTGAAGAATTGGGAGAGTTTCGGATCAGGTTGATTAATGGTAGTAATGATAGTGAGATGGGAAGAGTGGTTGACTTTGCGGAGTATGCAAAAATTAGGAAGCACATTCTGTGAGTTTAGAAAGATGTGTCCATTATTGGGCTTATATTTGTTATGGCTCTCACCCATGACATTTTTAAGTCAATGAAATTCCTCTTTCAAGAAGCGGATGATTAGACTGCATATTAGGTTCTGATCATAAGCACAATAAAGGATTTTTGATGTAATTTGGGCGTTTAGGAATATGGAGGGAGGATTGCTTAGGATTAGAGCTTGAACTATGTGTTGAAAAATAGATATTTAATGTGTTATTATTCTATTGTGGAGATATGATTATGAAGAATAATGAATTAACTGTTGAAAAAGGAAAATTGAATAATGTAGATAAAAATAGTACTATATTAAATCATCCGATAATTCAAATATTATTAGGAGGATTAGGTTCTATTCCTTTCATTGGATCTGCTGTTAGTGCAGGAATTAACTCTGGACTCAATACTTGTTTAAAAAGAGAAGAGGAAAAACGATTATTTCATATTTGCGAGATAATTATTTCAGATGATAATATCACTTCTGATATGGTAAAGGATGTAAAGGAAATAATCAGCTTTGCTAAAATGTTGGATGTGGCAAGAAGATTGATAACAAATGATAAGTTAGATTTTTTGGCAAACTTGTATAAGAATTTGGTTGCCCAAGATGAAAAGAACTATGATGAGTATGAAGAATTTTTAAGGAGGCTTGATGAATTATCATTTAGAGAAATAGAAATATTACATATTTTGGACGATTTGGATTTGGTTATAGAAGACTTGAATGCTGACAAACAAAAGGAAAAAGGTAATTTTGATGAAGAAAGACACCTTCGGATAGTACAAATCGAAAATAAATGGCTTAAATTTCAAGATATTATATATCAAAGATTCCAAATTGATTCATTAGATTTACAAGGGTATATGCAAAGCATAAGCAGATCGGGATTCTGTGTTCAATATAAAGTGATTGATATGCCGATTAGGGCAAATAACATTTATGCAGTCACTCAATATTATAAAAAATTTGCAAATAAGATTTACAAGTAAAGATTTACCAGTGATAAAAATTAAGACGGATTATATTTTGGGATACATATTATATGCATACCCGAAACTATGATTTCGAAGTATATAAGATTCTAATTCTAAAAGATAAAAATTGGATAACAAATGTAGAAGTATAAACTTAGAGCATTCCCAGAAGTGGGATTGTTCTAAGTTTTCTTTTTGTGTGGGAATTTTTCACAGCTGAATTTTCGGCTTTGAGATATGATGTCGCCAATTTTGGCGAGATGTTTTGAGACCACTTTTTATGCAAAATGATATTTTTCGTTTTTGGGAGAAATATTTTGTGCCCATTTTTAAAATTATGTGTGATTTGTGAATGATTTTTAGACTTTACACAAGTCCGGGAAAAATGTGTGGAAAATTTGGGCTGATTGAAAAAGAAATGGAGAAATAGTAAGTGGAACTATTGATCTGTTGTTGTGGATATTTAATGTGGAGGTAATGGATTTGGGAAAAGAAATGGTACTAAATGATTTAAAAGATGGTGTATCCATCATGAGTATTGATGCTCGTTATATTTACAGTAAACAAAATGATGAAAATGGATATGATACATCTGTATTCTGGAATGATGATAGGAATATCCTGCCAAGGAAGCTATACAGTGGGAAGATTCCATATTCCCTTGGGCTGATCCACTGGTTTAAGATGGAAAATACCGTGTTTAGACGCATTGGCAACAAAATATATTCAAATGACATAGTGAATGTGACATTTAACAAGGCGTCCAAAACTGTTGTAAAAGATGAAAACGGCAATGTCAAACATAAGCCCAGAATAAAGGTTGGTAAGAAGGGAAGATATAGCCTTGAAGTAGTTGAAGAATTGAAGACCGATAAAAGAATAGATGAATTAAAGGATGAATTATATCCTGGGTTTATGCTGGATGGCGAAAAATATGTGCAATTTATGAGAAGCTCTGGAAAAGCACGTACAGGTGCAATCCTGTTCATAAAGGAAAAGCTGCTAGATGATTTCATGTCATGGGCTAGAATGGATATTGATTATGAACATATACCAGGACAGGTTGACATAGCTGGACTAAAAGCAGCAGAAAGTCTCATATTAAGCGAAATCAAGGATATTGCGGTCATAAAGAGTAATGAAATATTGTTGATTCCTGATGTGAAAGTCCCATGTAGGATTGCAAAAGGTAAGGCAAGTATTACTGAAATAGATCAGGATGGAATGGCTGTTACACATGATAATGAAGAAGAGATTACCATTTATAATGATATATTTGACGGGCAGTCACTTCTTACACATGAGTATTTTCCCGATGGGAAGTCCATGATCCTGTTGAGGAACAGGTTTTTTAAAAGTGCTGCATTCTGCTTTGATATACAGTGTTGGTTTCGTGATAATGGGATCACTGAAATAAAGCAGTTAAATGGTTTTACGTTGGCAAATTCGGTGGAAGATATCAAACTGATTACCACGCCAAACAGTTTGAAATTTATGAAACAGAAGGATTTCATATCATTTGAGGATGCTGTGGAAGATCTGGAGCGTGCAACATTTGAGTACTGGTTGCATGAAACAGAAAAGGATGGATGCATATTTGGGATTGTAAAGAATGAGTATGCTTCTGGTTTTATCAAGGGATATAATTATCAGGTTGACAATTCCATGCCATTAAGTAAGGATGAAGTAAGGGAATTGCTGCGTTATGAATTTGCCCGGATACAGAAAGCCAAGGATGATAATAATTATTTTGTAAATGAATTTATCCAGAAAAAAGCACATAAGAAATCAAAAGGATATGAGCCCCAAATGTATAAATTTAGCGATTCGGTATGCGAGTTGTATAAGATCAACCCTGATATACAGCATACAAAATTTTTTAGGGATTATAAAAATAATATGTTAGGAACGGATTATAAGAATCTGTTAAAACAGGGAAGATACAAACTGGAAAATTCGGATTACTGTGTTGTGTGTTCCAATCCTTTTGAGATGATACAACATGCCTGTGGTATTAGACAGGATAACTGGGTGCGAATACATGAAGGTAGGGAAGCATATTGCAAATACTTTCCACATGACAGGGAGCTGGTGGCCACAAGAAGCCCACATATTTATTCCGGTAATGTTATCTGCCTTCACAATACCTATCATGAATGGTTTGATAAATATATGAGTCTGTCCGATAATATTGTGGTGATCAACAGTATAGGGACGGACATTATGTACAGGGCAAATGGAATGGATTTTGACTCAGATACCCTTCTGGTCAGTTCAAATAAGATACTGGTTGAAAAAGCCCATTATTGTGAGGAGAACTTTCCTACTCCCATCTGCATGGTACAGCCATACCCAAAAGAAAGGTACTATTGTATAGAAGACTTTATTGATTGTGATAAGGAGATTGCTAATGCAAAGATTGGGGAGATTGTTGATCTTTCACAGTTATTGGAATCGTATTATTTTGATATACTATGTGATTCTGATATCAATGAAGAAAAGAAGAAAGAAGTACTACTGTATCTAAGGAATGAGATTTCAAAGCTTGCTTCTATTTCCGGTTGTGAGATTGATAGGGCAAAACGTGAATATCCGATTGATACGAATGCAGAATTGAAGCGGATTAGAAGTTATCTTGCTGGACATACAAAACCTGAGAATCTGTTACATGGTATAATTAAGACAGGCAACGTGAAATTCACGGTGAAATCTGTAAAAAAGAAGTATTTAACAGAAAATCTGAATGTTGATGCGGGTGAAAAATCCGACTATGAAACCATTCAGAAAATTCTCCGTCTGAACGCAGAAAATGAGATGATTTGTAGTAATATGTCCATTTCTGATACGAAAGAGGGAAGAAAACGGTTATGTGACAATAAAAAGGAGATTAATACTTTGCTTAAAAGCCGTACAAGAACCAGAGAACAGGTTATGGCAAAACCGAAGTTTTTTAAAGAAGTGTTTCCTGAAGGCGATACGGCATATTATGAATATTTTAATTGTAGCATGGATTATCTTCAGCAGATAATCAAGGAGGAATATCCCCGTAAGGATAAAAGGGATAAAATTACGCTGGTTTTAATCGACTTTTTTGAGAAGCCTGTTGAATATAGGGAGAATGGCAGGTTAATAACAGGCAATGACAAACATGCCAAAATAATAATAGAACTGGCAAAAAAATATGAAAAAAGCAGGAAAGAACTTTATGCGAACTATTCAAAAGCAAATGGCCTGGAATATGATGCGGAAATGGAAAAACGGAATCTATTCAGAAATGTTGTTGAAGAAGCAGCAGAAGTAAAACTGACCAGGCAGACGGTATATTTGATACTTTACAAATTGTTTGGATCAAATCAAGCCATAGCCCATGATGGAGGCGCGGGGCAGTATAAGAAAACGATCATGGATATCCTATACAATTCACATAAGGGATTGCTTTTAGATATGTTCTTTGCAAAGAAAAAGGATGTTGATGCTAAAGTTTCATAAACTATTTGCTGAGTTAAAAATCGAAGATATTTTTGAAAAAAGTTCTAAGATGCTGATAAAATCAAGGCTTTCTGGACTTGCTCTTAGTTATGGTAATGAAGGGAGGATTTTACAATGACATCAGAAGAATTAAGACAAGAAATGCTTGCATTCCTTGAAAAAAACGGCATGAAGAAAAGTATCGTAGCAAAGCAGACCGGATTAAGTAGCAGTATTCTATCTTCCTGGTTTTCTGGAAGGGGTAATCTCAGGGAAATAGAAATTGATGTTGTGCAAAGATTTTTCGATGAGAGACGAAAGAAATTTGCATAAATTTAAAGGTAATATCTGCATCAGCAGTTATTATAAAATATTCAAAACAAGGTTTGAATATCGTACTATGTGGGGCATGGGAGGCTGACAGCACTGTGGAAAGGCTGTTAGATAAAAACCTCTCTTGCTGGCCAATTACCTGTAATATTACAGTTTCTATACATCCGCTCTTACTGGTTAATGAAGTGTCACAGCTTCATTAGCTATTCGCCTGGTTTTCCACAAGCCGGGCATTCACACTGACTCCGTTAAGGTGTGACCACAACAACATATCTGTGCCATATAGTCTACAGAAGGGGCTATATGGTACAAAAATCTTGTAAAAGACTCCACACTTTTACTGGATATACAAAACCGTATGATACTATTCTCGTACAAGTATCATACGGCAATGTACGAAAAAATTTTATTTTTAACAAAAATACTAGGTATATCAAAGAAAGGAATAATAATGACACAGGAAGAATTGAGAGAGGCATATAAACAACGGCTTGTAAAAGAAAAGCAGTCTTATATTTCTAAAGTAATAAATATTGACGGAAGCATTTTATCAAAATTTAAAACAGGGAAGATAGATTTATACCCGCATTTATTTGAGAAATTAGAAGCATATCTCATGAAAAATTAAGCAACCTATTAACACAGCCAGCATAAATCAAGCTACAATCTAATATCATTCAAAACGGTACAACAATAAAAAATTGTGAAATTAGATTAATTCATTGAAAAATGAAAAAGAGAATAATAATATAGTAGGAAGTGACGGAAATATAGAAAAGGATGTATAAAGAAGACTACAGAAAATATGTTCGTTAATATTCGCTTTATGGTTGAAGGATTATGATTAAAGTGGTACACTTATAACAGGAAGGAAGCTGTGAAGAGGGGAGTGAGAGAATGGGCAGAACAATTCTTTGTCCGCATTGTAAGTCAACATTTGACGAAAATGTATTAGCTAAGAGAGTGGATCCGAATAAATGCCCGGTATGTGGAGAGGGCTTGCTGGGAGAAAATAATTCGTCTGAGATAGTTAAAGAGAAAACTAAATGGTATTATTATAAGGAAGGTGGGGGAACTTTAACGACTACTTTATCTAGTAGTTTTACCCCATTATATACATTCGAGGCTGTTGATTTGAAAGATGCAGAATGTCAATTAAAAGAAGTTTTGCCAAGCAGTCCGCTTGTAAATGATAGCACACCTGATAAAGTAAAATGTCCCTATTGTTTCAGCAGCGAAATACAGATTATTCCAAGGAAATTTAGCCTACTTGCTGGCTTTGCAACAAACAAGTTTGAAAGAGTATGCGTTAGGTGTAAACGTAAATTTTAGCAGTAATAAAATTAAATAAAATAATGTGGAGAGAGATTGTTTTGATAGTCTCTTTTTTTCTTATGCCAAAAACAGGAGGATATCATACTTGAATAATAATGAATTCTTAATCGATCTTATAGCTAACCTACAACAGGCAAAATCAAAGAAACAAATTAATGCTGATATTAAAGTACTGGAGAAAGCCATTAACATGCTGAGAATTACAGGTACGCTTGCTAAAGGGGATACCAAACGTGAAATTAATCAGTATATTAAGGATTTGGGCTCAAAGCTGGGTTATGTGAAGCTGAATGGAAAGCTTGACGATAAGAGACTCAAACGGGAAATCAACAGAAGTTTACAGAATCTAAGTTTTAAGGATATTGATGCATTAAAGATTGATGAAAATAAGACGAAGCTAAAATTTCAAAAGGTCATTTCAGATGTAAAAGCATATGTGGAGAGGAATCCTGTATTTGCCAATGTTGAAATGAAGAAAGAAAAGCTGAATAATGACTTGACAACATTTCTTAATAAGAATAGTAAAATAAGAGAGTCAGAAGTTTTGCTAAAGGAAAGCGAAAAGGTCAGGAATCTCATTAATTCCGTTGACAGTAAAGATACGCTAAAAAATGCAACGGAAGCATTTCAGCTATATAAATCTGAAGTCAGTGCCACTGGGTATGCCAGCAAGAGTACAGCAGATAAAATAAAAGGGATGCTCGCTCATATTACAAAGATCGGTAGTTTCTTTGGAGTAGCATCATTGGCAGTGAACAATTTCAGACAATCATTAAATACCCTGAAGGGGAATGACACAATCCTGGCTGAAATCAGTAAAACAAGTGAAATGACCAGGAAACAGCTGGAAGAGTTAGGAAATGAAGCTTTTAGAATAGCGAGTAAATATGGTCAGCTGTCTAATGGATATTTATTAGGCGTACAAGAGATGGCAAGATCTGGTTATGAGGAGTTGTCCAAAGAACTGGGCGAATTGTCATTACTGGCACAGTCTGCTGGAAACATGACAGCAGAAAATGCAAACAACTATCTGCTAGCTACAGATGCGGCATATAAATACAGAGGGAGCATTGAAAAACTGAATGAGGCTCTTGATGGTGCAAACTATATCAGCAATCGGAATAGTGCCAGCTTAACGGATATAGCGGATGCAACCAGAGTTTCCGCAACATTTGCATCGAATGCCGGAGTCGCTATTGATGAATTAACTGCGGCTGAGGCAACAATGATTGCCACAACTAAACGGTCTGGGTCTGAGATTGGGCGTGCATTCAGAAGTATCATATTGAACCTTCAACAGGTAAGTGGGGAATTTGATGGTGAAATTATAGATGAAGATCAACTGAAAAAAGTCGAAGCAAGATGTCATTCTCTCGGTGTAGAATTAGAATACATGAAAGATGGTGTTGCTACACTTAGAAATCCAATGGAAGTACTGAAAGATTTGGCAAGAGTTTATAACTCCTTACCTGATAACAGTGCGGATAAGCAGGGATTGATTTCTGACCTGGGTGGGAAATACCATGCAAACGCCCTGAGTAGCTTGCTTTCCCGGTGGGATTTATATGAAAAAATGCTAAGTGAATTTTCAAAGGGAACAGGATCGGCGCTTGAAGAAGCAGAGAAAACCGCAAACTCATGGGAAGGCCGATTGAATTCCTTGCAGAACAGCTTTGATTCATTTGTGAATACACTGACGAATAAGAATGCTATCATGGGAGGAATATCCTTCTTTGATAGGCTGATTCAGGGATCGGAATCATTGATAAATTCAGTTGGCGAGATTACAGTCATGATTACTGGCTTACATACTGCAATGACAGCACTGAATAAAGATTATGGAATCACCCAGATATATGACAAAGATAAAGGAAAATTTGATATTCAGGGAAATATTTTCGGTATTGATATAACGAATATCAAGAATATGAAAAAACATTTTGCGGAAGCGGAAGAGGCAATACTACTTTGGAATGATACAATTTCTAGTGGAGAAAATATTTTAGAATCTTTTGATAATAAACTGTTTAAAAACAATGCCCAATTTAAAGCATACCTTTCCACATGTTCCAAAGATGCACCAGCTTCCCTTGAAGGTTATAAATCCTATCTCAATGCAGCAGGGGTAGCAACAGATGGACTCCGCCTGAAAACGATACTAATGAATGCAGTAATAAGCGTTGGGATAGGCTTTGCAATGCAGTTGGCTACAAAGGCAGTTTCCGGTCTCTATGAACTATCCCAGGTATCATCCACAGTAGCTGAGAAAGCAAAAGATTTAGGCAGTTCCTTTAAATCAACTGCATCAGATATTGATGATTACAGGTCCAAAGTTGAAGAACTGCATAAAACTATAAGTGACAGCAATTCCTCTATTGCTGATGTAACAGATGCCCGCAAGAATCTCATGACAATTCAAGATGAGCTGATTGAGAAATACGGTACAGAAAAAGAAGTAATAGATACCATTACACAGGCGATTAATGGTCAGTCAGATGCATTTGACAGACTTTCTGAAAAACAGTGGGTTGAAACAAAGAATAAATTTAATGATACTGGATTCTGGGAAGGAATGGGGAACTGGTTTGATGGCTATGACAGTAATATCGACCGTATGGCTTCGCAGATGGAAAATGTTCGAAATATTCTCTCATTTTCTTACAAAGATTTTTCAAGTGGAGAATTTGAAGAGCTGTCGCAACAGTTAAGTAAACTGGGATGGAAATATCAGGATACGCTTGGCGGTTTTGTTAAAAATGGGAACCTTAAAGAAATTTATTCTGATATTATAGAAATACAAGGGTTGGTAAAAGATACAAATGTTCCGGATAACTTTCTTAAAGACCTGACGAAAGACGCCAATAAGGCCAAAGAAACAATAGACAGCTATTCAGAAATCTGGGACAATTATATTCTTCGGGATGTAATCCTGGAGAACGAAAAATTATCTCAAAGCTGGAATGATATAAATGAAGCATATGTTAAATATAAGAATGCATTTGAATCTGGAGACAATGATACACAAAATAATGCTATTGGTGAGTTCGCTCAAATTCTGAATAATGTACTGGACAGTTCCGATGTCACAGACAGCGTAAAAGAATATTTCAGAGACATGTATCCTGTACTTACCAATGAAGTAGAAAAGTGGGAATTCAGATTTAAAGTTCTGCCTGATTTAGATATCCATGCTTTAAAAGGGAAAACACAAGCTGATGTGCTTGAAATGTTGCAGACTAACGGCTTGCAATATGGTGAAGAAACATTTGCTTCTCTGCTTCGTATGGCAAGCGATTATGGTATTATTGTGGGTGATGATTCGGAGAAAATACAGCAATTATTAGACCTGCTTGTTGAGTGGGAAATTTTACAGGGAAGTCTTTTAGATGAAACTTTTCCAACCACTTCCACTTTCGACATCTCCACCTTCAAAGACACCCTCTCCAGCATAACATCATCCATTACCACACTCCGCTCTGCCTTAGAGTCCTTTAACAAAGGAGACCTCTCCAAAATTCAGGTTATTGACCTGATGCAACAGTTTCCTGATCTGGTTCCATATATAGACCTTACAGCAGATGGTTTTGGTAACTTATCCGAAGGCCTAAGTGTACTTATAGCACAACAGCCGGATAATCTAATCCAGAGTCTTGAACAGCTAAAGGATTCTCTCACAACAGATGCAGAACGGGAACAGGTTGATTTGCTTATAGATTCCCTGCAACGCCTCAGCTCTTATGGCGATTCCGGGATTGAAGCTTATGCAACTACAATCGGAAATACATGGGGTGATACATCAAATGTAATCGAAGGAGTTGTTACCCAGTTTGAGAACCTTGCAAAAGTCCAGGAAACAGTTGCGGATGGATTAACCATATCAGCCAATGCGGCTGCAGAACTGGCGAAGATGTACCCCGAAATTCTTGACCATGCACAGGTAACAGCAGATGGTCAGATTACTTTAAACGAAGCAGTTGTAAAGACAATCCTTGATGGTGATAAATCCATTGTAGAAGCCCAGATAACCAAACTGGAAGCTGATAAAGCAGGATTGACCGCAAAGAAGAATTATGCTGAGGCACAGCTTAATATAGTGAAGCAGGTTGCCGAAGGCGAGGGTAATATCACAAAAGAAATAGCCCAGTACCGCATAGATGCAGCAAACAGCCTCCTGAAAGCACTGATTGATGCAGGCCTTGAAGAAGATAAAGCATATGCTGCAGTAGCCGCTAACATGGCAGGCAACATGGACGAGTTCAACCGTATTGTTGGTGCTGTTGCACAGGATATCTCTGTAAATATGGATAATGCCGCTGTATCCATGGCTGATTCCATAAACATTAACAGTATCAATGCACAGACATCCTTTGAATATCTGCAAGAAAAAGTATGGGATGTTGCAGATGCAATCAAAGCAGCACCCAGCGGAGAACGCGGTGGGAAGTCAAAAAAGGGAACACGTGGTGGTGGTTCTACATCCAAAGGCAGTATTAAAGTAGAAAAGCATTCCGGAGATTTCAATACTACACTCTCCGAGTACGTTCCAAAAGAACTTGACCTGGATAGTTTCCAGTCCCAGCTTGAAATTGATATCAAAGGCTACACAGATGCAATCTCCAATATTGATACACAGATTGAAATATTAAAGAATTTACAAGCCGCATTTGATAACAATGGCGGAATCGGCGGTCATGGCTATGCAGATCAGATTAAACAGCTTGAAAAAGAAAAAGGCGCAATAAATGACGCTCTAAAGGATAAAACTGGTTCAGGAAGCTCATCTAAATCCGAATTTGCTGAGGAGATTGACTATTTCAAGCGAAGGGTTGAGGTACTGAATGATGTGCTTGCACTCCTGAAAACAAACCTCGACAATGTATCCGGATCCTTTGCAAAGAATAATCTGATAGACGCTGAATTAGGCATTACAGAAGAGAAATTCAATAACTACACAGATGCTCTCTCCATGTATACCCAGAAAGCCAATGAAGTATTATCAAAACTGCCAGCTGATATAGCACAACAGGTCAAAGATGGTGCTGTTGCTCTCACAGACTTTATCGGAGACGGTAATAAAGAAGTGGTGGAAGCCATTAAGGAATATGAATCCTGGGCAGGTGAAATTGCAGACTGCCAGCAGAATCTTGCTGAATTGAAAAAGGAAATCCGCCAGTTAGAGTTGGAGAAATTCAACAATATCATGGACGACTTCCGTAACCAGTTTGATTTGCGTGGTAACAGCAAAGATTTAATCTCTAAACAGGTTGAATTACTGAAAGAAGCCGGTGAGTTAATTGGAGAATCATTCTTTAATGCACAGATAGACCAGTCTCATAAACAGCTTGCACTTCTTGAAGCTGAAAAAGCACAGCTTGTGAACCAGATGAACGATGCAATTAATTCCGGAAGAATACAGTCCGGGACAGAAGAATGGCTTGAAATGGTGGGTGCGCTTTCCGATGTAGAAGGTAATATCATTGAATGCAAGAAATCCATTGAAGAATTCGACAACGAAATACTCAATCTTCATGTAGAAGTATTCAACCGTATTCAGGAGCAATTTTCTAATCTTGACTCTGAAATCTCCAATATCATAGATTTATTTGATGATATGGAAGTATCAGATGATAAAGGTATCTGGTCTAAAGAAGCAATAACACAATTAGGACTATTGGCACAGCAATATGAACTGGCACAATATCAAGTCAAGCAGTATGGTAATGAGATTGATGAATTAAATGCTCAATATCTTGCCGGAAATTATTCTGCTACTGAGTATGCTGATAAGTTAGCTAGTTTGAATGAAAAACAGTGGGATGCTGTAAATGCCACTGAATCAGCAAAAGATGCTATTATTGAGCTGAACAGGACACGCGTCGAAAATCAGATTAAAGGGATTGAAAAGGAAATAGATGTTTTTGATGAGCTTACCCAATCCCAGATAAAAGCATTAAAAGCAGAGCAAGATTTACACAATTATAAAAACAGTATTGCAGATAAAACGAAAGCTGTTACAGATCTGGAACGTCAAATAGCCGCACTGCAATATGACACATCAGCATCCGGAGTTGCAAAACGTAAGAAACTTGAAGAACAGCTTGCAGAAGCAAAGAAAGCATTATCTGAGGAGGAATATCTGCATAGCATCGAAGCGCAGGAAGAGGCTTTAAATAATCAGTTTGAGCAATATGAGGCAGCACAGAATAAAGAAATTGAATCCCTCAGAGAATCTTTGAATAACAAAGAAGCAATCCTGAATCAGTCATTCAACACAGTAAAAGAAAATGCATCTTTAATTGGACAGGAAATTGCCCAAATCGCTGTAGAGCATGGAATCACAATATCTGCTGCTCTTATCTCTTCCTGGCAGTCTGGTGGAAACGCAATCGCAGGCTATGGTGAAGTACTGTCTCAGAATACATCTGCATTCATTGGAAATATCATGGGTGTGGAAAATGAAGTATGGAATCTCCAGACACATGCGAATAATACAGCCAATTCACTGGCATGGATGTTCTCCACAAAAGCAGATAATCTTGTCAATGAGCTTGCAACATCCTATTATGCGGAATCAAATCTTGCCAATATGACCAATGCGTTACAGCAAAGTTTGATTAATACCCTTGAACGAGGATATAACGTCAGCAGTATTGTCAATTCCCTTGCAAGCATAGAAAATGCCGCAAACAATGCGAAAAGAGCCATTGATAGTATGAATAATGCTTCTCCTGTTCCATCCGGAGGTTACAATGGGAATTCCAATACCGGAACAAAGAAAAATACTGGAACAGATAAGCAATATCAGTTAGTTGATAAAATGACTGGCCGTATTTGGAAGGATAATTTATCTTATGCGGAAGCGTTAGAGTATAAAAAGGATCATGTTACAGATATAAATACAACATTGGTAAAGAAATATGCATCTGGAACACGTAATGCAAAAGACGGATTGAGAATTATCAATGAGGAAGGCCAGGAGCTTATACTGCCCAAACTGAAATCTGGTAATTATGCCATTGGTAACGAAGGAGACCAGATCCTTACCAAACCTGAAACTGATAATCTGTTTGAGTGGGCACAGTTAGATCCTGGCAAAATGGTGCCAATTAACTTTGTGGAAGAACTATGGAAATCTAATCGTATTTCTGAACCTGTAATTGATAAGAGAGCGAATCCTAATCCTGTACAAATAGGTAACCTTATTAATGTTGCTGGAAGTATAGATAACTCAAATGTGAAACAAATGAAAGTAATTGCTAAGGAAGCCGTAAATGATTTAGTGAACAAATTACATGATGGTATTGTGTATGGAAGGTGAGTGTGTGATGTAATTAAGCACATTCTGAAATAGTAACATGTTAACTTTGTCGAGGTAAGGGCATGATTAAGTAATCATGTCCTTCCTAAATATTGAGTGATAAATTTTAAAAGTGAATATTATGATGCTGTAAAATTTCAGCACCTTTTATAAAAATATAAATTTTTCTATGAATTGGAGTGTGATTCACTATAGAAAACTTAATGGAATTCAAGAATCTGCAATATGGACAAAGCAACGAAATATTGCGGTTTATTATAAACAGTGGTAAAATTGACATTAACGATGTACAGAACTGTATGAAAGAAATGAAGAGAAAAGAGCTGTTAGAAAAACACCCATACAAGATATGGCAGGGGAGGGATGGAAAGTGGTATACTTACATCCCGGATGAAAAGAAAGGGAGGATACAAAGGGAACGGTATAGCCGGGCAGAAATTGAAAGCCTTATCATTGATTACTGGAAAACGCAAATGGAGAATCCAACGATCAGAGAAGTATTCAGTGAGTGGAACGACCGCAGGCTGGAATTAAAGAAAATATCCAACGCGACACACTTGAGAAACTGCCAGATATTTAACCGCCATTATGGAGAATTTGGAGACAGGAAAATAAAGGCAGTTACAGAAGAAGATTTCTGCGAGTTCTTAGAAGAACAGATTGCAGACAAAGATTTAACTGCCAAAGCATTTTCAAATCTTAAGACTGTTACCAGAGGACTATTGAAACGTGCAAAGAAAAGAAAGCTTATATCATTTAATGTAGAAGAGTTATTTCAGGAATTGGATACTTCTGAAACAGATTTCAGGAAAGTAATTAAAGAGGATTATCAAGAAGTATTCAGTGAAGAGGAGATGCCTGTAATGGTCAACTACCTAAAAGAGAATCTTGATGCAAAAAATATTGGAATTCTTCTGATGTTTGCAACTGGCATAAGAGTAGGTGAACTTGTAGCGCTTAAACATGATGTGTTTGATGGGAACACGTTCAAAATAAGGCGGACTGAGACCCGTTACATGGGAGAAGATGGGAAATACGCTTATGCAGTGAAAGAATTTCCTAAAAGTGAGGCGGGAGTTCGGACAGTTGTTATTCCTGATGACTATGCGTGGCTGTGCTCTAGGATAAAAATGTTAAATCCGTTTGGCGAATATGTTTTTGTGGATAAGGCTGGAAAAAGGATGACTACAAACTGCATACGAAGGAGACTGGAAAAGAATTGTCTGAAAATCGGAATCTACAAAAAATCGCCGCATAAGATCAGAAAGACTTATGGAACAATACTACTTGATCATAATGTGGATAATCGTTTCATAATGGAACAGATGGGGCATACGGATATCATGTGTACAGAAAATCATTATCATAGGAACCGCAGAAGCATAGATGCAAAGACCCAGATTATAAGCAATATTCCGGAATTTCAGGCAAAATAAAACCAACCAAAACATGTTTGATTGGTTCATTGATAGGCTGTGGATTTTAAATGTCTCCAAATCCAGTAAAATCAAGGGTTTCAAAAAGCTGCTGACGGGAATCGGACCCGTGACCTCCGCACTACCAATGCGACGCTCTACCGACTGAGCCACAGCAGCACGTGAATGTTGTTCACAACCACAAGCATCATTATAACAAGCAGAAGATGATTTGTCAATAAATTTTTGTGCTTATAAATAAGAATTTTGTGCTTTTTTCAAAAGAAATTTAACTGCAAACCCTTTCTCATCACAGACCGCACGAACCACATTTTCGGCGGATTCCCTGGAACTGTCATTTACACAGATGATACAGACATTCTTTTTGCGGCTGAAAATAGAGGGTTTTGGCCAGCGGATATAATAAGATATGCGTTCACGTAAAAGTGCTTTCTCTATATGCTGCTTACACTCCATATTGGAAATTTCACAGAGCTCAATTTCGTTATTAACTGTTACCCCGGTGTACAATGGCTGTTGCATGCTGTTCCTCCTGATGTATTATATGCCGTTGGGCCGTTTTCTGCTGTAAATAACTGGACTTATTATATCATATTGCGGTATAAATGTGCAAGACGGCGGACAAAGTTTGCCTGCAATTCTTTACAGGAAGAGGGAGCTTTCGGGAGGCAGGTATAGACAACACAACAGATATGCGTTATACTGAGGCTATGAAAATGCGGAAAGGAGTTTTACACATGGATTTTTTTGAAAAACTGGAAGACACTATTTCCACAAAGGGAAGGGAAGTGGCCGACAAGGCGAAGACACTGGCGGAAATCGCAGGCCTGAAGGGTCAGATTGCCACCTGCGAAGATATAATCAGGAAAAATTATCTGGAAATTGGGAAGCTGTATTACGAAGAATACAGTGATGTGCCGGAGGCGCCCTTTGAAAAGCAGTGCAAAGCCATTGAGGATGCACAGAGAGGCGTGCGTGAGCTGCAGGACAAAATTGATATGCTGAAGAGATGAGAAAAGGAAAGACCATGGTCAGATAATGGGCCATGGTCTTTGTCTGTGTATCGTCAGTCTTCGTCGTCTTCCCAATCTTCAGGCGCCGGATACAGACCGGCCGCGATATCCCGCTGCATCAGTTCTGCCGCCTGATTTGCAAGAATGGCTTCATAGTCAGGATTGGCGAAGAACTCCTCGTTATGCTGACAGGTTGTGGCAACACCTGGAGTAACGGGAGTGACCGTTCCGTCAGGATTGGTGGTCAAAGTGGTGGAGCCGGAAGCCAGGGAAGGGTCCTCAGCCAGCGGCAGGGTCAGCGTCCCTTCTCCGGGGAAGGGGCAGCCGGGACTGGCCGGAAGCACGTCGTATCGGCACAGAGTTCCGGTATAATGTACGGTACAGGGCTCTGTGGGGACGGTACCCTCTGCAAAAAGTTCTGATTTAGCCGCACACAGCCCCGGGATAGGAAGCCGGCCGGAATCCGGACAAATCTGTGCCCGCACAATTCCGGGAGGTGTGGTAAACTGCTCGTTGGGCAGATTTTCATGAACCCTTGACATGATGGCGCGCCACAAGTCCCGGGCCACATGGTCCTCACGATTGCCGCCGGAACGGCTCATGCTTACATTGTTGTCATAGCCGGCCCAGACAGAACAGGTGTAATAAGGTGTAAAGCCGGCAAACCATACATCCCAATAGTCTGTGGAGGTACCGGTTTTCCCTGCAATGGCCATGTTCCGGTTAAAGTTAACCGCAGCCCCTGTACCGGTGGTCACCACATCCACCATGGCATCTGTCAGCAGGAACGCCGTGGTTTCCTTGATTACCTGTTTGGACTTTGGCGTTGTGTTGTCCAAGATCACATCGCCGTCTGTGTTGATGACACGGCTGTAAAGCTTTGGCTCCATATACGTTCCCATATTGGCAATGGCGGCATAGGCTGCATTCAGCTCATAGGGGGTCACGCCGTGGGTCAGACCGCCCAGAGCCACAGTCTGGTTGATGTCGGTAAAGAAGTCTCCGTTAATCGTTTCTCCGTCTGTCAGAGTGGTAAACCCAAAATTGATCAGATAGTCATAACCAAGCTGTGGGGTAATTACGGTTTCTGTTTTTACCGCAACAATATTCAGGGACTCTCGAATGGCTTCTCGAATGGAATTGATGCCTCTGTAGCCTTTATACCAGTTTTTCACCGGTGTGCCGTTGGCGTAGTTAAACGGAGCATCGTTGTACACAGTTGCCAGTGTCTGACCGGCACTGTCCAAAGCCGGAGCAAAGGCCGCCAGCACCTTGAAAGTAGATCCGGGGGATCTGGTGGAACTGGTTGCCCGGTTCAGAGTTCTGCGTCCTTCCTTGACGCCGCGCCCGCCCACAAGTGCCACCACATAGCCGGTGGATTGGTCTTCGATCGCCATGGCAGCCTGCGGCTGCGGGGTCATGGTGACGGTTTCCGCATAATTGTCCTCCTCATTTGCGATGCCCAGATCGGCCATCACGGCTGCGCGGTACATCTCTATGGCTTCATAGGCCGCGTCCTGGGAACTGAAAATCAGATTAAATTTCTTGTCCTGATTATCCTTGAACCAGGTCATCATATTTTCCTTGCTGAAATTATGCTTTTCTCCGTCTGCCGCATAAACAGTCAGAGCATAGTTCAGGTACCATTTCACGTTTTCCGGATAATTTTCCGGATTGGCGAATTCTTCGTCCGCAATGGCCTGAATGGTGGGGTCCATGGTGGATTCAATACGGAGCCCTCCGGCGTACAGCAGGTTTTCAGCCATGGTCTCAGAATAGCCGGCGATATTGATCAGATCGTCTCTGACCTGCTCAAATACAGCATCCGAAAAATAGGAACCGGAAGTGGCATTGGTGCTGACCCGGTAATCCTCGTCGTGGGCCTTGATCCGCGCATAGACGGCATCGGTATCCGCAATGGCGGTGTCGTACTCCGCATCCGTGATAAAATCCAGCTCCAGCATGATATTCAGACATTTCAGACGACGCTCTGCGTTGGACTCCGGAAAACGAATCGGATTCAAATAGTAGGGATTCTGTGTGATGGAAGCAATGACCGCACATTCCGACAGGGTGAGATCAGAGCAGGATTTCCCGAAGTATCTCTGTGAAGCTGATTCTACACCCAGGGTATTCTGTCCCAGGTTGATGGCATTCATATAACGCAGCAGAATATCATCTTTGGAATAGTATTTGGAAATTTCCAGAGCGAGATACTGCTCCTGAAATTTACGCTTGATCATTTTGATGAGATTGCCGTCCTCTTCCGTCCAGGTAGTGAAGATAGTGTTCTTCAAAAGCTGCTGGGTGATGGTGCTGGCGCCTTCCTTTCTCTTCCCCATACTGGTTATGAAGTTCCAGCCTGACCGGGCGATTCCCTCCATATCGATTCCGTTGTGCTGGTAGAAACGCTTGTCCTCGATAGCCACAAAGGCCTGTCCCAGGTGCTTCGGAATCAAATCCATACTGTTAATCTGGATACGGTTGGAGTTGATACTGACATACTGGTCAATTTCATTGCCCTCGCAGTCGTATACGATGGTGGCTTCTCCGGAAGCCACCACATCGCTGAGCCGGATCTGCGGGGTGGATGCCAGAATGCCGTTGTAAGCCCCGATTCCGCCTGCAATTCCGCAGATGACCAGCCCGGCGCATGCCGCCAGCGTCAGCTTTACCAGGGAAAGGCCGAATTTCCTGGTCCATTTTTTTGTTTTAGAATTAAGAGCCTTTTGGGTCGCTCTGATGCCTCTTTTTCCGTAATTCATGTACTCACCTTTCTACCGGAATAATGACGGGAACAATCTCCGGTATCTGCAAATCTACAGTGATTATACCAAAAAACAATATGTAAATAAAGGTTTTCTTTTTCATCTTAATAATTGTTTCACATTTTGGACAAATTATGCTATTCTAAATGCAGAAAACAGAATTGACACAGCGCTGTGAACGGAAGTAAAAAGCAGTGTTGAATAAAAAATGCGGAACAGGTGAAACTGATGAGAGAAGAAAAAAAGCAGGAGAAACTGCCGGAAGATTCTTATTGTGTGCTGCTAGAGGGCGGGCAGGGAGAATATGTGGAGAAGAAATCCCGCTTTATTGCCACACTTCGAAGCTGTGAGAGCGAGGAAGAGGCAATTCGTTTTATCGAGGAGACGAAGAAAAGGTACTGGGACGCCAGACACAATTGTTATGCTTTCATCGTGGGAAGCAGAGGAGAACTGAGCCGCTGCAGCGACGATGGAGAGCCGGGCGGTACCGCAGGGCGCCCTATGCTGGAAGTGCTTACAGGCGCCGAACTCAGGAATGTGGCGGCAGTGGTGACACGGTATTTCGGCGGCGTGCTTCTGGGCACGGGAGGGCTGGTCAGGGCTTATACCCAGGCTGTGAAGGAAGGACTGAAGAACTGTCGCCTGGGCCGGATGCGGCCCGGACAGGAGATGGAAGTCACAACGGACTATAACGGCGTGGGGAAGATTCTGTATCTGCTGGGAAGCGCGGGGATAGAGCCGGATGCGGCAGATTATGGGGAAAATGTGGTCCTGCGGCTGACAGTTCCCCAGGAGGAAGCGGATGCCCTGCGGGGAAAGATGACAGATATGACGGGGGGCAGAGTGAAATTCGACAAAATCAGAGAAATTTATTTTGTTGACAAGGAAGCTTTTCAGGGATAAAATGAGACATGCAGGCGGGCAGTTGAGCCCCCTTTACCTTATGGAAAAGTCCGTCGTCAGATGGACATGGAATCAGAAGAGTGCAGAGGCACTTTTCTGACATGGCATTTTGAGAGGAGGTGGTTTTGCATGAAGAGTCAGAAGAATAACAGTGATAACCCTCTTCCCGGTCGAAGTTGCAGCCCGGTAATAAAACCACATAAGGAGAAATGCTATGGAAATGAGAAACCAACAGGAGGAGCTCATCAGGCTTCTCGCTGCTAAGCAGTACACGAATCTCCGTCAACTTCTGACCGAAATGAACGAGGCTGACATTGCCGTTCTCATGGAAGAGCTGGAGGCGGAGGAGATGCTGAAGGTCTATCGGATTCTGCCGAAGGACCTGGCTGCGGACGTATTTTCCTATCTGGAGACAGACAGCCAGCAATTCATTATCAATTCCCTTTCCGACAAAGAAGCAGGCAGTGTCATTGATAATCTGATGGCGGACGACGCGGCGGATCTGCTGGAGGAAATGCCGGCGAACGTGGTGAGAAAGCTTCTTGCCAACGCCAATCCCGACACTCGTCAGGCGGTCAATCAGCTGCTGTGCTATCCGGAGGATTCTGCCGGAAGCATCATGACTGTGGAATACGTGTCTCTGAAGGAGAATCTGACAGTCAATCAGGCCATTGAGCGCATTCGGGCTGTGGGTCTGGACAGTGAAACCATCAATATCTGCTATGTCCTGGACGCCCGGAGAGAACTGGTGGGGACGGTTGCGCTGCGCTACCTGCTTTTAAGCGACGGCGATGATATCATCGGCGAGATTATGCATGAAAATGTAATCTCCATCAACACACTGATGGACCAGGAGCAGGCTGCCGCGCAGTTTAAGAAATACGACTTTACCGCCATGCCGGTGGTGGACAATGAGAATCGGATGGTGGGTATTATCACCGTGGACGACATTGTGGATATCATGGAAGAAGAGACCACGGAGGACATGGAGAAAATGGCGGCAATTGTGCCCAGTGACAAGCCGTATATGAAGACAGGGGTAACCGAGACCTACCGTAAGCGGATTCCCTGGCTGCTTCTGCTGATGGTGTCCGCCACTTTTACAGGGGCGATTATTGCTTCCTTCGAGGAGGCTCTGAGCGTGTATGCCGTGCTGGTGGCTTTTATTCCCATGCTCATGGACACGGGTGGAAATGCCGGCGGCCAGGCCAGCGTTACCATAATCCGGGGGCTCTCGCTGGGCGAGATTGCGTATCGCGATATCCCACGCATCATGTGGAAGGAGATTCGGGTGGCGCTGCTCTGCGGAGGGACTCTGGCGGCGGCAAATTTCGTGAAGCTGATGTTGCTTGACAGGGTAGGGATCCCGGTAGCCTTTACGGTGTGCCTGACTCTGGCGGCTGCGGTGCTGATGGCTATGCTGGTGGGATGCCTTCTGCCGATCGGAGCGAAGAAAATCGGTTTTGACCCGGCGGTGATGGCCAGTCCTTTTATCACTACAATTGTGGATGCACTTTCTCTGCTGGTATATTTTCGCTTTGCCGCGATTCTGCTGGGGATATAGCAGAGAAGTAAAAGAAGCGCAGGGAAGGTTACGATGTCGGTATCGTTTCCGGAGAAGCGGGAAATGGGACTTATAAGAGATATGATGCAGGGGGTGGTAGTAAAATACCACCCCTGTTTTTATGGGTGGAAGGAAAAAGGGGCTTGTGAATGGAGGAGGATTCTTCTAAAATGAGGGTATCTGCAGAAGCGTTTCATCAGATAAATCAGTTTTTACAGGAAAATGGAAGAAGGATGCAGGTGCAAAGCCGTGCGGAAAGGAAGGGATTCGCTTGAAAAAGGAAAACAGGAAAACAGGGAAGGTCTGGTACAGAACAATTGAAATACTGGCATGCGTAATTGCGTTTGCAATGGCCTGGATGATGACATTTGGTACAGGTGATATGAGAAATCTTTATAAGATGTATGGGGATTTGCCGACACTTTTACTGATTGTTGTATCTGCCCTGCTGGTGCTGGTGGTAGCCGGAATCGAAAAGGATTTCTTCGGGGGATTCAGACTTGCTTTTACCCGCAGAAAGGGGATATCCCGAATGGAACTACAGAGAGCTCTGAATGCTTTCAGATATGTGGAACGGACGGTGGTGCTGGCGGCGGTTATCGCTCTGGTATTTCCGCTGACAGATATATTTTATCATCTGGATGGTATAAACATCTGGGCACTGGGTCCCGTTTTGGGAGTCCTGAATCTGACGATTCTGTATTCGGCAGTGCTTCTTCTGATTCTGACACCGGTAAAAATCAGGCTGGAGAGGCGGATTATCTCTTATATGGAAGAACCGGAGGATGAGGAGGCAGAGAGAAAGGAAGCTGACGGTCAGAGGCTTTACTTCGGACTTCGCTCTCTGGGGTTGACGGACCGGGAGGCAGAGGTGGCCAGACTGGCGGCGTCCGGTATGACCAATGCACAGATTGGGCAGGAACTGTATATAAGCATGGCAACGGTGAAAAAACACATGACCCATGTGCTGGAGAAGACACAGTGCGGAGACAGAGAGGCTCTGACGGAGAAAATCAGAGGGATGTAGAGCATTCTTCCAGCAGGATTTTCTCAATGCGGATGCTGTCCGGCTGCGTCGGTGTGAAACGGATACCCCGGCGCAGGAGTTTGATTATCTTGCGGGCGGTCTTTTCCAATTCCTGTATCAGATCAGGGTTGGATATTCTTACAGGCTGCCCGCCTTTTATGTATGGACTGTCAATATAATTTTCAGTGACGGGGAACATATCCTGAAACAGAAGGACTGTCTTCTTATCAAAGATTTTTACAATTTTAATTGTATCTGAGGGTTTATGATAAGTCTGCTTATTCTGAATGATTCGTTCAAACTTCTCAATTTTTGAGCTGCATGGAACCAGCCAGTACAAGCCTGTTTCATGATCAGTAATGACAAAATAATGAGGACGCTTAGTCGTTTCATAATTGACTTTTAAATAAGGGTCCTGTATCTTTTGGAAGAATTGATCTGAGACGAAATACAGATTACCTGATGAAATTTTCATATGATATGTCTCCTGTAAAGAGAATTAAGCCTCCTGAAGGAGGCTTAAAAACTTGTTCACGGCCTACTTGGGAACTGTTTTCAACAGATCCTTTTACCCGCATGGCCGGGAGCGGGCTACTTGTTCACGGCCTACTTGGGAACTGTTTCCAACAGATCCTTTTACCCGCATGGCCGGGAGCGGGCTACTTTTGAGGCAGTTGTCTGCCTGTTGTTTATTATTATATGCGGACGCGGAAAATATGTCAATAAGGCAGATAAAATTTTTGGAAATGCGAATAAATCTAAAAGTTATTACAATGTATAAATGAAGGGCAAAAGCTGCCGCTTCGTCAGACGTCTGAAAAGTGGAGTGACAAATGGAAAAGCAGGAATTAGAAGTCTGTATCAATGCGTATGGGAAAGCTTTGTACTCATTCTGCAGACAGCTTGCCGGCAATCGGCAGGAAGCAGATGAACTGTATCAGGACACCTTTTTGAGAGCCATGGAGCTCAGTGAGAAAGTAGATTACACCGGGAATCCGAAAAGCTATCTGCTTTCCGTTGCCCTGCGCATCTGGAAGAACAGGAAACGGAAATTTGCATGGCGAAAGCGGATTGCGGATATGCAGCCCATAGTGGAAGGACAGGATGTGGAATCGGTAGCTTCGACAGAACCATCGCCGGAAGAACAGGTAAATAACTTCTCGGAATCTCAATGAATGTGATTCTAACTGAAAATTGACAACTGAATATGGTGCAGGAAAAGAAATTTGAGAAAAATGGACATAAACATTGGACATAGTGGGTACTATGCCTTGAAAA
>NZ_JANJZD010000054.1 GCF_024623325.1 Acetatifactor muris
CAAGGGCGCGAAGCGCCGCATTTTTTGACTGGTTTGTCAAGTGTTTTTGAGAAAAAAGTGGGTGATTTTTGAAAAATAGGTTCTGAAAGCACCATGAAATAAGGGCTGAAGATTCCGAGAAGTTATGGATACATAAAGGAGGAAACTTCCAGGCATCCTGTGGCGTTGCCCACCACCGCCCTGTCTCCCTCGTGCAATGCGCGCAGCACCCCGCGGACCGCAACCGTTCCTCCGCAGCCGGCACACATCCTGTGACCCGGCGCCAGCCGCTCCGGTTTATTCATCACTTCTTTAAAATTATATGCAGCTTCCATATTCTGCTCCTTCACAAATATCTGCGTTCTTTACATGTGCTTTGTATCTATTGTAAAGCTCATTTTCTGCTGTAATACACTGTATTTTGGAAACCTCTCACTTTCTGTCAGCCGGCAGGCATTTCACCGGCTGCGCAGTCCTATGTACTCGTACATATCCGTTATCCTGTGGTCCGCGGCAATCTGCTCCAGCCTCTCATATACCTGGCAGAAATCCTCCACCGTGATATCTCTGCCGCCCAGTCCATACAGGTAATTCACAGCTTCCGCCTGACACTTTGCCTGATAGAGCGCCGCCCGCACCTCTGCTCCCAGAGGGCCCCCCGTGGCAGCAAACATCTCCGAACGGTCCAGAATGGCAACCGCCTTTA
Organism: Acetatifactor muris; assembly: GCF_024623325.1. Lineage (GTDB taxonomy): Bacteria > Bacillota > Clostridia > Lachnospirales > Lachnospiraceae > Acetatifactor > Acetatifactor muris. Next base: position 686 of record NZ_JANJZD010000054.1, read on the forward strand.
CATGGGCCAGCGCCGATGCAATCTCCTCCTCCGGAAAAGGACGGAACACCCTGATTTTCAGCAGTCCCACCTTCTTCCCGGTGGTGTTCCTGATCTGGTCAACGGCCGCCTTACATGTCCCGGCCGCAGAACCGATGATCACCACCGCGTATTCCGCATCCTCCAGACAATAGCTTTCAAAGAAACCGTATTTCCTCCCTGTCATCGCCTCAAAGCGCTGTGCCACTTCCAGAATTACTCTGCGGGCATTGATCATGGCCTGTCGCTGCCCCCGCTTCGTCTCCATATAGTAGTTGGACACCGCATAAGGTCCCACCGCCAGCCTCTCCTGCGGATTCAAAAGAGAATGCTCCGGTTCTCTCTCTCCCACGAACTCCCTGACCAGATTATCTTCCACCAGCAGAATATTCTCCACACCATGACTGGTGATAAAGCCGTCCTGACAGATCATCACCGGGAGCATCACGTCTCTGTTCTCCGCAATGGGGAAAGCCTGCAGAAAATTGTCATAGGCTTCCTGATTGGACTCCGCATAAATCTGGATCCATCCGCTGTCTCTCGCCCCCATGCTGTCAGAGTGATCCGCATTGATGTTGATGGGGCCGGACAGAGCACGGTTTACCAGCGCCAGCACCACAGGCAGTCTGTTGGAGGCCGCCACGTACAGCTCCTCCCACATCAGAGCCAGACCGCAGGAGGAAGTGGCCGTGAGAGCTCTCGCCCCCGCCGCCGAAGCGCCCACAGTGGCGCTCATGGAGCTGTGCTCACTTTCCACCGGGATGAATTCCGTGTCAATCTCCCCGTTTGCTATGTAGTTGGCCACATACTGGGGAATCTCCGTGGAGGGAGTGATGGGAAAAGCCGGCATCACATCCGGATTAATCTGTTTTATGGCATAGGCCACCGCCTCATTGCCGGATAAACGTTCTCTCACAGCCATTTATTTTCCCTCCTTCATGGCAATCGCTCCAAAAGGGCATACTTTCGCACAGATACCACAGCCTTTGCAGTGGTCATAATCAAATTCTTCCCGCATCTTATCCTTCACCGGAATAGAAGAATCCGGACAGACAGGCGTGCACAGAAGACACTGCCTGCACTTTTCCTGATTCCACACAGGGGTTGCGGTCCGCCATTCCCCTGTGTGGAATTCTCTGGAGGTAGCCGCCTGGTAAATCTGATTGCCCTCCGTGATGTCCTGCCAGGGACTGTTTTCATTTATCCTTTCACTGATCATAGACTCATCCTGCCTTTCTCTCCTTCTGCAATTGTCCGGCTGTCTCATGAGAAGAATTCCTGCTCTTTTCAATTTCCTCAAATGTAAGCTTCAAAGCTTTCATATTGCCTTCAATGACCTCCGGTTTCTTGGCAAATTTATGCCGGAAGGAGGCTTCCATTTCCTGAAGAAATTCTTCCTGTTCCATGACACCGGATACCGCCACCACTGCTGCCAGCATGGGGGAATTGGGATAATTTTTCCCCAGCGCCTGGAGAGAAATGGCTTTGGCGTTCAGGGTGTAAACCGCACCTTTATAGCCGTGCAATAAAGGAATCAGCGCTTCTCTTTCCTTCTCCGTATTGATGATGACAGCACCGTTTTCCTTTAATCCATGGGTCACATCCGTACTCTCCAGCAGCCCGTCATCCACTACCACCACATAGTCCGGGTCGTATATGTTGGAATGTACGGTGACAGGTTCCGCGCTGATGCGATTGTATGCCGTAATCGGCGCTCCCATCCGCTCCGGTCCGTATTCCGGGAACCCCTGGACATACTTTCCCGCCTTGAATGCCACATCCGCCAGCAGAAGGGCCGCTGTCTTCGCGCCCTGTCCGCCTCTGCCATGCCATCTGATTTCCATTGTATCTTTCATATCTGCTCCTGTCTGCGTGTTCTGACACGCGATTTTTAAATCTGCCATTTTCAGATTGTTCTGCCAACCGGACAGGAATGGCCTTTCCCCTGTCCGCCGGCGCAGCACCATACCGCTCTGACGGCAAATTCCCCATGCTGGCCTGTGTACGAATAAGAATCCTGCTTTGCAGGATTCTGCGCCGCAAACGCGTCGCTTTCAAGCGACAATTTCCTCTGCGTTTGCGTGTGCATCCCTGCGGAGCATTTTTGTATCATAGGGAAGTTCGGAGGACTTTCCTATGATACAAAAAAGACTTCTACCGCAAACGGTAGAAGCCTCCATTTTCTTCTCAATCCCATCTACGACATACCAACATATGCGTCCTCTATTACGGAAGGAATCCGTCAGCATCTACTTGCATACCTGCTTTGGTGCTGCAACTCAGGAGGGATTTTCCATAGATTCTACTCGTACCGCTTCTCAGCTTTACGCGGCTCTCTGTAAGCTTTCAAAAATATGTACTCGCTCCGTCATCGTCTTTATTAATTTTTTTAATTTTAATCACATTTTCTCCACTTGTCAACAGTTTTCAATCATTTTTGCGGGAAAAATGGTTCTTCCTGTCTCTATGACTATTGATACCAGTTTACACCTTCTATTACATCCAGAATCGCCTGTTTCATTTTTCCATGTAAATAAGAGCCATTCAGTTTGCTCTTACTATATTTGAGATGCGAATCCCGGGTATATTCAACCAGCATCGCCATAAAAAAAAGCTCCCAGCTAAAGTACTTACTGCTTTCAATATAATCCTCCGGGTGACTCAGGATAGTCTGTACCTCTTTCCCGTCAATCATTCCTGATTTCAGCACCAGCCATTCAAAAGACTCCGGCAGATAACATTTTAATTCAGTTTTATATCTCATTAATTGATATAATTCATTCATCTCAGACCCAATCGCTGCACCGTCTGCAATTACCAGCACCGGTTCCCCATTCAATTTCTTCACAACAGTTTTCAGGTTGGATTTTCCTCTTGCACTGATACAGGCGATCTGGTTTTCGGCACAGATTTTACTGAAAAATTCATAGCCGGAATTGGAGTCTTCCACCACTATAGTCTCCGGCTTTCGTTTCTCATAAAATGGTTCTGCGCTATATATACGGTACAATTCATTATAAGTTCGTTTCAGGTCATGATACCTGCCGGAAGTATGGATACCATAAATCTCATCCACCGAATAAGGCAAATTAGGCAAATCCTCTCTTGTGACAATCACAAAATAATTGTCCGAAGCTTTCACGGCCTCGGCAAACTCCTGAGATTTCACAAATTTATTGTCCTCATCCAAAAAGATGATCTGTTCGTGAATGCCGGGCAACACAATATTCCAGTCACTTCCGCCAAGGGTTCTGCAGGGCCGCTGGCAGTGCACTTCAACTCCCGAGCTTTCTCCAAGAGCTGCCGCCTGCTCTATAAGATTGATTAATTTCGTCTTCCCTGTAGCACTGTCTCCACGGATGATGGTGATATTTCGCCGGATATCCAGTTCATAATGGAGCCTATTATTCTGTACGACAATATGATATTTCCCTTTCATACATCAGCGCTCCTTAATCGTCATTGCTTCTTCCAGATATTCCCCATAGCTGTGAACAGTCACCCCTGTATTGAGCATGACAGCCTCAAACTTCGGAACTTCGCTGAAATCCATCACATGATGCAGATTTATAGTCAAATCCTTCTTCTCAGCAAGCTTTACGATCCATTTCACGCAATTATCTCCACAGGCCGATGCATTAAAAATCCTGCCGCTCTCATCAAAAGCCATCAAAATCAAAGTTTTGACGCCACCGGAAATCTCTTTTACAGAAATTGGGCCGAGCACCGGACTCTCGATCAAATGTACGCCGATTACCTCTGATTTATCAATCTCTTTAATCATTGCAACCGTCAACGGATCGGTAATCCACTGGTCTTCATATTGATTGTCAAAATAAGTGGGAGGATGGTAAACCGCATTTTCCACTTCTCCAAATACTATTTTCAGCATCACAAACGCCATCTCCATTTTCATTTCATATTTATACTATATCATACCCGATTTTCAAAAGCAATCGTTACCAAATACAGCAAAATGGTTATTCTTTACTGCCTGATGGAGTACAGCTCTTTCTGCTGTCAGGACAGAATCTTCTGTATGACTTTCTTTCTTCCCTCCTCGGAAGGCGTATATTTAAAATATTTTGTATAATCTCTGTAAAAGGTGGAATAATTCCGGAAACCATAGGTCAATGCCACTTCCGTCGGCTTTTTTCCTGCCCGGATTTCCCGTTGGGCACTGATCAGCTTTTTGGATATGATATATTGCTTCGGACTGACTTTCATATGTTTCAGGAACAGCTGGTGGAGATAACTTTTGGTGATGTGAAGGTCGTCACAGACAGAGTCAATGGTGATGGGTTCTGTAATGTGTTCCTTGATGTAAATCACGGCACTGTTGACCAGCGGATTCACTGTACAGGTGCCGTTCAGCTTTGTTTCCACCGAGGCCAGTGCTATATTGTACAGAGCTTCCTCCACCAGATGCAGTAAAATATTCTGCAGGATTTCACCTCCAAAATGTCTGCAGTAATAGTCGAATTTCCGGAAGAGATCGGAGACCAGCGCATTTCCGTCGAACTGAATGACGGACAGGTCCTGAGGAATCCGCTCAAAGATATCCGAGTTCAGCTTTCTTTTGTTGAAGAGAATATTATATCGTTCATATTCCGTGATGCCGTTGGATTGGATGGAATGGCTTTCTCCGGGCCGGGAAAGGACCAGGCAGTTTCGGGAAAGCGGATATACTCTTCCGTCCAGACAGTAGGACATGTCACCTTTTTTGAGGAAAATCATCTCGCAGATGTCGTGCTGATGCAGGGGGAACGACATGACTCCCTGAAAGCTGGCATGGTCGAAATAGCAGTCAGCGGATCGGTAGCTGGAAAAAGTGGTATTTGACATGGAAATCCTTTCTGTGAATGAAACCGAACTCTATTTTAGTGCTTCATTTAAATACACATTTCAGTATAAGAGAAGTGTGTATTTTTTGCAATATAAAAAAGGATTTTATGTGATTTACATAGCAAAATTATATTGTAAAATAGAAGAAAAAAGGAAAGAAAGGGTGGGGAAACATGAAGAGACTGCAAGTGGCCATAATCGGACAGGGAAGAAGCGGCCGGGATATTCACGGTGCATTCCTGAAGTCGGAGGCGAATCTGTACTTCCAGGTAGCGGCAGTGGTGGAGACCGATGAGGCCAGACGCCGGAGAGCAGCAGCGGAATATCCGGGCGCAAGGTGCTATGGGGATTACCGGGAACTGTTCGGCCAGACAGATATTGACCTGGTGGTAAATGCTTCCTATTCGGAAATGCACTATGCCATTACAAAGGATTTGCTGGAGCATCATTTCCACGTGCTGGTGGAGAAACCTTTCGCGCGCAATTACTATGAATGCTGTGATCTGATAAATACTGCAAGCAGAAACGGAGTGAGACTGGCTGTTTTTCAGCAGACCTTTTTTGCTCCCTACTACCTGGCGGCGAAGGAACTCTGCGAGAGCGGGAAGCTGGGAGAGATCCGGCAGGTCAGTATACGCTTCAACAATTTTGCCAGGCGCTGGGACTGGCAGACACTGCAGAAGAAGCTGGGAGGAAGCGTATACAATACCGGGCCCCATCCCCTCGGAATCGCATTAGGACTGCTGGGGTTTGACGATAACTTGCAGGTGGTCTTCTCGAAACTGGATCGGGTTCTCACCAGCGGTGACGCGGAGGATTACGCCAAGATACTTTTGACGGCACCCGGAAAGCCGGTGGTAGATGTGGAGATCAATTCCACGGATGCCTTCCATGAGTATGCCATCAAGCTTCAGGGTTCCCTGGGAACCTACAGAAGCACTTACCAGAAGTATCAGATGAAGTATATCCTGGCGGGGGAAAATCCGGAACAGCCCGTAATTGAGGAGAGCCTGGAGGACGAGAATGGGCTTCCTGCCTATTGCAGTGAAAAGCTGAACCTGCACGAGGAGGAGGGAACCTATGACGGCACGGCTTTCGACGCGGGCACCAGAGGATTGTATGAGGATCTCTATCTGGCGCTGACGGAGGGTAAACCGTTGACGGTGACCTGCGAGGATGTGGCGAAGATTGTCCGGGTAATTGAATACGTCCATGCCCAGAACCCTCTGGATGTGAAATACTGAGAAAAGCGCTGGAAACATGCCGGACAAAGAGGAAGCAAATCTGACAATTTATCGAAAATAAGCAACAGATAATGAGATACACAGGCAAATGAAGACTTTGGCAGTGAGAAAAATAGGGAGAGGGATGACTATGTTAAAAGCAGCGATACTGGGATGTGAAAATTCTCATGCAGACTCTTTTCTGCAGTATCTTCTGGAGAAAAAAGCTGTGAAGGATGTGGAGATTCTGGGAATTTACAGTGATGAGGAAGAGGCAGTCAGAAAGCTGCAGGACAGATTCGGTGTCAGGGCCATGAAGAATTACGATGATCTGGTGGGGGAACTGGATGGATTGATTATAACGGCAAGGCATGGAGATAATCATTACAAATATGCCAGACCTTACATAGGTGACAGGATTCCCATGTTTATTGACAAGCCTGTGACAATATCCGAGAAGGACGCGAAGGATTTCCGGAGGGAGCTGGAGGCGAATCAGATTCCCATAAGCGGAGGCTCTATGTGCAAGTACAATGACTGGGTACAGGAATTGAAACAGGCAGTGGAGAAAGGGAGCTATGGAAGGATTTACGGCGGGACTCTGCGGGCTCCCATCTCCCTGCACAGCAAATACGGCGGATTTTATTTCTATTCTCAGCATCTGATACAGGTGATGGGCACGATTTTCGGATATTACCCGAAGTCCGTGCAGGTATTTCCCAGAGAGGATGTGTACACCTGTGTATTCCGCTATGCGGATTACGATGTGACCGGCGTGTATGTAGACAGCAGCTATACCTATTATGCGAGTCTGAACTGTGAGGAGAAATGTGTGGGCAGTATGTATACGCTGGATAACTGCGCGGAGCGGGAGGTGGAGGCGTTCTGTCGAATTCTGACAGGAGGAACTCAGGAGATGAGTTATGAAGATTTTTTTGCGCCGGTGTATATTCTGAATGCCATGGACCGTTCTGTGAAGAGCGGATTAGAAGAGGTCATAACATATGAAAATACTGTTTAACGGATTTCAGCACGGACATGTGGACCTGCTGTACCGCCAGACGCTTAAGATACCGGAGCTGGAGATTGCTGCGTGTCTGGAGGAGGATAAAAAGGCCGCTTCAGCGGCATCCGGCCGGCTGGGAATTCCCATCGTTCAGGACAGCTGTGATGCATGGCTTTCCGGAGATATCAGCATCGTGGCCATCGGCAAAAAATATGGAGAGAGAGGGCAGGCAGTTATCAGAGCCTTAATGGCCGGCAGGCATGTAATCTCGGACAAACCTCTGTGTACCCGTATGGAGGAGCTGGACGAGATTGAGAGGCTTGTGACAGAGAAGCAGCTTAAGCTCGGATGCATGCTGGACCTGCTGGATCTGCCCCAGGTGAACAGAGCAAAGGACCTTCTTAAGAAGAAATACCTGGGAGAAGTGCGTAATATATCATTTGGCGGGCAACATTATATTGACTACCTCCATCGTCCTTCCTGGTATTTTGAAAAGGATATGCACGGAGGAACCATCAACGATCTGGCCATTCATGGAATCGATCTGGTCAGAGAGCTCACAGCTCTGGAGATAGAAAAAGTGGACGGGGTGCGCACCTGGAATGCCTATGCGGTCAGAAATCCGGAATTTAAGGACAGCGCAGTTTTCATGGCACGGCTGAGCAACGGTGCGGAACTTCTGGCAGATGTGTCTTATTCCGCACCGGCACAGGTCTTTTCCATGCCTGCCTACTGGAACTTTAAGTTCTGGTGTGAGCGGGGGCTTCTGACTTTTCAATATACGGACAGTCATGTAACCGTTTTTGAGGAAGGTGCCACAGAGCCTCAGATTCTGGAAGGAATCATGCCGGAAAAAAGCTATTTGGGGAAATTCATGGAGGACATACAGGAGAATTCCAACGCCCGGACCAGAAGTATCATTGCTTCCACCAGAGCAGCGCTCCGGATACAGAAAGAGGCGGACGCCTTCAGTATGTAGCCGCACCAGGCACCAGCACTGCCGCCTCATACTCTCCCAGACTGCCTGAAAAGTCCTCTTCCGTTATCAGATTCCGCCATCCCTCCAGACCGGGCAGCCGGACAATTCCCTTCCTGACATGGAAAATCAGGATGATGCGCTGTTCATCCAGCTTTCTTTCCATATAGAGAAGCCCTTTTTCATCCTCCCCATACTGTACGGCCATTATTCCCTTTGTCAGCACCGGATACTGATGTCTGATCCGGATCAGTCTGCGGTAATACGCAAGGCAGTCTTGCTTCTGCCTTTTTTTATCCCAGAGCATTCCCCGTCTGCAGTCCGGGTCCGGACCGCCTTCCATGCCCACTTCATCGCCGTAATAAATCATGGGCATGCCGGGAAGCAGAAGCTGCATGGCCGCCGCCAGATTCTGCTTTCTCATATCATTTCCGGCACTGTGCAGGAATCTGGCCGTGTCATGGGTATCTATGAAGTTCCACAGATATCCCTCCAGGGCTTTGTTCAGATTCCCTTTTACAAAGTTCAGCTTCCCCCGGAAGCCGGAGGGTGTCAGCTCCTCCCGGACAATCAGGTCCACCACAGCGTCGTAAAAGGGATAATTCATGACACTGTCCCACTCGTCTCCCTCCAGAAAATCGCCGGCGTAATGCCAGACCTCTCCCACCAGCAGGATATCTTTCTTCACCGCCTTCATTTCCCTGCGGAACCGCTTCCAGAAGCTGTGACTGATTTCATCCGCCACATCCAGCCGCCAGCCGTCAATATCGCATTCCCGAATCCAGTAAGCCGCCACATTGATGACATAATCCGCTGTTTCCGGGTTCTGCAGATTCAGCTTCGGCATATAACCGGCATAGCTGAAAGTCTTATAACCGGGCCTTTTTCCCCACTCCATCACCAGCGGAAAGCTCTCGATATAATACCAGTCCACATACGCCGACTTGTCCTGCTTCTCCATAATGTCTCTAAAGGCAAAAAAGTCAATTCCTGTATGGTTGAATACACCGTCCAGAATCACATACATGCCTGCTCCATGAGCCAGTCTGACCAGCTCTTTCAAATCTTCCTTATCTCCGAAAGAGGCATCAATTTCGTAATAATCTGCAGTATTGTACTTATGAACAGAATCGGATCTGAAAATCGGCGTCAGATAGAGAATGTCCACCCCCAGATTCCTGATATGGTCAAAGTGCTCGATAATTCCCCGCAGGGATCCTTTCAAGTCGGCTTTGCCTCCAATAGGTGCCTGGTACCAGTCTTCCTCCGACACTTCCTTATCCGTGGCAAAACGGGAAGGGAAAATCTGGTAGATTACTTTGTTCTCAGCCCACGATGGCAGTTCGAACCGCTCTTCCTCCCGCAGCGTCTGGGGACAGTCGAACATTCTGTCTATACTGGTGATGCACTGGTCATAAAAACCATGATTTCCATAATAAACCACCTTTCCCGCCCAGTCCTCTATCTCAAAAAAGTATCTGAGACACACCACATCCAGGTCCACCTCTGTCTCATAATAGTCTATGTAATCGTCAGAATATGCCGGTTCCATTACACACTCCTGCCTGGTGTCCATATACGCAAGCGGCAGGTATTTATTCTGGGTATGAAGGATTACCTTCAGCGCATCGCCCTTCTTCACTTCAAGCCTGATTACAAAGTGTCCTTTTTCTGTGGCATAGCAATATCTTTTGTCCGCATAATGTCTGATTGCCGCGTATTCCATATGTCTGCTCTCCTGTTCCGCAGTCTCCTTCCATTGCCCCTTCACGGGAAAATTCCCGGCCGCCCGGCGGCCGTGCATTTCCAGGGCGTTATGCAGGAGAACCGCTGTCATAAGTCGCTGTGACCTGCGTTTTGTTTTTCCAATCTACTTGCATTATACGCTTATCAATGCTAAAATTCTTGTAAAATAATCCTTTCTTTTTAACACAATCCTATTTTCAGCATCTGCCGGAGGAATCCTATGGACCACACGCCCCTGCACGAAACCAAAACACATGGAACCGCCACATTTCCCTTCACCGTTTATCGGGGTATCATCCCCGAGTATTTCCGCTCTTTTCCCCTGCACTGGCACGATGAGTTTGAACTGATTTACTGTGTCCAGGGAAAGGTTCTGGTGACAGTGTGGGGACAGGCTTACACACTCTGTGCCGGATCTCTCATCGTAGTGCTTCCCCGTGCGGTGCACTCTATCGGCCAGTGCGGTTCTGCCCTGGGAGAATATTTTAACATTATGTTTCACCCCATGCTTTTCAAAGGTCCGGAGGACGATCCCTGCTATGAAAAATACGTTCTCCCTTTCCTGAATGGAGAGAAAACGCTGGATTGCTGCCATCCCTCAGATTCTCCCTTCAATCAGGCTGTAACTCCCTGCATTCTGTCCATGCTGGAGCATCGCAGAGACAGCTATTCCACCCATGAACTGATGATGAAGTCCTGTCTGTTCCTGCTCCTCCACCACATGAATCAGAACAGCACTGCCGTCAAATATAACAGCCTGCCACAGTTGTCCTATGGCAGGCTGAAAGATGCACTTTATTATGTCCAGCATTTTTATGACCAGGAAATTTCAGTGAAAGCTGCGGCCAGGCAATGCGGATTTTCGGAAAGTCACTTTATGAAACTATTCCGGGAATTTACAGGCATAAGTTTTAATGCCTACCTGGTGAATTACCGTCTGGATCTGGCGGCCAGACAGTTGTCGGAGACAGGACTTAAGGTCATCGATATCGCGGAGAACTGCGGCTTTCGAAACCACTCCTATTTCACCCGGGCCTTCCGGCAGAAATATGGAAGAACGCCTGTGGAATATCGGAAGGCGGCTCACACGTCCCATACGCAGTCCGCTCCTACAGCCTCTTCTCCTCCGGCGTAAAGAAATCGGATATCTCGCGTATCAAATCCCGTATCTTCACAATCAAATCCACCTTCTCCTGATCCATAAACCGGGTGGGCGCTTCCGGCTTCTCCCCCTTTCCCGGTTCTATCACGGCGGAAATGCTTTTCAGCATCTGCAGTTCCCCCACAGGCAGTTCCACCCCTAAGCGGGACAACAACGCTGCCTGCTGCTCTGCCAATTCACCGGGATTCTCCATGGAGAACTCTATTCTTACTATCCCTGTTTCTTCTCCGCCCGGCTCCGCATTGCCATTTTCACCGGAGACGGAACTCCCGATTTCCACCTCCATCCGTACCTGTTCCATCGCTACCCCATACCGGCATCCCTGTTCTGTTCTCTCCTTTGGCGCCAGGGCAAGCAACGGAAAATATGCCGCAGTGGACCGATCTGTACTGAACTCCGGCAGATGAAACTCCCGAATCCGGCTTAAATCCAGATCAAATATCTGCTCCACCTGTTCCAGCGTCATGTACACCGCCTCCAGCTCAGCCGGCATAATATGGTCCAGAAGCGCAACCTTTTCCACAAGATTCTTACGGATGGTATTGTAGGGCAGGGTCTCGTTTACGGCGTCCAGCTCGTCGCTCAGATACAGCTCCATCAGGGGCTCCTCTTCTCCTTCCGGATAAATCAAAGCCTGGATCTTATCTCCCCGGGTCCTTCCCTTTATCCTGAGCCGGAACAGGGCGTCTTCCTCATATCCGGTCAGTTTCGCAAGGTTCTCCAGCAACTTCGCCTGTCCGGCTTCCAGAGCGGTCCTGTCAAGCTCCACCTCCAAATCAAAGGTAAACTGCCCCGCCGCCATATGTCGCCGCAGCACTCCCGCATCCTTCCATATAGGATAGGAATAAATGCAGGCTCCCACTGCTGCCGCCAGCAGGAAAAATAATATAATATACCTTATCTTCTTTGCCTTCATTGCGAATTCCTCATAACATTTTGGACTACATTTCTATAACCTGCCCTGTCCCTGTCGGACCTGTCGAAAATTCTGACAAGTTGAGAATTCATCTAATTCTCCCCTCATCACCCTTTCACCCCAAATATCCGCTCCGTGTTCTTCTTCGCATGCTCCAGCAGCACTTCCTCGGAAACCTTCCGGTATCTGGCCAGATCTCTGACCACATATCTGATATTCTGCGGCACATTGGTCCTGTCCAGCCCCGGAACATTCTTCGGCGTCAGGTAGGGCGCGTCCGTTTCCACCAGAATCCGGTCCAGGGGAATCATGGCCACTCTCCTACGGCCACCATTCTGTCATTTTGGGACAGAATCCGCTCTATCTCCTGAAAATCCTCCTGTCTGGCCCTGTCGGCATTGTGAGGATGGATCCCCGCCGTCCCATAGGCGTCATCAGCACACCTCATTCTCCCACGCCTCCTGGAGCACCTTTTCCGGCTCCGGAAACTGCCTCGGGTTCCCGGCAAACCTGCTTCCTGTTCCGCATCCTCTGTTCGTTTCCCCGAAAGGCCGTTTTCCAGGGAACCGAATGTCTCGGACGCCACCTTACATTCTCAGGCACTGTATCCTGATTTCATTATACAGCAACAGGTAACAAAATCAACAAATTACCTGATTTCCAGAAACATATTTTCTTAAGCAATATTTTTCTCAATATTATGGACAAACATTACACCTTTTGCTATTCTGTTCTCAGAAAGGAGTCTATCATGCCTTTTTTAAAAGAAGAGTTTCATTTTGACGGCCCAATTTCTTTTACCATGTACGAAACCGATGCCCGGCAGATTATGATTCATTGTCACGATTGTCTGGAGTTGAATTACATCTTAAGCGGAAACGGACATTATATCATTGAAAACAAATCTTATCCCATTGCCGCCGGTGATATTTTTCTAATCAACAATTTCGAACATCACATGGCAGTTCACAATGGGGCCCTGTCTGTGTTAGTTTTTGTCTTTGATACAGGCTTTATCTGGGATACTCCTGAAGAATACGACTATGTAAAGCCCTTCTTTGAAAGGAACCGGCATTTTTCCAATAAGGTACTGCAGGATTCTCCATCCTATCCCTTAATCCGGGACAGTCTCTTAAGACTGCAAAAGGAATACATTGAACAACAGGATGGCTGGCCTCTCCTGATAAAAGCATATCTGATGGTTGCTTTAGGGGAATTTTATCGCTATTATCAAAGGCTGGACGCGCTGGAAACAGATTCTTCCGTGGCCATTGCCTATGGCCGCATCCGCAGCGTAGTAGAATATATCCATGAACATTTTGACGAACCTCTGACCTTAGGCCAGCTTGCCGACCATACCATGATAAGTAAAAATTATCTCTCCGCTGTCTTTTCGAATACCATGAAATTAAGCCTTTTCGACTATATTGAGCAGGTTCGTGTCAATCATGCCAGATGGCTGCTCCAGACCACAGAAGAAAGCGTTCTGGACATTGCACAAAAGTCCGGCTTTCACAGCAGTTCCTATTTCAACCGGGTCTTTAAAAAAATAATGGGCATAGCACCAAACCAATATCGAAAAAGCATAACATAGTACAATTTTCCCCTAATATAGCGCAAGACAATCCTTTTTTTCCGTTGTAAAATACAATCAAATATAACATGGAAAGGGTGAAAAAATGGGAAAAAAATATACTATGGGCGTTTTAGGCCTGGGAGAAGGCCGCAGTATTATCTCAGCCGTTTTAAACAGCGATTTATGGGACCTGGGTTGCATTTGTGATTTAAGTGAGGAATTGTGTAAGGAGCGCTGCCAGGAGTTTTCCATCACAAATTATACAACCGATTACAATGAGATGCTGCGGAATCCTCTTATCGAAGTAATCGGAATCTACACTCCGGATCAGCTTCATGCCACTCATATTAAAATGGCTCTGGAAGCAGGAAAACATGTCATATGTACAAAGCCTCTCATGGTTTCTTTAGAGGAAGCGAATACACTTCTGGCCGTGCAGAAGCGCACTGGAAAAACGGTCTTTGTAGGTCAAAGCTCCCGTTACTTTGAACCTCTTCGCAGACAGCATATGGATTATATGGTGGGAAAGCACGGCGATCTGGTTACTTTGGAGGCCCACTATATCAGTGACTCCCGCTGGTTTCTGGAACGCGACTGGAGTCGCCAGAAGGGGTTTTCCTGGATGTACAACTTCATGATTCATGCGGTTGATCTTGCCGCATGGTATCTTCCGGAAATTGAAGAGGTTTACGGAATGGCCGCAGTCAGTGCCAATACAAAAGCCTATGGTTTGGAAATTCCGGATACACTGAAATTTCTCTTAAAAGACAAGAGCGGCCGCTTTGCTTCCGTTACGGGATGTTATGCAACCCCGACCCTTGGCAGTTCTGTGGAGCAGTCCATCAGCTGCACTCTGAGAGGCACAAAGGGAATCAGCCGCGGCGGTTACCCAAAACTGCAATATTATACAAATTTTGAGCCTCTGGAAAAAACGGCCGGACTACAGACATTTGACGAACTGCATCCCTATTTCTTCCGGTTTGAACAGGAAAGCCATCATGCGGGCGAATATCAGAATTATATCGAGCATTTTGCCACCGCCCTGCACAATGGAGAAACCCCGAAACCTGATTTAAAAGAAGGCATTCATACCCTGGCCATTATGGAAGCCATGGATACATCCATCCGGACCGGAGAACGGGTATTCGTGGATGATATTTTAAAAAAGCATATAATTACACTTGATTAATTTTATGTAAAAAATCCGTAAACAGCCCCTGCTGGAAAACTGGGGAGAAGTGAACCTGTTCACCCGCCCCGACGGTTCGGCAAATCCCTGAACATGAATATGCTCCGTTATTTCTTCGAATACGGGTGCAACAGGGAGCTGTTTGACGGGTTGGAGATCAGCCGGGAAACGGACTACTGTGAAAAATACATGGGAAAATTTCCTGTGATTTCCATTACTCTGAAAGGGGTAAGCGCTATGGATTATGCTGGGGCGAAATCCATGCTGCGGACGATTATCGGAAACGAGGCGCTTCGGTTCCTTTTTCTCAAAGAAAGCCCTGAACTGTCAGCTGAAGAGAGGGAAAGCTACCGACAGCTGATAGAGATCGATCCCCAGGGCCGCCAGAAGTTTTCCATGTCAGACGACATGCTTGCCGACAGCCTTCGCACTTTGTCTGACCTGCTCCGAAAGCATTACGGCCAAAAGGTAATCCTTCTCATCGGCGAATATGATGTGCTGCTGGACAAGGCCCGGCAGTCCGGCCATTATGATGAAATGGGGCTTCGTCACCTTCGCTGCCAGGAAATACACGCTCATGGTATAGAACACTGTCTCCGTGCAACTCATCAGGATAGAGGTCAGCATTCCCGCATAGGAGTCCGGTCTGGAAGTCCGGAAGATGTCCAGCACAAGCCCGGTTGCGGCAGAGGAGGAAAAAAGATTTACAACCAGCAATAGCATCAGTTGGGCAGGCAGACCAACCCAACCGCAGCCGCGGCAGGCCCAAACAGACCGCCCAGCATCTCGAAAAAGCCCGAGGCCCGCAGCATTCCCACCGCCGCCAGCAGACCGATCAGTGTTGGAACGATATCTACCACGATTTTCAGTCCGTCTTTTGCCCCTTTCAGGAAGGTCTCATATACTTTTACTTTGGAGACGAATCCATAGCCTATGATACAAAAGATCAGGATGGGGATAACAATGTCCGAAAGATGCGCCAGTGCGTTCATACTGCTCTTCCTCCTCTGTCCTTGATCTTACAGTACGCGATCGCCCCCAGAGTGCTGACAAACGTTGCCACAATGGCCGGCACAATAATCGCTGTGGGATTGGCGCTGCCATACTGACTGCGGTAGGCAATCATGTTCACAGGAATCAGCTGCAGAGAAGAAATGTTGAGAATCAGAAAGGTGCACATCTCGTTGCTGGCGCGTCTGCCTGCGCCCTTTCCCTGACTGCCCCGGCCTGCACTCTCCTGCTTTTGGAAGCTTTTTCCTGCCCCGGATCCCTTTAAGCTCTTTCCTGCCGCCGTCTGCACATAAGTCTGTTCCCGGAGGTCCCTGTCCCTGCGAGCATCCCCTCCTCCGTGAACATCCCTTTCTCCGCGGGTATCTCCCCTTCCGTACTCTGCCTCCAGGTACTCCGGATTCCCCCGCTCCGCCTCCAGCTTCGCCAGCTCCTCCATGGCTTTTAAGCCGGCAGGTGTACAGGCCCAGCCCCAGCACATTGGCTGGTATCAAGTTAGGACTAAACTTTCTTTAAAATTCTTTAAACCTTTCGGATATACCCTCTCTGAACAGCAAAATTTTATATAATCCCCTCAGCCCCTTATCATATATAATGTGAAAATGCAGACAATATTCTTTTGTAATTAACTTGCCTGCATTTTCATCCGGTAAACCTCATATAACTACAATCTCGGTTTTTCCCATATTCTTATGTTTAATCTGCATCGCTATTGTAGTATACAAATTAATATCCACTTTGGTAGATTTCAAAGTAACCGCTAACTGTTCAGCCAACCCAACAGACCCTTTCGGCATCTCAATAAAACTTCCTATCTTATTCCGCAACTATACCTACATGCTGGAAAGTTACTACATCCCATAAATCTGCCATATTGTCCGTTTCGCTCACGCAATCTGCCTCCGCATTCCGGGCCGGTATTGGGGTCATGTTTACTGCGTACTTTTGCTATTTTTTCTTCAGTTTTCTGAGTAACCTCTGGATTATTGACAAAACAGTCTCTGCAGGTTCCAAGGTTGATATGCCCCTTGCCGCCATAGATACTGGACTCACCCTCCATCGCTATCTTCCCACAGAATTCGCATTTGATCCAGCGATTGCCATCGGCATCTTTCACCAGCGTCTCCTGCTGGGAGAGTTTTGATTCCATATTTCTTTTAAATTCTTCTTCTCTTTGACGTTTCTCCGCCTGTAGTCGTTCCCCTTCAAGCCTTTGTTTTTCGTTAAACTCTACTCTACGTTTGGCTGCTTCCTCAGTCCGACGCTCACGTTCTCGTTTGGCTTCTTCCTGTTGTTTACGGCGCTCTTCCCGATCGTGCTCTTCTTTTTTCTAAGAAGCTTTTCCATCGCCTCAGTATAACGCTTTTCTTCTTCAATCCGTCTGGCTTTTTCACATTCTATATCTGCCTGGAAGTTATCCATTGCCTTAGACAGCTTATCGTTTAACAGCTCATCGGCATATAAAGTCTGTCCGTCTGTGCCGATGCTGAAATCTCTTAACAAGCCCTTTGCGAATATTACCTCTTGCCACAGTCCCTCCATATCCTGCGCATAAAATACCGCTTCCATTTCAGCCGCATTATAATCCACATCGACCACCATAAGAAGCAGACAATATCCCTGCCTCTGCTGTACCTTCATCAGCCATTCCGGATATTGCCCCTCACTGCCGCCATTCTTATAATCCACAATATAGATGATATGAATCCCCTGGCTGTTGCTTTCCAGAATATTCATTTTTTCTTCGGACAGATTCCCTCTCTCATGACAATAGCTGAGCGCTGTCTTCCTGCTTTGGGACAAAAAGGTGAATTCGTAGTTCCTGTGAATATCATCAACAGCATGAATAGGAACCCTGGATTCCATATCCGCCGCTTTTAGCTTCTCATCCAGCCAGCATTTGAGAACAATCTTTGAATTTACCGAAGTCTTCCCCTCCGTAATCATATGACAGTCCTGGTCGGAACTCCCATCCTTAATCCTGAAATGCTGTTCCCGCAGATTCTTGTCGCCTGCGACTAAGACGAGATTTGCACCGCATCCGCAGGGACAGAACAGTTCGTTATTCCGGCTCCTGCCCCTCAGTTCCCTCAGTTTTTCCGGAATATTTATCTGCCGTCCGTTCACAACGGTATAGATCGTTTCTATTCCTATATATTTACCCTTATATAAAGCAACCGTCCTCTGC
The DNA here is from genome assembly GCF_024623325.1 of Acetatifactor muris. Taxonomy (GTDB): domain Bacteria; phylum Bacillota; class Clostridia; order Lachnospirales; family Lachnospiraceae; genus Acetatifactor; species Acetatifactor muris. The sequence goes on from NZ_JANJZD010000054.1 coordinate 18,539, forward strand.
GCCATAGGCCTTCGCTTTCCTCCTCACAAATGCTTTCCGATATGCTTTACAATGACTTTCCCTCCCAATATATCCCTTTTTCCTGGAAAGAAGTAAATCCTGTCCTGGCGCTCCCTGTTAACATTAAATGTTTTAAATTTGGTATGTAATTCGCAGATAATCGTTTCTTCCTGTCCCGTTGCCTCATTTCTCCGGCTTTCCTTTAGTGCCTGCACTTTATCCCTTCCCACCTGTGGCGAGCAATCGATTCCTGTGTCAGCAGAAAACTGCTGCGCAATCTCCTGAAATGATTTATGTTCATCAAGCAACTCACCAAATTTAACTCGATAATCATTAAGCCAGGTCAAATGCTCCACTATCTCCTCCCGTATATCTTCAAACCTCCGATTCAGCGTATTCACTGTTGTCCTTACGCCTTCTACAAAATAAATATTGGGAAAGCATTCCTGTAAATCGTTACAAAAATCATCTTTCTTCTCTAAAGCCAGATAACTTCTTATTCCAGTATAATACGCTAATATTGTTGATATGTAATAAACACACACTCTCTGAAAGGATAGCACTAATATCATAATTTTCTGTATCTTCCCTATCTCTCCCAGAAGCTTATCAAACTCTTCCTGCGACACACACTTTGCTCTCTCCATACGTCTGGCCAATTCTCTCTTGATATCGTTTAACTCAATCTGCTCCTTGGAATAAAGCCATCCCCAAAGTTCTGCCTCATCCAATGTGCTTTCACAAATTGCATTCCAAATATCGTTTTGTTGAATAAATTGGACTAAATCCAAAAAGGCATCCAATTGACTTTCCGATGCGCTCGTGAAATCCTGTTTTATTTCCTTTCCCCACAGTACCGCTTTTTTCATTACCTTCTCCTAAGTTCTCTCAGTGTCTTTAAATCCTCTTCCTCCTGATCAAGAAAACCTTCAGGCCATGCTTCCAAATCCATTCTATCATTCAATGGTATATTCTCAACTTTATGTTTTGCCTCTGCGCCACATACACTGACTGAGAAGAAATTAATACTTATATCTTCCGGTTTCATCGCATTTTTCAGAGCAGCAATCCTGATTCCGTTTAATACATGTTCGCTATGGGTTTCTACAATAACCTGAACCCCAGATAATGCCATTATTGCCAAAAAGTACCCTATATGCGACTGCCCCTTTGGATGCAGATGCGCTTCCGGATTCTCCACAAGAAAAACACTGCCACTTTCTGCCAACAAACCAGTCAGCACAATCGGAAGAACGTAGGATATCCCAAATCCAAAGTTATAGGGTGACAGAAAACCTGTATCCAGCGCCGGCTGTCTCAGGCTCATCTTACTAATCCTCAGTTCAGTCATATCATCTGCATTTATTTCAATTCCCGGTATAATGTAATCCATCCAGTATTCCACCTGTTTACTGAATGTACCGACCTTTTTATTCTCATCCAGTCCAAAACACTTTGACTCTTTCACCTTACTTGGGCCAAGCATGCTCAACAAATGTATTGTATTTTCGCCATATACGCCACAGCCATCCACCAATTTAGAGTTAATTGTCTGGTAATTTCTCGGCCCCATCCTCTCTGCGTTTAAATAATAAAAGCCTTTCGAAAACAATCCCTCACTTGACGACATTTTTGCTACATCATATCTGTTCTTAACAGTCATTTCCATAGGGCTATGCTCGTCCGAAATAAGATTATATTCATACTCATCCACTCTCAAACAGATATCTTCCCTATTCTTAGAGGATTTGATATGTTCCGCATCTCCCAGCTGTAACCCATACACATCATTTAACTGAACACTATATTCCTTTACCTGCGTTTCTTTGAACAGAACCGCCTGCTCATATATCTGCCTCAATATAATACAGGCTTGGATAACCGAAGACTTGCCGACCGAATTACTTCCCAGACAGATTGATATTTTACCCAACTTTATTTTCGTTTTTTCTGAAAAACATTTAAAATTCTCAATAGTTAGTTCTCGATGCATTCCTTATTCCCCATTATCTTCTTAACAGTATCATAAACAAGTTTCACATTTTTGGCATCATTTGTTGCCATGGATAAAGCGTTCCTGAATTTTTCATTTTCATTAATTTCAATCTGCATTTGCCCTGCTATCCTGTCCTTATCCATTTCACGGAGCTGTTGCGGCATAATGTCACAAAGTACCCTGGAAACGCCGAGGAAGAGCGCTTTATTCACATAGTTTGCTTTTCTAAAAGCATTGGGCCCAAATAAATAAAAAGCATTGTCCATCGCCTGAAAAAAATGCTGCCTTATTTCTTTCAATGTAGCCAACTCCAGGATATTCAATCTTTCCACCGTGTCATTTAGCAGTTCATCCATGCCACCCTTGTATTCAGCGGTTACTTTTTTGTGATCTATCAGATAAAAAGCAATAAAACGCAGGACTAACTCATCATCTGCCATTCTCGCAGCACTTATACTTTTTCTGGTAGCATGCAGGAAATTCTCGGATCCAGATAATTCGTGCAGAAAATTTCTTGTCCTCGCATTTGCCAGACAATTCCTGATTTCCTGGCTGTTCAACGCTTTTCCGCCCGTATTGATCCGCTTGAAAATATCATATTTTACCTTGCCGGGAGTCTGTGGGTCTATTACATTTACGAACAGTTGCGTCTGCTCTATACGCCTCACATACATATCTTCAAGACTATCGGGTTTAGCATCCAGTAATTTAAAATATTTCCCATTACACTCTGACAAATATTCCAGATTTTTCAATCTGAATTCATTCTTCATAAAGGAATGAATAACCGTCAGTCTCTGCACACCATCTACAACTTGAAACATTCCTTCTTCATCCTGCGCAAAATAGAATACCGGGATTGGTATCCTCAAAAGAAGTGATTCTATTAATCTGGATTTTCTCGTAATATCGTTCCATACAAAACCCCTTTGAAAGTCCGGCGAGAGGTCAACATCGCCCCTTTCAATCAGATCATCCATCTGTCTGATTGAAAACATTTTTGTATCCACACGTATCAGTTTCGGATTATAAGGATTGTATTTTACACCGTCTTCCCCTTCCTCTTCATCTGCATCATCAAATCCATCTTCTATATTAATCAGCTGATTCATTTTCGTTTCAAATACAGCATCCAGAAAATGGTGTCGAATCTCATCAATTGATTCAACTATCGTATCACTCTTTGCAATCTTTTCAACTGCCCTAATCGCTTCATCCGTGATAATTTCAATGGAAAATCCCTCATCCTCAAATTTCCATATGATTCTTTCCCCTTGTTTCTGTCGCTCCAATGGGAAAGTATTTATAACATTATCGGTATCTGTCAAACAAATTGTCAATTTTTCAATCTCACTTTTTTCATATTCCATCATAATATACCTCTTACGTATTTTGGGCTTCTCAACCTGTTTTCTTCCCTTACTAGATAAACCTTATCTCAGCACTTTGGTAGTTTACTTTTATCTTAGATTATACTGGCATAAATTGCTTTCGTCAAATCATTATTGACAAGATTATCTCTTCTATACAGCTTTCTATATAAGGGAATATCTAATTTTTCCACACCAAATATGCATCATAGAAACTGCTTCGCATTTTCTATGATCAAAATTCTATAATAGAATCCAAGAGAGGATTCTATTATCAAGTTTCTATTATAAGAATCCATTCTAATCCTGATTTTTTGTAACAATGTCTCTTACACCATCCACCCGGTCAGCAATACGCTCATCACCGTTCCCGCCAGGGTAGCCAGCAACGCTCCCGTCAGGGTAAATCTTGTCTTCGTCACCTTCGCCGCCAGAAAGTACACGCTCATGGTGTAGAACACCGTCTCCGTGCAGCTCATGAGGATGGAAGTCAGCATCCCCGCATAGGAATCCGGTCCGGAGGTGCGGAAGATGTCAAGCACCAGTCCCGTAGCCGCTGAGGAGGAGAACAGCTTCACCACCAAAAGCGGCATCAGCTGGGCAGGCAGTCCCACCGCTGCCGCCGCAGGTCCCAGCAGCGTCCCCAACATCTCGAAAAACCCGGACGCCCGCAGCATCCCCACTGCCACCAACAAACCGATAAGGGTAGGCACGATGTCCACCACAATCTTCAGCCCGTCCTTTGCCCCTTTCAGAAAGGTTTCGTATACTTTCACCCTGGAGACAAATCCATAGCCCACAATAAAGAAAATCAAAATCGGAATCACAATGTCCGAGAGATGTGCCAGTGCATTCATATTGCTTTTCCTCCCCAGCTGCCTTTACCCATACTGTCTGTATCCACACCGCTGCTCAGGCAGCTGCCACCTATCCTGGTCCCTGCGGAATGATCCTTGATTTTGCAGTACACAATCGCCACCAGGGTGCTCACCAGGGTGGCTGCTATGGCAGGTGCAATGATTGCCGTGGGGTTCGCGCTGCCGTACTGGCTTCGATAGGCGATCATGTTCACCGGAATCAGCTGCAGGGAGGAAATATTGAGAATCAGAAAAATACACATCTCATTGCTGGCCCGCCTGCCCGCGCCCTTTCCCTGGCTGCCCCGTCCTGCACTCTCCTGCCTTCGGAAGCTTTCTCCTGCCCCGGATCCCTTTAAGCTCCTTCCTCCGCGGACGCCCCCTTCTCCGTATTCCGTCTCCAGATACTCCGGATTCCCCCGCTCCGCCTCCAGCTTCGCCAGCTCCTCCATGGCTTTTAAGCCGGCAGGTGTACAGGCCCAGCCCAGTCCCAGCACATTGGCAATCACATTCGTTGCTATGTATTCCCCTGCCGGATGTCCCTTCGGAATCCGCGGAAACATAAATCTCAGAAAGGGCGAAATTCCTCTGGTAAGCTTTCTGACCAGCCCCGCCCGCTGAGCTATCTCCATCAGCCCCATCCAAAGCGCCACCACCCCCGCCATAGTGAAGCACAGGGAAATCGCCTCTCCCGCACTGTCCAGTGCGGCGTTGGTCACATCTCCCAAATGCCCGGAAAGGGCTCCGTAAATCACTGCCAGCAGTATCATAACCGCCCATATTAAATTCAGCATAAACTACTCCAGAACTGTCGTTATCTTATTTTATGTAGAAGAGGTATCGCCCATACTATAATATTTTTATTCAGGACAGGAATTGGAATCGTGAAGACCAAAAAGGCACCTCAGGACAATCGGTTCTTTCTGAACTTTGGGTATAATCAATAAATAAGACAGGATTTACACCTGTCTTATTTATTGATTTATTACTTCTCATATTTGGGTATTTGTGTTATAATAGAGACATCAAAATGAGAGGTGAA
>NZ_JANJZD010000055.1 GCF_024623325.1 Acetatifactor muris
CTGACGGCGCTGAAGCTATTGAAGAGAGGAAAACTTACAGTTGAGGAGATTGCAGAAGATACAGAGCTTAGTGTTGCAGAAGTAGAGCAGCTTGCAGGATTTCAGACAGTGTAAAACGATAATGAGGGAAAATTTATATTGTGGTTATAAAGCAGAGAAATGCGAGGAGATTCGGATTTATTTCTCTGCTTTTTCTATAAAAAATTAGGTTCCAGCCTTCTATGCTTCCGTTTTGTCGTCTTGATAATTTTCTGTGCATAGGGTATGATAAACAGGAACCATGTCGAAAAGTGCGCTATATTGTGATGAGAATCACGTTTTGTCAATGGGAGACAAAAATTATGTATTCTTTGGTGATAGCAGAAGACGAATTTACCACAAGGCGTGCCCTGGTAAATATGATCAGGTGGAATGAGCTGGGCTTTCAGGTGGATGGGGAATTTTCGGATGGCAGAGAGCTTCTGGATTATTTAAAAAGCAACATTCCGGATGTCATTTTGACGGATATTAAAATGACGCAGGTGGGGGGGCTGGAGATTGCCCGGCTGGTGTCAGAACAGAATTTTCCGATTCGGATTGTCTTTTTATCCGGGCATAAGGAGTTTTCCTATGCACAGGAAGCGGTGGAATATCATGTGGCTCATTATCTGCTGAAACCTATTGATCTGTCCAGACTGCGGGAGGTTTTCCGCAGTATCCGGGAAAAGCTGGATGTGCAGAGCGCTCAGGAAGATCTGCTGCAGAACAGAAGAGATCACTATAGCAGACTGGTAAACTATGAGAAACAACAGTTTGTGACGGATGCCTGGTTTGGGGCGCTGAGCAATCCGGAACAAATGGCCGCCCGTCTGCGGCTGATTCAGGCGCGGACAAGCGAGGATGGAACGGAGCGGCAGTTCCTTGTGAGAATGGTTCTGCGGAAGGACGGACAGTATCAGGAGTTCTTGGACAATTATGGCCAGCAGGAGCTGCAGGAGCAGATTATTCACATTCTGGAATATTTTGACAGGAGGCTGGAGTACTATCCCATCACCTGGAGCAATATAGAGGAGGGATTGGCCGTACTGGGTGTTTTCTGGGAAAGTGAGGCAGACAGGCCCGGTGTGTATTATCCAGAGGAACTGGAAAAGTCGATCTATGACCTGATGGCGGTTCAGGCGAAAGTAACCACTTTCCAAAAGCTGAGCTCTCCCGAGGAGCTGGCACACTATACGGAAAATGTGGGCAGAAAGGAACCTGCGAACCATCTGGTGCAGGATAAGGAGTATCTCCAGCTTCTGAGAGATCAGAAAAAGCTGCTGTATTCCTATCTGTGCCAGAACAATGCAGTGCAGGTAAGAGAACTGACAGGCGCGCTGCTGAACAATTATCTGAGAGGTGGGGTGGCCTTCGCCCAGAGCCAGTGTATTCACACGGTTACAAAGCTGATAGATGAAATCACAGGCCATGACCTGATGGAGTGGAATCAATTATATGGGAAATGCATGAATCCTCTGCCTGCGCTGCAGGCGGAAGGGCTGAGAACCTGGCTGGAGGATTGCGTTGGTCTGTTGTATGAATATATGACAGGGCAATCAGATACCAAAGAGGATACCAGCATTGAAAAGGTGATGGAATATCTTCGTCTGCATTACAGCGAAGATATTACGCTGAATACCGTTGCGGAGGCGGTGTTCCTGAATCCGGTCTACATCAGCCGTCTGATCAAGGAGCAGACGGGGAGGAATTATACGGAGCTGGTCATGGAGATGCGTGTTGAACAGGCGGTAGAGCTTCTGGAACATTCGGATATGTACGTCTATGAGATTGCGGAAAAAGTAGGGTATAACAATCTGAAGTATTTTTATAAAGTATTCCGGAAAGTGAAGGGAAAGTCGCCCAGCGATTACAGAGCTTAGGGAAAAATAACAGGGGCTGCGACAGCCCCTGAAAGTATTTATCTGACTTTGCCTTATCTAAATTGAAGGGTTCCGTTATCTGATTTTAGCACCACAACCCCATCCGGGCTTGTTTTGAGAATCCGGTTTTTGACGTGCTCCTCAGCTTCTGCTTTTACCCTGCCGGCATTCCTCAAAATCTTATCTGATTTTCGGCCGGGCGCATTTACAACAGGAAGTCCATTTGCCGCATTTTTTACTTTCGCCTCACGTGCTTTCAGCTCGGTCTTCTTGTTCTGCACATCATTGCCCAGCATCTCGTCCTGCCGGATCTCTCCCTTCAGAATGGCGATACCGCCTTCTATTCTGGCTATGACTACTTCCCGGCGCTCTGTCTGCTCTCTGAAAATATCCCCGCCAACAATAGCCTGCATTTTATCCTGTGGAATCCCCCCAGTTTTCGGCTTCTCATCTCGGTCGTCCTCTGAGCTGCGCTCTGTTTTTTCTGCGTTGCGCTTTGTCTGCTCTGTGCTGTGCCGGATTTGTCCTGCGCTGCGCTTTGTCTGTCCTGCGCTGCGCTTTGTCTGTCCTGCGCTGCGCTTTGTCTGTCCTGCGCTGCGCTCCGCGTCTCCTGTACCCGCCATTTTTTCAGCAGCCTCTTTTGTAAACGAAGCTTCTGTACCCATGCTTTGCTCTGTATTTTTTCCGGCTTTACTGTTTTGTGCAGTCTTCCCCGTATTGCTTCCTTCAGCCCGGCGTGTCCGCATATCTGTGTCCGGGGCAGACAATTCTTCCAAGCGATCCGCCTGCTTTTGCTTTCTGCTGACTTCCGCCTGCCGCTGTCTTAAGCGTGTGTTAAGACTGCTTAATTCCTGCTGAAGCTCCTGTTTCTTTTTGGACCGTTCTCCCTCGGACATTTCCTGTTTAGAAGAAAGGCCCTGCTTCTGACGCTGTACCTCGGAAATTTCATTCTGAATATTCTTGCTGACCACATCTGCCGGCTGGGCGGCTGCTTTCTGACCTGTTCCTCTGCTTTGCCTGACCTCGGCATGTTGTACGGCCATTCTGCTCCGGCTGATCGCCGCGTTCTCCAATGTTCCTACACTGCTGATTCCCATGCTTTCACCTTCCATTCTGCTGAAAAATGTGCTTACAGCGTTGCAACCCTTTCCTGTTTAATTCACATTATACACTTAATAAGGCTAAAGTGCAATCAGTTCCTGGATTCCGAATTCCATAAAAATAACGGTTGAAAAAGGAACGATGAGCTGGTAAAATTCATACAAAATAAAGAGCTGAGAGAGATAGTGCGTAGACAGATAAGTGTATAGACAGGTGACAGAACATGGGAGACAGGCAGAGGAAGGATGAAAAAAGGAAATCGGGCTTCCTTTACAAAATTCGCAACCGACAGTTTCAAAGACTTTTTTTCAAGAACTGGATACAGGTGTTTGTGTGCATTGTGCTGCCGCTGGTTCTGTGCATTGTGGTAATACAGCATTTTTCCGCAGAAAGTCTGGTCAATGAGGTGGATTCTGCGGCGCGGCGCAGTACCAGCAATACCATGGTTACACTGGAAGCCCTGTTGAGAGAAGTATGCGACAGCCTGGAGAAAAAGGTGGTGGATGAAAGCTTTATCAGCTTTTTTCAGATGGAACGGGTGGAACCGCAGAATTACGATTATGTAGCGACGGTCAACGCTGTGTTGAAGCAGATTATTGCAGATTATCGGGATAATCTGTTTCATTCTGTGGATGTCTACAGTCAGGTGGGAGATTATATTATTTCTTCGCCGCATAAGGCACAGTCCGGGGAACGATTTATGGATAAATCTCTGCTGGAAACCTTCTTTGAAGGGGTGGAAAGTGGAAATCAGGGACTGTTCGCTGCTCCCAGATTTGCCTGGCAGGAGGGCAGGGAAGGCAGGCGTGTGATTACCATTTACTGGGGAAAAGGTGTGGGGGAACAGAAGGGTTTCGTCTCAGCCAGCCTGGATGCGGAGAAGCTGATCAGCTATATTACGGATGAACATGACCGCTTTCAGGGGGCCTATCTGATTGTGGATCCCAATGACCGTGTGATACTGGATACCTCAGGACAAATGAATGACGGGCATATCGCGCTTTCCACGGAGGCGGAAGTCTCTGCCGTAACCGCCGACATTGACGGCAGAACAATGCGGATTTTCTGGATGCCCATGAACCGGTTTGGATGGAAATGTGTGCAGATGGTACCTATGGAAGAATTTGAGAAGAGTAACGTCCGGCTGGAAAGGCTGATTTTCCTGATTCTGGTGTTGGGACTGACAGCGGCGGTGGTGCTGTCCTATCGTACCACAGTCAGGCTGTTCCGGCCCATAGAGGCTATTCTGCGGCTGTTGGAGAATCCGTCGGAACAGGTGCGGATCGGAGACGAGAATGGAGAGATACAGTATATGCTGGTGTCCATTCTGGAGCTGTTCCAGAAGAATATGACCCTGGAGCAGGAAATGCTGGAGCGTGTGGTGGCGCTTCGAAGTGCCAGAGCCAAAGCGCTGCAGGAGCAGATGACGCCTCACTTCCTGAACAATGTGCTGCAGGCTATCAACTGGAATGCCATCGCAGAAACCGGAGATGAGAACAGCATCACCAGCAAATCGATTCTTCTGCTGGCAGATATTTTGAGCACCGGCAAAGAGCAGAAGAATAATATCACCTCGGTGAAAGAGGAGATAGAGTATACCCGGAAATTTGTGGAGCTGGAATGTCTGCGGTACGGTCCGGGGATTCACTGCTTTTACCATGTGGCGCCGGAGGCGGAGCAGATGCCGATTCCCTGCATTTCTCTGCAGACGCTGGTGGAAAATTCCATCAGTCACGGTCTGCAGCCCCGGGGCGCCAGCGGTAACATCCATGTGAGCATTGATGTAAATGAGCTGCAGGGGCTGCATATCGTGGTAGAGGACGACGGAGTCGGATTTGAGGAAGCGGTGATCGGGCATATTTATTCCATGCTGGAGAAGGAATATATCTATGTGGGAGAGCATTTGGGAATCATCAATCTGTTCCAGAGATTCCGGCTGATTTACGGGGAAAAATGTGAATTCATCATCTGCCGGAGCTCTTACGGAGGGGCATGTGTGGAGATTAAGACGCCCAGATTGCCGGAGTTGTGGATACAATGTCCGGAAAAGCAGGGAATAGCAGGATAAGCGATATAGAAATCAGATAATCGGACAGGCAGATACTGTCATGCTCACATGGGGAGGTGGGTATGGCAGTTTTTGTTTTTTGAAATATCGGAAAAGATGAGGTAGAATTTGTGGGTATGAGGTAAAAATAACGGGATATATTTAAAAAGAAGGAGCGAAAAAGGTAAAAATAACGGCAGACTTTGAGAAAAAGGAGTAAAAACTGTACAATTGTCTGGAAAGAGACGGGATGGTAGAATGTGTATTGTAAGAAATGACAAAGCGATTTACGGAAAGCGGGGGACCAAATGGCAGACAGACAAAGTAATGTACAGACAAAAGAGCAGCCGGTCGAACAGCAGAAAAAAGGGTTGGCTGCTTTGGCACAAAGAAATCCGGTGCTCAGACATTTGAAGAGATTTTACTGGCTTTATATCTTTATGATTCCCGGGCTGGTATCCATTTCACTGTTTAAGCTGCGGCCCATGTATGGCCTTCAGGTTGCATTTAAGGACTTTTCTCTGGTGAAAGGAGTCTGGGGGTCGGAATGGGTGGGACTGGAACATTTTGAGACATTGTTCAAATCGGCAAACTTTCTCAGGGTGTTGAAGAACTCAATCATTACCAGCATTTTACGGTTACTGTGGGGGTTCCCTTTTCCCATCATTCTGGCGCTTCTGATGAATGAGATACGGCGGGAGAAGTACAAGAGGACACTGCAGACAGTCATGTATCTGCCGCACTTTATCTCCTGGGTTATCGTGATTACCATGGTGACGGGACTGCTTTCCAAATCACAGGGGATTATCAATGAGCTGATTGTGCTTCTGGGCGGTGATAAGATTGATTTCCTGACCAGCCCCTCATGGTTTCGCACCGTGCTGATCGGCTCAGGTATCTGGAAGGAGGCCGGGTGGGGAACTGTCATTTACATGGCCGCACTGGCGGGAATAGATGTTCAGCTGTACGAGGCCGCAATGATTGACGGCGCGAATCGCTGGCAGCGCCTGCTTCACATTACCCTTCCCTGCATACTGGGAACCGTGACCATCATGCTGATTATGAATATGGGAAATATTCTGTCAAACGGATTCGAGCAGATCTGGCTGCTGCAGAATTCTCCGAATAAAGAAGTGGCGGAAGTGCTGGAGACTTATTCTTATCAGGTTGGTCTGCGGGAGGGAAGGTTCAGCTTCGCCACGGCAATCGGTTTCTTTCAGTCTGTGGTGGGAATGATTATGGTATTTCTGTCCAACTTTTTGTCTAAGAGAATGGGAGGAAGCGGATTATGGTAAAGGCAGAGAAGCGGCATGGAACCAAAGTGAAGGAAAGTGTGCCGGAGCGGATTTTTTCCGTAATCAATTATGTGGTATTGACTCTGGTGGCACTCCTGATGCTTTATCCGATTGTGAATATCATAGCGGTTTCCTTTTCCAACTACAATGAATACCTGAAAACGCCCTGGATGATCTGGCCGAAAAAATTTACGCTGGAGGCCTATAAGCTGGTATTTCGAAACAGTTATTTCTGGCGCAGTTACATAAATACCATCATTGTCACGGTTGCGTCCACGTTGCTGAGTCTGGTGACGACGCTGATGTTCGCCTGGTCCATGGCGCGCAGGGAGGTAAAAGGGAAGCCCTTCTTCATGGTCATCCTGATTTTTACAATGGTGTTCAGTGCGGGTATGATTCCCAATTATCTGAATATGCAGGATCTGAATCTGCTGAATACTCTGTGGGTACTGATTCTGCCGGGTACTTTCAACACATTTAACTGTGTGATCATGATGAGCTTTCTGCGGGAGCTGCCTTACGAGCTGGTGGAAGCGGCCATGGTGGACGGCGGTTCGGAGCCATATATTCTGAGGAAAATCGTGGTTCCTCTGTCGAAGCCGGTGCTGGCGTCGGTTACACTGTTTCTGGCGGTAGGAGCATGGAACTCGTACTTCGGGGCACAGATTTATATTCAGAACAGAGACCTGTGGCCCATTGCCCTCACATTGAAGGAGATTCTGATGGCGGCATCCACTGCGATACTGGAGGCGGAAGCCGATCCGGCTGCGTTGAGCGCGGTGGGAGCGGAAATAGAATCCAAAACAATACAGTACGCATCGGTAATTATATCCACACTGCCGATTATGTGTATCTATCCCTTCCTGCAGAAGCATTTTGCAAAGGGCGTTATGGTAGGTTCTGTGAAGGGTTGACATAAAAAATGTGGGAAGTAAAAGTGATTCATTCATAACAGACAGGAGGAGAAACAAAATGAAAGCAAAGAAAGTGACTGCATTACTGATGGCTGTACTGATGACTGCGGGATGTCTTGCCGGCTGCGGAGATCAGCAGGCTGAGACATCAGAGACAACCAGCGGGCAGGAAACGTCAGCCGACGCGTCAAAGGAAGGCACAGACAGTGCGCCGGAGGAAAGCAGCGAGGCCGCAGACGCAGGAGAGCCTGTAAAGCTCAGCATCATGCTTCACAGTGTGAACGAAGTGCCGGAAGGGTCCATAGCAGACCAGTGGGTGGACCAGCTGGAAGAAAAGCTGAATGTGGAGCTCGAGTGGGTGATTCCGCCCAGTTCTGCCTATGAGGATAATCTGCAGCTGTATCTGATCAATGAGGATAAACCGGATATAATGTGCTTTCCCACAGAGTGGCTGACCCAGACATCCTTTACGGATGCCTGCCAGTCCGGTATGTTCTATGATATTTCTGACCAGCTGGAGAATTACCCCAATCTGATGGCTCATACAGCACAGATTTCCTGGGAAGCACTTGACGTCTTCAACGACGGCAGAGTCTGGGGCGTTCCCCGTTCCACAGTCTGTCGCGCCGATGGCTTCCTGCTTCGGGAGGACTGGCTGAAGAATCTGAATATTGACTATACGGAAGGCGAACTGATGACGCTGGACGAATTTTATGACATGTTGTATGCATTTACTTATAATGACCCGGACGGGAACGGCATAGATGATACCTGGGGACTGAAAAGCTATGCTACAGATAATGGTTCCCTGAACAGCAATCTGAACAGGATTTTCCATATCGGCGGGGGAGAAGCATGGTACGAGATGGCGGATGGTACTGTAACCAATCTGAAATATTCTAAAGACCATGATTATTATAAGCAGTACCTGGAATTTGCAAATAAGTGCTGGAAGGCAGGTGTCATGGAGCCGGATGCCTTTGCACTGGACGGTGCGGCCTCCAAGGAACGAAATGCACAGTATGGCTGTATCGCAGAATATCCGGGCAACATTGACCTGTATGACAAGGAAGACCGCACCTATGTGTACTGTCCCGGCGTTGTAGTGGACGGAGATCCCATCGGCACTTATACCTATGGCGATCATAATACGGGAGTCTGGTATTACTATGCAATCTCTTCTACCTGTGAACATCCCGAGAAGTTCCTGGAACTGGCAGATTACATTCTGTCTGATGAGCAGTGGATTAACCTGAATGCAAAGAACCTGGTAGATGTGGGATTTGTCATGGATGCGGATGGAAATTATGATTTCTCCATGTTTGATGCGCTCAAGGCAGACGATGAGAAAAACGGAACAAAGCTGGCAAACACATCCCTGATCAGTGCTTTCCTGCGTCGCTCTGACGGAGCTGAATTCTTCATTGCGAAGACCAATCCTCCCGAGAGACAGAAGCGCCTTGCTGATCTGATTGAAATCACTTTTGACCTGTACTGGCCGGCCGTTGACCGGGGCTACAAGCCGGAAGTCGCAACAGATCCGATCTTTATCGAGTATAAGAACTTCATGATTCAGGAAGAATCCAAAATTATCACCGGCGACAAGCCTGTGGAGTATTGGGATGAGCTGCTGGACGGCTTCTATGAGGCGGGTTACGATAAGTATGTAGAGGAAATGACTGCTTACATTGACAGCTTAAAATAATGTTGTACCTTTAAACGATGAGACGATATTCAATACCAGTTCTATAGGATTTTCCTGCAGAACTGGTATTTTTAAAAATCAGAAAACGGGATGGCTTTTAATGGGGTGTGGCATTGTATGGGCTGCAGCGGAACTGGAATTAAAAACAGCAGCAGCCCGTACAATACCCGGAGGATTTACGGACGCATGTATTTAGCGGCCGGAAAGAGCTCTGCTTTAATGGTATTGTATGGGCTGCTGCGGAACTGGAATAAGGAGAATAATCATGGAAAGAATCTGGATTGATGCGATGGAATTTGACGAGCTGGGAGGCTTTCGAAGGGAGACACAGTTTGTCAGGGAGATGGGACAGGGCTATCTGATGGCAGACAGTGTGGACGGTGCCGTGGCACCTGCATCAGTGACATTTACTGTGGCGGAGGAAGGACGTTATCGGGTGTTCCTCCGCACGAAGAACTGGTGTGTGGGATATGAGCCGGACGGACTGATTGTGGCTGTGGACGGTGTAAAATCAAAGCGTGTCGCCGGGACGATGCAGATCTCGGGCTGGTATTTTGAGGCGGGGGGTGATTTTGATCTGACAGCCGGAACACATACACTCAGTGTATATGACACGACAGGGTGGTTTGGCCGTTTTGCCGCTCTGGTGGTGACGAATGACTTTGACTTTTATCCCTCTCCGGAGCATTCCCGCTGGATGGCGCAGCGTGCGGAGATGAAAGGACTGAAAAAGCAGGTTACAGATCACGGACATTATGATATGTTGATTGCAGGGGGCGGCGTCCCCGGTGTCACCGCGGCGGTGACCGCCGCCCGGCATGGTCTGAATGTGGCGCTGGTCAGTGACCGCCCGGTGCTGGGAGGCAATGGCTCCGACGAGGGCAATGTGGCGCTGGAGGGAGGCGCACACCGAGGCTACCATGAGACAGGGGTAATCTATGAGATTAAAAATATTCGTTATGAAGAAAAGCTGTCCTGGTCTGAAGCATTTGATAAGTTTGTGAAGCAGGAGCCCAATATCACCCTGTTTTCCAATATGCTGATAGATGACTGTCAGTGTGAGAATGGCAGGATTCAGTCAGTACACGCCGTTGACACATTGCGCCTCACAGAGCATACTTTCAGCGCCGATCAGTTTGTGGATGATACCGGAGATGGATGGCTGGGGTATTATGCCGGGGCGGCCTATCATATCGGAAGAGAAGCGGGCTGGGAGTATCAGGAGGATTTCGCGCCGGAGGATGCCGACGGGAATACCATGAGTGGATGCAACATCGGGGATCATCCTGATTTCCATGATACTATCTGCAGCTATGGAGCGGAATTTGTGGAGGAGGATGTGGAATTTACACCGCCTGACTGGGCTATTGCGCTGCCGCAGGGAGAGGAGATGAACAGAAGGCCCCGCAGAATTATCATGGGCGAGTGGTGGCTGGAAAACCGTAATGATTATGACGATCTGTGGGAACAGGAGTACACAAGAGATGCGCTGATTCGTGTGGCGGCGGGCTTCTTCGACTGGCTGAAAAATTCCTGGCCGGAAAGAGAAAAAGTGAGAAAACTGAAGCTGAAGACCCTGGGGACATTCAATGCAAAAAGGGAGACCAGAAGGCTTGTGGGGGACTATGTGATTACCCAGAATGATTACAGAACCAGGCCTGACTATCCCGACGCCGTATTTTTCAGCGGGTGGAATATTGACGTGCATCATATCAAAGGTATCTTCTCGGGAAGAGAGGGCGCATTTACCTGTGATGAGAAAATCGCCGTGACTCCCATGCCCTTCCGGAGTCTGTATTCCAAAAACATAGCGAATCTGATGATGGTGGGAAGATGTATCAGTACCACCCACATCGGTATGGGCCCCACCCGCGTGATGCTGACCGGCGCCTGCATGGGGCAGGCTGTGGCGACTGCCGCCTGGCTGTGTAAGAAGTATCAGGCAGATCCTCGTGAAATCGGGGCCGGGCATATGGACGAATTGCAGCAGACGTTGCTGAAGGACGGCAACTCCATTCCCGGATGTAAAAATCATGACCCGGAGGATCTGGCTCTGACGGCAGTCATCACGGCGGATTCCTGGGAAGAGAACGGAGAGCCCCGGAATGTCATAAACGGGATTAACAGAGCGGCTGACGGGGAGAAGTATGCCTGGATTTCAAAAGAGGGTCTGCCTCAGACTCTGACCCTGACTTTGCAGGAGCCGAAGCCGGTCAGCCAGGTGCGGGTCACGCTGGATATGCCTTTTGCCCGGTATACCATGGGCTACCAGGAGATGCCGGCAAAGGATGAGACACTGGCGGACTTCACAGTGGACCTCTGTGTGGGCGGCGTCTGGAAATGTGTGGGACGCATGGAAAATAATATTCAGAGGCTGGCAGTGATTGATTTCACACCGGAAATGGCGTCCGCTGTGCGGATCAATGCGCTGCGGGGAACGGGAATGGACAGAGCCATCATTCCGGAGGTGCGGATTTATGAATAAAAAAGAGATATTGAAGATGCTGTCTCTGGAGGAAAAAGCAGAATTGCTGACAGGATATGGTCCAATGGGAACCAGGCCGGTGGAGCGGTTTGGAATTCCCGCCAAAGTCATGGCGGATGGACCGCATGGGGTGAGGCTGGAAAAAGATTCCGGAGAAAATGCCGCACATTTTCCCGGTCTCTGTGCCCTGAGCTCTTCCTGGGACAAAAACGCCGCTTACAGAATGGGGCGCGCCCTGGGGAAAGAATGCCGGCATCATAAGAAAGATATGCTTCTGGGGCCTGGCGTCAACATTAAGAGGCATATTCTGTGTGGACGGAATTTCGAATATCTGTCGGAGGACCCTGTTCTGGCAGGGGAGCTGGCGGCATCTTACATTCAGGGAGTACAGGAGGCGGGTGTCAGCGCCTGCGTGAAGCACCTGGCAGCCAACAACCAGGAGAAAAACCGGTCGGAGATCAATGTGGAGGTGGAGGAACGTACGCTGAGAGAACTTTACCTGAAAGCATTTCAGATTGCGGTGCAGAAGGGAAAGCCGGGTGCGGTTATGTGTGCTTATAATAAACTGAATGCAATCTGGTGCTCGGAGAATCCGTTTCTGCTGACGAGAGTCCTGCGGGAAGAATGGGGATTTGAGGGACTTGTAGTCTCCGACTGGGGAGCGGTGCATCATGCGGCGAGAGCCGTCAGAGCCGGAATGGACCTGATTATGCCCCGCAGAGCGAAAATTTGCGAGGAAATTCAGGCGGGCCTTGCGGAACATACTCTGACGGAAGAGGAACTGGACAGGGCTGTGGGGCGTGTGCTGGAATTCGCTGAAAAATATGAGAATGGTCATGAAAATGAATCGTGTGGTGAGCTATATGATCACACCGGTGAGCTATATGACCGCGCCCGTCAGCACGAAGAAGCGGTACAGATTGCACGGGAAAGTATCGTTCTGCTGAAGAATGAAGGAAAGGCTCTTCCCCTGACTGCTTCCGGGTATAAAAAAATAGCTGTAATCGGTGAGTATGCCGTATGTCCGCTGACAGGTGGACAGGGAAGTGCCGAGGTATATCCGGAGAAGGAATATGTGGATTCTCCACTGGAGCGGTTGAAGGCGTCATTGCCGGAAACGGAAATCCTATATACAGAATTGTATCGGAAGGCAGAGATGCCGGCAAATATGCTTTGGCCGAAGCTGAACGATTTCCGGAAGTCAGTGGCAGATTGTGAAGCCGTGATATTTTTTGCCGGAGAGATGGAATCGGAGAGCACGGAATGTTTTGACCGCAGGAGTGCGGAGCTCAATCCCAATATGAGCTTTTTCATGGAAGCGGCATGCGATTTGGATAAGAAGGTGATTGTAGTACTGCAGTCCGGCGGTGCGTTGATTCTGGGAGACTGGAAAGACCATGCAGATGCCATTGTGCAGATGTGGCTTGCCGGAGAAGGGGCAGGGCAGGCTATTGCGGACATTCTCACCGGCACTGTGAATCCCTGCGGAAAGCTGGCGGAGACTTTTCCGAAGAAACAGAGACAGGATGTGGATTTCGGAGAGGGAATGCGGGTATGCTATAAGGAAGGACTGGAAGTGGGATATCGCTACTATGACCGCCATCCGGAGGAGATTGGCTTTCCGTTTGGACATGGACTTTCCTATACTGTCTTCCAATATACAGGAGGAGATGTTACTATAGAGAAGGATACATTGAAAATCAATGTAACAATAAGCAATCGGGGAGACAGGAACGGCTCGGAAGTGGTGCAGGTTTATACAGGGCAAAATTCGCCGGTGATGAGCAGGCCGGTAAAGGAGCTGAAGGTCTTTGAGAAGGTATATTTGGAGGCAGGTCAGGAGAAGCAGCTTGAGATGACGATTCCGGTCAGAGAGCTGGGATATTACAATGTCATGCTGGGGGACTGGGTGGTGGAAAATGATTTATATCGGATTTTTGTGGGTGCCTCTTCCCGGGATATCCGGCTGGAAATGGAAGTCCGGATAAGCGGAAATATGACATATTCTGTGCGACGTACAGGAGAAGCAAGTGTGGGCTGAGACCGGCTGCCGGAATCACGCTGCTGAAATTACAGGTATTATAAAACCGGAAGAACAAAAACAAGAGTGGAGAGTGGTAAAAATGATCAGAATTCTTGCAATCGGAAACAGTTTTTCGGAGGACGCAACTT
Source organism: Acetatifactor muris (assembly GCF_024623325.1). Taxonomy (GTDB): domain Bacteria; phylum Bacillota; class Clostridia; order Lachnospirales; family Lachnospiraceae; genus Acetatifactor; species Acetatifactor muris. Next base: position 13,618 of record NZ_JANJZD010000055.1, read on the forward strand.
ATTATCTGCACCAGATTCTGGAGGCGGCAGGTGTTGAGAATCTGGTGGTGAATCTTTTCATCGGCGGATGCCCGCTGGAAAAGCACTGGCTTAATATTGAACGGGAGGCGAGAGAGTACCAGATGCAGGTAAATGGCGTCAAAACGGACCGCCATGTGTCCGTACAGGATATGCTGCAGGAGGCAGAGTGGGACTTTATTGTGACACAGCAGGCCAGCCATGACAGCGGCTGGGTGGATACATATGAGCCTTTTCTGGGGAACATGGTGAATTACCTGAAAGAGAATGCGGGGAATGCGAAGCTGTTATTGCATGAGACATGGGCTTATGAGAAGGACAGCACCCACTGGAACTTTGGGCGGTACAATAAGGACCAGCAGGAGATGTACCGAAGACTGAGGCTGGCATATACCACAATGGCGGAAAAGTACGGACTTGTCCTTATCCCTGGAGGAGACCTGATACAAAGGCTTCGGGGGACCGCCTATTTCGGAGACGGTGCGGAAAGGAAGATCTGCAGGGATGGATTTCATATGAATTATATGTATGGAAGGTATGCCATTGGCTGTATCTGGGCCAGGTGCCTGACGGGCATCGGGGTAAAAGGAAATTCTTTTCTGCCGGAGACTGTGTATATGCCGTATGAGAAGCCTGACAGAGAAATAATTGCTGTCATCCAGTCCCTGGCAGATGATGTGGAAGTGCGGGATTGCGCAAGAAAAGTGTAAATCCCATTGTGCCGGTAAAAATGGCAGAAGTCTGCTCTCTTTTCCGCAGCAGCTTACGGCTGCGCCGGCCATGTCCTTTCCTCCGTGGAATCCGGCGCGGTGGTGGATGTGGCCGTGGCAGGTATGGCCGCAGGCGACGCGGGCGCCGTGGCGGATGCAGGAGGTGCGGTTGATGTGGCCATATAGAGGGCGATTTCATTTAATTAAGCCACATTAATATTCCTGGCGATAACGGAGGCTTTCGCACGGTGGGATTACAGATTTGCCTTAATCTTCTCAATCATTTCCTGATATTCCGCATCTGTGAGATACGTTTTGTCAGGATTCATCTGGAACGTGCCGCCCCACTCGTCTCCGCCTTCGTACTTGGGAACCAGATGCATATGCAGATGGCAGCCGGTATCTCCGTAAGCACCGTAATTTACCTTGTTGGGGTGAAATGCCTTATGAAGCGCACGTGCCACACGGGTCACGTCAGCCATAAAGGCGTTCCGTTCCTCATCGCTGATATCCACCAGTTCGCTTACATGATCTCTGTACGCCACAATGCATCTGCCGGGTTTGCTCTGCTCCTTGAACAGAACCAGACTGCTGACCGTCAGGTCACAGACAAAAATACCGAACTTTTCAAGCAATTCTCCTCTCATACAGTAGCCGCAGTTAGAATCTTTCATGACAATCACCATACCTTTCTGCAATTTTCGCAATTTTTTACAACTGTTTTCACATGAAGCATTGTAAGAAACTTATATTTATCATTGTAAGTGCAACTTAATATTTTGACAAGCCCGAATGTGCTGCGTATACTTTCCTTCCGGACGAGGCTGCCACCGCTCCTGTCTCTGACCGGGCACAGTGGTATGAAAAGCTTAATGGGGGAAAGTGCTGACCGGAGCCGGCTTACAGAGCCGGAAGGAAGGGCAGAACCGCATTTACCCGGCAACTGTGAGCAGTACAGGTATCGTAAGCACACAGAGCAGAGTGGTCAGAATGATGGCTGCGCTGCAGGTGGAGCCGTCTATGCCTTTTTGATTGCCCAGAATCAGGGGCATATTGCCGATGGGCATGCCGAACATGACGATGCAGACCGAAATCAGCTCCTGACTGTTGGCAGCCAGCTTCAAAAGAGGCAGCATAAGCAGAGGGAGCACCAGAAGCTTGATGACGGAAAAAAGGTACAGCTTCGGCTGTCCGAATATTTTCTTCAGATCAGAATGGGCCAGTGTAAAGCCCACGGCCACCAGCGCCATGGGAGAAGTTACGTTTCCCAGATAGGAAATAGCCGTTTTGACAAAATCAGGAAGCTGGATGCCGAGGACAATGATTACCATGGAGGCAAGGGCGGAGACGGTTCCCGGATTGACCATGGCCTTCAGGGAAGAAGGTGAAAATTTCCCGTCCATCAATGCGACACCATAAGTATAGAAGACAAGCGTATAAATCAACAGGAATTCGCTTACATAGACCACGTACTCTTCCCCCAGGATACTGGAAACCACAGGGATGCCGATGAAACCCAGATTGGAGAAAACAAACATCATCTGAAAGATTTTCCGCTGATCAGGTGATTTGTCGAAAAGCGGCGACAGGAGCATTCCCACCAGAATGAATATGACGAACATGCCCGAGGCAATCAGTGCGATGGTTCCCATGGTCTGCAGGGAAACCAGTCCTGCGGAATTGGCTGCGCTGGACAGAATCAGCAGGGGATTGAACAGATTCACAATCATTTTGGACATCTGTGTGTTGGTATGGGCATCCATCATTCCTGTTTTGGTCAGGAAAAAACCGGCTCCAATCATAATGAGAAGCGCAAGCATCTGAAAAAATACAGTGAAAAGTGTCATCATTATCCTCTTTCATCTCTTTTGGCCGCCGAAAGTTATCAACAATACGGCTCCATTCTCCGGGAGTTCATGTTAATGTTCCAAAGGTATTATGAACCTGAATCAGGGAAAAAACAAGAAAATTTTTTTGCTGCGCGGGCAAAAGCGGCGCATATTATTCTCATTTCTGTGCAATGATAAGTGTGATTGGAATCTGCAGCAACTGTGGATTGCGGACTGGACCCCGGCAGAAATGGAGGATGTTATGGTGACAGATGACAGAGGAGACAGGAAAACAGATGCTTCCGGAGAAATTCGTCCCTTTGGACTTCGGGATAAAATCGGATATATGTTCGGAGATTTCGGAAATGATTTCAGTTTTATCTTTGCCAGCAATTATCTGATGGTATTTTATACAAAGGTGCTGGGGCTGAGCGGCTTCGTGGTAGGGCTGCTTTTTCTGGGAGCTCGATTTGTGGATGCATTTACGGACGTTACCATGGGACGTATCGTGGATTATATGCGGCCGGCAGGAGACGGCAGATTTCGCTGCTGGATAAGGCGTATGTGTGTTCCCGTGGCGGTTGCCAGTTCCGTTATGTATCTATATTTTGTGAGGGACTGGGTTTATTGGGCGAAGCTGGTCTATGTAATTTTTACGTATCTGCTGTGGAGCAGCTTTTGCTATACTGCCATCAATATCCCTTACGGTTCCATGGCTTCGGTTATCAGTCCGGATGTAAAGGACAGGGCGTCCCTTTCCACGTTTCGAAGTATCGGTGCCAGCCTGGCCGGTCTGGTTATCGGCGTGCTGGTACCTTTGATAGTCTATGAGACCGACCTGGAGGGAAACCAGGTGGTGCGGCCGGTGAATTTTACGGTGACTGCATTTGTGTTCGGCATTCTTGCGGTAGGGTGCTATGTGTTATGTTATCTGCTGTGTCAGGAAAGAGTGGTTTTTGCGAAGAAAGAAGGGAAAAAAGAAAGTGTCTGGAGCATGCTTGCAGGTCTTGGGAAAAACAGGCCTCTGCTTGCGCTGGTCTGTGCGGCGCTGGTATTGCTTCTGGCCACATTGCTGAGCCAGACCATGAACAATTACCTTTTCCTGGATTACTTTAAAAACGCAAAAGCACTTTCTGTGGTGAATGTGGTAGGAATCGGAGGGACGCTGCTGCTGGCACCATTCATTTCCGTTATTGTGTCCAGAATCGGTAAGAAGGAGGCGGGAGCCGCAGGCATGCTTTTGGCCGGAGTGGTCTATGTGATTCTTTTTTTCCTGCAGGTGAAAAGTATCCTTCTGTTTATGGTGCTGTTTTTTCTGGGAACCCTGGGAACCGGATTGTTTAACCTGATTATATGGGCATTTATCACAGATATTATTGACTATCAGGAGATTGCCACCGGCAGGCGGGAGGATGGTACGGTTTATGCGGTTTATTCCTTTGCGAGAAAGGTAGGACAGGCACTGGCAGGGGGCCTGGGCGGTTTTGTGCTGACTGCCATCGGCTATATATCCGAGGCGCCGGCCCAGACCTGGGAGGTGTCCCGAAGAATTTATATGGTGGCCACGCTGGTACCCGGAATCTGTTATCTGGCGGTATTCCTGATCGTTCAGTTTGCCTATCCGCTGACCAGAGGCGAAGTGGAGAAGAATACAGCCATACTGCGGAACAAGAGACAGGAGCAGGCGGGAGAGGCAGGCATACAAAGAGACGAAAAGAGTACCTGAAACAGAGGGGAAGAATAAGGATGAAGTTCGACAGAGCGGCACCCGGCGGTGGGGTGGAGGTAAACTGCAGACTGGAAAACGGAAAAGCTTTTCTGGAATGGGAATTCTATTTTGACAACAGGGAAGAAAGCTGTGGAATAGAGGATCATATCAGACTGACGCTCACAGACAGGCGGGGTGAGACGGTGCTGGAAGGCATACGGCTGTTCCGTGAGGAAGAGCCGCTGCAGTCTGTCCTGCTGCAGCCGCAGCTGTGGCAGGGCCCTTCCGCTCCCTGGCTGTATGCTCTGGAGGCTGTCCTGGCAGACCGGGAAGGCAGGTGCCTGGACCGGATTGTCAGACAACTGCCTCTGCGCAGTCTGGGCTGCATGGAAATACAGGGAAAACGAGAACTGCTTCTGAACGGAGAGACATTTTCCGCGCGGATGGTTGGATATACTTTTCCGGCAGCAGGGACAGGGGCGGCAAGACAGCAGAAGATAATGGAAGATATGAGATGGCTTCTGAAAATGGGGGCCAACAGTATCGCTGTGGATATGGATGTGGAAGCTGTCCCGGATTCCTTTCCTGAATTATGCGATCGCCTGGGATTTCTGCTTTTTTACAGAAGGGAAAGAAACGGGTATTGGGCGTGGGCACAGGATGGGGAAGAAAAGTTCCGGATACAATGTGAGGAAAAAGTTCCTTCTTTCAGAGGAGAGCAGGACAGCCTGTTCCGGCCTGGAAGCAGCGCTCCCACAGCTCTCTATTACCAATACAGGGCAAAATGGAGCCGGGAACCCTTTGTATATATTGTACCGGAAAGCATACAGAGAGGAGAGAGCTGCAATTATACGGTGAAATGCTACAGCAACTGTGACAGAGTGGCGCTGTATTCGGATGGAAGTCTGTTCGCATTCCAGCGAGGAGAGATCGAATTCGTATTTCAGGAGGTGCCGGCAAGAACCCCCGGTGTCATGCTCACTGCGGAAGGAGACGGATGCAGTGAAGCCCTGTCAGTACACAAATCCTTCCTTGCGAAATCCTGCAATTCCACTCAACTGACGCACACAAATGTACCAGGCCGGACAGCCCCCTGAACCGGTGAATACAAACTATATCAGATAATCCAGCAACTGGGAGAAGTCAATTGCGAAATCTCCGTATATTGCCACCGGTATGGTATCGGTGAAACTGTAGACCCGGGGGGTGTCTGATTCCTGCAGAAGATAAACGCTGACCTGCCGCCTGGCATAATCCACAATCCAGTATTCCCGGACACCGGTCTCTTTGTAGACAGGAAGCTTAAGACGGTAATCCATCCGGCGGCTGGAAGGTGACACAATCTCTACCACCCAGTCGGGCGCGCCATGGCATCCACGCTCATCCAGCCTGTCTCTGTCACATATGACAGAAATGTCAGGTTCGAAATAATTCCGATCGTCCTTCCTGATAAACACGCCGAAGGGAGCAGGGACAACCCTGCATTTGCCCTTGTGTGACTTTATGTAGTTGAAAATTTCAACACTGAGCCATATCAGGATATCCTGATGACTCAGGGCCGGGGATGCCATCATATACATCCTGCCGTCGATCAGCTCGGCCCGCTGGCCTTCCGGCAGGGCATCGATGTCTGCGATAGTGTAACTACCTTGCTTTTGTGATGTCATGACGTAAAACTCTCCTTTTCTGGCAAATTCCATAAAGGTCTCCTTTCCTGGCGGAGACTTCTACAGAAGACAGTCTCTGCCCTGTTAATTTTGTACATGAGTAAAATGGCGAACCTGCCCTGGCAGAAATTGCCGGAATGTGCGAATGCACTGTTTGCCGATTGCTCTTGATGAATTTAGTATACATAGAAGGAAGCTTTTTGTCAAATGTTTTTTATATTTAATTATTAATAAATGTTGGTAAAAACGTAATGGCTGAGGAAAACATCTGTTGACAAAGCAAAGCGGGGGGTAAACTTGTTCTGTATATAAAGAGCATTTTCATACAGGAGGAAAACATGAGAAAACAGAGTAAGCAGAAATTTGTTCTGATGCTGGCCGTACTGCTGGCTTTGCAGAGTACTGCCTGCGGAGAAAAGCCGGAAGCGTCCTCGGATGTTTCCACAGAAAGAACAGAATCGTCTTCGGAGATGCCATCCGCAGATACGGAGGAGACAGTTGAGTCAACAATTGTGGAGGAAACACCCACACCGGAAGATCCCAATGCAGTGAAATGGGATGAATCCGGTCGTGAAAGAACCATGCAGGAAGCGGTAATGCGCGTGAAAACGGGTATCTTTGACAGAGAACTGACGCCGGAAGATCTGCGGAAGGTGACTGAACTGGAAGCAGACGGAACTGCTTTTGATAAGCTGGACTGGCTTGCCTATCTGGAAGGCCTGACTGTGCTGCGGCTGCCTGGAGGCAATAAATTCGGTGTGGAGAACCTGGACTTTCTGTCCGGAATGAGCGGACTGCTGGAGCTGGACCTGAGCAATGGTCAGGGAGTTCACAGTTATCGCTTTAAAGATATCAGCGGATTGTCCGGTCTGACAAATCTGACTACATTGTCACTGTCCTGTGAAGGAGAGGCTGACGTAAGCGTATTGTCGGAGCTGAAGAATCTGACGTCTCTTACGCTGGAAGGACTTGACGCGGAGGATTTGAACGTGTTGTCCGGGTTGACTAATCTGACTTCGCTTACGCTGAATATCGCTTCTCCGAGAGACAGCGGGGGACAGGAGCATGAGCTGGATTTGAGTGCATTGTCCGGTCTGACGAATCTGGAATCCCTGGTTTTGAGCGGTGATAGAGGCCGCATTTGTGATATCAGTTTTCTGAGCGGAATGAATAACCTGACTGTGCTGCGCCTGTCCACAGAGACGAATATGGGGCTTGGGACTGATGATATCGGTGTTCTGTCCGGTCTGACCAATCTGGAGACGCTGGAGTTGAATTTTAATATAGACTATTCGGCTTGGGATGGAGAGAGGGGATTTACTTATTACACAAGAATGTATGATATCAGTCCCCTGTCCGGTCTGACGAATCTGAAGAATTTAACGCTGGGCTATTTAAACGCTTACATTGACCTGAACTGTCTGTCCGGCCTGACCAATCTGGAGATGCTGGAGTTACATCCGATTTCCGATGTCACCGAAAATGGCGGTGTAATTGTACATTACGGCGGGGATATGAGCAGCCTGAGCGGTCTGACCAATCTCAGGACGCTGTTGCTGAAGAATCAGGTTAATGTGGGATGGAAATTAAACCAGATCGCTTCCATACCGGCGCTGCCGAATCTGACAACTTTGGGGGTTTCACTGAGCCATCGCACGGATATCTCCGGAGAGATGCGGAGGCTGGAGGCAGCAGGAGTGCTGTATCTGGACCCTGTCCAGGAGGACAACCCGTTTCCGAACCTGGAGAATCTGGACACGCTGATTATATATGAGAGTGATCAGGCCAATGTTGAGAATCTGAACCCTCTGTATTTGCAGAATCTGACTACAATGATCATAGAGGACCGCGATGCCTGGGAGCTGCCGCTGGGAGAGGATCCTAATGCCTGGAAGCTGGGGTTGGGACCGGAGAGGGTATGGCCCAATCTGACTACGCTGACTCTGACAAGCGGAACCGGTGCCGAGGAATGGAACTCTGACTGGAATGCAAGATTCCCGAAGCTGGAGGCGCTTACTTTGAATGGATATCGTGGTGATTTTACCGGTCTGTCCGGCCTGACGAATTTGACATCGTTGACGCTGGGTAGTTTTGGGGGGAATGCTGATGGCCTGGCTGACCTGACCGGCTTGACGACACTGACTTTGCCAGGCAACTGGGGACCTATCAAATACAGAACAGTCGATCTGACCAAACTGCAAAATCTGACTACTCTTACAGTAGAAGCGGAAAATCCTATGTCCTATAGCGATGTCTTCAGCTACAGCGCGGTATCCGGTCTGCCGAATCTGACCACAGTGCTGGGCGCCGCCAATGACATGGAAGAAATTGCGACACTGCCTGCGCTGACGACAATATCGTTTCCATACAGCATGTTCCACGAACATAAAACATACGACAGAGCTATCAGCGTACTGAGCACCATACCGGATATGACGATTCAATGGTAAACGTACGGCAGTTGTACGCCAGGTGGAGATTGTGGTTACAAAATCACAATCTCCACTGATTTTTTACGTCAATATATTTAATCAACATGGTATTTCAAAATACATTGACAAGCGTCTCTGTTTCGAGTACCATCTAGTGTAGTGACATGTTGATATATAGATAAATTATGCTGGTAAATACAGCCGTTTTGGTATATACTAAGAAAAAAACGGCGGTGATTCCTATGGCAAGACCCAGAAAATATGTAATCAAGCTTACGGAAG
>NZ_JANJZD010000056.1 GCF_024623325.1 Acetatifactor muris
TTTTCAAGGCATAGTACCCGCTATGTCCAATGTTTATGTCCATTTTTCTCAAATTTCTTTTCCTGCACCATATTCAGTTGTCAATTTTCAGTTAGAATCACATTCATTGAGATTCCGAGAAGTTATCTTCTTATGCAAAACTCTGCTGTTCCTCATTATATTTCAGCCAACAGGATAATGCAAGTCAGTTTGAATGCTGTCCATTTACGAAATCATATGTATGATACTTCAGACTGAAAGTCAACATTGCAATACCTAAGTGAATAAAGTATAATAAGTTGAATCACAAATTTATTATCTTTATTAAGGAGATTCCAATGAAGAACAAAGCCAAAAAGAAAACATTTTTATGGGTGGATGTACTGCTTTATGCCTCTGCCTTCTTTATCTCTGTAACAGGTATGCTTTTCATCCTGAAATCTCGCGGATTTTATCCTTTTAAAGATAATACTCTCTTTATCATGGATATGCAAAGCCAGTTTATGGAATTTCTCGCTTCCCTGCGTTACACCATAAATGGAGACAATTCCATTTTCTATTCCTGGTCACGTTCTCTTGGTGGGAATTATCTGGGACTCTATGCCTACTATCTCGCGAGTCCGTTATCCTGGATTACAATTTTTTTCCCCGTAGACAAATTCTATGCTGCGATTCTGGTTCTCACTCTGGTGAAAATAGGATGCTGCGGCCTTACCTTTTCGCTTTTTGCCTCCTATCTCTGGAATCGCTGTCATCCGGTTCCTGATACAGACCATTGCTGGCAGAAACTTATTCTGCTGCCTATGGCTGTGAGCTATGCTCTCATTTCCTACAATATGGCCTATTCCTTCTGTCTCATGTGGATTGACGGCGTCATTCTGCTGCCTTTAATTCTGCTTGGCCTGGAAAAACTGTTAAATGGGCAAAAGGGGCTGCTTTATACTCTGGCTCTGACCACTTCCTTTATATGCAATTATTTTACCGGCTATATAGTGGGTATTTTTACTGCCATTTATCTGCTTTTTCGCCTCTGCACCCTGGTCACGAGGCAGACTTTATCCTTTTATCTGGGCCGGGTACTTCGATTTGCAGCCACTACCCTTCTGGCTATCGGTCTCGCCTCTCCCCTGCTGTTCGCGGTGTTGAAAGATCTTGCCAGCGGAAGGCTTACAGCTGTCACCTATCGCGCAGATACTATCACTAACTTTCCGTTCGTCCAGCTGCTCGCCCAATTCACCAACGGCTCTTATATCAATCCGCTGTATGAGGCATTCCCCAATATTTACTGCGGATACACTGCTCTGGTTCTGGCTCTGTTATTCTTTACACTTCGCAGAGTTTCTCTTCGTGAAAAGCTGGCTGCCGCCGGTGTTATTTTGCTTCTTCTTCTCAGTTTTTATCTGACCAGGCTGAACTATTTCTGGCAGGCATTTATGGAGTTTACCGGATTCTCTCATCGCTATGCCTTTGTATTCAGTTTTTTTGTGTTATATCTCGCATCAAGAACGTTGTCGGCACTTCCTTTCAACAGTTTTATCGCCAAATGGTCAAACAAACCTGTCCTTCAGCTTATTGCTTTGCTCCTCATGGGCGTGGTCTCTGTGGACATGGGACTGAATGGCCGGGCTATTATCTTAGGTCTGGAAAATGATTATGATTATGATACTCTGACCTTTTATCAGGATAATCTGGCTGTCATAAAACCTTTGACAGATGACATTCTCAGCAATGACAACGGGTTCTATCGAGTCAATCAGGACTTTGAATATGCCAATAACGATGCCATGCTCCTGGGCTTCAATGGCATGGCTCACTACTCCTCTACTTTTAACCAGACAGTGAATTCTCTGACTTCCCGCCTGGGTTTTGCTCAGGCTCACTATTGGAACAGCGGTCACGGTTCCACACCGCTTACCGACAGCCTCCTTGGCGTAAAATACCACCTGTTCAATACTCCCACGCCGTCTTTCTATACAAAAATAAAGGCAACGGAATATGGTACTTCCTCCTGTCTGAATGAGAATGCATTGTCCATAGTGTACAGTGCCCCCCTGCCTGACAGGAAAATCAATCTGGACAATGACAATCCCTTTCTCAACCAGAACATATTACTGAACAGTATTGCCGGCACAGACCTGGAATATTTCACATTTCCGGATTTTGAATTCACTGGTAACGAATCCGCCTGGTCCTACTCCTTTACGGCGGGGTCTGACTGGCCGGTCTATCTCTACATGCAGTCGCCGGATTTCTCCTCTACCAAAGTTCTGGTCAATGGAACCGAAGCAGGCAGCTATTTTACACATGAAACCAACTGTATTCTCTATCTTGGCAGTTTTACTCCAGGTGAAAAAGTCCTGATAGACATACTTCCTGCTACTTCTGTCCGCGTGGAATATGCCCAGATTGCTGTACTTAACACAGTTCTCCTGGAAAATACGCTCCTGAATCTCCGGACAAATGAAATGCGGATTACCGATCATAAAGGTGCAAAACTAAAAGGGACCATTTATGTTCCCGAAGGACAGAAAATTGTCACTTCCATTCCTTATGATATCGGATGGACAGTCAAAATAGATGGAAAAAAGGTTCCTTTCCAGAAATATGCGGAGACATTCATCGCTATTGAGACAGAAGCCGGCGAACACGACATTTCTTTCACATATCTTTCTCCCGGTTTCAGTACAGGAATGATTGTTTTCCTAATCACACTCATTCTGAGTGTTTTGTACTTTCAACCGGATATATTCCGTATTCTTCTGGTAAAAGGCCGGAAAAATGACTCTGATATAATGTGAAAAGCCGTCCGTTTAAAACCCATAAACTTCACCAATCTCCGCCGTATATACCCCTGGCTCCTGATACACAATCAGGGGCTTTTCTGCTTTCATTCCCGCTTTTCCACCCCTTACCGACTCCAGCAGCACCATATTCGGTTCCCTGTCAGTGTAAGGATACACCAGCTGCAGTCTCTTCGGCTCCAGCCTGTGCCGCACCAGCGTAACCATAATTTCTGCCAGTCGAAATGGTCTGTGCACCAGAAAAAAATGTCCCCCCGGTTTCAAAAGCTTTGCCGCCTGCCTGGCCACATCCTCAAAAGTACAGAGAATTTCATGCCGCGCAATGGCTTTCGGCGTGGAAGGATTCACCAGCCCATGCTGCCCCGGCATATAGGGGGGATTGCAGGTAATGCAGTCAAAAGAAGCAGACGGGAAAAAACTGTCTGCTTCTTTTATGTCTCCTGCAATAATTTCAATCTTGTCCTGCAAGTCGTTCAGCAATACACTTCTTGCCGCCATATCTGCGCTCTCAGCCTGAATTTCCAGTCCGGCCAGATAGCCACAGTGATACTTTGCCTCCATGAGAAGCGGAATAATGCCTGTTCCTGTCCCCAGGTCCAGCAAGCGGTCTCCCTCTTTTGCACGGGCAAATCCCGTGAGAAGTACCGCATCCATGCCGAAGCAGAATTTCTCAGGATTCTGAATGATCTGATAGCCGTTTCTCTGCAGCTCGTCCAGGCGTTCATTCTCTTTCAGTCTGACTGTCATTTGTCATTGCCTGTCCTTCCTGCTCATTCTGATGTCTCCTGCCTTCCTGCCGTCTTCTGCCCCCATGCCTGCGGTTCCCTTCTCTGTGATTGTCCCGTCTTTCCCCATTCTGTTGCTCGGATTGCGTATGGTGACCTCTCTGGGGCTTCTGGCTTCCTTCTCCTCTCTGTTCCCACTGCTTCTGGCCCGCGCCCCTATGTCTCTGGCTCTCTTCTCCGCGCTGAGCCTGCTGTCTCCGGCCTTCTTCCCCGCGTTGTGGCTGTTGCTTCTGGCCTTCTTCTCCCCACTGAGCCGGCTGCTTCTCCTCACCCTTTTGTGGTCTGTGATTCTCCTCGTTCCGCTGTGCCTGCTGCCTCCGGCCTCCGTCACCCCGCTGTCTCTGGCCGCCTTCGGCATACTGCCCTGAATGCCTCTGGTTCCCGCCGGCACGGGAGCTGTTCTGTCTCTGGCCGCCCTTCTGACGACCGACTCCCTCCTGTGAATGCGATTCCTCCGCAGTTCCTTCGCTCTCCTGCTGTTCCCGAAGCAAGGCTTCATCCTCCGGGCATTCCAGCTCTTCCAGAAGAACCTCAAGATTCTCTTTCTCTTCTCTGGACAGATTCATTTTATCCTTCTTGCCATGCTTACGCCGAAACTGCAGTTTCTCTACAGGATATTCCTTGATTTCCTTCTCATCCCCCACACTCACAACAACCTTTACCAGCTGCCGAAGTACATTGACGCTGTGCACCTCACCTCTGAGTCCATCCAGAGTAGTGACAGAATCTCCGATGTTGGGAAGCCGTCTGTTCAGCTCCTCATAAGTCTCCTCCTCATTTTTCAGGCAGCACATCAGTCTGCCGCACATACCTGATATTTTGGCCGGGTTCAGAGACAGGTTCTGTTCCTTTGCCATTTTTATGGACACCGGAACAAAATCAGCCAGGTAGCTGTGACAGCACAGGGGACGCCCGCAGATGCCTATACCCCCCACAATTTTAGTCTCATCTCTCACGCCAATCTGACGCAGTTCAATTCTGGTCTTAAACACGCCAGCCAAATCCTTTACCAGCTCGCGGAAATCAATTCGTCCGTCTGCCGTAAAATAAAACAGAACCTTATTATTATCAAAAGTATATTCCGCATCAATAAGCTTCATATCCAGTCCGTGACTGCGGATCTTCTCCAGGCAAATCCGAAAAGCCTCCTTTTCTTTTTCCCTGTTGGACGCCTCCTGCTCCACATCCCGCTGATTGGCAATGCGGATGACAGGCTTCAGCGGCTGCACCACCTTTTCGTCTGCCACCTCCATGACACCTGCTACCACGGTTCCGAATTCGATTCCCCGGGCAGTCTCCACAATCACATGTTCCCCCTTCTTAATTGTCAAGTCTGAAGGGTCAAAATAATAGACCTTGCCCGCGGTGCGAAATCTTACTCCTATTACTTTCGTCATCTATCCACCTCACTGCATGCTTTTGGAAAAAAGCATGTCTTTCATCAAAATATAGCAGCCGACAATGCATAAATCACTGTCAGCTGCTATTTTAACATATCTCTTCCAAAATGACCATAGTTAATAATGGAATTTAATTTATCCCATCTTCTCCAGGTCCCGCAGATAAGCCCTGTACATCTCCTTCAGTGCCGCTTCCGCTGCAGCCTCCACAGGCAGAAACGGCTTCCTGCAGCCTCCGAATTCCATCCCCAGAAAGCCCAGAATTACCTTCAGGGAAGCAAACACCCCATACCTGCACAGCACACTGATCACCCCGTTGACCAAATGCTGATATTCCCGGGCCTGATCCAGATGCCCCGCCCTGAAGGAATCGTAAATTCCCCGGACCGCCGGGCACAGAATATTATAAGTACTGCCGATTCCACCGTCTGCGCCGGAGCTGAGCCCGGATACCAGCATTTCGTCATAACCGTTCCAGACAGCCAGATCAGGATGCGCATATTTCATTCTCTCCAGCTGAAAGAAATCCGATGCCGTAAATTTAACCCCGGCCAGATACGGATTCGCACACATTTCGTCCAGCAGTTCAGGTGTCAGCGAGAATCCCGAATACGCCGGGAAATTATAGATAAAAAACGGGATCTGTATCCCCTCCATCAAATCAAGATAGTACCCCTTGATTTCTTCTGTGGAAAACTTATAGTAAAACGGACTGATGGAAGATACTGCATCCACTTTCAGCGTTCCCGCATGTCGGCCCAGCTCCAGAGAGTGCTCTGTGGCAATCTGGCCGATATGTGCAATGATCAGTTTTTCACCGTTGTTCTCCTCACATACGGCTTCCAGAATCGCTTTCCTTTCCTCCATACTCAGCAGAAAAGCCTCTCCTGTGCTTCCGCACACATAAAAGCCGTCGATTCCCTGCCCGATCAGCCATCGTACCTGCTGTTTCAGCATTTTATAATTTACTTTTCCCAACATATCATACGGTGTAAGCAACGCCGCACAGATGCCATTAAATTTGCTCATATTTTTCTCCTTTTATTCCGAATCACAGATTTACTGCTCTCCGAACAGCTCCGTATGGAACATGCTCTCATATGACAATCTTTTACCATACTTTTACTCCTTTCCGCAGAGCTCAGTTCAGCCATACAGTTCTCCTCGTACCTTCGTACTTGCCTCCTGTCAGCGCCTGCAGGGAAATCCTGGAGAATAGCACATGATTGTTCCTGCAATGCACCAGTCCTGCCAGCGGCTCCTCTTCCTCAAGCACGCATAAATCACTGTACCCAGGCATGGCGTCTCCCTCCGGCAACGTCATTTTATCCGTGAACGTCAGCCCCCCGTCCCTGCTGAGAAGCACCTCCATGTCCCGCCGGCATGGAATCTGGCTCACCCGGGAGACCAATACCACATTCTCATATCCCTGTTTCCCGCATATATGTGTCACTCCGGCATCACAATTATTGGCCGGTCCCATACTCACAGGCTCCGGACTGGTCCAGGTCGTCCCTCCGTCAAAGCTGCGGCTGATATAGCGTCCGGTCCATCCTCCTCCCGGCCGAATCACCCAAATCAGGCCGTCCTCCGTCTCTTCAATCCGGGACTCATTGGCCATAATCTCCTGTCCCAGGAGTGCCGTATGCTCCCATGTCTGTCCATGGTCCTCACTGTAAAGTGCGGAGATACAATATCCTCTCTTCGTCGGTTCTCTGTCCACGTTAAACTGTCTGTGCCATACAGGTACCACCAGACGTCCCGCGTAATCTCCCTTTTTGATACAGATGCCGTGTCCAGGTCCGGCAAGATGAAAAGGCAGTGCGACCTCCCCTTCTTCCATGAACTGATTCACCTGCTGTCCCTCGGACCAGCTTTTTCCAAAATCATCACTGTACGATACAAAATTCCTCGTATGCAGATTGTCCGGATTATCTGAATAAAAAAGAAACAGCCTGCCGATTACCTCATCATACACCGGCACCGGATTCGTCCAGCAGCATCCCTTTTCCAGGTCCAGACGAACCGTGGCTTCAAAGCTTCTTCCCCCGTCTTCGCTTCGACGCATCCAGATGTCATGCAGACCATGTGCATCTTTGCCGTCTCCTTCCCGGGCCTCGGCAAATACCAGCACCACATTCTTAACGGCAATCAAGCCAAATACATGAAACAGGGAAATATGATTGTCCCCGTGACGCCAGATTTCGGTTTCCGTGTATTCCCATTTTGACATGGTCGATCTCCTTTTTTCTGTTTTTCTGCCTTCTTCCTGCTCTCACAGTACTGCTATTTTCCCCCGGAAGATACTCTCAGCCGATAATGTCTTCATCAGACACCGCCCCAATACAGCCGCTCTCCTGCAGCAACTCCCTCAGTTGTCTCACTGACACATACGCAAAGCTGCCCGTCTTCACGGCGAGCCCTGCCGCCAAGCCTGCTGCCTGCCCCATTCCGGCACAGGGTCCCATCACCCGACAGGCGCCCATGACTTCCCGCTCTGCCCCCAGGCAGCGACCTGCCACAATCAGATTCTCCATATTGCGGGGCAGCAGAGCGCCGTAGGGAATCTCAATCCTCACATGCTCCCGCACCGCGTTCGGTTTCTTTGCATCCCCCATCATGGGGTCATAGGAAGGCCGTTTGGGATCCGGCAGATCAAAATTGTATGTGGTGGAAGCGACACAATCGTCATAATGTTTCCCCGCCAGAGCATTTTCCAGTGTAATCGGTTCTCTGGCTGCAATCCGCCGGGTCTCCCGGATGCCCACATGGTCAAAAATCCTGCTCAGATGCGCTTTCTCAAAGCCAGGAAAATATTCCTTCATCACCTTCAGCAGCTCGTGAGCCAGTCCGCGTCCTTCCATGGCTGCCCGGGTCAGCGATGCAGCATCTGTTCCGTCCACGTCAATCTGCCGAATGGTATTCACCATAAAGGTACCGGGTGTGGGCGTCTCGATGGCAATAAAAATTTCAAAATCCCACGGCCATCGTCCGGCCTCTTTCAGCTCATGAATGATTTCCACCAGCTTCGGCGACTCATGCTCATTCTGATACGCCACATAGCGGGCCGTATCCACCTGATCCACGTAGAATATAGTGGTAGCCGGACACATGGCGCCATCCTCCTCCCGGCCTTTCTCCATGGGACAGCCGGTCATCTCCGCCAGGTCCCCGTCTCCGGTACAATCTGCAAAACACTTTGCCCTGAAAGAAGAGAATCCGCCTTTATCATGCGTAATCAGTCGGGTCACCCGGGCTTCTTTTGTCTCCGCACCAACAATGGTAGTAAAAAACCGCAGATGCACACCTGCATCCACACACTTCCGCTCCAGATGCCATTTCAGAGTATCCACCTCACAGGAAATACCCGCCGCCATCCGTGGATACCACCCGTAAGGATTGTAATGATGAATATCCACCGTATCCGGCTCCACCGCGGCTCCCATGGCGATCAGCTCGTCCGTTATCTCGTCAAATAACCCACCGATTACCCGCACCATCCTGTCATTTTCCGGGTCATACCAGCGACCGCCCAGAAGCTGCATCACACCGGCAGTGCACGCGGTACCGCCGAGACAGCCCTCCTTTTCCAGCAGCAGCGTATTCAGTCCCTGTCTGGCGGCCGCTATCGCACAGCACACTCCCGCCATCCCTCCGCCTGCCACAATGAGATCATAGCTTCCTTCTTCTCTGCATTCATATTCTGTTTTCATCCCTGTTCCAACTTTCCTTCCGCTTTTTCAGCACCAGCTCTGTCACAATATTATCCATTGGCCCCATTCCCTCTCCGTGCTGTGCCATATCTGCCTCCCTGCTTCTTTTCCGCATTTCCGCCTCTCCCGGTGTCGGCTTTAAGACCCTGTAAAACCTGAGTCTTACAGGCAATATGTCCGCCCTTGCAGGGCGCGCTTACCCCTTGACGGCCCCCACCATGGTACCCTTCACCAGGTATTTCTGAATAAAAGGGTACCCCATCAGAATCGGCGCCGTGGCAATTACAACCGTAGCTGCCCTCACAGTGGTGGGAGTGGCGCTGGCCATCGTCATGGCATCCCCCGACGCCGCCAGATTCTCACCCTGATCAATGAGGCGACGCACCACCATCTGCAGTACAATCAGATTGTTTTTGTTCGCATATGCCATGGAATCAAACCAGGCATTCCAATGGCTTACCACACTCCAGAGCCCGATAACCGCAATCACCGATTTGGACAGGGGGAGAATGACATGGGTCATGGTCTGTATCACACCTGCGCCGTCAATCTTTGCCGCATCCTCCATCTCCCGGCTGATACCGCTCAGGAAATTACGCATAATGATAAAGTTCCAGGCCCCTGCCGCCCCCGGCAGTATCAGCACCCATCTGGTGTTCAGCAGATGCAGGCTCTTCAGGTTCAGATAAGTGGGAATCAGACCACCTCCGAAGAACATGGTGAATATAATAATAAAATTAATCGGCGACCATCCCGGCAGTTCCCTGTGAGACATGGTATAAGCCGCACAGAAAGTGATGAGCAAAGTAATCAGCGTCCCCACAGCCGTGCGGAAAATGGTATTGGCATATCCAATAAAGATTGTGTTGGTAGAAAACACTTTTTTATAGGCTTCCAGCGATATCTCCGGAGGCCAGAACTTGAATCCCGGCGCATTGGCATAGACCTTATCCGAGAAGGAAAGCACAACTGTCTGCCAGAAAGGGTAGACAAAAATAAAGGTCAGGAAAAGCAGGATAATATAAGTGACAATCTGAGGTTTCTTCTTTTTCTTTCGCACTTTCACCATAATCCCTCCTCTCCGTCGCTGAGCCTTTTCACCGTCACATTAGATGCAATGACCAGAATAAAGCCGATCACATTCTGGAACAGTCCCGCCGCCGTGGCATAACTGTAATTGGACTTCACAATCCCCTGTCTGTAAGTATAGGTATCCAGAATATCGCCGACACTGTACACAACAGGTGAATACAGATTGTAAACCTGGTCAAATCCGGCCGACATTATTTTGCCGACCTCCAGGATGAACAGCGTAATGATTGTGGTTCTGATACAGGGAAGCGTAATATACCAGATCTGCTGCAGTTTCTTCGCTCCATCAATGGAAGAAGCTTCATATAAGTCCTGATCGATTCCCGTAATGGCTGCGATATAGACAATGGAGCTCCAACCGCTGTTCTTCCAGATAGCGGACAATACCAGAATCGGCTGAAACCATTTCGTCTCCGCCATAAAATAGACAGGATCTCCGCCCAGCTGCCCGATCAATGTGTTAATCGGTCCTCTCAGGCTTAAAATATCCGAAATAAAAGAAGCCGCAATAATCCAGGAAATAAAATGAGGCAGATAGGAAAATGTCTGAAAGGTCTTCTTCACCCGCTCATTCCGAATCTCATTGATAAACAATGCCAGAATAATGGGAGCCGGGAAACTGAAAAGCAGTTTTTTCAGGCTGATAACGATTGTATTTCGCAGTACTTCATAGAAGGAAGCCGCTTCGAAAAGCTGCCTGAAATATTTGAATCCTGCCCAGGGACTCCCCATGATTCCGTCCAGAATTCTGAAATCCTTAAACGCCAGCGTGATTCCATACATGGGGACATACTTGAAAATAACGATAAATGCCAGAAATGGCAACAGCAGCAGATAATAAGTCCGCATCTTTTTTATCATTTTCAGTTTCTGCCCCGGCGGCCCCGCAGTCTTTGCCGTTTTACCCATATTCACACCTAAACCCTTTCTCCGAAAGATAAAAATCCCGCGCACGGATACACTTCACTCCATGCGCAGGATGGTTCCGTTCTCTGTATTCTTTACTTCAGCGCCTCTTCATATTCGGCAATTACCTTATCCAGTCCCGCTTTGTTCATATCTGCAAGATACTGCTCCCAGTCGGCTTCCAGATCCTTGTCGCCTTTCAGTACACCGTAGAAGAAATCTTCCTCCACCTTCTGGATTTCTCCTGTATAGGTATCATAAGCTTCATTAAAGACAGAGGCAAAATTATTACCCTGATAAATAGTAGGCCATGCACCTGATTTCGCAATATTTGCCTTATCTCTCTCAGACTGGGTAAGCTCTATCATGTACTGGTCCGGCGCGCTCATTCCATAGAAAGTATCGCCCAGTCCCCTGGCAGCCTGATCCTCCACACTCATTGTCACCTGAATCTGGCCGCTGTCACCCAGAGTATAGTCCACACCTTCCTCACCGTAGATAATCTTTGTAGCCAGCTCATGATCCGTTGTCAGGCCTTCCATCATCTTCAGCACTGTGATAACCTGCTCGTCTGTGGCATTTGCCGTAAAGCACAGCGCACGATTTGCACTGGCATTGGGATACAGCGCAGACGCGTAAACTGTTCCGTCGCCATATGCAGTACTCAGAGGCCCCATTACCTCTACCGTACCCTCTCCGAAGACATCTTCCACCATACCAATGATGCTGGAAGAGCCTCTGTTGGAATAATACCAGGTCTGAGAGTCCACCATCACGCCGATGGTTCCGTTAGACCATTTTGTACGCACCTGATCACGCTTGTCCGTAATACATTCAGGATCAATGATTCCCTCGTCATACCACTCCTTGATGACACCAAGAGCAGACTTGTATGCATCCTGAACCGATGTATAAATCACACTGCCGTCTTCCTGCAGCTGGTAGCTTCCCTTGCTGTTCTGAGACTGTGCAAATCCGAAAGCACCGTATACCGGCCACAATCCCATCCAGTTGGTTCCTATATCAATACCATAGGTATCGTCTTTCCCGTTCCCGTCCGGGTCCTCATAGGTGAAGGCATACAACAGGTCATGCAGCTCCTCCAGTGTCGTCGGTTCACTCATACCCACCTTCTCCATCCAGTCCTTCCGGTAGACAACAACACTGGTAGATGTGGGTGCATTGGTGTTAAAGGGAATGTAGAGGCACCTGCCGTCTACCAGATGATCTCCCTTCTCAAAGAATTCCTCTCCCAGGAAATCAGTGTAAAGCTGCATTCCGGTAGGATAGTATTCATACAGCCATTCCTGGGGAATCTCACGGATCAGTCCCTGATCGTACATATACCTGAAATCGTTATGCAGATAAGAAGGATAACAGGTCGCATTTAAAATATCTCCGGAGGAGACATAGGTATCAATATTTGCAGAGGAAACATCTGTAATGGGTTCCAGATTGATGTGAAAGGTTTCTTCCAGCAGCTGCTCTGCCCAGGAATCCGGCGTCACAGTAATCTCGGAAGTATAATATCCCAGCCAGTTAATTGTCACATTCTCACCGGAAGTCTGCTCTTCCGGCGGAGTCTGGGAGTCCGAAGCTGCCTGTCCCCCTGAAGCACTTTCTGCAGACCCTGTGGAAGAATCCTGACTGCCTTCGCTTCCGCAGCCGGTCAGCATTGTTGCCATCAGACTTATGCACATCAATATCGCCAACATTTTCTTTTTCATGTCTTTACCTCTCTTTCCTGCCGTACAAAATTTCAAACCTGCCCTGCCTGGTCCGCAGTGCATTCTGTGCTGCCCCTTTCCGAAAGTCCGAGACAGCTCTCCCTTACAACAATTTCAGGCTGCACCAAGTAATAGTCAAAGTTTCCTGTCATCTCACACTCTATCTTTTTCCGCAGCACTTCCGCCGCCGTCCTGCCCACCTCTTCCATTCTGTAAGAAATGGTGGTCAGCCCCGGTTTTACCATCTTCAGACTTGCGTCGTCATTGTAACCGATGATTCCGATATCTTCGGATACCTGCAGATTTGCATCCTCCACACATCGCATGGCTTCCAGTGCAATTACATCGCAGAAACAGAATACTGCATCCATTGGTACATCTGATTTCAAAATTCGCTTCAGCTGACTGTAGCAGTCTTCCAGTGTGCCGTTGTCATGCATCAAAATGCGCCTGTGGTCCACTTCAATCCCCCTGCACTGAAGCGCACTGATATACCCATGGCATCTCTCGATGCTGGTGCGATAACGCTGCTGTGCCAGATAGGCAATATTTCGATAGCCCTGATCAATCAGATGTAATGTGGCAATATAGCCTCCGTAAAAATCGTTGGATTTCACCAGCGGTACGGAGATTCCTTCCACTTCCCGGTTGCAGAACACAAACGGAACCTTTGACTGCAGCAGGCTCTGATACAGCCCCACATTTTCCAGCACACTTTTCGCAATCACAGGTACGATAATGAAACCGTCCGTACCCGATACAATCAGCCGTTTAATGTATCTGTCCTGGTTTTCCGCACTGTTCTCAGAATTACACAGAATGACATTCGTATTCCACTTCCGCGCTTCGTTCTCCACACTGCTTGCAAGCTTTGCGTAAATGTCTTCTCTGATATCCGGCACAATCAGGCACCAGTTCCTGGCATTTACCACCATGCCCTCCAGCCTGTGAGACACATAGGTGCCGCTGCCGAAACGCGAAGTCAGAATCCCTTCTTCCTCCAGCTCCCTTATGGCCTTGTCAACGGTAACCCGCGAAGAATCCAACTGCCTGCTGAGAATGCTTCTGGAAGGCAGCCTGTCCCCGTCACTCATCTGAGCGATCAATTCTTTCAATGTCAGTTTTATCTCTTTATACCTTAGCATACCATCCACCAAAAAATTTTTTGATGGTTTCATTATAGCAAGTCAGATAGATTAATCAATATATTCTGCTGTTTTCAGGCAGATTTTACTTATTTTTAGGCAGATTATATCTCTATACAGCCTATATTTTCCAGTTTCTGTACAAAAACTGCCTTTTATATACACTAATCTGCAAACTGTGCTGTAATCATCATGGTAAATTCCCGAACCGGGTAAGAAACCCCCGCGAACCATAACAGGAACTGTCACAGCTCGTGGGGCGGACTTTCTATTCTCTGCAGGCATTTTGTTCTGTCCTGCGAATATTTCATTTTCTCTCAGCTGTTCTCCTGTATCGTCAGCATGAGCAGTTCCATAACCAGCTCAAAATTGACATTGGAGTCCAGACGCTTTTTCGCTGTATCCAGTGCATTTACAATGTTCTCAATTCCTTCATAGCTGCTGCGCTGAGCCGTTCTGCGCAAAGCCTGAATTTCCTCCTTAAAGATCAGATGATTGATATCGCTGGTGGCCTTAAACAGCAGGGCATCTCTGTACCAGATAGCACAGATGTCCAGATAATCATTAATCTTCATCTTGTATTCCGTTATTTTTTTGACGGCTGTAATAATTTCATTCAGCTCCATGTCCTGTATGTATTTTAACAGCGACAGCGCTTCCGTCTTGATATTCTCAAAATCTTCGCTGGTGGCCAGAGCCTTTGCTTTTCCCACATTGCCTCTGGCAAAAGCGGCACACACCTCTGCCTTATAATCCGGCACCTGCAGCTGTGTACACAGATACTGCTTCACCAGACTGTCCGGCACAGGTTTCATATTCAGCACCACGCAGCGACTCAGTATGGTAGGCAGAAGTGCATTCACATTGGAAACCATCAGAAGAATCACCACATATTCCGGCGGTTCCTCCAGTGTCTTCAAAAGCGCATTCTGTGCCTGCACCGTCATTTTCTCCGCCTCGTTTATCAGGTAAACCTTCCGCGGGCTGCTGTACGGCTTAATGGCCACACTGCCATTCACCTGTTCCCGGATGTCATCCACACTGATGGAATTCGGTTTCTCATGCGTCACCCAAATGATGTCCGGATGATTCCCTGACAGGGCCTGCCTGCAGGAATGGCACTCCTGGCAGGGCTCCGTTCCCTCTTCCTCACATTGCAGCGCCATGGCAAACACCCTGGCGATGAATTCCTTGCCGGAAGATTTCTCCCCATTGATAATATAGGCATGGGACACCTTACCTGTGGAAAGCGCACTGCATAAATGCTCCTTTATCTGTTCCTGACCGATAATGTCCTGAAATCCCGCCATACTGTCACCAACCCCTCTTTTTGTATTTTTCTATGTCTTTTTCCATGTATTTCCGCCATATCCGTTAAGAATCTGTTTACTTTTGACATCCGTTCAGTCTTCTGCCGGACTGTTCCCGGCGGTTCCCGGATTTTTACTCCTCAGGTAAATATATCCAGCAGCAATCCTCTGATTTCCCCTATCTTATTCAGAATTGCCAGATTGTCCTTCTCATCCTTCATCAATTCCTGTGCCAGCTGATCCAGATTCTCATCAATCAGACGGATGATACCATACACACGGTGCCGTCCGCGTCTGTCGAGAAAGTTCTCTCTGGAAAAAGAGTGGGAATGACTTACAACTTCATTCATAAATTCCTTCACCAGCCCCCGATAATGTCTCATGTCCTTGACATCCCGCCGTTTTGCCAGACGCTCCCCCTGCATGGTAATCTCTTCCATAAGCGTCTGCAGTCTGGCCTGCAGCTCCGCTCCCTCCACATGACTGGCAAGCATGAATTTAAAGCTGCCGTCGGTTGGCTGTGTGTTCTGTACCTGTTCCACCGGCGCGGTCTGATTTACCTGCCCCACCTTAATTTCCATTTAACTGTCTCCCGCATTCTGTCTTGATCCAGGGTTCCTTCTCTGTATCCTTCAGGTCCGTCCTGCCTGTTTTGCATCCATTCGGTCGCTTCCTGTCCTCAGTAAGGTCATTTTGCCATGATTAAAGTTCAATCATGGTATGGATGGCCATTCGGCCGCTCCTGTCCTCAGTAAGGTCATTTTGCTATGATTAAAGTTCAATCATGGTATGGATGGCCATTCGGCCGCTCCTGTCCTCAGTAAAATTATTTTACAGTGATTACATGTATCATATTTGTGGTTCCTGCAATTCCCAGGGGCACACCTGCCGTAATCACCACCACATCACCGACTTTCACATATCCTGCCTTTTTCGCCTCTGATACCGCATCTGCAAACAGCTCTTCCGCCCGGTCTTCCCGCTCGAGCATCAGGGGATTCACCCCCCACAGCAGATTCAGCTGCCTGCACACCCTTTTCCTCACTGTACAGCCGATAATCGGGCTTTCCGGCTTAAACCGCGAAATGGCCTCGGCCGTAAAACCGGACAACGTAACCGTAATGATCGCCGCAGCCCGCAGATCCCTTGCAGCGGTACAGGTTGCATAGGCAATTGCCGTGGTGATATCTGTCTCTTCCTCCTGCGCTCCCCGCCTCATCCTGGAACCATAGTCAATATCTTTTTCGGCACCTTCTGCAATTTTCGCCATAGTCTTTACCGCTTCCACAGGATATTTTCCTGCCGCACTCTCCCCGGAAAGCATAATGGCTGTGGTTCCGTCATAAATAGCATTGGCGATATCCGTTGCTTCCGCCCTGGTGGGCCTTGGATTCTTAATCATGGACTCCAGCATCTGGGTGGCCGTAATCACATGCTTACCGCAGGCATTCGCCAGATGAATCATCTTCTTCTGCAGAACCGGCACCTCTTCCAGCGGAATCTCCACTCCCATGTCCCCTCTGGCCACCATAATGCCATCAGACACCTCCAGAATCTCCTCCAGATTCTGAATTCCCTGCATGTTCTCTATTTTGGCAATTATTTTCATCTCACAGTCATGATCTTTCAGAATCCTGCGCACTTCCAGAATGTCTTCCCGACATCTGACAAAAGAAGCCGCCAGCAAATCATATCCCATTTCAATTCCGAACAAAATATCCTGCCGGTCCACCTCGCTGATATACGGCATGGATAAAACCGCACCGGGCACATTGACGCCTTTATGGTTGGAGACAAATCCGCCGTTCACCACACGGCAGATAATTTCTTCTCCCTCAATCCGCTCCACCTTCATTTCAATAAGCCCGTCATCAATGAGAATGGTCGTTCCCTCTTTGATATCATTTTTCAGGTTCTTGTAGGAAATAGCAGCTTTCTGTGCTGTTCCCAGTACTTCTTCTGTAGTGAGTACAAACTGCTGTCCGGATACCAGTTCCGCTCTTCCTCCTTCAAAATCCCTAAGCCTGATTTCCGGTCCTTTTGTATCCAGCATGGTTGCCACAGGCAGTCCCAGCTCCTCCCGGGCCTGTTTCACCCGTTCGAACTTCACTTTCTGCTCTTCATGTGTGCCATGGGAAAAATTAAATCTCGCCACATTCATTCCTGCCAGCATCAGCTCCCTCAGACACTCCACACTGTCACTTGCCGGCCCAATAGTACATATTATCTTCGTTTTTCTCATTCTTTTACTCCTCTTTATTTCTTCTGCGGCGCACTTCCGCTTTTTCCTGCAATACCCTAATGCTTATCTCCTGCGACGGGCCGTCTTCATCTCTCCCCGTCCATATTCCCTGTACATTTAACCCCTGTGACACAGCCTCCCAAATTTCCCGGCAATGTGCTTCTGTTATCTGTTCTCCAGGTATCAACAGCGGAATCCCCGGCGGATACAGATTGATAAATTCTGCGGCATATCTGCCCGCGCTTTCTGTCAAAAGGATTTCTTCTGACGGCATCTCCCAGGCCTCGGCCAGAGAAATCTTCTCCGGTGCCTTCTCTCTGACCTTTACAGAAAGAATCTTCCCTGGTGCCTTCTCTGTGTCCCCTGCAGGAGACCCCCTCTCTGGTGCTGTCCCTCTGGCCATTGCAGAAAAGTCCCTCTCTGGTGCGGTCCCTCCGGCCTTTGCAGGAGAAAGTTTCCCTGATGTCTTCTCTGTGGCCCCTGCTTCAGAAAGATTCCTGTCTATTTCCAGCAATGCCTCCGTCATGCGATTGTAGGCTTCCGAATCGTCATTTAAAGTAAACATGGCCAATACAAAATCTATAGAAGCCATTTCTGTCTGCAGTCCATACTTCTTCAACAGGATTTCATACAGTTCCTTTCCCGTCAGGCCTGTTCCTTTTACGGAAATTACCAGTTTCCCTGTATCCTGTTCTTCTCTATTTCCAATCAGTATTTTCAGGCTTCTGCATGCTGACAGTTTTTCTGTCATACTTTCATAAAAAAAGCGAAAGCGTGCAAAGGCATCGTTACCGAATTTTTCCGTATATTGCAAAGCATTATCAATACTTGCCATCAGAGGATAAGACGGACTGCTGGTCTGATAGATCCGAAGAAACCGTCTGAGCAGACCGCGGTCAATTAGCTCTCCATTTACATGAAGCAACCCGGCCTGAGTAAGGGCCGGAAGCGTCTTATGTACACTGTGAATCACCAGATCCGCACCACCCTGACAGCTGTTCTGCCATGTCCCCTCCGTCAGTCCCAAATGCGCACCATGTGCCTCGTCCACAATCAAAGGAATTCCTTTTTCATGAACTGCTCCGGCAATTTCCGCAACATCTGCAAGTCTGCCCTCGTAAGTAGGAGATACAATCAGAACTGCATCCGTCTCCGGTGTTCTCTCCAAAGCTTCCCGAACCTGCGAAAGCGTTACCGCATCCGCAATACCATATTCCGCTAATATACCGGGATACAGGTATTCTGTCTGCAAATGTCTCAGGTAAGCCGCATGATATACCGATTTATGGCAATTGCGGGCCATTAAAATATGCCCCCCAAAAGGAACTGCAGCGCTGACGGCACTGAGTATTCCGCCTGTGCTACCGTTGACCAGATAGTAACTTTCCTCCGCGCCATAAAGCCGGGCTGCCTCTCTCTGCAATTCAAGAAGAATCCCTTCCGGCTGGTGCAGATTGTCAAATCCTTCTATCTCTGTAATATCAATTCCATATAATTCTTTGGGAAGCATCCCCCAGCTTTTCCTTTTATGTCCAGGCATATGATAGGGATATATCCCTTTTCTGTCATACAGAGACAACTTTTCAAATAAATGCTCCACCTTCAGTCTTCCCTCAGTTTTTGAAGTACAATCCCATGTCCCCTGTGCATATGCAGAGTCTCCAATAGAGAGCACCATTTATCCGCCGCCGTAACAATCCATGCCTCTCTGCACGACGGCGGTATAACTGTCAAAGGCCACATATGTCTCCTGATAATATTCCTTTCTCTCTCTGTCAGCTCATATTCTCTGGACGCATTCCGCAATGCCACCCCCGGATGATAAAAACCATGCAATTTATGGGGATTCACTTCGTCCGGAATATGCCAGTCATAAAGAAAATAATCGTGCAGCAACGCGCCCCTGATCAGTTCTCTTCTACTGCAGGGAATATGCAGACTCTCACTTAACGCGATACTATACCTGGCCACATTCATTACATGCGCATTGACTGTCACATTGCCATGCTGAATATAACCTTTCATCCGTCTGAAATTTCCGGACTCAAGAATATCTGCCGCATTTGTCCTGATCTGCCGCTGCTGCTCCCGAAAATGCTCCATTTTCTTCCGCCATCGCTTCGATTGTCTTACCGTACGCTGTTTTACATTTCGTTCCGCCATTTCCTTTTTGTACTTCCTGTCAATAAAATTCTGTCAATGTCTTATAATGCAGCTGTATTCTACAGACGCTCCGGCACATAATCCGCCAAAAAGCAGCTGACCGGGTGGCTGGTTATTCAACCGTTGCTTCCGCAGAAGGCTGCTCAGCCGGTGTTTCAACCGGTGTCTCCGCAGGAGGCTGCTCAGCCGGTGTTTCAACCGGCGCTTCCGCAGGAGGCTGCTCAACCGGTGTTTCAACCGGCGCTTCCGCAGGAGGCTGCTCAACTGGTGTTTCAACCGGCGCTTCCGCAGGAGGTTGCTCAACTGGCGTCTCAGCAGGAGGCTGCTCAGCCGGACCTTCCTCTCCCGCTCCCTGCTCACCGCCTTCTTCCGGCACTACTGTTTCAGATGCCGGCGGTGCCTGTATCCCAATATAAGGTGCACCTCCATAATAATAGCAGATAACCGGGAATCCTTCCGACACATACTGATAAATCTGTCCAGCCATATCCGGCGGAAGATTAATACAGCCATGAGAACCACTGGTCATAAATATCTGTCCCCCAAATGCTCCTCTCCAACTGGCATCATGCATGCCATAATTCCCATAAAAAGGCATCCAATAACTTACCGGTGTCCGATAGGTTGCGCCTTTAAGTACTGCATTCCGCGTCTTATATGTCAGACCAAATATT
Source organism: Acetatifactor muris (assembly GCF_024623325.1). Taxonomy (GTDB): domain Bacteria; phylum Bacillota; class Clostridia; order Lachnospirales; family Lachnospiraceae; genus Acetatifactor; species Acetatifactor muris. Next base: position 19,938 of record NZ_JANJZD010000056.1, read on the forward strand.
CCCTCCGGTGTCACACAATCATATGTAGAAACCATTGTTCCCGATACAAAATCTGTCTCCAGTACAATATTTCCATCCTGATACAGATACAGATGCTGATTACTCAGATCTGCTTCCACATATGAATTCCCAATATCATTGGTTCCCTTCTGCATCGCCGTAATACTATATGTCGGTTCCCTTGTCCCTGTACTGCCCTTATAAATGAGACGAATCAATTCTTCTGTCTCCGTCTCGGTATCTGTCTTCCATCCATAATTCCTGCTGGACAATGTCAGTTCTGTTCCCAAAGTAGTTACAAATTTCTTCTTTTTGCCATATGTATCATATTCTGCGGCCTGTTCCTTGACGAACTTCGCCACCTTCTCTTCATCCAATACCGGCTCTCCGTCCTGCATGGTAATCCATTCTGTCAATTTTTCACGGTCCAGGATAACTTCTGTACCATTCCAGTCATAAGTAATGCTGGTACTCAGCCATCGATTTACCTTATCTACAACGCTGGTCAGTCTCCTGTCATCCTGCCTGATAAAAGCTTCCTCATAACAGCCCTGTTCCTCCAGGTCAATACTGTCCTTCTTCTCGCGGATCCCCTCAGCCGCCAGATGTATTACTGCATTTACATCCAGTTCTGTCCCGACTGTCTCAGGAACAACTTCATAATACCCATCCAAACCAGGTTCCTGGCTGATATAGGCATCCTTTGCCTTCAACATATTTCGCTTTTTACAGGCATCCCATGATGTCACTATACTCTCAAGTATATCCTCATCAAAAACAATGTTGCGCTCCAGGGAACTGGCCTGCCCGTTTCCTACATATGCCCAAATCCATTCATATGCATTCTGCTGTTCCAAAAGCATTTTTACTGCTTCTTCACTGTTCCCATAAGTTAATTGGATATTCTCAGAATTTATTTCTCCGATTAATGCTCCTGATTCCCCCGTTTTATAATTTCGTCCTGTAATTTTCAATGAATAATTCTGAATCGGCGCATCCAACAGAATTGCTGCTTCTCTCGCTTCCATGTTGCTGCAGTCAATACCGTTTATGCTGGTATTTGGTAAAAAATGAGTCTGATAATAAGCCGCCCCCTTACAGTAAACCACGACTGCAGCCACCACAAGAAGAATAAATGCAATACCCAGAGCAATTATTATATATCTCTTTTTTCTTTTCTCAGGAACTTTTTCTCCCGCTTTCTCTTCTGCCACTTTCCCGGCATTTTCTTTGGAGTCCTTTTCCTCCTTTTTCTCTTCTTTATTTTGCTTTTTTTCTTTCATGATTTCACTCCATATTTTCTATAACTAAGAATTTCATAAGCCCGGGTTATTTGCTGCTTAACTGTATCCTGTCCCGAATAAGCTGTGGATTACAACTTCACCAGGCAATGCCATGTGCCCATTATATCATACTTCTACACAAAAAAATAGCACTAAAAGGCTTATTTTTGCACCTTTAAATGCCATCTTCTACCTGTACATCCTGTCATTCCCAACAGGACCTTTTATCTGTCAAATGTATCTCTGATTCAATTGAGCCTTCTCTTACTAAAAAATAAATGCCCAGAACCGGAATCGAACCAGTGACACGAGGATTTTCAGTCCTCTGCTCTACCAACTGAGCTATCTGGGCATTTGAGATTTACAAAAATTCTCCTTTGTAAACCTGAAGTAGCGGGGACAAGATTTGAACTTGTGACCTTCGGGTTATGAGCCCGACGAGCTTCCAGACTGCTCCACCCCGCGTTATTTAATTATATTATATGCAAATGGATGGAGGTGGATTCGAACCACCGAAGCAATTTGCAGCAGATTTACAGTCTGTCCCCTTTGGCCACTCGGGAATCCATCCATGAAGCCGATGATCGGACTCGAACCGATAACCTGCTGATTACAAATCAGCTGCTCTGCCAATTGAGCCACATCGGCGAATCAAATGGGGCCTATAGGGCTCGAACCTATGACCCTCTGCTTGTAAGGCAGATGCTCTCCCAGCTGAGCTAAGACCCCTTATGCACTTTTCCATCAGCATACAAACGACCCAGATCGGACTCGAACCGACGACCTTCGCCGTGACAGGGCGACGCTCTAACCAACTGAGCCACTGGGCCATCTAAAACTTAGTATCAATTGTACCCTCAAAACCGAACACTGTATCCAAACATACAAAACTCTCTTCTTACCTTCCTGGTTAAGCTTTCGTCCGATTAGTAAGTATCAGCTCTGTACATTACTGTACCTTCACCTTACCCCTATCTACCCTGTACTCTCCAGGGGGACT
>NZ_JANJZD010000057.1 GCF_024623325.1 Acetatifactor muris
CCAGGCCTGCCAGCGAATTGCCGCAAGCCTGATAAAGGTGAAGTGAAATAAAGACTGGAGCAAATCTGTTTCTATCATACAGGTTTGCTCTTGTTTTGTATAGGTACTCACTATCTACCGTTTACGTTAGAAAGGCAAGGTATAAGATTATGCATGACAGAGGTTTTTATAGTTATAAAGACAAAAACAAGGATATTAAAACGCATTACTATATTGAGTACACCAGAGATCAAAAAGTATTGGATATAATGGATACCTGCGAATTTGATTTTAGCATGTTGGACAGACGGGATTTTGATTATTTAGAGGATGCAGTTTCATTATGGAACAAACTTTATTATGATGAATCAATCCTGCATGTGATGTTGTTTGAAGAAATTATTCTTGATGGAGAAACTATTCTTGAGCAATACAAAGATATGGTTGTACCTTCTGTACTGGACAAAATATCACAATCAAGAGTAGAACAAGCGGAAAAGGCAATGGAAGAGTATAAAAAAGAGAATAATTTATTTAGAAAATTCCTTGCAAAATATCATATTGACATGGAAAAAGTTACTAAGGAAACGGAGGAAAACAAGTATGATGATAATATATAGCAGCGGATCAGAAGCCATTGAGGCGGTTTATACATATGGAGAGTGGTTCAAAGAGTATAACCGCCGAGAAACAAGGCGGAGAATCAGGCAGAGGACAGAGCATTTATATTACATGAAACAACGTTTATCAGGTGCAATAATGATAGCTATCGGAATTACCACACCATTTCTATTTGAGAAAGATGTAACAGTATCATTGTTTGCGTTGCCTTTAGGAATATTTTTGTTACTGACAAAAGAAAAAGTTATAATATTTTAGGAAGGGAGATTTTGAACTATGACTAAATTAGAATATGGTAAATGTGTAAAACTCATGGAAGAAGCAATCAGAAATGCAAAACAATCTAGCGAGGAATACAAAGCATATAATCAGCTTTTAAATGTGGACACAATTAAGGCAGAGACGGAACAAAGAAAAGCAGATCAGCATTATGGATATGCAGAAGGAATAAATCAGGTGCTTGCTACACTGGGCTTTAAACATGACAGAATGAAAGAATTATCAGAGTTGCTATAAATCGTGTATTTTATTGTGAAGGGAGAAACTTTTGATGAAAAAGTGGAACGATATTTTTGATACAAAAACAAATGTGAATGGAAAATTAATCACAGTTGTGCAACAGGATTTTAGCGACAGTACTATTTTAATAAAAGAAGATGGAAACATTATTTCCTGTCCTATGGGTATGAATGAACAAGGAGATATTTATTTTATATACGATAATGAAGAAGTATATTTAAAATGGATATAAGTCAATGAAACTACTCTTTAAAAAGGTGAATTCATGGAGAATAAAAAATGATTAGAGATTTAATTATAATGATTATAGATGATAAAATTGATGAAATATCTAGTGAATGTCATAGAATAGAGGGAATAACAAGTGGAGACGTTGCTCCAGATGAAGCATTTCGACTGGATATTTTAAAAGAAGAAATGACGGATTTAATATATGATATTTTGGAGCGTCAAAAAAATGATAGTAATGATAGCAATGAATTAAATCATGATGATTTTGTTTAAATTTTTAAATTAGCACATATACAAATAGGATAGAGTATGTGCGTTGTACTAAGTCATTAAATGAAGGTGAACAAACGGTATAAAAATAGAAATAATAAGCAAGTGACAAACTGGAAATGTTACTTGTTTTTATTATTGGAAAAAATGGAGGCTTGTATAATGAGAATTGGAGAAATGGCTTTTGCCGCAATGGAATCAGTGCGGAAGAAATGTATTGCTTTTGCAAAAGATGGGAACACAGTTGTAAAACCATATAAAACACTTTACAGTCTGGAAAACATTACACATAATGAAGAACATAAAAATCTTTATATTGAATTGGTAAAAAGAGAATACGGGGATCCGGTTTATCAGTTATGGGAAGATTTAGGTGTTATTTGCATTAGTCAAGGCTGGATTCAAGGATATTGGAGCATAGAAGAAGTTTCTGCTAAAATAGCAAAATTTCCATATTTAAATGTTAATGGATTTTATAAGCGTTTAGAAGAATCAGAGAGCAAAAGATATTATATTAACAAGGTAGACATTGAAGTATGTGCTTTACTTGGAAATATTGATCTTGCAAAACACTTTGCAGAATATAGAGAAAAACAGATCGCAGACAAGGAGGCAAAAAGACAAGCAGAAAAGGAAGAACGTCAGAAAAAGGAAAGAGAAGAAGAGGAGCAACGAATTACAGAAATAGAAAAAGCGATTCAGGATGCAGAATATAAAATTTTTCATCAAGAAGATTTTGAAAATACAGAGGTTGACAGAAAATCTATTATTAATAGATTAATGGAGAAATATGGAATCAACATACCATTGAGGACAAAAGGTTGGATTAATTCTAAACTTGCTATGATAGTTTTTAATGGTGGAGAAATCTCATATAGATTTTATGGGAAAACACAGAGGGACAACAGTACAGTCTTTCGTGATTATTTAGTAAGGCTGGAAACTGCTATAAATGAAGAATTGGCTTTACCTTTTAACTAAGATATTGGGTGGACAACATGAGTACAAACGAATATATCAGACAGGCAGCACAAAAATACAATTGGCATAAATATTATTCTGCTATGCGTCCTGTGAGCATCGGAACACACCCTAAAAATGGTATGATGGATTTTATCAACTATGATATCAGAACGGAAGTTAATAGGCGTATGGTGTGGGCTGAGGTGTATTATAACAGGGAATTAACACAGAAGGAAATGGAAGATTTTGAAATGGTGAGAGGATAGGGAAAGATAACATGATCAAATACAAAGAACTTTATGATGCTATTACAGATTTTCGTATAAAATATGGTAGGCGGAAATTTAATGATGATGAAAATATGACTGCATATAGAAACCTTGTTGATATGTCTATAAAATGTGGTCTTATTCCAGAATGTAACAGAAATGAATTTTCTACACATGCGGAATTAACTGCCGCTATTGCGTATGAAAGTAATAGAATTGCATTTTGTCAATAAAAGAATCGTTTTGTGGCATTATAAAATTTGAATTGACATATACACGGAAAACAGGTATAATAAAACTATGATAAAGACATTTACAGATAGAGAAACGGAAAAAATATACAATCAAAGGTTTTCAAAAAAGCTACCTCAATCGATACAAAGGATAGCGTTGCGAAAGTTGATTATGATTGATAATGCACAAAGGTTAGAGGACTTGAGAGTACCACCAGCAAATCACCTTGAAAAATTAGATGGTGATCGGGAAGGGCAATATAGTATTAGAATCAATGATCAATACAGAATATGCTTTAAATACGATGGAAACAATTATTATGATGTAGAAATAGTGGATTATCATTAGAGAGGAGGTAGCTATGAAAAATTATATTGAAACTCCTAAAATGAGTGAGATATTGTCTGAAGAATTTATGATACCGTTTGGATTGTCGGCGTATAAATTAGCACAGGAAATTCATGTTCCAGTATCAAGGATTCAGGATATTTTACATGATAGACGGAAAATAACAGCAGATACATCAATAAGACTTGGAAAATTTTTCGGTGTATCGGATAGATATTTTCTTGATATGCAAGATGATATTGATATAAGAAATACTAAAATGCAGATTATGGAAGATATTAATACTATATCTACATTGAATTATGCTCACATGGGATAAATAATTTTAATAATTGAATAAGATTTATAACCAGTTAGAAGGCATTAGCGGAAAATATTCGTTAGTGCCTTTTATAGTGGCTATAAACGCTGAATAAATGGAGAAATAGAAAGTAGAAAGGATGGTATAAATTATGGAAGAGATTAGAAATGAGGAATTGGAGCAGTTATTAGAAAATGCAGAAGGGTTAGATTGGAGTTACACGATATATCAGGAACCGGAAGGAACATATAATGGATGGTATTGCAACAAAAGAAATTATGTTGAGTTGGAGAAGTATTCACCAGCAGGTGAAGATTTTAGTATAATTATTGATTTTGATATGGACGATCCTGTAGGTTCTTTTTTGGATAATTTAAAAGAATATTCAGATGATTTTGATGTTGACGAACATGTTGAGAGGTGGATGCCAGAAAGAGGGAAAGATGGTTGTCCAAGCAGCATAAAAGACTTGGTAGAAGATGCAGAGGATATTAAAAATATGATAATTGAGTTATATCAATATCTGTGAATCTATGGAAACGAAATAATGATTTTAAGTGGAGAAATGGAGGGAAAACATATGCAACAGGTAAAATGTCTTAATGAAAGAAAAGCAATTTCACGACAAAATCAGATAGAGGTTGGAAAATATTATTATTTAGATTTATCAACTGTAATTGGAGATTATGAAGGTGACTGGTATGGAAGTATATATGCTGATGATAAGAAAGAAGCATATATTGGACATTTGAAATTGAGTCATTTACGATCAGTTGAATAAATGATATCAATGAAAACACAATTTGAGGAGGGAAAGCATGTCGTTGAGAAAATATTTAGCAGATAATAAAATTGATCAGATAGAAGATGACCAAGTGTTTATGGAATCAGAATATAATGCAGTCCAGACATATTGTGGAATCATCGGCTATTTAATCACAAGTGACGATCTGGAAATAATTAAATCCAGAGGATTAGAAGACAGCTTTATAAATTGGAAGATAATATATGTAAAAGATTTATGGGAAAATTTTGGAGAAGTTGCAATGAATCCAGAGACAGAAGAAATTGAGGAACCTTGGAAACATTTTCTTCCAGGGACGCATAGAGAGGATATTTGGCACTGGTTTGAAGAACAGTTTGATATTAGTGTAGCTGAATTGATGGGACACTAAGCAAACATATAATTGAAACTAAAACTATTAGAAAATTTGATGACTTAGGAAGATGTTATTTCCAGATCGGTAAGAAAAGAAGTATTTAGCTCGACTAATAATGAGAGCCAATAAAAATTTTTTATGAGAAATACGGAACAATTATATTAAACCCCATTAAAAAAGAATAAGAAATATAAGGACTGAAAGTCGGAATTTCAAGAGGAAAATGGAGGATAGTAACATGAAGATAAAAAGATTAACGGAGATTGCTAAAAAAGTTTATTTTTCAGGATCAGAACATACAGACTGGAATGAAGTTGAAGCAGAATATGGATTATCAAAAATAGAACTTAATCATGTAATAAGTATAATCAGAAGTTGGAACAGAAGATAGCGGTTGAAACTCGTATTTTGTGGCGGAATTGGAGGAAATTATGGACTTAGAATTTATTACTATTGATGGATTTTTACCTGAAGATGTTGTTAAAAATTCTGGAATTGCTGTACAGTTAATTGGAAAATTATCAGGTGAACCGAATGAAATAGTAGTAATAACACAATTAGGTAGATCCGTTGGAACTGCTTATGTTTGTCATTTATCCAATGGATACGATAAAAGAAATATTGGTAATCCATGCAAATGTATTTTAGATGTGCCTGGATTTCCTAAAATTAAGATTACGCAAGATTTTCTTATTAAAGAAAGGAACGGTGTTAAATATACAATGGCTTGTATGGCAGAAAAAGACTTTGATTCTTCCAGAGCTAATTGGTTGTATTAAAATAGCCGAGGAGAAAAATACGATGCCAAAATTTAGAGTAGAAATCGTAGAAACATACAGAAGATATGTAGAGGTAGAAGCACAGAATGAAGAAGCAGCTTATAAGGAAATTGATGATAAAATTGCAGAAGGCGAAATTAATCTACCTTGTGATGGAGAAGATTGTAAGTATGACAGAGAATTATTTGTGTCGGAAGTTAAAGAGAATGAGTGATTGGAGGTAAATGTGATGAAAATCTTTGGATATAGGGATAATTGCGGAAATGGTACAGATTACGGTATTACATGTGGCATCATTATTGCTGATTCAGAAGAAGAGGCTAAAAAGATAATGGATTTTTCTGCAGACGATACAGAAGAAATTTTTGAGATTCCGTTTGAAAAAGGTTATAAATTCATTGGTTCATATTCTGAATAATGGCAATTAAATTTGCATTTTAAGAGAAACAGAATAGGAGGTGCATATTTTTGTTGACAAACGGATATACTTTGCATATACTAGCATTAAAGGTATATCCATCGGATATACTTCGGAGGTCGAGAAAATGGAATTAAAAAATTTGCGGGAAGATAATGTGTATACAATACAAACTAATATAAGGAGGTGGGGAAACAGTCAGGGGATTAGATTAACAAAAGAAATATTAGCACAAATGAATTTACAAGAGAATGATACTGTAGGAATAAATATTTGCGATGGAAAAATGACTGTTGAGAAAGTCAACAAGCCTAAATACCTTAATTTGGCAGAAAGGCTGAAGGCATTCTACAAGAGACCGATTGATGAGATTTATGTCGAAAGTACGCAAGAGGTTGATGTAGGTGATTCAGTAGGGAATGAGATTTGGTAACTTATAAACAAGGTGATATAATCGTTATGGATTTTAACCCTCAAAAGGGTCATGAACAGAGTGGTAGAAGACCAGCACTTATTCTGAGTAATGATATTTTGAATCATCATAGCTCATTGGCATTTGTTTGTCCGATAACGAACACTAACAAAAAGCATCCGTTTCATATTGAATTAGATGAACGGACGCAAACAACAGGCGTTATATTATGCGATCAAGTAAAAATGTTAGATGTTGGTGCTAGGAATGCTCAGTTTAAAGAAGAATGTCCAAAGGATTTGTGGAATGATGCAAAGGAACTGATAATTAGTTTCATGTAAAAAGCAGAAAACAGTGATTTATTTAAAAGCATTTGGAGAATAAGTATCCAGATGCTTTTAATATTTATCAATAAATGTACCTTTTCAGTCCTTTTAATCGGACATAAAAAGTAGAATAATGGAACCATAAACAAAGTATATCAAAGTCCTGCATAGTAGACAGAAAGGAAAATATATGGAAACATTAATTGGATTGATTATTTTTGGATTGATTTTTGGCATACCGGCGTTTATGAGGAATTACACATTTGACCATCGATTACCTCCTGATGGGTATAAAGTGGATCACGGCGCAATGTCACATGATTTGGCCATGGGTAAGTCAAAAAATGAAGTAATGGACAAATGTAACCGAGGCGGTTATGATGTTAAAAAGTAAATATAGAAACGGATAGAAGCCACTGGAAAATATTCTGGTGGCTTTTATAGTAAAGAAATGATATAATATAGAGGACATAAGTATGAGTGACGAATTTAAAGTGATTAAAGAGTTTGAATGTCATGGAAAACAGATGGTGACAGTTAGAATCGGAAATGCTGCACATGTAATGACACTAGAAGAGTGGCATAAAATTTATGACAGGAATCATCAGGAGAAATGGAAAGCCAAGGTTGATTAAAGCATTATAAAGAGAAAGATGTATCTTAAAATGGGAGGTATTTTATGCTTACAAGGCAGCAAAATATTTTTTTGGCGAAAAAAACATTTACAGAACTTGTATTTAATACCGCATATATAGAAGGTTGCAATGTAACTTTTCCACAAACACAGACTATTATTGATGGGGCTGTGGTAAGTGGTATTTCTGTGGATGATATACAAACAGTTCTAAATCTTAGAGATGGATGGAAATTTATTATAAGTTCAGTTGACGAACCCCTAACATTAGAGTACATTTGCAAGGTAAATGAATATGTATCAAGGAATGAAAGTCTTGAATGGGGAGTATTAAGAAAAGGAACCGTTGGAGTCGGAGAATTTATACCAACTATTCCAGTGAAAGAAGATGTTTTGAAAGAAATTGATCGTATAAATGGAATAAATCAATCTGTTGATAGAGCGTTGGAATATTTTGCATATGCCTGTAAGCAACAGTTATTTTGGGATGGAAACAAGAGAACTTCTACAATGGTAGCCAGTAAAATATTGATAGAAAATGGAGAGGGGATATTGACTATTGGGAAGGACAATGCAGAAGAATTTAATGTAACTCTAAATAATTGGTATTTAAAAAATGAATTACAGCCATTAAAAGACTGTTTAAGAAAATGTATTAGAACATTAGAGATATAATTAAAAGGATTATTTCCTTGTGATATTTTTATAGATTTCTTATAATTAAATGGAGAAGTAGTAATTGTAACCAATTATTTATTTGAAGGGAGCGATTACTATTGAATAAAAGATTAGGGGAGATCAATAAAAATAAGTTTGGAACAAAAATGAAAATAGTTGCTTATAGAAATCAAATGATATTGATATTCAATTTTTAGATGAACATAAGTATGTGTTTAAACACCAAACATATTCAAATTTCAAATCTGGATGTATTAAAAATCCGTATGATAAAAATATTTGTTGTGTTGGATATATGGGAGTTGGTACATTTCATTGTAAACACTCAAATGGTGTTCATACAATGGAATATCAAAACTGGATAGCAATGATAAGAAGATGTTATGACGAAAGAAGGAAAAATACATATTCTTCTTATTATGAAATTTGTGAAGTTTGTTCTGAATGGCACAATTTTCAGGTGTTTGGACAATGGTATGAACAAAATTTTTATCAAGTTGGTATTGAGCGTATGCACATTGATAAGGATATTCTTTATCCTGGGAACAAAATATATTGTCCAGATACGTGTTTATTGGTTCCCCAAAGGATAAATATGTTGTTTCTTAATAAGCCAAATAAAAGAGGTTTGCCTAATGGAATAAGAAAAGCGTATGGAAAATATTTGGCAAAATATAATAATGAAGAGCTTGGATCATATAAAGCACTTGAGGCAGCATACAATATGTATGCAACTAAAAAGGAAGAAAATATAAAACAAATTGCAGACGAATATAAAGAATTAATACCTGAAAAATTATATTTTGCGTTGTACAACTATAAAGTAAAGATTGAAAATGATAAAAATTATGTTGCATAAATAGGTCTTGAAATGATTGTTCTATTATGAGAGGATTTTATGAAAAAAACAAAGAAGCAGAATGATAAAATATATAAAAGATATATTGAGCAGGGAGCATATGTGTACGAATTGAAAAAGGGGTTATGTTATAAAGAACAAGGAAAACATTTTATTAGATGTAATTATGATGAAGATATAACTAAATACATCGATCTTTTAAAAGCTTGTTCATGTAAAGACTGTTTAAATAGTACTCGTCTTGAAGATGTAAACGAAAATAATATATTATTGCCTCAAGAGGACGATATTATAGAGAATTATAAAAATTCAAGAAAATTATCAGAAGAAATTCTTGATAGTTGGTGGAAAAATTTAAAATACGATTTGTATGACAATAGGAAGGTAATTAGGATTGTTTATCTTTCCAATAATAAGGCTTGCTATTCTGAAAAGGACTATCCTAATTTAAGAGGTAAAGGATATTATATGTGTTATGATACATTATTTATAGTCGAGAATGTAATTGAAAATAAATACAAATCAAGAAAATCAGATTGTTCGTTTCCAGAACACAGATGGCAGATTCTAAATATTAATATGAAAATGGATGTATATAAAACTATAATGAATGCTAAAATCAATTTGGAAAATTATAATATAGAAGTAAAATGTGCATGAAATAATAGTTTTATGGAAAGAGAGGACGATAATATGATGTATCCATATGCAACACTAAATGACGATACAGAAATTACTCATTCGGAAATGCTGCCAGACGGTCGAGTGAAGGTATATATAGAAACTCCTGATTTAAAAGATGGGTTTCATAATGCAACATGTTATTTGCCAGAACATTCTTGGGAAGATGTGAATGGATATTCTGATGCCGAAATGGACTATTTTAAAGAATTTGTCCGCAATAATGCTCATTTGATGATTGAGTTTTCTAAAGAAGGGGGTATCTTAAATGCCTCAAATTTTTAGAATTGGTTCATATATAATCTACTTTTGGTCAAATGAAAATGATCCGCTTGAGCCAGTGCATGTACACATTGCAGAAGGAAGAGCAACAGCGAATGCAACAAAAATTTGGATAACAAGTTCAGGGAAAGCTTTACTGTGCAATAATAATTCTTGTATCCCACAGAAAACATTAAATAATATGATAAGATATATTGAAGCAAATAGTACTTTTATTGTAAATAAGTGGTATGCACAATTTAGAGAGATAACGTATTATTGCTGATGGAATTGAATTCTAAGTTTTAAATGGAGGATACAATGATGAATGTGGGTGATTATATTACTGAAAGAACCGATGGAGATTTAGTTATGCTATGCAATCAAATTTATGATTGGCATGAAACAGGTATATTAGATCAAGCTTCTTTATTGTCTAAAATTTTAGGAGAATCAAATGAAAGACCAGAAGATATTGAGGACATAATATTGAATATATCGACTGAACGTTTGGAAAAAGTTGTATTATTGCTTTTTGGGAAAAGACCATATAAGTTTTTAAATAAAATTTCTGATAAATAGAAAGTCGATGAAATTAGATTTTCAATTAAGTGGAAGTGATTGTAATTCCTATAAATATTGCTTATAATAGAATAAAGAATGGGAGGCGAAACAATGGATGCATTGAGAAAAGAAGATGTATATACGATAGATGACATATATGCATTGACAGACGGAGAGAGAGCGGAATTGATTGATGGAAAAATATATTATATGGCACCGCCAAGCAGGACACATCAAAGGATCAGCGGTAAGATTTATCAGATAATAGCGAATTATATTGATAGTAAGGGCGGGAAATGTGAGATATATGCTGCTCCATTTGCCATATTCTTGAACGATGATGATATAAATTATTTAGAACCAGACATTTCAGTTATTTGTGATCAATCAAAGTTAGACGATAAAGGATGTCATGGTGCGCCAGATTGGGTGATTGAAATTGTTTCTCCAAGTAGCAAGTCAAGAGATTATATGACAAAGCTGTTCAAATATCGCACAGCAGGAGTTAGAGAATATTGGATTGTTGACACTGATAAGCAGATGACAATGGTTTATGGGTTTGAAAAAGATACAGTAGAGCAGTATAATTTTGGTGATGATGTACCAGTCGGAATATATGTTGGTTTTTCAATATGTATTCAGTAATTTTGATGCGGATAAGGTGAGGGCTATGAAACGTCAAAAAAGAGAATTTGTATCTGGGGATATTAAAAATTTGCCAGGATTCTTAAGGATAGAAGTTATTGATGGTGAAATATATACCGATGCGTGGACTGTATTAGAAATTGATGAGGATGTCTTTAAGATACCAGCAACAGAAAATAGACATATCAAATATAAATTGTCTATAGTAGAAATTGAAGAGTAGATAAGTGAATCGTTAGTTGATATGAAAAGCATTTGGAAACAAAAATCCAGATGCTTTTTATTATACAAAAAATTACATATTCAAGGAGGTTTCAGAATGAGTGCAGTAGTAGCAATGAATGAGGAAACAAGAAGGGTGGAACAATTTAATGACATAGTGGCAAACATCAAACCACTAATGACTATAGGCAAAGGAAGAAATCAGAGAGTGATTACAGGTAGTGCTGTGGTTCCCTTGTCTCTTTGCTTTGTGGATTCCAGATATCAGGGGATGAGAACACACAAACATTTGAACAGGTTGAGAAATAAGTGGGATGAGAGGAAGTTGACACCGATTATTCTTGTCTGGCATCCGGAAGAACATAGATTTGCAATTGTAGATGGACAGGGAAGATTTATTGTTGCAGGCGAAAAAGGAATTGATAGGTTAAATGCAATTATTCTTATGGATGCACCTGAAGATGTAGATGAGAGATTAAAATTTGAAGCTGAATATTTTATAGGTCAGGATTCAGAAGTGGAAAATGTCAAACCACTTGAAAAGCATCTTTCAAGAGTGATTATCGGAGACGGTGCTGCCGTTTCTCTGGATAAACTTTTGAATAAATATGGAATTAAGTTTGTGGACACAAAGGGAAACAGAGAAGAATCTGTGCTTGGAAGTTATACAGATACATATTCAATCGTAAAAGTTCATGGAGAAAAGTGTCTGGACTTTATTTTTTCTATTATTGATAATGCTGGGTGGAACAAAGAAACAAACGGATATGCAACTTTTGTTATGAGAGCATTGAGGGAAGTATGGATTGCACATCCGAATGAGAGGAAGGAAATACATAGATTTTTATCAAAGGAATTAAGACAGATTGATCCAGCATTATTCAGTGCTGATGCGAAATCAAAATATCCCAAACGTGATCACAGAGCATCATGTGTTCTTTATGTGGAAGATTTGGTATGTAATGGTCTTGGAATAGAGAAGAAGATATATGTAGAGAACGGAAAGAAAGTAAAAATTTCTAAGTAATTTATCAGATGGAGGAAAATGTCATGAAGATTATTAAAGGTGTGGATCGTGGAAGAACAGAGTGGACAGCACGGAAACTTGTTGAATTTGTGGAAGATGGAACAGTAAATTTTAACATTGATATTCAAAGAGGTTATGTGTGGAAAGATAATGATAAGAAATCCGCTTTGATTCGCTCTTTGATATTGGATAGGCATGTTCCTCCTCTGTATTTCAATAAAGTTGAAGAGATCTATGAGGGAGAGGATGGAAAACAGCGGACATTAACTATCATCAAATTCTTGAAAGATGAGTTTGAATTAAGTGGACTGGATGAATTTACAGTTATAAACGATGATGAAGAAACAGAAGAAATTGACATCAATGGATATAAGTTCAGTGATCTTCCAGAATGCTTTCAAAATGCCATTAAGGAATATTCATTTACGATTTGCTATACAGACAATGCGGATCAAGAAGAACAGGCGGATACATTCTATAATCTGAACAACGGACAGGCGTTAAATGCAGCTACAATGAATCGTGTAAAGGCGAAATCAAAGGAGCGGATCATCAGTCTTGGAAAACATAAATTGTTTGCAGATGCTTTGAGCCAAACTGCGTTAGATGGGCATGTGAACGAGGATATGGTAGCAAAAGCCCATGCTATTCTGAATGATGAAGAAGTTTCCACAGATGCAAAATGGATTCGACCATATATGAGAAGAGCAGATATTACAAGTGATGATGAATTTCTGTTAAATGAGGTGTTTGACCGTATTTATAACATCCATTCTATGATTGAGGATAAGAAAATTGCAAAGAGGATTTATGCCAGGACACATATGATTAGTAGCGTTCCGATTGTTGCGGAATCTCTTAATGATGGATATTCGGACAAACAGATGATGGAATGGTTTGTAAATTTCTTTTGTGGGAAGAAGTCTCCAACAACATCTAAGGTTTATAATGATGCTGCCGGACGGGGTACTGGGAAAAATTCGGCTGTGAGGAAAAGAGTGGAGGAAATTAAAAAGGATTATGACAAATATTTTGGCAGTGTGAAGGCTTTAGCAAGTTGATTGGCATATTCCACGCCGTAGGGTGCTGGAAATGAGTTTATGCTTTCTCATAATTAAAAAAGCAGTTTATATAGAATGATTGGAGGATGGTATGAAGGATAGATTTAAGTTATGTTTTGTAGGAACAATATTATCAATATTATATCTCTCAATATTTTTGTTTTACCTAATAAAGGAACCGTATATAATATTTGAGATCGCAACAACTATTTTATGTTGTTTTGGTATGCATTTTGTTTGGAAATTAGCATATTGGCTGGTAAAAGGACAATAGAATCATCGTTTTGTGGAGGTGCAAGTATGGAGGAAAAATATATAGAAGAGTTATATAGACTGTTAGAAAAAGTAGAAAAAGAAAAGGATTCTGAAGCAATGGCAGCATTAAGATGGGTGATTTTTAACTTGGAAAATAGATAAGGAGAGTATGAGTTATGAGAAATAAAACGAAACAGACAGGGAAAACAGAAGTATATCCGTTCTGGTATATGGAAGATATTAAGAACATGATGGACTATTTTAAGATGAAAGAGATGTGGCATTGGTATTTAGTATTTAACTTTGGATTGCTTCTTGGGAGACGCATAAGTGATACGCTTTCGCTAAAATGGTCTGATTTTTTCTATGAAAATGGAAGATTGAAGGATGAGACAGATATAGTGGAATGGAAAACAGGGAAGACTGTCAGACTATATATTTGTCCAGCTTGTCAAGAAGCATTGAAATTATATATTGATAAAACTGGCACAGACCCGATGGATAATTATAACGATTTTGTCTATGGAACTGCTCAAATGTCACAGTTGTTAGAAAATGAAGAAGAGTATCCTGAAGAAGAGTGGAAGGAACTAATGATGAAAGCAATACAAAGTCATGCTGCAGCATTTAGAAAACAGTTTAAGTTAGCGGCAGATGCCTGTAATATACAATATGCGACTTCGACTCATAGTCTTAGGAAAAATTTTGGATACTGGTCAGTTAAACTTCATCCATATGATGTGACAACTGTAGACAAATTGCAAGGGATATTTTCACATTCTGATCGTAATATAACTCTTCACTATATCGGAATTTCAAGAGAAGATGAAAAGAAATTATATTGTGATATGGGAGATTTTATCACTGATGTTTCTAATGGGAAGAAACCAGTAATAAAGAATAGTCCTGTGATCCCTTTGAAAGCAGAAGATTTCAGAGAAATCCTTAGCAAGTGTTGGGATATGGCGCAGAGTGGAGAGGATAAGTTTAATGGAATCAATAATTTGATTGGTATGGCAGAAAAATGTATGGTATAATGTGGGAGGATGAGTTGATATGTTGTCAATGGAACAGTATAAAATTATAGATGAGCAATTAGCGAAAGAAAACGCATCAGAATTCGTAAAAATATTACTTGTTAAATATGGAAGTACAGTAGAAACAATCGGTGAGTTATTAGATTATATTCCAAAACTTGCTCAAAAACAGTTGGAAATGAAGCAGAAAAGAATTAATCAGTATTCATGGGGAATGGATCTGATGATTGGTGATAGATATACTCATCCTAGAAAATATAAGAAAAGTGACAGTCATAATAGATTTGTGATGCTGTTATATACTTGCAAGGCTCATTTTGTAAGCGGAAATACAGAGCATAGTAGTGTATCCGGAAAAGCATTTTTAGATGAATTTGTAGAAATGCTGAAAGAAAAGAAAGAATTTGATTATACCAACGAAAAAGATTGGGGATGGATTTATACAACTGCTGGTGGAGCAGATTGGCTGGAAAGTGTGATTAAGCAGAATATTGATAGTGAGTTTGTTAAACCAAAGAACACAAAAGTAACTTGTAGATCATTTAAGGATATTTGGTAAGAGGCAATAAGATGACCAATTTAAAAAAGTTACAAACTGGAACAGAAGACGAAATAAAGAAATTATGCATCTCTCTTGCGTATAGAAGTGGGAATTATACTTATCAAGAACGTCAAGTAGAAGAGTGGTTAAATGAAGAAGTAAAAACTAATTGTTATGGAAGAGTAATTATTGGATGAATGATTGATTTTATTGGGATGGAGAATATATAAATGGCAAAGAAAAAAGTAGAAAAGGAATTAAGCGTAGAAGAAAAATTACAACAGGAAAAGGAAAGAGGATTATATCAAATACAGAGAGAACTTCCGTTTATAAATACACCATCATATTTCTTCAATGTGGGTGATAAGGTAAGTTATGGTGCAATTAAAGAAAGTGTTGTTGAAGATATTTTATATGATGGGAAAGTATATGTGTTAAGGTGTATTGCGACTAATAATAATTATGGGCATCCTTATGATTATGAGACATATCGTGTCGCATCATGGGTTAATGTAAGACCTATTTGCCATAATAACAACACAAATTTTTCTGAAAATCAGGATGTTAGATTGGATTATTATAATTCAACTGTAGAAAGTCTATTGAGAAAGAATTTTGCTTTTGGAATAGATTTTGATCCAGATTATCAGAGAGGATATGTTTGGGAACAAAATGATAAAGAACTTTTGTTAGATAGTATTTTTAAGAATATTGATATTGGTAAATTTGTATTGATTCATATATCAGACAAAGAATGGCATGAAAGAGGATTAAGTTATGAAATACTTGATGGGAAGCAGCGTTTAAGTACACTGATTGAGTTCTATGAAAATAAATTGTCCTATAAAGGAAAGTATTATAATGATTTGAGTGGAATGGATAAGAGAGTATTTACAGAACATCAAATAGCTGTTGCAGAGGTAAGAGAAACGGACAAAAAGACAGTTTTAAAGTATTTCCTTATGCTTAACAGAACCGGAAAGTCTATGGATGAATCACATTTGGTAGAAGTAGAAAAGATGTTGGATAGTATGGAATAGGCAATTAAAAACTTGATTTTATTGAAATGAGGTAGAATATATGGAAAATATAATTGATATGTTTGGAATACCAATCTTAGAGCATGATGGATTTGAAGATCCGTTTGATGACGGAACTCAATATAGGGTTAAAAGATGGTTTCTTAATGATCTGAATAAATATACTGATAAATGGGTTGTAATAGGCTTTGATGGAACACTAAAAATATTTGAAGAAAACGGAGATGAGTTATTTAATGGTTCACTATTAGATTCGTCAGACTTTGTTAAAAAATTGAAAGGAAAGATTGGATGAGTTGTCTAATTCTAAGAAAGAAATTCAATAGAGGTGCAGATAGATAATGCTTGTGGATATGATGCTGGTATGTATTTTATGAGACAGTTTACGGGTTTTGTAAGAAAATTTGTGTATATTCCGTTGTTAAGGCAATAGATTGGATAGGTGATACTTTGGGAAAAGTTTTAGAACAATGTTGTGATGACGCATGGGACGTTATTCGAGGAAGAAAGAAAATTGTTGGGAATAGAATTATAGATATTGAAGATGTAGAAGAAGCTGTGAATAAAAGAGAAGAATATGGTTGGTTGGCTCCAGATGGAACATTTTATCCTGTAGAGTTTGGAAATCATCAGGCATGGGCTTCCGAATATCTTTTGAGATTGTATCATGAAGGGAAAATATCTTGTGAACAAGCCAGACGTGAAGATAATGGTGATGTCGGTGATTTACTAACTGATATGGGTTGGATTTTGATTCACAATCCTCACGGATATGATTTTAAGATCACACGGAACCTTTCAAAAAGAGTTACAAATAAACAAAAGGATTATTTACGCAGCATTGGGAAGATTGATTTATTAGAAAAGGAATTTGTATAATAGGCAATAAATGTCTGATTTCGTGGAGGAAGTTTCAATGAAATGGGAAACGTTTGTAGAGTCAATAGAAGATGCATTGGATAAAGAATGTTTTTTACCTGCATTAGCATTAACTTTAGTCTTACCAGATATTTGTAGTGAATATGAATATTCGACTATTTATAAAAAGAAAGAGGAGTATAATGGGCATAAGGGACAAGGTGCTGCATATGCAAAATGGTATGATGAATACATTTACAAATATGAACTGTGTGATTTCTCAAAGAGTAATTTGGATGAGCAGCAGCTAAAATGTGCTAAAGAATTTCAAAAAATGACTACTCTTACTGGAGAATATTGTTGGAAATTACGTTGTGGTCTATTGCATAATGGAACATTGGACATTGATGATATTTGGAGTGATAAAAATAATCAAGAATTTGTAGATTTTAAGTTCACAGTTTCCAAAGGTACTCAATATGGACATGGTGGGAGTGCATCAATATCTACTTATTCCTACAATACAAAGAATGAAGTAGAAATTGAATTAGATTTAGTAACTTTTTGTAAAAAGATTTTGGCTATTTTCAAGAACGTATATTTGACAAATGATAATTTCATCAAAAAAACCGAAGATAAATCTTTGAAGTTTTTTGATTTGAGAATTGAATAGTTTTAGATTTGAGTTATAAAATTTGATTTTCATTGAGAGGTAATATTATGAGGTTAATTGATGCAGATGGTATTAAATATACGGAACAAATTAATGGTGAGATTACAGTAAGCAAAGAAGAAATACAGAAAATGCCTACTATTTTGGATTATCAAAATATGATTCAAGATATTAAAGAAAGATTACAAGAGCGGACGGAGTACTATGGCGATGATGAAAATTTGGATTCAAAAATATATAAAGAAATTTTGGGAATTATAGGAGATAGAATTGTAGAGAACTAAGAGTATATGGCATAACACAAGAAAATCCGGTTTTTATTAGATTTAGATACAAAAAACAGGGTAGCTTTTGACACTACCTATTTTTATAGGAGCGTAAATGATATGAAAGAACAGGGAAAATGGATTCCAAGAGAGGGATATTCATTAACATTAGAAGAAATACATTTTTTGTTTGATGATTATCTTAACAATTATAATGGGGATGATCAGTTACAAACTAGAAGAACTGTAAAAGATATTGAAGAATTGAGAAGTTGGATTACTAATGCGGCTATTAGAGGGAAAAGATTATAATTTTAACTTTGAAATGCTGTTTTCAAAATGAATGAGAGGTTAAGCATGACGAATAAGAATGCATTAGAAGCAGGTGATATAATAAGGTTTCATGACTGGGGAGTTGGTGGGTTCTTGTTTGGAGTAATAATAGAACATGAAGATGAATTATATCATAGTAAATTAAACATTTGGCGACCAAAAGATATATATTTTCTTCAGGCATATGGAATAGATAGTATAGAGATTATATATTCTTTGGAAGGACTTAGTGAATATAAATTGTGTGATTTACAAGATATTATTATAAAGGCTCGAGAAAAAAATATAGCTGTAAATTTACCGTTTTATAAATGTTTAAGGAGAGAGGTATATGGTAGGAGATTCCCAGGATATTCATTGTAATAAATGTGGTAAGTATTTATTTACAGAAAAAGATACGGTGAGCGGGTGTCAAAGAGAAAACGATAATAAAGATTATTCTTATGATGTGGAAAGTGATACGTTTATTTGTGACAAATGTAAATGAACATTTAGTTTTATTGTTACTGCTATAAGAGATTTGAGGAAGATAAAATGGAATATGTTGACTTGAAAAATGAAATATTGGAATTAATAGAACGTCGTGCAGAAGGGAAGTATTGGGATTTTAAACAACAATGGCATTCAAACAATGCGGATCTTCTCCACGATATTATCTGTATGGCAAATAGTCCTGCTAATAGGGACTGCTATATTATAATTGGTGTTGAAGATAAAACTTATAATATTTTGGGCGTAAATGATGAGAATCGGAAGAACCAACAGAAAATAATTGATCTGCTCCGGCAAAAGCCTTCATGGGCTGGTGGATATGTACCAGAGGTATATGTCAAAACTATTACCATAGAGGGTAAGGAGATAGATGTAGTGATTGTTAAGCAGAGTGATAACACTCCGTTTTATTTGTTAGAGGATTATGAAAAAGACAAAAAGAAAATTTCAAAAGGTGTAATTTACACCAGAAAAGGGGACACGAACACTCCAAAGACACAAACTGCTGATCTGTATGATACAGAACTTTTGTGGAAACGGAGATTTGGGTTATTGTATAATCCATCCCAACGTGCAAAATTTTATCTGAAAGATTTGGATAATTGGGAATCGGTTGAAGGAGAAACAGATAAATCTGGCAGAAAAGACAGTTTCGTTTTTTATAGACCAGATCCTGATTACACAGTTTATTTTGTTTACGAAGATGAGACTGATGAGGGTTTGCCTTATGCGAAGGATGTCAATGATAGTGCGGTTGGCACACAGTCCTATTATTTATTTGCATTCTGTAATGTGAGTTATCATACAGGGTATTCCAGCAGGAGAAAAGTTGTTTTATATTACAAGGAGGTTCCGTTGTTTTCCAGCGTTATAGAAAGCATAGACGATGGAAGAATCAGGGTGGTACCGCCAGAACTGAGTGTGATAGATCCGCATTATATTGAGGACAGCTTTCAGTATCTGATGTTTGAATTTGTATTTAGGCATTGGTGTTTTAACTATTCGACAGAGGCAAAGGAAATGTTCCTGCGAGTGATACCAGTATATAAGAATGATGAAGAACATGAGGAATTCAGAGAATATACCAAAAACAATGGGATGCCTCCTTACTTTCCAGGCAGGAAAGGTAAAGTGATGCAGGGCAAAGCATTGGAACGTATTCATAACACAAAGATTTACATTTATGAGGGGTATGACGATCCATCAACAAGAGAGCCTATTGCACAATCGGTGAAAAATACTCCAGAATTGGTAATTAACTTCGCAAACCCAGAAAATAAATATTTCCAACTAATAACGGAAGAGCTCCGAAAAGGGAAAATGCTGGTTGACTGGCTGGAAGATTGGCGCAACAATAAAAAATAATTTTAAATGAAAGTGAAATTTTAAAGGAGGCATCAGGTGGAAAGATTAAAAGATAGATTGATTACAGCGATAATAGATTATGGGAATAGTGATGCTGCTGGTGATTTTGATGCTGAAGATATGGCGAAATATCTTATTGACGAGATATTAGAATTGCATCTGTCAGAAAAATATAAAGAAGAAATATTTAAGGAAATAGATGGTGTTATTGTTAAAGATACATATAGCAAGGGTAAAAATGCAGGTTTAAGAAAAGCATGGAAGATATATGAAGATGTATTAAGCGAGTAAATCAATAAAATAACTATTTCAGGAGGAATGAGTGTGCCTAAGGAAATCCAAATGTTTGGATTTTTTTCGTTATCCAAACTTAAATAAAATCCAAACCTTTCAGAAAAAAGACGTAAACCGCAACAAATACCGTCTGAAAAAGTTTGGATATTATTTTTATCTTTTTCTCTTGATACCGCAAAAATCCACAAGAGAGCCATCAGGATTTTTCCACTTTGCAGATACCTTTCTGTCGTTTTCATCCTCCAGAGTGGCCAGTGCCTTTGCTTTCTCTTCCACAGTGATATCAAGGTAAACCATCGTGGTCTGGAGCTGTTCGTGGCCGAGTAAAAATGAAATCTGTATGATGTTCATCCCATCCTCCAGCCAGTGTGAAGCCTTCGAATGGCGAAGCTGGTGTGCATGGAGCCCTGGCGGCACATCACTGCAGACCTCATGCGCCATCTTGGCATATTTCCTCAACATCTTGCTGATGGCAGGCTGGGTCAGCTTCCCATGGCATCCAGTATTACGGGAATAAAAGACATAAGCTTCCGGATCCGGTGTTTCCCCATGGAACTCTGCCAGGTAATGCTTTAAATGCGCGACGGTCTTGGGCAGCAGGTAAAGGGTGCGGATCTTATTTCCTTTCCCGATAATAACCGCATATGGTTTTTCGTCCGACAGGTGGAGCTGGCTGTTCTTCATCGACAGGAGCTC
>NZ_JANJZD010000058.1 GCF_024623325.1 Acetatifactor muris
CATAGACTTACCTCCGTATAGCGGTATCAAAAGTTAAGGTTCAACTTTTAATACCTGTGATAGAAATATAGTCTATTGTCACATATTTTGCCTCCATAGTCGAGGTACGCACTATCTACCGTTTACATAAAAAAGGAGGTTTTTCATGCAGAGTATTGTATATTATTAGGTTATTAATGCAGAAATTTTCATAGAATGAATTTATTTATGTTCTATTCTTATTTTACTATTAGCATGAAAAATACGAAAAACACCTTTGGATACTTGCAACAAAAGCTGCTTTGTGGAGAAGCAATATAGAAGGAAGTTTGGAACAAAAATCAAATGATTCGTCATGTTTTGTTTAAACATAAGGAAAGAATAAGCCCAATTTGTGAAACATAAAATCAATAAGGTTGAAACGGTATTATAAAAGGTTGATTATTTGATGAGAAAAGGAAAATTATATATACTAAAAACGCTTAAATTGTTATATTCATCTTCAAAAGGAATGTTTTTGTCTATTATTTTTATAAATATGTTATTAGGCATTTTGGTTCCAATTAATTTGACTATATGGAGGAATTTTATTGATGTTTCAACAGTTATGTTTACGCATTCAAATGTTGGATTTAAAAATTCGCTGCTATGTTTGGGAGCCTTTGTAGTATGCATTGTAATAAATAATTTACTAGAACAGATATTGGATTACGTTCAAAATATATACTGTTCATATGTTGACTATACTATTTCCAAAAAACTTCTTATAAAAATAGAATCTTTATCTTTAAGTGATATGGATAATGTTGAAATATATAACTATATCCAAAAAGCAATGAATGAATCATTTCAAAGGAGTATTAGTATACTTCAAACGTTAGTTCAAATTGTAAAAAGTATTTTTTCAGTGTTAGGAATTATATATACATTACTATCTTTCAGTAAAACCGTCATTACTTTATGTATACTTTCTACGATACCATTGTTTTTTCTGAATAATAAAATATTAAATAAATGGTATGATATTTTTAACTCAAGGTTTGAAAAAATAAGATTTGCAAGATACCTTAAAAGTCTTTATATTAGATATGATAATTTTAAAGAACTTAAAATATATAAAGCACATTTAACCTTAAGAGAAAAAATATTGGATATTCTGGGAAATAATATAGCTTACGATAAAAAAATTAGAAAAAAATTTATGATACAAAACGTAATAATAAATGAATGCGATACTATAATTATTTTTTTTATTAAAGCGATTGTGGTATGGCTTTCCTACGAAAAAAAACAATCTATTGGAAGCCTTATCACTAATATGCAGGCTATTGACATGTTAAAAAATTCAATAAAAAATACTCTTTCAATGATATCCAAAACATATGAAAATAGTCTTTATATGGAGAGCTTTTTTTATGTAATGGAATATAATGTTGAAGAGGAAAAACGAATTAAGTTTAATAAAGAATTTAAAAAAATAGAATTTAGAAATGTTTGGTTCAAATATCCATATTCAAATAAATATGCCGTTCGGAATTTTTCTTATACTTTTTACAAAGATAATACTTATGCATTTGTAGGATTAAACGGATCTGGCAAAACGACCTTGCTAAAATTGATGTTAGCGCTTTATAAGCCGGATAGGGGGGAAATATTAGTTGATGGAATTAATTTGAATGATATTAACAAAGAAACATTATATGATTGCGTAGGGGCTGTGTTTCAAGATTTTATCAAATATCCATTTACTGTAAGAGAGAATATATTGATTTCTAAAACGAGTACTATTACTGAAGAACAATTGATTAATGCCGCAATTTATTCTGAAGCATATGATTTTATTAAAAGATTACCAAATGGATTTTCTACGATGCTTCAAAAAGAATGGGAAAAAGGAACTGAATTATCAATGGGACAATGGCAAAAAATAGCCATATCAAGAGCTTGCATAAAGGATGTATCAATTATGGTTTTGGATGAACCCACAGCTTCGATTGATGCTGTTGCGGAATCCAAGATATTTGCAAATTTAAAAAAAATGAAGAAAAATAAATTGGGTATATTAGTGGTGCATAGATTTTCTAGCATAAAACTAGTAGACCAAATCTTGGTAATGTCAGATGGTGAATTAAGAGAATATGGTACTCACGAAGAATTAATAAAGGCACAAGGAATATATCATGAGTTGTTTTCTTTACAAGCAGAAGCATATCAACCGTAAAGTGGCAAAAGATGATATACATGATACAACAGCTTATGACATATTGCAATAGAGAAGAATGTTTCGGTATTATATGTATTATTTATATTAGTCAATTAAGGAAAGTGGATTGTACTGTGTTGGTCATAAATTTATGCAAAAAGTTTACAAACACACTTGACAATCCTTCTCTGAGATCACCGGCAGCCGGGGCGTTGTGTTCGCCACCGGAACGCCGGTCAGCAACAGTATGACCGAACTTTATACCATCCAACGCTACCTCCAGTATGAGCGGCTCCAGGAATTGAACATGACCCATTTCGACTGCTGGGCCAGCCGGTTCGGGGAAACGGTGACAGCCCTGGAACTGGCTCCGGAGGGGACGGGCTACCGGGCGCGGACAAGATTTTCCAAGTTCTTTAACCTGCCGGAGCTGATGAACCTGTTCAAAGAGGTGGCGGACATCAAGACCGCCGACCAGCTGGACCTGCCCACCCCGGAGGTGGAATACCACAACGTCGTGGCAAAGCCCACCGAACACCAGCAGGATATGGTGAAGGCCCTCTCCGAGCGCGCCGCCAAAGTCCATTCGGGAACTGTTGACCCCTCAACCGACAATATGCTGAAAATCACCTCGGATGGCCGCAAGCTGGGGCTGGACCAGCGCATCATCAACCCCATGCTGCCGGACGAACCCGGCACAAAAGTCAATCAGTGCGTGGACAATATCCTGCAAATCTGGCGGGACGGACAGCCGGAAAAGCTGACCCAGCTGGTGTTTTGCGACATTTCCACACCCCAGGCGGCTGGCTCCAAAAAGGTGGCTAAAACGCTGGATAACCCGATACTTCACGCTCTGGAACAGGCAGTTCCAGAGCCGGAGAAACCGCTGGCCTTTACGGTCTATGAGGACATCCGGCAGAAACTCATCGCACAGGGTATGCCCGCCAGCCAGATCGCGTTTATCCATGAGGCCAATACCGAAGTCCGCAAAAAGGAGCTGTTCTCCAAAGTCCGCTCCGGCCAGGTGCGCGTCCTGTTAGGCTCCACCCAGAAGATGGGGGCCGGGACCAACGTGCAGGATTTGCTGGTGGCCCTTCACGATCTGGACTGCCCCTGGAGGCCCGGAGATCTGGCTCAGCGAAAAGGGCGGATCGAGCGCCAGGGCAACCAGAACCCGCTGGTCCATGTTTACCGCTATGTGACCGAAGGGACCTTCGACGCATACCTCTGGCAGACGGTGGAGAACAAGCAGAAATTCATCTCCCAGATCATGACCTCAAAATCACCGGTCCGCAGCTGTGACGATGTGGACGAAACCGCCCTGTCCTTTGCGGAGATCAAGGCCCTATGCGCCGGGGACCCCCGCATCAAGGAGCGTATGGATTTGGATGTGGAGGTATCCCGCTTAAAGCTGATGAAGGCCGACCACCAGAGCAAGCAGTACCGGCTGGAAGATCAGCTGTTAAAGCACTTCCCGGAGGAGATCGAGAAACACAAAGGCTTTATCCAGGGACTGGAAACGGATATGGAAACCCTGGCGGCACACCCCCACCCGACAGACGGATTTACCGGCATGGAAGTCCGGGGCGATACGCTCACCGACAAAGAGAACGCCGGAGCCGCCCTTTTGGACGCCTGCAAGGAGGTTAAAGGCTCCGATCCGGTGCAGGTCGGCAGCTACCGGGGATTTGCTATGTTTGTAACCTTTGACGCTTTTCAGAAGGAATATATGCTCCAACTGAAAGGCCGCATGACCCACCGTACCGCCCTGGGCGCGGACCCGCGCGGCAACCTGACCCGGATTGACAACGCGCTTTCCCAGATGCCCCAGCGGTTGGAAAGCGTCAAAGTCCAGCTGGATAACCTTTACCAGCAGCAGGCCGCCGCGAAGGAGGAAGTGGGCAAAGCCTTCCCCTATGAGGAGGAATTGCGGGTCAAGAACGCCCGTCTGGTGGAGCTGGATATGGAGCTGAACATGGACAGCAAGGGGCAGTCCCGTCCAGAAGCGGCGATTGCCAAGCGCGAAAGGCCCTCGGTGCTGGAAGGGCTGAAACGCCCCATCCCGCCCCGCAGCATGGAAAAGAAACCCAGACAACAGGAACAGGAGGCAAGATAATATGAACAGCAACGAAAAGAATACGGCCCTTTATGAGAAGATGGCCGCTGAACAGGATACCTTCCGGGATTGGCTGAAAAGCCAGTCCCCGGAGGAGGTCCTAAACCATGCCTATGAGTACACCGTCCGGGAGGACATTGTGATGGCGATGGAGGAACTGGAACTCTCCGATAACCAGGCACAGGCGCTTCTGGATTCCCCCTCGCCGCTGGCTGATGTGTACCGCCATTTTGAAAAGCTGGAAACCGGCTATATGGATGTGATACGGGAAAGCATTGAGGAACGGGCGAATGAGATGCACAGGGCCAAAGAAGAACAGAGAGCCGCCCCGGTCTATCCCCACTCCGCCGCCTATGCGTCCGAGCATGGGGAGATGGCACAGTACCGCGCCTCCCTGCAAGTCAGTCTTGCCTGCAAAGAAGCCATTGAGCAGGCCATTAACGCCCACTATGGGGATAACCGCCTGAATACCGAGGCCGCTGTCAAAGAGGTGCTGGAACAGTTCGGGCCGGAGCGTATGCAGTACATCCTTGCCAATACGGTGCTGAAAAAGGAGCATGACGGGCGCATCTCCCGCGATAACAAAGCCTGGGCGAAAACAATCCCCATGCCGGAGGATGGCGGCGATCCCCGCCACAGTTATGCCTTGGTGGTGGATAAGGTCAACCCCGGTCTGACCGACCTGTTTTTGAAGCAGGCGCGGAAAGTCCTTCAAGCCCCGGAGAAAGGCTCCGTCCTGGAAAAACTCAAACAGGAGCCGCCGGAACGCAGACCCGCCGCCCCTAAGAAACGGGAACCGGAACGATGAGCGCGGCAAAGCGGAAACGGGAGGTACAGGTGAATTTCCGGGTTTCCCCGGAGGAGCTGGCCCTGATTGAGCAGAAAATGTCCCAGCTTGGAACCGTCAACCGGGAAGCCTACCTGCGGAAAATGGCGCTGGACGGGTATGTGGTAAAGCTGGATTTGCCGGAGCTGAAGGAGCTGGTGTCCCTGATGCGCTATTCCAGCAACAACCTGAACCAGCTGACCCGTAAAGTGCATGAAACCGGGCGGGTTTATGACGCTGACCTGGAGGATATATCCCAGCGGCAGGAACAGCTTTGGGACGGTGTGCAGAAGATACTGGCCCAGCTTTCTAAGCTCTCCTGACCGGAGAGTTTACCCCATCTGCGGAGGGAGGAACGGCGTTCTTCGCCGCGCCTTCCTCCGCTTTTTCTTTTTGACGGTAAACTTGCCGGATGTGCCGGAATCATGGATAATAGCGGCAGAACAGGGTTTTACGAAAGGAGTGGACTGCTATGATGTCATTTGAACAGGTGATAGACATTTTTGGGGACTATCTGGCATTGGATACAGAAATGGAAGTCTGCAAAAGCCGGTATGGGTATATCCGGGTGGAGTTTCATGGGACAGGGGAATTACCCGGCTATTGCAGCGGCATGGTCTGCCGTACCCCAAAGGAGCTTTTTGACCTTCTGCTTTCCGATTATGAAAGCTATCTGGAAATCCAGCGGACAAAGGGACGCAGGAATGTGACGGAGGAAGATAAAAACGAAATTACCGCACTGTGTCAATCCCGTTTGGAGAAGTGGGAAAAAGGAAACGCCAGATAGCTTTGGGTGATTTACTTTTGGCATGAAACAGGATAATCCGATATAAAAATGTTGAATAAAAAGAAACAAGCGGTCTGCGTATGCAGACCGTTTTGTTATGGAGGGAGGATTCCATCATGGCAACCACACGCATCATGCCGCTGCACACCGGCAAAGGCCGCACCGAAAGCCAGGCGGTCAGTGACATTATCGACTATGTAGCCAACCCACAAAAGACAGACAACGGCAGGCTCGTCACCGGCTTTGCGTGTGACAGCCGAGTAGCCGACGCCGAGTTTCTGCTGGCAAAACGTGAGTACATTTCCACCACTGGACGGGTACGGGGCGCGGACGATGTGCTGGCCTACCATGTCCGGCAGTCCTTTGTCCCCGGTGAGATCACCCCGGAAGAAGCCAACCGGCTGGGCGTGGAGTTTGCAAAGCGGTTCACCAAGGGCAATCACGCCTTTGTGGTCTGCACCCATATCGACAAGTCCCATATCCATAACCACATCATCTGGAACGCGGTCAATCTGAACTGTGACCGGAAATTCCGAAACTTTTGGGGCAGTACCCGCGCGGTCCGGCGGCTCAACGATACTATCTGCGTTGAGAACGGCTATTCCATTGTAGAGGACCCAAAACCGCATGGAAAAAGCTACAACAAATGGCTGGGGGATCGGGCAAAGCCCTCCCACCGGGAACAGCTCCGCATGATGATCGACCAGGCGCTGGAACAGAAACCGGCTGACTTTGACGCTCTGTTAAAGCTGCTTGCGGAAATGGGTTGTGAGGTGTCACGCCGGGGACAGGCAATCCGGCTCAAAGCCCCCGGCTGGAAGAATGTTGCCCGCATGGATGAAAAGCTGGGACAAGGGTACAGCGAAGATGAAATCCGGGCGGTCCTTGCCGGAGAAAAGCAGCATACGCCCCGCAGAAAAGACGCGGTTTCAACTCCCACTCCCAAGGTCAATCTTCTGGTGGATATTCAGGCAAAATTGCAGGCCGGAAAAGGCGCTGGCTATGCGCGCTGGGCAAAGGTATTCAATCTGAAACAGATGGCGCAGACGATGAACTACCTCACCGAGCATGGCCTGCTGGAATATGCAGTCTTGGAAGAAAAAGCGGCTGCTGCTACCACCCGCCACAATGAGCTGTCGGCGCAGATCAAGGCGGCGGAAACCCGCATGGCGGAGATTGCCACACTGCGGACCCACATCATCAATTACGCCAAGACCCGCGAGGTCTATGCGGCCTACCGCAAGGCGGGATATTCCAAGAAATTTTTAGCGGAACATGAAGCGGATATTCTGCTCCACAAGGCGGCAAAACAGGCATTTGACGATTTGGGTATCAAGAAGCTGCCCACCGTCAAGAGCTTGCAGGCCGAGTACGCAACATTGTTGGAAGGAAAGAAAAAAGACTATGCCGAGTACCGGCGTTCCCGCGAGGAAATGCGGGAACTGCTGGCCGCAAAAGCCAACGTGGACCGGCTAATGGGATATGGGGAGGAACGCCAGAATGACCGGGAAAAGGAACAGGGGCAGGATCGCTGACGCGCCTGTTTTTTCGCATTTTCTCACCGCCGCAGGCCGGTAAAAAGCGTTCCGCAGGAACGCGCAGCCACAGAATGAAATTCTGTGTTCAAAGGGGCTTGGGGAATCCCCAACAAGCAGCGCCAGGAGCCGGATGGCTATCCTGGGGCATTGCTTGCCACGGTTATCCCGGAACGGGATAACCTTCTTTTTCTCGAAAAAGAACAAAGCCGGTGAGGAATTTGTTAAATTCACTCACCGGCTCAATTCGTTTCAAATTTCTCGGATAGTTCGGTTAGTTCTTTCATGGTTTCCTGCGTATGGTGCAAGAGGGTTTCACGCATTTCTGACGGGCAGCTGCAATACAGCATCTTCATCTGACCGGCTCCCTCATCTTCCGGGGAAACATCCGGATTGATTAAAGAATCCAGAGAAATCGGCAGTACCTTTGCCAGTGCCTTCAAAATCAAAAAGGACGGATTCATCTGCCCTTTTTCAATCTTGGCAATCTGCTTGACAGATACATGGCTCAAATCAGAAAGCTCCTGCTGTGTCAGGCTTTTTCCTTTTCGGGCTTCCCGCATTTTTTGCCCTAAAGCGGTTAAATCATCAATCGGCATAATCATTCACCTCGAATATATTCTATCGTGCCGATTTACACAAAGGAATAACCTTATTATGCCGACTAACAGGTATGATTATGCTGTTTTTTTAGTGAGATATAAACGCTATCCTTGTATCACTAACCAAATCAAATTATAATAGAGGTGGATATTTTTTTGAAAAAATCCGTCCGCTGTAACATTTCGCGGACATTTGCCTGTTATACTATCTGCAAAAAGCAAAGGAAGTGAGGATATGAAGCAGATTTTAATTGTCGAGGACGACAGTTTTTTGAATAAGATGTTAGACTATAACCTGACCGCAGACGGCTACGGCGTGACCGCTGCCCTAAACGCCAGAACCGCAGCCAACGCCATCCGCCAGCGGGAATTTGACTTAGTGCTGCTGGACATCAACCTGCCAGACGGGAACGGTTTTGAGCTGTGCAAACTGATAAAGCCCCAGCACCCGGACACCATCGTGATTTTCCTGACCGCCAACGATCAGGAGAGCGACCAGATACGGGGCTATGAGGTGGGCGCGGTGGACTACATCACAAAGCCCTTTGTGATCGGGGCCTTGCAGCGGAAAATCAAAGCCATGTTTGCCATGCTGGAACACCACAAACCGGCCAAGGACATTTACGACGACGGGCGGCTGTTTCTGGACTTCTCGGAGCAGACGGCTTCCCTAAACGGCAAGCCCCTGACCCTATCCCCGATGGAGTATAAAATGCTGAACCTGTTCCGTAAAAATCCCCGGCAAGTGCTGACCCGTGGGCAGCTTTTGGAAAAGCTGTGGGATATAGACGAAAGGTTTGTGGACGAACACACCCTGACAACCTCCATCAGCCGGATTCGCAGCAAGATCGAATCCGGCGGCGGCGCCCCCTACATCAAGACTGTTTACGGTATGGGCTATCAATGGACGGGAGGCGAGGCAAAATGAAGTTTCAAAACCTTTCGGTAAAGCGGCTGTTTGACCGGGTTGCAATAGGACTTGTCCTCTCCATGTCCGGGATCACCATAGCCATGTCTCTTGTAACAAAACAGACGGCGGTGCTGCTAACGGGCGGGGCGCTGCTGCTGTGCGCCCTTGTGGGGATTTTTGTACTGACGCAGGCGTTTGGAAAACGGCTGTCGCAGTTTACCACAGACCTGTGCCAAACCTTAGACCACATGATTGCTGGGAATGAAGCGCCAAAGCGCCCGGAGGACAGCGAAACCCAGCTTGCCAGAATCGGACACCGGCTGGCAAGACTTTACCAGATCATGCAGGAGAACCGTCGCAAGGTGGACGAGGAACGGCAGGAGTTACAGACCCTTGTATCGGATATTTCCCATCAGGTAAAAACGCCGGTAAGCAATCTGAAAATGGCGACGGACACCCTGCTGGAAAAGCCCATGACAGAGGCAGAGCGCACAGACTTTATCCGGGGAATCCGCAGCCAGACGGATAAGCTGGACTTTCTCTTTCAAGCTCTTGTGAAAACCTCCCGGCTGGAAACGGGCGTGATCCAGTTGGATAAGAAACCGGGACGCCTCTTTGATACCGTGGCACAGGCCATGAGTGGGATCGTGTATGCGGCCGAGAAAAAGGAAATCGCCGTGTCCGTAGACTGCCCGGAGGATTTGACCGTTTCCCATGACAGTAAGTGGACATCCGAAGCCCTCTTTAACTTGCTGGACAATGCGGTGAAGTACACCCCGGCAGGCGGGGAAATCGCTGTGTCGGTGGTACTGTGGGAAATGTATGTGGAGATCAAAGTGGCCGACACCGGCAAGGGCATTTCGGAAAGCAATCAGGCCACCATCTTCCGGCGCTTCTATCGTGAGGAAGAAGTACACGAACAACAGGGGGTTGGCATTGGCCTTTATCTGGCCCGCGAGATCATAACGCGGCAGGGCGGCTATATCAAAGTGGTTTCGGAGCCAGGCAGAGGTTCGGAATTTTCCATTATGTTGCCTACAAAATGAAAGTAAATGAGCGAGGTGTCTGTATTATGAATAAACGAGAAAAAGCAATCCAACTGTGGTTTGAATTGATAATATTTTTACAGAAGATGCACTGCAATTCAAAAATGGAGGATTAGGATATAGATGGAAAACAAACAAATTGTAAAGAATTTCTATGAATTGGTTGTATCAAAAAACTCGTTGCAAGAACTCTACCAGTATATATCGAAAGACTGCCTCCTTAATATTGGTAATGAAAAAATACCATTTGGATTAGAAGGTATGAGAGAACATCTTGTTGCTATAAAAAAGACTTACCCGGATTATACGATAAAAATATTACGGCAATTTTCTGATGGCGATTATGTAATATCTGAAATTCTTATGGAAGGTACACATGAAGGGGAATGGATGGGAATAAAGCCGACACATAAAAAACTGGTATTTACTGGTGTTAATATTGACAAAGTAATAAACGGCAAAATAGTAGAGCATGGCGGCTCCGTTAATACATTTGAAACATTGCTTGAGCATGACTTAATTAGGCCCGTATAAGGACGTAAAAATATGATGTATCGTACAGAATCATTAGAAAAAATTACCGTTAAAAATGTAATTAAGAGAATCAACACAAAAATAGAGGAAATGGAAAAACAAAGTTATCGGCTTGTTACAATATTGTTTTGGGGCACAGAAAAACCGTATTGTTTTCAAAAAGGGGTTGGAAGGCAGCTTGCCTTGAACTGCTGCTGTCTTTCAAGTTCAGTATAATAGAATGCGGCGGACGGCCATTCCCGGCTGCCCGCCGAAAATTTTTTTGAAATGTCCGAGTATTGTAACATTTCACCCAGATTTTCAATGAAATTTTTTGGCCGCTGTAACATTTCGCGGACATTTGGGTTTTACAATAACCTTATCAACAGGCAGAAAGCCTTGAAAGGGGTTTTGAGTATGAGCATTTTACAGACGATTGATCTGAAAAAGTATTACGGCACAGAGCCGAACATTACCCGCGCCCTTGATGGCGTGAACTTCTCTGTGAACGAGGGCGCGTTTGTGGCCGTTGTGGGAACTTCCGGCAGCGGCAAGTCCACCCTGCTTCACATGATGGGCGGGCTGGACACCCCCACCAGCGGAACCGTGACTGTCCGGGGCGAAGAACTGGCAAAGAAGAACGACGAACAGCTTACCATCTTCCGTCGCCGCAACATCGGCTTTATCTTCCAGAACTATAACCTTGTTCCCATCCTGAATGTGTATGAGAATATCGTCCTGCCGGTGGAGCTGGACGGGGACACGGTGGATCAGAAGTTTTTGGACGAGATCGTTCACCTGCTGGGGCTGGAAGATAAACTGAAAAATATGCCAAACAATCTTTCCGGCGGACAGCAGCAGCGTGTGGCGATTGCCCGCGCCCTGATTACCAAACCGGCCATTGTGCTGGCCGACGAGCCGACCGGCAACCTTGACAGTAAGACCAGCGCCGAGGTGCTGGGGCTTATCAAGCGCACCAGCGCAGAGTTTCGGCAAACCGTAGTGATGATTACCCACAACAACGACATTGCCCGCCTTGCAGATCGGATTGTCCGCATTGAGGACGGCAAGATCGTGGAATAAGGAGGTGGCAAGATATGACATGGCCTTTTGAAAATGATACCAGCGCCATTACAAAGAAACTGGCAAAGAAAAGTTTGCAAAGCGAGAAGCGCCGGAATCTGATGGTGGTGATTGCCGTTGCGCTGGCGGCGTTTCTAATCTGCTTTACGGGAATTGTGTCCACTTCCCTGACACAAATGCAGCGCAATCAGGTTGTCGATACTTATGAGGCGGTTTGGATGGGCGTAGAGGAAAACGACATTGAAACCCTGAAAGGAGTGCCAGAGTTTGAGCGCGTAGGCGGCTACTATATGCTGGGTGAGGAACTTTCGGAACAGGGCTATCATGCGTCCTATGTGTATTGTGACGCGCAAATGATGGAGATTACCAAGGCACAGATGGAGTTGTTAGAGGGCCGGGTTCCTGAAAAGGCAAATGAAGTTGTCGTAAGCGAATACTTTCTTTCCACCTATGGAAACAATGCCAAGATCGGGGACACTGTGACCTTAGACACCGAGAGTTTTCATGGTGATTATGTCGTTACCGGCATTATGGACAGCGTAAATGAAAAAGAAGCGAATACCTGCGCTATCATTCTTTCCAACGCTGCCCTGACAGAATGGAAAGGGTTTGACCCGACTGGCTATCGCGCCTATGTCCATTTCAAAAACAGCGACCAGTTGGGCGAAGAACTGATAACCTCTTATTGCAGGGAGATTACAGAGGAATATCAGCTTCCTAATCTCCGCATGAACAACAGGTATTTTACTTATGTTTCTAAGTCCTTTAATTTTGCACTGATGGCTGGCGTGATTGCCATTGTGCTGATCGGCGGCTATATTGTGATCCAGAGTATCTTCCGTATCTCCATCAATGACAAAATCAGGAGCTACGGGCAGCTTCGGACGATTGGCGCAACGCCAAAGCAAATCAAGCGGATTGTAAAGCGGGAGGGACGCAAACTCGGCAGTATCGGAATTTTGATTGGTACAGTACTGGGTGTATGCGGCGGTTTTCTTTTGTTTCCCAAGGGATTTAATGCTGTTTCCTATGTGGCAACGATTATTTTGACACTCATAAGCAGTTGGATCATGGTATCTGTTTCCATCCGTAAGCCGGTGAAAATAGCGGCAGGAATTTCCCCCATTGAAGCCGTCCGTTTTACCCCGGCGCAAAAGGACATCCGCAGCCGGAAAAAGAATATCAAGCTCAATCCTGTTTCAATGGGAATTGCGAATTTTAAGCGTGACCGCAAAAAGACCGTTGCTATTGTAGCCTCATTGAGTTTGGGTGGAATTATCCTGCTTGTGGTATCCTCCATTGTTTTGCTGCGCTCCCCAGAGGCGCTTGCAAGACAAGAGTTCCCGGATGGTGACTATAAGGTTTATCTGGATTCAAAGTTGTCAGAACAAGAAGTCATGGCAGCAGGAAATCCACTGAATGAGGAACTCAAACAGGAAATTTTGTCTATTGACGGTGTAACCGATGTGATTGCAAAAAGGCAAAGCCTTCATATAAATTATAACGTCAACGGAATTGAATATGGTGGTATGTGTGATATACTGACTGATCAAAATTATTCTAAGGTTGAAGCTTCATTGATAGAGGGCACTATGCCGACGGATACACACAGCATCCTAATTGATTCGGCAACAAGTAACCGTGAACATATAGGTGTCGGAGAAACAGCTGAACTTATCTCCGGGAAATCAACCATTCCGGTTACTATATCCGGGGTGTTTAACAATAATCTGGATAATGGACATGGAACACATCACTTTGACGGTGTATTGGAATTTGCACCGGAAGCATTGTTCCATGAACTGCACCCGGAAATCACCTCTTTCGATTATTCATGGAGCATTGTAAGTGATCCCCAAAAAGCGGATCATGTGAGGGATGAATTAAAAAATATTATATCCGCTCATACGGATATTGCATTAGATGATATTAACACTGTAATTGAGTATGAAAAAAATATAAATTCTTTTGTATTTGGCAGTATGGAGGTACTTTCATGGCTGGTATTCCTCTTTGGCGTTATCAACCTAATTAACACGACCCTCTCTAATCAAATGTCCAGAAAACAGGAAAACAGTGTTTTGCGTTCCATCGGACTGACCCAAAAGCAGCTATGTAAAATGAATATCTGCGAGGGGCTGTGCTATGCATTCTTTGCAACATTGGCGACGCTGATCGTTGGGCTTCCGGCTTCCATCTTTGCTTGCAGCAAATTTAGTGTAGGAGCTTTTGCCGGAAAAGTAGTGCCTTACAAATTCCCGGTTTTGGAAATGGGTCTGTTCATTCTGGTATTGTTCGGAATGGAGCTGATTTTGTCTGTATGGACAGTCCGCAGACAGAAAAAACAATCTCTGATTGAACAAATGCGGGCGATGGAATAATAGTATGGGATCGGCGGGGCGGCGTGTGCTGCTCCGCCTTTTTCGCCTTTTCTCAAAAAAATTTTTGAAATGTCCGAGCGTTGTAACAATTCAGCCTGTTTTTTTGTCGAAATCAAAGGCACCTCGGACATTTGTGTAACATTTGTAGTTTATGCTTGTGGTAAATCAATATTGGGGGTGAGGACACATGAAAAAGATACTGCTGATCGACGACAGCGACACCTATACATGGTGTCTGCAAAAATACTTACAGCACCGGGGCTACCCGGTGAAAACGGCTTGTACACTGAAAGAAGCGCGGGCCGCCATCCAAGAGGAAATGCCGCTGGTGGTCTGCTGTAATCTCGATCTGCCGGATGGTTCCGGCATGGACTTTCTGAACGAGGTGCGGGCCGCAGATAAGGAGCTGCCTTTTATTCTGGCGTCCTGCCATGACAAGGACGACTACGAACAAGAGGCTATGCGCCGGGGCGCGACGCTGTGCATGGACAAAATGAAAGGACTGCTGCTGCAAGATAAGCTGGTGGAATACGCCTACCGGCAGTTATCCGGCGAACCAGATTCAACTTTTCATAAGCTGCTCTTTGTCCATGCGGAAGATACCAGCGCCGGGGCGTTGCAGGCTGCTATGCTGCAAAAGGGCCTTGACCTGATTCTGGTTTCCTCGATTGGGGAGGCCAAGTGCCGGATTTTTGAGGATGAGGAAATAGACCTGATCTTGTGCGATCTGGAACTGCCGGATGGCACAGCAATGGAGCTGTTTCATACGCTGCGGCGGGTGGCAGGGATGTTCCAAATGAAGAATCCCCCTGTCCGGCTTCTGCCGTTCTTTATCCTCACCGAGAACAACGACCTTGCCACGGAATATGAATACCGGCATGAGGGCGTGAACGACTATATAACCGCCCCGGTAAATATCCCGGAGCTGGCCCGGCGGGTTCTGTTCTTTGTGGAATGAAACGAGCCTACATATCCAAACATCTGCCTCCACAGCGGGGAAAAGAAAAAAACCGCTGACGGGCAGAGGATTTCTTGCGCTTTCCTGTATCATTGACGGATACGGCGGTTTTGAGTAGATCAAGGCCGCCGTTTCTTTTTGCTAAAAAGCAGACCTCCAGATGACCCTCAGCAATCAGCATGGGCGGTGTATAGGAGGATACCGCCATGTCTGCAATATTCATTTGTAATAGCTATGACATATATCAATTAAAAAAAGCATAGGCCCTCCTCCGGGATATTATAGTTATCTATCAGTATTATCAATCCATATAAATCAGCATAATCATGGTGTTTTTTGTTGCGCCAGTTTCTCATTGCGAGAAGCTGGCGTTTCTTATTGTCGATTTTTAGGGAAACCTCCCGATGTGTACCGCTGCCGGTCCCCACCTCCATTCGATTCACCCGTCAACCACGCCTGAATCGAAATGGAGGAAAACTATGGGCTTTCACTATGGATATGAGAAAAGGAAGTTTGATGCAGAATGGACCCGGCTGGAACAGGAATACCGCGTAGCCGGTATGGACGATAGGCAGATCGCGGCCATGAAGGAATATGACTGGACCTGGTTTTGCAGCCAGCGGACCTACCAGAACCGCGTACAGGCCCTTCCCAGCGAACAGTGTGAGGACGAGAGCGAGCAGTCCTGCCTGTTCCGAAAATTTGAATCCCTGTCCTGCACCTGGGACACCGGCGATGTGGATTCCCGGCGGTTTGGCTGGCTGTCCTCCCTGGAGGATGAACTGCTGTACCGGCGGCTCTGCAAATTGCCGGAGGACGATCTGGAACTGCTGACCCTGCTCATTGTGGACGGATACCGGCAGGCCGATGTCGCAAGGCTGTGGAACTGTTCCCGGAGTGCAATCACACAGCGAATAAATAAAATCAAGATTTTTTTGAAAAAGGCTTAACAAATCGCCTTTCCCAATGCCTACACATTGAAGGGACAAGTCCTCTTGCCCCTCATTGCAGCTTGACAACTGAATATACGGCATAACAGGTACATAACCCGTATCGAAGCGGAAAAGGCGCGCCGCCAGGACGGTTGCTTGCAGGAGGTGATGACAGACAGGCAATCCGAGCGATCTACGTCCAGCCTTAAACCCGGAGATGGCGTTCCGGGCGCGATGATGGTGCGGGGGCTTAAAGATACTTCCTCACGGCCCGCCAAAGACTTGGGGGGAACCCTGCGGCGCACGAGTAAAACGGCGCTGCGGAGTTATGACAGCTCTGCCAGGAGCGGCCTGTTATGTCCCCATCGTCAGGGGGCGTGGCAAATATGACGAACCATCCAAACAGAATTGCAGCAGCCGTACCGGACGGTATCCAGCGGCAACCGCCGCCCTTATCTTTCGATACGGCTGCTTTT
Organism: Acetatifactor muris; assembly: GCF_024623325.1. Classification (GTDB taxonomy): domain Bacteria; phylum Bacillota; class Clostridia; order Lachnospirales; family Lachnospiraceae; genus Acetatifactor; species Acetatifactor muris. Next base: position 16,348 of record NZ_JANJZD010000058.1, read on the forward strand.
TAACCATAGAGTAAAAACAATTTTTGAACGGAGGTGCGTCTTTATGACCAAACAGACAACCCCGACAAGCTCCTACAAAGAGGTGCGGATCGGGAAAACAATTTATCGCGTCACCAGCTTTTTTTCGGGAGAAAAGGACCTGGGAAAGACGCTGGAACAGTTGGCAGTCAGACGCGCCATGTCGGAAGCTATTCCAGCTGCCAGCGGTTCCAAATAACAGAAAGCCTCGCGGCCTGCCGTATCCTTGCGCGGCGGTGGATTCTCCGGTAAGATATTCATGCAGGGTAAAACCTGCGGAGCCATTTTGCCGCACGAGGTATGGATTCTGAGATGGTCGGGAGGTAAAAGAAAGATGATGGATACAACATACAACGTGGGCATCTACTGCCGGTTAAGTAACGACGATGAACGTGATGGGGAATCGGTCAGCATTGAGAACCAGAAGCTGCTGCTTCAAAACTATGTCAGGCAGCGCGGCTGGAATGAGGTCGATGTCTATATCGACGACGGATACTCCGGCACGAACTTCAACCGTCCAGGCGTCAGGCGGTTAATCGAGGACGCAAAGGCCAAGCGGATCAATGTGATTCTGGTGAAGGACCTTTCCCGTTTTGGCCGCAACTACATCGAATTTGGGCAATATACGGATTACCTGTTCCCCTCTCTTGGATGCCGGTTCATCGCGCTGAACAACGGCATTGACACCATGAGTGACAACGGAAGCACCGATGTCATGTGCTTTTTGAACTTATTTAATGAGTTTTACAGCCGGGACACCAGCAAGAAGGTCAAGGCGGTCAAGAGGGCCTGTGCCGAAAACGGAAAATTCATGGGAACCTACCCCGCCTATGGCTACCGGCGCGACCCGCTGGATAAGCACCATCTGGTGATTGACGAGGAAACCGCGCCGGTTGTCCGCCGTATCTTTGAGATGCGGGCATCAGGCATGGGATTTCACGCCATCGCGGTGGCGCTCAATGAAGAAGGGATTCAGCCGCCCGGTGTGCTGTACTACCAGCGCAAGGGCCAGAGCGACCCCCGCAGGGTCAACCACAAGTGGGCCGACCAGACGGTAAAAAACATGGTCCGCAACGAGGTCTACATCGGGAACATGGTACAGGGCAAAAGCGGCACACTCTCCTATAAATCCCGCAAGCTCGTCAATAAATCGGAGGACGAGTGGATCCGGGTGGAGGGGACCCACGAGGCCATTATTTCGCGGGAACTGTGGGATACCGTAGCCAGTATCGGAAAAAAGAAGGTGCGGAAAAGCGCCCCGTCCGATGGCTGCAAGAGCATCTTCACCGGACTTGTGTACTGCGCCGACTGCGGTTTCAAAATGCGGAACCACATCGAAAAATTCACCTATAAGGATGGCAGGCCGGGACGGTACAGCTCTTTCATCTGCGGCAACTACTCCCGCAGCGGAAGGGGCGCGTGTACCATCCACACCATCTATGAAACGGTGCTGACCCAGCTGGTATTGGAGGACATCCGGGAAAAGGCCCGCTTTGCGGAATATGACCCGGACCGGCTGATGGGCGAGATTCTCCGGCTGAAGGAGAAGGAATCCCACACCCGGCTTTTCTCCTATGAGCAGGAATTAAAATCCTCCTTAGCCCGTATTTCCGATTTGGAGCGCCTGATGCAGAATCTCTACGAGGACAAATGCACCGGCTCCATCCCGCAGACGGTATTTCAGACCCTGATGCAGAAATATGAAGCGGAACGGGCAGAAAAGGCGGAGGCAGTCCCGGAACTGGAAAGGAAAGTCCGGGCGCACCTGGAAAACCAGGTGGATACCGACCGCTGGCTGGAAATTATCCGGCGCTATACCGAAATCTCGGAACTGGACGAAACCATTCTCTTTGAACTGGTAGACCGGATCGAGGTTGGCGATACCCAGAAGGTCAACGGGCAGCGGATTTGTGAGGTCAAGGTCTACTACCGCTATGTCGGGAATGTGGACGGGGCGCTGGCACAGGAAAGGGGGCAGGATTATGGCGAAGCAATATAAAGTCGGTATCTACTGCCGCCTGAGTGTGGATGACGCCTCCAATTCCGCAAAAGCGAAGGGCTATATCCCCAGCGATGAATCGGTGAGCATTGAGAACCAATATGAAATCCTCTCCAAATTCGTCATGCTCAACGGCTGGATCGAGGTCAAGACCTATCAGGACGATGGGTACAGCGGCGGCAATTTTCAGCGGCCCGGATTTTTGGAAATGCTGGAGGACGCAAGGCATGGCCTGATTAACCTGATTCTGGTAAAGGACCTTTCCCGTTTAGGCAGGGATTTTGTGGAGGTGGGCCGTTATACGGATGTCATTTTCCCGTCCCTCGGATGCCGGTTCGTATCGGTTCTGGACTGCCTGGACAGCGAGGGGGACAACACCGATATGCTGCACTTCCGCAGTCTGATGAATGACTACCATCTCAAGGACCTGTCCAGCAAGGTCAAGTCGGTGCTTCATGCCAAGAAGAAAAGCGGCCAGTATCTTGCCGCCTACGCTCCCTACGGATACCGCAAGAGCGAGGAGGACAGACACAAGCTGGTCATTGACGGGGAATCCGCCGCTGTTGTGCGGCAGATATTCCAGATGCGTCAGTCCGGCATGGCCTATGGGAAAATCGCCGCCGCCCTGAATGAGAAAGGGATTCTCTCTCCCCGCTGGTACTGGGCGGTCCATTACGGAAATGGCAGCTGCAAGTATTCCCGGTTGTGGGCTTACGCAACCGTCCGAAGCCTTCTGAACGATGATGTTTATGCCGGTACGCTCACACAGAATTGCACCGGTTCCCGTTCCTATAAGGATAAGACCATGATAAGGAAACCGGAATCGGAATGGATTTCCCATGAGGGCGCGCACGAGGCGATTATCGGGCCGGAGCTGTGGGAGGCTGTCCAGAAAATCAATCAGGCGGCGAAACAGATTTCCGCTAACAATACGCCGCCCCAAGCATCTCTGTTTACCGGAAAGCTGGTCTGCGCGGACTGCGGGCATCCTCTGGTTGCCGCCCGCGAAACACAGCGCCGGAAAAATGGCACTGTCAAGCACTATACTTCTTATTTCTGCTCCCGGTTTGCCACTACCGGGCACAGCATCTGCTCCTGGCACCGGATTTTTGAGATCAGCCTGAAAAACCTGGTGCTGAGTGAAATCCGGGCGCATGGCAAAGCGGTTGCAGCCGATGAAGCCGCTGTACTGGATAAGCTGAAACAGCACATACAATCCGCAAGCGCCGCGCAACAAGAGGACTGCCGACAGGAAATCAGCCGTTTGCGGCGGCGTTTGGAGGAGCTGGAACAGATCACCGCAAAACTTTATGAAGATAAGGTAAGCGGGGCAATCAGCGGCGATTCCTTCTCGGTTCTGATTCAAAAGAACGAGCAGGAACGCATCCAGAAATCGGAACGCCTGGACAGCCTGTTAGCCAGGGAACGGAAAGCCCAGCAGGACATCGCCAATATCCACCAGTGGGCCGGAACCATACGGCAGTATCTGGACTTGCAGGAATTGAACAGGGAAACCATTGAGGAATTGATTGACCGCATTGAAGTTGGAGAACGGACCATTATTGACGGTCAAAGACACCAGGACATTAAAATTTACTACCGCTTTGTTGGGCTGGTGTGATCGGGCGAAAAAACGCCTGACCGCATCAGCAGCCAGACGAAAACATTCTGTAACAGTAGCGATATTTGATTGTTGCACACTGATTTGTCGAATTGGAGAGAAATTAGCAGTTTACCCCTCCCAAATGCCTCGTGTTCTTAAACAGGTTCTTGAATGGAGCCATCTCATTGTACCCCATAGAAGTGTCAATCCCGTCACTGATTGCGATATAGCGTACCTTCTTGCCCGGGAAATATACCTCGGTATAATATCCCGTCTGCAAATAGTCACGCCCAAGGCGTGAGAGGTCTTTGTGATGACCGTGTTGATCTTCCCGCTTTCAATGTCCTCAATCATGCGCTTAAAATCCGGTCTTTCAAAAGCTGACGTTAGATAACGATACTTTTGAAAACACTGGAAAATCAAGGTTTTTCGAGCGACGGACAAGCAGGGTATTGTACTAAAAACTGAATACGACGCAGAAGCGGCGTTTCTTACTCTC
>NZ_JANJZD010000059.1 GCF_024623325.1 Acetatifactor muris
TGCAAGCTCGCTTTTCTGATCAAAACTAAAGATTTTACCCTTATGGATCTGATATAAATTAAGCCGTCAGAACACTTATCTGACGGCTTAATTGCGGTGCTTTCATACCCAAAGTTCAGAAAGAACCGGAAATTTGCGGCGGTGCTTTTTTGATTTTTTCCAGCTTCTTGACCACATTTTGACTTTCGACTTTTACAATAGAACTTAGATAATGGAACTCAGGTAATAGAACCTGCCTTTTGATTCTGTTATTGTGTCAAAGTGAAACAAGGAGAAGAAACAACCATGGGAAAACGACTATTATCACTGGTTATGATTTGTGGTTTGCTATTTACTGCCACAGCCTGCGGAAATTATAACATTAGGGACGAGGATGCACCTCCCCTGCAAAACACAGAGGAAAATCCATTCGCACAATCAGAGGAAAGTGGTTCTTTAGGGGCGCTCAGTCACGGGGAAGTGAATCCTGCCAGAGATGATGCCCACAACGTTTTACCGTATGAGTATAAGGGCGGAGAATTTACTTTGGACTATCAGTTTGTGGCAGAAGGAAAATTAAATAACATTGGCTTTCTGCTCTTTTTGGATGGAAAACCACAGGCATACAAGATAAATGATACGGGTGGGGAATATGAGTAGCAGCAGCGGCATAACATGGCGGAGATACGCTTCCTTTTGTTCTTTTCCTCGGTATTTTACTTTTGGTTACGCCTGTATTCTGCTCCGAGTATAGCTGCCAAATGGACGCTCTGATTTTGACCTCAAAGGAGGGCCGAAAAAGCGTTCTGCATAAGCTGCTTATTGTTATTGCAGGCGTCTTCCTGATGTGTGTGAGCATCTCGTTTGTTGAATATGGATTTTACAGGTTCAAATACGGTCTGCCTGATGGGGATTACCCTATCACAGCAGCATAACAAAGGTATCAGTGGTGGAGCTGATCGCTCCACCAAAAGCATTACAAAACTTGACATTCCCACAAACGGAAATATCTCATTTGATGGAGAAAATATCTTTTATAAAAACAGGCAATCAGTATTGACAAGGTACAATGTTTCAAGGGGCGAAACTACCCTGTATGAAAATATAATTGCACATGATTTCTGTATGGATGAACAGTCCATCTATTATGTGTCCAGAACAGACGGCGGCGGTGTGTATTCCTGTGACAAGGACGGGAACAACAAAAAATTGATTAGCAATATGCCTGCAATGTCTGTTACCTGTGATGCAGATAACATTTATGTATTGGCAGGAGAAAGCGGCAAGGAAATTTCAGATGAAAGTTTCATTCATTTATGATGTGGGAGCTTATCTGGAAACACTGGATATGGTGGAGAGAATGGAGGCGACAATGTTCGTTCCAGCCCATGTGGATGCAGCTGCTGATGTGAAGGAACTTGTCCGCTACAACAGGGATAAGGTACAGAGCATTGCAGAGAAGATTTTATCCATCTGCAAGGAGCCGATATGTTTTGAGAGGATTTTGCAGGAAGTGTTCAAAGGTTATGGACTTTCCATGAACTTTGAGCAGCATGTGTTGGTGGGCAGCACAGTGCGCTCCTACCTTTCGTGGCTGAAAGATACCGGGAAATTGTCAGCTGGATTTCAGGACAATATACTGCTCTGGCAGAAGTGACAAACTCATTAACCTTTGGGCAATTGGGGTTCTCATTTTAACGGAAGCGTAAGAAAAAAAGAAGCCCCGCCGCCTTCCGTATCCCTTACCCCCACATTCCCGGACAAAAAGCCTGCCAATTCTTTAGCTATGCTTAGTCCGAGACCGAAATGTGACTTATCTGTATGGGACTTATCGGCACAGTAAAAGCGGTCAAAAATGTAAGGTTTGTCCTGGGCGGAAATACCCTGTCCGTGGTCAATGACAGAAATAGTGACAGCCCTGCGTGACAGAGAGGCTTTTATCTGGATGGCCGCTTTCGTTTCGGAATGCGAAACGGCATTCTCCATAAAAATGCTTAAAATCTGAAAAAGGCATTCCCGGTCTGTGTATAGTTGGGGAAAACGGATATCCATAAAATCTGCATCCAAAGGTATTCCTTTCCGGCTGCATACCGGTTCAAAGGCTTCATAAAGCGTAATCAATAAGGTGTCAAGATTTACCATTGTTTTATAAACGGAGCGTGTCCCGGCATCTGAAGAAGCCAGAAAAAGCATATCTTTTATTAATTTGGACATATGCAGAAGTTCCGTGTCTATAACGGCTGTGGCCTTCCGGATAGGGGGAAGCTCCCTGCTTAAGCCGTTTATTTTATCATTGTTGGCAAGAATGACGGCAAGCGGCGCCTTTAATTCATGGGAAGCAGAGGCAATAAAATCCTTCTGGCTTTTCAATACCATTTCGGTTGGCTTCATGGCATATTTCAGTAAAAAATGGCTGATGGTTGTTACGCATAATAGAGAAATAAGCCATATGAGAATATAAAAAAATAACTGTTTTTTGATCAGTTCAAATGATATCTTATTCTGCTGCAGCAAATACAGATGGAACAGGGAACCGTCTTTGTCAACGATTGTAGCCGGTATTCCCCAATAGGTATCATGGGAGATACCGGAAATGGTTATAATCCCGCCTTGTGTTGTGGCGGAAGTCTGCTGTAGGACCGTGGTAGATTCCGTGTTTGTCCGCTCCGAAAATCGATCTAATAAAAGGTTTCTATCTGTTGGAAACGAGATAGCGCTTTCATAAATCACATTTCCCTGTGGATCTGTGAGCAGGGCGAAAATAGAATAGCTGCTTTCATAAGGCTGAATAACCTTCCGGGGATGATTTTTTGGATTCTCCAATTCATAAATCATCAGCGTGGCGAGCCGTCCGAAGAAAGTGCTGTTTACCCGCTGTTCATTATCTACAGAATTTATGTATAATACTCCGATAACGGCGGTTATGATCAGCATCATGGAACTGATAAAAATGATATATAGTTTTTGATATAGTTTATTCAGCATTTTTGGTCTCCAATCTGTAACCAGAGCCGTAAATCGTTTTTATTTCACAAATGCTCCCCAGTTCTTTCAGTCTCTTTCGAAGAAACGAAATATAATTATCCACGTTTCCGGGGACGATATCCGTATCGGTTCCCCAGATTTTGTAGATCAGCTGCTCTCTGGAGATGAGAGACTGGGGGCGGCTGATAAAAACGGATAATACTTCCGATTCCCTTGCGGTTAAAAGCAGGGAATTTGTACCGCATGAAAGGATATGCTCCGCTTGGTTGAAAGACAGATCGGAGAAACAGGTACATGTTTCCTGCCTGATTTCTGCCGGACGCCTGACCAGTGCCCGGATGCGGGCAAGCAGTTCCGGGATATGAAAGGGCTTTACCAGATAGTCATCCGCGCCGTTATCCAGTCCTTCTATTCTGTCATTCAGCGCAGACATCCCTGTAATAATAATGACCGGGATTGCAATTCCCTTCCGGCGCATGGCCTTAATAATGGTCATTCCGTCAATGATGGGGAGCATACGGTCAATGACTGCCAGATCATAGCAGTATTCTATATTGAGTGCATGGAGCATGGCTGTTTCCCCGTCATGGCAGCAGTCAACTACATATCCGGCTTTTTGCAGTTCATCCTGTATGGAGCTGCAGAGTTCTATATCATCTTCAAGCAGTAGTATTTTCATGAGATTAAATCCCCTTTCTTATATAGTATAGCAGAGAATTCTATAAAAATCCTATAAAAATTCACATTTAATTTGATTCCGGTTACAGGATTTTTTTAGGACTTTGCTGTTATACTGCAAAAAACAGAAAGGAGATTTCAGGATGAAAAATCAAAAAATGTGGAAAGGTTTTGTAATTGGATTGTGCCTGTCAGCTCTTACAGGATGCAGCACCGGAGCAGAGGAAAGGACAGGGAGCCGGGAGAGGCAGGGAACAGAGGACCAAAGCGTCATATTAGATGACCGGGACAGCACTGGCTCTGAAGGAGATTATACAGACCAGGCAGAGGGCAATGACCTGCCGGATGGGAATGGAACAGACGGGGCGGACGCTTCCCGGGAGAATCAGGATAATACCATACCGACTGCCGCAGATGAGAAAGTGGATGCAGAGAGTCTGTATGCAGCGGCGGCCATAACAGGAAGCGTTGTGGAATTTTCTGATGACAGTTGTACAATAAGCCCTGTCGTAACGGAAGACGGTGGAAATACCGGTGTCATTGCCGCGCCCGGGCATGAAAGCGAGGATACAAATGTAGTGGTGACATATGAGGAGGGCTGTGTGGTTCAGATTGCAACCATCTATACTTCAACCGGGGAGGCGGAATTGGAGCAGGCGAACATAGCTGACATCAAGAAACAGGCCAGTGTGATTATCTATGGAAGCTTTGAGGATACGCATCATATATCGGCAACCAAAATTATCATATGTCACAGGACAGCCTGAACAGGAGGGATTGATTTTGAAATTTTATCAGCTTGCATTCCGGTATTTGTGCCGAAAGAAGTCTAAGGCATGTATTTTGCTGTTGGTATTGCTGTTTATCAACAGCATGATCTTGAGTTCCTGCATGATTCTCCACGCCACGGAAGATTCCCGGCTTACCATGCAGGAAAAGATGGGAACCAAGGCAGTACCGGAGGTGAAGGGGAACAGTCAGATGATAACCGAAAAGGAATTGAGAGCAATTCGGGACCTGGACGGAGTAACTTTCGTCAACCGCCTGGGCAGCAGCGCCGTTTATCCGGTTGATTTTAACCCTGTTACAAACAGCGACTCCGAAGAAGAAAATAATCGGAAAGTAACGCTGCTGTCCTATGATGACCTGGAGCGGGACAGTGCCTTCAGTGAGGTAAGATACCGCCTGATGAAGGGAAAGCTGATTACGGAGGATTCTGAAAAAGGGGCTGTGATCAATTATGTTCTGGCGGATGCCAATGGTCTTGCAATCGGAGACAAGATGAAAGTGGGGACAGAAAACGGGACTGTCATCAGCGTAAAGATTATCGGTATCTTCTCTGCGGGAAGCGAGAGGAACCAGATGAATACCATGCCGGCAGTGAACCGTGTTGAAAACCAGATTTTTGTGGACAATGCATCCTATCAGGAACTGTTTGAGCATGCAGCTTACCGGAAGATAGCAGTCTATACCAAAAATCCGGAAGGGATAGAGGTTCTGGTGCGGGAATTAGAGGATATTTTAGAGGACAGAGTGAAAATCACAACTGCTGATATGTTATATCGCCAGTTGGAGGTGCCGCTGAACAGAATCGTCCGTGTGATGAAACTGTTGCTGCTGTTTACTTTGGCCGCAGGGGTAACCATCACGTCCCTGCTGCTCTGTATGTGGATGCGGGGGAGAAAAAGAGAAACAGCTGTCTTTATCAGTATGGGAACAAGAAAAAAGGGTATTTTCCTGCAGGTTTTTGTGGAAACGGCAGCGGTCTTTTGCCTGTCTGTACTGGGCGCCTGTGTCATCGGAAGCGGAATGGCAGGAATGATGGAAAAACTGCTCATGGAAGACAATACGGCAGTCCTTTTATCCGTTTCCCTGCAGGCAGGGGACCTTGCAGCCATGTTCTTTGCAGGAGGCTGTATGGCAGTGGCGGCGGTCTGTATTTCACTGCTGCCTGTTTTCAGAACAAATCCAAAAGACATTTTATCAAAAATGGAGGGCTAGGAAATGACAGGTTTTCATTTGGCATGGTGCTGCGTTATGAGAAAGCCGGTAAAAAGCGTCCTGCTGTTTGTGACGGTGTTTACCATCAGCCTGTTGCTGCTGTCCGGAATGAGCAGCGGGAAGGCAACGATTCAAATGCAGGATCACACAAGGCAGGCAATCGGGGCAGGGCTTCTGCTGGAGGAAAATGAAGCAGACAGGCACCGAAGGATTGATGTGTTAGCAGGGCAGCTTGGCCATAAGGAAGGCAGCCTGGGCGGATACCATCAGGAAAAAGTGACAATAAACGGATTTGAAAACTGGAGAACATGGACGGACAATTCTTTTGAAACGCTGTTGGTGGAGGATATTGAAACAATAGCAGGCACGGAAGGGATTGCCGACTACAATATTACAACAGTTACAACTGCCGTAAGACCGGTTGATTTTATCCGCATTGAGGATGAGGATGTGGACCAGTACAGCGATCTCGGCGGCGTGTCACTGGTTGGAAACAAAGATATGTCCATGGACTCTAATTTTCTTTCGGGCAATGCCTTTATCAAAGAGGGCAGAATGGTGAAAGAAGGGGAACAGGATGTGTGTGTCATTTCCGCAGAGCTTGCAGATCAAAATCAATTACAGATCGGCAGCAGAATCCGATTCGGCAAATGCCGTGAGAACGAGGATTCCATGACTTATGAAGCGGAAGTTGTGGGCATCTATCAGGTGAATCAGCCAATAGCCCCGTATATGTTCGGAGATACCTACCGATCTGAAAATATTATTTTTACGGATTTGGATTTCCCCGAAAAGGTGGACGGAAAAGCAGGGGACCCCTTATATGAGAAGGCATATTTCAAGATTGCGGATGTGAATGACTATGAAACCGTAAAGAAAAGGGTCACGGAGGCAGAAATCGCCTGGGAACGGTATGATCTGATTGACAATAACGGAAATATGAATACCCTGTCCGCCAATTTTAACGAAATGGAGAAGTACAGCAGAGTTTTCGTCTGGGTTATTTCGGGGGCAGGCCTGGTTATCCTGTTTCTGATTTTTCAGTTCTGGATGAAAAGCCGGAATCGGGAAATTGGAATTATGCTGTCAATGGGGACTTCAAAGAGGCAGATTTTACAACAGATGATGACAGAAGCGCTTATGATTGGGGCGGCGGCTGTGGTGCTTTCCTTTCTGGCGGCGCCGGGCGTGTCAGGTCTGACAGCGGATTATCTGGCGGAACAGCAGATCCGGAGCGGGGAAGAACAGGAGTTACTGGATGAGGGAAAAGTGGCATTTTCCTACGAGAAATCAGGGCAGGATGTGTTGGGGGTGCAGGCGGAAATTACCTCCGGGATGGTAATGCAGGATGCTGCGGGAATTGCCCTGCTGATTACAATATCCGTCTGTGTATCGGGAATCGCCATCCTGAAAAGGAATCCCAGGGATATCCTGCAGGATTTATGAAAAGGTATTAATGGGCTGTTGCATGAAAGGTTATAGACTCCAGTACACCAATGTATTAATTCCTGAGTAAGCAGCGAGTGGTGATTGCCAAAGGATTAGCAGAATTTTTTAATGAGGCAGCTTCTGGAAAATTGGTAGCGTCAGGAAGTCTATAAAAAAACCGAACTGGGAAATGGAGGAAAGCTGAATGATATTAGAAGCAAAAAATGTAGAATATGCGTATAAGTCCCAAAAGGACAGAAAAGTTTTAAACAATATTACTGTCCGGTTTGAAGAAAAAAAGTTTTATACCATCATTGGAGCCAGCGGGGCCGGAAAAACAACGCTTTTGTCCTTGCTGGCAGGGCTTGACAGTCCAACCCGAGGGGCTGTTCTCTATGAAGGGGAAGATATCCTTATGAAAGGACTGAATGCTCACAGAAGGAACCATGTATCTCTGGTTTTTCAGGAATATAATCTGATTGATTATCTGACTGCGGAGGAAAATGTAAAATTGGGAGGAACAGACCGGCCCGAAGAACTGCTTTCAAAAGTGAATCTTCCGAAGGAGGCATGGAAACGAAATGTAATGAAACTGTCCGGCGGGCAGCAGCAGCGGGTAGCGATTGCAAGAGCGCTGGCAAGCAAAGCAAAGGTTTTACTGGCGGACGAACCTACGGGAAATCTGGATGAACAGACCGCAGAAGGGATCGTTGCTCTGTTAAAGCGGACTGCCCATGAACTGGGGAAATGTGTAATTGTGGTTACGCATAGTAAATATCTGGCCAATGAAGCAGATGAGATTGTGCAGATCAGGAATGGAAGGATTGAACCTGGAAAGTTGGAGATTTAGGTAATATGTTTACACGGTAAGTATCCTTTATGTGCCCTGTCTGATTTGGATATGATATCGCTGTACCTTTCTGCCCTATGAATAAATCGAATGGATCCGTGGTAAAATAAGTATTATTTTTCATGGAGAAAGCATATGCATCATTCTTTTTATGGCTGGTATTTTAAATGTCAGTCCGATACACAGACTTTGGCGGTAATACCGGCCATTCACAACACAGGGAATAAACGCACCTGCTCTATTCAGGTCATCACGGACAATGATGCCTGGACAGTTATGTTCCCGGCGGACGTCTTTCAACGGACAAAACGGAATATTTTTATTGGAGAAAACCGATTCGGTGAAAAAGGCATACATCTGGCAATGCACACACCGCAGGTAACTGTGAGTGGAAGATTGGATTTTGGGATGCTTTTTCCGTTAAAATATGATATTATGGGACCGTTTACGCTGGTGCCATTTATGGAATGCCGCCATGGCGTGTGGAGTATGCGTCATCCGGTCAAAGGGAATGTGTGCATCAATGGGCAGAAATATTTTTTTCGGAATGCCTGGGGGTATTGGGAAGGGGACCGGGGCCGTTCATTCCCCAAGGAGTATATCTGGACGCAGTGCTTCTTTCCCGAGGGGTCTTTGATGCTGTCAGTGGCGGATATTCCCATGGCGGGTATCCATTTTACCGGTATTATAGGTGCTGTATTATGGCGGGGAAAAGAGTATAGGCTGGCTACTTATCTGGGAGCAAAAGTCGTCAAAATTCAAAACAATATAGTCCGGGTGATACAGGGCAGTCTGGAATTGGAAGCCCGTCTGCTGGAAACATCGGGACGCCCCCTTAAGGCTCCGTTGAATGGAAATATGGTAAGGACGATTCATGAAAGTGCGTCATGCCGGGCTTTCTATCGGTTTCGTAAAGGGGGCGCTACCTTGTTTGCCTTTGAAACAGACAGGGCTTCTTTTGAGTTTGAATATTTTTCCTGACTGTACGAGATAGAATATCCTGCAATTTTAGAGATTTCTTCACTGTCAATCGCTTCTTCTTTTCGCTGTAAATGATTTTCCACATAATCGATAATTATCTGTAATTTTTCATTCGCTTATTGATATTTCATCAGTTCTTTGCATTGGGGGCTTGAAAATTTAATTTAAACAGGTATATTTAGTTTGGAACTTTTATGAGTACCCTTTCGAATAAAAGTTTCTCTCATTACAGGTGTGTCGAAGCGACTTTACCCTTTAGTGCTGTCGCGCAGCGATTTAAATTAGGGAGGAATATTTATGGGCGTCATTAAAATCGAAAATCTTGTACGTGACTATGGGGGAGGAAAAGGAATATTTGGTATATCTTTCCAGGTGAAGCAAGGGGAAGCCTTTGGATTTTTGGGGCCGAATGGTGCAGGTAAGACAACAACCATACGCCATTTGATGGGATTTCTAAAACCAAAATCAGGAAAATGTACCATTGACGGTCTGGACTGCTGGAGCGAAAGGGATAAGGTGCAGGCAAGGCTTGGGTATATTCCCGGTGAAATCAGCTTTTTTGATGATATGTCAGGCACGGATTTTTTGAGATTCACCGCAGAATATCGTAAAATCGGCACACAGAGCCGCATGGAGGAATTGCTGGAACGTTTTGAATTAGACCCCAAAAGCAAGATTAAGAAAATGAGTAAAGGTATGAAACAGAAGCTTGGAATCGTCGCCGCATTTATGCACGACCCGGATATTCTGATTCTTGACGAACCAACCAGCGGACTTGACCCGCTGATGCAAAGCAGGTTTGTTAATCTGGTTGCTGAAGAAAAAGAACGTGGAAAAACGGTTTTGATGTCAAGTCATATGTTTGAGGAGGTGGAACGGACCTGCGACCGCATCGGCATTATACGGAAAGGCAGGATGATTGCTGTTGATTCTGCCGCAGCATTGCGTGAGCGTCATACCCGCAGTTACATGGTAACTCTTGAAGACGAAGCTGCCGCGAAAGCATTTGCCGCAGATTTCGGCGGTGTATGCAACGGGGAGAAAGTCACTGTTACAACAAAGCAGAGCCTGGAAGAAATCTTTATGAGTTATTACGGAGGTGACAGCAATGAGTAATATGGCATTATATAAACGTGAAGTAAAAGGAAGCTTTAAGTTGCTTATCATTTTTTGTGCGGTTATTACCATGTATGTTTCTGTTATCATCAATATGTATGACCCTCAAATGATGAAAATGTTGGACAGTTTTACGGAAGCCATGTCGGAATTGATGGCATCTGTGGGTATGAAAGCGAATTCTGCAGATCTTCTGGGATTTATGGTATCTTACCTTTATGGATTTATACTGCTGATTTTTCCCATGCTGTTCTGCATATTACGCGGGAATGGTCTGATTGCAAAATACGTGGATAAGGGTTCCATGGTTTCGCTGGTTGCCGCACCTGTAAAACGTCGTACGATAGCATTTACCCAGGTGAAGGTACTTGTGAGCGGGATTCTGCTGTTGGTTTTTTACAGTACAATTGTGGAATTAATCTGCGCTGAAAGTGGTTTTCCGGGAGAACTGGACATTACAGCATTGCTTGTATTGAATGGCGGATTACTGTGCCTGCATTTGTTTATTGGAAGCATCTGCTTTCTCTCATCCTGTATTTTTTCTGATACGAAATACAGTGTTGCATTTGGCGCGGGTATCCCGGCATTTATGTATGTGTTACAGATGCTTGCAAATGTTGGCGGAAAGGCGGAAAATGCAAAGTATTTCACGTTTTTCACTCTTTTTAACCCTGATGGCATGATTGCTGGTGAAAGCGGTGCAATCGCTGGCATATTTGTGCTTTTGGCAGGTTCTGTCATGCTGTATGTGCTGGGGATTATGACATTTGAGAGAAAAGATTTACACATTTAAGGTGTGATTATAGTCACACAGTAAGGGAAAAAACTGCTTGGAATTTCACAGGATTTATTGTATACTCAATCCAGGTAAGTAATGATAGAAACTGTTCATAAAACAATCTTTACATTTAGCTTGTTTTGGTTCACACATGCTGCGCTGTTATCAGCAGCAGCCCGCTACGGTTTTCGCCGCCTTGTCTGTGCGAATGGATTCTGAGATAAAATGCAAAGTTTTTTATGAACAGTTTTTTGTGTGCAGGAAACCGCCGGAAGGATGAAGAAAAGTACAGGAGGAAGTTTTATTTATGAAAAAAGCAGTGTGTGCAGCAGTGGCTGCGGTGTTGGCAGTCAGCATGCTTACAGCCTGTGTCGGAGGTGGGAATGGAAATGAACTGTCTGTGGAAGAGCCGGATATGTCGACTACACAGACGCAGCCGGAAGAAGTGACATCACCGAAGCAGATGGAGTCAGAAACGCAACTGAGAAACGGCCTTGCAGCCACGGGAAATGCGCCGGAAGAGAAGCTTGCTTTTTATGAGGAGCTGCTGGCCAGGGACCTCTGCAATGAGGAAGATTATCTGGAGATGGCACAGCTATATGCCGATTCCGGAGATGCCGTGGCGCAGCGTCGTATGCTCTGGTGGGCCTTTCGATTGTATCCTGATGAAAAATATGTGCATCTGCTGCAGGATCTGGCAGTTCGGTACACTTCGGAAGAGGATGCGGCAGCCGCGTTGGTCACAGCGCTGCAGCAGGCACTGACACAGAAGGACGGGGGGGGCACTGCGCTCGGTTACAGAGGGGGAGGACTGGCGGGAAACTTTCCAGGAGGCTCCGGAGATATTTGCCACCCGCACCTGTTATGAGAGTGAGAATCTGAAGGCCCAGATTGAGAGTGACGGGTATGAGACAGAGGTGTATCTTCTTGCCGCTGACGGAACCTGTCTGTACGGACGCATCAATGATGCGGGGAGTCTGATTGCCTCCGCAGTATTCTCGGAGGGCGCTTACAACGGTGACGCGGAAGTCTGCTGGTATGACAGGGAGGGTACCCTTTATAAGAGATATCAGGCGGTTCTGGACAAGGATATCTGTGTGAATTCCCTTTCCGTGGAGTATGAAGGTGTAACCTATGCGGGTACTCTGGGAGAGGACGGTTCCATTATGGAAGAGCAGCAGGAGAAGGTGACGCAGGCCGGAGGCGTGGTATATGCGTATGAAGTTGGAGGCAGACGATATCTTTATCAGGAAGGTGCTTCCAGAGACACTTTTCGCATGGACTGTGAGACGCTGGGGCTGCCCCGGCTTGAGATATGGGAATAAGGGGGTGCACTGTGAAGAAGAGAGGACAATTGTACAGGAGATGTTGCAGCATGCTCCTTGCCCTATTGCTGGTTATCGGCCTGGCAATTACCGGAGATGCGCCGGCGGAGGCAGCGGGAACTGTGAAGGAGATGGCCAACCTGGTCATTCTTGTGAAGATGCGGGGAGAAACGGGAAATACGCTGGCTGTTAAGTGGGAAACCATTAAGAATATGTACAGCGGAAGAAAATCATGGACCGACAGTAACAAGGAAAATTCTTTTTCCGATTACATATCTGTAATTACCTGCGGTAAGGTAAAGGTTACGAATCTTTTTCCCCAGATAGACAATCGTATGGATGAAAGTCAGAGTGTTCAGGTCTTTGAATTATCACGAACAGGGTATGATACGGGAGATGCCATAGTAGAAGAGGTGATCAGAGGAATTCAGAAAGCTCAGCCAGGAGATCCCTTATATGTGGGCAAGCAGTCTCTGGATCTGGACAGAGACAATGTGATTGACAATCTGACGATTATAGTAGAGGGAAATGTTGTCGTCAATAATACAGAGAGCTCGTTCAAAGCCAACTATGGCAACAGCTCTTCGGGGAGCGATAAGATCAATGGACTTTCCGTCAGCAACTACAATGCTTTGACCTCCAGCATGCTGTTTGACAAGAGCGTGAACATTCATGAGTTCCTGCATTCGCTGGGACTGCCGGATCTGTATCGCCTGAACGTCAGCAGCGGGACGGAAGTAGCTACAGGTCCGGTGGGCATATGGGATATAATGGCCTCTGCGGGCGGACAGACACCACAATATGTACTGGGATATCTCAGAAAGAAAATGGGATGGCTGGAGGGAGGCAGTGTGGCAGAGATTACTGCCGGCGGCACATACAGGTTAACGGCTGTCAGTCAGCCGGACACTGCCGGCGGGGTCCGACTTTATACCATCCAGACGCCTCTGCCCCAGGGAGATTCTCAAACCATCTGTCTGGAATATCGCAAGTCGATGCCTATGGGCGAATATGATCATCTGGTGGATGAGGGGCTGCTGATGTACCGGGTGGACGACAGTGTACCTGACCATACCAACATCGCCGGAGGGAATTATATCTATGTATATCGTCCCGGCGTCTCAGCTCCTGACGACTGCACAGTGAGTACAGTGGGAGCCGCTTTGAATGGTACTGCCGGAGAGACGGCCTATGGCAGTACAGATCTGTCAGCCCCTGTTTCCCAGAACACCCTCCATTATTCTGACGGCAGCAACAGCGGGATTCGCATCAGCAATCTGGAGCGTTCTGCTGATAAGAATAGTATCACGTTTCAGGTGGAGTTTGCGGATTACGGCGACAGCTGGCAGGCGCTGGGAGGTACGGCGGCACGGGATGTGCTGTCAGATACCCAACTGTATTCCGACCCGGCAGGAAATTTATATTTGAGTTATGTGAATACATCGGGTCAGGCATGTGTGGTCAGATGGGATGAGTCTGCCGGTGCCTGGCAGCGATTGGGAAGCACGCTGTCCGCCTGCGTGAATTCTGTCACTGCATTGGCTTCCTGCGGCGGCAGTCTGTATCTGGCATACCTGGACGGTGCCGGTTATCCTGTATACAGTGTCTGGAATGGCAGCAGCTGGAGTGTACCCGTTCGGATTGATACGATATCCTATCCGAATTCGCTGCAGCTTGTGGTGGAGGGAAACGAGATTTATGCGGCATATCAGCGACCACAGGGGGGACGGAAGCAGCTTGTGATACGGAATCTGAACGGGACAATCGTGACAGATGACCGCAACGCCATAGATTTCTGCAATCCCACTGTGGTAAAGCGGGGTGACCTGTTCTATGTGGCATATGCGGATTTTGGAGGCGGAAATGCGAAGATAGACACCTACAATCCTGCAACGGGAGTCTGGACCACAGTATATGATTACGGCGCAGATGGCAATACTCTGAATCTGCTGCACTGCACAAATACGAAGATTTATGGGCTCTCGGGCACATCGGGGATTTCTCCGCATCTGACCATCTGGGATGGTTCTGCATGGAAGAAGGTGGCGGTTCCCCAGATGTCGAACTATTTCAGAGCTTCTCTGGTGACGGCGGGCGAGATTGTGTATCTGGCCTATCTGGACACATCTGCGAATCAGGCAGGGATGTTGCGCCTTGCAGGAGACAGTTTTGTATCCTGTTATGAAGGATTAAACGGACAGGCAGATGAGTTTCAGGCAGCTGCAGTGGGAGATAAGGTATATGTTGCCACCAGGACAGGCAATTCAGTCATAGTGCGTCGCCAGACGGTGGAATATGTTCCGGAGCCCACGCCCCCGCCGGTGGAGCCCACGCCCCCGCCGGTGGATCCTACGCCGCCCCCGTTGCCTTCGCGCACTGTAAGTCTGACGCCGCCTGCCGGTTACGCCAATCCGGATGTCTATATTGACGGCATTCGATATACGGCGACGAAAAACGGCGGCAGCTACACGCTGCAGCTTCCGGATAAGACTGGTAAGACAGCGGTTATGTACTATTATAATGAGCGTAACATACCCAAAGGAATGTATGTGTGGCGGTTGAACTGGCAGGGCGATATCTGTACGGCAACACCAATGTCGGAACTGCAGGATCTGCTGAGCTACCATGGGTTCTCCATCCGGGTCCAGGGATATTCAGGTCTGCGCTTTAAATCCGGTATTGATACAGGAAAACGCGCCTGGCTTTTAGGCAGCGGCGTGGATGGATATCGTCTCACGGAGTATGGCACACTGCTTATCAGCGGTTCTTATCTGCAGAAGTATCCTTTCATCAAGGGAGGCGAGAAGGTAGGAGGGGGACGCTCTTACTGGACAGAGAACGGCGTTGTGAATGACCGTATCTTTGAGACGGTAGACGGGCGGTATCGCTTTGCGTCTGTGGTTACCAAGCTGCCTGCGAAGCAGTATGCCGCAGAGCTTGCATTCCGCAGCTATGCGGTACTGCAGAGAGATGACGGAGACCAGCTGATCATTTACGGACCACCGGTAGCCCGCAGTATTTACACTGTGGCGAAACAGATTCTGGCCGCCGGAGAGTTCAGGCCGGGCAGCAGCGGCTATAATTATGTAAAAAGTATTGTGGATACTGTGGAAGGAAGATAAGCATCTGTTCTGTAGACAGTGACGGATCAGCTGAGAAGAGGAATATTAAATCGATACCCGTTGATGCGGGCAGGGAGGGATATGGATGAAAGGTATAATAATCATTAAAATTCTGGCAGGAATCGTTTTATTTTCCGCGGGGGTTGCGGTAGGTGTGCCGGTATGCAGGATGTATGATAACGCGCATGCGGAGCCGGAACCCGCCGGGGGTTCTGCAGTTTCGGGGGAGGCGATGGAAGGAAATTCTGATGAAAGAGAGGACAGCAGTACTGTGGACGCTGATTTGCAGCTGCGTGTACGCGACGGCGAACTGGAATGGTATGACGGAGTGCGCTGGAACAGTGCCGGAACCGTGTCTGAGCTGATAGCGGCAGATCCTGTCATGCAGCCGTCAGAGGCGTGGCAGACACTGGCAGCACAGCTTGCGGATGCCCGGGCCGGAGAATATGCGGCACAGCTGCAGACATTGGACCGGGAGAGCAGCGGGCTTACTGTGGATGAAATTGCAGCAGTGAGACCGCAAAATACTTCTTCTGGTGTAAATCGTCCCGTGACACCCGCTGTGACACAGACGCCGGCACCGCCGACAGCTCCTGTAAATTCCGAACCTGAGTATAATGACAATGACGACCATGATGATAATGATGATCACAATGATGCACCTGCACCGGCACCGGACCCTGTGCCTGCACCGGAGCCGGATCCCGTGCCCGATGATACCGGTGACGGTGAGAATATAGAATGGAGCGGTGATTACGAGTAAGTGAAAAATCGCTGCCACACCAATATTGGAGAGGTGTGGCAGCGATTTATATTGCAGAATTACTCAGAGGCAAGGGTAAACTGATTTACCAGCTGCTTTAAACCGGCGGCTTCCGCAGAGAGCTGCTCGCTGGCTGCCGCGCCTTCCTCGGCCGTTGCGCTGTTAGTCTGTACCACTATGGATATCTGGTTGATTCCTTCGGAAACCTGCCACACTGCATCTGACTGTTCAGTGGATACCGCGGCGATAGTGTCAATAGAATCTACCACGGACTGGATACTGTTCACAACCTCCAGCAGAATACCTGCCGTGTGATTGGCGATCTGGGAGCCTTCATGTACCGCTTCGGTAGAGCGCTCGATGAGTGCTGAAGTGTTCTGTGCAGCTTCTGCGGATTTGCCTGCCAGACTGCGTACTTCCTCTGCCACAACGGCGAAGCCTTTGCCTGCGCTGCCGGCCCGGGCTGCTTCCACAGCGGCATTCAGAGCCAGTATATTGGTCTGGAATGCAATATCCTCTATGGTCTTGAGAATCTTCTCAATTTCATTGGAACTGTTCTGAATTTTATCCATGGCTTCCATAAGATTCTGCATCTGCTGGTTGCAGAGGGAGACTTCCTCCCCGGTTCGGTGCGTCTGATTGCGGACTGTCTTCGCGCCCTCGGCCGTATCCTTAGCCTGCCCGGAAATCTCGTTGATTCGCGCTGCCAGCTCCTGTACGGAACCGGCCTGTTCGGTTGTACCCTGGCTGAGTGTCTGAGCACTTGCGGACAACTGGTTACTTGCGGAGGATACCTGATCCGCGGAACGGTTCACCTGTCGCATGATTTCGCTGAGCTGCAGCTTCATATGACGCATGGAAAGCAGGATGTTCCGAAAGCTTCCCACATACACTTCTTCATGACTGGTATGTACGTCCAGATTCTGACTTGCCAGCTGGTTCAGAAGATAACTGATATCGTGTATAATAGTGCTCAATCCCTCTACCAGAGAAGCTGTGGATTCCGCCAGCATACCTGTTTCGTCACGACTGCTGATCTTCGGCATCGGGGTGTCCAGATCTCCTTCCACAAGCAGCTGCATCCGCTTCGCACAGGCTTTCATAGGCCTGCTGATGTGTCCGGCCAATAACAGGGCGACTATGATGGAAATGAGAACCGATATAATCATTACAACAATGTTAATTGCCATTCCGGTATAGGTAGTAGACAGATAGTTCAGCTGAGGAGCAGTGACTGCGATACTCCAGCCGTCCGTGTCTTTTACAGGAGCATAAGCCATGAACATGTTCCCGTCAATGCTTTTATAGCTGCCGAATCCATTTTCCCCACGGCGCATGGCTTCATGGATTGCCGCCAGATCCTTCAGGGAGGAATCATTCTGCGCTTCGGATTCAATGTTCTGGACAGTAATGGTATCAAGGGTAATATCAGCGATGGTATCACCGGATTTGTTAATCATATAAGCTCTGCTGTTTTCCCCAATCTGTATGGAAGAAACAATATCATTCAGAAAGGTTTCGTGAGGAACAAAGTATACCACACCTGTAATGGAAGAGCCGTAAATCCCGTCGGCATAAAGCGGTGCGGCAACCATAATAGACAGCTCCCCGGTGATTTTGCTGATCAGCGGTTCCGATACATAGACATTGCCTTCCATAGCCTGCTTCACATATTCGCGGTCGGAATAATCCTTTCCGTCGAAAATGCTGATACCGTCTGTGCCGATGATATTTCCGCGCTGAAAATTATGCATAATACAGCGCTCATCAATGATGACCTTTTTTTCATCCGGGGATAAGTTCGGATCAGATAAGTCTGGAATACATCCCGTGTCCATGGCTACATTTTTGTAAGCGGTCAGTTCCTGTTCCACGCGTTCCGCAGCCAGAACTGCAGTTTCGCTCATCATGTGGTCCACAGTGGAAATGATACTGTGGTAATTGGGAATAATACCGGATAATCCTGCTGCGACCAGCGCTGTCACAACGGTTACTATGAGACATAAGGTTATTTTCGTTCGAATGCTTTTCATTTTCTGGTACCCCTCCAACTTGTAAAAATAGTATGGTCTATGTATTTAACCATTCATATTATATGGGAAATACCGTGTGTTTGTCAATTGTTTCCATGTCTTTTGACAGGATAAAAAAGAGCCGTCGGGAAATATTTAACAGGTCTTCATCAACATCTGACAGAGACAAAATTTCATATTTCCCGACAGCTTATATAGAACAGAGCTTCAATTAATAGTTGTCTGCACTCACTTCAAAGTAGGCCTGAGGGTGTGCGCAGACGGGACAGACTTCCGGAGCTTTGGTGCCCACCACCACATGACCGCAGTTGCGGCACTCCCACACCTTCACTTCACTCCTGGCGAATACCTCCGCCATTTCCACGTTCCTGAGCAGCGCGCGATACCGCTCTTCATGATGCTTTTCAATTGCGGCTACCATGCGGAATTTCGCCGCCAGTTCGGGAAATCCTTCTTCCTCAGCGGTTTTGGCAAAGCCGTCATACATATCTGTCCACTCGAAATTTTCACCGTCTGCAGCTGCATTCAGATTGGCGGCGGTATCGCCGATGCCGTTTAATTCTTTGAACCACATTTTTGCATGCTCTTTCTCATTGTCCGCGGTCTTGAGAAACAGGGCAGCTATCTGCTCAAAGCCTTCTTTTTTGGCTGCAGAGGCAAAATAAGTATACTTGTTTCTGGCCTGGGATTCTCCGGCAAATGCTGCCTGGAGATTTTTCTCGGTTTGTGTTCCTGCGTATTTTCCGCTCATAGTTTTGTTCTCCTTAAATGAAATTTTATTTATCTGAATAATCCAGGCAGCTCACTGGCCTCTCCGGTCTGTCTGAACTGTCGTGGTTTTCAGGCTGTATCACTGATTTCTACACAGTTACCTTCTCGAAGTCGGAAGCGGGGTGCTTGCACAGCGGACAGATGTAATCTGCGGGAAGCTCTTCACCCTCGTATATATGTCCGCATACCGTACAGCGCCAGACTGTCTTGCCGGTGGTGGCGGGCTGTTGGGGCTTTGGCTTGATAGAGGACTGATAATAAGCATATGTTGTGGAGGGAGCATCCGACAGTACTTCCATATCATCCACGGAAGCGATAAACAGAGTATGGCTTCCCAGGTCAACGGTCTGTTCCACTGTGGCGCTGATGTAGCCGTTGGTCCCCGCGGTCACATAATAAATGCCGTTGGCGCTGCGTCTGCAGTCCGTAAAACCGGCAAATTTATCCACGGTACGTCCGGACTGAAAGCCGAAATGACGGAACAGCTCGAAATCAGCATTTTCGCTTAAAACGGAAATATTGAACCTGCCGCTTTTCTGTACCAGTTCCTGTGTGAAATTTGTCTTGTTTACTGCAATACTGATTCTGTTGGGTTCGGAAGTGACCTGTCCGGCTGTGTTGATGATACAGCCGCTGTCTTTTCCCTCAAAAGAGGAAGTTAAGACGAACAGGCCATAGGTCAGTTTGTACATTGTCTTGTTGTCCATAATTTTGTTCTCCTTATTTTAAGTTCTGCTGCTCACTGCTTTTTTGTCGGCAGGCGGGGCAGAGGTAGAAAACTTTCAGATCATAGTAAAGAAACTCTTCTCCCAGAGACTGATGCAGGGATGAGGTCAGATCATCAAAGGTAATGTCCGCAATCTTTCCGCAGCATTTGCAGACCAGGTGATCATGGCGTTTTACCCGGTCATAATGATCCGGCATCCCGTCTATGGAGACTCTGCGGATTAATCCGGCATCCCAGAGTCGGTTGATATTGTTATAAATGGTTGCAAGCACCACGCCGGGATACTTTTGCCGGACCTGCCCGTATATCTGTTCTGCTGTCAGATGCTCTGCCGAGCTGTTGATAATGTCATATATTTCCTTTTCATATTTTGTCATATGCCGTAAACCTCAATATGAAGTCTATGTATTTAGAATGATTTTAAAATATTTAAAATTATTCTAATCTATCTGGAAATATTTGTCAAGATAAATATGGGACTTGACACGACAAACGCATGAATGTTTACTCCCACTCAAATCCTAAATTGCGGATTTTTAAATTTTCATCAGTTCTTCGATAAACTGTGCCGGTGCAAAGCTTATGTTAAACCGCTTCCTTCTTAGTGACA
>NZ_JANJZD010000005.1 GCF_024623325.1 Acetatifactor muris
CGGAAACGTGGCTGCTTCTGTGAACACCCCTGTTCACCGGCAAAATATGGAAGAACCGTACACATCTTTACCAATGACAATCCAAGGTTATTCAACATACCGCCAAGGGACTCTAAAGCATGGGAAAAGGAATATGACAGAAGAACTTCCGTGGAGCGCTCCAACAAGCGGGAGAAAGAGGACTATAAATTAGAAGACGGCAGGCACCGCTCTACGAAGATGTGGTACTGCCGCCTCTACGGCATCATGATGTTACAGCATCTTGATGCCTGGGAAATGCCATCGACTGAGGCATTTCAAGAATCATTCTTAGGTTTAGCCGCCTAATAATGATATCTTAAGCGATTCCATAAGATTTTTCAAGGCATAGTACCCACTATGTCCAATGTTTATGTCCATTTTTCTCAAATTTCTTTTCCTGCACCATATTCAGTTGTCAATTTTCAGTTAGAATCACATTCATTGAGATTCCGAGAAGTTATTCCCGGAATTTTAGCCGGGCTTATCAGCAAGCTGAAAGATTTATCCCTATGATATCATGGGATTTACTTTTTCGCAATCATAAATTGTTCGTTTCTCCCAATTGTTTCTCCCATTGAATTTTCCATAGCCTTCCGCCGGCTTACCCTGCCACATTAATTCCCTCCATACACACTGACACAGGACCTTCAAACGTTTCCTCTGTCTGCATTTCCCGGGAAAAGAGCAGATTCTTCTGGGCTTCCAGAATATTGCCGTTGATAGAACCTCCTGTAACCGGAATCTTCCTCTCTCCGTCGTACCAGAAAGCAAGTCTGATTTCTCCCCCGAAGTGTCCGGTGAAACTGTCCATCTGAAAGTCGGAGAAGTTCACAATCTCGAGATAAGGTGCCGCCTTCATTTCCTCCACGGATACATTCCCGGCTTCCGCTTTGCAGCAACGATAGTTGCCGGTGGGCTCCAGGCCCAGATAATAAGCATACCTGTTGCTTCCGTGAATCAGCTTAAGCTTCCCGTCCCGAATCAGCTCTCTGTCTCTCATGGGAATCCCCTCGGCGCTGTAGGGCTCCAGTGCCTTCAGCGTCAGATTGATTCGATCCTTCTCCACCTTTTCTCCCTGTACTTCACAGCCTTCCTGAAAGGCAGAATACTTCGGATAAATCATATAGGAATCGGAACGTTCCACATAGTAACTGAAAATCTGTTTTACATAAGGGCCGGATATCATCACACGATATTCCCCCGCCGGAGGTGCGGAAACAGCTTTCGCTCTGGCCCGTGTCATTTCCAGGGTGTCTCTCACCTTTTTGCGGAGAGCTTCTGTATTCAAATCATTATAGGCAAAATCCTGATAGGTCTCCACATCCTGACCGTCAATACACTGTACCACAAATTCTCCCTGGATCCGGCTCTTCCGGTAGCTCACATTCACGCCCCGGGAATTGAGAATATGGCAGGTGGTCTTCGTGGCGAAGACTTCCGCAGAATTCAGGAATACATCTGTCTCAGTATCTTCCGCATACAGAGCTTCCGTAAACAGCTCTGCCATCTCCGTCAGAGAAGTATCGGGCAGATTGTCCTCTGCCGACGCTTCCTTCTGCCCGGCATACAGCTCATAGTATTTGTTTCTGACAAAACCTGCCGCATAGAGAGCGTCCCGGAACATTTCTTCCATCTCTTCCCCGGTAAAGCTGTCCTGAATCTGTACAGAAGCCGAACCCAGCATATGATTTTCACCTTCTGTAAATTCTTTATAGACCACCACCTGCGCCTGACGGATTTCTTTCCTCCTCTGCATATCAAGAGATTTTCGGATAAAAAACAGCTCCGCGGATTCTTCTCTGGTTTCGGTAATCTGATATAATTCCACTCCGCTCCTTTTCAGTGCGGATAATATTCTTTCTATCATGCTTTCCTCATTTCTGCGCTGTGTCATACAAATCGCTTTTCTTTTTGCAAAATCAGTACCCTCCAGACTGCAAATCAGGTAATACTGTCTCTTTGAAACTGCTGCAGTCTGTCAGCCAAGACGTATTCTGGCCTTGATATGCGGACCGCCGTCAGACACCTTGACCCATTCTTTGTAGCCCTTGCCGCACATACCTCCGCCGCCCAGTTCAACCTCTTCCGACACCATGCTGATAGATTTCAGCAGATCCGGCACATATCCCGTAAGCACCACAGGGGAGAAGATCTTACCGGTAAGCTTTCCGTCTCTGATCTCCCGGGCAATGCTGACCATGCACTGAATTCCCCAGTTTTTCGGGTCTTCCATGCCGCTGGAAGGTTCTTCCAGCAGAAAGCCATAATCAACAGAGGCAATCATATCCTCCACCCTGTCCACACCGCCTTCGAAAAAAGTATTGGTCATTCTGGTATAAGCTTTCCTCTGATAGCTCTCCCTCCGACCGTTTCCGGTAGGTGCCGTTCCCAGGTGCATGGCCGACTGCGCGTCACTGATTCCGGCCTGCAGAATGCCATGGTCGATTATCGTGGTATCCTTTGCCGGAATCCCTTCGTCGTCGAAGAAATATGTGGCGACTTCTCCAGCGGCTCCGGCACCGTCATGCATGGTAACCAGGTCAGAGGCCACCTGCTTTCCCACAAATTCTTCTGCCTGTGCTCTCTTTTTCACGAACATATCCATTTCCACACCATGACCGAAGGCCTCATGCACAATCATACCGGTAACTTCGGGCCTGCAGATACAGGTGTATTCACCGGGCCTGATGGGCTCGCTGTCCAGCAGCTCCAGAGCCACCCGTGCCGTATCTTCCACGCCGTCCCGCATTCTCTCCAGGACCTCCGCACCGCCCAGATTGGAAAAGCTTTTATAACTGCTCTTGATCTCCTCTCCTCTGGATGCCATCACGCTGAATCCGCCTGCCATCCAGAGTACATTCTGCTCCATATCACGATTTTTTGAGAGAAACAGCTTACTGTATTTCTGAAAACTGGCAAATGCTCTGCAGTCCAGTATCTTTTCGCTGCAGGCTCTGCCGGTCTCGCTGATCTGGGTCAATTCCCGGAGAATTGCCTCGTCTCCGTACGCCAAAGGATCAATCTCATATTCTGTGCTGTCTGCAAATACCATTGGCTCATCCTCTACCATGGCATAGACGCTTTTCTTCACTCCCTGGGGAAGTTTTTTCGACATGGGCCAGAGTTCTTCCCTGATCCTGCGGAGGATTTCCTCAATTCGTTCTTCCGAAATCTCATTAAAAGAATACTCCCCGTAGCTCGTCCCGTCATAGATTTTTATGACGAATCCCCGTCCGGACATCAGCGGAATCATATTCGCGGATGTCACCGTTCTGGATACGGAATACTGTCTGGATACCGAATCTGTGGCCAGAATGGACACATACGGGTATTCTTCCAGAAGTCTGTCCCGCAGATGAATCAACACAGGTTTCATCTCTTTCAGATAATTACTTGATTTTACTTTCATCTCAGTCTCTGTTTCCTTTCTTTTTTGTTCTATTTACTTATCATATATCGCCGCGTCTGTTCCTGTAAATCCCACAGTCCAGATGCCGATATGCCAGCTCCGTAACCACCCTGCCTCTGGGCGTGCGATTCAGAAAACCGTTTTTGATCAGATAGGGCTCATAGACGTCTTCTATGGTTCCCGCATCTTCTCCGATTGCGGCGGCGAGTGTATCCAGTCCCACAGGGCCGCCGTCAAATTTCTCAATCATAGTCAGCAGTATGTTCCGGTCGATATGGTCCAGTCCCAGTTTGTCCACATCCATCAGATCAAGGGCAGTTCTGGCCACCTCCTCAGTAATAATCCCATCATATTTCACCTGGGCAAAATCACGTACCCTTTTTAAAATACGGTTGGCAAGTCTGGGCGTTCCCCGGCTTCTGCGGGCCATTTCCAGTGCGCCTTCCGGCTCGATTTCCACAGCCAGCATTCTTGCCGAATGCAGAATGATCATCTGCAGTTCCTGTATGGTATAAAATTCCAGATGATAAATCATTCCGAACCGGTCTCTCAGCGGTGCCGTCAGAAGGCCTGCTCTGGTAGTTGCGCCCACCAGAGTGAACCTGGGCAGTTCCAGCCGCACGGACCGGGCAGTGGAGCCCTTCCCGATCATAATATCAATACAGTAATCTTCCATGGCCGGATAGAGAACCTCTTCCACCTGACGGTTTAAACGATGTATCTCATCTACAAAAAGCAGATCTCCCTCCTCCAGGTTGTTGAGAATTGCCGCCATCTCTCCCGGTTTCTCTATGGCCGGCCCGCTGGTTACCTTCAAATGAACTCCCATCTCATTGGCGATAATCCCCGCAAGCGTTGTCTTGCCCAGTCCCGGCGGACCGTAAAAAAGTACATGATCCAGCGCATCCCCCCGCAGTTTTGCAGCTTCAATATAAATTTTCAGGTTCTCCTTCACCTTGGACTGACCGATATAGTCATCCAGCTTCTGCGGGCGGAGAGAGCCTTCTATCTTAATATCTTCTTCCGTTATATTCGTCTCAATCATTCTCTTCGGCATATTTATTTCCTTTCGTTGCCGGGTATGTGATATCTCATTCCAGGTGACAGATTCCCATCCAGGAATTTACACCTCAAAACATTTTCTTCAGAGCAGCCTTCAGCACCCCGCCGGAATCCATGGATTCTATTCCCTCGATGGCATTGACCGCCTTCACGGCCTCCCCATGACCATATCCAAGAGAAACCAGTGCCTCCACCGCTTCCTTTTTCTGCGGATTGTCTCCCACTCCTGCAGACGCAGCTCTGGTACTCTCTATCTCGCGTTCAATCATGGCATCATCTGCTTTTATTTTATCCTTCAGCTCCAGAATCAGTCGTTCTGCAGTTCTGGCACCGATTCCCGGCGCTTTGCAGATAGTTTTCACATCCCCCGACATAATTGCAAACCGCAGAGAATCTGCATCCAGCACAGACAGAATGGCCAGCGCACCTTTCGGTCCGATGCCGTTTACTGTAATACATTTCTTAAAAATCGCCAGGTCATTTCCGGACAGAAAGCCAAACAGCTGGATTGCGTCTTCCCGCACACTGGTGTAAGTGTACAACTTTGCGGTCTCTCCCACTCCCGGCATTCTCGCCGCGGTATCTGCAGATATTCTTACATTATAGCCGATACCATTTATTTCTATCACGGCATTATCTTCAGCGATATCCGCCACGGTTCCCTTCACATATGCAATCATACTTTCCCTTTCTTTTCAGTCAATTCCCGGATCTCTTTTCAATAGTTTACGATATACAATCGCAAAGCACACCATATGTACCCCAAAGGTCAGCCCCCAGCTGACCGGGTAGGAAATATACAGACATTTCAGAGTATGGACCTTCTGGAATACAGTATAAATCCAGACCACTCTGAGCAGACAGGCCCCTGTCAGAGATACCAGCATGGGCATAATGGCATAACCCATTCCCCGCAGCGCCCCCACTGCCACATCCATCATGCCGCACAGGAAATAGGGGACACAGATAATGCCCATTCGCAGAATTCCATATTGAATCACCTGCGGGTCCGTTGTGTACAGTCGAAGCAGCGTTCCGGCAAAGAGATAGGCAAAGCCTCCCATCAGTCCGCCCACAGCCATTACCAGAAGTTCACAGATCAGCAAAACCTTTTTAATTCTTTTATACTTTCTTGCTCCGTAGTTCTGGCCGCTGAAGCTGATAGCCGCCTGATGAAAAGCGTTCATGGCTGTATAGACAAATCCTTCTATATTACTGCCTGCCGTATTCCCTGCCATGGCCACGGAGCCGAAACTGTTTACCGAAGACTGAATCAGCACATTGGAAATAGAGAACAGTGCCCCCTGCATCCCTGCCGGAACACCGATCTGAATCATTCTCACCAGTTTGTCACCGGCAATCCGTATCCCTTTCAGATGCAACCGATAGGGACTGTCTGTCAGAATCAGGCATCTGACCACCAATGCCGCAGAAATAGCCTGAGAAGCCACCGTGGCAGTGGCTACCCCTGCCACCCCCATGGAAAAAACGATTACAAACACCAGATTTAATATGACATTCACAACACCTGCTATCAGCAGATAATAAAGTGGTCTTCTGGTATCGCCCACGGCGCGCAGAACGGCACTGCCGAAATTATACACCATCATGAATGGCATTCCGGCAAAATAAATCCTCATATAGAGAACGGAATGCGAGATGACATCTTCCGGGGTTCCCATCCAGTTCAGCGCCGGCCCGGAAATAAAAAAGCCCAGAAAAATCAAAATGATACCGCCTGCCACGGCAGTGGCCAGCGCTGTCTGTACCATTTCCTTCAGTTCACCGTTCTGACCGGCTCCGTAATACCTTGCCACCAGCACATTGGCGCCCACAGACAGCCCGATAAATAGATTCACAATCAGATTTGTCAGAGAACTGGTCGAGCCCACAGCCGCCAGAGCCTCATTTCCCGCAAAACGTCCCACCACCACAATATCCGCCGCATTGAACAGAAGCTGCAGAATTCCGGACAACATAAGAGGAACATAAAAAATCATGATTTTCCCAAGAAGAGGACCATTGCACATATCAATTTCATACTTTTTCGATGATTGCTTTTCCATAATAATCCGCCCTGTTTTTATGAATATTACAGCGGAGCTTATGGCTCCGCTGTGAATTGAATCTCATTCTATGGCAATTCCGTTGTCATGACTTACATCAGAGGCTCTTCCGGGCAGATGCGTTAATGTAATTAATCAGCCCTTCCGATGCAATGATTTTCTGCATAAATTCCGGGAAGGCCTGTCCCTTATATTGCGTTCCCTTTGTCACATCCGTAATTATCCCGGAGTCAAAATCCACTTCCACTTCATCTCCGGCGTCTATGCCTTTCGCCGCTTCCGGACACTCAATTATGGGCAGCCCGATATTGATGGCATTTCTATAGAAAATTCTCGCAAAGGTTTCCGCTATCACGCAGCTGACTCCGGCTGCCTTGATGGCAATAGGGGCATGTTCTCTGGAAGACCCGCAGCCGAAATTCTTCTCCGCCACAATAATATCTCCCTTCTGCACCTTTTTCATAAAATCTCCGTCAATATCCTCCATACAGTGCACTGCCAGCTCTGCAGGATCGGAAGTATTCAGATATCTGGCGGGAATAATGACATCTGTATCCACGTTATCACCGTATTTAAACACTGTTCCTTTTGCGTTCATGTTTCTCCCAGTTTCGGTCTTCAATCCCGAAATTCCTTTCTTTCATTTTTCACACAGACACTTTACTTTCAGGTCATGACCCGGACGCAGATTATCAGCAACAATAATCTTACCCGCGAATTCCGCGGCCCGGCATCATGCCAGATCCTCGGGACTGGAGATCACACCTGTCACGGCGCTGGCTGCCGCAACCGCAGGGCTGGCCAGATAGATTTCCGAGGAGACATGTCCCATACGACCCACAAAGTTGCGGTTTGTGGTGGATACACACCGCTCTCCTTCGGCGAGAATACCCATGTATCCGCCCAGGCAGGGTCCGCAGGTAGGCGTACTTACAACCGCTCCCGCCTCTATAAAGGTTTTCAGCAATCCCTCTTCCATGGCCTGCATGTAAATGGCCTGCGTGGCAGGAATCACGATACAGCGCATTCCCTTCGCCACATGTCTGCCCCGAAGTACTTCCGCTGCAATACGCAGGTCGTCCAGACGTCCGTTGGTACAGGACCCGATCACTGTCTGGTCGACGGCAATGGGATCCATCTGTCTGATTTCTTCGATGGTATGTGTATTTTCCGGCAAATGAGGGAAAGCCACCGTAGGCTGCAGGGTACTTAAGTCTATGGTATATTCTTCATCATATACGGCATCCTCGTCTGCCTGATAAATTCTGTACGGTTTGGAGGAATGCTCTTTTATATAGCTTTCCGTCAGCGCATCCACAGGGAAAATACCATTTTTACCACCGGCTTCAATGGCCATATTGGCGATGGTAAAGCGATCGTCCATTGTAAGATTTGCAATACCGTCTCCTGTGAATTCCATGGATTTATAGAGAGCGCCATCCACGCCGATCATACCGATAATATGTAAAATCACATCCTTGCCGCTGACCCATTTCCCGGGCCTGCCGGTTAAATGAAATCTGACAGCGGAAGGTACTTTAAACCAGGCTTTTCCGGTAGCCATTCCCGCCGCCATATCCGTGCTTCCCACTCCTGTGGAAAATGCGCCTAACGCACCGTATGTA
This sequence comes from Acetatifactor muris, assembly GCF_024623325.1. Classification (GTDB taxonomy): domain Bacteria; phylum Bacillota; class Clostridia; order Lachnospirales; family Lachnospiraceae; genus Acetatifactor; species Acetatifactor muris. Next base: position 8,184 of record NZ_JANJZD010000005.1, read on the forward strand.
CAGGTATGAGAATCAGCGCCGATAATCACATCTCCTGCCACGGTGAGACCTTTTTCCGGAAGAAGCGCATGCTCAATTCCCATCTCGCCTACTTCAAAGTAATTGGTAATTTCATTTCTGCGGGCAAACTCCCGGACACATTTACAGTGCTCGGCGGATTTGATATCCTTGTTAGGTACAAAATGATCGGGCACCAGAGCAATTTTGTCCCTGTCAAAGACTCCGGCTGCCTGAATTTTCTCCATTTCCTTAATTGCCACAGGGCTGGTAATATCATTCCCCAGCACCAAATCAAGATTTGCCTCAATCAGCTGTCCCGCCTCGACTCTGTCCAGACCTGCAGCCGCAGCCAGAATCTTCTGTGTCATTGTCATTCCCATCTCGCTAAACCATCCCTTTCTCGTTGTCTGTGTTATCTAACACATATTCTCAGAGCCTGCCGCTTTCCTTTTGATACTGCAGGTATCCAGTGTTCCATACCCGCTCACTCTTCCACAGTAGATAAAATCAGGCTCATATCGCCGCTCATTTCCACATTTCCATAATCTGCAGACAATATGAAATGATCCCCTTTCCGAACAGCCTTTCCGTCCACGCTTCCCGTGCCTTCCAGAACTGAAGCCGCCAGGAAAGGGTATTTCTGTTCAAATGTCGCACTTCCTTTTACATCCAGCTTAAATACATTATATTTCTCACAGGCATACATCAGATTCAGCGCATTCTCCGGCAGGTTATCGGTGGATTTCATACAGTCTTCCATCCCTTTTGCCGGCACTGTGATAACATCCAGACTTTTATCAATATGAAGCTCTCTTTCCTTTCCATTCTGAAGCCTGCCGTAATCATAGAGCCTGTAAGTGATGGCGCTGTTCTGCTGGGTCTCCAGAATCAGAGTATGTGCCTTAATCGCATGTACCGTTCCAGGGTCTATCTGAATGAAATCGCCTTTCCGAATAGGAATCTCCCGAATCAGGTCCTTCCATTTTCCTTCCGCTACCATAGTCTTCAGCTCTTCTTCTGTCCGGGCATTATGACCGATTACCAGAGTGGCTCCTTCCGGACAGTCCATAATATACCAACATTCTGTCTTCCCCAGACTGCCGTTTTCCTTTTCCATGGCATAGGCATCATCCGGATGGACCTGAATGCTCAGGTCATCCTGTGCATCGATAATTTTAGTCAGCAGCGGGTATCTGTCATAGGGCAGATTACCGAACAGCTCCGGATGCTCCTGCCAGATTTCGGACAGCTTTTTTCCTTCATAGACGCCACTTCGAATGGTTCCGTCTCCTTCCGGATGCGCCGAAATTCCCCAGCACTCTCCCACGTCATTTCCTTCCACAGCATAGCCGAATTCTTCCCGCAGTTTTGAACCGCCCCATATATTATGTACGCATACCGGAGTCAAAAAAAAGGATTTCTCTCATGCCAGTACCCCCAATCTGATTGCGCCCTTAATTCCGGGATCCTCGCCCAGAGCAGGAGGCACAATATAGTCATCAATGGATTCCAGAATCATTTCATGAGACACATAGCCGTTTAAAAGGCGTTTTACTTCCCTCCGCACCATGGCAAAAAGCTTTTCCTGATGCATGACGCCTCCCCACAGTATGATTTTCTGGGGCGAATATACCAGAATATAGTCCATTATGGCCTGAGCGATATAATAGGCTTCCAGCTCCCATACTTCATCTCTGTCTGCCAGTTCCGCCCCTTTCTTCCCCCAGCGTGCTTCAATGGCAGGGCCTGCCGCCAGGCCTTCCACACAGTTTTTATGAAAGGGACATTTTCCCTCATAAGAATCTTCCGGATGTCTGGACAGCATAATATGCCCGGCTTCTGGATGGACCAGTCCGTGCAGCAGCGCCCCGTTCAGATACACGCCCACACCCACACCGGTTCCTATGGTGATATAAATCGCATTTTCCAGTCCTTTTGCCGCTCCCCAGGTCACTTCCCCCAGCACAGCACCATTCACATCAGTATCAAACCCTACCGGTATGCCGAAAGCGTCTCTGAAAGTTCCGACAATATTACAGTTTTCCCAGCCTTTTTTGGGAGTCTTCGTAATATATCCGTAGGTTTTCGACTGTCTGTTTAAGTCAAGGGGCCCAAAACATCCGATACCCAGCGCTCTGATATCCCACTGCCTGAAATATCCAATCATATCCTCGAAGGTTTCTTTGGGCTGCCTGGTGGGAAAAGACACTCTGTCCTTAATATTCCCGTTTTCATCTCCAACCGCACAGACCATCTTTGTTCCGCCTGCTTCAATTCCTCCAATTAACATGTTTCGTCCTCCTGAAAAAGATTTATTTCAAGTATATCATAAGGCAAAATGATGTCAAGGATAATTGGGAATGCCGTCGGATAAATTAGTGTTTAATAGACAAATTATAACAGTAAGGCAACTGCCAAAACTGTTACAATGCAATTTGCACATTCGGCTTTATCGCTGTAATGACGCTCTGATTTCTTCATCGTTCAGGTCCGGATATTTTTTCAATACATGGCATATCTGAGTAATAAGATTAATATCTTCTTCCAGCATATCCGCAATCTCTTCCGGAGACATATTTCTGGAAATTTTTTTCCGGACTAGACTGATGACCTTCTGGAGTTCCCCTTCCGCCCATCCTTCCGCCCTGCCTCTGGTTTCACCGATTGCGATTCCCTCTTCCCGCACATAATCATCTCTTGCATTCCTGTCCCGGATCTCTTTCATATGCGCGTCATATAAAGCTCGTATTACTTTTCCGGCACTGGAAAGCTTTATTTCTCTGATTGCCTCTAAAATACCAGGGTTTTCTGTCTTAATCATGTCCAGCTCCTCCTCTGTCTCTGCATTAAAAATCCGGATCCAGTCATCCATCCGTTCGGTACCGCTCAGCTTCTTCTGTAATTCCACGATATGTACTTCCAGCAGATCAGTAAATTCATCGCCATTTTTGTCCCTCAGCCTGTAAACCCGATGATAATCCGGATCATTGCTGAGATTAAAATCCAGGATACTGACGCTGACGCACCGTTTTAATTTCGTATACTTTTCACCGAACAGCAGGTCTTCTGTAAAAGTCTTTGACAGATAAAACAAAGAGCGCCTGTCCCAGTACCGGATGATTTTGATCTGCAACTCAATGTTGATTTTCGTGTCGCCGTTCAAAAGCAGCAGAATGTCAAGAATCCCCTGCTTTTGGCGGAAGAAGCGCTTCCACAGGAAGGGACTGGCCAGGCGCACCGACCGGATTTCCTCTGTGGGAATATCCAGCACGTCACTGACAAAATGCCTTCTGACAAGCGGGTTCTGCATCAGATACCTGAATAAATAGTCGTACTTCAAAGAAACAATATCCATTCACTGTCCTCCTTTTTCCACAGGAGAACCAGATATTCCGAAATCCCCTGCTTTTGCACTTTGATTTTGAATTTAAAAGCATAGAGTTTCGATAACAAATGAAAACAACTGACCTGAGTCGCACAGGCGACCGGTGAACAGGAATTTCACAGATTAAAATTCCCTGCCGAGAAATTATCATGCTTTGAGCTGATTTTAGCATATGGGACAGGAACATGCAAGACTAAATTACAAATTCTGCAATACGCATTTTGCTGTCTTATATGATATAAAAAATTGACACCTCATTCTCAAAGAGTGGGTATATCTTATCTGGAGATATTTCATCAGCTATTGGAATAACCAATGGATCTGCTCCTCTAATGGCGGATTTCACTCTGTCGTCCGCCTCCCGCTCAGACTGAACCGTCCCGGACTGATCTGTACCGCCAGCGCTTCCACACAAAGCCGCATCAGACAACTGATAACCTGTATCTTCCGATACTTCTCCGGCAGCTTCTCCCGGATTTCCTCCGGCGACTGCGGCGTAAAATCCAGTGCCCTGAAAACTGCTGCCAGTTCCGGATCCAGTCTCTCAGCAATGTCAGGACTGAATTCTTTTTTGCGGGAATGTTTCCGGCCCCCGGATTTCCCTTTTTCTCCTCTGCGTGCGACACTTTCACCCCCGTTTTTTTGTCTTTCACCGGCAGTTTGTTTCTCCGCACATTGCTGTTTCTTTTCCCAGTTCTGCCAGATTTCTTCCAGAAAGCTTCCGGGACTGAGCAGTACTTCTGCGCCCTGCCTGAGCAGACGATTGCAGCCGTCACTCAGTCTGTCCGTCACACGCCCCGGCACCACATATACATCTCTGCCCTGCTCTAAAGCCATATCCACCGTTATCAGAGTCCCGCTTTTCAGTCTGGCCTCCACCACTACCACAGCATCCGCCAGGCCGCTGACAATACGGTTTCTGGGCGGAAAATTCTGCGGTCTGGCCGGTGTTCCCACAGGATAAGTTGACAGAATGGCGCCGGTTTCCAATAGCTGGCCATATATCCTTCTGTTCTGGGCGGGATAACAAATGTCCACACCACAGCCCAGAACCCCCAATGATCTTCCCTTTGCTTTCATCGCCGCCTCCTGGCTGATGCCGTCGATGCCTCTGGCCATACCGCTGACCACGATTACTCCCTGCTGTCCCAGAACGGCTCCCAGTTCCGCAGCCACATATTTCCCATATTCAGAACAGTCCCGGGCCCCGATGACCGCAACCGCCGGCGCATCTGCCACAGGCAGTTTTCCTCTGACAAAAATCCCGTAAGGCGCATCCGGAATTTCTCTCAGTCTCTCAGGGTATTCCTCCTCATCAATCGTCAGAATCTCAATCCCCTCTTCCCGCATCTTCCCATACTCCGCCTCCGGACGCCAGGACGCGGTATACTCTTTCAGATATTTGACCTGCTTCGGCGTAAGCACTTGTTCCCAGGTCTCGTTGTCAGCAAGGTAAACCGCTTCCGGACCACCGCACAGTTCCGACAGTCTGTGCAGCTGCCTGTTATCAATGTACGGAAAATTACACAGCCAGCAGGCATATATTTTTTCTCTTTCTTTCCATTCTTTTCGATTCATTTTCCCCCCTCAATGGCCCCAATATTCCAGTGACGGCCTGTAAAAAGATGCCTCCATCAGATGGTCGGTTCCGATTACCTCCGCGCCTTCCAGGTCCGCAATGGTTCTTGCTACCCTTAAGATGCGATGATAGGCTCTGGCACTGAGCTGCAGTGACCTGTAAAGTTTCTCCATACATTGCTGCTGTTCCCGCCCCAGCACACAGTATTTTTCGATGGCCGAGACTTCTATATCTCCGTTAAAACGCCATGCTGTTCCCGCAAACCGTTCCCTCTGGCACAATCTGGCCTTTTCCACCCGACGCCGGATATCCGCGCTGCTCTCCCCGCCTGTCTTATTCTTAAGGCTGGCATAGTCAACGGTCTTGAGCTCCACACACAAATCAATTCTGTCCAGAATGGGTCCGGACACTTTTCCCATGTATTTTCCCACCTGAACCGAAGAGCAATGACAGCGGTTCGTGTCCGGATAATAGCCGCAGGGGCAGGGATTCATGGCGCAGACCAGCATAAAATCGCTGGGATATGTGACATTGCCGCTTATCCGTGATATGTTCACACGCCGATCCTCCAGGGGCTGGCGCAGCGCATCCAGAACGCTTCTCTGAAATTCCGGCAGTTCATCCAGAAAAAGCACTCCCCTGTGTGCCAGAGAAATCATGCCTGGTCTCGGCACAATGCTTCCTCCAATCAGGGCTGCCTGAGATATGGTGTGATGCGGACTTCTGAAAGGCCGCTCCGTCACCAGCGCTTCCCCCTCTTCCATCAGCCCCGCCACACTGACCACCGAAGTCACTTCCAGACTCTCCTCGAGAGTCAGAGGCGGCAGGATACCCGGAATCCGCTTGGCAATCATTGATTTACCGGATCCCGGAGGCCCTACCATCAGTAAATTGTGAAAGCCGGCCGCAGCAATCTCCGCGGCACGCCGTGCTGTCTCCTGTCCTGTTACTTCACGGAAATCCGGCCTTGTCTCCTCTGCTCCCCGGGCACTCTTCCCGAACAGGATATTAGTATCCACGGTGATTGCCTGCAGAACCTTCGCCCTTTCCTTCTGTTCTGCCATCAGAAAGTGCAGGATATCCAGAATATTATCCGCCGCCCAGACTGTCATACCGGGAATTACCGCCGCCTCTCCGGCATTTGCGGCAGGAACAATACATTGTGTCAGTCCGCCTGCCGCCGCAGCCTGCACAATGGGAAGTACACCCCGGGCCTTTTTCACCTCGCCGTTCAACCCCAGTTCGCCGAGGAACAGAATTCCTTCCGTCACTCCCTGTGGAATCATCCCCATAGATTCCAGCATTCCCGCTGCAATCGGCAGGTCAAAAGCCGTTCCTTCTTTCCTGGTATCCGCCGGAGAAAGATTGACGGTGATACGGCAGGGCGGCAGGTTCAGTCCCACATTTTTCAGGGCAACTGTCACGCGTTCTCTGGATTCCCGCACTTCCGTACTCAGAGAACCCACCATTAAAAAAGCCGGAAGTCCGTTGGCAATATCCACCTCCACAGAGACAAGATATGCGGATACTCCATAAACGGCTCCCGAAAAAACCGTACTGTACATAAGCACCTCCTGATTGATGATAATGGAAAAATAAGATGAATTGAATGAAATTAAGATGTTAAAGCTGTCTGAAAAATTAGAATTGGACAGGTCACAGCCAATCCCCGTACAGGCTTTGCCACTGCGAATAAAAGTTCGGGGATTCACTGTGCATTAAGTCTTCGGAACAATCTTTCCCTCTGTATACAGCCGGTTGAGAGATTCATCCATGGTGATCATTCCCTGTTCTCTGCCGCTGCGCATTACTCCCTGCAGCAGAGAAGTTCTGCCGCTGCGGACAGCATCCCGCATTTCAGGACATGCGAGCAATACCTCAAAAGCCGCCGCACGTCCGGCCCTGTCTCCGGCCGGAAGCAGTCTCTGAGCAACAACAGCCTCCAGCACATCGGCCAGCCGGCTGCGCAGCCCTTCCTGTCTGTATGAGGGGAAAAGGTCAATCATACTCTCCACAGCATTGACCACATTGGATGCATGTAGTGCGGACAGCACCAGATGTCCTGTTTCCGCCGCCGTCACAGCCGCGTTGACGGTTTCCGCATCCCGCAGCTCACCCACCAGAATCACATCCGGGTCCTCACGAAGCGCGGCGTCCAGCGCAGCCGCGTAGCTTCTGCTGTCCAACCCGATTTCCCGCTGATTTATCATGGACTTTTTGTGCTGATGTATATACTCTATGGGACTCTCCAGCGTGATTACCAGCGCGTTTCTGTTCTCGTTAATCTGCTCCACCAATGCCGCCAGCGTTGCAGATCTGCCGCTTCCGGAGGGACCGGTCACCAGCACCAGCCCGCTTTCCTTCTCATGCAGCCTGATGACAGACTCCGGCATTCCCAGCACCTCCGGTGACGGAATCTCCTTATCAACCAGATGAAGTGCCAGCGCCACATTGCCTCTCTGCTTGTAGGCATTGGCTCTGCATCGCCCGCAGTTTGAGACGGAAAAAGAAAAATCGTATTCTCCCTTCTCCTCGAAACTGCTCCTCTGAGACTCCGGCATCACATGAATCAGCATATCCAGCGTATCCGATGGCGATATCCTGGAGTATCCCATGCTCACAAGCGCACCGTTTACGCGCATTCTGGGCGGAAGTCCTGCCGCCAGATGAACGTCACTGGCACCGGCCTCCCTGGCCGTATGTAATATTTCTTCCAACATGGCAGATATCACAGACATAATTTCCCCTTTTCCCTCAGAATCCTGCTTCTGATTTATGGATGGCAATCTGATTTTTTACCAAAAGTAAAGTCATTATATCATGCCTTCCCGAATCTGACAATCTCAAAACTGTAAAAACAGGTAACCGGCACATTTCAGGTACAGCACATTCACGGTTCCGGAAGTCAAAGACCCCGCTGCAAGCAACGGGGCAACAAATTTGTATCGCTGCAGAGCAGAAAGCGTCCAAAGGATACTTTGGTATTTGACCCTCGCGGCAGTCGCCAAATGTGCATGCAAGCATGCCCGCTTGGCTCGTTGCCCGCGGGAATAAAAGAGGCGGGGCCAGCCTCTCAGCTTTCCGCCCCTGCCATCAAAAGCAATTCCACAATCTCGTTATATCCTCTCTCCGTCGCATAGTAGAGAGCTGTATGTTCTTCTTCGTCCGCACAGGTGACATCGGCTCCCTTTTCCAGCAGCTTTGCCGTCACGTTGTTCAGCCCGTTTCTCGCACTGATAATCAATGCCGTCTCCCCGGCACGATTTCTGCCGTTCACATTGGCTCCGTGCCGAATGAGAACATCCACCATATGTTCATTCTCATTTTCCGCCGCCGCATGAATGGGACTTTCCCCCACATTGGTCGCCTTGTCTGCCTCCGCTCCCGCCTCCAGCAGAAGCTCGGACACATAAATGTTGTCTTCTGCCACCGCAATAAACAGAGGGGTCTCTCCGTCATTGTTTACGGCATTTACATCTACATTCCCCTTCGCCAGCATCACTTTTACAACTTCACTCTGCCCGTTAAAGCATGACTGGTGAAGGGGTGTATTGCCGTTGGCATCTGTCTCCCCAAAACTGTCCGGTGATACTTCCGCCACCAGATAAGGCAGTCCCAGCGCATTGGCGTAATCCAGCGCCGTTCTGTTCTCATTATCTTTCACGGTCGTATCCGCTCCCTTTGCAATCAGATACTTTGCCGCCTCCACTTTCTTAGCTGTCACACTGTAAATCAGAACACTTTTTCCCTCTTTGTCCGTGGCATTGATATCCGCCCCCGCGTCCAGAAGACACTGTATAATTTCCTGATTTCCCACTGCGGCTGCAAAATGAAGAGGCGTGACACTGGCATTCGAAGCCAGGTTCACATCGGCCTGATTGTCAATCAGAAGTCTGACAATATCCCTCGCCCCTTTTTTACAGGCATAATGAAGCGGGGTAAATCCTCCCGCATCCCTCTTGTCCACATTGATGCCGCCCCTTTTCAGAAAAGTGATCACCACACTCTTCTGTCCATTCTGGCATGCTTTTAAAAATAAATCATCCAGCTGCATATTCCACCTCCGCGCCGCTTCTGCGGCTGAAATCATTATACTACAGCAGACAGGGGATGTCTATATTTCTCAGACGGACTCTTTAAAAGCATGCCAGGGCACATTCACATAAAAAAATCAGTTTTCATCTTGTCTTTTTCCGAATCAGGGCATATAATTTTCATACCATAAAAAGACCCGCTGAAACGGGCAGAAGGGAATCACTACCATGCAATACTTCAATCTGGATGTAAAACAAAGTCACTCCATGGAATACGCCGTCTGCAATGTATATCTGATCGACAGCGCCAAAGAGATCACCATCAAAACGCGGCCCATGGTCATTGTCTGCCCGGGAGGCGGCTATTCTTATACTTCAAACAGAGAGGCAGAAATTGTGGCATTACAGTTTCTTGCCATGGGATATCATGCCGCTGTCCTCAGATACTCCACGGCGCCGGCTGTTTATCCCACGGCAATTTTGGAGCTGGCCAGCACAGTGCTGCAGATCAGAAGCCATGCGGAAGAATGGAATATAAATCCGAATCAAATCGTGATAACAGGTTTCTCGGCCGGAGGCCATCTGGCTGCCAGCTACTGTATGTTCTGGAATCAGAAATGGATGGCGGAAGATTTGAGTACAGAGAATGAATTGCTGCGCCCCAACGGAATGATCCTTGGATATCCGGTGATTACATCAGGAGAATATGCCCATAAGGGTTCCTTCCAGAACCTGCTGGGAGACGAATATGAAGCTCAAAAAGAAAGTCTTTCTCTGGAAAACCGGGCGGGAGAACAGGTGCCCCGCACCTTCCTCTGGCATACCTGTGAGGATATGAGCGTGCCCGTTCAAAACTCTTTGCTCCTGGTTAACGCACTTGTCAGTCACCGGATTCCTGTGGAATTCCATCTGTTTGAAAAGGGAGGTCACGGGCTCTCCCTTGCCAACCGCCTGACCAACACCCAGGGACACGGTCCGGAATGCGCTGCCGGCGCCTGGATTCCCCTGGTCCGTCAATGGATGGAGAACTGGATTAACGGGCAGGAAAACTGATGTCCCATTGCCGCGTGTGACAGTGTCTCCATGTCACCGCTCATATTCCTGCTTTTGAACACAAAAAGGGCGCATGGTTCACATTTACCTGTTCCATGCGCCTTTATGCTGTTTTGCTGCTGCACAGCCGCCGGCGGGCCTGCAGCAGGGAGGTATACAAATTCCCTGTGCCGTTTTAACAGAAATTCAAGATGTTATTCTTGCCCTCTTTTTAAAGAAATCGCTGATAAATCCTTTGATTTCCTGAGGAGGTGTCGTCTTCAGCAGATAGCCTGCCGGCTTCAGAGGCAAAAGTTGCTGAAGGCGCTCTTTATCCACGGTTCCCGTCAGAAAGATAACGGGGATATCCACAAACGCCTCTTCCGCACGAATCATTTCCAATACCTGTTTTCCGTCGCAGATGGGCATTTCATAATCCAGCAGAACCAGATCCGGTTTATCCAAAGTGATACATCGAATTGCGGCTACCCCTGACTGTGCCTGGGTAATCTCATAGTCCTTATCAAAAAGTTCTTTCATAAACTGCAGCACAACGGCAGAGTCATCCACCACCAGTATCTTCTTTTTTCCGGCCTTTTCCTTCTCATTTTCTCTGAGATATTTCTGAATTTCATCCATTACATTCGCCGCTTTAAGAGGCATGCCCGGTGTATCCTCCAGCATGTGCGGCGCAAGCATACAATATGCAAAGTATCCCTTGCCTGTGTCGAACAGCAGACTGCTCTGAGGGTTATGCCGCTCAAATACTCTCTCAAACTGCTTGTACGGCAGCAGATTTTCTTCTACTATCTCAACCTGTCCGTCCGTGGAAAAATGAGACATGATTCTTTCTACAAACTGTCTGGATATGTACCTGGCAGCGTTCATCATCATGACATTTACCTTCTCTGCGTCAGAATCCACAAGATTACCCACCGTACTCACCAGCAGTTTCTCATCAAAAACCAGAAGGAATTCCCATCTCTCTCCTTTGTCGGACCCATAGACAAGGCGATAATAAATTCCGTTTCCGAACTTTTCTCCGCTGTAGCTCTCGCTGATCACCCGGGCCTCCAGCTGGAACAGATCATGCAGATGCTGGATAATGGTCTTCTTCATTGCCGCCTGTTCCTCTTCCGGCAGCAGCTCAGTCCACCTGCTGGAAACTCCGCCGGTAATAGCCCTGTCCTCTATCATGGTATGTCCAATAAGCCACCCTGCGCATACTCCCAGGAAATGTGCCACTGCCTCCGGAGAATAAAAAGACTCCTCCAACTCCTTTTCAATCTCCGGAAGTGTCTTCTTGCGAAAGATATCATGCAGACGTCTGTGCGTTTCATACCCTTCATACCCGATGGATGCCATGTACACTTCTTCTTCCGCAAAGTGCTTCATAGCATGGCCCTTAAAAAATTTGATTCCCTCCTGATATGCCCAGCGGCTTTTTTCGTCATTTCCTCCATAGGCAAACAGCTTGTTCATAATATTGAACAGCTTCTTGTGTTCTCTGTCAATGACATCCACTCCGATGCTGTATCTTTCATGCCATACAAACTTCTGATTATCCATTTCAACCCCCTGATTATAACATTAATTTCAATTTCTTATAGTTTGATCATAAACCGACTTGTGTTAATCCCCTTTTTGACAGCACTGTCTCCACATCCCTATAGTATTATAGTCTCCCTCATTTCTGATTTCAACTCCTTTTTATGGTTTTCTCGCCATCACGCAATACCAGTCTGTATCATCAACAGAAATGTTCGAGATACCGACAGGGAAATTCATGGTTTCAATCTCTTCATATCCCATTTCCTGCAGCTTACTCAGAAGCAGTTTCCTTCTGACGGGAATATAGTGCTCTTCAAACTTCTCATTCTGAAAGATTCTGTTTTCCTTTTCAAAAGTGTACAGAAGGTGAAAAGTCATGGACTCATCTTCGTTATAATCCCATACCTGAATCAGATTAATCCTGGTATCTCCGTCAAAAAACGGATTGTAAAGATAAAATCTCTGTCTTTCTCTCAGAATTTTATCCCAGTTTCTCACATCAAAATACAGATATCCTCCGGGCTTGACCAGCAAATCCATCTGCTCCAGCGTTTTGCACACATCCTCATTGCTCACATAGGGAAGAGAATTCCCTGTGCTGGCCACACAGTCATATTTCCCTGAGAAATGCTCACTCACTGTTCTGAAATCACAGCATGCAAGCTCTAAGCTGAGATTCTTCGCGTCAGCTTTTTCCCGGCATTTCCACAGCATCACTTCGCTTAAATCTGACCCGGATAAACGAACCCCCAGATCTGTCACAGGCAGTGTGACACTGCCTGAACCGATACTCACATCCAGAAATGTTTCTATCTGTCGATTTTTCAGCAGCGTTTCCCAATGTCTTCTGTACACATTATACCTGTATTCATCTTCCAGCAAATCATAAATATCCGCTCTGTCGTATATACTTCCCATACTTTTCCTCCTGATTTAAGTTGCTTATTTATTATATGCCACTGTCATTTTTTTGGTTAAAAAAAATGTCAATATTTGCCTTTCCCAGTATAATACATTTCTGACAAAAAAGCTATATTTCCATTGAAAAAAGCCTGACCCGGGAACCTCCCGAACAGGCTTTCTGATTACGCACGGCAATCTGAGTGAAACCACTCCTTCATCACGCCAAGCACCTGTACCAGTTCTTCCTCCGTTATGACATAAGGCACCATGGCATACAGATAGTTCAGGAACGGCCGGCTGAATACACCCCGCTCAAAAGCGAACTGCTGATAGCCGTTCAGGAACGTCCCCTCCTTCACTTCCACGCAGACGCATCCCCCCATAATCCGCACTTCCCGAATCTGCTCATGAGACAATCCCGCCATCTCCCGCCGTGTAATCTCCTCGATACGATGAATCCTGGCCAGATAGTCACCCTCTTCAAAAAGCTCGATAGATTTCAGTGCCACAGTGCAGGCCAGGGCATTTCCCATAAAAGTAGGACCGTGCATCAGCGCTTTTTCAGGGGCATCTCCATAAAATCCATCATATACCTTATGGTTTGCGATGGTGGCCGCATGTCCGATATATCCTCCGGTCAGCGCCTTGCCCAGCACCAGAATATCCGGCAGCACCAGATCTGCCACAAATCGGTTCCCCGTCCGCCCAAAGCCTGTGGCCACTTCATCGAACACCAGCAGGACACCATATCTGTCGCACAGCTCTCTGGCTCTCCTCAGAAAGTCCACATCGTACATCCGCATGCCACCTGCTCCCTGAAGCAGAGGCTCCACGATAAAGCAGTTCAATTCTTCATGGTAATGTTCGAATGCTTCTTCCAGAGCTGAAATTTCCGTGGGAATGTGAATGACATCTTTTTTCTCCCCATATGCCTCCAGAATAAAGTGGTAATCTTCATCATCTCCCACTTCCATGGTCTTAAATGTATCCCCGTGATAGGCATGAGTCAGAGACAGGACCTTCGTCCTCTTCCAGTCCCCTCTGTTCACATAATATTGCAGGGCCATCTTCAGGGCCACTTCCACTGCCACGCTGCCCGAGTCCGAGAAAAAGCAGTAATCCAGATCTCCCGGCAGCCACTGCGCCAGTTTGTCCGCCAGCTTCCTGACCGGCTCATGAGTGAGTCCACCCAGCATTACATGGGAGAACTGATCCGCCTGGGTCTTGATGGCCTCCGTCAGAACAGGGTGCTTGTAACCGTGGATGACACTCCACCAAGAGGACACGGAGTCTATCACCTTTCGATCTTTCGTATATAAATATACGCCATTCGCATCCAGGATTTCGTATGGCGCTTTCATTGTCTTCATCTGTTGGTATGGATACCAGATCATATTGATACCTTCCTTCTTTTCAATCTCATTTCACTGCCCTGCCGCAGATCTACACCGTATAGATTTCACGCTTCACAATTCGTACAGAGAAGCCAGCGTCTCTTCATCCATGGCAAGGTCCGTCGCTCCCTCCTCCACACAGGCAAGCACCTTCAGTCCTGTCCTGTGTTCGCACATCCGCACATTATCTTCTTCCATCTCATTGCCGGCATGGAAATGATTAAAGATAATACCCTTGAGAGGAATTTCGCGGGAACGCATGTATTCCGCAGTCAGCACCACATTGTTGATGGTGCCAAGCCCCGCGTCGGCAACCAGCAGACAGGACAGATGCAGCCTGGCAATCACATCCTCCAGCCAGATTTCTTCTTCATCGAAACAGACAGGGCAGAGGATACCGCCGCTGCCCTCCATGGTCACATAGTCACAGGCGGCACACACTTCCCGGAATCCTTTCTCCACCACATCCATCCTCACAGGATTTCCTTCCAGCCGCGAAGCCAGATGAGGCGATACTGCGTTCTCATAGATATAGGGGCACATCTGTTCCAGCAACTGGTCAATACCTGAGACGTTCTTCACATGGAGCGCGTCTCCCGGAATCAGTGTGCCGTCTCTCCGGCGTTCATTGCCGCTCATGGCCGCCTTATAGTAGCCGGCACGTCTGCCGCTTTCCTTCAACTTCTTCAATATCAGGCCCGTCACATAGGTCTTGCCCACATCCGTCCCTGTTCCCACAATGAACAATTTTCTACTCATTACAAAGCTTCACCTCAAATCCCAGACTTTCCACCATTTTCCTGTCCGTCTCCACCGTAATCCCCGCCGTGGTCAGCATATCTCCGGAAATAGCGGCATTGGCGCCGCCCCTGAAGCAGGCTTCTCCCTTGTCCCCCAGAAGCCCTCTTCCTCCTGCAAGTCGAATGGAAGCCTCGGGTATCAGAAAACGGAACAAAGCCACACATCGTCTGGCTTCTTCATTGGTCAGCGGCTTTCTGTTCTCCAGCGGCGTCCCTGGAATGGGATTCAGAAAATTGACAGGAACAGACTTCACCCCCAGCTCCCTGGCAGTAAGAATCATGTCAATGCGGTCCTCCATGGTCTCTCCCAGCCCCAGAATCCCTCCGGAGCACACAGAAAGCCCTGCCCTCTTCGCCGCCTTCAGCGTGTTGATTTTCTCCTGGTAAGTGTGTGTAGTACAGATTTTCGGGAAAAAACCTGCGGAAGATTCCAGATTACAGTGAACTCTTGAGGCACCGGCTTCCCTGATTTTCCGAAACTGTACTTCCTCCAGCAGACCGAAGGACACACAGACCTGTATATTGGTTTCTTCTCTGATAACACGGATACTTTCACAGACCTGCTCCACTTCACGGTCTGACAAATTTCTGCCGGATGTGACAACAGAATAGCGAAGCACTCCCTTCGCCTCATTGTGTCTGGCTCCTTCCAGAAGCTTTTCCGTGGGCAGAAGTCCATAGGCTTCCGTACATTTGGCCTGATAGTGGGCGCTCTGGGCGCAATATTTACAGTCTTCCGAGCAGCGGCCGCACTTGCCATTGACAATGGTACAGAGATCAAAGCCCTGTCCGCACTTTTTTCTTCGAATCTCTTCCGCCGCTTCTGCCAGTTCTTCCAGAGGCATCTGCGCCAGAAGCAGTGCTTCTTCTCTGGAAATCTCCCCAAAGGTCAGTGCCTTTTCTTTCAGTTCCTGTACAATACCCATGATGGTACTCTGCTCCTTTCATAGTCCGGAAATCCCGGCTGTAATCTCTCTGTTGCCTTTTCATGTAAGGCAGTTGACTGCCCTCCCTATGGCTGCCGCCGCTGCCGTCAGCTCTTCCTTTGTGTGTGTGGCCATCAGCGCCGCCCGCAGCATGGCCTCTCCTTTCTTCACCGTCGGATAACGAATGGCCGGAATAAAGAACCCCTGCTCCAGCAGTGCTTCGGACACCTGCACGGCCTTTTCTTCTCCTCCGATTCGAATCGGTATAATGGCAGTCTCCGAATGAGCATCTATTCCATTCTTCTGAAGTTCTCTGCAGAACCACCGGATATTCTCCTGAAGTCTGCGCACCCTCCAGGGCTCCTCCTCTATCAGTTCCAGGGCCCGCTTTGCCGCCGCCACGGTCACAGGAGAAAGAGAGGTGGAGAAAATATAGCTTCTTGCCCTGTTCTTCAGATATTCTGTCAGGGTCCGGGAACCACAGACATACCCGCCTTCCGCCCCAATGGCTTTGCTCAGGGTACCCATGAGAATATCGGTCCGTCCTTCCATATGAAAATATTCCTCGCAGCCCCGGCCGGAATTTCCCACCACGCCGGTGGCGTGGGCTTCGTCAATCATGGACAGAAGTCCGTATGTATCTGCCAGCTCCACAAGTCCGGGCAAATCCACCATATCCCCGTCCATGCTGAACACTCCGTCGCTGACAATCAGCCCCGGCTGTCCCGGATGCTCCCGGATCTTCCTTTCCAGGTCCCTCATATCATTGTGTCGGTAAATCACCGTTTCCGCCCGGGACTGCCTGCAGCCGTCGATAATGCTGGCATGGTTCAGCTCATCGCTGTAGATAATATCCCCTCCACGGCACAGAGCGGGAAGAACGCCGCCGTTCGCCGCAAAGCCCGTGTTGAACACCATTGCCGACTCTCTCCCCTTGAAACGGGCCAGAGCCTCCTCCAGCTGTATGTGGCAGACAGTTGTGCCGGTGGTAAGTCTCGAACCGCCGGAGCCTGTGCCGTACTCCGTCAGCACCTGTGCCGCATATGCCTTGATCCGCTCTTCATCACAGAAATCCAGATAGGAGTTGGAAGCCAACATCAGCATATCCCGGTTCCGGTACCGGACATGGGCATGCTGAGAGCTCTCGATAACTCTGATTTCACGGTACAAATGCTGTTCCTGAAGGCTTTGCAGCTCCTCTTCTATTCGTCTCCATTTATTCACTGGTGTATTTCCCCTCTCTTATGGAATATGTACCAGCACTTTCTGCTGCTGAAGATAGCGGATACATTCCTCCCGCTCCCTTTCATTTCCCCGAAATAAAAAAATACGTCCTCCATTGGGACTTCCCATCTCTTTCAGTCTGGTAATGCGCACATAGCCAAATGTGCCGGACGCAATGTAGCCGGTGACATAATCGGGATCGTCGGAAATACACAGCTCTGCAACTATGTTGGGATGACTGACTACCTTTGTGGCCAGAACCAGAGCTTCATTGAAATGGTTTTTGCCGCCGCAGGCAGACTGCCTTTCAGTGTCTTCTGTCTCCATGTCCATATAAGTCGCCCGAATTCCCCGTTCCCTGTCCGGCTCCAGACGCTGCAGTGTATCCGCATCCAGAAGCATGGCTCCCCGCATGGCATAGGTCTGTTTCCAGAGAGCCAGAATCTCTTCCGTCCGCTCCAGCCCCAGCCTGTGCAGATACCCGCGCACCACATCCATCCCTTCCCCGGCATCGGCAGTCTCCACAGTGGTCACATTCAAAGCAAAAAGGTGCAGAATTTCTTCTTCCCTGACAGCTTCAATCTTCAGATTGATAAAGTCCGGCTTTCCCTTACTGTGACGCAGGGCCCGGGCAAGAAGCCGGGAGCAGTACTGTTCCAGCTCTTCTTCCGGAATGATTTTTTCCGCTCCGGATATATGCCCCTCCTCTTTGTTTGAGGCTCTCATTTTGATGCTGTATCGATTCATTTTTCTTCCTCCGGATCTCTTCCATGGCATTTTCTGTCCCCATCCCCGCTCCCGGTAATTGGACAATGCCCTTCTTCCTTTACTTATGCATTTTTCTCTCTACGCACCAGGTGCCTCATCACCGGATACATCACTGACGCTCCCACTGCAGTAAACACCATTCCCGGTGCAGCAGCCGCTGTCAGCGCCAGCGGATTTGTGTCGGAAATGGCGCCCAATACCACTCTGCCGGCCACTGTCCCCAATGGACCGCTGACTGCAATCGTCACAGGATTGACGCCGAAGAGAGAGAGGATGCCGCCTGCCACAAGGCGAAAAATCATTGCGATTGTAACATTCACTATAGTATGAGTCCCCAAAATCAGATTCATCATACTGGCAAGAACGCCGATTTTAAAATATCTCCTGAAGCCGAAACAGGCGGCCAGACACACGGCAAAAGGGGCTGAAAGCTGAAATTCGCAGCCTGGAAGAATGCTGGGAAGTCTGAACATACCCATGACTGCCAACAAAGCTGCCAGCAAAGCAGTCGTGGTCATTTCTCTGATTTTTTCTCTGTTTTTCATAGACACCTCATATGATGGAACAATTTCCGGCTCCCGTTACTCTGAAAGGTAAAGACCATCGGAAAGATTCCGGAACATGCTTTTGATTATAACCGGGAAAAAACAGGTTGTCAACCGATTTGTCCTGATGGTTAACATTAGAGTGCATTAAAAAAGAGACAGATACTGTTTCCGTCTCTTTTTCTGATATTACAGAAACCGTTTTCCGGTCCCTGGAATCACGCCTGCGCATCTGTCCTCTTTCGCCGCCTATCCCTGCTCAAACTTCTCCCGCAGCTTCGAAAGAGCCTTCTTCTCAATCCGGCTCACATAGCTTCTGGATATCCCCAGCTTCTCTCCGATTTCGTTCTGTGTTACCTCCCGGTTTCCGTACAGACCATAGCGCATGATAATAATCTGTCTCTCCCGTTCCGTCAGATTGGCATCTATCAGTGTAAAAAGCCTTTTTATATTTCCGGTCAGTTCCATATTTTCGACAATGTCCGGCTGATTCTGCTCAATCACGTCCACCAGATGAATCTCATTTCCTTCCTTGTCCTGACCGATTGGTTCGAACAGCGATACTTCCCGGGAAGATTTCTTCTTGCCCCGCAGGAACATCAACAGTTCATTTTCAATACACCTGCACGCATAAGTGGCCAGCCGTCCCTTTTTTTCATCAAAGGTCCTGATGGCCTTGATCAGGCCGATACAGCCTATGGAAATGAAATCCTCTATATCCTCGTCCGCACTCTGATATTTTTTGACAATGTGAACCACCAGGCGCAGATTCCGTTCCACCAGTGTCTTCTGTGCCTGTTCGGCCTCCTCAGGGGAGCCATCGCGCAGTAAACGGATGTATTCCGCTTCCTCCTCCTGAGTCAACGGCTTTTGAAACGTCTCCAAATCCTACCCCCACGGATTACTCTTAACATCATTTTATGTGTCAGACTTATCCATGGTGCCTGTCAAAGGAAAACGAAATTTCGGAATATTATCAGTCATCCGCTGTGACATTCTCTGTAAGCCGCGCAAAATTCTTCCACAGTTCCACCTTCGCTGTGGATACAGCAGATGCGCCGGCGGCAAACGCTGCCCGGATTTCCTCCACAGTCTCAATCAGCCCTCCCGCAATCACCGGTGTCCTGCCGGAGACAGCCAGTTTTTCGATGACTTTCGGCAGTAATCCCGGCATCACTTCAATCATATCGGCCCTGGTGGTTTTCAACGTTTCCTCCGCAGTGCGAACGGACTGTGAATCGACCATAAAAAAGCGTTGTACCGTCAGAAGCCCTGTCTCCTTCGCCGGGCGAATCATTCCGGCCCGGGTACTGATAATCCCGTCTGCCCCCTGCTCCCGCACATACTCCAGTCCCGCCGCATCCTTACCGATTCCCTCCACAAGATCCATGTGCAGAAACAGGCGCTTTCCGGCCTGATGCGCACGGTCCGTCCGCTCCTTTACTTTTCGAATACTGGGCATCAGGTCGAAAATCAGCCGGGATTCGCTTGTCAGTGCAGATGCAAAATCGGCATCTGTCCGCACTGCCGCAATCACCGTCGGATGCTTAAAGCGTATCATGTCATTTTCCTCTTTCCATATTTTTCGCCGCGATCAGATTCGCTTCCGTCCCGGCAATATGCTCTATTATAACAGTTCCCACTGTAATTGGCAACCGCACCTTCTGTCGGTTGACTTCTGCCATACAGTCAAAAAGCTTCTCCCTGGGCACAGTACTGTCCGTCCTCACCGGCAGCACTCCGCCGTCCTCCGTGACTGCCGTGGTGGTAAGCACCCGTTCCGGGTGAACGCACTCCTGCTCCGCATATTTCGCTCCCCGTGGGCAGGTGTTTCCCGTAACACTTACCACCTGGCCGTTCTCAATCTCCGCCGTCAGGTCACATCCCATCGGGCAGACAATACAAGTCAGTTCCCGTTTCATACTTCTAACCATACCTTTCCTGCACCTGCCGCCTTTTCGCAGACACAAAACTCCCTATATTTATCCGGCTACATCCTGTCCAGACTAAACCAGACTAAACTCCAGCCGTGATCCACGACATTTCTCCAGCTGTTCTTTTGTCAATGTAAGCGATTCCATCTCACCCGGCTTGACAACAGGCCTTTTTATCGCAAGAATCGTCTCCCCGTCACAGGTAACCCGGACTTCAGCCTTCCGATAGACATTGTCCACTCTGAAATAGACCCTGACATTCCCCTGTCTGTGGGCAATCCGCTGGGGAACCGTATAACGAATTTTCCCATCCGGCACAAGTTCCAGCACATTGTCCGAAGATACTTTTCCGGCAATATATGCCGCTGCGCTTTCTCCCGCCAGCGCGGCCTCCTCCGACACGAAATCCACCAGGTCATGTACATGCAGCACATTTCCGCAGGCGAAGATTCCCGGACAGGATGTCTGCCTTTTTTCATCTACCACCGCTCCGCCGGTTACAGGATCCAGTCGGATACCTGCCTCTTTGGACAGTTCATTTTCCGGAATCAGTCCCACAGACAGCAGCAGCGTATCACAGGATATCTCCTCTTCCGTTCCCGGAATGGGACGCCTTTTTTCGTCTACCTGCGACACGGTGACTCCCGTCAGGCGCTCTTTTCCATGAATGGCTGTCACTGTATGACTGAGCTTCAGCGGAATGTCGAAATCCTTCAGACACTGCTGGATATTCCGCGCCAGACCGCCGGAATAAGGCATCAGCTCACATACTGCCTTCACTTTTGCTCCCTCCAGCGTCATACGGCGGGCCATAATCAATCCGATGTCGCCGGAACCCAGAATCACCACTTCCCGCCCCGGGAGATATCCCATGCAGTTGACGTATTTCTGTGCTGTTCCCGCTGAGAAAATTCCTGCGGGACGGGTGCCGGGAATGTTCAGCGCACCGCGGCTTCTTTCTCTGCACCCCATGGCAAGAATGACTGCCCTCGCCTGAATCTGCGTGACGCCCTCCCGGCTCACCACAGTAATCACTTTCTCCGGCGACACATGCAACACCATACTGCCGCAGCGAATCGCAATATTCCGCTCCGCGGCCATCTTCTCATATTCCCACGCATATTCCGGACCGGTCAGTTCCTTCTGAAAACGGTGCAGTCCGAAGCCGTTGTGAATACACTGCTGTAAAATGCCGCCCGGATGGCTGTCCCGCTCTAAAACCAGTAAATCCCGTACACCGCTGTCGTACGCGGCAACCGCCGCTGCAAGTCCTGCCGGACCGCCACCTATAATGACCAGATCTGCCTGTTCCCGCCTCATGCCTGCTCTCCTCCTTTGGTTCTGCCTATATTCAGATAAGAACCTTTTCCGCTCTTTGTCACCTGTTCAAATGCAATTCCCTGTTCCTCGGCCAGCAACTCCACAATGCGCGGTGAGCAGAAGCCCCCCTGGCACCGTCCCATTCCGCTGCGTGTCCGCCGCTTTACGCTGTCCAGGTCCAGAGCCTGGGGCGCCCGCCGGATAGCCTCCAGAATCTCTCCTTCGCTGACTGTCTCACAGCGGCAGACCATCTTTCCGTACACAGGATGCTCCCGGATATATGCGTCTTTCTCCTCAAGAGAAAGCTCCCGGAACCAGTGGGCTGCTTTACGCCTGGGCTGAAAATCCTCCCGCGGAACTGTCTTCAGTCCCAGACCGCGCAGCAGTTCCACTACATACTCCGCCGCTGCCGGTGACGCGGACAAGCCCGGAGATTCCATACCTGCCGCATGAACCGTACGTTTCCCCCAGGGACGAATGATAAAGTCTCCCGTGCTTCCGGTGGCGCGCAGTCCTGCAAAGGAGGTAATTACCTGTCTGAAAGGAATCCCCTCTGCTTCGCTGCCGGTCTGACTGATGATTTCCGCCAAACCTGCAGCCGTTGTCTCGGCGCTCTCAGGGTCCTCCTGCGCCTCCGCCGTGGGGCCAAGGAGAAGATTTCCATCCACAGTCGGTGTAACCAGAACACCTTTTCCCTTTTTGGTAGGCGTTCTGAACAGAGTATGATGAACCATTCCGCCACACTCCCTGTCCAGCAACAGATATTCTCCCCGCCTGGGGCATATGGAAAAGCTGTCATCACCCAGCATAGCCGCAATTCTGTCGGCAAAGGTACCGGCTGCATTCACCACATACCGGGCCTCCACCTGTCTCCCGTCCGCGGCATGCAGAACCATCGCCTCCTCCGTCTCCTGAATCTTAGTCACCTGGAAATTGCGCAGGAATTCCGCCCCGTTATCCATGGCATTCCCCAATGCCGCTATAGTGAGTTCATAGGGACAGATAATGGCCCCTGTGGGCGCGTGCAGCGCCCAGGTCGCCTGTCTGGATACCCCGGGCTCCGCCTCCCGCAGTTGTTCCTGATTCAGCAGTTCCAGGTCTCTGACACCGTTTTCCTGTCCCTGTCGGTACAATTTCTCCAGGGCTGCTTTATCTTCGTCGTTATACCCCAGCACCAGAGATCCGTTCCGTTTATAGGGCACGCCCAGTTCCTCAGCAATGTGCTCCATCTTCTCTGAGCCCGCCACATTGAGACGCGCCTTCAGCGTCCCCGGCTCCGCGTCAAAGCCCGCATGTACAATTCCGCTGTTGGCCCGGGATGCCCCGGCCGCCCCGTCGTTGGCGCGCTCCACCACACAGACTGACAAACGATTCTTACAAAGCTCCCTGGCCGTCATGGCACCGATAACCCCTGCTCCGATAATTACTACATCTACCATTTTCCTCTCCCGTCCGACAACAGAATTCAATTTTTACAGTGATTCTGCTGTCATAAACAAAAAGACGCACCAAAACAAAAGTCGAAACTTCTGTTTTGATGCGTCTCATCGTCTCTGCATCTTATTGAATTTACCTTAGCACAGCTGTCCTGTTTTGTCAAGTATTTTCAAAATTCTTCATTTCCCGGTATTCTTCACTTCCCGGATGTCTTACAGCAGAAACTGCGCCATCACATAATTGCTTACATCCATTCCTCTGTCTGTCAGCGCCAGGCACACGGCACAGCCGGACACCTTCCCGCTCCCACTGTCCGCGCCCCCGGTTCCGGCATTGTCCGCCTTCCCGGCTCTGTCCCCGCTGTCTCTTAGCATACTGTCGGATCTTCCCGCTGTCCGCTCTGTCCCCATGCGATACCGCAGGAGCCCGTCCCGGATATTTTTCCGGATAACTGCCCCGTACACTTCTTCCGGTCTGCGGCCAAAGAGCGTTTCAAATTCTCCGCAGTCCGTCCCCTCCGTCATCCGAAGCCCCAGGAAGAAGAATTCTTCCATCTGCTCCTGTATGCTCAACTTCTGAATCTCCTCCCGGCATCCAAGTGGATTTGCCAGATAGGCGTTCAGCTGAGAGCCATTCCGGAATCGTACATTTTCCAGCAGAGATGCCGCCCCGATACCGAAGCCGATATAATTTTTCCTTCGCCAGTAGCCGCAGTTGTGACGGCATTCATATCCCTTTTTCGCATAATTGGAAATCTCATAGCGCCGATATCCTTCCCGGGCCAGAATGGCTTTGGTCTCCCGGTACATCACCCTGTCCGTGTCCTCGTCCGGAATATCCAGTTCTCCTTTTTCGCATTTTTCGTAAAAAGGAGTCCCCTCTTCCACAATCAGGCTGTACGCTGATATATGCTCCGGCGGCCGGTTCAGGGAAAGCACCTTCCGCAGACTGTCCCTGTAGACGGAAATGGTCTGACCGGGCAGCGCGCTCATCAGATCCACATTGATATTGTCGAATCCCGCCGCTCTGGCGGCGGCAAAACTTACTTCGAACTCTTCCCAGGTATGAATTCTGCCAATGGCCGCAAGCTCCTCATTGTGAGCGGACTGCAGTCCAATACTCAGGCGGTTGACTCCCGCCTTCCGCAGACGCAGCAGTCCTTCCTCTGATATGGTTCCCGGGTTCACTTCCATGGTTATCTCTGCATCTTCCGCAAGATTGTAATGGCTCATAACTGCCGCCAGCAGCTCTTCCACACACTCCATGGGCACTACAGACGGCGTACCTCCTCCGATAAATATACTGGTAATGTAACACTCTGCATACCGAGAAGCGCTTCCCGCTGTCTCAGCAAGAAGCGCTTTCATATATGCCCGCATGGTCCGCTCATCCCCGGGAGCTGACAGGAAATCACAGTACAGACATTTCTTTACGCAAAAAGGAATATGAAAGTATAATTCCAGTTCTTTTTCCGCACAATATTGTTCTGACATAATTTCTCCAGCCAATCAGTCATCATCCAGCTTCAGCACGCTCAGGAATGCCTTCTGCGGGATCTCCACATTTCCAATCTGACGCATACGCTTTTTGCCTTCCTTCTGCTTCTCCAGCAGCTTCTTCTTACGAGTGATGTCGCCCCCGTAACATTTTGCAAGCACATCCTTGCGCATGGCCTTCACCGTCTCTCTGGCAATCACTTTTCCGCCCACCGCAGCCTGAATGGGAATCTCAAACAGATGCCTGGGAATCTCCTCCTTCAGCTTCCCGCACATCCTTCTCCCCCGCTCATAGGCAGAATCCGCATGCACAATGAACGACAGTGCGTCCACTTCCTCCCGGTTAATCAGAATATCCAGTTTTACAAGCTTTGACTCCTCATACCCCTTCATGTCATAGTCAAAAGAAGCATACCCCCGGGAGCGGGATTTCAGCGCGTCAAAAAAGTCATAAATAATCTCATTCAGCGGAAGCTCATACCGAAGCAGCGCTCTGCCCGCTTCCATATATTCCATCCCCAGGTATCGTCCCCGTCTCTCCTGACAAAGCTCCATTATGGGGCCGATAAACTCGCTGGTCACCATAATCTCCGCGCTGACAATGGGTTCTTCCATGTGCTCAATCACAGAAGGATCCGGCAGATTGGAAGGGTTGGTCAGCTCGATCACCTCTCCGTTGGTCCGGAAAACTTTGTACACAACGCCGGGTGCGGTAGCCACCAAATCCAGGTTGTATTCCCGCTCCAGCCGCTCCTGAATCACCTCCAGGTGCAGCAGTCCCAGGAATCCGCAGCGGAATCCAAAGCCCAGCGCCACTGATGTCTCCGGTTCATACTGCAGCGCCGCGTCATTGAGCTGCAGCTTCTCCAGCGCGTCCCGCAGGTCGGGATATTTTGCGCCGTCCGCCGGATAAAAACCGCAGTAAACCATGGACTGTACCTTCTTATAACCGGGAAGAGGCTCTGCACAGGGGCTTCTGTCATCGGTTACAGTATCACCCACGGCAGTGTCCTTCACATTCTTGATGGAAGCCGTAATGTATCCCACCATTCCTGCAGACAATTCCTCGCAGGGAATAAACTGTCCGGCCCCGAATACCCCCACCTCCACCACTTCTTCTCTGGCTCCTGTGGCCATCATGCGGATCAACGTTCCCCTTTTTACAGTCCCTTCCATAATTCTGCAGAAGATAATAACGCCTTTATATGGATCATAGAGAGAATCAAAAATCAGGGCCTGCAGAGCCGCACCCGGATCCCCTTTGGGCGCCGGAATCTTCTTCACAATCTGTTCCAGCACATCCTCGATGCCCACGCCGTTTTTCGCGGAAATCAGCGGTGCATCCCGGGCCTCCAGCCCGATTACATCCTCGATTTCCTCTATCACGCGCTCCGGCTCCGCGCTGGGCAGATCAATTTTATTAATCACCGGTATCACATCCAGATCATGGTCCAGCGCCAGATAGACATTGGCAAGCGTCTGGGCCTCGATGCCCTGCGCTGCGTCCACCACCAGAATGGCCCCGTCGCAGGCCGCCAGGGAACGGCTGACTTCATAGTTGAAATCCACATGTCCCGGGGTATCTATCAGGTTGAGAATATATTCTTCTCCGTCCTTCGCCTTATATACGGTCCGAACGGCCTGGGCCTTGATGGTAATCCCTCTCTCCCTCTCCAGGTCCATATTGTCCAGTACCTGAGCCTGCATTTCCCTGCTGGTCAGAAGTCCTGTATGCTCGATAATCCGGTCCGCCAGCGTGGACTTGCCGTGATCTATATGTGCCACGATGCAGAAATTGCGGATTTTGGACTGTTCTGTATTCTTTATCGACTCCATAGAAATTCCTCGTTCTTCTCTGAAATTAACCTGTCTGTAAAACAAGTATGATTGTAGCAGAATTGTGCGAAAATGTCCAGAGCATCGCAGCTGTATTCCTGATATATTCCGCCCGCTCCAGTCTGTTTCATCCGTTGGGCAGTCAAAGCCCCCCGGCGAAAAATTCTTCCGGCGTCCCGGGATAGCTTATAATCTGCCCGTCCTTTACCTCCAGAATCTCCGTGGCACACGCCCGGATAAACGCCTCGTCGTGAGATACAAAAACAAGCACGCCTTCATATTCCGAAAACATTTCCTCCAGTGCCTCCACCGAGGGGATGTCCAGATAATTGGTAGGCTCATCCAGAATCAGAACATTCGCCCTGCCCACGAACAGCCTGGCGAATGCCAGCTTGATCCGCTCCCCACCGGACAGGACACCGGCCTTTTTGCAGGTATCCTCCGCGGACAGCAGAAGTCTGGCCAGAACCGTCCTGGCAATCGCTTCCCTCTGTACGCTCACATCCATCACATTCTGAAGAACAGTCTTCTCATAATCAAGAGAGGCCATATTCTGGTCAAGGAGTCCTATGGAAGCCTTCGGTACCACATAAATGGAACCCTTTTCCGCCTGATACTCCTGACGAATCAGATTCAGAAGTGTCGTCTTACCCGCGCCGTTTTCTCCCACTATGGCAACCCTGCTTCTGTTCCGAATCTGAAAAGAGGCATCCCGGAAAATCTCTCTGCCTTCCTCATAAGAAAAGCAAATGTCTTCTCCCCGGATTACCACCGCATTCTCAGGCGGGTCCGTCAGCCGGAAATCCGGGCGCATTTTCGGCAGTTCACGTGGTTTTTCCTTTACTTCCATGTGTTCCAGCCTCTCCAGCACATTTTTGGCGGAGGCCTCCATTTTACCGGCTTTTGTGTCCTTTGGATGATGTGACAGGAAATTCCGAAGCCCCGCTTCCCTGGGCGACATGCCTTTAGGCAGCTTTTCAATGGCTGCCGCCTTCTTCTTTTTCTGCTGATACACTTTTTCCAGTCTTCTCTTCTCACTGGTGTAATTCTCGTATTCCGTCCACTGCCGCAAAACGGCCTGCTCCTTCAGCTGTGTGTAGTCATCATAGTTCCCGTCATAGCTGGTAAGCCTGCCGTCCCGGACTTCCACAATCCTGGTACAGAGCACATTAAGAAGCGCCCTGTCATGGCTGACAATGATCATGGTATCCAGCTTTGGCAGTTTCTTCTTCAAAAGTGCAATTCCCTTCATATCCAGGTTGGCTGTGGGTTCATCCAGAAAGACCAGCATCTTCCCGCTGCTGAACATCCAGGCCAGCCGCATCCTGGTGTCCTCGCCGCCGCTGACAGTCTCCTGCCACACCTTATCCTGAATCTGCATGGTTTTCATTTCCTTCCCATTCAGCTCAAACGGGTCCACGCCCTCGGAAAACTGTCTGAAATAATGTGTGTCGCACATACATTTCACAGTTCCGGCGTCCGGCTCCAATTCCCCGGACAGCACCCTCAAAAGTGTCGTCTTGCCGGCACCGTTGGCTCCCACAAGCCCAATACGCTCCCCCTGGTATACCATAAGTCTGTCAAAGTCCAGAACTTTCTGTTCTCCAAAACTTACAACAATATTTTCCGCCTGCAGATATAATTTTTGCCGCATAAAAAATCCCTCCTTTTCTATAAGAGGGATTATCCTTAAACATTTCCATACATAGTGACAGAAGCCGCCCGTCAAAGCCGCCTGAAAAAGCAATCTGTCCTGTAAGCAAATCATTATCCGTGATAATCCCAACTCCCGGCATTCAAAAGAAAGAGGCTGCCCTCCTACTTTCACGTGTTCCTGCTAAGTGAAGAAATTATACGAAAATAATCATTCCTTACATCCTTTCCTGCTTTTTCAAAGTTTTCTTTATTATAAACGTTTTCTCCTGGGCTGTCAATTACGTTTTCAATCTCAGAGCATCTGAAATCCTCTTATACGTAACAGTTCAGACAGACACTGAACTGTTACTCTTATACCAGGCGGATATTTCGCCGGAAAATGCATACAAACGGTCTATTCCCCGGAAAGAACCATATCCAGAATATGCGCCAGGGGTTCACAGGCATTCATTGCCTCTTCCACCGTATTGTTCTGGGCGCCAAGCTCAATCAGCAGCGTTCTGGGCCGCAGATGCATATTGTAGCGATATCCCTTCAGGTATATTTTGCGGGTAAGGCCCGGATAATACTCCACTGCTTTCAACTGCATCTGGAAGGAAAATGCCAGATTGCTGTCCAGATTCTCATTATACAGGTAAGCTATATTTCCGGTTTTCTTCGTTCGAGACAGTCCATTGAAAAACATAAATCTGGCAGTAGGCCTGCCATCCAGATCCATAACCAGCCTGGTGGTCTCCGGCATTTCGTCTCTATGTAAATCAATTACCACCTGAATGGAGGGATATTCCTTCAGAATCTGTTCTATGTCAGTAAGCGCCACCGAATAAGAATCATCTCTGGAATCCACGTCATATTTTCCCAGATGATGAAGCACCTGATATCCGTATTCCTCAGTGAGGATCTCGGTCAGATGCTCCCCCACCCCCATAATGGAGGTTGAGGCATCCCCGGGGACAGAATCGGAAAAAGTCTCCTGAGAATGGGTGTGATAAATTAAAATCTGCGGACCGTCACTGTCTTTTGATATACGCATATCCGCCGCTGTCAGTTTTTCCACATTCAGCTGGTCACTGCCTGCCGTAGTATTGTTGTCTACCGTATAAAACTGCTGAATCAGTGTCTCATAATTGCTCAATGTTCCCAAATCCACCTGATTCTGAATAGTGTGCGGAACAAACGAAGAGGCATTCTGTTGTCTCATCTGGATTGCCGCCTCATTTTCCGCCTGCAGAAGGTCATTTAATGACTCTTCCTGTGAAGGCTCCGGCGTCCCGATATTCTCCGCCATTTCCTCTTCGTCCCACAGATAACTGCCCTCCTCGGCCTCTGCCAGCAAAATTGTGCGGATATCCGCCTGGCTGCTTTCCGGCTGTTCCAGCATGTTCCCTGTCATAAAACCATATAAGGGAAAAAGTGCATCCAATTGTTCCCGCACCCACCGCAGCGTTTCTCCGCCTGTTCCGGAAATCATTACGGCACTGGGCATAAACTGACTGTACAGCAGCGTCTCCGCCTCGTCAGCCAGCCCTTTCAGCATGGTATTGCCAAAGGTCCCCTGCTGTTCCACAGCTCCGGGACTGACTGCGCCGCAGCTTTTTGTCAGTGCCTGCAGTCCCAGAAACAGGAGTGCCAGCAAAAAAAGCTTTTTTATAAATTTATCTGCAAACGCTTTTTCTTTTACAACAATGCACTTCCTTCCCAATCACAGAATACCCTTTTAAATATATGCCCGTCTGAGCTGTTCCATGATTCCGGTTCCACTATGGATTCAAGTTCCATCATGAAATGGATGGCGGCATTCCTTTCCTGCCGGGAGTATGATTATTCCGGCAGAAATGCTTCTCCTACCGCAATGTTGATTCCTTCGGACACCGTGTAGCTGACCCTCTTAATCACAGCGTCAATGTCTTTTCCTGTCATATACATGTTATTCAGCTCTGCAAAATTCAGCTTTTGTTTCTCTCTGCACTTGATACCTGCAAGATCCTTTTCTTCTTCCAGCAGCTTTTCCAGGGCATCTCCCACTATTGTGGCAGCATCCACAACGGTAGGAATGCCAATGGCAATCACCGGCACACCAAGGCTCTCCCGGGTCAGCGCATTCCTGTGATTGCCCACCCCGGAACCGGGCTGAATCCCTGTATTGGTAATCTGAATAGTCCGGTTCAGTCTTCTGATACTCCGCGCAGCCAGTGCATCTATGACAATCAACGCATTCGGAGCGGTCTCCGTCACCACCCCTTTCACAATTTCTGCCGTCTCCATACCGGTCTTCGCCATAACCCCAGGCTCCAGGGCACTGACCAGGTTCATTTTTTCACAGTTATAGGCTGCTTTTCCGTATTCCTTTACAATATGTCGGGTGATAAAGAGATTGTCCACCACCTGGGGGCCCAGTGCATCTGCGGTTACTTCCCTGTTGCCCAGTCCTACCACCAGTATGGACTGTTCTATTTCCATATCCGGCAGCAGCTGCCGGATTTCTTCCGCAAGACGCTGCGAGATCTCTCTGTGATACCCATCGTCCGGTTCCACCATGGCAGGCGCTTCCATGGTCACATAAATTCCCATGGGTTTTCCCATGGCTTTGGCCGCGTTTTTGGTATCAATCATCACTTTTGTGACATGGATATCCTCTTCCTCGTGATAATACTCCTCCACTCTCACCCCCCGCAGTTCGCTGTCCGCTTCACTGATGCTCTCACGGGCCTCCAGGGCCAGGTCCGTCCTCATCTGATAACTTCCGTTGTTTTGCATGGCTTTATACTCCTTTATGTTTCTGGGGACTGTATAGGTTTCTGTCATTTTGTTGGGGGCCAACTTCGCGTTTACGCAACAACTTATTACTATTTTGTTCAATTTTTCTCGGAATATGTCTTGACAAACCTTCTATTATTTACTAAACTGTCTTTATGTGTTTACATTAGCTCTCCGTGTCTGGCTAAAGTGAAACGATACTCAACATATTTTTATACAATTGGAGGTGTAGGACTTGGCTAACATTAAATCCGCAAAAAAGAGAATCCTGGTAAGCCGTACCAAGACTGAGAGAAATAAGTCGATCAGATCTGGTGTTAAGACCGCTATCAAGAAAGTATATGCCGCAATCGCAACAGGTGATAAGACTGCCGCGAAGGCAGAACTGGCTGCTGCTACCAAGGTTATCGAAATGGCCGGAAGCAAGGGCGTTTATCATAAAAATAACGTAGCCCACAAAGTTTCCCGCATCAGCAAAGCTGTCAACGAAATGGCTTAAGTTAAGTATAATCAAAAATAAAAAACACTCATCACCGTCAGATGAGTGTTTTTTTATTTTTGCTTAATGTCTGCGGCTTCCGCCTCCATGGCTGGCTCCGCTGCTGCTGCGGTGATGTCCGCCTCCCCCCCGGCTTCCGGAACTTCCGCTGCCGGAGCTGCTGCTCTGTATCCTCCTGGTAACGACACTTTTTCTGATAAATGCATCCGCTTTGTCGTTCAGAACCGGTTTCCCTCCTGCCACATAGGCATTTACCGCCACTGTGTTTTCCGCTTTTTTCTGTGCAGATCCGCTGACTGCATAAATCAGTGCAATGATCACAGGCAGAATGATTACGGTCCACCAGGAAAAAGGAAGCTTCAGAGAAGTATCCATTAAATTGCAGACTTCTTTCACATAGGCGCGATATGCTTTACATGGATTTGTGTCATAATAGGCATCCACCGCATCCAGCACCTGGTTGATATCCCGATTGCTGAACGCTTTCTCCACACTGCCGCTGGTGGACAGATGCTCTCCGTTCTGCCCCGGGTACCAGTTATGCAGCAGCAGGACGCCATCTCCCTCAAATCCCCTGTTATAGCCAAATCGATTCTCATCCCAGAAATCATCCGCCAGGTCCTGCATATTCTGCTCCCAGTTCTTCGAGCGCAGGCCATACTGTTCCATAGCCTCGGCGCCTTCCACGGACTGATCAATCGTCACAAGCACGATATCAATCTGATATTCCTTCTCCATCTTTGCTATGTAGCTGCGCAGTTCTTCCTCTTCTCCATCGGTCAGTACATCCGCATAATCGTAGACTCTTTCCGCAGGCGCATCTGCATTGGTCCTGGGAACCTCGTTCCCCGACCGTTTTATCAATGCCATCACAATACAAAATATAATCAGTATGCCAATTCCCGCAAACCAAAAACGAAAATAGCGCAGATACTGTTTTCTTGCTTCTTTTCTGAAATCATTTTCCATATTCATAACCATTTCTTTCTGTCATCCGGAATTTCTCTTCCCGCAGCAAATCACTCAGCTTATTTGAAGGCTGTACTTTTCAAAGCAACTTTTCATGCTTCAGGCTGCTCTGCCTTACATGGAAAGGAGTCGAATTGTGTCTGAGAATTTTTACAGCAGCCCCAGCAGTATCTGCAGCAGCGCCAGCACTGCGGTAAGGCATCCCCACATGGTACCTACATACACCATAAACTTCGTCTTCGAAAAAGGTGCCGTTCCCACAATCTTCCCGGTCTGTCCGTTTACATAAAAAGGATACTCCTGTCCCTTATAATGATAAACATACTTCCACACAGGAAGAAGACCATAAACGGCCCTGGAATCCCGCACTGAGATATCCTGCCGGATTGTTTTCACAGTATTGTATCCCGCGTAACTTTCCCGCAGAAGCTTTCCGGCATCTTCCTTCATCAGTGTCCTTGCGCGGTCTTCCACCACATCAGAGGTCACATTATATTTTTCTCCGTAAAAGCCCGACATGAACTTCGGCTGGAAACCAGTCATCTGATTATATTGAAAGGGCGCAATCAAATCCATCACATCATCCGGCATCTGCTCGGAGGCATCCACGGGAATTCTCTCAAAATGAATATCCATCCTGCGGTTAACGGCATAAAAGCTGGTCTCCGTGTATTCGATATCTCCGCTGCGCCATGATCTGATTCGAGTCCCCTCCCCCTGAAACTGACAGTCCGTATCGTAATCATAAAACCAATATGGCACATAAATTCCCTGTATGCTGTTTAAACGCACCTCTGAAAGAAAATCAGTGGGCGCAAAAAGACATCTCCGGAATTTTTCACGGACAGAATTCTTGCAGGCCTCTTTTCCCATCTGAAAGGGAATCATCATAGCCGGCTCATACCGCCCCTCTACCCGCTCGTTGAAAATCAGATAACTGTCGCAATAGGGACACTGGGTAGCGGAAGTGTGCTCCTGTACAGACACCTCGCCACCGCAGTTAGGACAGAGCGTCAGACTTTCTGTCTGCGCCTCCGTCCGCTCTCCGCTCTCCTCACTCTCACAGAAAGGACAGTACATCCCATGTCTCTCCGGGCTGTATACCGCATTTCCTCCACAATTTTTACATCGAAAAAACATTTTATTTCCTTTCTTCCGCAGTCTTATCTCCCGCCTGTGTCACAGAGAACGATCACTTCCCGTGGCGTGGTCTGCGCCGGAATGCTTCTGGTTGAGCTCTCATAGATAACCACCAGGTTGTGGTTGGACGGGCTTCCCTGAAAATACTGATTGTTTGTCGTCCGCATATCCACACTTCCGTCCAGATTCAGCTGCAGAGTTCGATCCTCATTTACCATCGACAAGTCAAAATAGCCGACACTCACCATACGGCCATTTCTCTCCCTGGCCGCCACTACAGCACTATACTGAGGCGGATATATCAGCGGCGCCGGAGCGTCTGCCGCATACCAGAAAGTACACTGCATTCCCACAGACAGTGTTTCAAAATCCACCACATAAGTGGCAGGTGTCACCATAAAATTAACAGTATTTCCCTCCGTATCCTCCACACCTGCAAACAGAATACAGCCATCCGTCCGGCGGCCGCCCACCCCCGCCGGAAGCAGTTCCACAATAGTACCGGTAATGGAAAGAAATCGTTTTCTTCCAGGCATCCTGTTTCCCATAATAAAATCCATAGCTTCTCCCTGAAACAATGGAATTCATGCTGCACAGAAACTCCATTGTCATAAATAATATAATCTGTCTGCCTATCATATGTATTTCTTCGCAGAATGTGCCTGTCTTCTTATCTTCCGGAACCGATGATAATCCCGCCGCCCAGTACATATTCGCCGTCATAAAAACAGACTGACTGTCCGGGTGTGGCTGCTCGAACCGGCTTTTCGAATATGACACGTACTTTTCCGGCCGCCGCCTTCTCAATCCGGCAGTATTCTCCCTTATGATTATAGCGAATCTTTGCAAACACTCTCAAAGGTTCCTTCAAATCCTCTATGGCCATAAAGCAGAGATTATCACAGAACACTTCTTTGGTAAAAGTATCTTCATTCCTTCCAAGCACCACTTCATTTGTATCCTGTCGGATATCAGTCACATAAATTCTCTTTCCCGCCGCCAGCTCCAGTCCCCTTCGCTGTCCGATGGTATAATGAGTAATTCCCTTATGGCGGCCCAGTACATTTCCGCTGCTGTCCACAAAATTGCCGGCTCCCGGAACCCGTTTCCCTGCCTGCCTGTCAATAAACGATGCATAATCCTGATCCGGTATGAAACAGATTTCCTGGCTGTCAGGCTTATGCGCCACCGGCAGTTCCGCTTCCTGTGCAATGGCACGAATCCGACTTTTTTCATATTCTCCCACCGGCATCAGCGTGTGTGCCAGCTGCTCCTGGGTAAGCCGGTAAAGCGCATAGGTCTGATCCTTTTCTCCTGTTACAGAGCGGCGTATCGCATACCTTCCACTGGCCAGCCTCTCGACTCTGGCATAATGTCCCGTGGCTATGTAGTCTGCTCCCAGCGCCAGGCTTCGTTTCAGCAAAGCCTCCCATTTCACATGGCGGTTACAGGCAATACAGGGATTCGGTGTTCTTCCCCGCAGATATTCTTCCACCAGATAATCCACCACATGACATTTGAATTCTTCTTCGAAGTCCATGACATAGTGTGGAATTCCAATAGCCTCTGCCACACGGGCTGCGTCCTCTGCCACATCTTCTCTTTTCTCCTGCCAGAGACGCATGGTAACCCCTGTCACCTGATAGCCCTGCTTCTTCAATAACCAGGCTGCCACAGAAGAATCCACTCCTCCGGACATGCCCACCACTACTTTTTTCCCGTCTGTATATCCCATTGCCGCTTTCATGCCTTTCCGTCCCAATCAGTTCCTCACGAAGAAGTCCCGATGATTATTCAGTATAAAACATCTCCCGGAAAATGACAAGAAATTTGTTACTCCAGTATCCTCACAGGCTGTGAAACCACGGTACAATTGTCAGGCACATCCATACTGACCACTGCCCCGGCCCCTATTTTCACCTGATTGCCGATTCGGATATCCCCCACAATGACGGCTCCGGCTCCAATCAGGCAGTTGTCTCCGATTTTCGGGGCCTTTCTGTTTACTTCACCAATGGTAACATTCTGGTAAATCCGGCAATTTTCTCCTATTTCCGCATAGCGGGAAATAAATATCCCCTGCAGTCCATGTGGAAGCTCCGGAATCCCTTTCATCACCGTGTCCGGCCCAATGTAACCACCGTGCCGATAGGCACACCGGCTCAGCATGAACGTCAGGATATCGTGGCATATTCCTTTATCTATCTTCTTCTGCCATCTGTACAGTCGCCAGAAATGATTCAGATTAATTCCCCTTGAGTAATCTATTATTTTCCTTCTGATGCTCATGTTATTCTCCTAATTCAATGTCGCTGCAAAACTGACTTTTTTACTTCCGACGCCCATTATATCATTATTCCACAGAATTCACAATCTTTCGTCAGGCAGTTCCAAAAAATATGCTTACATGAGAACTGGGCTTACCAAACAGGAAAAGACCACCGATGGACGCCATATCCTCCACTATCCCGATAAATACGGGAATCATCGTCTCACAGTCTACAATTACATAGAGAAACGGCCTGTCCAGATAAACTGTTTTGCTCCT
The DNA here is from genome assembly GCF_024623325.1 of Acetatifactor muris. Lineage (GTDB taxonomy): Bacteria > Bacillota > Clostridia > Lachnospirales > Lachnospiraceae > Acetatifactor > Acetatifactor muris. The sequence goes on from NZ_JANJZD010000005.1 coordinate 43,917, forward strand.
CTCTTCCAGTGCTGCACATCCGTCCTTTATCTCCACTGCAGTAGCAGCACCCGCTTTGGTTCCTCTGTCATCTACTGCAATGAAGGTCTTGTGCAATACTCTGTCGATAAAAATATTGCCCTGAGTGGAATGGCCTATTCCTGAAAAGTCAGCTCTGCCCTCGTCAAAGGCATCTGTCATTCCCATTTTCTCAAAAATCTCACTCATTTCAATTTCATATGTACTCTCATATTTTGGCAGTGCCGTCTGTACCACTGTCTCTACAGGGTTTGTCAGCATTCTGCGCAGTTCCTCTCCGGTGAGAGAAGCCGCATACTCTGCCACTGTCATTTCTTCTTCCGGCAAAATTGCGGCATAAGCATACTTTCCATCCGCATAATATTTCAGGAAGCCGGTTCCGTGTTCGCCTTCCAGGTACTGTGTTTCTTCGGAATACATCATTTTTACATCCTGTACTTTCCCGTCTTCCCGGGTAAATCTTCCATCCCGTACCTGATAGTCATGGTAGATTTCCTGCCACTCTGCGTCAAAGGCAAGCGCATTTACCAGATACATGACGGCAGCCGGAGATATTTCATCCAGAATCTTTTCGATCATTCCAGAGGTATTTTCTTTCACCCATTCATTGATTTCTTTCAGTGTGGACTGGTCGAAAGATGCCCGATACACATCTGCCCCAAAGAGATTCTCATTGGTCTCCAGAAACTTCTGCTCCACAGTAAAACGTTCATCCTCTGTAAGCCAGATGGCATTTGCCATATTCAGATGATATCTGTCGTTATCGGAAAGGCTCTTCTGATACTCCGAAAGATAAGCGGAAAGTGCCGGCACAGACATTCCGAACACCTCCTCCATCTGCCGCAGAGTCTCCCCGCCTGCGCCGCCGGCAGTCATAATCAATGCCGACAGTATCGACGATGGTGAAATCAGAAGATTCCTTTCGCCCACAGACATTTCATATACCGATTGCGGCATGGAAGCCTGAGAAGGAAGAGAATTCGCGGATTCTTCCAGGCAGAACTGCAATAAACGGACGCCAAAGTCAGTAATCGCTTCGGCGCCTTCTTCATCGCCGAATTCTATATTGCTCTCAGACGCTTCCCCCACTTTGACCACAGCGTCTTCTGCCCGGTCCGAATTCCGCGTCCGCCTTCCACAACCGGTGACAGAAAAAAGGATGGCTGTGGTCATTGTCAGACACACAGCCATTTTTACCAGTCTTTTCTTCATCACATACCTCCATTTCTTCCTGTAAAAAATCCACAAAATACGCTCTCTACTTTGCTGTAGGAATCTCTTACCTGTATGGACGAAAAAAATCATATAATGTTCACTATAAATATAATTTTTTATTTATGCAGACTGGAATAATCATAATTCAGAAACAGCTCTTTTCACCCTGCTTTCCCCATCTTCACTCTCTTATAATTCTTCTTTCCCCGTCTCACCACAATGCCTTCCCCCTCAAATTTTTCAGGGCTGTAGGCAGCTTTAATATCAGCAACTTTCTCTCCTTCCACGGTGACGCCGCCCTGTTCCACTGCGCGTCTCGCCTCGGAGCGGGAAGCGGTCAGTCCTGCTTTCACCAGGATTCCCAGAATGTCAATGGTGCCGTTTTGGAAATCGCTCTCTTCCAACTCACAGGTGGGCATCTCAAAGTCTGCGCCGGCCACGGCGCCGCCGAACAGTCTGCGTGCACTTTCCCGGGCTGTCTGCGCTTCTTCCTCGCCGTGCACCAGCTTCGTCAGCTCAAAAGCCAGAATCTCCTTTGCCTGATTCAGCTGGCTGCCCTCCCACTTATCCATCTCGTCTATCTGCTCTATGGGCAGGAAAGTCAGCATACGCATGCATTTCAGCACATCCGCATCCGCCACATTTCTCCAGTACTGATAGAATTCAAAAGGCGAAGTCTTGTTGGGATCAAGCCACACAGCTCCCTTCTGGGTCTTGCCCATCTTCTTTCCCTCGGAATTTAAAAGCAGTGTGATGGTCATGGCATAAGCGTCCTTGCCCAGCCTGCGGCGGATCAGCTCCGTTCCGCCCAGCATATTGCTCCACTGGTCATCCCCTCCGAACTGCATATTACAGCCATAATTCTCATACAGCTTCAGAAAATCATAGCTCTGCATGATCATATAATTGAACTCCAGAAAGCTCAGTCCCTTCTCCATGCGCTGTTTGTAGCACTCTGCAGTCAACATCCTGTTCACAGAGAAATGCACCCCGATATCCCGGATAAATTCGATATAATTCAAATCCAACAGCCAGTCGGCATTGTTCACCATCAGAGCCTTGTCCTCACCGAATTCAATAAAACGGCTCATCTGCTTTTTAAAGCATTCGCAGTTATGCTGAATGGTCTCCTTTGTCATCATGGTCCGCAGATCACTTCTTCCCGAAGGGTCTCCGATCATGCCTGTGCCGCCGCCAATCAGAGCAATGGGCTTGTTGCCCGCCATCTGCAGGCGTTTCATCAGGCACAATGCCATGAAATGTCCCACATGCAGACTGTCCGCCGTCGGGTCAAAGCCAATATAGAAAGTGGCTTTCCCGGCGTTGATCAACTCTTTGATTTCTTCTTCGTCTGTAAGCTGCGCCAGCAGCCCTCTTGCTTTCAATTCTTCGAATACTGTCATTTTGATTCTCCATACCTTTCTTTTCTCTCAAAAACGTGCTACCTGTTGGCCATCAGCTTCACCATGGCCCGGTTCAGCCCATCCACCGTCAGCTTATACATGGGAAAAAGTTCCTTCACCGCCGTCTCCGCCTCCCGCCAGGGTGCCCGGCCAGGCGCCATCTTCGGATTCAGCCACACCACCTTTTTATATTTCTTTTTGACCAGCTGAAGCCATTCATAACCGGAGAGTCCGCCGTTTGGTCCACGGTAATTGCCCGTGTCAGAGTAAAGTTCTTCCGGTGCCATGGCCGCGTCACCCACAATGATTACCTTATAATCGCTGCCCACATTGCGGAACATCCATTCCGTGTCAATCCAGTCTCCATTTTCACATTCCGGTGTCTTGTACAGTTTGCTGTAGATACAGTTATGAAAATAATACGTTTTCACATCCTTATAATGATTGGACTTGTGTACCGCCTGAAACAAGTCGTTCAGCAGATTGCTGAAAGGAATCATAGTACCTCCGGAATCCATCAGCAGAAGCAGTTTTACCGCATTTTTCCGGGGCTTCTGCATGACAATCTGCAGGCAGCCGCCGTTGCTGCAGGTCTTGTTCACTGTCCCGTCAATGTCCAGCTCCGTCTCCGGAATGTCCAGTCTGCTGGAAAACTGCCGCAGCTTCCGGAATGCCATCTGGAACTGTCTGTTGTCCAATACCCGGTCATCTCTGAAATCCCTGTATTTCCGGGCGCCCACTACCGCAAAGGCAGACTGATAACCAGTCTTGCCTCCCACGCGCACACCGCCTACATTTCCGCCCATATTGCCGAAGGAAGTTTTTCCCATCGTGCCAATCCAGAAGCTTCCGCCGTTGTGCTCGCTGTCCTGGTCCTTCAGGCGCTGTCGGAACTTCTCTTCCACATCCTGCCTGTCCACCTGAATCTCCTCCATCTGATTCAGATGCTTTCTGGCCTCCTCGTGAGCCATTTCCACCATATCTGACTTGTCCAGCCAGCGGAGCATTTCCCTGCCCACCTCTGTCTCTCTCGAAGCCGCCTTAAAGCATTCATCGAAAGCCATGTCAAACTTGTCGAAATCCGTCTCGCTCTTGACCAGAATCATGCGGGCCGTGTAATAAAACTGTGTCAGAGAATTGCCGCAAAGCCCCCCATCCAGCGCTTCCTGAAAGGTCAGCCACTCTCCCAGGGTCACGCGAAGGCCTTTTTCCCTCAGAGTCTCAAAAAATTTAATGAACATATTCCGTCGCCTTTCTTACAGACCCGGTTCACTCCGCACCAGCTGTAAATCCTCATCCTTTTTCACCACGACACCCACAAAAGGCAGAGCTCTGCGAATGGTATCCGCCGGAATTCCGCCGATCTGGAGCGCGTTAATCCAGTCAATGAGTTCGGAGGTGCTGGGCTTCTTGCGAATATCCCGGATAGCGCGAATATTATAGAACACTTCCATTGCATTTTTCAGCAGATTCTCTTCCACATCGGGATAATGCACCCGCACAATCTCTTCCATCAGCTCTCTGTCAGGAAAATCAATATAATGGAAAATGCAGCGGCGCAGAAAGGCATCCGGAAGCTCTTTCTCCGCATTGGAAGTTATGATTACAATGGGACGCTGCTTTGCTTTTACCGTTCTCTTCGTCTCGTTGATATAGAATTCCATCTGGTCCAGCTCCCACAGAAGGTCATTGGGGAATTCCAGATCCGCCTTGTCAATCTCGTCAATCAGAAGCACCACCTGTTCATCGCTGTCAAAGGCCTCGCCCAGTTTCCCCAGCTTGATATAGCGGGCTATGTCATTGACGCCTTCCTCTCCGAACTGCCCGTCATAAAGTCTCTGTATGGTATCATACACGTACAGTCCTTCCTGCGCTTTGGTGGTCGACTTGATATTCCAGACAATCAGCCGCTTTCCCAGTGCCTTTGCCACAGCCTCCGCCAGCATTGTCTTGCCTGTACCCGGCTCTCCCTTGATTAAAAGCGGCTTTTTAAGCGCAACCGCAATATTCACACTGGCCATCAGTTCCTGGCTGGCCACATATTCTCCCGTCCCCTGAAATCCCTGCTGTCCCATTTGCTCCACACACCTTTCCCTTGAAATTAAGTCCTTTTTATGTTACGATATTATCGCTGTAAAATCAAGACTAAACTAAGGAAATCTTAAGGCCGCAGATTGACCCGTACAACGGTTCATACAGGTCATGGACCCCGTTGTCTCACAGCGGTCAGTAACCGGTCATAAGGCCAAATTATAACAGAGAAACAGACGAGACATACGAAAGGTAAATTGATTATGCTGCAAGATATGTTTGAACAGAAACGAACTCTTTCTTTTGAAGTATTTCCTCCGAAAAAGGACGGAGAATTTGACGCCGCTTTCGACGTATTAAACGCACTTGGAAAGCTGGAACCGGACTTTATCAGCGTTACTTACGGCGCCGGCGGAAGTCGTTCCGGCAAGACCGTGGAACTTGCCTCCTACATTCAGAATACACTGGGAATCGATACCATAGCACATATGACCTGTGTGGGAAGTAAAAAAGAAGATCTGCTGGGTATAGCGGAAAAGCTAAAAGAAACCAATATAGATTATGTGCTGGCTCTGCGGGGCGACAGGCCCGGGGACATGACCGACGAACAGTATGCGAGCCGGGATTTTGCCCATGCCAGCGACATGATGCAGTTCCTGCAGGAGAATACACAGCTGCATCTGGCCGGCGCCTGCTATCCGGAAAAGCATTATGAAAGCTTCAGCATGGAATCCGATCTGAACAATCTGCTCAAAAAGCAGAAGGCCGGCGCCGAATTCTTTATCAGCCAGCTTTTCTTTGACAATGATTATTTTTATTCCTTCCTGGAAAAGGCTGATAAAAAAGGCATTACCATCCCCATCTGTGCAGGAGTCATGCCCATTGTCACAGCCAGACAGATCGGCACCACTGTCAAGCTGTCCGGTTCCAGTGTGCCGAAGGCCCTTTCCGATCTGTTTGCCACATACGGAGATAACCGGCAGGAAATGAGAAAAGCCGGAATTGATTACGCGATCCGTCAGATCCGTGATCTTCAGGAAAACGGTGTAAGCAATATCCATATCTATACCATGAATAAGCCTAAAATGGCCGGAGAAATTGTGAATGCAATTTACAGATAACAGGTCGGAAGAGACCGATTTGTGTGAAAAACCGCATCAAAGGAAAAAGCTGCCGGATGTGCTGAGAGGTTTTGCCGTGATACTGGTAGTTCTGGGACATTGTATCCAGGAAGGCAGCGGCGAAGCCTTCAGCAGCCGGTCCCTTTATTTTTACGATAAGCTGTATCAGTTTATCTATAGTTTTCATATGCCCCTTTTTATTGCCATCAGCGGATATCTCTGCCGGGAAAGCATGGATCGGGCGACAACCCGGTCCGGACAGATCGCTTTACTGAAGAAAAGGGCAGGCAGACTGCTTGCGCCGATTTTTTTATGGACAGGAGCAGACACCATTCGCTCCCTGGTGACGGCATCCGAGCCGCTGCCCTCCCATCCGGGAGAATTCCTGCTTACTTTTTTCCACAATGCCTTTCTCAACCTATGGTTTCTGTGGGCTGTCTTCTGGTGCTTTCTGATTGTTTATGTGATGCATTCCTTTTTTCAGGATTCGATTCTCATATATTCGGCAGGCTTTATTGTCATGTTCTTTCTGCCGGACGGTCTGGGCCTGGGGGCCTACAAATATATGCTGCCGTTTTTTGTGGCCGCCTTCTATTCCCATGACTGGCTGGACAGGCATCTGTATTCTGTGCTCACAGAACCTCGGCTCTGGAAAGTACTGTCCGCAGGCGCTTTTTTCGGAATTCTCTTTGTCTTCTTCGACGAGAATTCCATGATTTATCTGTCCGGATATAAAATTACAGGAAAAAACATTCTCCTTCAGCTTCAGATTGACTTCTACAGAACCCTCATCGGTTTTGCCGGCATCGCATTTTTCACGCTGCTCTGGCAGTACCTTCTGAAAAAGGCAGAAGGAAAGGTGGAATTCAGGCTTCTGACAGATCTGGGACAGAACAGCATGGGCATCTATATTCTGTCCGGCTATGTACTGCTGCTCTTCGTACGCAGGCTTCCCTTCACACCTTCCCATCTGCTGAATCTGGCGGAAGCAATGATTATCCTGCCTCTCACATGGCTTATCACCAAAGCTGCCGGAAAAGTGCCCATCCTGTGCCTGTTTGTGGGAAAAAGCCGCAAAAAAGGCGCCGCTTTCCAGTGACGCCCAAATCCCAAATACCCTGCAGCATATCTGTTGCCGGGCGGTATATTGACCGCCCGAAATGCATTTATCTGTTTTCTTCCGGCCAGGGCAGATCCGATACTTCCAGCTTCTTATCCCTGAGCATCAGCTCCTTCACTGCCTGCGCGGCGCTTCTTCCCTCAAATAATACTGCATTTACCTGCTCAATGATGGGCATCTGCACATTGTATTTCCGGGCGAGTTCCATAGCGGCCTTTGCAGAATAAACGCCCTCCACCACCATTCTGACTTCTTCCATGGCCTCTTCACAGGTTTTTCCCTGGCCGATTAAAATCCCTGCACGGCGGTTTCTGGAATGCATGCTTGCGCAGGTTACAATCAGATCTCCGATACCTGTCAGGCCGCAGAAGGTCTCAAACTTTCCCCCCATGGCAGTGCCCAGCCTGGCAATCTCCGTGATTCCCCTGGTGATCAGCGCGGCTTTGGTATTGTCTCCGTACCCCAGACCGTCGGCAATTCCCGCCGCAAGAGCCACGACGTTTTTCAGCGCCCCTCCCAACTCCATCCCCAGAATATCAGGAGTGATATATACCCGAAATACCTCGTTCATGAAAAGGCTGCGGATGTACTCCGCGGTCGCTTTGGTTCCGGCACCTACAACGATAGTTGTAGGTATCCCCCTTCCAACTTCCTCCGCATGGGAAGGTCCGGACATCACAGCCACATCCGCCTGCGGAATCTCCTGTTCGATAATCTCGGAGAGCGTCATCACGGTATGCTCCTCTATGCCTTTCGCCACATTCAGAATCTTCTGCCTCGGAGCTACCAGACTGCTCAGGCGATGAGCAGTCTCTCTGGTATAAGAACTCGCCACAGCCATCACCAGCAGGTCCTTCCCTTCCACAGCTTCCCTGTCATCTGTGGTAAACACGATCTCCTCCGGCAGCTTTACGCCCGGAAGCATCTTATGTTCCCGGAATTCCCGCAGCATCGCAATTTCCCTCTCCAACGCCGACCAGACTGTAATCTCATGTCCGTTCTTCCGTAACAGCACTGCCAGGGCAATCCCCCAGCTGCCTCCGCCGATGATACTTACTTGTGCCATATTCCCTCCCGCTTTACTTTTTCGTCTCTTCCACATCTACTTTATTCTTCTTAAACAGATAGGTTCTGCGCTCATTTCCGTGTATCAGACGCACAATATTCTGTCTGTGCTTCCAGTAGGCCATTCCTGCCAAAGCCACGGCCAGGGCATACATCTCATACAGCTGCGCCTGGGACATTGCGCCGAATACCCCCTTCTGACCGCAGATAATCATCTCGATTACAAAGCCCAGATACACCAGGAGAGAGCCCAGCGACACCAGATGAGTGGTGAGAAAAATTCCAAAAAACACCGTCACACCCATAACAATAAAATAGGGGTGAAAGGATAAAATCATTCCTGCTGTGGCAGCAATTCCTTTTCCTCCCTTAAAACCCATGTAAAAGGGATAATTATGCCCCAGAATGGCCCCGGCTCCGGCATACAGACACAACAGATATATCATTTCCGGATGACTGCCGACGAAAATCAGCCTTGTAAGCCATACTGCCGCCATACATTTCAGACAGTCCCCTGCAAACACAATCAATCCGGCCTTCGTTCCCAATACACGCAGGGTATTGGTGGTACCGGCATTCCCGCTTCCATGCTGTCTGATGTCAATTCCATGCGCTTTTCCGTAAAAGTAGGCACTTTGAAACAATCCGAATATATAACCGATCCCCAAACAGATTACCCTCTCCATTGTTTACTTTACTCCTTTTCATTTCGCTCTCTGATAATGAACCGCAGCGGAGTTCCCCTGAATCCGAAGGTCTCCCTTATCTGATTCTCAATATATCTTGTATAGGAAAAATGCATCAGCTCTTTGTCATTCACAAAAATCACAAAAGTGGGCGGTTTCACGGCCACCTGGGTGATATAGTAAAGTCTCAGCCTCTTGCCCTTGTCAGCCGGAGGCTGCTGCAGTGCCACCGCTTCCGTCATAATTTCGTTCAGCACACCGGTAGCCACCCGCATGGCATGGTTTTCACTGACCATGTCAATCAGATCGAACAGTTTGTTCAGCCGCTGTCCTGTCAGGGCGGAAATGAAAATAATCTCCGCATACGGCATATAGGACAGCACATTGCGGACCTTTTCCGTCACCTGGTAAATAGTCCTGTCATCTTTTTCCACGGCGTCCCATTTATTCACGGCTATGATTACCGCCTTGCCGCGCTCATGAGCAATCCCGGCAATTTTGGCGTCCTGTTCGCTGACCCCCTCCACGGCGTCGATGACCAGCACCACAATATCCGCACGCTCCACCGCGCCAACAGCCCGGACAATCATGTATTTTTCCAGCTCTTCCTTAATCTTGTTCTTCCTTCTGAGACCGGCTGTATCTATGAATACATATTCCTTTCCTTTGTAAGCTATCTCTGTGTCCACAGCATCTCTGGTCGTCCCCGCAATGTCCGACACAATCAGCCGTTCTTCTCCCAACAGCTTATTGATCAGCGAAGACTTCCCCACATTGGGCTTTCCCACAATGGCAACCCTGGGTCTCTCGTCCTCTTCTTCCTCTTCCCCACTCTCCTGGAAATGAGAAACCACATCCTCCAGCATATCTCCCAGTCCCAGCCTGTTCACTGCGGAGATGGGATGAGGATCTCCGATTCCCAGATTGTAGAATTCATAGACGTCTGTCATATATTTTTCAAAGCTGTCCACTTTGTTGACTACCAGCACCACAGGCTTACGGGAACGGCGGAGCATATCCGCCACCTTCGCATCCGAGTCCACAAGCCCCTGCTTTACGTCCACCAGAAAAAGGATTACGTCCGCGGTCTCTATGGCAATCTCAGCCTGCGCCCGCATCTGAGCCAAAATCACATCCCTGCTGTCCGGCTCGATTCCCCCGGTATCAATCAGTGTGAATACCTTGTCCAGCCATGTGACATCCGCATAAATTCTGTCCCTGGTAATTCCCGGAGTATCCTGGACGATGGATATCCTCTGCCCTGCCAATGCATTGAACAGCGTGGATTTCCCCACATTGGGTCTTCCCACTACTGCCACAATCGGCTTTCTCTTTCTTTTTGCCATAATTCACCTCTCACGCCGCAACTTCCGCCTGTCGAATCCCTTCAGGCGTCTCCACAGCTCAATGCACGAAGAATCGCTTCCACAAAATCATTTCCGCTTGATTTTACAATATTAACCGGCACTTGTAAAGCCTTTTCCACTTCTTCCAGGCGCATATCATCCAAAAATACATCTTCTCCGCTCCGCAGAATATTTTCCGGCAGAAGAAGACATCTGCCCAAAGGCATATCTTCCAGCTGCGCCACCAGATCCTGCCCGGTGAGAAGCCCGGAGACAGTAATGGATTCTCCGAAGAAATAATTGGTAATGGGATACACATGGACCCTGATTTCCGGGCAGGCTGCCTCCACCCGCTCCGCCATTTGCCGGATATACGGATACGCCAGCCGTCCCGTGGCCAGTGCAAGTTCACCGGAGACCAGAAGGTCCGGGAAGCGCCCGTCCGCTTCCCGCTCCCGCATACTCTGCTCAAATTCATTTACAAGCAGCCTCAGCATACCCACGCCGTTCTCCAGCTGCAGGTACCCGTCATAGCGTTCTTCCTCCGGCACCTCCATGTGAGCCAGGAGATACCATTCGTCGCTGGCATGAATAAAGTGAATTCCATGTTCTTCAAAGCATTGTCTCTGATAACGCTCTATCAGCTCAATGACGGTGACCGCGTCCTCTTTCGTGAAAGCCTCCAGAGGGTACAGTCCCTCACGGTACCTGGAAAGGCCTACCGGCACAACGGAGACGCTCTCCAACATGGGAATATACTTCATCAGTCTGGTTATGCTGTATTCCAGTTCCGCTCCGTCGTTTACACCCTTACAGAGAACAATCTGTCCGTTCATGGGAATTCCCGCCGCAAACAGGGTGTCCACTTTCTTTAAAGCCTCCCCCGCAAACCTGTTGTTCAGCATTGTACAGCGAAGCTCCGGATTCATGGTATGAAAGGATATATTAATCGGAGCCAGATGATATCTGCAGATTCTGTCGATATCATGGTCCGACATATTCGTCAGTGTCACATAATTCCCCTGTAAAAAGGAAAGCCGGGAGTCATCATCCTTAAAATACAATGTGTCCCGCATTCCCGGAGGCATCTGATCGATAAAGCAGAAAATGCATTTGTTCCGACAGTGTCTGTATTCATCCATGAGGCCATTCTCAAATTCGACTCCCAGATCTTCCCCGAATTCTTTCTCTACCTCTAAAAGCCATTGTTCTCCGTCCGGCTTTTCAATCAAAACCGTTATATCCGTATCCTGTATCAGAAACTGATAATCAAATACATCTTCTATCTCCGTATCATTGATGGATATCAGCCTGTCTCCCGTCTCTACCTCCATCTCGGCGGCAATGCTGCCGGGCAGAACCGTTCTGATGATATGTGCCTTCTGAGCCATTTTTTACCACACCTTTCTGTCTTGCAAGAAATCCCTTGACGTGTCACTGTCATAATGTTATAAAAGAAGAGTACCCTCTGACTATTACATAATATTACTTACTTCAAACAACAGATGGAGGTTGTCATGCCTAATTTACAAGAGCTGGAAAACGCCATGCCCGCTGCGCCGCTGAAGCTGATAGCGCTGCCTTCCGCTAAGGCAATGGGAAAGAGAATCAACGATTATCTGGTAGAATTCCGTAAAACCATACATAACGATAAAGTGAAAACAGACCCTGCCTTCCAGGGCTACAGCGAACTGAATTACCTGGTGGACGCCGACACGCTCCGCTTCGGAAGCGGAGAGGGAAAGGCTATGCTCCGGGAATCCATCCGCGGGAAGGATTTATTCATCCTGGTGGACGTCTGCAATCACAGCATCACCTATACCATGAACGGATACACCAATCACATGTCGCCTGATGATCATTATCAGGATCTGAAACGCATAATCGGCGCCTGCAACGGCAAAGCCCACAGGATTAATGTCATTATGCCGTTTCTGTACGAGAGCAGACAGCATAAACGCAGCGGCCGGGAATCCCTGGACTGTGCTTTTGCCCTGCGGGAGCTTCGGGATATGGGAATCAAGAATTTTATCACATTTGATGCTCATGACCCCCGGGTGCAGAATTCCATTCCTCTCAATGGCTTCGATAATTTTACCACACCTCACGAATTTATCAAAGTACTTTTGCATTCCGAAGACGACCTGATTGTGGACAAAGAACATCTCACTGTCATCAGTCCGGATGAAGGAGCGTTGGATCGGGCTATCTATTTTGCCAGCGTTCTGGGTGTGGACACAGGCATGTTCTACAAGCGCCGGGATTATTCCACCATCATTAACGGCAGGAATCCCATTGTGGCCCATGAATTCCTGGGTGACAACATTGACAGCAAAGATGTCATCATAATTGACGATATCATCTCCTCCGGGCAGAGCATCCTGGACACAGCCGAACAGCTGAAGAAAATGAATGCCAGACGTGTATTCCTCTGCGGTACTTTCGGTCTGTTTACCGACGGCCTGAAAGCCTTTGACGAAGCGTTTGAAAAAGGCTGTTTTGACAGATTAATTACCACCAATCTGACATATCTTCCCCCGGAACTCTATACAAGGCCCTATTTTGCAGAAGCCGATATGAGCAAGTTCATCGCTTCTCTCATTGATTTTATGAACCACGATGTCTCCATGAACAATATACTTGACACCACGGAAAAAATGCAGGGTATTTTACAGGCCTACAACAATCGCGTTGATTTCGAATTTCATTAGGCTCCCGGGCAGAAAGCCGGACCCTGAACAACAGCTCAGACAGGCGTCTGAGCTGTTGTATATTCCGGAAAGGTAATCTTTACCTTAAACAGATCTCCGTCCAGAAGAATCTCCAGATTTCCTCCCTGAACCTGTACCAGACTTTTGGCGATGGACAGCCCCAGGCCGCTGCCTTCCGTTGTTCTGGAAGAATCTCCCCGGATAAACCGCTCGGTCAACTCTTCCGGGCGAATGTTCATCTGCTGTCTTGAAATATTTTTCACGGATATCTCCACCTGTCCTTCTTCTTTCAGAAGATCAATATAGATTCTCGTTCCCTCCAGAGCGTACTTACAGATATTGTTAAACAGGTTTTCCACCACACGCCACATTCTGCGGCTGTCCGCATAAATATAAGCCGGCACGTCATCCTCTTCAAATACAATCTGCAGTCTGCACTCTTCCAGCTTTTCGGAAAATTCTCCTATCCCCTGATTCATCAGTTCCGTCAGATTCAGTTTTTCCCTTTCCAGTTCGATATTGCCGGAGGAAATTTTGGAGGCTTCCACCAGATCATCCGTGAGCTGTTTCAGCCGCTGGGCTTTATTATCCAGAATCTCTATATATCCCCTTGCAGGTTCCTCCTGGATTTTCAGCCGTTTCAGCAGGTCCACATAATTGATAATCGAGGTAAGCGGTGTCTTGATGTCATGAGATACATTTGTAATCAGGTCCGTCTTCATCTGCTCGTCCTTCATACTGGTTCTCACCGCTTTTCGAATCCCCTCACCGATATTGTTTACCGCATCCGCCAGTTCTCTGCTGGCGCCGTGAAGGCTTTCCGTATCCAGCTTAAAGTCCACTTCCCCGTCACGGATTCTGTTAATTCCCTCCACAATTTCCACCTGCTCCGCATTCCGCCGGAACATCAGTACACCCACAATTCCGTCCGCTGTCACCATGACAATCAGAATCAGAACCGTATACATTATCTGTTCCCTCAGACTGTAAGCCAGCACAATTCCGGCCAGATTGGAAAAAAGGAAAACATTATAGGGAAGCAGCATACTGATCACTGAATTTTTATGACGAAAGATAAATTTCACAGAATTTATCAGACTTCTGCAGACAAGACACAGGAAACTGTCCCTCCACAGATTTCCCGCCTTAATACGCCGCACCAGGCTGTACCAGAGCAGATTGGCTGAAATGCTGATATAAATCCCAAACAGCGCAAATGCCCCGTAACGGTATGCCCTGGTAAACTGTATTCCCAGGATCTCCACATCCGCTCCTGCGTTTGCCGCAATTTCCACAATTATCTGATAACCGCGGTACGCTCCATAACACATTGCCGCCCCCAGAAGAAGAACCGCTTCCGTCCAGAGCCTGTCAAATCTGTTCAGATACCAGGTGCGCTGTCCGTTCTCATCCGCAGCCGCTCCCGCTGTAACTGTGAGATAAATGCCGATTCCCAGCCACAGCAGTGCCAGGAAACCGATCAGAAAGATAATTCGGCTGATATTGGGCACGATTTTCTGATAAAGTGCATTTGCCGTGTAAAAAGCATCTCCTGCAATGGAGTAATTGGCATCCACCCCCACCCAGATATGTGTGGTATCCGGATAGGCATAATCATAGACACTGATATATCCGTCCAGCTCCTCCTCATTTATGATGGTATTTCCCATAAACACAAGGCTGTCCGGATAATAAATCAGATAACGTCTGTACTCGGAGAAAGCTTCCGTCACAAAGTCTTCTCCTTCTTCCTTCAGTTCCGACCGGTTTGTATATGTGACCATTCCATTGTCTGTCATCATACGCACCATATATTTAATATTGCTGCTGTCCTCTCCGTACGCGGCATTGCAGACCTGGTAGCGCTGATAACTTATCGTCAGACTGTCTATGGTGGCCACCACATTATTCTGCAGTCTGATATAATCTACCCAGTTGTTCACATAGTTTGTAAGCTGCTTTTCCTTATCCACAGTGTGATAGCGACAGTTCAGCATGGGAATATACACGCTCATGCTGCCGTCATCCTCTCTGGACAGTTTCACATCATTTAAGTCCGCCGCCACAATATACGAAAAAACAAGGTCCTCCAGCTGCTCACTCGTACACTCGTTCAGCTTCTCTTCCAACAAAGCCAGCTCTTCTTCACTTTTCCCGGACGGCTTTTTCTCTTCCGCATTTTCGCTCTCTTCTTCCCATCCGTTCTCCATCTCCTCCGCAGCTTCCTCCTCCATATCTTCCACCCGATGAAAGCCGTCAAAGACCAGCTGCCCGTGCTCGTCCAGGATAAAGTTTTCCGGATAAATGCAATTGCCGAAATAGGCGATAAATTCCGACATGCTCATAATCCGGTTGGTATATTCCACACCGTATTTTCCCCATTTTATGATATCGTCCAGCTCATACACCACAGAGACGGCACAGCCCTGATCCGCACCGATTTTGCCGGCATACTCCGTCACGTCAATTTTTTTCTGGGGATCAAAGACACCATCTGTCTCCAGCTGTCCCTTTATCACCACCAGCTGTGTGATATCGGATACCGCGTTTCGAAACAGATCGTGATAGATTTCAGATTCCTCGAATTCCTGCTCCGTATCCACAGGAAATATCCGGTATACCACTGTTCCGTTAATGGAATTCACCGCCATATAAGAATTCAGCAGAAGCCATGCCGCCGCTGTCAGAATACCGACAGCCAGCAAATGTTGAAGCAGATTCAGCCCCAGTCTCTTCAAAAAAGATTTCCTCATCTTCCTCTCCTACGTCTGTCTGTCAATCTTGTAACCCACGCCCCAGACTACCTTCAGATATCTGGGTTCCTTCGGGTTGATCTCTATCTTCTCGCGAATATGGCGGATATGTACCGCCACTGTGTTGTCCGCGCCTATGGCATCTTCGTTCCAGATGTTCTCGTAAATCTGATCTATGGAGAACACTCTGCCCTGATTCTTCATCAGCAGCAGAAGAATATTGTACTCTATGGGCGTCATTTTCACCGGCTCTCCGTCCACAGTGACCTGTTTTGTATCATCGTTAATCACAAGACCGCCGGTCTGATAGATGGCACGACTGCCCGCGTCCAGGCTACCCAGCGAAGTATACCTGCGCAGATTCGACTTCACTCTTGCGGCAAGCTCCAGCGGATTAAAGGGCTTGGTAATATAGTCATCCGCACCTATATTCAGGCCCAGAATTTTATCCGTATCCTCAGACTTTGCCGACAGCATGATAATGGGAATGCTGCTGTATTCCCGGATTTTCAGAGTGGCCCGGATTCCGTCCAGCCTGGGCATCATAATATCCATAATCAACAGCTGAATATCTTCTTTTTTTAAAATTTCAATGGCCTGCTCCCCGTCATATGCCTTAAAAATCTGATATCCGTCCTGGCTCAGGTAAATCTCAATCGCATCCACAATTTCTCTGTCATCGTCACACACAAGTATATTTGCCATTTTACACCTCTTTTTCCCGGAATTCCATTCCGTCAGATTCTATTGAAACAGAATTTCTTTAAATCTTTTTCAGGAAAAATATGAAACTTTTCTTAATTTTTCAGCATCATAAACGCGCCCAGATTTCCTCTCCGGCCTCCGCTTGCCCTGTGAGAAAAAAGATACTCCGGATTGTGACAGGTACAGATATCCGTAACGGCAATCCGGGATGCCGGAATCCCGGCCTGTCTCAGAATTCTTTTATTGGCAAGCCATAAGTCAAGCTGATATTTCCCTGCGCGCTTTCCCGGCGTCACCACGCCATCGCCAAACCCCTCAAACTGCTCTGCCACTTCTTCGCCCACCTCATAGCAGTCCCGGCAGATGGAAGGTCCCACTGCGGCATACAACTCCTCCGGCCGGCTCCCGAAATCCCGTTCCATGGCTCTCACCATACATTCCCCCATCCGGCACACAGTACCCTTCCATCCGGAATGCGCAAGGCCAATGGCCCTGTGCACAGGGTCCACAAAATACAGCGGCACACAGTCCGCATAAAACGTAACCAGCACAAGCCCCGGCTCATCTGTCAGCAGACCGTCCACATTTTCATAATCCCTGGCAGATGTGATCCCCTTTCCTCTGTCCTCCGGACCCATTCTGCGGATATTGGTGGTATGCGTCTGGTGAGAGGCTGTCATATCACCTGCACTGCAGCCCAGCACCTCCGCAATCCTGCCGTAATTCTTCATTACGTTTTCCATCCGGTCCCCTCTGTCAACGCTGAAATTCATGGAGGCAAATTCTTCTCCGCTGACACCGCCCAGCCGGGTGCTGAACAGATGCCTTACAATTCCTGTCTCCTCCAGCAGAGGAAAAGTCAGATATTCCAGCTCCGTGCCGTCTTCTGTACGGATGCAGTTCTGCCGTAATACCGGATTGCATTCCTCCACACGATGTATTTGAAACATAATGCCCCTTCTTACCTTTCTGCGTAATGATGGAAAAATGCATTCTGTACCCAATGGATTTCTTCCCCCTGGATACCTACCACATCATAGCGCACACCCACATTGGCCTTTATTTTGTGAATATATCTGTAATAATCCGCCACCCTGCAGATTCGTCTCTGCTTACGGATATCCACCGCCTCCAGCGCATATCCCTTTTCTGCAGACTGACGAAACTTTACCTCCACGAACACGAGATATCCCTGATGAATGCCGATCAGATCAATTTCTCCCTGTCTGCTGCGAAAATTTGTCTCCACAACCTTCATTCCCCTTGCCGTCAGATATTCCGCAGCTCGCTTTTCCCATCCGGTTCCCGTTTTCCTTTTGTTCAACCGTTTACCTCTTTATTTTACCCTTAATCTTATCCATGGAATCCACAAAAATCAGGATTTCCGCCACCACTTCATAGAGCTCCGGCGGAATCATATCGCCGATATCCAGTCTGGACAGCGTATCTGCCAGTTTATCATCCCGGTGAATCGGCACATCGCTCTCCTGTGCCCTCTCAATGATTCGTTCCGCAAGCGCACCCCGGCCGCTGGCGATGACTCTGGGCGCGTCATCCGAAGGATCATATTCCAATGCGATGGCCTGCTTTACTTTTTCTTCTTTTCCTTTTTTCCCATCCATGAAATCAAATCCCTTCCCTTTCCTCAGGTACGTACATCAAACGCATACTGAGAAAGCACAATTCCTTTTTCCTGTCGCAGGATAGGGTTCAGCCCCCCTTTTTCCGCAGCAGGCTCTTCGCCGGCTCTGACAGTCATGGAATAATTACAGTCATATCCCCTCTTTTTCAGCCGTGCAGTCAGAGTATCCATATGTGCCGCAATAAAATCAATCATTTCCTCGTCGCGCAGGTAAAATCTCGTGCTTACCTTACTGTCCTTCATGGCCACGTGTACATCAACCGGTCCCAGATGTTCCATATCCAGATGCAGCAGCGCGCTGACCGTTCCGTCGCCGGAGGTAAGCTTCTTTTTATTGGTGTAGACGTATAGTTCTCCGTGAGCTTCCCCCTGCTGCAGACGCAGCGGCAGCTGTACATAGGCATAAATCTGGTTGACCTGCTGCAGGAAATCCACATTCTGCGACATGGTGGCAACCGCCTTGAACGCGGCGGAATTCGTCTGTCCGGCATTTTCCATCACATTGGCCAGGCTCTTAAGCTGTCTGTCCATTCTGCGATATAATTCTTCCACCTTACCGGGCTCTGTCAGCTCTTCCGGTCTGAGCATCCAGTTATTTTTCAGCTGCCCTTTCATCAATTCCCGAAACGCTCTTCCGGAGAATATTCTTTCCAGCGCCTGGGCAGATGTCTGGGAAAATCTCGCCCCATCCGCCAGCTCGGTCAGAGCGGAAAAAAACTGTCTGATATCTCCCTCTCCCCGGGCAAACTGCAGTATCTGCTCCCGTATCTGGGAAGCAGTTCCCTCCGGAAGCTGCATCCGGTCTGCAAGCTGCAGTACTTCTCTGGCCACCGTGCTTCTCAGAGCCTCGGAAATCAGATTCCCGCTTTCTTCGGCGGCAGGTTGCATCAAAGGATCTCCCTTGACCGGGTTCTCCGATCTCCCGGACGTATCTCCTGTCTCTCCGGCCACCATATTCAGGATGGTTTTCCCTGTGGCCTCCGCAACTTTCCCCAGCTGTTCCCTCACAGCCGCTTCCGTCTGCACTTCTCCGGACATTCCTGTTCTCCCCGGCTCCGCTGCACCAGGCGAACCGGTTTCCTCTGCCCACGGCAGTCCTGCGTCTCCTGCCGCGTTTCCCCCGCCAGGCACTTCACCAGTCTGCGTTCCTTCCCCGGAATTCTCCTGAAACAGCTGCAGAATTTCGCTGTACAGCTTTACAGCTCCCGAAATATCTCCCTCCGCGATCATGGAGTCAAATACCCCGGGCAGCGCTTCCTGTATAACTTCCATTCCCCCCGTCAGCTGATGTGTCAGATTCCGGTAAGAGACCATCTGATTTACATTTGCTTCATTGACAGGAAGCTGCAGTTTGTGAAGATTAATGATATCTGAGATTTCCGCCTGTGGATAGGCATTGATCTCTCTGAATATCTGCTGCAGAGAATTCTTATTCACAGGCAGCCCCACTGCCATCAACTGTTCTGTCATGCTGACTGAAGTCTGATTTAAAGGCAGTCCCGCCATATCCAGTGCCTTCATCACATTTACATCCGTGGCCACATTGGTAAACAAAGGACTCAGCGTCAGCGTACTGCCGTTATTTTTCACCTCAAAAGTCATGTTTTTCCCGATTTCAATGTTCATATTGCGGTCCACTCTGGCATTGAGTATCAGGTCCTCGGAAAGGCGAATCTGTACCTCGCTGCCGTTTCGCCCCACAATTTCCCCGCTGATGGTCTGTCCGGGCGCCAGCGAGCGGATCTGACGATTCAAATGTTCTGTCTGGGCCGGCGTCAGCTGTGGCTGTGACGGCCCTTCCGCGCGTACTTCTCCTGAAAACAACTGCGACAGTTTCATTTTCCACTCCTAAATAAAATTTTTAAGAAAGCTTCTGCGGTGTATCGGCGAAGGCCCGTATTTTCTCAGGGCCTCAATGTGGCCGGCGCTGCCGTAGCCTTTGTTCCCGGCAAAGTCATATTCCGGAAATATGCTGTCATATTCCGCCATCAGTCTGTCCCTGGTCACCTTTGCCACAATACTGGCCGCCCCGATGGAAATGCTTTTCGCATCTCCTTTGACAATCGGTACCTGCGGAATGGCTATCCCGGGAATCTTCACCGCATCATTCAGCAGAAGATCCGGCTGCGGATTCAGCTTTCCCACCGCCTCCCGCATAGCCTCATATGTTGCCTGAAGAATGTTGATTTCATCGATTCTCTCCGGCGAGGCGAAGCCTACCGCATATGCCACGGCCTGTTTTGTTATCTCCGTATAAAGCTCCTCTCTCTTTTTTTCGGAGAGCTGCTTGGAATCATTTATATATAAAATACGGCAATCCTTCGGAAGTATCACTGCCGCTGCGGCTACCGGGCCTGCCAGCGGTCCTCTCCCCACTTCGTCGATACCGCAGATAAACGAATATTCTCTGTATTGCTCCTCATATATTCTGAGCTTCTCTATTCTGCGCTTCTCCTTCTCCAGAGCTTCCAGCCGCTTTGCGGCCTGAGCCGCCAGCTTCCGCACCCCGGCTCTCTCATCGGCAGAACAGGCAGCTATAAATTCAGGCAGCTTCTCTGCGGACGCTGCCTGAAGAATTTCCTTTATCTCATTGATACTTTTCATCTCTTCTCTCCGTACTCTCTCCCCTTCACTGATGCTTGAGCACACCTATGTCAGCTAAAGGCCAGATTCTCACCCATGCCCTGCCGATGATGTCCTCCCGCCGGACATTGCCCACCATGGGATGCCTGCTGTCTCTGCTGTTATTGCGGTTATCACCCATGACAAAATATTCATCCTCTCCCAGGACAATCGGGGAAGCGGCAGTTCCGATGTTATCCGGGGCAATAATCTCACTTCCATAATTCTCCTCCAGAATCTCACCGTCAATATAGATATTCCCCTGACCGTCAATCTGAACCGTCTCTCCCGGCAGACCGATAATTCTCTTGATGTAATATGTATTCTTCTGATATTTAAACGGAAATACAATAATGTCAAATCTCTGTGGCTCCCTGAAACGATAAGTGATTTTATCCACAATCAGGTTATCCCCGTCTGTGAGCATGGGTTCCATGGAGGAACCGTCCACTTCCGTGCGCTGCCCCACAAATGTGATTACCAGCCAGGTCAGACACAATACACCCAGCAGATAAGACAGGGTACTTATCATTTCTTTCATCACTTTGTTCATTGTCATACCCTCCTGTCAGCCTTCGCTCTCAGACGCCCGCTTCCCCGTCTGCTGCGCAGGCCTCTCCAGTGATATTCTGCCCAGGCGTCCCGCTCTGAAATCATCCGTCAGCATGCCGGCAGCCTTTTTCAGATCAAGAGCTTCCCCCTTCAGAAAACACCCTCTGCTGCGGGCAATTTCAGTCAGCATATCCGCCGCATTTTCTCTCCATTCAATTCCGTAACGGGCAGTCACTGCATCAGGGCAGACAGCTCTGAGACAGTTCAGCAAATCACAGGCCAGCTCTTCCATAATGATGATCTCATCATTGATGGAACCGATAAAAGCAAGGCGCATACCCACCTGACTGTCTTCAAATTTCGGCCACAGAATCCCCGGCGTATCAAGCAGCTCCAGTGTCTTATTCAGTCGAATCCATTGCTTGCCTTTTGTAACGCCCGGTTTGTTGCCGGTCTTCGTGCAGGCCTTCCCGGCAAAGGCGTTGATAAATGTCGATTTCCCCACGTTGGGAATCCCCACCACCATGGCTCTCACAGGCCGATTTACAATTCCCCGTCTTCTGTCCCGGGCAATTTTCTCCGCACAGGCCAGCTGCACCACGTGGTTGATTCCCTTTACGCCGGCTCCCGTTCTGGAATTCACCTCCAGCACATGGCATCCACCGGCTTCAAAATAGTTCATCCACTGCCTGTTAACAGATACCTCCGCCAGATCCGCTTTGTTTAAAAGCACAATTCTGGACTTTCCCTTTCCCAGCTCGTCAATGTCCGGATTCCGACTGGCCAGCGGTGCTCTCGCATCCACCAGCTCTATAATCAGATCAATTAATTTGATATTTTCCTGCATCATACGCTTTGCTTTCGTCATATGACCAGGATACCACTGATAGTTCATTTTATTTTACAAATCCCATACCCACCTCTTCACAGGGGGCGCGGAACCATACCTTTCCTATAATCTCCGTCTCCTTTACCGGCCCTATATTGGCAGAGCGGCTGTCCTCGCTGTTCCCGGGATTGTCTCCGATGCAGAAAAACTCGCCGTTTTCAAGAAGCAGTTCGTTGACGGCGATTCCCGCGTCCGCCAGCTTCTCCGTTACCCACCGGCTTTCCTCTCCGTTCACATACAGAATCCCCTCCCGGATTACTACACTGTCCCCGGGCACGGCCACCACACGCTTCACATAATAGTGCGCGTTCTCATTCCCGTTGGGAAGAAATACAACCACATCCCCTCTTTTGGGGGATGAAATCAGATAGAGAAAGGAATTGATAAATATCTTCTGGCCGTTATACAGCACCGGTTCCATGGATACGCCTACCACATTGGTAGTCATGCCCAGGAAAACATTCAGAACAACCGCTATAAAAACCGCTGTCAGAATGCCGAAAACCCAGCTGAATCCCTCCCGCACATGGGCGGAACTTATTTTCTTTTTCCGCTTGTAAAAGCTTAAGCCCCTTTTTTTCGCCATATACTATACCATAATACCACTTTAAAGCGAAAAGGGCAACTACACAAGTAATCGCCCTCTTATCGTCTCTGTGTCAATATTACTGTTCACTCCGTTCACAGCAACATGTCCCTCATTCCTTACCGGATTGCCTCTTTCACCTTCGCTCTCTTACCTACACGCCCTCTCAGATAGTTCAGCTTGGCACGTCTTACCTTACCTCTTCTGATTACTTCTATCTTCTCAACATTGGGAGAATGCACAGGCCAGGTCTTCTCGACACCGATGCCGTTGGAAGATTTCCTGACAGTGAAGGTCTCGCGGGCACCGCCGCCCTGTCTCTTCAGTACAATCCCTTCAAATACCTGGATTCTCTCACGATTTCCTTCCTTGATTCTGCCGTATACCTTTACGGTATCGCCCACGTTGAACTCATCAACTTCCTTCTTTAACTGTTCCGCTTCGATTTCTCTGATAATTTCACTCATAATGAGCCTCCTTCATAAAATGGATGTTCTTAATACGCCTGAGCCCCGGACGTTCTTCTCTCTCCGATTCTCCTGTAACAGAGGACCATCTCGTTTTCACAACATTAAAATTTTAGCATAGGGCCATGCTATTTGCAAGTACTTTTTTCAGCCACAGGAAACTTTTTCCTGCTTTGTAAAATCCCAGCTTCTCCTGCAGCCTGTACATTGCGGCGTCTCTCTCGTCCACATACAGATACGGAGTCCGTCCTCTGTCCAGCATCCGATTTACCATGTATGCCTCCAGCGACTGTCCGATTCCGCTTCTGCGCCGGGCTTCCTCCACATAAAGCATCCCCAGGCTGCCGCCTCTGTGCACCCCCGCAAAACCTATGAGGCGCTCTCCCGCAAATGCCCCGTACAGCGCGCCGGATCGAATCCGTTCCCTGATATAGCCTTCTCCGCCGCCTTCCCTCTCAGGATAATGAAGGCATACATAAGCGATATCCTTTTCGGTGAGTCTGCGGATTTCCCTGTACCGCACCGAAAGCGTCTCCCGCGGAGTATAAAGCATCTGCACGCATGGGGATATCTCATGGAACTTCCCTTTTATATCCCCCGGGAATGTCCGCCCGGAATCCGGGAATTCCCTTCTTTCCAGAATCTCCTTCATAAAAGGCTGGGATGTCACTATCCACCGGGCATCCGCCGGGATTTTTTCCGCCAGCGCTTTACCGGCCGTCCCGTCCGCAGCCATCATCATGCAGATTCTGCTTTCCCCGTCATATACCAGAATATCCCATTCCCCGGAAGTACCCACATCTGCCGCATACAGAATTTCTCCCCGGCCTGCGGCCAGCGATTCCATCATATGGATATTGTTTCTCTTTTCCGAGGAAAGCCTTTTGATCATTTCCTGCTTCCTGCGATATTTCTCATATAAATCAGGGCGCCTTTCGGCGGTGCGGCTCACGGACTGTTCCAGACGCCACGCTGCTGTCTTACGGTGATCTCCGGATAAAAGCACCTCCGGTACTTTCTGTCCATGCCATATTTCCGGCCGTGAATATTGTGGATACTCCAGCAGGTCACAGTGAAAGCTTTCCTCCTCCGCGGAAGAGTCATTGCCCAGCACACCCGGCAGCAGCCTGGCGATTGCATCGATCATCACCATGGCCGGAAGCTCTCCTCCGGTCAGCACATAATCTCCAATGGAAATGGAATCCGTGACGATTTCCTCCAGGACCCGCTCATCTATGCCCTCATAATGGCCGCACAGAAAAAGCAGTTCCTCTTCTTCCGAAAGCTCCCGCGCTTTCCTCTGGGTAAAGGGTTCTCCCTGAGGTGTCACATAAATGGTTCTGACTTTTCTTCCGGCTGTCACCGCTTCAAAGGCGTCATAGACAGGCTGTGCCTGCATCAGCATTCCCGCCCCGCCCCCGTAAGGGTAGTCATCCACCTTTCCGTGCCTCTCCTGTGTATAATCCCTGATGTTCACCACATTCAGAGTAAAAAGCTGCCTGGCCGCCGCTTTGCCGAGAATCCCCTGGCCCAGTCCCTGCTCAATCATCTCCGGAAATAAAGTCAACACATGAAATCTCACTTTTTCTCCTGTTCTCCGCCTCCGCATTCCCGCATGTCCGGGCTGTATGTTTCCCCCCGGCAGTTGGAACCGCTCACGGAACTGTTACATCTCTACAGCAGTCCCTCCAGAATATGAATTCTGATATATCCGGCCTCCACATTCACTTCAAGAACACACTGTCTGATCGCGGGCAGCAGTAATTCTCTTCCGTCATTCATCCCAATGACATACACGTCATTGGCCCCTGTCTCCAGCACTTCTCTCAGGACACCAATCTCCGTTCCATCTTCATCCCTCACAGTAAGCCCCATGAGGTCAGCCACAAAGTATTCGTCCCGTTTCAAGCGCACCGCATTGCTTCTGGGCACCAGAAGCGGACAGCTGCGGTACTTTTCCACATCCTCGATCCGGTCCATACCTCTGAATTTCAGGATGGCAAACTGTTTGAAAAATTTGACACTTTCTATCTCAAGCAGAATTCTGCCGCTCTCTTCCTTATCGGATTTCCGCAGGTCGGCTGCCGGAATACAAGCCTCCCTTTTGTTCACTGTTCTTGTCTTATGAGGATCAAGAATCACTTCTTTCAGCCCTCTGAACCGTTTTACATCATCTGTTGTGGGGTATACCTTTACCTCACCCCGCAGACCATGAGTAGAAGCGATAATGCCGATCTGAAAATATTCTTCCATCGTTTTCCTCTCACTGCTGGCTGATAAAAGGAAGGAGGAACCACAGGTTCCTCCCAGCCATCACTACATAATCTCCACATCCACGTTCTTCTTGTCCCTGGATGCCGCCGCTTTTGCCACAGAACGAATTGCTTTCGCAATTCTGCCCTGTTTGCCGATAACCTTACCCATATCGGAAGGCGCCACATGAAGCTCGATCAGCGTGCTTCTGCCCTCCTCTTTTTCCGTCACAACGACTTCATCCGGGTTGTCAACCAGCGCTTTTGCGATAACTTCCACCAATTCCTTCATAAGCCACCTCCAAGAATGAAATTTTTATTTCTCGATTCCGGCAGCCTTGAAAAGCTTACCAACCACTTCCGTGGGCTGTGCGCCGTTAGCCAGCCACTTTTTAGCCAGCTCCTCGTTGATTTTAAACGTGCTGGGATCAGTGCTGGGATCATAAGTACCAATCTCCTCGATAAATTTTCCGTCTCTGGGAGAACGGGAGTCAGCCACGATAATTCTGTAAAAAGGAGCTTTCTTCTGTCCCATTCTTCTCAATCTGATCTTTACTGCCATTTCTTTACCTCTTTCTGCCGTCTTACGGCCTTTCGCGTGTTTTAATTTGTTTATGAAAAGGAGCCATGGCTCCATGTTCACCCTGATATACAGCAGGTCTAAAAGGGAAATCTGCCGCCTCCCATTCCCGGAAATCCTCCCAGCATTCCCCTGCCTTTTTTGCCTCCGCCGAACTGTTTCATCATCTTCTGGCTCTGTTCAAACTGTTTGATAAAGCGATTGACCACTGCGATATCCACTCCGGCTCCCTTTGCGATGCGGTGCTTTCTCCGGGGATTTAAAAGCTTCGGATTCCTCCGCTCCTCCTTAGTCATGGAAAGAACAATGGCTTCCATATGCTTCAGCTGCTTTTCATCAATCATGGAGTCCAAATCGGCCCCTTTGATGCCCAGTCCGGGCAGCATACTCAGAATACTGGACAAGCCGCCCATGTTCCGCATCTGCTTCATGCTTTCCAGGTAGTCCTCGAAATCGAACTTCCCCTTCTTCATACGGCCCGCCATCTCCCGGCCCTTCTCCTCGTCCAGGTCGATACTCTCCTGAGCCTTTTCAATCAGGGAAAGCACATCTCCCATTCCCAGGATCCGGTTCGCCATGCGGTCAGGATAGAACTGTTCCATGTCGGACAGCTTCTCTCCCATACTCACGTACAGAATCGGCCTGCCTGTGACCGCCTTTACGGAAAGCGCGGCACCACCTCTGGTATCACCGTCCATCTTGGACAGAATGACGCCGTCAATTCCCACCTTTTCATCGAATTCCTTCGCCACATTCACGGCGTCCTGACCGGTCATGGCATCCACCACCAGCAGTGTCTGGTGTACGGACACTTCTGCTTTGATCTCCTGAAGCTCGGCCATCATGTCTTCGTCGATATGAAGTCGTCCGGCAGTATCCAGAATCACTACATTGTGACCGTTCTTCTCCGCGTATTTCACCGCTTCCGCGGCTATCTCCGGCGGCCTGTGATCTGTTCCCATGGAGAACACATCCACCTCCTGCTTCCGGCCGTTTATCTGCAGCTGCTCGATAGCGGCCGGCCTGTAGATATCGCAGGCCACAAGCAGGGATTTCTTCCCTTTGGTCTTCAGCTTTCCGGCAATTTTCGCCGTGGCCGTGGTCTTACCGGCACCCTGCAGACCCGCCATCATGATTACGGTGATGGATTTGCCGGGCTGCATGACAATCTCGGTGGTCTCACTGCCCATAAGGGCAATCATCTCTTCGTTGACAATCTTGATCACCATCTGGCCCGGATTCAGACCATTCATCACGTCCTGGCCTATGGCCCGTTCTTCCACAGATTTGACGAACTGCTTCACCACGCGGAAGTTGACGTCCGCCTCCAGAAGCGCCATCTTCACTTCTTTTAAGGCAGTCTTGACATCCTCCTCCGTCAGACGTCCCTTGCTTCTGAGATTTTTGAATACATTCTGCAGTTTTTCCGTTAAATTCTCAAATGCCACCTGCGACTCCTTCTCAATAATGATTAAAATTCTTTCAGCAGTTCCAGAGCCAGCCTCCTGACAGCCTGCAGCTGCTCTTTCATACGGTCATATCCGCCACCGCCCGGGCTCTCCGCTTCTCCTGTGAGCTGTTCTATCTCCGCCACCGTCTTCTTCGCCCGATCAAATCGTTCCACCAGATGCAGCTTATTCTCATACTCCTGGAGAATTCTGTCACAGCGCCTGATCAGATCATGTACACCCTGTCTGCTGATTCCCCGCTCCTGCGCAATCTCTCCCAGAGACATATCCCGATACAGCGCGTCTTCGTAAACGCTTCTCTGATGCTCTGTCAGTAATTCTCCATAGAAATCATACAACATTGTCTGTTCATATATTTTATCCATCACTTTATCAACCGCCGCTGTCTCAGCACAACCATTCAGACAGATTTCTGAACCGCTTTAGTTTACTACAGAAAGGAAAGGGTGTCAAGTGTTTTTTCTTGACACCCTTAATATTCTGTTTTATGACTGAAATATCCGTTCTCCTCTACAAAGTCTCACAGGGAAACCGCATGGCTACAATGGTCTCCTTACAAATCGAAAATACAATATGCATATATCCTTCTCTGACCAGAACGGAGGGATATCCGTAAATCCCGTTTTTATCCAGACCTGTATATCTTCCTTTATATTGTCTGTCATCCAGAATAAAATGCTGATTGTAATCTGTTCCATTCCCGGACAGAGACAGCGCCAGCACATGTCTGGTGCGGGGCGGAAACGGATCCGGGGTTCCCACATAATAGTACTTTCCTCCGGGAAGCCGGCCAAATGCAAATTTCGTCCGGTTATCCGTAAAACGGGTAGGCTCCGGCAAAGTCCAGGTTTCTCCGTCATCTGTGCTTGTGCTCGCCCACAGATAGGGTGTGCCGCTGCGCATCAGCATCCGGATGGTACCGTCCTCCTGCTGAATACAGGAAGCCTCACACAGGTACACTGTATGGTCGTTCACAATGCCGGCCGCAGTGGTCCCCTCTCCGTCCTCCGCATTCTGATTGCCCGGATACCCCTCTTCACAGCAGCGCACAGTTCTCCAGCCATCGATGCCGGCAGGATCATCTGTAATGCCGTGTTCTGTTCCCCCCGGACACAGAAGCCTTCCTGACTGCAGTCTGTAAGGGGTATGGTTCCCGCCGGCATTTCCGCTCTCCGCCGGTTCGGACCAATGCCTTCCATCCGCGGAAGTAATCTGATATTTTCTCCAGTTCATTCTTCCCTTACTTCCAGGCTTCCTGTTGCCGTCTGCCAGCCAGTCTTCCGTATATTCAAAGGAAAGATAATAGGCAACCAGAGTATTGCCGTCTGTATGCCAGCACCCGGGAATCAACACCGCATCCGCATAGGTTCCCGGCATGGAATCCACCAGTACTTCCGGCTGACTCCAGCTTTCATAGTCCTCCGAAACGGTATACATGACCCGCTGTCCCGTGTCGTCTTCATTGCAGCGCCCGCTGCTGAACATGACATAATAAAGGCCTTTAAACCAGATAATCTGTGCGTGATGCGCATAATTCCATTTCTCGTCAGGTTCCCACAATACAAACTGCTCCGTACAGAGTTTGGGACGTTTCTGTCCTTCTCTGTAATGATTGGTAATATACTTATTCATCTGCTCTCTCCTTAATCTCAAGCATCCGTATTTCCCCCATGATTCCCCAGGGTGTCAGCAGATACGCTTCGCAGTACGCCTCCGGAGGAGGACAGAAACTGGCATCATGGGTATTGTACGGCTTTTCTTTCAGATGAAAAGGCCCCATCATGTTCCTCGGGCTTCCCACCACTTCAATTTCAATGATATTCTTCCCGGTCTTCAGCCATTTCCCCACCGACAATTCGCTTTCCCCATTCCAGCACAGCGGACATGGCTTTTCATTTATCCTGATTTCCACACAGACAGCCTTTATCTTTGGTAAAACCAGAAGAATTTCCGCTTCCCTCCCGGTACAGTCATATTCCAACATATAATGTACACTGCCGCAGTAATGTATCAATCCCTGCCTGGTCCAGTCTCCGATACACAGCTTTTGAGGCAGGGCAGTCAGCTTCCTGTCCCCAGATACGCCGAAATGGCCCGCCAGATAAATGTTCTCCAGCTCCATATCATTTCTGTAATCACAGGACAGCAGAATCCGGTTTCTCCCCCTTTGGATTCCGGACAGCGGCATCGTCTCAAATTCCCTGTCAAGAAGCCATGCACAGGTATCCGGGGTGCGGTTTCCTGCCGGTTTTCCGTTTAACACAATCTGGAAATCAGCCAGTCTCTCCACTGCCAGAACTGCATTTTCAGGCACTTCCTCCGCTTCAAATTCAAAGGTAAGTTCCAGAAAATGTCCGTCTCCCGGATGATTTCTGCCAATCCATTTGTATCTTTGCTCGAGACCGTTATAATGGATCCGGCGCATTCCCAGTCGTTCCCGGATTTGCTGCTGAGCCTGCCATACCTCCATTTTTTCTGACCAGTTTTCTCCGTCTAGCCGATAACAACAGAAGTCAAGCGTCAGAATATTGGGCCTGTCCAGACGGTAAGGCAGCTCTTTCGGGAAAACAGTTTCCCTCACCTGACAGGGTTTCAGCAGATAAGCTGCGGATCCCGTCCTGTCCAGATGTACAGACAGAGTTACGCCGCTGCTCCCATTATGGTAAATTGGTGTTTCACATACCTCTCCGCTGCCCAGATCAACTTCTTCCGGAACGGCACAGAAGGGCAGAGCGACTTTTGCATCCACAGCCCTGTCTCTGTTGTTATTCACCAGGAAGAGCACATACCCATCCCCGGATTTCCGCAGCTGGTACAGCACATCCGCGCATTCTGCCCCTTCCCCGTTTTCAATATGGATGGTACGATATTTTTCCAGCTTCTCTGCCAGCTCTTCCTCTGTCTTCACAGTGATAAAATGTGGATTCTCCAGAGTCACACAGGGTTCCATTGCATACACATACCCGCCCTGTTCCATATAGTCCATAAGCTTTTCCACGGTTTCAGGCAGCAGGACTTCCATCCCGGAGGGCAATACCACTGCTCCATAAGACGCCTCTCCCACCCGGAACCTGCCGTTATGGGCAGCTCCGAATTCTCCGATCAGCATCTCATCACCCAGATCACAGTCCAGATGCTTCCGCACCAGAAATGCAATCAGCCCGTTGAAGCACTCCCCGTATTGGTTCAACCCGGGAACATCCCGCTCCTGTCTTCTGAGGGGATTCCCGTAGGGACTGCAGCCCAGCTTTCCCCACACAGTGGACACAGGATGAAGCAGCAGAATCTCCCGCAGAGCTTCTCCCTGCTCCAGAAGAACGGAAAGCCTTGCAAAATAGTCCTCTGTGTGTCGGTTCTTGTTCCACCAGTTCGTATTGTAGTTAAAAGAAGGCGGGTAGTCCCGCTTCCGACATCCCCTCAGGCTGTAGAGAGCAAGGTGCTGACAACGGCGATTCACTCCCAGCACATACTGCCAGTCTCCTATCCATTTCTGGCCTTCGAAGGTGAACTCCCATCCGGTACAGCCATAGGTCTCCGTCAGCACCTGCTTCTTCCCCAGCTGCCTGGCCACGCTTGTGCATTGCTTTACCGTCAGGTATTCTTCTGTCTGCTCACAGAGCAAATCAATTCCGGGCACATGCTGATAACGATAATGGGGCATGACAGCACCGTTTACTCTGACGGCAAGTCCCATTTTGTCCTCCTGCAGAAAATGTCCCGTAAAAAGGAGATTATTTTTCTCACACCATTCTCCGATGGTTCTGAAATAAGACTCACTGTATCTTTTTGTTATACTGCCCCAGTAATCTCTTCTGACCTGTTCGGATTTTTCCCCGTTAAAGTACAGCCAGGGCAATACATCAAGGAAATCATACCCTGTAATGGTTCTGAAATATGCCCCATAACCATAAGTCCACGGAATCCAGCTGCGTTTCTCTCCGAAAAAGGCATGTCTGTCATGAAGGCTCGGTTCATCGGTAAAGATTCCGGGAACAGTCTTCCCAAATTCTTCCCCTATCACTGCCCTGTATTTCTCATGTGTCTCCTCCAGAAACCTTTTCACACAATCCGGATTCAGATTGTCAGGAGGAGCCTCATGATTGAACCATTCACTTGGCGCCGATACCTCCAGCCTGACCGCCAGCAGTACCTCGTGACCGGTAAACGCTTCTTTCTCCTGCATGGAAATCCTTCTGCAGGAAAAGATTTCATCTCCGTTTACCCGGGCGGCATAAGCTGCCAGAACACCGTTTCGGTCGTCTGAAAAGCTGCTCCGCCCCCGGATCTCTTCTTCGTACAGACGGGAATATTCGGATGTGCCCAGCACTTCAAGTGTCAGTCCCTTACAGCGATACGCATCTCCCCCGGCAGGAACCCTTCCTCCTGCCGTCCCGGAAGGCCAGCGGTCTTCGTCATACAGCCAGGCGTACATCCCCAGCTTTTTGGCCTCCGCCACCACGGCCTTCACACATTCCATCCATTCCGTACCCAGGTATTCCGTCTCCAGCCCATCTCTGGAATGAATGAAAAATCCCCCTACACCTGCTTCCTGCATCAGACGTACCTGCCTGACAAGTTCTTCCGGATCCAATTTCCCGTTCCATGCCCAGAACGGAAGCGAGCGGTAATATGCATCCGGATTTCTCAGTTTCTCTCTCAGTTCTTTCCGCATGTCTGTCACCCCAATATCCTTCAGATCCTCTTTATTCTATCTCCAGCTGGCAGTACGCAACGGTCTGTCTGTCCCAGGTATATGTTATCATGATTTCCTGATTGGCACCGCAGATTACGGAAGGGTAGCAGAAATTCCCCTGGGCAGTCTCCAGGTCCGTCAGATGTTCAAAAGTTACTCCGTTGTCCCGTGACACTGCCACAGACAGAGGCGTTCGGGAGCCCTTGAACATTCCCGGGTAATTTTCTCTGGGATTATATACCAGTACCAGATTCCCGTTCCCCATCTTTACCAGATCAAGCCCGCTGTTATTATTGGGCAGCCCCGTGTCATAGGCTGTACACCAGGTGCGTCCCCCGTCTACAGAATCACTGCGGAAGATGCGGGAGGATGTGCTGCGCAGAAACATATGCACTTCCCCTGTGTCATCCTGCCACAGCGTTGGCTGAATCACGCCTTTCCCATACACATGGTGCTTATCATAAGGTCGATTCATGGCACGGACATCAATACCCGCACGTCTGAGGGGCACCATGGAGCTCATCTCCCAGGTGGCACAGTCATCCCGGGAAATATCCACAAAGGCATCCCAGACTTCTCCCTCCAGAGAGGCAGGTGCCAGCACTGAGCCGTCTGCCAGACGAATGGGCTTATTCTTTACAGGGCCCCTGCCCCCCTGCTCATCTCCGGGCACCAGTTCCTTCGGCTCCGAAAAGGTAACACCGTTATCCCGACTTTCCACGTACCATGTCTTCCAGGTGGGAATAATCTCTCCTGCTTTATAGAACAGCACAATGGTTCCGTCTTCTTTCCGGAAAAGGACAGGATTCCACGTGGCCACCCCTCTCACATCCGCCACGACTCTCGGCGTCTCCCATTTGTCATGTACTCTGCGCGACAGCCAGATGGCCACATCAGGAGCCTTCTCCCAGCTGCCGCCGAACCAGGCGGCAATGACAGTTCCGTCCTCCGCCTGTACCAAAGTAGAGGCATGGGCGCTGTCAAAAGCCCTCTCCTCTCCTGCAATCAGTTCTTTTATTCTGTTTTTTATTCTCATAGCTCCACCTGTTATCCTTCCTCATTCTATTCCGGTCATGAAAGTGCATATCTTTGAAATCCTGATATCGTCCTTACGCTTTCCCACATTTATGGGCAATACCCCCGGCCGGCAAAAGGAAATTCCCTGCCGCCGGGGGTACTGTATTCCAGACATATTGTTTTACTGCGCGTTGGCTCTGGCCTCCGCGGCATTGTAAATCTCTTCGATCTGACGGACACCGGCATCCTCGCATTTTTTGATGACACTGTCCCAGTTATCCACAGGCTCCGTCCCCATGATGTACTTATTGTACTCAGGCTCCAGAATGGTATTGACCTCTGCCAGAATATCCTGCACAGTCTCCGCCTCTTCCTCCGTCAGGGAAGGATTGATATGGGGCTGTACATAAGCAGAATCATTGTTGATGATTTCCCAGTACTCATCTGTGAGATCCGTCCAGCTTCCCGTTATCTTCTGAATCTCCGATCCCATCCTTGTGTTTCCAGCCCAGAAGCAGAAATCCAGCTTGGTGATACCCTGGTCAGCGAACACTGCATAATAGTCAGACGGCTCCGCTCCCTTGAACTGCATAACATAATCTTCGATGAAATGAGGTTCTCCGTCCTCTCCGTACTCGAAGGATACGCCCTCCACACCATAGTTGGTGATATCGGAGCCTTCTTTGGAATACAGCCAGTCGATCAGTTTAATGATTTCTTCCTTATTATCCGCAGAAGCATTGATCGCATAGAATCTCCCGGGCAGGTCAGCCGCATAGGCCACTGCACGTCTGTCACCAAAACTGTTCTCGGGGATGGGCAGTACCTGGAATCGGGCATCCTCATAACCTTCAATCTGATTCAGCTTTGCCGTATAGTTTGCTCCAAAACCGCTGTTGTCCAGATAGAACAGGGACTTGCCGCTGCTGAGCTTGGAATCCATCTGCTCGTCAGTGGTAGTGGCAAATTCGGGATCCAGCACACCCATCTCATAAGCCTTGTTCAGATAGCCCAACACTTCCTTGAAATTCTCGGAGGCAGGTCCGAAGATGTATTTCTTCTCGTCAAAATCATAATACATACCATCGGTTCTGCCGCCCATTCCGGATCCCAGCATATAGGCAGTGGTTGCAAGCAGCTGGGGGGTTCCTTTTCTTCCGGTCCAGGGAATGGTATCCGGGTAAATCTCATGGAGCTTTGCCAGCGCCTCCAGCAGCTCGTCAAAGGTCTGGGGAATCGGAATGTCATGTTTCTCCAGAAGGTCCATGCGGATCACAGGACCAAAGCCTGCCGCGGACTCATCTCTCGCCACCACAGGGAATGCGTAAAGCTCTCCCTCCAGCAGATATTTCTTCATATCCGGATACTGCTGCCAGAATTTGTAGAAGTTAGGCATGGTCTCCTCGTTCACATACTGCATCAGCGGCTCGAAAATGCCGGAGGTACCATATTGGACGATATCCTTGGTTCCGTTCTGCAGATAGATAACGTCCGGGAAGTTATTGGTTCCCAGCACCACACTCTGCTTCTCTTCATAGCTGGCGGCAGGCACAATCTGGAATTCCAGCTGAATGTTGGTTTTCCTGAAAATCTCCTCATGAGCGGGAGCATCCTGTCTCTTGGGCTGCTGGCTGTTGTCCGACAGCATGACGGATACCGTAATTGGCTCGTCTGCAATCCAGGAAGGGTTCTCATCGTTTTGTCCCCCGTTCTCTGCAGACGCTTCAGAATCGTTTTCAGAGGAACCTGAATTTGCCTGTGCGCCGGATGACTCCTGGGAGGAACTCTCCCCCCCATCGTTTCCGCAGCCTGCCAGAGTCGTCGCCGCCAGAACTGTCGTCATGACCATAGCGGCCAATTTCTGAGTTACTGCTTTCTTCTTCATTTAAATCCTCCTTCTCTGATTTGAAATGATATAATGCATTTATAATGAGTTACCCCTTTACAGCGCCTACCATGACACCCTTCGTAAAATACTTCTGAAGGAACGGATATACCATCAGAATCGGGATTACCGATATAATGATAACCGCATATTTGTAATTGGTGGCAATCACATTGATGCTCCCGGTGGTCTCGGCTGCCACATCTCCCTCGATGATAATACTGCGCATAATGACCTGGACGGGATATTTCTTCTGGTCGTTTAAGTACAGCAACGCCGGGAAATAACTGTTCCAGTGACTCACCGCGTAGAACAGCACCATAGTGGCGATGATTGGCTTCGACAGCGGCAGTACAATCCGCCCCAGTATCTGGATGTCATTTGCTCCGTCCAGATAGGCCGACTCCACAAGGGAATCCGGTATGGAACTGAAAGAAGTCCTCATTACGATCATATTGTAAGTGCTGACAGCACTGGGCAACAGCACGGCCCACATGGTATTCAGCAGCCTGAGGTTGTTGACCACCAGGTACAGGGGAATCATACCTCCGCTGATGAACATGGTAAGCGTCACAAACACAGTCAGAGGGCCTCTGCCGTAGAAGTCCTTCCGGGACAGCGGATAGGCACACATGGCTGTGAGAGCCACGTTGATCAGTGTGCCCAGCACCGTGTACACAAGGGTATTCTTATAGCCTGTCCAGATGGTAGCCGTGTGAAATACCCTCTCATAGGCGGCAAAGTTGATCCCCCTTGGTATAAATGCGACATTGCCCTGAGCAATGTTCACCGCCGAGCTCATAGAGACAATCAATACATAGTACATGGGATAGAACATAATGAAACCTATGACAGCCAGCAGAATACAATTGATAACATCAAAAGCCCTGCTTCCCGCACTCTGCGGTTTTCTGCTCACAATTTTTTGTCTTTTCATCTTAATCACCACGCCTTTCCACGATCAGCTACCAGAGACTGGTCTCGCTGAGCTTCTTCGATATCTGATTTGATACCACCAGCAGAATCAGACCTACCAAAGACTGGAACAGCCCCACTGCCGTGGAATAGCTGTAGTCTGCTTTCAGAATACCTCTGCGGTACACATAGGTGGAGATAACGTCCGCAGTCTCGTAAGTGGATCCATTATACAGAAGTATAATCTTCTCATATCCGATGGTCATCAGCTTGCCCAGCTGCATGATCAGCATGGTGGAAATGGTCGGTGCAATAGCCGGCAGCGTCACATGTCGGATCCTGTGCCATCTGTTGGCTCCGTCTATCATGGCAGCCTCCACAATCTCCTGGTCTACCGCTGTCAGAGATGCCAGATAGATAATGGAAGTCCACCCGCAGCTCTGCCAGATACCTGTGGCTGTAAAGATTGTCCGGAAATACTCCGGATACATCAGAAATACCTTCTTCTCAAATCCCAGCGCGCCAATGACCTGATTGATAATGCCGTCCAGGGACAGAAAATTGGTCACCATACCGCAGACCACCACTGTAGAAATGAAATGCGGCAGATAGCTCACGCTCTGTATCACTCTTTTAAATCTGGAATGGGTTACTTCGTTGAGCATCAGCGCCAGGATAATGGGAATCGGGAAGCCCCACAGCAGCCCGTAGAAATTCAGCAGCAGTGTATTGCGCACCAGCTTCCAGAAGTAGGGATCCGGCAGGAATTTCGCAAACCATTTAAGCCCCACCCATTTGCTTCCCCACACGCCGTCCATGATCTTGTAATTCTTGAATGCAATCAATACGCCGTACATGGGACCGTAACAGAAAATAATATAATACGCCAGCGGCAGTATCATAAGAATCCAAAGATACTTGTTCCTCTTAATCTGTTTCCATCTCTGCTTCCCCGTCATTTTATACGGCTTTACTGTCGTACCCTCATTTTTGCTCATACAGGAAACCCTCCATCTGTCTTTCTCGCCCTACAGTCCATAATGCGCTTTTACCATTCCGGTAAGTTCGCAGAACATTTCCATTTCGCTCCGCAGTGTATCATTCATATCTTTACCGTCCAGCTTCCTGCAATATACATCAACAGGAAGTTTCTCACATTTCTGAAGGAAATATTTCGCATTGGCAGGATAATATTTACATTCCGCCCAGGCGGCCACAGTCAGGTAATCCTGCAGCAGGCGAATCCCTTCGTCCTTCATATGGCTGCACAGGTACGCGTACAAATCCGTATGGAAATTTGCCATGACTCCGCTGAACCCGTGTACCCCGCACAGGAGAGAATCCAAAAGAGTGGCGCTGTTGGCATTGTAAATCTTCAGCTTCGTGCCATTCACCGCTGTCAGACGCTGTTTTATCAGCCGCAGGTCACAGCAGGTATCCTTCAGAAAATAAAATCTTCCCGTTTCGGCACATTTTTTCAGATTGTCCAGGGAGATCAGCCTTTTATAAGGGTAGGGGCATTCATAGAATCCCAGGGGGATATCTTCCCTGATCTCTTTCAGAAATCTCTCACAGCGCTCCATCCACACTGCATCGCCTTCCTCCGCTTCAGCGAAGCTGTTCGTAACCAATATCACGGCGTCCACACCGGTCTGCGCCATAAGGTTCGCCTCTTCAATCCTTTCGGCCTCTTTATCCGCAATGTTGCCGCAGGCAATCACAGGTACACGGCCGGCCGCACATTCTACTACTGCCCTGGCGATTTCCAGCCGTTCCTCCATCTCCAGGAAAAACATTTCGCTGGACTGACATACTGCAAACAGTCCTTTGCTTCCTTTTTCTATGTACCAGTCCGTCAGCCTCCGCAAACCTTCATAATCCACTTCACCGTCCGGCCGAAACGGCGTCAGCATGACCGGCCAGACACCTCCCGGGAATTTCTTTATATCCATAACTTCCCCTTTCTCCCTGTCTGCATGACAGCTTCTCTGATATAGGACATCGTTAAAGCATGTCTTTTTGTTTTTCATTAATAATGAACATTATTCATCATTAATGATATGTGTATTATATCCCTTTTCATGATCATTGTCAACAAAGTTTGCAGAGAATTTATCAGAATTCTTAATCCATATCTTTTGACAGATAAAAAAAGAGCAAATTCACCTTGAAATTCTGCACCTACTATGTGCAGAATGTTCAAAATGGATTTGCTCTCTGAAATCTTTTCTTTATGATTCTCTCACAGCATCTTCTTCAGCTCGGCCGCATGGTTTTTCAAAATCTCTGCCAGCTCGGCGATTCGTTTCTCCGTAAATCGGGGGGAAGGCCCCGTCACGCTGCAGGCCGCCACCACCCGATCCTCGCCGTTCCGGATGGGAATCGCCACACACTTGATTCCATATTCATGTTCCATGTTGTCTGTGGAATACCCGCGCTCCCGCACGGCATTCAGTTCTTCTTTCAGGGAATCGCCGTCTGTAATGGTATTTTTCGTGAAAGAATACAGCCCTTCCCCGATGACCTCATCCACCTTCTCAGAGCTTTCATAGGCCAGCAGCGCCTTACCAATTCCCGTGCAGTAAAGCGGCGCCTTCAGTCCTGTCATATTCCTTCCCCCAGTGGAGAAGTCCGGAAAAGCACCGTCCAGATAGATAACCTCTGTCCCGTTCAGCACCGCCAGGTACACAGTCTCTCCCGTCAGATTGGCAATCTCGTTCATATGCGGTCTTGCAATCTGCCGGATGTCGTTATTTCGGTAGAACTGATTGCTCAGCTCCAGGACCCGCACACCCAGGCAATATTTATTGGTATAGGGATTCCGTTTCACCAGACCGCAGGCCTCATAGGTGGAAAGCATGTTGTAAATGGAGCTTTTCAGCAGCCCGCTTTTCTGCGCCAGTTCCGTAATCCCCAGCTCCCTGTCCTCCTCTGTAAAATAGAACAACAGCCGGACCGCCTTGTACAGGGACTTTACTTTTATATCCTCCGGTACGTTGATTCCTTCTTCTCTTCCGTTTTCCACAGTGTCCCCCTCTTTCTCTCTGAACTCTCCTGCCTTCAGTTTGTCTGCCTGGCAAAAGTAAAGATATACCCTGCATATAAAGCCAGTTTACCACAGACACAGGGGAGATTTCAAGAAGAGAACACATTTCATTCTTAATTTACGTGGTGGTCACGCCCCTGTCCATGCATAGAATGGATACAGAGAAAAAGCTTCCGCCGCGGAAAAGCCAAGCAGCTTAAACACCAGTGGAACCGCAAACAGCAGCACACCAAAAAGCCATGTCTGTACCGGATCCTTCCGCCAGTAAGAAATCAACAGAACACCAATGGCAACTACAGTCAATGTCAGCATCTGCGTCAAAATGTGGAGCGCGAGAAATCCCCACACCGGCAGCGGCAGTCCGAACTGGCGGCAATAAGGAATATCCCCTGAGGAAAAAGTCAGTCCATGCATGGGAAATGCGCTGCAGACACTGCAGCATCTGCCTGCAAAGGGCACCAGTGCAAAAATTGCGGACGCCGTCACACAGACCACTGTCTTACCGATGATAATGCTGCGCTTTCCCCGTCTCGTGGCGCCCAGCAGATTCCAGGCGCCCGCAAGGTTCTCCATGGACATTCCATTGCCGAAGGCCATGACAATACCGCAGACAAGCAGAAGCAGATTGACAGGAAAGGGATTGTTCTTCTGTCCCAGCAGATACAGATATCCCGTATCATAGAGAAACCTTCCTCCGTTTTCCGTTATATACTGGTATTGCCTCCAGACACGTGAGAAGGCTGGATAGAAGGCTGTCACGGCATACCATTTTGTCTTCATGCTCTCTCCCGCGTTTTCACTGAGTTCCCCTGAAGCCACCCCCTGTTCTATCTTCTCTATCTGTTCAAAGGCCTGCCGGTATCTGGCTTCTTCCGCCAGGATCAGTTCTTCCTTTTCAGAATTTATCTCACCCTCAAGAGTCAGCATAATATCCTGATAATACTGCTCCTGTCCGCCAATGGGAATCTTCCCTCCAAGCTCTCTCCATCCAATCAGAATCCCAAATGCCAGAAGAACGATTGCCGCCCTGTTTCCCATCAGAATCTTATACCCTTCATGCCGCAGCAGACCATCATGAAGCCGAAATGGCCAAAGTGACAGAAAGCGCCGT
The DNA here is from genome assembly GCF_024623325.1 of Acetatifactor muris. Taxonomy (GTDB): domain Bacteria; phylum Bacillota; class Clostridia; order Lachnospirales; family Lachnospiraceae; genus Acetatifactor; species Acetatifactor muris. Next base: position 83,817 of record NZ_JANJZD010000005.1, read on the forward strand.
TCCTTCAACACAAAATTTTCTCCCCTGATGAAAAGGCAGATACCGGCTGCAATGCCCGCCGCCGTCAGGATAAATATCGTCATCCAGGCAAAACTCATGCGGGATATCGGCTTTCCAAACCAGTTGAAGTTCAGATACCCGCCATACAGTTGTTCCGTCTTCAGAAGCCCTGTCAGATTCATGTATTTCAGCGGATTGTAATCCGAAACCGCCGGGATTATCAGACAGAGGAGATAACTGACACCCACAATCAGCATGCCTGCTGTATAGGGCAGAACCTGTCTCACAGCCATGACCGAAAATGCTGTCATCACAGTGCCAAATCCAAACAGTACAAATCCCTTCGTGAGAATTGACATCTGAATATATTCCAGGATACTCACAGGCAGACTGCTCTCTCTGTAAGCAGCCACAGACTGCAGCGGCGCATTCAGATCTCCGAAGCCAACTGCCATGCCAAAGTAAAGGAGATTGGCTCCGTACAGCACAAAAGCTGTCATCATACAATGCACCCAAAGCGCGGTCAGCTTTGCCCCTATATTCCGGCAAATCCCCCCTTTGGTACTTCTCGTGATGAAAAAAAGACCTTTCCTTTTCTCCTCCAGAATCAGATAACCCACAAAAAAGAACACCGAAAGCAGCATGATAAGGTCCGTCTCCGTATTTTCCATGGAATGGGTAATGGCCCTGTCTGGTATCCAGGAAATTCCCTCCGGAGTTAATTTCTCATAGTCCGCGGCACTCTTACGGATATTCCGGGAGGAAAAAGACTCCTCCCCTTCTCCGGCAAAGATTCCGATTCCCCCCAGAATCGCCTGATTCTCCTGTACGGACCGGAGATAATCTCCGTATCCGGCAGTTTTTACCCACTCTTCATACAGCTCGTCTGTCAATGCCTTTTCCTGCCAGAAGGAGTCCGTCCATTCCAGATATGTCCCATTCTGATAAGTATCATAATATCTCTCAAAAACTCCGGGCGCCGCTTCCAAGGCCTGTTCGGCGAACATTTCTCCCATCTCATGGTCTCCCGCCCGCAGCATGAGAACCTCCTGGACCAGGCTCACTCCATCCATGGTTTCCTTTCGCTCGAGTATCCATTCTCCTTTTTCTGATTCTGACATCCCGGCAATTTCTCTCTGTGCTGTCTTATAAGAAGACAATCCCGGCTTTTCTTCCCCCGGCAGATTCGCATACCACAGCAGGAACACATTTAAGACAAGCAATGCGCCAAATCCCAGGAGGAAGCTCCTTCTGCACCATATCCGTCTCAGTTCAAATCCCGTCAGCCGAAGCATCCCTCTCCTCCTCCCCGAATACCCGCATATAAACCTCTTCCAGCCCTCCAGCACCGCCGTGTTTCTCACAAAGCTTTTCCACCGAATCCCGGTCCACGACTTTCCCCTCTCTGAGCAGAATAATTTCTCCTGCTATGGTCTCAATATCTGACACTACATGGGTGGATACCAGAATGATCCGCTCCCCGGAAAGTGCCCGAATCCGCTCCCGGATTCTCACTCTCTCCTTCGGATCCAGTCCCGCCGTGGGCTCATCCAGTACAATCAGCTCCGGCTTGCCCAGGACCGCCTGCGCAATCAACATGCGCTGCTTCATGCCGCCGGAATAAGTTCCGATAAAGCGATTCCTGACATCTGTCAGATTGACAAAATCCAGGACACGCTCTATCTCCCCAGACTGCTCTTTCCGGGAAATTCCCTTCAGTGTGGCCATATAGGAGAGAAAACGCACAGCTGTAAAATTGTCATACAGTCCCTGTTGCTGAGGCGCATACCCCAGAATACTTCTGTAGGCTGCGCCCTGTGCTCTGATTTCCTTTCCCTGCCAGCAGACTGCACCCCCCGTGGGCCGGACATTTCCGGTAATGATATTCATCAGGGTGGATTTGCCTGCTCCGTTAGGACCCAGCAGTCCGTAAATCCCTTTCCCCAACGTGAGTGTCACCTGTTCCAGTGCAGTCTTATCCTTATATTTTTTCGTAATCTCACGAAGTTCCAGCACCTGTTACCACCCCTCCTTTATCATATGGATTGTCCGATAATTTTCTCTGCCGGCAAAAAGGTCCTCCTGAGAAATCAACCCATACTGATAACCGTTAAGTTCATAGGAACCGTCTCCGTTCGGCGTTGCATCATAATCATAAATTACCAGTACATCTGAACCTGTCACAGCCCGAAAATCCAGCTGCCAGCCCAGACTTTTGTTCACCAGAGAAGAATGACTGAGCTCTCCTGTGTTCACATCCAGATAGAAAAATGTCTTGTTAAAAGCTTCGTCTTCACAGCGAATCTTACTGCCGATTATGTCACAGAGATAATAATATTGGTCCATCCCGCTGCACAGGATACGCTCTTCACCGGTATCCAGATCCACGGCCTTTACACTGTTGTCGATCTCAGAGGATACATACAGCACCCCGCCGTCCGCCACTGCAGAATTCATTTCCCTGTTGCTTATGCTGTATACCCGGTTCAGCTGTCCGCTGTTCAGGTCAAGCGTGGCATACGCTTCTTCAGAATTATTGTACAGTTCTTTATATTTGTCTTCATCTTCGTCAAACAACTCCTCAGAGGACACCTCTCTGCCGTAATCCGTCCCATTTAATATAAGCTTATCCGCATAGCATCCCTCCACCTCCCAGAAAAAAGAGTCCTGGAAATCCATGGAGCAGATTTCTCTCTCTTCCATTTTCTCCAGATCCAGATAGACCAGCCTGCGCTCCGAGGAATTGTAATAAGTATCCGCACCGCTTTTTTCAGCCGTTATCTTCTTCGTCGCCACATAGATTCCGTTTTCATCTCCCAGCACAAAATCCTCCAGCATCACCCCCGAAGTAAAGGTATGTACTTTTTCCCGATTCGTCCCGTCCAGATTAGTCCGATACAGGACTGTCGTTTTGTCTTCCCCTGCAAATCCCAGAGTCGCTCCGCTATCCTCCACATCATAGCTCATACCGGAGAACGCGGAACCATCATAGTCATTGTACTTGCTCAGCAGATACAGCTGGTTTCCATGCACGAACAAAAGTGTGGTGTAACTGGGAAATTCATCATATAAAAAGACAGAAGAGCACTCCGCCGTATCATGGCTGCATCCCGCATTGCTGCACAGATATACTTCCTGCTGGGAGGCAAAATCCATGTACATCATATGAGATCCATAATTTCCGTCTGAAAGCTTCTCCGGGTGAGCACACAGATAATAATAGCCGTCCTCCGTATTGCAGCCATCCCTGTTAAACCCCCCAAGGGGCCGCAGGCCTCCTTCGGACCATGCACCGCCGTCCGCCTGTGCGGAAGTCCCGCCTCCCGATCCGCCACTTTCTCCTGCTCCATCCTCCCCGGTACCATCTGCGTTCAATCCCTCGCCGCCGTCTGCGCCTGACACAGCGCTTCCGTTTTCCCTGGCATCCACATTTCCCAATCCTCCGCAGGCCGTAAGGGAAACAGCTATTCCCGCCGCAAGAAATATCGTCATTATTTTTTTCATCATAAAAAAAGACCTCCTTATTTTATTTCTTTTACATCCAACATAAAGAAAATAAAACAAAAAAGTCTATTTTTGGTCAAACTTTCAAAATAATTTTTACTTCCGCTCCATGAGATTCCCAGTTCGTCAGCTGCAGACTGCCTCCATGCTTTTTGCTGAGCGTACGGCTGATAGCCAGTCCCAGCCCCAGATGTCCTTCCTCCCGTGTGCCGGGAAACCGTTTTTTCCACTCTTTTTCGAACATTTCCTCCGGAAAGCCTTCCCCGTCATCCCTCACCAGAATCTCCATTCTTTCTTCCCCTAATGTGAAATCCACTGACACTGAATTCCGGGCAAAACGGGCTGCATTTTCGAATACATTTTCCAGAATCCGGCTGATTATGCCTGTATCTGCCCGCAGTGTCTGCTCTGGCAGAGAGTCATTTACACGCAATGTAATCCCGGCCTTATCGGCCATCACCTTCAGATCGTCACAAATTCCTCTCAGAAGCTCTCCGGAAGAAATCTCCTGCCTGACAAGTTCCATGTCCTCCAGCTGGTTCAGCTGCCTCACCGATTCCGTATACCGCTCCAGTCGTTTTGCTGCCGTATTCAGATTCCGGACAACCCTCTCTGCCTTGTCGGGACTCAGCTTTCCTGTCGGCAGATTCATCTGCAGGTATTCTGTATATCCCTCCACAATGGCAATGGGATTACGCAGATCATGGGCAATGGAAGCCTGCAGCATCCTGCGCTGTTCCAGCATCTCCCACATGGCCCTGTTATTTTCCGCCAGCTCCCTGCGCATGACCTCAAAAGATCGACACAATTCTCCCATTTCATCCCCTTTGGAATATTCCAGCGTAAAGTCCAAATTCTGTTCCGCAATCTGCGTTGTGGCATTCGACAACAATTTCAGCGGTAAGGATAATTTCTTTCTGTAAAAGTAAAACCCGCAAAACAAAATGCCGCCGACGGATAGTATTCCGGGAACCAGCACCTGTGCCGCACCGCTCAGTCGCCAGGCAAGCTTCCGCTTCGGCGTCAGAGTATCATATCCCCGCTCCAGCTTTTGAACGCTATAAGCAATATCCGCAGCTCTTATCCTTCTCACAATATTCCCACCGTATGCTTCTGTGCCTGAGTGCTGGTCTGTCTCACCCCCATAGAACTCCTCAATGATCTGAGACTGCTTCGTGGTTTCTCCGTATTCCAGCAAATAGGAAGAAGTGCTTGTGCCGCCGTCAGGAAGCGTCTCTTCCATAGTCAGATAAACGGCTTCCGGATCCGGCAAAAGCCAATGTCTGAATGCCATACATCCCCAGATGGTCAGTCCGGACAGCAAAACCACCCCGCCGAAGACGGAAAAAACAGTAAGAAGAAAAAAACCTCTCAGAGATATTTGTTTCCTTTTCAGCGGTTCCATTTATATCCCACCCCCCAGACTGTCTCGATATAATCATGTCCCGTGGCTTCTCTCAGCTTTCCCCGTATCCTCCGGATATGTTCCTTGATGACACTGCTGTCCCCATCGGCATCATAGCCCCAGACAGCTTCGTAAATATGCTCTCTGTCAAACACCTGTCCCGCATTTGTCATGAGAAATTCAATGAGATCGAATTCTCTTCTGGAAAAAGGAATCTCTTCTCCCCTGCAGCATACCACCCTTTCTGAGAGATTGACAATCAGTTCATCTGCGGTGAGCACGGAAGGCCTGTTCCTGTTCCTCTCATCCCTGCGCAGATGTGCCGCCACCCGGGCCGCCAGTTCATTCAGGCTGAAAGGTTTTGTGATGTAATCATCCCCTCCGTACTGCAGACCGTTTATTTTGTCCTGCTCCGTAACCCGGGCCGTCACAAAAAGGATGGGACAGACAATATGGTCACGTATGCTCCTGCACAGCTCCAATCCGTCCATCCCAGGCATATTGATATCCAGTATAATCAGATCAGGCTGCTTCTGCAGCAGCCTGATTGCCTCCCCCGCGCTGTTTGCCGAAAAAGTCTCATAGCCACAGTCCCGCAGGTGATCTTCCAGAAGTTCCGTCATCATTTTTTCATCATCTACAAGCAATATCTTATGTGTCATTTTTCACCCTGTCTTTTCTCTTTCTGTCTACAGCTTCTGACTGAAAATACTTTTATAGCCCTCGCCATAGATCTCCGTGGCGCTGGTGATAATCATAAAAGCGTCAGGGTCTTCCTGACGGACAATTTCTTCCGCCTTTGGAAATAAATATTTCTTCACCACACACAGAATGACCTTCTTATCCTTACCACTGTATGCGCCATTTCCGGACATATAGGTGGCGCCGATATTCAGTTCCTCCAGAATACGCCCCGCAATCTTCTCATGTCTGTCACTGATGATAAAAAGCATCTTCGCTCCGTCATGGCCGTACAGCACCACATCCAGCAGCAGAGAGTTCACCAGCACTACCAGCCCCGCGTACAGCGCTGTGTCGATATCCTGGAACACAAAAGCAGATGCTGTCACAATAATCGTATCCGTCAGCAGAAAAAGGGCGCCGGTTTTCAAATGGGGAAATTTCAGCCGCAACAGCTTTACAATAATGTCCGTTCCGCCGGAAGTGGCTCCGGCCTTGAAAATCAATCCCAGCCCTACGGCCATCAGCGCTCCGCCTGCCAGCGCCGCAAGCAGCGGATCTGCCGTCACCGCTCCCAGCGGCGCCAGCAGATTGGTAAAGTAAGAACTCATCACCGTACAGTACAGGGTTGACAGAATAAACTTTAAGCCAAACTTCCAGGTACCCACCAGCAGAATCGGAATATTGACGGCGAACATCCAGGTACCTGTCTCCAGTCCCGTAATTCGATTCAGAATAATGGCAATCCCGGTGACACCTCCCGGAGCAAGGGAATTCGGATCAAGGAACATGCTGACGGCAGCCGCATAGATGCCCGCAGCCAGCGTTATCATCAGGTAATCAGCAATTCTTCGTCTTATCGTTTTCTTTTCTTCCGGTCCCGATTGGTTTTTCTGCTCTCTGACCTGTTTCCCCATACCAGAATGTACATGTCTCCTTTCACAGTCCCTTTCCGAATCAGATACTTGTAGTCACCTGTTTCGGGCTGTAGCCTTCTTTTTCCAAAGCTTCCATAATTCGGTTCTTATGGTCTGTTCCAAACGCTTCCATGGTAATGCGCAGTTCCACAGCCGCATTTCTGTTGATGGTGACAAACTGGTTATGCTCCAGCTTGACCACATTTCCGTCCACCCCTGCAATGAGCCCTGACACCTTGTGCAGTTCACCGGGCTTATCCGGCAGAAGTATGGATACGGTGAAAATCCTGTCTCTCATAATCAGCCCCTGCTGCACCACAGAAGACATGATAGTCACATCCATGTTGCCTCCGCTTAAAATGGACACCACCTTTTTCCCTTTCACATCCAGGTGCTTCAGCGCGGCCACCGCCAGCAGTCCGGAATTTTCCACAACTATCTTATGATTTTCCACCATATCAAGAAAGGCAACCACCAGCTCCTTATCCTCCACGGTAATAATATCATCCAGATTCTGCTGAAGATAAGGAAACAGTTTGCCTCCCGGAGTCTTCACCGCCGTTCCGTCCGCTATGGTATTGACTTTCGGCAGAGTCACCACTTTTCCCTCCGCAAGAGACCTCTGCATACAGTTTGCCCCGGCCGGCTCCACTCCAATCACCTTAATTTTCGGATTCAGCAGTTTTGCCAGTGCCGACACGCCTGTGGCCAGACCGCCTCCACCGATGGGCACCAGAATATAATCTACCAGCGGCAGCTCCTTCACAATCTCCATGGCGACAGTTCCCTGTCCGGTAGCCACTGTCAGATCGTCGAAAGGATGTATAAAGGTATATCCGTTCTCCTCCGCCAGCTCATACGCCTTCCCACATGCTTCATCATACACATCTCCGTACAGTACTACCTGGGCCCCGTAACTTTTGGTGCGGTTCACCTTGATTAACGGCGTGGTGGTAGGCATCACAATGACAGCTTTCACGCCGTAGGCTTTGGCCGCATAGGCAACTCCCTGCGCATGGTTACCCGCCGATGCCGTAATCAGTCCTCTCCCCCGCTCTTCCTCGGTGAGGGTACTGATTTTATAATATGCGCCGCGAAGCTTATATGCGCCTGTCAGCTGCATGTTTTCAGGCTTTAGGTACACTTTATTTCCGGTCTTGGCACTGAGATATTCGCTGAACACCAGCTTTGTCTCCAGAATTACCCGCTTTACAATCTCCGAAGCCTCCTCAAATTTCTCCAGGGAAAGGCCTTCTGTCTCTTTCCTGTATTCTTCTGTCATCTCTTCCTTATCTCCTATTCCAGTTGCGTCCCTTCAGTTCCGAGACTGTCCTATGTGTCCTGCCGCACGTCAAACAGCGCGTTCACAAATTCATCCGAGTCGAATTTCTGAAGGTCGTCTATGGTCTCCCCCACACCAATATATTTTACCGGAACCCGCAGTTCAGACTGTATGGCCACGGCGATGCCTCCTTTCGCGGTTCCGTCCATCTTGGTGAGAATGATACCTGTCAGATCCGCCACCTCGCCGAATTCCCTGGCCTGCACAAGGGCGTTCTGCCCTGTGGTTCCGTCCAGAACAATGAGATTCTCTCTGTGTGCATCCGGGAATTCTCTCTCCACGATACGATTCATTTTGCGGAGTTCTTCCATCAGATTTTTTTTGTTATGGAGCCGTCCTGCAGTGTCAATCAGGAGCACATCCACCCCTCTGGCTTTGGCCGCGCTGACCGCGTCAAAGACAACGCTGGCCGGGTCCGCACCCTCGCTGCCGCCCACCACAGGTACATCCGCACGCCTTGCCCATTCTGCCAGCTGATCACCGGCAGCCGCCCGAAAGGTATCTGCGGCGGCTATCAGCACTTTTCTGCCGTCATCCTTCAGCTTTCCCGCAAGCTTTCCCACAGATGTGGTCTTTCCCACCCCGTTGACACCAATCACCATGATCACAGACTGTTTCTTTTCAAAATCATAAGCATTTTCCCCTACCCGCATCTGCTCCTTGATTCCCTCTATCAGCAGCTGCTTGCACTCCTGGGGTTCCCTGATATGTCTCTCCTTTATCTGTGCCTTCAGGCGGCTTACGATTTCCATGGTGGCATTTACGCCGATGTCGCCCATGATCAGTATCTCTTCCAGTTCCTCATAAAATTCGTCATCAATAGCCGAAAAACCGCTGAACAGGGAATCGATTCCCCTGACAATATTATTTCTTGTCTTGGCCAGTCCTTCTTTTAACCTGGTAAAAAAACCTTTCTTCTCTTCTCCCATCTTCGTCATCCCTCCGCCGATTTATTCCGACTCTCCAGCCATCCGAAAAACGCTGTTCCTGGGTTTCGTGTGAAGCAATTCACATTTATTCCAGGTCCTTGTCAATCAGACTCACACTTACCAGAGTGGAAACGCCTTTTTCCTGCATGGTAATTCCATACAGCCGGTCTACCTGTTCCATGGTACCTCTTCTGTGCGTTATCACGATAAACTGTGTGTTTCGTGTCAGCTTGTGCAGATATTTGGCAAATCTTCCCACATTGGAATCATCCAGGGCCGCTTCAATCTCATCCAGCAGGCAAAAAGGAGACGGCTTCAGATTCTGAATGGCAAAAAGCAGTGATATGGCCGTCAGCGCTTTCTCCCCTCCTGACAGCTGCATCATATTCTGCAGCTTCTTTCCGGGGGGCTGGGCGATAATGCGGATACCCGCCTCGAGAATATCTTCCTCCTCAATCAGCTCCAGAGTACCTTTTCCGCCTCCGAACAGCTCCTTAAATACCTTGTCAAACTCTCTGCCAATCTCCGCGAACTTTTCAGCAAACTGCTTTCTCATGGCACTGTCCAGCTCTTCTATAATGCCCTCCAGTGTCTTCTCCGCTTCCACCAGATCATCCCGCTGACCGGTCATAAAGGTAAAACGCTCCATGAGGTTTTTATAATCCTCAATGGCATTTACATTGACATCTCCCAGCTTTTTAATCTGGTCCCGCAGAGCGGCAATCTCCTTCTTCATTGCGGATAGATCCGTCATGGCTTCATTCCGAAGAGCAGCGGCATCGCTCAGCGTTATCTCATATTCATCCCACATATAATTGATCTGGGATTCCAGAGATTCTTCCATTCTCTCCTTCTGGGCATTCAGCCGATAGGTTTCCTTATCCAGCGCGGCCCTTTTCTCAGACAGTTCTTCCCGTCTGGCAAAAAAGGTTTTCTGCCTTTCTGTCAGCTCTTCCCGCCTGGTCACGTCCTCCTTCAGTTTCCTTTCAGACTCACTCTGTGCCGCAAAGGAAGCATCGATGGTCTTCTCAATCTCCAGGATGTTTCTCTGCCTTCGCTCCACCTCCTGCCGGTTTTCCTCCAGGGCCTGAAGGATTTCCGCCAGCTCTCCCCGGAATCGTTCAATCTCTCCCAGAATACGTTCCACATTGCTCTGTTTAAAGCCCAGAGTCTGACGCATCTTTTCCACTTTCAAATCCCACTCGGAGACAAGTGCCGCCGCTTCCGACTCTGTCTTTCGCTGTTCTTCCAGCTCCTGTCCCAGGGCTGCAATCTGCTCCTGAACAGATTTTTCCTGTTCCTCACTGGAGGAAAGCGCCTCTCTGATCGTCTCTCTGTCTCTCCTGATTTCCAGGATTTTCTCTTCGATTTCCTTCTCTTCCAGCCTCAGGGAAACGGCGCTCTCCACTTCCTCCTCCATGCGTTCTCTGGCTTGGGCAATGTTGAGTCTGGCCGTATTCTGCTCTATGGATTTGCGCTGTATCTCACCCTTTATGGCCTCCAGATCCACCCGCAGTCTGGTTCGTCTGGCCTTCGTCTGTTCAATCTCCCGGTCTATCTCCTCAATGGAACTCTGCAGCTTCTTCACCTTTCCGTTCAGCTCGTCGATTTCCCGCCTTCTGCCCAGCAGGTTGCTGTTATTCTTATAGGCACCTCCGCTGATGGCGCCTCCCGGAACCAGAAGCTCGCCTTCCAGCGTGACTATCCGGATACTGTGGTTGTATTTCCCGGCCAGCTTCACCGCGTTGTCCACATTGTCTACCACCACAATGCGTCCCAGAAGAGAGCCTGCCACATCCCGGTATCTGTCCTCGATCTTCACCAGCGTATCCGCCGTTCCGATTACACCTTTTTCGGCAAGCACACTGTCGTTCTTAAACTTCTGGGGATTCCGAATACTTGTCAGCGGCAGGAAAGTGGCTCTGCCCAGTTTGTTGGTCTTCAGATAGGCAATCATCTGCTTGGCAGATTCTTCATTGTCTGTGACAATATTCTGAATATTCCCGCCCAGGGCCGTCTCTATGGCAGTCTCATATTTCTTCTCCGCCTGGATGATGTCCGCCACAACTCCGATAATCCCCCGGTTCTTTTCCTTCTGCTCCATCACCTTTTTGACGCTGCCGCCATAACCCTCGTAACGCTCGGCCAGATTGGACAGTGCCTCCAGTCTGGACTTTTCCATGTGATAGGCGCTCTGGGCTTCTTTCAGTCTTCCGTCCTTTTGGGTCAATGTCTCCCGGAACGTGCCAAGCTCCTGCTCCACATTTTTTTCCTGGTCGTTCAGTGTGCGGATTTCCTCTGTAATTGCTGCAAATTCCGCCTCCAGGTTCTTTATTGTCTCCTCTCTGGCAGCCTCGTCGGATTTATGTCGCAGCAGCCTGGAATTCAGCTCTGCTCTTCTGATATTCACCTGCTCCATCATGGTATCCAGACGTTCCATCCGCGATTTGATGGTAGCTCTCTGATTCAGTTCTCCGATAATGGTATTCTTCCCGGCTTCCATGCCGGCATTCAACTGCGAGATTTTTTCCTGTATTTCCTCCAGAGTTCCTCTGGCCGCATCTGCCTTTTCATGGATCTCCCGCATCTGCGCATCCGTTTCTTCTTTTTCCCTGAGAATGGACACTCTGTCCTGTTCTCTGGCGGCGATCTCTTCCTGAAGAGCGTCCCGGCGGCTGTTCAGATGGGATTCGCTGCCCCTGGCGGAATTAATCTGCTCCTTCAGGACATTCATCTCTCCTTCCAGCCTGCCCCTGGTAAGTCCTGCATCGGTTACAGTACTTCTGGCTTCCTCAATGGCAGTCTCCAGTCTCTCGATTTCTTCCTGAATTCGACCGTATTCCTCCTTTATCCCCTCGTAGGCTTCATTGGTCTCGGAAAGCTCGGCGCTTGCCGTCCCATATTTTTCTTCCACGGACCGCAGCTGTTCTCTGAGTCTGGCATTCTCCAGAAGAAATGCATTTACATCCAGGTTTTTCAGCTCTTCCCGCTTTCGCAGATAGATTCTGGCCGTCTCAGACTGGCGCTCCAGAGGACCGGTCTGTTTCTCCAGCTCCGAGAGAATGTCGTTCACCCGGACCAGATTCTGTTTCTCATTCTCCAGCTTTACCTGAGCCGCCGCCTTTCTGCGCTTGAATTTTACGATGCCCGCCGCTTCGTCGAAAAGCTCTCTCCGCTCCTCCGGCTTGCCGCTCAGGATTTTGTCAATTTGTCCCTGTCCGATGATAGAATATCCTTCCTTGCCGATACCTGTATCATAAAACAGTTCATTTACATCCTTCAGTCTGCACGGACTTCCGTTAATCAGATATTCACTTTCTCCGGAACGGTAAATGCGCCTTGCCACCGTCACTTCGTCAAAGTCAATGGCCAGCTGATGATCCGCATTGTCCAACGTAATAGATACATATGCGTAGCTCAGCGGCTTTCTGTTCTCCGTACCCGAGAAAATGACATCCTGCATGCTGGCTCCGCGCAGCTGCTTCACGCGCTGTTCTCCCAGAACCCAGCGGACCGCATCCGCCACATTGCTCTTTCCGCTTCCGTTGGGACCCACGATTCCCGTTATCCCATTGTGGAATTGAAAGTTGATTTTATTGGCAAAGGACTTAAAGCCCTGCACCTCGATGCTTTTTAAATACATTCCCTCTCCCTCAGAAACAACAGTGCCTTATATGCCGCCTGCTGCTCCGCCGCTTTTTTGGTCTTTCCCTCTCCGGTACCAAGAGTCTCGCCCTCCATACATACCAGCACATGAAATATTTTATCATGTTCCGGTCCGCTCTCCGACAGCAGCTCATAGCTGAATTCCTTCTTCAGTCTGCCCTGTATCAGCTCCTGCAGATTGCTCTTGCTGTCATAGAACAGCTGCTTGTCCTCCAGATCGGACAGAATAAAGCGATTGATAAATGTCCTCGCCGGCTCCATACCGCCGTCCAGATAGACCGCGCCAATCAGCGCTTCCATGACATCGGAAGTAAGACTGTCACGTCTGCGGCCCCCGGTGTTCTCTTCTCCCCTTCCCAGCAGCATAAATTCTCCCAGCTCCAGGTCCTTTGCGCAGAATGCCAGAGCAGGTTCGCAGACCATGGAAGCACGCATTTTGGTCAGTTCTCCCTCTGACATTTCTTCATATTCATGGTACAGAAATTCGCTGGTAACCACCTCAAGCACTGCATCTCCCAGGAATTCCAGCCTTTCATAATTTTTCCCTTTGCGGATTTTCTGTTCATTGGTAAAGGAACTGTGGGTCAGAGCCTGTTTCAGCAGCGCATGATCCCGAAAGTGATATCCGATTCGTTCCTCCAATGTCTCCATGGTATAACCATCCAGCATATTTGTCTTCTTCCTTTTTACATTATGGCACTCAGACTGAAATCGTCTGAACGCAAATGAGCAGTCGCATAGCGGACTGCTCTTATTATAGTCCATATGACTGAGCGTATTTAGGGTAACGCGCTTTTGATTAATTCCACTGCTTCTTCCACAGTACTGATCTTTTCCGCTTTCTCAGCAGGAATATCAATGTTGAATTCCTCTTCGATTCCCGACACAATCTGGAACACATCCAGGGAATCGGCACCCAGATCGTCTACAAAGGTAGATTCCATGGCAATCTCATCAGGATCCAGGTTCAATACCTCCGCAATGATTTTCTTCAGTTTTTCGAATTCCATACGGTTACCTCCTTTCCTTAATCCTCAAGAACCATCTGTTCTTTGATTTTTTGATTTATTTTCTGTTCCTTAAATGCAATACATTGCAAAACAGAATTTCGAATTTCAATGGCCTTACTGCTTCCGTGGGTTTTAACTACCAGTCCGTTCAACCCCAGCAGCGGCGCTCCGCCGTATTCCTCCGTGCTGAATCCCTTCAGCGTCTGCTTCAGAGCGGGCTTCACCAGCAGCGCTCCTATCTTGCTTCTCAGGCTGCTCATCATCCCGGCCTTGATCTTCTGAATCAGGGCTCCGCTGACTCCCTCCAGCATCTTCAGTACCACATTCCCCACAAAAGCTTCGCAGACCAGCACGTCCGCCGCTCCCATGGGAATATCCCTGGCCTCCACATTGCCCACGAAATTGATCTCCGGGCAGTTCTTCAAAAGAGGATAGGCTTCTTTCGTCAGCGCGTTCCCCTTCTCTTCCTCCGCGCCGATATTCACCAGTCCCACTCTCGGATTCTGAATGCCAATTACACTTTCCATATAAACAGATCCCATCTTGGCAAACTGCAGAAGCTGAGAAGGTCTGGCATCCACATTGGCGCCGCAGTCCAGCAGAAGACTCACACCGCTGACATGCGGAATCACAGGGGCAAGAGGCGGCCTCTCCACACCCTTAATCCGGCCCACAATAACCTGACCGCCAACCAGCACCGCTCCGGTACTTCCTGCCGAGACAAAAGCGTCGCACTCTCCGTTCTTAACCATATACATGGACTTTACAATAGAAGAATCTTTCTTCCTGCGGATTGCCATTACCGGAGGTTCTCCTGTCTCAATGACATCCTCCGCATGTACTATTTCCATCTGCTCCGGGGGATAAGTATATTTGTTCAGCTCTTCTTTTATCACAGGCTCCCGGCCTACCAGAAATACCTTTACCCTCCTGTCGGCATTTACCGCGTCTACCGCACCTTTGACAACTTCCCCAGGCGCATTGTCTCCGCCCATGGCGTCTACCGCCACATTTACCATCTCAGCCATCCGTTCTTCCTTCCGTGATTGGACTTCCTTTCAGTTGTTTACAGGCATTTTATATTCCATATTTTACTATAATAGAATCTGAAATAAAAATCAAGAATTTTTTCACATAAGAAAAGGGCGTCCTTCAGAACGCCCTGGCTCACTGCCGGCATCTAAATGTCGACCGCATGTCCACTATGCAATGCACAAACGATCCTGTCTTCAGTCAACATTTATAACCTGCTTCTTGTTGTAAGAACCGCAGGCTTTGCACACTCTGTGCGGTACCATAAGCACGCCGCATCTGCTGCATTTTACCAGAGTGGGAGCACTCATTTTCCAGTTTGCTCTCCTCTTATCCCTTCTGCTTTTGGAAGATTTATTCTTAGGACAAATAGACATTGTTACACCTCCTTATTCTTGAAAATATCTTGTATTACTGCCATACGGGGATCCGGAACAAATGTATCGCATCCGCAGTCCCTCATATTCAGATTCTGCCCACACACAGGACATATTCCCTTGCAGTCCTCTCTGCACAGAATCTTCACAGGCCAGTTAATCAAAATCTCATTGCGCACGAAAGCTTCCGTATCCAGCTGATACCCCTCTGTCAGAGCCACTTCGTCCTCGGCCTCCGTAGGCTTTCCTCCCGGCATCAGAGCAACACGGTCAAATTCCAGCTTCAGTTCCACCGGTACCTCCGTCAGGCATCTGTCGCAGCCCGCCTGAAGGGTCAGTTCCATGCCTCCCTCAATCTTCGCCCTGCCGGGACCGGCATTCGTAATCACGAGAGACACGGGAGTCCGCCCTGTAATCTCGAACCTTTCCCCTCTGCACTCAAAAACGTTCATCTCAAGAGGTATCTCTTTTTTCAGCTGCATCCCTTCGGATGTCAGTACATCAGATAAATTTACAAACATAATGACTCCTGGGGACATTTACACAGCCTGTATCCCTGATAGACATAGTGCGCTTCACATACTGCTTCATTATAATCTGGTTCATATGCTTTGTCAATATCTTTTTCCCATGATTTTCTAATCTTATTTTCTGTTCCTTTTCCGCCACAACGGCCCTGATACTTCCCGGAAATGTCACTTTCCCTCTGCCATCTGCAGCTGGGCTGTCACCAATCCGTAATAGATTCCCTTCTTCTCCAGCAGTTCGTTGTGCGTGCCAATCTCGGCGACACCGTGTCTGTCGATCACCACAAGCCGGTCCGCATTGCGCAGGGTGGAAAGCCGATGGGCTATGGCAAACGTCGTCCTGCCCTTCACAAGCCGGTCCAGGGCCTGCTGTATCAGGAACTCGCTCTCCGTATCCAGCGCCGATGTGGCTTCATCCAGAATCAGCAGCCTCGGATTGTTCAGGATTGCCCTGGCAATGGCAATTCTCTGGCGCTCGCCGCCGGAAAGGTTATAGCCGTGCTCACCCACATAGGTATTATAGCCGTCCGGTGTCTTACAGATAAAGTCATGGGCGTTGGCCGCTTTCGCCGCCTGGATCACCTCCGCAAGGGAGGCATCCTGCTTTGCAAACCGGATATTGGCAAGAATGCTGCCGGAGAACAGAAAAGTCTCCTGAAGCACTACGCCGATCTGGGAGTGCAGACTTTCCGTCTTCACCTTTCGGATATCCACGCCGTCTATGGTAATCCTTCCCTGGTCCACATCATACAGTCTCATGATCAGATTGATCAGCGTGGATTTTCCCGTGCCGGAAGCGCCCACCAGGCCGATCATCTCCCCGGGCTTCACCTGAAAGCTGATATTTTCCAGCACCGGCTCATAAGTGTGATAACCGAAAGAGACATTCTCAAAAGTAAAAGCACCTTTGACAGGAAATTCCCGGCTGTCATCGCTGTCCGCAATCACAGGCTCCTCGTCCAGCACATCGTAAATCCGGTTCAGACTGGTAATCATCTGCATGACCATTCGTGGCATATGTGTCATCCAGCTCAAAGGGCCGAACAGATAGCCGCAGTAGGTGATAAACTGCACCAGCTCGCCCAGAGTCATCCTGTCGTTCAGCACGTCCATACCGCCGAAATAGACGGCAATATAGGAGCCGGCCCCCATCAGAAAGGTCACAATGGGGAAGAAGACCGCCCAGAAGATTTCGTTCTTTTTATTGATAGCGGCAAACTCTTCCGTCTTTTTCTGAAAGCGTGCCGCTTCCTTCTCTTCCTTGCCGAAAGATTTGACCACCCGCATTCCGGAGATAATGTCCTGGAGATTGCTGGCCAGATCATCCGCCTTCAGCCACTGTCTGTGGAAAATACTGCGGATATGGTGCCAGAATGCTTTGGTGACAACAAATACCACCACCACAAACACCAGCGAGAACAAAGTCATTTTCCAACTGATCATAAACATGACAACCAGAGACACTGTCATGGTCAGCAGAGTGGAAAACATTTCTCCGAATACCTCTTCCATAAACCGGCGTATCTGATTGGTATCCTGGGATACACGGTTCAGCAGTTCCCCCGGCTTCCGATTGTTGATAAAGGAAAGAGACAGGGTCTGTATCTTGTAATACAGGCTGCGCCTCATGGACATGCTCAGGGACGTTCCCAGGGCCATACAGTGCCAGAACCTGTACACTTCCAGCAGAATACGAGCCACCAGCATGGAAAACGTGACACCCACAAAAATCCACAGTTCTTTCCATCCGCCGTTTCCTGTGGCCAGTACGCCGTCGATAAACTGCCGCTGGATCAGCGGGGTAACCAGATTTACAATGGTAATCAGCACCATGATCAGAGAAATTACCAGCAGCTTTCCCACATATTCTCCGCAAAGTGACATAAATTTTTTGAGAATGTCCGCTTTCCCCTCACAGTAGGGACATTTTCTGGTGCCCGGAAGCGCACGGCCGCATTTCTCACAATATTTCTCATATTCCAGACTGACTATTCTTTCCGGTGTCTCTCCCTTTCGTCTGGCTGTGAGAATCGCCTGCGCTCCCCGGACCGCATATGCGGCCCGGACAATATGCCTCATGGAAAAACGCGCCGCACAGACGGACAGTCCGTCCTTCTTCACCACAATGACAATCCCGCTGTGCACCTGATGCTCACATTTGATTTTCTCACAGTCATCCAGCAGAAACGAAGCGCTCACTTTCTCGTCCTCCAGCACCAGAAAGCGTTCCTGAGTCACCACAAGCCAGATTTTGTCCGCATATTGTTCCCGCACCCGCATCTTTCCGCCGTCATAATCCAGATCTGTGGGCACACAGTACTGCGGCTCCTCTCCGGGCTTCAGCTCCAGAGCGGCCCTCTGACTGTCACTCAAAGTATATAATAGTTTCATAAATTTCCAACCCTTTCACCCATATAAACTAAATAAAGAGATCCAGCTTTTTCCTCTCTATCACACTCAGCTGGTAGAAATCCGGTATCTCATAACGGTTCCCGTCGATATCCGTCACCAGCAGTCTGGAATCACTTAAGTGAATCACCGCGTCGCCGCTCATCTGCGTGGTAAAACGGCAGGCTCCGAAGGTTGTCATCACATTCCAGTAAGCATGCCCGTACTCATCCCTCACATCCATCACTTTGGTGATGGCCGGCATAAAGTAACGCAGCTTAATCTGCTCCCGAAGCATTTCCTGCTGCTCTTTCGGAAGCTGTGACAGCTTCTCTATCATGCCAATCTCCTTCGCCTTCTCGTCCGCCTCCCGGATGGAAATGAATTCCTCCGGATTGGTCAGCGGGAACGTCAGATAGACTCCCACTCTGTCATATTCTTTCTCTTTTGTCTTCAGCGAGACAAATCCGCCGGCCGTCCTGGCAAACTGCGCGTTTTCTCCGGTGAGAAAACGCATCTCCAGAAGTTCCTCCGATTCCTTCCTCAGAGCCTCCTCGTCAAATTCTTCCAGGTCAAGCAGGTCAACCCTTGTATTCTCCTGTCCTTCCATCTATTTTACACACCTCCATAATCAACATTTATGTTCTCTGTCTTACTCGATTCCCCGCATGGCAAGCGCTTTGGTCTGCAGCTCGCTCAGTTTGTAATAAGTCCCCTTCTGCGCCAGCAGCTCTTCATGGGTCCCCGATTCTGTCAGCCTGCCGTCATCCAGCACAATCAGATGTGTGGCGTTGCGCAGGGTAGAGAGTCTGTGGGCTATGGACAGCACTGTTCTGCCCTTCTCCAGCTTCTCCAGGGATTTCTGGATGGCAAGCTCCGTCTCCGTATCCACCGCCGAAGTGGCCTCGTCCAGTATCAGAATTTTAGGGTCCGCCAGAATCGCCCTGGCAATGGAGATTCTCTGCTTCTCTCCCCCCGACAGCGAGCGGCTGGAAGAGCCCAGCAGGGTGTCATAGCCCTCCGGCATCTTGCAGATAAAATCATGGGCGTTGGCCTGGACGGCAGCCCTGATGATTTCCTCCCGGGTGGCCTCCGGCCGTGCGTAGGCGATATTCTCCGCCACAGTCCCCATGAAAATGTAAGTCTCCTGGGACACCATGGCCACATTTTTGCGCAGTTCACGGAATCCATACTGTTTTACATTGACACCGTCCACCAGCACTTCCCCCTCCTGGGTGTCATAGAGCCTGGATATCAGGTTCACCAGAGTGGACTTTCCCGCTCCGGAACGTCCCACAATGCCGAACACTTCGCCTGCCTGTACATGAAAACTGATATTTTTCAGAATGGGCTTATTGGCTTCGTACCCGAAGGTCACATCCTTCAGCTCGATTTCGCCTCTCAGTTTCTCAGGTCGTAAGGGATTGGGCATTTCCTTCACTTCCGGCACCGCATCAATGATCTCAAACATACGCTGCGCCGAATTCATGCACTGGGTATACCAGCGGATAATTCTGGACATGAATTCCAGCGGCCCTCTCAGCTGCCCCACATAGCCGGAAAAGGTCAGCAGCATACCCAGCTCGACATTGGATCCTCCGATAATCATGGCACCGCCCACAGCCCACACCAGAAAGCTGATGGCGTCCTCCACGGAACAATACAGCGCAAAAAATTTATTGTCATAGCGGACCAGATCCATCTCCGCTGTCTTCACCTTTCCATTATTTTTGGCAAACCGGGTCATCTCCTGTTCCTGCTGTCCGAATGCCTTCACCACCCGGGCTCCTGTAAAGTTCTCATTCATCTGCCCCTTCAGACGGCGGTTGGCCCTGTGTCTTTTGCCGTAATAGTGCCACAGATGGGGTATCATGCGATAGCTGATAACCACCAGCACAGGCATCAGAATCACAGAAACCAGCGCCAGCACGGGATTCAGCATGAACATAATCACCGTCGTGGCCAGTATAGTCCCCGCATTGATGAAAAAGTAAGGAATTCCGTCTATAAAAAAGACCGCTATTTCTTCCGCATCATCCGACACCCTGGTCATCAGACCGCCGGTCTGCCGCTTGGAATAGAAGCTGATGGACAGCCTCCCCATGGAGCCGAACACCTGACTTTTCAGCTTTGCCACCACTTCCGGCGCAATCTTCGCCGTCAGCACTCCCTGCAGAATCCCCAGCGCCTGAATCAGTACTTTTGCAACGATCATGGCAAGTACCAGTACAGTAAGCGCCGTCATAAAGCGGCCCGCCGGAATGTGTAAAAACGCCAGAAAGGCCTCGTCCTTTGCGAGAATTCTATCATAGAGAATGGTGCCGCTTAAGTACGGCCATACCAGATTCAGCGCCGCTGTCCCCAGATAGCAGAGCATCATCACCACAAGACATTTTTTGTAAGGTTTGAAATACGACAGAACCCGAAACAAAATGGATTTTTTATCCATACATTTGGGACAGATCTTCCTCTCCTGATCAGGATAAAGCATACCACACTGAGGGCAGCATTCCTTCCCTTTCTGTATATCCAGATCCTCTTCCGATATCTCTTCTCCTTTTTTCAGCTTCTGCGCCAGACTGCAGACCTTTAAAAAGGATTCCATCCTGGTATTGGAAAAATGGCAGAGATTCCGCTCCACACCGTCAATTTCCCCCAGAAGCACACCTGTGGAAACCTGCCGGATCACCTCTGTCTTCCCCACTTTCTGCAACTCAAATATCTGCAGTGCCGGCTCCTGTGCCAGAGCCGCCCGTTCTCTGGAAAGGGATTCCTTTCCCGCCGTCCTCCCTTCCGTAATCTGCCAGCCTCCATAACCGCCGAAGCGATACTCTTCCTTTTCCCGGTAGGGATAGGCCGCCAGCACCAGCTTTTCCGCAGTCAGCGCCACAATGGTATCCGCAAACCGATACTCACTGTCAAAGTCAGCCATGGCGGCGAAAATAATTTCCTCTTTGGAAATTCCGTATTTCGCTGCCACGCTGACAAAACTTTTTGGTAAATTCATTATTACACACCCCCTGCCCGCATTTGCGGACTTTCATTCCATTACTCCGTTTTTAATGACTCAACTCTCCCCGTACCCATAACGACAAAAAAACCATGGCTCCTGCAGGCAGACAGTCATGGTTCACTTCATCACTTTATGTTGGCAGCACACAAAAACTGCCGATGAACTAACTCAATCTACGGTACTGGGAGGCGTTATAAAGTCGATTCTGAATTGTAATTCCCTGTCTTCCAACCTGATCTTCATCTTTCTGCCTCCTTTCCTTCTTATTTTTGAATGACCTTTTCCAGTATACTCATATTTACAGAAGAATGTCAACCCCTTTTTCCTAAAAATTTACAAATCTGACTGTTCAAAGTCGAACCCCTTTGCAATTTTTTCATACATTATGATAAAAGCAAAAAGGAAGAAAGTCCGAAAAAGCCGGACTTAAAAGATATATCCATGCAAAGTATCCTGGAGTTAAAAAATATCGGCTATTCCTATCACAGTCTCCACGGGGAGACCAGGGCTTTGAAAAATATTTCCTTCGGTGTCCGGGAAGGCGAATTTGTGGCCATTGTAGGGCCCAGCGGATGTGGAAAGTCCACACTGCTCTCCATTATAGCCGGCCTCCTGGAGCCGGAGGAGGGCACCATCATTGTAAACAATCCTGACGGTACCCTGCACTATCCGAAGATTGGCTACATGCTCCAGAGAGATCATCTCTTTGAGTGGCGCAGCATCTATCGCAATGTAATTCTCGGCCTGGAGCTGAATCACTGTGTGACCAGGGAGCGCCTGGAAGCGGTGGAACGCCTTCTGGCAGACTATGGGCTTGACAAGTTTCGAGATAAACGGCCCAGTGAGCTGTCCGGCGGAATGAAGCAGCGTGCCGCCCTGATCCGCACCCTGGCTCTGGAGCCTCAGCTTCTGCTTCTGGATGAGCCCTTCAGCGCGTTGGACTATCAGACAAGACTGTTCGTATCCGCAGACATCTGCCGCTTAATCAGAGCCGCCGGAAAGACCATGATCATCATAACACACGATTTATCGGAGGCCATCAGTCTGGCGGACAGAATTATTGTCCTGTCCGGCCGTCCCGCCGTCGTCAAAAACGAAGTATCCGTAAAACTGACTCTCGCGGATACCTCTCCTCTGGCCGCCAGAAATGCTCCCGAGTTCCAACAGTATTTTAACCTGCTATGGGAGGACCTGACACATGAAAAATGAACGGAAAAATAAGAAAAAGTCCGGCGCTGAACTGACCAGACAGGAACAATTCGTCAGACAGCACAGAAGACATCATCATGAAATTGCATCCTGGAGAACTGTGATTTTCGTATTCTTTCTGATTCTCTGGGAAATCAGCGCAGACATGAAATGGATTGACAGCTTTTTCTTCTCCAGTCCCAGCCGGGTGCTGCGCTGCTTTGCCGAACAGTTAAAAGGCAATTCCCTGCTCTCTCACATCGGTGTCACCCTTTTTGAGACACTTTTCAGCTTCCTGCTGGTATTGCTTTTCAGCCTTCTGGTGTCCACGCTTCTGTGGTATTCCAGAAAGCTGTCGGAAATCCTGGAACCCTATCTGGTAGTCCTGAACAGTCTGCCCAAATCCGCGCTGGCTCCTCTGTTCATCGTATGGCTTGGCACCGGAACCAAAACCATTATCGTTGCAGGCATATCCGTGGCTGTCTTCGGCTCCATCATCAGCTTTTATACCGGCTTCCAGCAGGTCGACGCGGAAAAAATCACTTTGATATATACTCTGGGCGGCAGTAAACGTGACGCTTTCTTCCGGGTGGTGCTCCCCGGCTCCATTCCCATTCTGCTCAGCACGGCCAAGGTAAATATAGGCCTGGCTCTGGTAGGCGTCATCATCGGAGAATTCCTTGCGGCAAGGCGCGGCCTGGGATACCTGATTATCTATGGTTCCCAGGTATTTCAGCTGGATATGGTCATCACCAGCATCATTATCCTCTGTCTCATCGCCCTGGGTCTCTATAAATCCATCCAGCTCATCGAACACAGAATCAAAATTCAGTTTAAAATGTGAGAGCGCTGTAACGGGCTCAGAAGCGGCATAAAGTACTGTTTCCCGCCGCTTCCGAACCCGGGAAACGGATCTATCCGAGACCATTGCCCGGCCCTTTTCCGTCCTTTCTGTCACCTTGCGGGCATCTGAAAGTCCGCCAGCGCCCTGTTGAGATAATCGTTAAAAGGTTTCATAATTCGGAAAAGTCCGGCCGCCTTTGCGATAAATGCATCCGCATCTCTCAGTTCCCGGTCTCTCAGGGGATATTCCAGATACCAGCTCTTAAATTTCAGATATTCCGCCTGGGGATGTTCTCTCTCATATCCGGCGGGAACCTTTTTCAACGCAGTTCCCTGGACTGTGAAATATTTCTCAAATTCCGGCTCATGTATGATCGCTTCCCATGCTTCCCCATTCTGAAGGATATAATCCCGTATCATCGTCGTCGCATCCTTAAACATGTCAGCAAACAGGCCGCCGCCTAAAAAAGACTCTCCTCCGGGCTTTATCATAAGATAATACCCCACGGGAACAGGTAATTTGCCCCTGGAGGAAATATGGGCGCGAAACGCAGGATTATAGGGAGACTTGTCATGGCTGAAACGGGTATCCCTCACAAGTTTAAAGGTAAGATCACCCGGATTGTTCTGTAAAATGCTGCTGTCAAATTTTCCGATTTCCAGCATCAATGTCTTTAATAATTTTTCAAACTCGGCGTTTGCCTTTTTATAGTCCTCTTTATTCGCATGATACCATTCGCGGTTGTTATTCCTGCTTAATGCGGATAAATAATCCATTATAAGCTGTGTATTCATCGTCTGTCTTCTCCTTTACGATTTCTGAATGATAGAAAGCTGCATGGAACCTAAAAATTCCCGGATGAGATGTCTCGTACGTTCAGGAGACTGATAGGGCTTACAGAATGAAAAATCCTGTGACAAATCGTCAATCTCTTCCATGGCATTTTTCACATCCACTATGGTCTGAACGGGGATTTCCTCAGCAGTCATATAATCCAGCTGCAGCGGGTTGAGCCGATGGCTTTGTATCGCATAATTCACTCTGTCCTTACATTTACATCGGCCGCTGCCATATTCTCCGCAGTACTGTCCAAGAAAGTCCGCCATTTTTCTGCGTATCCGGGAGAGTCTCTGGCGATATGCTTCCGGGGTCATCTCCAGAATTTCTCCCGCTATGCGGCTGTCAAGCTTAAACATCGTACCCAGTATAAAAATACATCTGCTTTCTACATCAAGACATTGCAGCATCACATTGGTACAGGACATTTTCAGTTCTTCCGCCAATATATTTCTCTCCACATTCTGTGTCAGATCCGGCACATTCTCTATTTCGGCGTTTTCTATATCCTCTCCATAATACGCAAAGCTCAACGGGCAGTGTGCAAACATATGCTTTTTATAATTTTTCAGATGATTCACCCCAATGCTGAACACCCACGTTGTAAAGGAACTGTCCCCTCTGAAGGAGGACAGATGCGTAATCATTTTCAACAGTATGTCCTGAGTGGCATCCTCCGCATCTGCAAATGTGCCCAGCATCCGCAGTGATAAATTGAACACAGTGTCCTGCACACCTGCAACAAGCGCTTCAAGGGCTTTTTTATCCCCTGCTGTGGCTTTACTGACCAGATCCTGTAATTCCTCATTTGTTTTTTTATTCATGGCTTTTTACCTCCTGAGTTATTAGACAATGTTCTCCTGTCTGTGTGACAGAAAAATATTAAAAATATTGCATGAAAAAAACCGGAAAAACAGTCAAAAAAAGTTACTGCTCCTGATCTCATAATGAACCATTAAAAGAAATTTTTTAAGATTGAAAAAAACAGTTGAAAAAAATTTAAAAGTCTGTATAATAATATCTAGTTGTGATTCAACAAAGCAGCAGATTGTTATATGCTTCTGTGGCTCAGTTGGTAGAGCGATTGATTCGTAATCAATAGATCACGGGTTCGAGTCCCGTCAGAAGCTTTTTAAAATGACGAAAATCCATAAAGCATGGATTTTCGTTTTTATTTTTGTTTCTGGATTTTGCTGTTCTTATTGCATCCCTTGTCTTAGTTCCTTTTCTACGCTTTCCCTTCATCCAGATGTACATCCAGCTGGTTATAGGGAATTACAATTCCGTTTTCATCCAGACTGAGCTTACAGTTCTCTGTCACACGCCATTTACCCTGCCAGAAATCCTCCTGCCGAAACCAGCACCTGACGCCCAGCTTCACACAGGAATCAGCCAGTTCATCCACGAACACAAGCATGTCTCTGTCCTTTAAAACGGCCTCGTCCGTCGTCAGCACAAGAAGCAATACTTCCTTTGCCTTCTTCAGATCTGCACTGTAGGAAATTCCCACAGAAATATCCATACGCCGCACCTCCTGGGTAGTCACGTTTACCAGGCTGTTATTGGCCAGATTTCCGTTCGGCAGAATCACGGTCTGGTTGTCAGGGGTCAGGAGTTTCGTGTAAAATATCTGGATTTCCGTGACAGTTCCCTCCTTTCCCGAGTAGCTCTCCCTGATATAATCCCCTACCCGGAAAGGCTTCAGGGCCAGAATCAGCACACCTCCGGCCAGATTCGACAGACTTCCCTGCACCGCCAGACCGATGGCTACACCTGCCGACCCCAGCACTGCCACCACACTGGCTGCATCCAGTCCGAAGGAAGATGCCAGAAACATCACCAGCAGCACATACAGTGTGGCTTTGACAAAAGAATCCGCAAACTGAATGACTCCCAGCTCCGCACTGGTTTTCTTCATGGCATTTTTCAGCATCCGACGGACAAATTTAATAAGATTCACGCCGATCAGGAAGAAGACCAGCGCAAGCAAAATACGCAGACCAAGATTAAAAGCCTTTTCAGGAAGCAGGCTTATCCATTCCCTGATCACATCGGGCTGCATTTTCTCTCCCACTTCCTCCATAATGTTTCCGGTAATGCCTTCTGCCGCCAATTGACATATCATCCTCATTTTTCAGCCCTTCCCATCCCTGTCTCTCTTCTTCCCGCCGTCTGCCTTTACGCTGTCCGGCCTTCTGCTTTTGCTTTTCCTATCCGTTTTTCACACTGTCCTCTTCCGGCGAACCGATGACAATCCTTCCGTTCTCCAGTTCCATGCGAACCCTGTTCCCCTTAATGCCGATATTCTCCAGAAATTCTCTCGGTATCTGAACACGCCCTGCTTTATCCAGCACGGCATACTCGTTGTGGGCCTCCTCGAACATGCCGATAGCGTCCAGCTTATCGGCGTAACTCTGCTTTATGACCATCTCACTGCTGGTCTTACCATCCCGGATCGCCACCACACGGCTCACCTTTTTGGACAGCATCCTGTCATGAGTCACAATCACAATGGTCAGTCCCAGATTCTTATTCAGTTCCCGGAAAACATCCAGAATATAATTGCCCGTTTTGGTATCTACCGACCCGGTAGGTTCGTCCGCCAGCAGGATTTTCGGATTGTTGGCCAGTGCAATGGCAATGGCAATCCTCTGCTGCTCCCCGCCGGACAGCTGGCTCAACCGGCTGTCCTTCCTGTGGCCCATTCCCACCATCTCCAGCAGTTCCAGTGCCCTGTCCTTCTGCCGCTTCCCATTGGTAAAGCGCATGGGCAGACGGACATTTTGCCAGGCACTCAAATAGGGAATCAGATTCCTTGCATTATTCTGCCACACAAAACCCACAGTATTCCGTTTATATTCCACCAGTTCCTTCTCGTTCAGTTTAAACAGGTCTCTGCCATCCACAGTCAGTTTGCCCGCAGAGGGGCGATCCAGTCCGCCCACCATATTCAGGAATGTGGACTTACCACTGCCGCTGTTGCCGATAATTGCCATGAGCTCCCCCACGGCAATATTGAGTTCAAGTCCCTGGAGCGCCAGGACTTCCAGATCCTTCGTCTTGTAAATCTTCACCAGATTTTCACAAATAATGATATCTTCACTCAACAAACTCACCGTCCTCCAGCTGAAATACCACGTCTCCAATCTCCATCAGCCCCGTGTCATGAGTCGTCATGACAATTGTCACCCCTTCCGAAGACGCCAGATCCTTAAAAATTTTTACCACCTGAAGCCCCGTATTGGTATCCAGCTCTGCTGTGGGCTCGTCTGCAAATAAAATCTCCGGCCTGTGGGCAATGGCCCTGGCAATGGCGACCCTCTGCTGTTCCCCGCCGGACAATTCCTGGGGCAGATGATGCAGTCTGCTGCCAAGTCCCACTACTTTCAGGCACTCCTCCACCCGCTCCCTCCGATTGCCCTTATATCCTGCCATCCGAAGAGCAAATTCCACATTTTCACAGGCAGTCATCATAGGAACCAGCGCCACGGACTGAAATACAAATCCAATCCTGTTCCTTCGAAGACGCCCTCTCTCTTTTTCACTCATCCTGGTAATATTGCTGCCCTGAAAGAACACATCCCCCTCTGTGGGATAGTCCAGTGCACTCAGAATATTCATCAGAGTTGTCTTACCGGAACCGGACCGGCCTTTTAAAATGGCAAGCTGTCCTCCGGCAATTTCCAGATCCAGCCCCTTCAGCGCCCAGAAGGTATCACCTCCTGCCACAGGAAAGCCTTTTTTAATTCCTTTTGCCGCAATGATTCTTTCCATACTCTTTCCCCCTGCCAGCGCATGAACAATCCAATGAACGAATACAGGTCCATAAGAATGCCTGCTCTGTTCACACTCAATCCTCTCCCAGCTTCAACGCCTGAGATATCTTAATCTTCGAAATCAGCCAGCCCAGAATAAACATACAAATCAGTATCGCCGGCCCGATCACCGCAAACAGTCGCACATAATCGCCGCTTTCACTGACAATCTCAAGCGGTATCACCTGATCCGCCGAGCTGTAGGCAATCTGAATCAGAGGAACAAACAGTCTGGACGTCAGCATCCCCACCAGGATTCCGGCAGCGACAGACACACCTGTGATAAAAAGCTGCTCATTGACCAGCATGGTCAGCACTTCCCGCATGGACATACCCATGGCACGGAAAATGCCGAACTGAAGCGTCCTGGACTGTATGGACAGAATCCAGTAAATTAAAAATCCAGTGATACACAGCAGCAATACACAGATAAACCCTATCGTCAGGATTCCGTTTGTCCCCTGGAAAATCGGATCGTTCTTCAGTTTAATGATCTCTGCCGCGGTATCCAGAAATAGTGCATATTTAGTCCCCGATTCTTCAGCGTAATCATACAGGAACTGTGATGAGCCCTCTGTCCTGATCCATATCTGATAAGGAATCACTCCCCAGGAAGACTGCAGCTGCGACAAATGCGCCACAATCAGGAAATTATCCATCTCCGCATAAAGTCCGTCCCTGCCCATAGACCGTATGACAGGCGCATAGGATGGCCAGTAGTCTACAAATCCATAAATGATTCCCCTGGTGCCGTCTCCATTTCCATTGGTATAATTCAGAACATCTCCAACCTCATAACCATAGAGCCGCTGAAAATTGGAAGAGACCAGAATCGCCCGGGAATTCTGAGATATGGCATTCAGATATCCGTACCAGTGGGCAGGAAGAAGGGAGTCCTTGAACCAGGCAGTCTCTCCGAATTCCTTCGTATGAATGCCCATCAACATGGCATTGTTGATTCTTCCGCCTTCTACAGATACGCTCACCTCTCTGTCAATGAGAACCTTCGTGACACTTTCTACCCCGTCCAGCATCTGATACTTTCCAAAATCCGGTTCCTCATAAATCAGCTCCAGCTGACCTGCCATCCCTCCGTCATCGGCTCCATTATAGAGCAGCGCACTATTGTCCTTCCAGACTTCCCGGAGCACCACGTCCGCCCCCATGGAGTAGCGAATCTTTTCCTCCGCATTGGCATTGATGGTCCGCGCCGCCTGGGCATTGAAAATCCCCATGGCCAGGGTCAGAATCAGAAAGACCATAAAAAACCCCTGATTGTTTCTGGTCCTCAGTATTCTCAGAAACGAAACGTACAGAGACGGCGGCCACCAGCGCTTCCCCAGCAGAAACAGAATCCGCATCAGCAACGGAAAAAGTCTGAAAACCAGCAGACCTGCTCCCACCATAAACAAAGAAGAGCAAAAGTACAGGATCGGATCCAGCGATGCACCTTCCAGAACCTTTTGCATAAGATACTCTCTCTGTTCATAGTATTGGTAGAGACCGTACAGGGACACCCCCAGCAGAATCACATCCAGAAACAGCTTCTGCCACCAGGGACTTCTGCTTTTACGATTTTTTCCACGTTTGTGGGCCACAATATTGACATTGGCATACCGGATCACCGGCAATACCATGGTACAGGCGGAAAAAAACGCTGCCGCCCCGGCAAACATCCAGACTTTCGGTCCCGTCTCCACAGACAGCGCCGCCCTTTTCACGAATTCCAGAAAGGAATTAGACGCGCCCAAAAGCCTGCACATCAACACTCCCAGAGGAATTCCGCCGGCCAATCCCAAAATGGAAATCACCAGACTTTGCAGCAGATAGATAAACACAATCTGCTTCCTGTCCGCGCCGCGGCTTTTGTAGACCGCAATCTCGTTCTGCTCCATCTCCAGTATCTGTCTTGACACCATGAAGATAAATGCTGCCAGCAATATAAAAACCGGTGTCTGCAAAATCAGGATTGTAGTATTCAGCTTCTGAGCCTGCAGCAAAAAAGCTTCCAACACCGCTGTAAAATAGACGGAATGATTGAATCCCATGTCCTCAAAAGCTTCCGCATAGCGATCCAGCACATCCAGATACCGCTCCGCCTGGTCTCCCCGCATCCGGGCATAATCCAGGGTCATATACCACTCCATGTTGAAGCTCTCGCTCATCCGTTCTTCATTGGCGAATAATTCCTGAAACAGCGTCTCGTCCATCAGGCACACATCGCGCCATGTGGTGGGCCATGACACCCAGTAGACATCCTGGGGCATGCTGTTCTCAAAAATTCCCGCAATTCGAATTCGATATGGATTCCCCGACGCATCTGTCAGCCTTGTCAGTTCCAGCTCCTCCCCCAGCAGCAGGTTCTGCTCCACGAAAGTCTTCTCACTGACAATGACATCAAAGGTATGTCCGTCCAGCTCTCCGGAATACATTTCTCCATTCACAATCCTGAGATGGTCCATCTGGTCCGAATAGGAAGCTATCCTCAATGTCAGCTCATTTTTCCTGTTCTCTACCGCCAGTTCATGCAGGGCTTTCACATTATTCATATAGCGCTGTGTCACCGAATAAAGCGCAGGCACACCCAATTCTGCCTGCAGCTCCTCCATCATCCGGCCTGCCCGGAGAACTTTGCTGAACTCCTCTTCCTTTTTCTTTCCGAGGACTGTGTTATAAGCTCCCCGCAGGACAATCAGCCCCGGGTAGATATTCTTCTCCACATAATAGTCGCTCAGATTCCGTGTCAGAGTCCGCTGCAAAATTGCCCGGGAATACATAGGGCTGGCTGCCGCAATGGCTATCATCAGCAGATTGCCGATCAAAAGGCTGATAACCATCCATTTCCTGCTCTCAATTCTGCGGAAAACAAAACTTAACATGCATTCTGCCCCCTAATCTGCAATCACAGTCTGCCCCTCAGTAAGACCATCCAGAATCCATATTTCCTTCATGTTGGTCAAACCAGGCACAATATAACGCTTCTGCACCATATCTTCCTCCAGCACATAAACATAGCTCTTTCCTTCTTCGGAATCCACAGCACTCCGGTCCAACAGCAGTACCCCCTGCAGTTCCTCCGAATTATACTGATACTGGAGTGAAGTCTTCAAATCCTCCTGGGAGATCTCCTCATACAGCTCGATCAAAGCCACAGTTCCCGGCACTGAAGCAGGCAAAACTGCCGGCACGGCAACCACTTTTCCCACATAGGTTTTTCTCTCATTTTTCTTGCCTGCCTCCACAACCACATCCATATTGTAACGCAGCGCATCAGCCCCATTGTCAGCCGCAAGATAAAACCGGTCTGTGGCATGCATGGTAACCAGAATATTGTCCGCCGTCATCAGATCTCCCGGATTATAGAATGTCACACTGTCAATTACGCCGTCAAAAGGTGCGAACAGGGTATCGTTCCCGGCCTTCTCCTCAAGTTCTTCCAGAGACTTCTGCAGCCTGGCAATTTCCCTCTCCGACTGGTAAACAAACTGCTCATATTCCGTCTCCATTTTCTCTATTCTGAGCTGAGCAATCCGCAGCTCATGATCCCGCAGTCCTTCTGCATCTTCTCTGGCCTCTTCTATGGCGGAGAGACGATCTTCTCTCCCAAGTCTGAGAGCTTCTGTCTCTCTCGCAAGAGACAGTGTCATTTCCTCTCTGTCAGCCCTGCTCACCTCGATATCAAAGGTGGCAATGGCATCTCCTTCCCTGACTTCCTCCCCCTTTTTCACCAGAATTTCACGGAACCTGGCAATGCTGTCCTCCTCCCAGCAAAGTTCTGCGGTGATTGGATAGTACACGTGCAGTGAGCCTCCTGTGGTTCTTAAGTATTCCCCTTCCTGCACCTGTATTGTTTCATAGTTGGCCTGTTCCGGAGCAGGCAGTTCCTCACTGTACCACGTCTGTTCCTGACCGCTGTCGCCGCACCCGGCAAGAATCACTGCCGTAAGCAGTGACACAGCTGCCATTATCCTAATCTTTGACATAGACCAGCTCTCCTTCCTCAAGTCCTTCCAGGATTTCCACCTTTGTGTCCGTGGTCATGCCAGTCTTCACATTGCACCGCGTCCGTGTGCCATTCACCTGTCTGTAGACATATTGGCCGCTTCCATCCTGGTATAAAGCATTTATCGGGATGGTCAGCACATTCTTCCTGTACGACTGGTAAAGCATAACCACCGCAAACTGGCCCGCCTGAAGGACGCCTTCCCGGGCATCGACGGAAAACTGCGCCCGCATCTCCTCCCCGTTTAACGCCATCTGTATCATCTCACTTTTTTCATATGGGATGTAACTGATATCAAATTCCTGATCCAGAATTTTTGCATAGACTCTGTCCGCACTTTTTACAGTCGACTCCGAAACATAATCCGTGAGCAGCCTTAAACGGCTCTCATCCGCTATATAGATTACAGGCGTATATCCCTGTATGGCATCTCCCCTTCTGATCTCGCTGACATAGACGATTCTTCCGCTGCAGGGGGCCACAATCTCATTCTTCCCCATCTTTTTCTGCAGCGCCCCCAGAGAGGCCTGTCTCTTTTCCAGCTCCAGACCCCGCAGCTGTCTGGTCTGCTCCAACGCCAGCTCCAGCTCCTGAATCTCCAGCTCTTTCACTGTGCTCGTAGGTCCGAAGTCACCCAGTTCCCGCATGATTGCCAGCTCCTCCCTGGCAATCGCTATGTCCGCTTCCGCCAGTCGGTCACTGAATTCCCCCTGGCGCACCAGAGCATCAATCTCTTCCTCCAGGATCTCTATCTGCTCCCTGAGCTGCTCTTCACTTAAGACAGCAAGGACCTGACCTTCCTGTACCATATCTCCTGTGGTGACATAAACGTCTTCCAGACAGCCATCCACAAGAAAGTGCAGCTCCTCCGTATAGGGAACCACCTCCCCTTTATAGATGGAGATCCGGTATATATCTCCGATCTGTGCCCTTGCCACATCCATCTTCACATCCACAGGCTCCAGAAGCTCCGGCACCCCTTCCGCAGATAACGCTCCGGAATCCGCTTCTTCCATTTTGCATCCTGTAATTCCCATAAGGAGAAGCAGAATTATCATCAATACCGTTTTCTTCTTCATTTCTATTCCAGTTCCGCACGCGCTCTGTCAATGCCTGACAACACCAGAAGACCGGTATACACATGCTGGTTTCATTTTTAATTGAAGTCTTTTCGTCAGATTACTCCAGGATAACGCTGTCGCCTTCTGTAAGGCCGTTTATTATCTCCACAAAATCCCCACTCTCCAGGCCCGTGGTGACTTCCTGTCGGATTCTTAAGCCGTCTTCATCCAGCATATAGACAAACTGCCTTCCATCCGCCGTTTTTATGGCCTTTTTATCCACATATGTCACATCTTCCCGCTGGTCCAGAATAACATGTACATTTCCACTCGCCCCATTTTCCAGAGTCGGATCCGGCTGAAGCAATTGAAGATAGGCGACAGGCTCACTGTCCTCCTGAGACTGTGAAAGCCCCAGTTCCGTTGCCTCCACCGCCTGAGCCGGATACTCCTTTCTATTACACAGAACGGTCACCTGCATGCCCGCCGTAAAGTACCGGGCGTCCTCCCCCTTCACAGTGAACACCACCTTGTCCAGATCGGCAATCGTGATGATGTTCTTTCCCTTCACAGACCGCTCTCCCTCTTTTACCTTCTGGACATGTATGACTGTCCCGCTGATCCCGGCATATATCTGCCGTTCCCGCAGCTCTTCCTTCAGCTCCCTCAGTCTGAGTTCCCCGATGTACACGGAATCTGCCATCTCCTGCAGCTGCTTTTCCTGCGCTTCCCGGATGTCGTCCTCCTGCGCTTCCAGTTCCAGCTTCTGTATCAGGGTCTCATTGGCCTGATCTATAAATGCGCTTTTCTCTTCCTTCTGACCGGCAAGCTCCGCCTTTACCATCAGCCTGTCTATCCGCTCATCCATACCTGCTATGGTGGCATCCTGTCTGGCCAGCTCCAGTCTCTGACTCTCCGGAAGATTTGCCTGACGGATCTGCATTGCCCTCAGCGCATATTCCCCGTCGGATATCTGCTGCGCCAGATTACCCTTTTCCAGCTCCGCCAGCAGATCGCCTTTCTTCACCAGATCTCCCTCGCTGACATATATCTTATCTATGTACAGGCCACCCAGCGAAAAGCTGTACATTTCCTGTCTGGCCGATGCATACACGCATCTGACTGTTTTTTCCAGGATTATGTCTCCCCGCATGACTGTGGCCTGCCGATATTCCTCTGCCTCATAAGAACGAATGACCGGAGCCGCCGGAAGTTCCTCCTCCTGCGGCATAATTCCACAGGCTGCCAATCCAACAGACATGGCCACAATCATAAGCGCCCATAGCAAATTCCTGCGCATCAACCATTCCTCCTCGCGTATTGCATGCCCCACGACAGATCAGAAAATTTTACCTGCTCTTCTTTGCCGTACCTTTTGCAGCAGTACGCTTCTTCGATTCTGTCTTCTTACTGCCCTGGGAGGTACCCTTTCCGCCTGTTCTCTGTGCGGCGGCAGCTTCCCCGTCCCGCTCCTTCGGTGTCAGCGGAATGTATTTCAGAATACTCACAGACAGCGGTGCAAGCTTCAGTGTGACAGAATGCGGCCTGTCATCCCATTCCTTCTCTTTGCTCCTCTTCACACGTCCGTTGACCAGACCGGTACCACCGTATTTCACATCGTCGGAATTCAATATCTCCTTATATTTTCCGGGCAGCGGCACTCCTGTAGTAATTTCCTTTTCCACACCGGAGAAATTCGCCGCAATCAAAAGCATCTCATTCTCCTTGGATCCCTTTCTCAGATAAGTCAGGAAGCATTCCTCCCAGGAGATATGATTTATCCACTCAAATCCCTCCGGGCTGTCATCCATGGCATAAAGCTCCGGCATGGTGCGGTACAGATGATTCAGATTTCTCACCAGCGCAGCAATCCCCTTATGCTCCGGTGCCTCCAAAAGCTCCCACTCCACACAGCGGTTCTCATTCCACTCGTCAAATTCTCCCAGCTCCTGTCCCATGAACAGCAGCTTTTTGCCGGGATGTGTCATCATATAAGCATAGGTCAGTCTCAGATTCGCAAATTTCTGCTCCCGCTCACCG
Organism: Acetatifactor muris; assembly: GCF_024623325.1. Lineage (GTDB taxonomy): Bacteria > Bacillota > Clostridia > Lachnospirales > Lachnospiraceae > Acetatifactor > Acetatifactor muris. The sequence continues at coordinate 118,396 of NZ_JANJZD010000005.1, forward strand.
GGCATTTTCCCCAGCAGGGAGGCCTTTCCGTGGACCACCTCGTCATGGGAGAAGACCAGCATAAATTTCTCACTGTAGGCATAGACCATACTGAATGTCAGCTCTCCGTGATGATGCGCCCTGAAGTAGGGGTCAAATCTGATATAATTCAGATAGTCATTCATAAATCCCATATTCCATTTCAGATCGAATCCCAGTCCTTCCTCCTCCAGCGCCCCTGTGATTTTCGGAAATGCCGTGCTCTCCTCCGCAATGGTCAGCACGCCGGGATTTCTCTTCTTCATGACAGAATTCAGATGCTTAATCAGCTCGATGGCCTCCAGATTCTCCTTTCCGCCATACATATTTGCCACCCATTCACCGTCCTTTTTCCCGTAATCCAGATACAGCATACTTGCCACCGCATCCATCCGGATTCCGTCCGCATGATATTTCTCCACCCAGAACAGAGCGTTTGCGATCAGGTAATTGGACACCTCGGGTCTGCCGTAATTGTAAATCAGGGTTCCCCAGTGAGGATGACTGCCCTGTCTGGGGTCAAAATGCTCGTACAGACAGGTCCCGTCAAAATTGGACAGACCATACACATCTCTGGGGAAATGAGCCGGCACCCAGTCCAGAATCACGCCGATCCCCGCCTTGTGCAGTTCATTGACAAAGTACATAAAGTCTTCCGGAGAACCATATCTGGCTGTAGGCGCATAGTAGCCGATGACCTGATATCCCCAGGAGCCGTCCAGCGGATGCTCCATGACAGGCATCAGTTCCACATGAGTGTAACCCATCTCCCTGACATAGGGAATCAGCCGGTCTGCAATTTCCCTATAATTGGCGTAGGCTTCGCCTTCTCTCCCTTCTGCAATGGATCCCAGATATAATTCATAGACGCTGACAGGTACACTGCCGGTCTGAAATTCCCTTCTGGCTTTTATGAAAGCTTCGTCCTCCCACACAAACTCATTCAGCTGCGTGATCACAGAAGCTGTCTCCGGCCGAAGCTGCGCTGCATTTCCATAGGGATCTGATTTCAGATAAGTCAGGCCGCCCTTCAGCTTCAGTTCAAATTTATAATTGTCTCCCACCTTTGCATCCGGCACAAACAGTTCAAAGATACCGGAATCCCAAAGTCTGCGCATCTGATGCATCCTTCCGTCCCAGTTGTTGAAATCTCCCACCACGCTGGCACGCATCACCGCAGGCGCCCACACCGCAAAATAAGTCCCTTTCACGCCGTCCAGCTCCATGGGATGTGCCCCCAGCTTCTCATAGATGGTATAATGAATACCGTTTCTGAATCTCTCCAGATCGCCCTGGTCAATCTGCGGTCTCGCGCGGTAAGCCTCTCCCCTGACATGTTCACTTCCGTCCCTGTCCGTCACCGCATACTGATACACAGGAAGCTCTTTCTCCTTCTTTGGCACCAGCACGGCGAAAAAACCATCCTCGTCGGCCATCTCCATCTCAATGGTTTCTCCGCTTCCCTCAAACACAATTGCAGCCTTCTCCGCGCCCGGAAAGTAAGCCTGCACAAGAGTCTGACTTCCCGTCTTATGAGGGCCCAGAAGTTCATGGGGATTATCGCTTTCCGAGTAAATGATTTCCTCGATTTTAGGCCAGTTCATCAGATTATAAAGTTTTTTCGTCATAGCCTGTGTCCTTTCTTTTCCTGTCAATTCATTTTCCGCCAGTTTCACTCTCATCTATATCCTTCAGCTCATGCAGAAACAGTCCGCTTCTGAGCTTCGGTTCAAACCATGTGGATTTCGGAGGCATCAGTCTCCCTGCATCCGCCACCGCAAAAAGCTCTCCGATGGACGTGGGGTACAGAGAAAATGCAGCCTTCATGTCCGTATGCACTCTGCGTTCCAGTTCTCCGATTCCCCTGATTCCTCCCACAAAATCAATTCTCCTGTCCGTCTTCGGATCCTGTATCCCCAGCACCGGTCCCAGCAGATGATTCTGCAGCAGAGACACATCCAGGCCATCCACCGCATCTTCCGACAAAATATGGGATCTGGCCGTCAGCCTGTACCAGTTATTCTCAAGAAACAGTCCAAATCTCCCCTTCCGGTCAGGGCGGTAAGGCGACTGCTCTGCCTTCTCCACTTCAAAGTTTTCCTCTATTTTCTCCAGAAAGGCTTCTGCCGTGTATCCGTTCAGGTCCCGGACCACACGATTATAATCCATGATATACAGTTCTTCGTCAGGGAACAGCACTGCCAGAAAGAAGTTGAATTCCTCTCTGCCGGTATACTCCGGGTGCTCTTCCCTGCGCATCAGCCCCACCTTCACCGCAGACGCACAACGGTGATGCCCGTCCGCTATGTAAACTGCATCCAGCTTCTGAAGCTGTTCCCGGATATGTCCCGCCTGGTCTTCCTCCCTGATCACCCATACCCGATGACCAATTCCGTCATCGGAGACAAAGTCGCAGGCAGGGCGTTCCTCCTTACACTTCCGAATCGTCTCCCGAAGGATTTCATGGGAGCGGTATGCCAGAAATATGGGGCCTGTCTGCATGTCACAGGCATCCACATGGCGGATTCTGTCCTGTTCCTTGTCCGCCCTGGTATTCTCATGCTTTTTGATCGCCCCATTCAGATAATCGTCAACAGAGGCACAGGCCACAATCCCCGTCTGGCTTCTGCCGTTCATTGTCAGTTCATAGAGATAGTAACAGGGCGCCTCATCCTTCCTGAATTTCCCCTGCTCTATCCATTCCCGCAGCACCCGGGCCGCCCGCTGATACACCTCCGGGGCATAAGTATCCATCTCCGGGCCGAAACCGGTCTCCGCCCGGTCTATGGCCAGAAAAGAATCCGGATTCCTTCTCACAATTTCCGTTGCTTCCTGCCTGTTGTATACATCATAAGGCAATGCAGCAATTACGCTTTCCAGGCCCGGGGCCGGACGCAGGGCTGTAAATGGTCTGATATCCGCCATATTTTATACTCCTTTTTTTATACCATGTGCGCAGAAAAGGAAGCGCCCCGAAGGGGCATTTACTTTTCAAGCCATGGATTGCCAGGTATAATGCATCACACTGTGATGGCAAGTCAGCTTATGCTGACTTGGATTCTGCGAATGCAGAATCATTATGCCATGTGCGCAGAAAATCAAGCGCCCCGAAGGGGCATTTACTTTTCAAGCCATGGATTGCCAGGTATAATGCATCACACTGTGATGGCAAGTCAGCTTTATGCTGACTTGGATTCTGCGAATGCAGAATCATTATGCCATGTGCGCAGAAAATCAAGCGCCCCGAAGGGGCATTTACTTTTCAAGCCATGGATTGCCAAGTATAATGCATCACACTGTGATGGCAAGTCAGCTTATGCTGACTTGGATTCTGCGAATGCAGAATCATTATGCCATGTGCGCAGAAAAGGAAGCGCCCCGAAGGGGCATTTACTTTTCAAGCCATGGACTTCCAAGTATAATGCATCACACTGTGATGGCAAGTCAGCTTATGCTGACTTGGATTCTGCGAATGCAGAATCATTATACCTTGTGCGCAGAAAATCAAGCGGCTCCGAAGGAGACATTTGATTTTCAAGCCATGGACTTCCAGGTATAATGCATCACACTGTGATGGCAAGTCAGCTTATGCTGACTTGGATTCTGCGAATGCAGAATCATCATACCACATGTCCAAAAACATATCCGAGCAAAATAATATGTTCCATGAATCGGTATAGGCAAAACAACTGTTTAAATACCAGATTTATTTTATCAAAAATATCTGTACTTAACAAGCACCAAGTGATAAACTATATCATAATCGTAAAAACTATGTGCCACAGTTCCAACGGAGCTGAGGCATATTTTGAAGAAGTTGAGAGGAAGCAATCATGACAGATGAAAACAGAAAAATACTGGAACGCATCAACACATATGCGGAAAACACATTGGGCGAAATCGATCCGCAGAAAGTTCAGGTATCCGTCCAGCTGGAACAGCTGAAACCTGTAATGGAAGAAATCGCGGCGGAGAAGGGAATCAGTCTCGAAGATATGTTCATTCTCTACATGGATCTCCAGAGCGAGGCCTCCTGCGCCACCAATCAGAAGCTGAAGGAAAGCCTGCAGGACATCAACGACGGCTTCGACGGCGGTTCTCCGCTGCTGTTCCGCTGAGGTTCCCCCTTTTGCTGTGCTCAGCTCTGCCGTAATGAAAGTGCGGCGGGACATTCCTGAATTGTATTCACGATGGAGATAAAAGCGCCGCTGCCGCCACGTACAGCACAACCAGGAAAATCACGTTGTAAACGGTAAAAGTTTTCATATATTTCCCCTTCTGGGCCTCTTTGCTGCCGCCGTAAATGCGATAGGAAATCACGCTGGCCAGAGAGGCGATCAGCGTGCCCAGGCCGCCGATATTGACTCCATATAAAAGGGAACGTACCTTTTCGGTAAAGCCGGAAAGCAGAATTGCGGCAGGCACATTGCTGATGACCTGACTGAGTCCCACCGATACCGGAAGTTCCCTTCCGTCGATAAGCTCCCTCATCAGGGAAGCAACGGCCGGAATGCGCTCCATATTGCCAATGAACAGGAAAAAACAGACAAATGTAAGCAGCAGAAAGTAATCCACGGAGCGAAACAGGCTTCGGTCAATCAACAAAACCGCAAGCATCAGAACCGCAAGCATCACCGGCCAGGACAGCAGACGAAGCACACAGGTCAGGCAGACCAGAAACAGAATCCCATATGCCGCCAGCTTCTTTCTGTCAGGCGCTTTGGGCATTTCCAGTGTCTGTACGGCCAGCAGCGTCCTTCCCTGGAACCATACCGCCGCTGCCAGCAGCAGAAGGGACAGCAGGGTAAGCGGCAGCATATCTCTTAAAAAAGATGCCATGGACAGATCAAACACCGTATACAGATACAGATTCTGTGGATTTCCCACAGGCGTCAGCATACTGCCCAGATTGGCACCTATGGTCTGGAGCACCACAACGGGGACCAGAAGCTTTTGCTGTCCGGCCATGGTCAGGGTCATAACGGCAAATGGGACAAAGGTGATCAATGCGACGTCATTGGTGATAAACATACTGGCGGCAAAAGGCAGAGCCACCAGAAGACAATTCAGCTGAAATGTATTCCGGATGCCTCTCAGAAGCCGAAAGCCCAGATAGCGGAAGAGACCGATGCTCTGCAGACCCGCAACCACCAGCATCAGACAAAACAAAAGAGCAAGGACCCGATAATCCGGATACTCCAGATAAGTTCTGTCCGGCGGCACAAAGATAACGGAAAGGGCCGCCAGAACCGCGGCAACACACAAAACGGTTTCCTTTTTGAAAAAGGCTGTCATGTGTCCGGCCAGCCTGTGAATGGTAGTCTGCTTCTTCATCTCTTCTGTATTCCTCCTGCTCTCCCGGACCGCTTCTCCATACATCATATGTCCGCATGTCACATGAAGTCAATCGCCATATATTCCGATTATATCTTTTTTCTTCCAAAAGAGCAAGCAGACCCTCTTCCTTCTGTCAGCCCAGATTATATTTTTCTCCGAACTCCCTGAATTTCTCCCGGAAATCCTCACTTCCGTTCCGGAATTCTCTCAGTATCTCATGCATATTCATATTCTGCTGTGCAATCTCCAGCATACAGCCTGCAATATTGGAGCAATGATCGGCCGTACGTTCCAGATCTGTCAGCAAATCCGACCATATGAATCCCGCGCCGATAGAGCAATCCCCCTGCTGCATCCGCAGAATATGACGTGTGCGCATCTCCTCTTTCAGCCGGTCTATCACCTCTTCCAGAGGCTCCACCGACGCAGCTGCTTCCAGATTATTGTGCAGCACTGCCTCCAGAGATCTGTCGAGTATCTCCTCCACCGCCGCGAAAATCACTTCCAGCTCCGAATGCGCTCTGTCTGTAAAGCGCAGCCCTTTCTCCTGCATTTCTTCTGCCGCTTCCAGCAGATTAACCGCATGATCGGAAATCCGCTCGAAATCTCCTATCATCTTCAGTAATTTTGCAGCTTCTATCCTGTCTTTGCCGCTGATCTGTCTGGTGCTCAGTTTCACAAGGTAAGTGCTGAGAATATCTTCGTAATAATCTGTTTTCTCTTCTTTCTCGTGTATGCTTCCCGCCAGCTCCGCAGAGCAGCTCCTCAGCGAGGCAATCCCTTCTTTCAGAGAAGCCACTGCAATCTCCGCCATTTCCCCCGCAACCTTATGTCCCCGCTCCAGAGCGATAGACGGCGCGGCAAAGAGACGTTCGTCCAGTTCCATATACTCTTCCGGCCTTTTCTCATCCGGAACGATTCTTGTCACAAAACGCTCCAGGACACCGGACAGGGGCAGTATCAGCAGCAGGCACAGCAGATTGAAAACAGTGTGAACCGCCGCAATGCCGAAAAGCGTGGCAGGCTCGTCCAGCAATGCCGGGCGAAAAAGGACTTTCACAGCCCAGAAAACAAGCAGCCATACCACAGTTCCGATACAGTTAAAGGAAAGATGAACCGTTGCCGCACGCTTTGCATTCTTGTTGGCACCCACAGAAGAAAGCATGGCCGTGACACAGGTACCTATGTTCTGTCCCATAATGATGGGAATGGCCGCACTGAAAGAAATCTGCCCGGTAACCGCCAGCGCCTGCAGAATTCCCACAGACGCGGAGCTGGATTGAATGATGGCCGTCAGAATCGCCCCTGCCGCAACACCGGCAACCGGATTGCGGAACAGGAGGAATATCTGACGGAAGGCAGGAATATCCCCCAGCCCCGCCACCGCTCCCGACATGGTCTCCATGCCGAACATCAATGTGGCAAATCCCAGAAAGATCATGCCGGTATCCTTTTTCTTCCCCCCTTTGACAAACAGATACAGGATAATGCCTGCCAGGGCCAGAATCGGAGTGAAAGAAGAGGGTTTTAAAAGTCTGACAAAAAAATTGCCGCTGTCTATCCCTGCAAGGCTTAAAATCCAGGCCGTAATCGTGGTTCCCACATTTGCCCCCATAATCACATTCACAGCCTGTTTCAGCGTCATCAGGCCGGAATTGACGAAGCCCACCACCATAACCGTCGTCGCCGAAGAGCTCTGAATCACCGCTGTCACCGCAAGTCCCGTCAAAAGCCCTGCCATTCTGCCGGTAGTAAATTTCCCCAGCAGAGAGCGCAGCTTCTCTCCTGCCCTGCGCTCCAGTGCCTGTCCCATGATGCTCATTCCAAAGAGAAACAGGCTTAAGCCTCCAATCAATGTCAGCACATCAAAAATATCCATAACATTTTCTCCTGTCCCTTGTCTTTTCGTTTCCAGTCTTCTTTTATTTTTCCCTGATTTCCGTCAAAAATCCAGCCATTCTCAACAGCCTGGGCAACTTTGCCATGCCATTGCAGGTTTTCACAGGCATACAGATATAAAGTACAAAGCATAGCCAGTCAACATGAGAATCCCGTCCCTACGCCTCAGTTCCCGCTTCCGCAGACAGCAGAGTAACAGCAGAATCCCGGCTGCCGCAGCAATGACGGTGTCTGTATAAAACTCCGGGGAGAACGGCACCGGTGTAATCAGCGCAGAGATTCCCACAACAAACAGAATATTGAAAATATTACTTCCCACAATATTTCCAATGGCAATCTCTGCGTTTCTTTTCATGGCGGCAGACACAGAAGTAAACAGTTCCGGCAGCGACGTTCCCAGAGCCACAATTGTCAATCCGATAAATCGTTCGCTCATGCCGAACGTCCTGGCCAGGCAGGAGGCTCCGTTGACGGCAAGATGACTTCCCAGAATAATCATGATAAGGCCTGTGACCGTACCCGCCAGAGACTGCCACAATTTACGGCTTTTCACAGTCACCATTCCCACAGTTTTGCTTTTTTTCCATGTGTAGAAAAGATAAAGCAAATATCCCGAAAAAACCAGTGTCAGTATCAAGCCGTCTCCAAACCCGATGGTACCGCCCATTCCCTGTATCAGCAGCAACACTGTGACGGCAATCATAAACGGAATGTCACACATCACTGTATTTCCGGCCACTGCCAGCGGCACAATTATGGAAGAAATCCCCAATATAATCAGAATATTCAGAATATTACTCCCCACAATGTTGCCTATTGTGATATCAGCGTTTCCTTTTATCGCCGCGGTTATACTCACTGCTGCCTCCGGCGCACTGGTTCCCATTGCCACAATGGTCAGACCGATTACTGCCTGGGGAATTTTAAAGCGTTCGGCAATGCCGGATGCTCCCTCCACGAACCAGTCCGCTCCCTTTGCCAGCATGCCGAATCCAATTATCAGCGCCAATACAGCCATTCCCATTTCCATACGATTTCCTCCCTGTCTGCAACTATTCTTTCCTCTGCAGCAGGTTTTCTTTCTTCTCTGTCAAAAAACTTTCTTCTCTGTCAAAAAAAGCGAGCCCTTGCTGCAAAAAATTACAACAAAGTCTCGCTTCTCACTTACAAAGCCGGATTCTTTTAAGAAGAAATCGTATTGACGGCCAGATAAACATGAAATGGTTCCATGCAAGCTACTCCCTTTATCGAGTCCCAGTATACCACAGGAAAATTTATCCTGTCAACCTGTTTTACATTGTAATAATGTACTTCTATCTCCGCCGCTTCCTCCCCGGATAACAGACGGGACCATTCGAAGACAAGCATCACATTGTCACCGCTTCCGCCGCTTCCCGCAGACTGCTCTTCTCCGCCTGCCCGGACAGTCACATGGGAAAGAGAGCGATTGTTGCTGAAAATGAGAGTGACACTGTGGTCCAGCCCCCAGTCCTCTCCCAGAGTCACGCTGCACATGGACACATCCTCTGTCATGGAAAATCCTTTTATTTTCCATGAGAAGTCCTTCCTGCCATCCCGCCGGAATACGGCAAAGCCTCTTCGGTTTCTGTCATCCTGAAAGCCGGCCAGCAGATAGTCCGGCATACTGTCAGATTCATAAAATGCAAATATCTCAATCTGCTTCCGGGGGTACATAGATGCAATCAGCGCCGCAAGATAGTCCGTGTCTCCCTGGCCAGAGTGCTTCTCCATCTTCCAAATCCATCGGATATGCTCTGTTCCGTCGGTCTGAAGTCCTGTGGCAAGCAGTATTGCCCCGTCCCCTGTCTGCATCACAAGATAAAAATATCCCTGTTCCCCCTCCCCATCAACCCGCCATATCTGCTCCACTGTTTCCAGCAGTGCCAACAGTCTGCCTTCCGGGTCATGAAGGTCCTGTATCCGGCTTTCGTCCTTTTCTGTCTCATGAAATACGCCCACTCTGGTCCAGACATTACCGTTGCCCATGACACCGTTACTGCTTCTCATCATCAGCCAGCCGTCCGGTGTAAATACATACTCCGGCGCAGTATCCGGTGTATAGGCGGCATCATACCAGGGCGCGTCATAAAGCACCTCCGATACGGAATAGCCGGCACCCAAAACGTCATTCCCCCTCTCCTCCACAGGATTGGTAAGAAAGCACACTGCAGCTGCCCCACAGGCCGCAATTGCCGCAGCGGCTATCCAGAAAGCCGGCTTTTTATAATACAGCACGCCCTTTACCCTTTCCTTTACACCCACTTCACCGAAAGCCAGAGGACAGGCTGCTGTCATATGACGGTGTGTACTGCATTGCAGCAAAGCTTCCGCATACATTTTTCTCTCTTCACTGTCCATTTCCCTCACCACCCGTTCATCACAGGCCAGCTCAATATCCCGGCACAGGCTAAGAAAGGCAATCCAGCACAGCGGCTGGAACCAGTACACGGAAAGCAACAGATATCCCAGGGGCTTCCACCAGTGGTCCCGCCGCTTCAAATGCGCCTTTTCATGGGCTGTGATACAGGCAAGCTGTGCTTCCTCCAGATCAGATGGCAGATAGATTCGCGGCAGCAGAATTCCAAAAATAAACGGGGACTCCACAGTATCGCAAATCCAGAGATTTCCTTCCAGCTTCATAGCCGTTCTCACACGTCTGCGGAGTCTGAGGCAGCTGAACAACGCATACAGCAGCATCACCGCCACGCCCACAGCCCACAGCAGGGAAGCCACATAAGTGAACACCTGCAGCGGATTGACACTGTCCCCCACATTCGGTCGGAAGGAATCTGCAATAGCAGGATTTACCACATTGTCCAGTACCTCAAAGCCGCTTTCGACAGCCGGTTCGGCCGCCAGCAGAATTTCCCCGGGCAACGTCTCCGCGCTGGGAATCAGACTCAACACACTTTCAAAGGAAACCGGGCAGAGAAGCCGGATTCCCACCAATGCCCACAAGGTACAGCATATTGCCTTCGGCGCTTTCTTCAGAACAATCCGCAGAATCAATACTCCGAGAATCATCCAGCCTGCCGCAATTGCCATATTCAGTACTTTCAGAAAAACAGTTTCCATACACACCTCCCTTTCCCCATCAGACAGTTTTCAGTCGTCACTCTCTCATTTCCGGTTTCCCAGCCGATGGTCGGCCCCGCCGGAAGAATCGATCATATCCCTGATCTCGGCAATTTCTTCCCGGGACAGGGACTTTCTGGATGTAAACGCCGCGATAAAAGCGGGCAGAGAACCATCAAAGGTGTCCTCCACAAACTTCGTGCTCCGGGCGGCATAAAAATCCTGCCTGGAAATCAGAGAAGTAATTCTGCCCTCCTGATTCTGAAAAATGCCTTTGTCGCAGAGCTTTTTCAAAACTGTATATGTGGTGGATTTCTTCCAGCTCAGTTCCTCCCGGCAGATTGTGACCAGTTCTCCGGAAGAAAGCGGTTCCTGACGCCAGATAATATCCGCAAATTTTGTCTCCACCACACCTAATTTCACATCTTCCATACAACGTTTTCTCCTTTTCGCCTATCCCATATCCTGCTTCACCCTGAACGTATATTTCCTGCCTCTTTGGTCTATCCACAATAGACCCGCACTTAGTCTATCATGAATAGACCACTCTGTCAAGTAATCAGTTATACTGTCCGGACAGAAGTATTTGGCGAAAAAGAGATGCCATGGCCCCTGCACATAAAGAAAAGACATATGCTCTCCCGCATATGCCTTTTTTGTCTGTCCATGAAATCATTTGTCTGCTGTCACCCCGGAGAATGAAGCATCCTCCTGTCAAATCATCCCTTTACAATCCTTGCCCGGAACACACCTTTAATGTTCTCCAGCGCCCGAATGATTTCCTCCGTCGGCGCTTCCTCCACATCCATCATGGTATAAGCCACTTCACCTCTGGATTTGTTGGTCATGTCACTGATATTGATTCCCTTCTCACCGAACTCCGCAGTAAATTTTGTAATCATATTGGCAATATTCTTGTGGAAAATCGCCACCCGTCCGGCTTTGGTGCAGATACCCATATCACAGGCAGGATAATTGACACTGTTTCTGATATTGCCGTTCTCCAGATAATCCATCATCTCTTCCACAGCCATTACCGCACAGTTATCCTCGGATTCCTCCGTGCTGGCTCCCAGATGGGGAATCACAATGCAGCCTTTCTGTCCCGCGGTGGTGGCATTGGGGAAATCGGAAACATAGCGGGCAATTTTCCCGCTGTGCAGCCCCTCCAGAACATCCTCTTCGTCTGCCAGCAGATCTCTTGCAAAGTTCAGCAGAATCACGCCGTCCTTCATCTTTCCGACAGCTTCCGCGTTAATCATCCCCTTTGTAGAATCCATCAGCGGCACATGAATGGTGATATAATCACATTGGGCATAAATGTCTTCCACATTGGTCACATGATGAACGGCACGGCTCAGGCTCCACGCCGCATTTACGGACAGATACGGGTCATAGCCGTACACTTCCATATCCAGCGCCACAGCAGCGTTCGCCACTTTCACGCCGATAGCTCCCAGGCCGATGACACCCAGCTTCTTTCCTTTGATCTCAGTGCCGGCAAAATTCTTCTTCGCTTTTTCCGCCGCCTTCGCAATATCCGGATCTTCTCTGGACGCTTTCACCCACTCAATGCCGCTTACCACATCCCGTGCCGCCAGCAGCATACCGGCAATCACCAGTTCCTTCACACCGTTTGCATTGGCGCCGGGTGTATTGAATACTACCACACCATGTTCCGCACATTTATCCAAAGGAATGTTGTTGACACCGGCGCCTGCTCTGGCCACAGCCAACAGACTTTCCGGAAGTTCCATCTCATGCATGGATGCGCTTCTTACCAGAATCCCGTCCGCATTCTTCACTTCCGACGTGATTTCATATTGATCGGTAAAATTTTTCAGTCCCACCTGAGCAATGGGATTCAGACAATTTATTTGAAACATATTTTCCTCTTTTCCAGAACATTATTTATTTGCAGCAGTTCAGTAACCTGCCTGAACCATCACATTTATTTTTCATTTTCCTTCTCAAATTTTCTCATGAACTCCACCAGCTTCTCCACACCTTCCATGGGCATTGCATTGTAAATGCTGGCACGCATCCCCCCCACGGACCTGTGTCCCTTCAGATTCTCAAATCCGGCTTCCTTCGCCTCTTTTACAAATTTCGCATCCAGCTCTTCACTGCCTGTGACAAACGGAACATTCATCAGAGAGCGGTCTTCCCTGCGGACAGTGCCCCGGAACAATTTGCTCTCGTCGAGATAGTCGTAGAGAATCTTCGCTTTCTTCTCGTTATATTCCTTCATGGCTTCCAGGCCACCCTGCTTTTTCAGCCACTTAAATACCTTGCCGCAGATGTAGATGCCATATGCAGGCGGTGTGTTATACAGGGAATCATTGTCCGCATGGGTCTTGTACTTCAGCATGGTAGGCGTGCCGGAAAGCACATCCTCTGTAATCAGGTCCTCGCGGATGATCACGATTACCACTCCCGCAGGTCCTATATTCTTCTGGACTCCGCCGTAAATGACGCCATACTTCGTCACATCCACGGGCTCCGACAGGAAACAGCTGGACACGTCCGCCACCAGAGTCTTGCCCTTTGTGTTGGGCAGTGTCTTAAATTTTGTCCCGTAAATTGTGTTGTTCTCACAGATATAGACATAATCCGCATCTTCACTGATGGGCAGGTCGGAACAATCGGGAATATAGGAGAACGTCTCATCTTCCGATGAGGCAATCTTATTCGCCCTGCCGTAAATCTGAGCCTCCTGATATGCCTTCTTCGCCCACTGGCCGGTCACAATATAATCCGCCACCTTATTCTTCATCAGATTCATGGGAATCATGGCAAACTGCTGGCTGGCTCCCCCCTGCAGAAAAAGCACTTTATAATTGTCGGGGATCTTCATCAGATCACGCAGATCAGCCTCCGCTTCCTTAATAATGGTATCATATGCCTTGGAGCGATGGCTCATCTCCATGACAGACATGCCAGTCCCCCTGTAATCAAGCATCTCATCGGCTGCTTCCTGTAGTACCTCCTCCGGCAGAACCGCAGGTCCTGCGGAAAAATTATACACTCTGGACATCTATTCTCCTCCTGAATTTAGTTCCTCTAGTATAGAATACTCGCTTCCGGCACTTTAGTCAACTGCATTGTTAAATTATTTTGATTCATCCGGTTTAAAAAAGTAACAGTCCAGTAACCTGTCTGAACTGTCGCTAATAAAACATAATAACCGGCGTCCCGATTTCCACCATGTCATACAGTTCCGACATAATATCCGTAGGCGTGTTGATACAGCCGTGGGAACCGTTCGTCTTGTAGATTTCCCCGCCGAATTTGGAGCGCCAGCTGGCATCATGAATGCCTATGTTGCCCTTGACCGGGACCCAGTATTTTACAAAGGAAGCATAACCCGGTCCCCGCAGCGTCCTGTTGCGCTCCTTTCCATAGACAAAATTAATTCCCTGGGGAGTCCCCATCCTTCTGCCCGTATTGCCGGTTACAATATCCGTCTCCAGAATCTGTTCCCCATCCGCATAATAATACATTTTCTGTTCTGTCATATCAATTTCGATATACGTATCTCCGATATCGTCCCGCCCGCGCACATATCCCTCCTGAAGATATGCGGGAATATGTATCTCTGTTCCTGTCCTTTCATTTTCCCACTGAAGTGCTTCCAGAAGATACTGCATTTCCGCTTCTGTGTCCAGCTTTGTCCCATAGGTGACATATTTTACCGTAACGATATCTCCTCTGGTGGCTTCAAACTCTTTTTCCGTACCGCAGGTGTTGTAATCTGCCGCAAGCTGTTCCACCCAGCTTTGAACAGCCTCCTCGTCCACCATGATTCTGCCGCTTTCATCCAGAATCGGACAGCCGTCTGCTCCCGACTTCAGGAACTGTGCTGTGATATCAGGAGTGAATGCAATTGTCTCTGCTCCCATATCATACACAATTTTACCGCTTTTGTCCGTATAGGCACAAATCTGCTCCCAGAGCTCTCTCTGCACCTTGTCCGCCGGACTGTCGGAAAAGTCTTCATAACACGCCTCCAGATTCACGGTAGTGACGCCCTTTTCCAGGCATTCTTTCAGAGCGGAATAGGCCTTTTCCTCGTTCAGCCGCCTTGCATTTCCGTCCACAAAGTAAAATCCGCTCTCATCACGGCAGACAGCCGCTCCAGCCTCCATGGTTCTTTCTTCTCCCACAAAAGCAAGGGATTCAAAGCTTCTGCGGAGCTTTTCTTCCTCCGCCAGATATTTTCCTGCTGTAATCTCACTGGAAACCGGATTGTTCAGGTTCTCCAGCCAGTCGAAAAAAGTATTTTTCCGCAGATATGCCTTCAGCTCCGCAGTATAATCCGGTCTGATACCCGCGTCCTCCATCATGATTTCCCAGGAATTGCCTTCCAAATCCACCACTGTCAGCACAGACGCTTCACACGCATTCACCAGTTCTTCATTCACCTGTTCTATGGTCTTCCCCGTACAGTAGACACCGTTAATCCAGGTATTGACAGGAAAATTATTGCGATAGTACAATGCCAGCGCCAGAAAGCCAGCCAGGCTCAACAGCAGACCGCAAAGCAAAAACACCAGAAGGAAACGAAACATCTTTCTCATATGAATCTTTTTACCTTAAATCCTCCCCGTCGAAGACTTCCGTAATAGAAGCTCCCGCAGGAACCATGGGAAATACCTTGTCATCCTCGGGAATCACGCATTCGATTAACACCGGTGCTTTCAGAGCAATGGCTTTCTCCAGGGCAGGTCCGATCTCCTCCTTCTCCGTTACTCGAATGGCCGCACAGCCCAGTCCCTCCGCAACCTTACAGAAATCAACCTTATCGCTGAGCACTGTCTGTGAATACCTCTTACCGTAGAACAATGTCTGCCACTGGCGGACCATTCCCAGCACATGATTATTGATGACAATCTGTATTATGGGAATATGATAACGGCTGGCCGTGGCCAGTTCATTCATATTCATCCGGAAGCACCCGTCTCCGGCAATATTGATGCATATCTTATCCGGCTGGCCGAGCTGTGCGCCGATACAGGCTCCCAGACCATATCCCATCGTCCCCAGACCGCCCGATGACAGAAAAGTACGGGGTTTCGTATAATGATAATACTGCGCCGCCCACATCTGATGCTGTCCCACATCTGTGGTAATCAGTGCCTCTCCCTCCGTCACTCTGTCCACAGTCTCTATAATATACGGACAGGACAGACGATCCTGATCGTACCGCAGCGGATATTTTTCCTTCAGTTGTGCGATGGTCTGCATCCACTCGCCATGCTCCTGAGGAGTCAGATACCCGTTCAGCTTCTGGAGCACAACTTTTAAGTCTCCTACCAGACTGGCGTCCACACGGATATTTTTGTTGATTTCCGCCGCATCCACATCAATGTGAATAATTTTCGCACCTTCTGCAAATTTACCCGGATTGCCGATGACCCGGTCGGAAAATCTGGCGCCCAGAGCAATCAGCAGATCGCACTGACTGACACCCAGGTTGGAAGTCTTCGTGCCGTGCATGCCAATCATGCCGGTATAGCGGGGGCTTCTGCCGTCAAAGCCGCCCTTCCCCATCAAAGTATCACATACAGGAGCATCTATCAATTCGGCGAAAGCGGCAACCTCTTCACAGGCATCGGAAATGATGGCTCCGCCTCCCAGATAAATATAGGGCTTCTTCGCCGCCATGATATAATCTGCCGCCAGCTTCAGTTCTTCCCGGGAGCAAAGGCAGACGCGCTCCTGCTTTTCCGGAAGCACAGGCGTATATTCACAGACTGCCGCAGTCACATCTTTCGTGATATCCACCAGCACAGGGCCGGGGCGGCCGCTTCTGGCAATGGCAAAGGCTCTTCTCAGGGTATCTGCCAGATCCTGTACATTTTTTACAATATAGCCATGCTTTGTGATTGGCATGGTCACTCCCGCAATATCCACCTCCTGAAAGCTGTCCTTCCCCAGCATGGGAAGCGTCACGTTGGCCGTTATGGCTACCATGGGAACCGAGTCCATATAGGCCGTGGCTATTCCCGTCACCAGATTCGTGGCTCCCGGGCCGCTGGTGGCCATACACACTCCTACTTTTCCCGTGGCTCTCGCGTAGCCGTCCGCCGCGTGGGCGGCTCCCTGTTCATGGGATGTCAGAATGTGTCTGATTTCATCGCTGTGTTTATAAAGAGCATCATATATATTCAGAATAGAACCGCCAGGATAGCCGAACACAGTATCCACGCCCTGTTCTTTCAGACATTCCACAACAATTTCCGAACCATTTAACTGCATCTCATTCTCCTCCGTCAATCTTGATCTGTTCCGGGTTACTGTTCCTTCCATTCAGCAGCTGTCCACTGGAAAAAAGGCGAGATTCAATCACCTACCTGCCCGGGAACTCCAGCACTGCGCCGCGGTTTCCGCTGGTCACCAGCTCCCGATACCTGGACAAGTACCCTGTGGTCACTTTGGGCTCTCTGGGCTGCCATTTTGCCCGTCTCTGCGCCAGAATTTCATCGGATACCAGAATATCCAGCTTATTCTCCGGAATATTGATACTGATGATGTCCCCCTCTTCCACCAGGGCAATGGGACCGCCCACCGCCGCTTCCGGTGATACATGGCCGATAGAAGCCCCTCTGGAAGCGCCGGAAAACCGTCCGTCTGTAATCAGCGCCACGCTGGAACCCAGGCCCATGCCGGCAATGGCGGAAGTGGGATTCAGCATCTCTCTCATACCCGGACCGCCTTTGGGTCCTTCGTACCGAATCACCACCACGTCTCCGGCCACAATCTTACCGCTCTTGATGGCATCAATGGCATCCTCTTCGCAGTCGAATACCCTGGCAGGCCCCTGATGCACCAGCATCTCAGGTACCACAGCAGAGCGTTTCACCACACCGCTGTCGGGAGCCAGATTTCCTTTCAGGATGGCGATGCCGCCGGTCTCGGAATAGGGATTCTCCGCGGTCCGGATTACTTCCGGATTCAGATTCCTGCAGTTCGCTATATTTTCTCCGATGGCAGTTCCGTTTACAGTCATGCAGTCCAGATTCAGCAGATTCTTTTTCGTCAGCTCATTCATCACCGCATAGACACCGCCTGCTTCGTTCAGGTCCTCCATATAAGTGGGACCTGCAGGCGCCAGATGACACAGATTGGGGGTCTTCGCCGACAGCTCATTGGCAATGTCAAGATTCAGATCCACCCCTGCTTCCCTGGCAATGGCAGGGATATGCAGCATGGTATTGGTGGAGCAGCCCAGAGCCATATCCACAGTCAGCGCATTCATGAACGCTTCCTCTGTCATAATATCACGGGGTTTGATATCCTTTTCCACCAGCTCCATAATCTTCATACCGGCATGTTTCGCCAGACGGATACGCTCCGAGTAAACAGCCGGGACGGTACCGTTGCCCTTCAGTCCCATACCGATGGCCTCTGTGAGACAGTTCATGGAATTCGCCGTATACATGCCGGAACAGGACCCGCAGGTAGGGCATACCTTTTCTTCATATTCACAGAGCTCCTCCATGGTCATGGTGCCGGCAGCCACACTGCCCACCGCCTCGAACATGGAGGACAGACTCTTCTTCTGTCCGTGCACACGGCCGGCCAGCATGGGACCGCCGGAAACGAAGATGGTGGGAATATTTACCCTTGCCGCCGCCATCAGCAGTCCGGGCACATTTTTATCACAGTTGGGAATGCACACCAGACCGTCAAAGCCGTGGGCCAGGGCCATACACTCCGTGCTGTCTGCAATCAGATCTCTGGTCACCAGAGAATATTTCATCCCCACATGTCCCATGGCTATCCCGTCGCATACCGCAATGGCCGGAAACATCACCGGCGTACCGCCCGCCATGGCCACGCCCAGCTTCACCGCCTCGGCAATCTTATCCAGGTTCATATGGCCGGGAACTATTTCATTATAAGAACATACAATGCCGATTAACGGACGCTGTCTCTCCTCCTCCGTATAACCCAATGCATTGAACAGACTTCTGTGGGGGGCCTGAGCCGTACCCTTTTTTACCGAATCACTTCTCATTTTCTTCACCTTTCTGAAATGCAATACCTTTATGAACGTAATCTATTGACTTCTGTTTACCGAATCCGCTCCGCCAGCAGATCGCCCATTTTACTGCAGCCAACCTTCTCACAGCCCTGAGAATAGATATCTCCGGTGCGGTAGCCGTCGGTCAGTACCTGCTTCACTGCTCTCTCTATGGCATCCGCCTCCCTGTCCAGGTCAAAACTGTAACGCAGCATCATGGCGGCACTTAAGACCGTGGCTATGGGATTCGCAATATCCTTCCCGGCAATATCCGGCGCGGAGCCATGGCTGGGCTCATAGAGGCCGAATTTGCTGTCATTCAGGCTGGCACTGGCGAGCATCCCGATGGAGCCGGTCACCATGCTGGCCTCGTCGGAAAGAATGTCTCCGAACATATTTTCCGTGAGAATTACATCGAACTGGGCCGGATCCTTCACCAGCTGCATGGCACAGTTGTCCACCAGCATATGCTCCAGCTTCACCTCCGGGTAGTCCTTCGCCACCTCTTCCACCACTTTTCTCCAGAGTCTGGAAGAATCCAGCACATTTGCCTTGTCCACGCTGGTCACTTTCTTCCGGCGCTTCATGGCGATGTCAAATCCTTTGATGGCAATACGGCGAATCTCATTCTCATCATAGGTCAGGGTATCCACAGCCTTCATCACGCCGTTTTCTTCGAAAGTCTTCCTCTCTCCGAAATACAGGCCCCCTGTCAGCTCCCGCATAATCATCATGTCAAAGCCGGCTTTGCTGATTTCTTCCTTCAGCGGGCAGGCCCCTGCCAGTTCGTCATACAGCACGGCCGGACGCAGATTGGCGAACAGATTCAGCGCTTTTCTAATGGCCAGCAGACCTGCTTCCGGACGCAGATTGGGCGGAAGTTTATACCAGGGAGAAGTGGTGGTATCCCCGCCGATAGAACCCATCAGCACCGCATCCGCCGCCTTCGCCTTCGCCACTGCTTCCTCTGTCAGCGGCACGCCGTGTACGTCAATAGACGCACCTCCCATAAGAATATCTTCGAAAATAATTTTATGTCCATATACAGAAGCAGTCTTCTCCAGCACCTTCTTCGCTTCCGCTATAATCTCCGGCCCGATACCGTCGCCGGGAATACATGTGATATGTAATTCCATACTCTTCCGTCCTTTCTGTCAGACAGTACACTCTGCTGCCTTTTCATCTACGCTTTTGCGTTCTCCGGTTCCAATATTCCGCGCTGCAAAAGCATTTCTTATTATAATAACTGATTCAGAAGTAAATAGCAACAAAATATTATGAAGAATCAAGGGGAAGCATAACAGAAGTGTGATTATATTACAGGAGAAAATACTTCACTCAAACCGACAGGATATTCCGGAATTCTCCGCCGCGGCCGAGGACAAAACCCGCCTCAAGGCCCTGGCATACCCGCCCAGATGCGCTTCCAGAACGCTTTCATGCCGAACCTGAATCTCCGCCTCCTCCCGCATCTCTGTCAGGCAGTCGTACAGAGCATCCAGATTCCCGCCGTACCATTCCGGAAGTTTCAGTCCCTCCGCCAGAATCTCATGAAGCATTTCCCTGTCTGTGATTTTTTCTCCGTCTATGACACATAGATACATTTTATTCTTCTCCATACAAAAGTTCAAAGGACTGGTAATGGTCTTCCGTATAGCTGCGCCCTTCTTTCTCCGGCAGCAGCCCTTCGTAATTACCAAACCGGCTTCCCCCAATGCATTTTCCAGGCGCATAGGGCTCCAGAGATCCTCCCGGCCATCCCAGCTTTTCCGCCTCCTTTTTCGTGATGTAATTGTCCGGCAGATGACCATACAGATAAATGTATAGCGCCACATCCTCCTTTGACGAATATTCTCCATCCTCCGGTAATGTGTCGTCTGTCTCCCTGCCAGATTCTTCTGCATTTTCCTCCGGGATCTCTGCATCCTCAGCAGTCCCCCAGTCAAAACTGTCTGCCGTATCGTCATAAGATTCCTTCGTCAGACTTTCTCCCCGGCCTTCCGGGACAGTTTCGGCAGCAGTCTGCCGTACCGTCTCATGCAAAGCTTCCCCCGACTCCGCCGCCTGCGAAGCGCCATGGCCGACACCGTTCCCGCAGCCGGCCAGAAGGATTACCGTCAGCATTACTGTCAATAGTCTAAAATATTTTTTCATTGTTGTCTCCTGTCAGATATATGGTGTCAAAACCTGTAAATATTTACTTTCTCCAGTCATCCACAAATGTCATACAGTAATTAAACAGCATGGAATACTGCTGTATGTACTTTATCAAGTTTAAAACATACTGATAACATGACTTTTATATTTTACATCATCAATATGGAAAAAACAAGATGAAAAAAGACCGGCATCTGAACACACCGGTCTCTCATTTCCTATTCAGTTGTATAACAGCTCCTGCTCTCCATCCATCACATCTGTCTGTCGAAGTCTCAGTTCTCCCCGGGCTTCTCCACACGGTTGATGGCCGATTTTTCCATGGGAATACGACAGTTCTTGTTGCTGCCGAACTCTACAATCACCATGTCATCATTGATGTCAATCACAATTCCGTAAAAGCCCGAAGTAGTCAGCACACAGTCGCCGATTTCCAGCGCCGAAATCATGGCTGCAACTCTCTTTTTCTCCTTGCTCTGGGGACGCATCAGGAAAAACCACATGGCGCCAATGACGACAGCATACATAAGAACCATACTGATCAGGCTGATTCCCCCCGCCGCGGGATCTGGCGCTGCATCTAATAAAATACCCATTTTTTCCTCCATTCCGACTAAATGTCTGTACCGGTAAACTGTCCGTTCTGCCTTCGCCGTTCGAACCGTTCCCTCTGCTGAAATGTTTTCCGCTCAAATTCCATTGTCATGAAACCACAATAGGTATCATACACAAAAAAGCCTTATTGGTCAAGGGGATTTATTCCTGTCAGCTTCCGTTTTTTGTACTCCGCAAATCTGCCCTCATCCAGCGCATCCCGGATTTCTTCCATCATGGTATTGTAAAAGTATAAATTGTGAAGTACACAGAGCCGCATCCCCAACATTTCCTTTGCCTTCAGCAAATGGCGGATATAGGCTCTGGAATACCGTCTGCATGCCGGACAGCCGCAGCCTTCCTCAATGGGTCTGTCATCCAGCTCATATTTTGCATTGAACAGATTGATTTTTCCCTGATTGGTGTATAAATGTCCATGTCGGCCGTTCCTGGTGGGATAGACGCAGTCAAAGAAGTCAATTCCCCGCTCCACCCCCTCCAGAATATTGGCTGGTGTCCCCACCCCCATCAGATAAGCAGGCTTGTCCTTCGGCAGAAAGGGAACCACCTGGTCCAGAATGTGGTACATCTCTTCATGAGTTTCCCCCACTGCCAGGCCTCCCACCGCATAACCGTCCAGCTCCATCTCCGAGATTCTCTTCGCGTGTTCAATCCGGATATCGGGATATATCGCACCCTGATTAATCCCAAAAAGCAGCTGTTCCCGATTGATGGTATCCTCCAGGCTATTTAAACGCGCCATCTCTTTTTTACAGCGCTCCAGCCATCTGGCCGTGCGGTCCACCGACGCCTGTACATAACTTCTGTCCGCCCTGCTGGGCGCACATTCGTCAAATGCCATGGCAATAGTCGAGCCCAGATTGGACTGAATCTGCATACTCTCTTCCGGCCCCATGAAAATCTTCCGTCCGTCGATGTGCGAACGAAAGTAAACGCCTTCCTCTTTGATTTTCCGCAGGCCAGCCAGAGAAAATACCTGAAAGCCTCCGGAATCCGTGAGTATGGGTCTGTCCCAGGACATAAATTTATGCAGCCCGCCCAGCTGTCTGATGATTTTATCTCCCGGGCGCACATGCAGATGATAGGTATTGGACAGTTCCACCTGGGTCTTAATCTGCTCCAGATCCGAGGTGGCCACAGCACCCTTGATGGCAGCCACGGTCCCCACATTCATAAATAAAGGAGTCTGTACTGTCCCGTGAACAGTCTCAAGCTCCGCCCTTTTTGCCCGCCCTTCCTGTTTTAAAATACGATAACGCATCTATCGCCATCCTCCCTGTTATTCAGTCTGACCTCACAGCCCCCGCGCTGTGCTTCCCGTCTCACAGACCCGGGGAAGCAGGTCATAAAACCTGCTTTCCCCCAAAACCATAGAATGCTGTGAGGTTCTCCATCCTGGCGGACAGATTCAGCATCATGGCATCCAGCACCGTAAGCGCCGTCATACACTCCATCACCACCACGGCTCTGGGTACAATCACCGGGTCATGACGCCCCTTAATTTTGATCTCCATGCTTTCACCGGACTGACTGACAGTCTGCTGTGTCCGAAAAATGGAGGGTGTTGGTTTCACATAGGCCCGAACCACAATGGTATCCCCGTCGCTGATACCGCCCAGAATTCCGCCTGCATGGTTGGAAACTTTCACAGCCTTCCCTTCTCTCATCTGAAAGCTGTCATTATTTTCACTTCCCCTGTGTCTCGACACCTCATGACCGTCTCCGATTTCCACTGCCTTTACCGCCCCTATGGACATAACGGCTTTGGCCAGATTCGCATCCAGCTTCTCAAAGACAGGGTCCCCGATCCCTCCGGGAAGACCTTCTACCAGACATTCCATACAGCCGCCCACAGAGTCCATGTCATGTCTCACATCCTCAAGATACGCCACAGCCGCTGCATCTGCCTGTCTGTCCGGCATGGCAGTGGGGGTCTCCAGAGCTGCCTGCCTGTCAAATCCGGACATATCCGCCTCCACCGGGCCGATAGAACGGGTGTAGGCACACACTGTGATTCCCAGCTTCTTCAATATCTTACAGGCAATTGCGCCGGCCGCCACACGGCCTACTGTCTCCCTTCCGGAAGACCTGCCGCCGCCCCGATAATCCCGAAACCCGTATTTCCTGTCAAAAGTATAATCCGCGTGTCCGGGACGATAGCAGGAGGCAATCTCACTGTAGTCTCCGGAAATCTGAGAAGTATTACGTATCATCAGAGAAATCGGTGTCCCCGTGGTGCGTCCCTCAAATACGCCGGACAGAATTTCCACACTATCCGCTTCCTTCCGGGGTGTGGCAATCCCGGTTGCTCCCGGTTTACGTCTGTCAAGATAAAGCTGAATATCCCTTTCTTCCAGTTCCAGCCCGGCCGGACATCCGTCTACCACCACGCCCAGCGCTTTCCCGTGAGATTCTCCCCATGTTGTAATCCTGAAAACAGTACCATATGTGGAACCTGCCATTTTTTCCTCCTAATTTAGTCGCTGCGCGACAGCTCTAAAGGATAAAGTCTCTTCGGCGCACACCTCAGGAGAGGAATTTTCATTCGAAAATACTCTCCTGAAAATTCCTCTCGTGCGCCTTTGTGACTTTATCATCCATAATTTCCAGTTCCGCTGCAGCCCCTTCAGTACCTGAATTATGGGCAGAGAACTTCCGGACGCATATTGCGCGTCCGTAAGTCCTCTGGGCACTGAACGGGCCGCTGCTGTTTAGTCGCTGCGCGACGGCTCTAAATTGCCGCATACGGCAATTGGATAAAGTCTCTTCGGCGCACACCTCAGGAAAGAAATTTTCACTCGATAGTGCTCTCATGAAAATTCCTCTCGTGCGCCTTTGTGACTTTATCATCCGTAATTTCCAGTTCCGCAGCAGCCCCTTCAGTACCTGATTATGGGCTGAGAACTTCCGGACGCATATTGCACGTCCGTAAGTCCTCTGGGCACTGAACGGGCCGCTGCTGTTTAGTCGCTGCGCGACGGCTCTAAATCGCCGCATACGGCAATTGGATAAAGTCTCTTCGGCAATTTTACAGCTTATGAAAGGTAATGCAGTTGGGCACATCCACCCGAATGGGCGGTCCGTTCATAATCATGGTACCATTCTCCGCATTCACCCGGAAAAATGTCATGTCATTGGTCTCATGATTCAGGGAGACCAGGAATTTATTGTTGGGGAACAGGCTGGCGTCCTTCGGATACTCCCCGCCCACCGGCAGACAGAAGATCTGGGTGAGATTTCCCGTCTCTTCGTTTACCTCATACAGTACCACTGAATTGTCCCCGGCATTGGAGCTGAGCAGGTATCTGTGGTCGTCAGAAAAGGTAAGCGCACTGGCGGCATTGTAGCTGCCCATCTCTCCACGGCAGGTCTTCACCGTCTGAAGCTTTTCGAACACAGGCTGATTCTTTTTGTCCTCATAGGAATATACATCAATATAACATTTACATTCATGCACAATGTAAATAAAACGTCCGTCTTTCGAAATCTTGATGTGTCTTGGCGCAGATTCCAGTTCGCTTCTGATAATATCTGCAAGCATCACCTTTCCCATCGACGCGTCAAAACGATATACATTTACATGGTCCATCCCCTGGTCCGCCACCAGCAGATATTTATTATCATGGGTCATTCTCGCGCAGTTTATATGGGGTCTGAAATTGCGCTCCGCCACACTGCCCAGCCCTTTATGGTAAATTTCATCCGTGATATCTCCTATGGCCCCGTCTTTCCCCAGCTTCAGAACAGTCAGCTTCCCGTCATGGTAGCCCGCCACAAACAGATATCTGTCTGTATAATCTGTGGAGACATAACAGCCTCTCATCCCGTTAATAGAAGCGAAATTCAGGAATTCCAGGCTGCCGTCCTCCAATATCTCATAGGCTTCCACTCCAAAATCCGTTATGGAATATAAGTATTTCCCGTTATGAGAAATGGTCACATAGGAAGAATTGGTAATCTCCACCTTATCCTTCTCAATAAATCTTCCCCGTTCCATATCCACATCATATATCTTTATCCCGTTTTTGTCCCCTCTTGTGTAAGTGGAAACATAAGCAACATACTTTTCCTTCTCCATCAGAAAGCCCTGCCTTTCGCTATATTATATCCGGTACGCCGGTTTTCTCCTGATCCAATCCGAAAGCCCGCATTCGTATTCTCTATTATACCACACCCCTTTGCCACTTTAAATACTTTTTCCGAAAAAACAAAAACAAGGCGGTCAACCTTGTTGCGGGACCGCCTTTTACATTATTCATGATACCGGAATACCCACAGAGTCCGGATTCTGTTCTTTATGATTCACAGTCCTCTCTGTCGTCATGGTGCGGGAATTTCGGATAATCCTGCCAGGGAGGCGGTATCAGACCGATATCGCAGCTCTCTCTTTCATTCTGCTCACAGTCACAGGGCTTCTTATCACAGCAGGGCTTTTCTTCTCTGCAGCAGGTTCTCTCTTCTCTGCAGCCGCAGTCATCAGGCATCCTGTCGGGCTTTCTTCTGCAGGGATCCTTCGGAGGACATTTTCTCCCGGGAAGATTCCCCCCGCATTCTCTGCAGCAGTTACCGTCATTCCCTGCTCTGCAGCCGCAGGAATTGTTTCCCCATCCGCCGCAGCAGCCAAGCAGCAGTATCAAAATCAAGCAGTTCATAGTTATCTCCATATGATGTGTTTATGGTATCATATGCAGACGAAAAAGCAAAGGTGCACGGTCACTTTTCAACGGTTCCCCGGGCTTTCTTCTCCTTCACCGGGACAGAGACATACACCTGAATGCTTCTGGGTGCGATGTTCCTCTGCCATTCCGAATTTTCTTCCTCCCGCAGATCTGTCTTCGTTCCGATTCCGTTCTCCGTGGAAAAAGCCGCCTCCCATTTCATCCCTTTGGGCAGTCTGGGCAGCGCCAGCTTGTGGCTCTCCCAATGCATGTTCATGGCGATATAGAGGAAGGTATCGTCGCTTCCGCTGCCGGATTTCGCATATTTTCCGCAGAGCATGATACCCACATGTCTGCAGCCGTTTTCCGTCTGGGGCTGCCATGCATATTTCCCGTGATACGACAGATCCGGGTAACCACAGGCCAGATAATCCATCAGACGCAGTTCCCGATCCGGGTGCAGAATGGGATGCCTGTGTCGGAATGCGATCAGCAGTTTCCAGAATTCCAGTATTTCAGCATTTTTCTTCGCATCTTTCCAGTCCAGCCAGGCTACCGCATTATCCTGACAATACGGATTGTTATTCCCTTTCTGAGAATTGGCAAATTCATCCCCCATGAAAATCAGCGGCGCGGACTGTGAGAGCAGAAGCAGACACATGGCATTTTTCATCTGTTTTATCCGGAGCTTCTTCACACTCTGTCTGCGGCTTGTCCCTTCCTCTCCGCAGTTCCAGCTGGCATTGTAATCATTTCCGTCCCTGTTTTCCTCTCCGTTGGTTTCATTGTGCTTATAATCGTAAGACACCATATCTGCCAGGGTGAGTCCAAAATAATTTGTCAGATAATGAATGTCTCCCGCCTTTTCCGGGATATGCCGCATGTGGTAGAGCACACTGCCCAGCATATTTCCATCACCCTTCAGGAATTTGCGCATTTCATAATACCAGGTATCATTATATTCCCCAAGATGTGGGTACAGCGGCTGCTCTGCCTTTCCGTAAATCCGCGCTGTGTCAAAATGGCAGTACCACAATTTCGTATCTGCCAGCAGATCATCGGACGCCAGTAAATCTATGGGAAGATCTTCTCCCAGCAGGTGAAAACCATCCACATGATATGCCTTCACCCAGTAATGAAGAATTGGCGCGATTTCATTTTGATTGACATCACCGGGAAAATAAAACTGCATCACCAGCTCCATTCTCTCTTCATGAAGCGCCCTGACCAGCTCTCTGAATTCCCGGGGTGCATCCTCTGCGGCCGCATATGCAGCCTTCGGCGCATAATAATATCCCCTTTTATATCCCCAGTAATTTAACCTGCCCGCTGAGGTCTCTTCCATAATCCCAAATGGCGTCATCAGAGGAAGTCTCTGTTCCTCCTCCTTCAGCGGAACCTCCATAAACTCATAGGCCGGCTGCAGTTCCAGGGTAGTGACGCCGATTTCTTTCAGATAGGGAATCTTCTCCCTGATTCCCGAAAAGGTTCCTCTGTCCCGCACACCGGAAGAGGCATGTCTGGTAAATCCCCGCACATGCAGACAATATCCGATCATCTGACTGTAGGGAATGCGCGGGAGACAGTCTTCTCCCCAGTCAAATTCTCCTGTGTCAAATCCGGCTTTCAGATCCGCAATGCTTCTTTCTCTGCCGTATCCTGTTCTCTGTGGAAAGACTTTCGCCCGTTCATCCGGAACAAGCCTGTCCTCTTCATAGAACAGATAAGTGTTCGTCTTTACATCTATATTCTCCACGATCCTGCAGTATACATATCCGGTTCTGTCTTTTTCGGTAAAAGGAATTTTCTTCAGCAGTCTGCCTGTTCCCCTGTCATACAACATGATTCCGCAGGACGCCGTCCTGGACACAAAAGAAAAACACACACTCTCTCCTTCTGCGCGGTCGTTCATGGGATAAGGCTTCATCTGCAAGTTGTCATTTTCTGTCATCGCTTTCCCTCCATGCCGCGGGAGTCCACGTATCCCCGCGTTTCGTATCATATTGTCAAGATCTGCCCTGTCTGTTGATAGAAAATATGACGCAACCGTTCGATGCTCTGTCCGAACTGTCACAATACGCCGACAATTCGGTCAGATATCTGAATTGTTGCGGCCTATAAGCTGATAAGTGAAAAAACAGCTCTCTGAAAGAGATACCGTTACTATATTACCACATATTTCCCACAATAAAAAGACCTTAAATAAAAAAACCGGGAATGTTCCAGACACTCCCGATTCCTGCAGATATTTCATATAAATGTTCGCGTCAGGAAGCCGCTTCCTCCCTGCGCTCCAGGTACTGCTGCAGCACTTCCGCCACTTCTTCCGGTTCCAGCCCTGCCTCTTCTATGATGTCGCTCACAACCTCCAGTTCCTTTCGTCTCTTTTCCTGATACATTTCTTCCAGCTCTCTCTGCTCCGACTCCAGACGAGTTGTCAGTGCCTCAATCAATTCCATCTTTGCAGCAATCTTCTCCTCGAGAGTCTTGCGTTGTCCTCTTGCCATACACGTCTCCTTTCACAGGATTGTCTGCGGCGGTCCGGAAATTATTATCAGGCCGCCGATTCTCTTCTTACCCGTCGTCAATCCTTTTTAACAGTATATGGACAAGTCTGGAAAAATATGTATATTTTTTCAGAAAATAAATA
This sequence comes from Acetatifactor muris, assembly GCF_024623325.1. Lineage (GTDB taxonomy): Bacteria > Bacillota > Clostridia > Lachnospirales > Lachnospiraceae > Acetatifactor > Acetatifactor muris. The sequence continues at coordinate 146,855 of NZ_JANJZD010000005.1, forward strand.
AAAGAGCTTATCTTCAGAGAAGACTCAGGAAATCTTCTTTGGTCATACCGCCAAGCTGCCCGGCATCTCCCTGAATAATCTGGTCCGAAAGCGCTCTCTTGCTCTCCTGAAGCGCCTGGATCCGCTCTTCGATGGTCCCCTTGGCAATCAGCCTGTAAACCACCACCACCTTTGTCTGTCCAATGCGGTGAGTGCGGTCTGTCGCCTGATTCTGCACCGCCAGATTCCACCAGGGATCATAGTGAATCACCACATCCGCTCCTGTCAGATTCAATCCCACACCGCCTGCCTTCAGGGAGATCAGAAACACTTTCGTGTCATCTCTGTTGAAAGCTTTCACAAGCTCCAGACGCTTTTCCTTCGGTGTGGCTCCCGTGATGGTATAGAAGCTGATTTTCTCCTCTTCCATACGGCGGGCTATCACTTCCAGCATGGAGGTAAACTGTGAGAAAAGCAGTATTTTGTGACCGCCTTCCACCGCACTCTGTACCAGGTCAATGCAGGCTTCCAGCTTGGCGGATTCTCCCCCGTAATTTTCAAAGCAAAGTCCGGGATCACAGCAAATCTGCCGCAGTTTCGTCAGTTCCGCCAGAATCTGTATTTTGTTCTTCTGGAACTCCCGGGCGTCCTGCATGACAATTTTCTGTTTCATATGAACTACCTGGGCGTCATATAGTTTCTGCTGCGTCTCTTCAAATCTGACATACCGGTTCTCTTCCAGCTTCTCCGGAAGGTCCTTCAGTACATTTTCCTTCATTCTGCGGAGAATAAAAGGCCCTGTCATTCTCTGCAGCCTCTTCAGCGCAGACTGATCCTCATTGCGCACAATGGGCGATTCGAACTCATTTCGAAATACATCATATCCGTACAGATACCCCGGAATCAGAAAGTCAAATATACTCCACAGTTCGCTGAGACGATTTTCAATGGGGGTTCCCGTCAGAGCATAGCGCACACTGCTTTTCACCGCTTTAACCGCTTTGGCCGCCGCAGTGGTATGATTCTTGATATATTGCCCCTCATCTATAATCTGGTAATAAAATGCCTTATCTTCATAATATTCAATATCTCTCTTCAACAGATCATAGGAAGTTATCAGTACGTCAAACTCCCCGTACCGCTCCAGCTTTCCTCTCCGCTCCTCCTGATTTCCCGTGATAAAGCCATAGGAAAGCTCCGGGGTATAACTTCGTATCTCCTCTCCCCAGTTGAAGACCAGGGAGGCCGGCGCGATCACAAGTGAAGTCCCCTTTTTCCCTTCCAGCTTTGCGGAAAGCAGCACTGCCAGCACCTGCAGTGTCTTACCCAGCCCCATGTCATCCGCCAGAATGCCTCCCAGACGATATTCCTCCAGTGTCCGAAGCCAACGATAGCCGTTCTTCTGGTATCCCCGCATGATTCCGGACAGAGAGGCCGGCTCCTCAAAATCCGCGTCATTCACCGTCTTAAAGTCCTTCACCATCTCCCGGAAATAGCTGTCTCTGCTGCTGTATATCTCCTGGTTTTTCTCCAGCAGCTTATCCAGATACAGCGCGCGGTACAGAGGAAGTCGGACATTGCCCTTCATCAGCTCTTTGGGAGACATCCGCAGTATATCCACCATTTCCGTCAGGGTCTGCAGCGCGCCTTCTTCGTCCAGGCTCAGGAAATCTCCGTTTTTCAGCCGGTAATATTTTCTCTTCTGACGATAGCTTTTCAGGATATCCAGCAGTTCTTCGGGGGGTACATCCTGGGTGGAAATATTCAGATTCAGCAGATTCCTGGAGACGGATATCCCCACGGCCAGCCTCACCCTGCGCCCCACATTCAGATTGCTGAATCGCCTGGTACACTGCACTTCCCCCAGGGAAAGAAGTGCATCCACACCCTTGTCCAGCACCTGATACATCCGCTCTTCTTCCCGTCCGCAATGTCTCTCCTGTCTGTCGGCGTCCCAGTAGGGAAACCACTGACTCACCAGAAACATAGTCTCCGACTCCCTTATTCTCTCCCGGAAGGACTCCAGCGGCACCTTCGGCTGACCTTCCCCGGCAAAATCCGGCACGGGAAATTCTGTTTCCCCATATCTTGCAGCCACCCGGCAGGTCATATTGTGCTCCTCCGCGTCCAGATAAAATACAAAGCGGGCCTCCGGCGGAAGATAAGACGCAATCTCCTCCGCGTTCTCTTCCATCACATCCACCACCCCTTCCAGCTGAGGCAGCACGGAATAGTAAAACTGTGACAGATTGTTTCTTCCCACCTGAAAGGTCAGCGAACCGTCTCTGCAGAACTGTGCCACGGTGCGCACCTTCTTCTGAAATTCCTCCTCCAGCCTGCAAAAGGCGTCTTCACACAGATAGTAAGCAGTTCCCACACCGTAAAACAATTGAGGCATACGACAGTCAACCGTTATTCCGTGAAAGCTTCTCCGGACGCCAAAATCATTCTTGCGGATGGTCATGGAGACTCTGGGATTCCGCTCCCCCGTCCGCAGCTGCGCCTTCGTCTTTCTCTCACTGTCCCTGTCCTCGAACTCGAATTCCTCCCCCTGCACCAGACGATAGAACTCGTCCAGCCTCCAGCCGAAAAGTGTAAACTCTCCGATTTTGGAAGCCGCTTTTTTGGAGTAACTGTGGGCTTCGATCATCCTCCTCTCGAAGGCCAGTTCCTCCTTCACGATTCTTCCGATAAATTCTATCCACTTACGGGATTTCTCCATAAAATTGTCAATGCCATGGCTGAATTCCGTATTGCTGCCGTACGCTGCCGTTTTAGACTCCTGGACATTCTGATAAAACTCAAAAAGGTCCTTCACCACAAAAAGTTTACGCTCTCCCACCTTGAAAGAAATCGCCAGGTCGCCGTTTTTCATAATCATTCTGGGAATCAGCGTCAGACTTTCATTCCTCCCCATGGTATCGGATACCACATTGTTGGCCCGCTGCTCTGAAAAAGCCCGGATCAGTTTAATGCCCCGCACATCCGTGGCGTCACCCAGACTTTTTTCCTTCAGATAATCCTGTACCAATGTCATAAATGCCGCCAGATACCCACAGTAATCTCTCCTGTAATATCTGCTGTAATAGTGCTTCCTGCAGTCTGCACACTGGCACTCCGCGAACAGAACGGAATCCCGGTCAAAAACTATATGAATGGGAAAATTGGTTTTCCCCTCGGTGCCTCCCCCTACAGCTTCCCCCACGGTTTCGCTTTTACCGCTCATATATCCGCTTTCCACGCTGCGCAGCCGCACTTTATTCTCCTGGTTCAGCGCCTCTCCTTTTCGAATAACCGCCTGCGTCAGTTCCATATTCTTCCATATGGCATCACAGTCAAAATACCGGTATTGAGAATGCGTCATATAGTCTGCCAGACTTCGCTCTGCCTTTTCGGAAGAAGCGCTCTCCTCTTCCTGACGGTTCAGTACTATGTACTCCTGCTGTGCTGCCGTCACTTCCGCTTCCGTCTGTTCTCCCTTTTCCAATGCCTCATCCCTGTCATTATCCGGTCCGTTTTTCATTTGTTCTTTCCTGCGTCTGCCCATTAATCTTCTTCCCTTTCCCTGAATTCCGGCCCAATACCTGCTATTCATTATAGCGTTTTTTCATACCGGATGCAAGATTTTTACAATGTGAAAAGGCCCCGGCTTTCACCGTGACCTTTTCACTATTTCTTATGAGGGGGGAGATAGTGAGTTCATCAACTATCTGATATTTATCTTACAAAAGAATTGTGTCCAAAGTGTGTCTATTTTCTAAATTAAAATCTAAAAAAGTTTAAAACTGAGATAAACCCGGCCGTCAGTCTGCGGTGCCTGCAGTACTCCCCAGCTCGTTCAAAATGCCCTGAGAGGCCAGCATCTTAATCCTCTCAAGATTCGGGGAAAAGCATTCGTCCGTCACTGCGGCGAACACATAGGTCAGCAGATGTGCAAACACACTGAACACCATATATTCCATGGGGATATCTCCCCGCAGTTCTCCACGCTCCACTCCCCGCCGCAGGATTTTCCCAAATATATTCACCGGCTGATAGGCGGCAAAGGATTCAGAATTCAGCTTTTCCCGAACCATCCTGCTGAACTCTGAATTATCCGTCATCATGTGCACGAATCGCAGAAAGCAGTTCAGGCGCATATCCTTTTGCCGGATCACTTCCATCACAAAAGAAAACTGTTCCTGAAAGCTCGCCTTCTCTTCCAGAGTACTTTTCAGCCAGTCAAAACTCCATTTTATCTGATATACCACAGCACAGGCCACAAGCTCCTCTTTGGAGTCAAAATACTCGTATGCCGTTCCTTTCCCGATTCCTGCTCTCTCCGTGATGGCGGAGACGCGCATGCCAGATGCGTCCATCCCCTCCTCCAACATCTCAATCACGGCCCCGTACATCTGCCGCACCTTCGGCGGCACCTGACTGATATCCTCCAAACCGTTGATTTTTCCCATAATTTTCTCTCCTGCCTACAATTCCGGCTCAGCCAATTCCGCGCTCCCTTTCTTTTTATCCCGGTTGAACAGGTCATAGATGCAGGGAATCACGATCAGTGTCAGCAGTGTACCATAAAGCAGTCCGCCGATGGTAACCACCGCCATGGGTCTGGCCATCTCCGCTCCCATATCGCTGCTGAACACCATGGTGGACAGCGCCAGAATGGTGGTCAGAGCTGTCATCAGCACAGGCCGGAGCCTTGTACGGCCCGCAGTGAGAATCGCCTGACGTTTTTCAATACCGCTTTCCCGCAGCTGATTCATATAGTCAATAATGACGATACCATTGTTGACTATGATTCCCGCCAGCATGACAAAGCCTATCATGGCAATGACGCTCACTTCACTTCCTGTGACATACAGCCCCAGAAATCCTCCCGTGAACGCAAGCGGAATGGTGAACATGATGATAAACGGAGATTTCAGCGACTGGAACTGTGCCACCATAATCAGGTACATAAACAGAATGGCCAGTATCATCATCAGCATAACCTGTTCCATGGCATCCACAATTGTCTCGTTTTCACCTGAAAATACCAGCCTGTATCCTGCCGGCAGTTCGTAGCCGGCCAGCTTTTCCTCCACATCACCGGACACAAGTCCCACATTATATCCCTCTGCAATGGCGGCGGACACGGACACATACCTTGTCTGGTCCGCGCGGCTGATGGATACAAATGCTTCCGTTGTCTTAAAAGAGGCAAGTTCTGACAGCGGCACTTTCACCTTTTCTCCTTCTTCATCAGTGCCTTCTATCTCCAGATCCTTTACCAGTTCCCTGGTCAGTTCAAGGTCTCCTCCGTTCATGACATAGACATTATAGTCCTTATCGGCGGCAACCAGTGTAGTGGCACTGCCTGCTTCCGCCAGTCTGGCATAAATCTGCGTATATACCTGAGCCACCGTAAGTCCGTAATGCACCGCTTCGTCCCGGTCAATGATGATTCTCAGCTCCTCATCCGCATCTTCCAGCCCGTCGCTGACATCGGCGGTTCCTTCCACGCTCTCCACCACCGCCGCCACTTCTTCCGCAATGCTCCGCAGCGTGTCCAGATCACGGCCTCTCACCTGAATGGAGATACCGCTGCCGCCCATGGCGCTCATGTCCATACTGGATGTATCAATGGTAATCTCCGCCTCCAGATCTGCCGTTTTCTCTCTGATCATACGGGCAATTTCTTCATTGCTCCTCTTTTTGTCTTCTCGGGTCACCACATAAATGGTGGCCAGATTACTGCTGCCGCTACCTCCGCCGCCCATCACGGACATGGCAGAACTGCTGGACATGGCTCCCACATTCTCCACATCCTCTATGGACAGAATGGCTTCCACCACCTTATCCGAGATTTCTCCTGTCTCTTCCAGTGTGGCGTCGTCAGGAAGTGCCACATTCACCGTCAGCTGTGTGGAATCCATATCCGACATAAAGGCAGTTCCGTTGGTAAAAGCCAGCGCAATGCTGCCCAGAAACAGTCCCAATACCAGAATCAGCACCAGCGGTTTCCCCTTCAGCGACAGTTCCAGCAGTCTTTCATAACCTTTCGTCATTCCCTCGAATAATCTGCCGCTCTTCTGCTCTCTGGTCCTGACCAGCATCTTCGATGACATGGCGGGAACCACGGTAAGCGCAATGGCCAGACTGGCAAACAGCGAATAGGCGATTGTCAGCCCCATATCCACGAACAGCTGTCTGGTAATCCCTTCCGTAAATACAATGGGAAGGAATACACAGACCGTAGTCAATGTGGAGGCGGTAATGGCGCCCGCCACTTCTCTGGCCCCTTCCATGGCAGCCTCCCGCACCGAACTTCCCTCACTTCGCAGTCTGTATATATTTTCTATCACCACGATGGAATTGTCCACCAGCATACCGATTCCCAGCGCCAGTCCTGACAGAGAGATGATATTCAGCGTCACTCCGCTGAAGTACATACATACAATGGCAGTCACCAGACTGACGGGAATGGAGAAAGCCACCACAAGCGTAGGGCGCAGATCCTTCAGGAACACCAGAAGAATCAGTATCGCCAGCGCCCCGCCCACCAGGATATTGTTGAGGATGGAATCCATGACCAGATCAATATAGATTCCCTGGTCCATCAGCTTTATCAGGGACAAATCGGGATTCTCCTCCATCAGCTCTCCGAACCGTTCTCCCAGAGAATCCGATACCTCGCCGGTGGAATAGCCCGTCTGCTTCTGAATACTCAGCATAACACCCGCACTGCCGTCCACATTGGTATAGATTTCTGCGGAGTTATCGGTGTAAAACACATCCGCCACATCTCCCAGCGTGATTACGGGCACACCGTCCATGTGCAGATCCATCAGAGGCAGCGCCTGCAGCTCCTCCACGGTGGAAGGCTTATCTCCCACACGCACCATATAGCTGATGCCTTCCTCGGTTACATAGCCCGCCGGCATGGAAAAGTTCTGAGCTGTGAGAAGATTTTTTATCGTATCAACTGTAAGGATTTTGGTCATGTCCGCCTGTTCGTATGCCTCTGCCTTCGCATCCGCCAGCTGCTTTTCCCCTTCTTCCAGCTGCTTCTCAGCGTCCTTCAGCTGTTCTTCGGCATCCTCCATCTGCTCCAGACCGCTTTTAATCTGTTCCTCTCCCGTCTTCAGCTGGGACTCCGCCACCTCCAGCTGGTACTCTCCCATGGAGATAGTCGCCTTGCCGTTGGCAAATTCAATGGCCGCCGCCATCTGTCCCTTTTCAATGGCAATCAGACCGCTGTTGATGTCGTTGATAGCCTGTGCCAGGTCCGTGATATTCTGCTTTTGCAGCATTTCATTGACCATCGCCACATATCCGTCATAACCCAGGCCGCTGGTCAGCGCCGCCAGCGCCGATTTCATATCTTCATACTTCACCAGAATGTCGCCATTCTGCTCCAGCAGCTCAAGCATACTCCCCGCAGCCTCTTTGGCTGCCCCCAGCGCGGTCCCTACCACAGTGGTGAGCTGGGTGATTGCTTCCTCATCCGGTATGACGGACTGGTCGGGAATTCCGTTGCTGAAATCTATCACCGGATACCAGCGGGGCAGCGCTTCCTCCGCGGCAAGAATGCCGGCAAGCTGTTCGCTGACACCGGAAATCAGCGGCAGTGCCGTGTTGCCTCTGAATTCTGCCTGCAGCTTGTCAATATTGTCACATGCCCTTCCGAAATCTCCGATAATTGCCACTCCCTCCGGAGTGGCAAAAGAACCGCCGGCTTCCAGCAAAGCCATGGCTCTGCCCAGCGCATCCGCCCACTCGGTCATATATGTAGTATATCTCGTCAGATACTCCCCGTCCCGCAGCACTTCCAGGCTGCCTTTTTCCTTCTCTATGACGCCGAACTGTTCCACCGCGGATGCCATCTGCCCGATACCGTCATTCAGCTGTTTCGCTGTGGCAAGGTTTGTCTGGATTTCTTCCAGCTGTGCCTTGGCGCTCAGCAGAGAGTTTTTCTGAACTGCCAGCTGATTGTTAATTGCCTCCTGCTGATTCTCCAGCTCCTGCCTGCCGTCTTCCAGTTCTTTCCTGCCGTCCTCCAGCTCCTTCTTTCCATCTGCCAGCTCCTTGCGTCCGTCCAGAAGCTCCTTTTTGCCGTCCGCCAGTTCTTTTTTGCCGTCTTCCAATTCTTTTCGCCCGTCTGCAAGCTCCTCTTCCGCCTCTCGCATCTTCTCATCGATGGCAGCGTACACTTTCCCGTTGACAGCATCCACTTTGTCCTGACGGATAATGACATTCACGCTCTCTTCCAGAAGGCCTGTGGCACTGACACTGGCCACCCCCTCCAGGCTCTCCAGCTCCGGCATGACACTTTCCTGCACATATGTACTGATCTGCGCATTATCCATGCCCTCCACGCCCACGGCGGCAATCATCACCGGCAGCATATCCGGATTCAGTTTCATGATGATGGGATTCCCCACCGAATCGTCCCAGTAGCTTTTAATCTGGTCCAGATTCTCCCGTATCTCCAGAGATACCGCATTCATATCCGCTGTCTGGGCAAATTCCAGAATCACCATGGAATAGCTTTCATTGGAAACCGAACTGATACTCTCTATATTGCTTACCGTAGCCATGGCCGCCTCTACAGGCTGTGTCACCACAGACTCCACCGTCTCCGGATTGGCTCCCGGGTAAGTAGTCATGACTATCACATAGGGAAGGCTGATATTGGGCAACAAATCCGCCGTCATTCTGGTAAAAGACACAATGCCCAGAATAATGGCCAATACCACTCCCACCAGCACTGTATATGGTTTTTTCACACTGAATCTGGAAATCATTTCCGTTCCTCCTGCCGTCCGACCAGTCAGTCGGTTTTCTGCCGTTGATTATATGCCCGATTTTTTGTCATGTCAATAAAATGAATCTGTCCCTTTTATAAAAAAACAATTAAAAAGTCCGGCTTTTACACCGAACTTTCACAACATTTTTCTGATTTTCGCCTTCAGACGCTGCAGGGCGTTATCTGTGGCCTTTTCATCCCTGCTCAGCACCTTTGCTATCTGTGTATAACTCATCCCTGTGATATAAAGGTCGAGAACCTGTTTCTCAAAGTCGCTGAGCTCCTCCTCTATCATACGCTCCAGATAGTCCACCCGCTCCTTGTCCAGAAAAAGCTCCTCCGGGTTCCGCTTTGTTTTGTCTGCCAGCAGTTCCGTCAGATGCAGTCCCTCTCTGTCATCCCCGGTTTCTTCCCAGTCCAGAGACACATAAGTATTCAGCGGAAAATGCTTCTGTCTCCTGGAGGCCTGCACCGCCGTGTACATCTGACGGTTAATGCACAGCTCCGCAAAGGAGCTGAAGCTGGCATCCCGCCCGGTGTCATAATCCCGCACTGCCTTAAACAGTCCTATCATGCCTTCCTGAATCAGGTCTTCATTGTCCGCCCCCAGAATGAACATGGACTTCGCCTTGCTGCGCACCAGATTTTTGTATTTGTCACAGATATACTCCATGACAGAGGTTTCTCCCCTGCGGAGACGGTCAATCAGCTCTCCGTCGCTGTATTGTCTGTAATTTGCGTATCTGTCCCCCATATTCCTTCTCTCGCCGCCTTTTATATCCATCCGTTTTGCCGTATACACTTATCCGAGGCAGAACTTCCCTTTTACGCCAACCCCCGCTGTCTCACAATCTCATAGGCCAGCACGCCTGCCGCCACGGAAGCGTTCAGGGAATCAATATTTCCCTTCATGGGAACAGCCGCTGTCATGTCGCATTTTTCCTTCACAAGGCGGCCCACGCCTTCTCCTTCGCTGCCGATGACAAGTCCTATGGGGCCTTTCAGATTCAGATCATACATGGTGGTACCGCCCATATCGGCACAGACGAACCACAGTCCCTCTTTTTTCAGCTCCTCAATGGTTTTCGCCAGATTGGTGACTTTCGCCACCGGAGTATAGTTCAGCGCCCCGGCGGAAGTTTTCGCCACAGTGGCAGTCAGTCCCACCGCCCGGTTCTTCGGGATGATCACTCCATGGGCCCCGGCCAGATTGGCGGTACGGATGATAGCCCCCAGATTATGCGGATCCTCAATATTGTCCAGCAGAATCACAAAGGGCGGCTCCTGTCTCTCCTGCGCCGCCTTCAGAATCTCCTCCACGGACGCGTATTCATAGGCGGCCGCCACGGCAACCACACCCTGGTGCTTTCCGGTTCCGGACAGCTGATCCAGACGCTCTCTGGTCACGTATTTAATCAGCGTGCCCTGTTTTGCAGCTTCTCTCTTAATGGTCAGAACAGGTCCGTCCTGGCACCCGTCCAGAACGTAGAGCTTGTCCACAGTCCTGCCCGAGCGAAACGCTTCCGTCACCGCATTTCTTCCCTCAATCGTAAATTCTCTGTATGCCATTTTCCCTCCATTCTACAGCAGATGACTGTCCATCTGCCGCCCTCTGCGGAAATTACAGGTTCTCGATATCGGCAGCCTCGATACCCTTCCGCACCAGCTCCAGAATCCGCTCCATATCGTCCTTTAAATACAGCCAGCCCAGCACCGCCTCAAAGCCGGTGGCCTTCTTGTAATCCGCGGGAGAGGCATTTTTCGCCATAGTGTGAGGCTTGGCATTTTTCCCCCGCTGGTACACTGTCTGTTCTTCCTGCGTAAAATGCTCCTGCAGCGCCGTCACAATCCTCGCCTGCGCGCCGGCACTCACATATTTAACCGTAATATGATGCAGAATATTGGCAGGGCGGTTCGCCTTCTCCACCACCGCCGTCCGTATAATCAGGTCATACACCGCATCTCCGATATAGGCCAGCGTCAACGGCGAATAGCTCCTGATATCCTGACATTTGCCGTGAAAAATCTCCCGGATCATCGACGGCATACTGACAGACTCCCTCTGCCCCTCTGCCGTTTGCTGCTCCCTGTCTATGCTTTCTTCCACTTCACACCCTCTCTGGTATCCTCCAGAATGATACCCTTCTCCAAAAGCTCCGCCCGGATGGCGTCCGCCTTTGCAAAATCTTTCTCCTTCTTCGCAGCCCTGCGCTCTTCGATCTTCTCCAGAATATAAGCCTCCAGCTGTGCATCCACTTCATTTTCCGCCTCCCTGTCCGCGTGGGCCGTGGTTAAATCCAGAGAAAGCACTTTGTCAAAATCCTCTGCCAGCGCATATTTTGTGGCATCCGACATATCTTCCTTCAGCATATCATAGAGTACGGTAATCGCCATGGACGAATTCAAATCGTCGCAGAGAGCCGCCTGAAACTTCTGCCTGTAGGCATCAAATTTTTCTCTGTCCGTCTCTCCTTCTTTCTTCAGGCCTCCGATTCGCTTCACCAGCTTCTCATATGCAACCGCCGTATTGTCCAGTATTTCATAGGAAAATTCCAGCGGCTTGCGGTAATGAGACTGGAGGCAGAAGAAACGATAGACTCTCGGGTCATACCCTTTGGACTCCAGCAGAGACACCGTGAGAAAATCCCCTTTGGACTTGCTCATTTTTCCCGTTTTGTCAGTGAGATGATGCACATGGAACCAGTAATTACACCATTTATGCCCCAGATAAGCCTCGCTCTGAGCGATCTCGTTCGTATGGTGAGGGAAAATATTGTCCACACCGCCGCAGTGAATGTCCATAAATTCGCCCAGATGCTTCATGCTGATGCAGGAGCACTCGATATGCCATCCCGGATACCCCACTCCCCAGGGGCTCTCCCATTTTAAGGCCTGGTCTTCGAACTTGGACCTTGTAAACCACAGCACAAAATCATTCCTGTTCTTCTTGTTGGCATCTTCCTCCACATCGTCCCTAACTCCCACCAGAAGTTCCTTCTCACTCTGGGAGGAAAATACATAATAGTCATCCAGTCTGGATGTGTCAAAATAGACATTGCCGCCGGCTGCATAGGCATATCCTTTTTCCAGCAGCACCTCCACCATATGGATGAACTGGGAAATACAATTAGTGGCAGGCTCCACCACATCCGGCGTCCTGATATTCAGCTTTGCACAGTCTGCAAAAAAAGCGTCCGTGTAAAACTTTGCGATCTCCATCACTGTCTTGTGCTCGCGCTTTGCACCTTTCAGCATCTTATCCTCCCCGGTGTCCGCATCGGAAGAAAGGTGTCCCACATCCGTGATATTCATGACACGCTTCACATCATAGCCCACATAGCGCAGTGTTTTCTCCAGAATATCCTCCATAATATAGCTTCGCAGATTCCCGATATGCGCATAATGGTAAACCGTGGGGCCGCAGGTATACATGGACACTTTTCCGTCCGTATTGGGGACAAAAAGCTCCTCCTTTCTGCTTAGGGTGTTGTAAAACCGTAATTTGTTCTCCATTTTTTTCTCCTTATTATATTGTTCCGTCTTGAATTCTTCTCTATTTTTAGTTCCGTTTCGAATCATTTCATGCTTCCTGTGGGAGAAATTTCCAGCTGCTCAGTCCGCATCTGTAAATTCTCCCCGCATGAAATTCTTCTCTAATGTTTTAGTTCCGTTTCGAATCATTTCATGCTTCCTGTGGGAGAAATTCTTCTCTACTGTTTTAGTTCCGTCTCAAATCATTTCATGCCCTCACTGCGGATAATTTTCAGCTGGCGTTCCAGCTCCAGGATTCGGTTTATCATCTCCGAATTGGCCCGCCGCAGATTGGCGATATCTTCTTTCACAGGATCGGGCAGGTCAGTCTGGTTCATAGTCTCCTGTGGCAATGCCATATTATTGCGTTTCACCACTCTCCCCGGTACTCCTACCACCGTGGACCCGGCAGGTACCTCGCTTAAAACCACACTTCCCGCACCTATCTTGGAATTGTCCCCGATGGTGAAGGAACCCAGCACTTTGGCACCGGCACTGATCATCACATTGTTGCCTATGGTGGGATGCCGCTTCCCATGCTCTTTGCCTGTGCCTCCCAAAGTCACCCCCTGATACAGTGTCACATTGTCTCCGATAACAGTGGTCTCTCCAATGATAACTCCGTTTCCGTGATCAATAAAAAAGCCTTTGCCGATTCTGGCGCCGGGATGAATCTCTATGCCAGTCTTTCTCACGCCTCTCTGGGAAACCCATCTGGCCCAGAAATAATGTCCCTTCCGATACAGTCTGTGCGCAATCCGGTAATGTATCATCACCTTGAAGCTGGGATATAGAAATACTTCCATGGCGGAATGAATCGCCGGGTCCCGCTCTCTGACAATCCGGATTTCTTCCGTAATATTGCTGATAATCCCCATAGTCCACCCCCTGCCTGTAATCATGCAGATACAACAAAAAACGCGGAAAAGTCCGTCCTAGAGACGAATTTATCCGCGGTTCCACTCTACTTAAGGGTCTTCACCCTTCCCTCTGCACGTCTAACGCACGCCTGCGTATCTGCCTAACAGCCTTTCTCTCAGGATTCCTGCCGGAAATTCCCGCACCTTCAGACCTTCGACAAATCTGCTCCCGGACGCACTTCCTTTTTCCCGGATGGAGACCGCTTCCAGCCCTTTCGGCAGTCCCTCTCTGGCACCCTGATACAATGAGACTGCCGCCAGTCCTCATTGTCGAAAAAAGTACTCTTTCCGTTCTCTGCATTTTCCATATTTTCAGGCAAATATCTGATTCCCTATATTAGAATATGCAAAATCAGAAATTCTGTCAATGGTTTTATAAAAGATTCTTATTTTTTACACCCGCTGCAGCCTTCGCAGCCACCGGACATCGGTATTGTCGTCAAGTCAAAGGGACTGCTCAACAGGCATACCGCCTGCGCCGCTATGCCTTCTCCTGTTCCGGTAAAGCCCAGTCCTTCCTCTGTGGTAGCCTTTACATTGACGAACTCCGTTCCGATTCCCAGAGCCGTTGCGATATTTTCCCGCATTGTCTCGATATAAGGACGCATTTTAGGCGCCTGCGCCACAATGGTGGAATCCACATTTTCAATGATAAACCCTTTTTCATGCAAAAGAGTTCCCACCTTTTCCAGAAGTATCAGGGATGAAATTCCCTTATAAGCAGGATCGCTGTCCGGAAAATGTCTGCCGATGTCTCCCAGCGCCGCAGCCCCCAGCAGGGCATCCATAATAGCGTGCAGCAGAACATCCGCATCCGAATGTCCCAGCAGTCCTTTCTCACAGGGTATCTTCACTCCGCCAATCACCAGCAGTCTGTCTTCCACAAGTCTGTGAACATCATATCCCGTTCCGATTCTCATTCCACACCAACCTTCATGACACTTTATACGATTTCATTTACTGTTTATTCTTAATTCTTCCTGTCTCTTTTCTTCTTTTTGGAAAAGGGAAATGTCAGCCCCTTCTCGCTGCCGTCCATTCTCACATCCTTTGCTCTGGCCACACGACTTCCGTCCCGCTCACGGCGTCTGCGGCTGTCTCTGTCTTCCTCGCCGTTCCGGTTTCTGCGGCTGTCACGTTCCTGCTCAAATCCGCGTCTGCGGCTCTCCTCCCGCTCCCCTTCATGTCCGCGTCTTCTGCGGCTGTCGCGCTCGTCCTCGTATCCCCGTCTGCGTCCGTCTTCTTCTCCTCCGCGTCTGCGCCGACTGTCACGGTCATCTGTCCGCCCGTATCTTCTCCTGTCTTCCTCACTTCCACGGCCCCGTCGACTGTCGCGGTCATCTGTCCGCCCACGTCTTCTTCTGCCGAATCTGTCCCGCTCTCCCCGGCGACTCTCATAGTCATCTGCCTCTATCTCCGGTCCCTTGTCACCGATTTGATATTTCAGCATCACTGCCGCCAGATCCAGCGCATCACACGCCTCCGCTTCCATCTTCCGCTGGAGATAATGCTTCATGAGCTCAATGTCTTCATGTTCGCGCAGCTCCCAGGCCCGGTTCAGATATTTATCAGCTTTTGCCTTCAGCACTTTGGATGCCCCCGGCAGCTTCTTCTCTTCAATCGTAGTGTGGCAGAAATGTTCCAGCTGACGGACACGGTAAATCTCTCTGCCGCTGACAAATGTAAAGGACTTCCCTGTTCTGCCCGCCCGTCCCGTTCTGCCGATGCGGTGTACATAGTACTCATTGTCCTGAGGAAGATCGTAATTGATAACCGCCTCCACATTGTCCACGTCAATTCCCCGGGCCGCCACATCTGTGGCAATCAGCATATTGGTGCTGCCGTTTCTGAAGCGGCTCATGGCCACATCTCTCTGATGCTGGGACATATCCCCATGAAGCCCCTCCGCCTGGAATCCGGCTCTCTTCAGCACCTCCGCCAGCTGATCGACCTTTACCTTCGTATTACAGAATATCAGACAGAGCTTCGGCTGATAATATTCCAGCAGACGGATGCAGGCTGCATCCTTATCCTGACTTTTCACCTTATAATATCTCTGGGACACCAACGGTATGGTAAGCTCTTTCGTGGCTACCTTCACCAGTCTGGCGTCCTTCTGGAAGCGGTTCGCGATTTCCAGAATCGGCTGCGGCATAGTCGCCGAAAAAAGAGCCGTCTGATGCGCATTGGGAATCTCGCCCAGTATCAGCTCCATATCTTCTCTGAATCCCATATCCAGCATTTCATCCGCTTCGTCCAGCACCACCATATTGACATGCTCCAGCTTAATCGTGTGACGGCGCATATGGTCCATCACACGCCCCGGTGTGCCCACAACAATCTGCACTCCCCGCAGACCGCTGATCTGTCTGCCGATCTCCTGACCGCCATATACCGGAAGCACTTTGATTCCCTTCATATATTTCGCTATATTGCGGATTTCCTCTGACGCCTGCATGGCCAGTTCTCTGGTAGGACAAAGAATAATGGTCTGCAGCTTCTTCAAGTCCGGATCAATTTTCTGCAGAGCGGGAATGGCAAATGCCGCCGTTTTCCCCGTTCCGGTCTGGGCCTGTCCGATAATGTCCTCTCCCTGCAGCAGATAGGGGATGGCCTGTACCTGAATAGGCGTGAGCTTTTCAAAGCCCATTTCTCTCACAGCATGTACGATACGCTCATCCAGAAGAGGCTCTATGGTGGCCAGGCTGTCCGGCTCCGGCCCTTCAATCTCCAGGCCTTTCCTGTCTGCTTGATTCTCATCCGTCAGAGGCGTTCCCATGCCTGCCTGCCCTATAACGTTGTCCAGTCCCATCAGTGCTTCCAAATCACTCATAAAAAATTACCTCATAATCCTTTTCATCATCACAATATTTTTTCCATTCCAATCTTCTGGGGCTTCAGCCCGCATTTCTCATAAAATGCTTTTGCCGCCGAATTGCATTCCCACACGTTCAGGGTCAGATTGTAGCAGCCTTCCCTCCGGGCAAACTCCAGCACATACTCATATATCTTTCTGCCTATATTTCTTCCCCGCAGCGTCTCGTCCACGCACAGGTCATCAATATACAATGTCCGAATGTCTGTCAGTATATTGTTGTCAATATGCTGCTGAAATACACAGAATGCATATCCCAGCACTCTTTCTTCCTCATCCACAGCCACAAATACCGGTCTGCCGGCATCGTGCAGTATCTCCCGAAGTTCCCGGTCCGTATATTTTTTGGTATTGGCTTTAAACAAATCCGGCCTTCCGGCATTGTGAACCGCCAAAACCTGATTCAGCAGCCTGTTAATGCCTGCCATATCCTGTTCTTCCCCGCGTCTGATTCTCATTTCTCCCGCGGCCATCTCTCTCCCCGACACCTGCGTTCCCCTCGCTTTCCTCTGTACCAAAGCAGATCTTCGGTGCTCTGTCAGCTGCTGCGCACAAAACAATAGAATCCACGCAGCGCGTGGATTCTATTGTCATAAACAAAAGCCTGAAAACGATGCTGTCTTCAGACTTTTCAAATAGCGAGAGGGGGATTCGAACCCTCGACACTGCGGGTATGAACCGCATGCTCTAGCCAACTGAGCTATCTCGCCATGTATACAACTTTCGTTGAAATGGAACCTATAGGGCTCGAACCTATGACCCTCTGCTTGTAAGGCAGATGCTCTCCCAGCTGAGCTAAGATTCCGTCTTAACGATTGTCCACACAACCGACTTTGTTAGTATACAATGAGAAGCTTCATTTGTCAACAAATTTTTCTCAAAATTTTTCCATATTTTTCTCGTCCCATAAATCTATCATCTGTCTGGCAAAACTGAGTTCTCTGCCGGTCCATCCGTACAGAATACAGGTGCGGTAAGCATACTCAGGAATACAGACATTATTGTACCCCGCAGTCTGAATGGAAAATACATTTACACGGGGATTTACTTTGCGCCTGTAAGCAAGAATCAAATCAAATACATTGATATAAGTTCCCTGGCCACATCTGCCACGATTGCAGCTGTAACCCAGCTCCTGGTATTTCTTCCTCTGTGCCCCGGTTCCATACAGTCCGCCGTGTCCCGCCTGCTGATCGGAATAGATGAAAATCTGATCCCAGTGTTCTTTCTTTTCTATGGCATGGAAGAAAAATTCCCAGATACCGCCCTCTGTGGAACCGCCCACATCATTGTTCATACCGGCTGATATCTCCTGGCACTGACGCAGAATATGTCCCCGCCCGGAAATCGGATAAATCTTCAGCCTGTCGCCGAACTTGCCCACATATCCTTCCTCGGAAGCCGCAGCCGCCATTACGGAAGAAAGGTTA
This sequence comes from Acetatifactor muris, assembly GCF_024623325.1. GTDB lineage: Bacteria > Bacillota > Clostridia > Lachnospirales > Lachnospiraceae > Acetatifactor > Acetatifactor muris. The sequence continues at coordinate 164,372 of NZ_JANJZD010000005.1, forward strand.
TCGATGACAGCCACCTGGACGCTTCCGTACTCCGAGGGAATCGTGCCCCAGGCCGATCCGGAATTGTCCGACAGGCACATGGTTTTTCCCTGAAATACAGGCAGGTTCTTCATGGACAAATCCATACATTCCTCCAGCGCATCCATAATCTGGGGCCGATGGGCACAGGTACTCTTTTTCACGGCCTGCCAGGCGCTGTAATAACGGAAAGGAAACTGCCTTCCCTTCTCCACTCCGCCCTTCAGTCGTTCCAGGTATTCTCTGCAGAATTCCCGGTCCTCCGTCTCCTCAAATACGCCCCGAAGATTCCTGATGAGCGCCATATGTCCCATGGAGACCTGCCCGAAAATCTCTCTCCAGCCCATGCCTTCTGAGCGCATGTTCTCCCATGTCTTCTTCTGCGCCGGAAGCTGCAGATTTCCTGTCTTCATGAATTCGTCAATCACGGCGGAATGCGCATGGGTAATCCGGACGGCATCCTTCAATCCCATTTCGGCGTTTTTATATTTCGCCGCCTCGTAAGCGTCCATCTGTTCCAGACGCCGGGCCAGTGCACGCTTCAGAATGCTGGGCATTTTCCGCTTCCCTTGATTGCAATAGAGGAAATAAGCCAGCTGAGACAATGCATCGTCTCCCCGACTCATCACCTGCCGCTCAAGAGCAGGGAACAATCCCGGATTCTCCTGGGTAAACTTCTTCCTTGCAGGATGCAGCGCAGCTCTCACCATGATAACCTGCGGATTCAGGCGCATATAAAAGTCCTGCCTCAGCGACACGGCCCAGCGGAGCGTTCCCTCGAAATCTGCCGTCAGAGCCTCATCAACGGCATTTTCCATGATTTCTGTGGTGGTATGTCCATCCCATTCATCCGCAAAAAGCAGATATCCCTCCAGTAATTTACAGTGTTCAAACAGGGCGTCCCTCACCGCACCTTTCAGTCCCCCCGCCCTGTAATAAGAAGGTTCTCCGAAAACAGAAGACGCTGTGACCATTTTCAGTGTGTCCAGCGGATTTATCTGATATGATTCCCCTCCCATAAAATTTTCTACTGTTGTATACTTCCTGGACAAGCCCAGGACTTCCCGAAAACGACTCAAATCCATCACCTCCCCGGCAAGCTGTTCAGACGCTTCCATACCCCCATTTATCTCATATCACAAAATGCCCCGAGAAAAAGTCGGAAACGGTATGTCGTGCTCTACCATTGAGCTACTGCCGCTTTCACGACAGATGGGAGTCGAACCCATAACAACGCGATCCCAAATCGAAGTAACCGTTTCCTGCGCATCGGGGCAACATTAATTATCCTCTGAAAAGGTCTGTTTGTCAATCCTTTTTCATTCTTTTACGCCATCAGGGTTATAACTGATTGTTATTTAATGCAAAACCGCGATTTGTAACTGTCACTGTGCTTCCTGCCCGGCCATATAGTCCCGTTTCAGCTCCAGCAGACTTTTCAACTGCATCAGAATATGAAACAGAATGGCTCTGGCCTCGAATTCGTCTCTGCTTACAGGCAGCTGCTGCGCCTTCATCTTTAAAAGCAGTATTTCCAGCTCCTTCAGAAGTGTCTCCACTGTATTTTCTCTGTGATAATCCCGCTCAATCTGTCCCAGGAGAGCTGCCACCTGGGCGGCCTGTTCCGGCAGATACTGTATCTTCAAAATATTTTCATAAATATCCCTCAGAATTACGCTCTGTCTTCCGCGCATTTTAACATAGTCCAGTTCCCTGAAATCTCCTGTGAACAGAGCGTTATCATAATTTGCCACGGCACAGCGCTTTGCCGCCTCCAACGCCTGTTCCAGCTTTTCAAAGCAGTCCGATCCATATCCGTCCCTGTCTTCTCTTGGCAGCCACAATGACATTCTGTGAAGAATTCCCCGGATCTGACTGTCTGCCTCTGCCGCCAGACGGTCAAATTCTGACGTCTTTCTGCGGAGATGAAGATTCACCAGAATGCCCAGAGATGTTCCGATCACAAACAAAAGAGCTTCATTGACCAGAAGCGGCACTTCCATGGAGCCTTCCGTCATAAAATGTGTCACCAGAACGGAATCCATGGCGATGGCTTCCGTCCAGCCGGCGCCCAGGCAGAGCAGGGCAAACAAAAACAGATACACAGCAAACCCCTGAAGGTTGTATCCAAATATTCGAAAACACATGGCTGAAAGCCCTGCGGCACATAAAAAGGCCAATGCCCTGTTTCCCGCACTTCGCAGGGTCTCTCTCTTCGTATTTCGTATGCTCAGAACCGTGATAATTCCCGCAGTCGCAGAATATTTCAGCCCCAGTTCTCCCGCAAGAGCAATTGCGGCGACAGCAGCCGCCGCAATCTTTACGCTGTGAATCAGTCTCTTTTTCCAGTCATCATGAAACATATCCGCTGTCTTCCCTCACAATCCCATCCATTTCTGTGTCAGTTCCGCCGTCTGCTCCCAGGTCCATGTCTGCCGGGCCATATTTTTTACCTGCAGCAGATTATTTTTCTTCCGTCCCGACCTCTGTCTCCATGCCATAGCTGCGCATCTTGTACTGTTCCAGCTTTCTGGTTCGCTCATCATATTCCTGATCCCCTGCGCGCCATACGGTGAGAGAAGTCACTTTGCCGAATCGGTCTCTCTGCACGGAGATGTCCACATTTCCCTCTTCCCTGCTCTGATAAAAGCCTAAGATTCTGTCCTCAAAGGTGCGGACCGTCTCATTCTGATAGAGCCAGAAGCCATCCTTTTCCTTTGTAAGTCCGAAGGCCCCGTACTCTGCTTCCGCTTCTTCCGGGCTCAGAATCAGACTTAATTCAATGGAAAACGCAGTTCTCTCCACCCCGAATTCTTCTGCCAGCGCCGTACGGATTTCACTCTCCAGTATTTCCGGGTCGCCTGTGGTATCTTCTCCCAGAACACTGAAAACTGCCTCTTCCGCCCGTTCCTGTGCATTTTTTCCCAGAGAAAGCTCCCGTGTCATCCGGACGTAACCTCCCCAGTGGCAGTTGGAGCTAAAGCAATAAGCCGTCAGTCGGGCGGAAAAAGGAGCCTGTCCTCCGGTGGCAAATGCCACGGTACTTCCGAAGGTGAACAGCACGGCCAGCATAATGACGAAGACAGTGGCTTTCCTGTAATGAACAATGTGCTTCACCCGCCTCTCCACCTCTGTTTTGGAAAAGGCGCTGTAAAGAAGTGAATTGCGGTTCCCTGTGATGGCCATGGAGAGCAGACTGAACGCATAGCTTTTTCTCTCTTCTTCACCGCACAGTTTAAGCACCGCTTCGTCACACGCCGTCTCCAGGTCAGAAGAAAGACATTTTGACATGAGCCATACCACTGGATTGTACCAATGTACGACTAATCCTATCAGCATAATGCATTTCAGCCAGTTGTCTCTGCGTCTGATATGCATGGTCTCATGAACCAGAATATGCCGCAGAAGTTCCTTATTGCCGAAATCCATCCGCGTGGGCAGATAAATGCGCGGATTCCTCAGACCGCATACCAGCGGGGAGGCAATTTCATCATTTGTAAACACCAGCACATGCCCCATGTCCATCTCCCGCAGCATGGCATTCACCGTCTCATTGTGCTCCATGAGCAGTCCGCTCTTCAGCTTCCCTGCGTAATCATATTTCTGCCATCCCAGAATCACGGCCGTTACCACAAGCCCCAGAAGATAAACGGATGGCAGCACATGCCGGGGAAAAACGCCCCTGTCCCCGGAGAAGTCCCCTGCCCAAGCAGAACCCTGCTCGCTGCTGCTCACCGTTCCCGCGTCTTCCTTCACTGCATCAATATCCCTGACCTCGCTCGTTTCTACGCTTCCGGTATTTTCTGCCGCCCCTGCCAGAACGGCCCTGTCCTCAGAAAGCACAGCAGCTTCTGCCTCCCGGGTCAGCTGCTGTTCCAGAAAACGAATAGACAAGAACGGATTTTCAGGAACCGGTAAACTGAAAGGGCTGCTGAGAGAAAAGGGCACCAGCAGGCGCAGGAGCACTACTCCCCAGAGCACGGGAAACACAAATTTGGGCATCCTGTTTTCCAGCAGTACCCGAAGCAGGATCACAATTGCAATCATAATCGTTCCATAGAATGCCATATAGACAAAAGGCATATTCATTCCCAAATGCAGCATTTATTTCGCCTCCTCTATCATACGGGCCAGTCGGACGGCGTCTTCCTCCGATATTCCCTGATTCTTTAAAAAAGATGAAAAAAACAGCTCGCTGGAACCGCCGAACATTTTGTCAATCAGCTGCTCCGTTTCACTTTGCGCCACTTCCTCTCTTGTGACCAGCGGCGTGCACAGAAACCCCGGTTCCGTCCGCTCTACGGCTCCCTTTTCCATGCACTTTTTAATAACTGTGTAAGTGGTATTCTTGTTCCATCCTATACGCTCTGACAGCACGTCCACAATATCTTTGGCATATTGAGGTCCCTGTTCCCACAGAACTTCCATCACCTTTAATTCCGAGTCAAACAGCTTAATATTCACAGATTCTCCTTTCCGGTACCTTGTGTTTTTCCATAAAAGCAAAATAGGACTATTGCAATAGTCTGACGTCATATACAGACTATCACAATAGTCCAGCAGTGTCAAGCGCTATCTGAACTCTTAAATGTTTTTTCTGATTTTCCGCCAAATTGCGGCATCTCATAATAATATTGCAAACCTGTATCCGTCCGGCAGGAATTCACACTGACCCCGTAAAGCTTTTCAAAAGTCTCCGACACCAGTATCTCCTCCGGCGTTCCCCACCGCAGAATCCTCCCCTCCTGAATCGCCGCGATTCGATCAGAAAGCTGCAGGGCAAGCAGAATATCGTGCAGCACCAGAACAATTGTTTTCCCGTTCTCCGACAGCCCTTTTATCATTTCTGCAAATTTTATCTGCTGTCCGATATCAAGATATGCAGTGGGCTCATCCATGACTATGACCTCCGCCTGCTGTGCCAGGGCCATGGCAATATAGACTTTCTGCCGCATTCCCCCGGACAGCTCGGACATCTGCTTTTCTGCCAGATTTTCAATTTCCATCTGCTTCATGGCTTCTTCGGCAATCCGGAAATCCGTCTCTGTGTATTTCCTGGGATAACGCAGATAGGGAAATCTCCCGTGAAGAACCATACGTCCTGCCGTGATATCAGGAACGTTTTTCCCCTGTGACAGATAGGCGATCTTCCTGGCAATTTCCGCACGCCCCATTTCCTTTATGGAAATGCCGTCAATCCGAATCCCGCCGCCCCACAGGGGCAGAAATCCCAGAATCACCCGCAGCAGCGTACTTTTTCCGCTGCCGTTGGCACCGATGAAAGTGACGATTTTCCCCCTGGGAATCTCCATATCTATACCGTGCAGAATCTCCTGTTTCCCGTATCCGGCAGATACTTTCTCCAGTTGAATCATCCCAATCCTCCTCTGTAACGCACCAGCAGGACCAGAAATACCGGACCTCCCACCACTGACATCAGAATCCCCACCGGCAGCTCATAGGGCAGGAACAGCAATCTGGCAGCCAGATCACAGAAGGTCACAAATGCAGCCCCGGACAGCGCACACAACGGCAGCAGTCTGCCGCTTTCATTTCCCGTGAACCTGCGGACAAAATGCGGCACAATCAGTCCCACAAATCCCAGCAGCCCTGAAAAGCTCACCGCCGCCCCTGCAAGCAGTGCCGCCAGCACAAGGAAAATCATCCGATACCGTCCCACGGCCAGCCCCACTCCCTGTGCAGTCTCATCTCCCAGAGTCACGATATCCAGCTCATTGCACAGAGAAAACAATCCGGACAGCGCCAGCGAAATCAGTACGGCGGCGGGAAATAATCGTGTGAAGGAGACAGCTGAAAAACCACCCACCCGAAAATCAATACTCAGCATGGCAAGGTCCGTATCCAGCACTGTCACCGATTCGCAAATGGCATTCAATATACTGTTCAGAGCCACGCCGCTTAAGATTACAGTTGTTTTGGAAGCGTTCATCCGACGGGAAAACAGAAAAATCAGAAATATACTGACAAGGCTTCCGGCAAAGGCAGACAGGGAAACGGCATAGCCGGACAAAATGCCTCCCGCACCGCAGAGCGTAACACCCAGTCCTGCCCCCGCATTGACACCGATAACTCCGGGAGATGCCAGCCTGTTGGCCAGTACATTCTGCAGCACAGCTCCGGACACCGCCAGCGCGGCTCCGGCAAGAAGGGAGGCAAAAGTCCGGGGCAGCCTGGCATAGAGCAGAATGCTCCGGTTCACATTTCCCTCACTTCCCTGCAGAATTCCGAAAAGCTCTCCGGGAGTAAAATGTACATTGCCCAGGCAAAGGCTTAAAACTGTCACGAGCAAAACCGCCAGAATCCCGCCTCCCAGAAGCATTCCCGGGGTCCTCCCTTTATTCCGCATACAGAATCTCCTCCAGCTTTTCATAAGCCTCCGCCCACCGGGCGTTCGGTTTCAGATTATAGAGATGTTTATCCAGAATATGTACCCTTCCGTTCTTTACCGCATCCAGTTCTCCCCAGAGAGGATTCTCCTGAAACATGGCGTCAATGTTCCGCTTTGTTCCCTCTATATCATCTCCAGACTGGACAATCAGAATCAAATCCGGATTCTGCAGTAAAATGCTCTCCACACTTAATGTTTCCAGAAGAGAGTCGTCCGTGTCCGCAATATTCACACAGCCGAACTTCTCCAGCATCTCTCCCAGCACATTGTCTCTGTTGCTTTTGGCCCGGATACTTGTGGCGGAAGCCCTCATGTACAGAACACTCCCCGGAGTATCCCCCTCTCTTCTGTCCAATATCTCATCTATTTCTTTCTGGATATCTGTTCCGTACTGGGTATAGCGCTCTTCCTGTCCCGTAATCCCGGTACAAAGCTTCAGCACACGCAGATAATCCTCAAAATCAGACACATCAAAATATGCTGTGGGAATCCCTGCTCCCTCCAGAGACTGCTGCCACTCCAGATGCTGGCCTGTATTGGTGCTGGCAATCACAAAATCCGGGTCTGCGGAGAGCAGCAGCTCCAGGCTGAGCCTCTTTGTCTCTCCCAGATTCACCGTATCCTCCGCCAGGGCCAAGTCGAAATCCTCAAAAGCGTCTTCCGGGGCGGCGCACACCTGCCCGCCCGCCAGAATCCACATGTCCGCATAGCTTCCCAGCAGCACTGCCACCCGTTCCGTGGAGGAGACCGTCACATCCCGCCCCAGATCATCTGTGAAAGTATATCCGCCGTTTTCCTGGGCCTGCGGCTCCTTTTGTCCGCAGGCTGTCAGCCCGACAGGCAGAAGAAGCAGAATCAGGCGGATACATCCGCACCGAATCAAATCCCTTATCTCGTCAAGGTTCTTTCTTTTTTTCAGAGATGCACCCATCATTCCACTCCTCTCATATTGCCATTTTTCTTCCGCAGTACCGAAAACACTTTTTCTCAGCAGGTGGCGCCGCCTTTCACTTTTTTCTCCAGAACTGCAGTTTTATCGATTTCGGCATGGAGCAGTTTGTCCTGCACATAGTCAAATCCCAGACGATTCACCGTATCCGCAAAGCGTTCACCTGTGATACCCTCATCCCGGAAGAACAAAATGGCCCTCTCCACCGTATCCAGTACCTCTTCCTCGCTGGTGAACAGCTTATCCAGAGGACGTCCGTTGGCAATTTTCTTGCCCCATCTGCCGCCGATATAGATTCTGTATCCGTCAATATATTCCTCTGTGACGCCAAAAGGACATTTCCCCTTACAGCGACCGCAGCCATTGCAGGCACCCCCGTCCACTTTCAGCATTCCGTCTTCCACTTTTGCCACTTTCACCGGACAGGAAGTCTCCACCTGACATTTTCCGCAGCCCCTGCATTTGGAGTAATCGAACATCGGCACTCTCTGTCCGATGATGCCCAGGTCATTCAGGTCCGGCTTTACACAGTTGTTGGGACAGCCTCCCACCGCAATCTTGAATTTATGGGGCAAAGTCACCTGATGATACCCCTCATAGAACCGTTCATGAATCTTCCCGCTCAGGTCAAAGGTATCAGTCAGTCCGTACTGGCAGGTGGTGCCCTTGCAGGAAACCACAGGGCGCACCAGGGAACCCGTGCCGCCGGTCTCCAGATGGTGTTCTGCAAGGAAGGCAATCAAAGGATCAATATTTTCATAATGCACTCCCTGGATTTCCATGGTGAGGCGGGTGGTCATGGTAATCTCGCCGCTTCCGAACCGTTCCGCCGCCTCCGCGATACAGCGATGCTCTTCCGCGGTAATCTTGCCGTTCCTGGTGATGACGCGGACATTGAACACGTCCCCATACCGCTTATCCTGCAGACACCCCAGTCCTTTCACACGTTTAATCTCCTCCGGGGGAAGTTTCCCTCCCACAGGAAGCGCTTTTTTAATTGTATTGAATGTAGATCCGCCTTCCAGAACACGGGTATTCGTAAACCCAAGAGCGCGAAGCTTATTCTGGGTGAGATATCCCCTCTTTCCTCTTGCACAGACCAGCAACAGCTTTTCCTCTCTCGCATGCTTCTGTGCAAAAGCCTCCGGTCTGGCCAGGTCAATCCACTCTCCGCCGGGCAGTGTGGAAGCCGGATGGGCATCTATCAGCCGATACTCCTCCGCCGCGCCGGACGCATATTCCGCAGGTGTAAAGGATGCCAGACGCCCGCTCATTTTGTTCACCAGTATACTGCATGCTGTCGCAAAAGGATGAATCGCCGTGGAAAAAGGCGGCGCATAGGCAAAATCCATGGTGATAAAATCTTCCGCTCTGCTCCCCATGGAAAGCCCCACAACGGCAATGTCCGCCATTTTATCCACTGCACCTCCCCCGATTACCTGCATGCCCAGCAGTCTGTGACTGTCCGCGTCGGCAATCAGTTTTGTAATAAACATACCTGCATCAGGGTAATAATGAGCCTTGTCATCTGTGACACAGAGTGCGGAAATCACCTGATATCCGGCTGCCTTTGCCTGTTCTTCCGTCAGTCCGGTCCTGGCCGCGTTCAGATTATCCGCAAGCCTCACCACACCTGTGCCCAGACAGCCCTGGTAGGAGGTCTCTTCCCCACCCAGATTCAGCGCCAGCGCTCTGCCCGCAATGTTGGCTGTAGAGCCCATGGCGGACCACTGTGGCTTCCCGGTGATACGGTTCCGCACCAGACAGCAGTCTCCCACAGCATAAATATCCGGCAGATTTGTCCTCTGATATTCATCTGTAAGAATGCAGCCCCGGTCCATCTCCAGCCCGGTGTCTGCCAGGAATCTCGTGGCAGGGCGGATGCCTGCCGCCAGAATCACCATATCCGCAGGCAGAACTCCTGTACTTGTCTGCACATTGCTTACGGCTTCCTCCCCGCCTATGGCATTCAGCCCCGTTCCCGTTAGAATCCGCATTCCCTTTTCCTGGAGTCTGCGCCGTATGTAATCCGCCATTTCCCCATCGAAAATATTGGGCATCAGCTGAGACGCCATATCCAATACAGTCACGGAAATCCCTCTTGCCATAAGGTTTTCCGCCACCTCCAGACCGATAAATCCGCCGCCTACCACCACAGCACGCTTACATGCCTTCTCCACAGCATACTTTCTGGCACTTATGGCATCCTCGGGAGTCCGCACGGAAAAGACACCGGGGAGAGACGTGCCCTCCACCGGAGGCACCGAACTCTCTGCGCCCACCGCAATTACGAGTTTGTCATAACTGACCGTCTCGATTCCGTTTCCCTGCACCTGAATGGTTTTCGCCGTGGGGTCAACTGCCACCACTTCACTCCCTGTGTGAACTTCAGTTCCCGTAAGCCCCATAAATTTCCGGGGCGTGTTCACTATCAGTTCCCCCTCCGTCTCAATGGAACCTCCGATATAGTAGGGAAGGCCGCATCCCGCATAGGAAATGTCCTTTCCCTTCGTGTAAATGACAATCTCATCCCCCGGATTTTCCCGTTTCAGTTTCGCGGCAGCCTTTGTTCCTGCCGCCACACCGCCGATTATGACTACTTTCATGGCGATACTCCTCCTTCCTGATTCCGCTTGTTTTCCGTTTTGTCTCCAATCCCTCTGCTGATATTTTCTCAGCAGTTTATTATACGAGTCACATCTTCTCAGGCGCAGAAAATCCCAGAAGATCGATGCAGGTCTCCAGTACATCCCTGGTAAGCATCAACAGGGCAATCAGACTCCGGCGCCTGTCCTCATCTGCCTCTGCCAGAATTTTTGTCTCATGGTAAAAATGATTGAACGCATTGGCCAGATCATAAATATAGGCACACACTCTGTGCGGGGCCTTCTCTTCTGCAGCATTCATCATCATAGTATTGAACTGTACCAGAGCCATTTCCAGCGCTTTCTCCGATTCACTTCCCGCTTTCAGGAACATGAGCCCTTTCATTTCTCCTCCCTGTTCCTGATATTTGTTCAATATGGACTTGATTCTGACAACTGTATAAAGGATATAGGGGCCGGTGTCCCCCTCAAAAGAGGTAAATCGGTCAATGTCAAAAATGTAGTCCTTGGCGGCCTGGTTGGACAGATCGCCGTATTTCAGAGCGGAAATCGCCACTGTTTCCGCCGTTTCCTTTGCTTCCTCCTCGGGCATTTCACGTCCTTCCCTTATTTTCCGGTACATTTCATCTCTGGTCTCCCCAATCAGATTCTCCAGACGCATTACCCCTCCGTCTCTGGTTTTAAAGGGTTTTCCGTCACTGCCGTTCATGGTGCCATGTCCGAGGAATTTCAGAACAGTTTCCGGCTTCACCAGTTTTGTCTTGCGTGCACAGCGGAATACCTGTTCAAAGTACAATTCCTGACGCTTGTCCGTAATATAAATAATCTCGTCCGGAGCATACAGACGCATACGTTCCATAATGGTGGCCAGGTCCGTGGTATTATATAGAGAAGCCCCGTCTGACTTCAGAATCATACAGGGCGGAATCTCCCTGGTATCAGTCTCCTCCTTCACATCCACCACCAGCGCACCCTCACTGATGTGGGCGTACCCATTTTCTTTCATATAGGTTACCATCTCCGGAATCAGATCGTTCACATCACTCTCACCTTTCCAGAGGTCGAATTCCACATTCAGACTGTCATAATTTCTCTTCAGATCCACTTTGGATATATCCACGATTACCTTCCACAGAGCACGATATCCCCTCACACCGGTCTGAAATTTACGAGTTGCTTCCAGAGCTCTGGCCCTGTACTCCGGGTCTGCCTTTGCCTTGGTGCTGGCAAGAGGATAGATTTCCGCGAATTCAGCCTCGGTAACAGGCGGTTCTTCCGGATATGCACCGTCATAGCTTTCGTCAAAGTAGAGCAGATCCGGTTTTCTCTCCTGCAGCTCCGTAATCACCATTCCGATAGGAGTGCCCCAGTCTCCCAGATGCACATCACCGATAACCTCATGTCCTGCGTACCTGCAGATGCGCTTGATGCTCTCCCCGATAATCGCCGGACGCAGATGTCCCACATGCAGAGGCTTCGCCACATTGGCCCCGCCGTAGTCAATCATAATCTTCTTCGATTTTCCGGGCATTTCCAGACCAAACTTCTCTTCTTCTGCCATTGTCCTGACCATATCCAAAAGAAATTCTTCGGAAACCCTCAGATTCAGAAATCCGGGTGCCACTGCCGCAGCCTCCTGAAAGACAGGGCTGTCTCCAAGTTGAAGCGCTACTTCATTTGCAATCATAATGGGCGCTTTTCTGTATTTTTTTGCCCCTGCCATAGCACCATTACACTGATATTCGCACAAATCAGGACGGTTAGACAACGTCACCCTGCCGAGAGAAGCCTCGTATCCTGCCTCTTCAAATGCCTTTCCCATTTCTTCTGATAATAAATCCAAAATCTTTTTCATTCTGACTCTCCGTTCTTTTTGTTTCGTTATTTTCCTGTATTTTTCTACTATACCCTAATTTCCTGCGTCCTGCAACAAATTATTTCGTCCTGTACTGACTGTATTCTGCATAAACGTTTTTTCGTTCCCCATTTTTCAAAAAAGTTCGTGACTCTATATACCGAATCTGCTATAATAAATTTGTTCCTGTCACAGAACACATCCGGATGTTCATCTATCGCATTATAATTCATCTGCGATAACAATTCACAAAAAAAGGAGGTATACAGCATGACAAACAGCGAATTATTGCTTGCCATATCTGATATGATGGATACTAAGCTGAAATCCGAGCTGAAGCCCATCAAAGAAGATCTGCAGGCGGTAAAAAGCAGATTGCAGACAGTGGAAAAAGATTTGCAGGACATGAAAGAGGATAATCAGGTACTCAATGACAGACTTGACAACGTCGAGAACAGACTTGACAGAATCGAGGACAGGCTCGATAAAATGGAGACCAAAGTCCATCGCATAGATCTCCGTCAGGAGACTCTGTTTTTGCCGCGGCTGAATAATATCGAAGCCTGTTATACCGATACTTACCACCGCTACAGAGCTTATGCGGTCTGACTCTGCCATTATTGTAAATCTGCTGATTTCTTATTACGTATATCCCGCTGCATTTTGGAATATGTACAGCCGCAGTAATCCTGCCTGTATAAGTCATAGCGTGCGGACAATTCGACAGAGCGTTTATATCCGTCTCTTTTCTTGAAATCAGAGGGAAGCCAGGCAATTCCGTACTCCTGAGCCATATCATATCCGATTTCGTTTAATTTTTGTGCGTTTTTTAACGGGCTGATGGTGAGTGTGGTAGTAAAATAATCATATCCTGCCGCGGCACCTCGTTTTGCCGTTTCTCTCAGCCGTATCTCATAACATCGAAAGCATCTGGCGCCGCCTTCCGGGCAATTTTCCAGACCTTTTGCCGCTTCCAGAAAACGCTGTGGTTCATAATCGCCTTCTTCCACAGAAATCGGATAGCCTTTCTTCTCATGGTTATAGGATGCTATCAGCCTTATCTGCTCGGCAACCCGCTTTTGGTACTCTTCTGATTCGGATATATTGGGATTAAAATAGAATACGGTAATCTTAAAATATCTGCACAGGTATTCCAGCACATAGCTGCTGCAGGGCGCACAGCAGCTATGCAGCAGCAGCGCAGGTACAGATTTTTTGTCTGTACCTGATACTTTATCTATGATTTTCTCCAGTTCTTTCTGGTAATTCTTCTGATTCATATTCAGCCTGCCTTTCGAACGATTTCCGTTCGTCCCTTATCTCTTTGTGTCATTATCCCATAACAGTTTTATACACTGCAAACTGTTATGGGATTTCTCCTTTACGCATTTCCGTTCAGGCTGTCCTCGTAACGTTTCCCGGCCTTGCGCCAGTTAATCAGTCCAAACCACCCTTCCACATAATCCGCCCTTCTGTTCTGATATTGAAGGTAATATGCGTGTTCCCACACATCCACCAGCAATACGGGCGTGTATTCTTCCAGGTCCGGCACATCCTGATTGGCGGTCTGCACAATGGACAGTACACCGTTTTTATCACTCACCAGCCATGCCCATCCTGATCCAAATTTACTCACGGCAGACTGTTTCATCTGTTCTTTCCACTGTCTGTAGGAGCCGAAATCCCGGTCAATGGCCTCCGCCAGAGCCCCGGAAGGTTCCTGTCCCACCGGACTTTTCATGGAGTCAAAATACAGTTCATGGTTAAAGACTCCTCCTCCGTTATTGCGGACTGCAATCCGGATTGCCCCCGGCAGCGTGTCCAGACCAGACAGAAGCTCCGGCAGGCTCTGCTTCTGCAGTTCCGGATAATCCGCCAGCGCATTGTTCAGGTTATCCACATACGTCTTATAGTGCTTGTCATGATGAAAAGTCAGTGTCTCCGCATCCAGCACCGGGACCAGCGCATCATACTCATAGGGAAGTGGACGAACTACAAAGGGATAGGTTTCAGCTTTCATAATCTCCTCACATTCTGCATAATTTTTTCTAATGGTAAGTATATACAGACTTATCGCGATTATTCACAAATGAATTAAAAAGAATTCAGCAGTCCTTCCAGCCCTTCAGCCTCATAGATTCCCTTATAATAGGCGACTTCATCCCCAATCAGCTCATCAATTACCCGCATGCCCAGAAGCTCAACCGGAGCCCTGTCATCTGTCAGAATATACTCCCCGGGTATATAGCTTTCCAGAGAAGACGCCGTGCGCTCCATCATGGCATACAGATTCTCATCTGTCAATCTCTGCCTGCCCTTTTCCAGACAGGATATCATATCCGGATTGTCCGAAGCGAACAGTTCTCTGTTGGTGGAACCGGACACCTCTGCCATACAGACTTCTCCAAACACATAGGAAATCGTATCAGCCAGGTATTGATTGATATTCCCCTCATCGCTTCCCCGCATGTTCATATTCACAACCATGACACCGTTTTCTTTCAGATGAGCCTTCACCAGATAAAAAAATTCAATGGAAGACATTTGAAAGGGGATTGTGATATCCTGATAGGCATCCACCATAATCACGTCATACTTTTTATCCACCGCATTCAGGAAGGCCCTGCCGTCATAAGTAGTGACAGGCACATCCTCCGGCAGATAAAAGTATTCCCTGGCAAGTGCCGTGATTTTGTCATCAATCTCCACTCCTTCAATCTCCATATCACCGAAATATTTCCTGCATTGTGTGGCATATGTCCCTGTACCCATGCCCAGAATCAGCACGGAACAATCTTCCGGTGTCTTTCCTTCCACCATCAGCGGAGCCGCCATGGCATAGTCATAATACATACCGGTAAGCCCCTGCTCCTTCATATAAATGGACTGCACTCCAAAAAGTACATTCGTGGAAAGGATAACGCTTCTGCCGCTCTCTTTTACCTGCAGATAGTTATAGACCGACTCCCCCTCATAAGCCAGGTTACTCTCCCAGAAAGCAAAGCTGTCAGAGTACCCCAGAATACAGCTGAGCAGAAAGCAGAGACCGGATACCACAAGCCTCCCCTTTCCTGTTCCCGCACTGATAAAATAAATCAGAGCGAGCACCAGCAGAATCCCTGCAAAAATCAGAAATGTAACAGAAGTTCCCACAGAAGGAATGGTTACAAAAGTGGGCACAAAAGTTCCGATTATACTGCCCACAGTGTTAAAAGCCCCCAGATTCCCTACAATCTTGCCGCTTTCCTGCAGATTGCCCACCGAATACTTTGCCAGCGAAGGCGTCACTGTTCCCAGCAGAAACAAAGGGAATACAAAAATTACCATACAGGCTGCAAATGCCGCAACAATCAGGAAATTACTGCTCACGGAGAAAATCAGCAATGCTGAGATTCCCACAATAATGTATTTCCCCACCGCCGGAATAGCCGCTATCCACACTGCCGCGATTAAAATCCTTGTGTAGAGCCTGCCGGGGTCCGGATTTCTGTCCGCGCTTCTTCCCCCGTATATATTCCCCAGTGCCATGGCAATCATAATGGTTCCGATGATGATTGTCCACACAATCTGGGAAGAGCTGAAGTATGGGGCCAGCAGCCTGCTGGCTCCCAGCTCCACCGCCATCACAGACATACCTGCAAAAAATTCTGTCAGATATAAAAACACCTTATTACTTAACACCTTAGGTCCATCGGCCATATTCATTACCCTCCCCGTCTCCCGTCATTCCGTAATCTGTGCCACATCCACAGGCGTCAGGTTCTTCCCTGCATTTTCCAGGCTGGTCAGCAATGCTCTCGCCGTGTCCATGGACGTAATACAGTTCACTCCCGTCTCAATGGCAGTCCGTCGAATCAGGAAACCGTCTCTGGACTTATCCCGCCCCTGAGTAGGCGTGTCAATGACCAGATCAATCCGATGTCCCAGAATCAAATCCATCACTGTGGGCGATTCCTGAGAAATCTTATTCACCTTTCTTGCCTTCACACCGGCTTCATTCAATGCAGCAGCCGTGCTTCTGGTGGCATAAATTGTATATCCCAGCTTCTCAAAGCGACGCCCGATTTCAATGGCCTCTCCCTTATCTGCATCCTTCACGGTGATAATCATGTTCTTATGCCTGGGCAGACTTACGCCGGCCCCCAGAAAAGCCTTGTAAAGCGCCTCATGAAACTCCCGGGCAATTCCCAGGCATTCTCCGGTGGACTTCATCTCCGGTCCCAGACTGATTTCCGCTCCGCGAATCTTCTCAAAGGAGAATACCGGCATCTTGATGGCATAATACTGTGCCTCCGGCTGCAGCCCCGGCTGATAGCCCAGCTCCCGTATGGTTTTTCCGATGATAACTTCTGCAGCCAAATCCACGATGGGAATGCCTGTCACCTTGCTGATATAGGGAACCGTACGTGAAGAGCGGGGATTCACCTCAATGACATACACATCCTCTCCGATGGCTATAAACTGAATATTGATTAATCCCTTTACATGAAGCGCTTTCGCCAGACGCCTTGTATACTCTGCAATCTTATCCTTCACCAGTTTGCCGATGGTATGCGCAGGGTACACCGAAATGCTGTCCCCCGAATGTACACCAGTCCGTTCAATATGCTCCATAATGCCGGGAATCAGAATATCTGTCCCGTCACAGACAGCATCCACCTCAATCTCCTTGCCCTGGAGATACTTATCCACCAGAATCGGGTGATCCTGCGCAATCCGGTTAATGATTGCCATGAACTCCTCAATCTCTTCATCGGAAATGGCAATCTGCATTCCCTGGCCGCCCAGCACATAGGAAGGACGCACCAGCACCGGATATCCCAGACGGTTGGCCACCGCCTTTGCCTCCTCGGCTGTGTATACCGTACCGCCCGCCGCACGGGGAATTCCTGTCTCTTCCAGTATTTTGTCGAAAAGCTCTCTGTCTTCCGCGGCGTCCACATCCTCCGCCCTTGTGCCGAGAATGGGAACCCCCATCTTCATCAGGCTCTCTGTGAGCTTGATGGCTGTCTGACCGCCGAACTGCACCACCGCTCCATCCGGCTTTTCAATGTCCACAATGGACTCCACATCCTCCGGTGTCAGAGGCTCAAAGTAAAGCTTGTCCGCAATGTCAAAGTCCGTACTCACAGTCTCCGGGTTGTTATTGATGATAATCGTCTCATAACCTGCCTTTGAAAAAGCCCAGGTGGCGTGCACAGAGCAGTAATCGAACTCAATTCCCTGTCCGATACGAATGGGGCCTGAGCCCAGAACCAGTACCTTCTTCTGCTTCTCCCCCCCATTGGCTGTCAGGGTACCGTCCTCGGCGAAAGGAGTCTTCTCCCGCGCCTCACACTCTCCCCCGTACACGGAGTAATAGTAAGGTGTTGACGCTTCAAATTCTGCCGCACAGGTATCTACCATCCTGTAAACTGCCCTGATTCCATTTTCATGGCGCAGCTTTCTGATGTCAGCTTCGCTTCTGCCGGTGAGCTCCGCAATCACATTGTCCGGAAATTCCATCCGCTTCGCCTCTCTCAAAAGTGCAGGCGTCAGGTCCCCGGTTCTCAACGTCTCTTCCATCTCTGTCAGAGCGGCAATTTTATCTATAAACCAGATATCAATCATGGTAATGTCATGAATTTCTTCATAACTGATCCCCTTGCGGACAGCCTCTGCAATCATCCAGATACGCCGGTCATCCACCACCTTCATGGCGTCCTTCAGCTCCTCTGCCGTGAGAGCGCTGAAATCATAGCTGCGCAGGCTGTCTACATGCTGTTCCAGCGAACGAATCGCTTTCATCAGCGCCCCTTCAAAATTGTCACAGATACTCATGACTTCGCCGGTGGCCTTCATCTGCGTGGTCAGCGTCCGCTTCGCCGTGATAAACTTGTCAAAGGGCAGCCTGGGAATCTTCACCACACAATAATCCAGAGCCGGCTCAAAGCATGCACAGGTTTTCTTTGTGATCGCATTTTTTATCTCATCCAGCGTATAGCCCAGGGCAATTTTGGCCGCAACCTTGGCAATGGGATACCCGGTGGCCTTGGAGGCCAGCGCCGAAGAGCGGCTTACCCGGGGATTTACTTCAATGACACAATATTCAAAGCTGGTGGGATGCAGAGCAAACTGTACATTGCATCCGCCGGTAATCTGCAGCTCGTTGATAATCTTCAGAGCGGAAGTCCGCAGCATCTGGTATTCCTTGTCGCTCAATGTCTGAGAAGGCGCCACCACAATGCTGTCACCGGTATGAACGCCGACCGGGTCAATGTTCTCCATGTTGCACACTGTAATACAGTTGCCCCCGCTGTCCCGCATGACCTCATACTCAATTTCCTTCCAGCCTGCAATACAGCGCTCCACCAGTACCTGTCCCACCCTGGAAAGCCGCAGACCATTCTCCAGAATCTCTTCCAGCTGTACCTGATTATACGCGATACCGCCGCCGGAACCGCCCAGCGTATACGCAGGCCGCAGAACCACCGGATACCCGATGGACCCGGTAAATTCCACGCCTTCCGCCACAGTCTCCACCACTTTGGAAGCCGCGCAGGGTTCCCCGATGCGCTCCATCAGATCCTTGAATTCCTGCCGCCCCTCCGCATTGCGGATGGTGGCCGCGGTAGTTCCCAGCAGCGTCACGCCGTGGGCGGCGAGAAATCCCGATTCTTCCAGCTCCATCCCCAGATTCAGACCCGCCTGCCCTCCCAGCGTGGGAAGAATGCTGTCCGGCTTTTCCTGCTCAATAATCCTCTCCAATACACTTATGGTAAGAGGTTCGATAAATACTTTGTCCGCTATGGTCTTATCCGTCATAATTGTCGCCGGATTCGAGTTCACCAGTACGACTTCCACGCCCTCTTCCTTCAGAGAGCGACAGGCCTGCGTGCCCGCATAGTCAAATTCCGCCGCCTGTCCAATGACAATGGGCCCGGAACCGATCACCATGACTCGTTTTACCTCAGGATTCTTAGGCATGAGAAGCACCTCCTTCCATTTTCGTCACCCTCTGCTGTTCCCTCATCATGTCAATAAACCGGTCAAACAAATATCCGGAGTCCTGAGGACCGGGACACGCCTCCGGATGATACTGCACTGTGAAAATGTTTTTCCCTGTATAGGCAAGTCCTTCGTTGGTTCCGTCGTTTACATTCACAAACGCCGGTACCGCCACGTTCGGATCCAGCTTGTCCATGTCCACCACATAGCCGTGATTCTGAGAGGAAATGTACACCCTTCCTGTCTTAAGATCCTTTACCGGATGATTCCCGCCTCTGTGCCCGTATTTCATCTTATAGGTATCCGCTCCTGTTGCCAGAGCCATCAACTGATGTCCCAGACAGATTGCAAATACAGGAATCTCTGTGTCGTAAAGCTTCTTAATTTCACCGATAATCTCCGCGCATTCCTTTGGATCCCCGGGACCGTTGCTGAGCATAATCCCGTCCGGCTGTGACGCAATGATTTCCTCCGCGGATGTAAATGCCGGCCAGACCGTTACCTGACACCCTCTCCCTGCAAGGGACAGGGCAATATTGTCCTTAGCCCCGAAATCCAGAAGCGCCACATTCAGTCCCACGCCGTTCAGCTCCTTAATCAGTGTCGGCCTCTGCTCTCTTCCGCCTTTTTCGTAATAATCCGCATCAAATCTCGCCGCCCCCGACAACGGTCCGTTCTCATCCAGGGAGAGCGAGGGCTTCACGATATATTTTTCCCTGCAGGTCACCCGCTCCACCACTCTGCCCGTGGTATAAGCCTTCAGCTTTGGCAGTACCTCTTCCCGACAAAAATCTTCCCGGGTGGTAATCATTCCGTTCATGGTTCCCTTCTCCCGCAGGATCTTCGTCAGGGCTCTGGTGTCGATCCCCGCAATCCCGGGCACATCGTTCTCCTCCAGAAACTGCTGCAGACTCATGTCACAGCGAAAATTGCAGGGGACACGGGACAGCTCCCTCACAATGAATCCATCCGGCCAGGGACGCCGGGATTCCATATCCTCTCTGCAGATACCATAATTGCCTGTCAGCGGATACGTCATACACACCGCCTGTCCCGCATAGGATGGATCTGTCAGAACTTCCAGATATCCCGCCATGGAGGTGTTGAACACAATCTCACTGATTATTTCTCTGTCGGCACCTATATGTGTTCCTTCAAATACAGTACCGTCTTCCAAAACCAAAAATGCCTTCATCCTTCTACCTGCGCCTTTCCTGATTCCTTCCGGCAAAGCACCGATTACATGCATGGACTTGAAACTTCCTGCAAATCTCCGGCAAATGCCCCACCCGGACATTCGTTTCATTATAGCATACAGAAAAAAGACGGGCAATATAAAAACCCGTCTTTTTTGTCGGTGTACATTACATCAGATTCTGATATGGCCACTCAGTCATTGGGGCGCTGATAGAAACGCCCTGACAGACTCTCCGTCCGAATCATATTCACAAAAGCACCGGGATCCGTCTCCCGGACACGGTTCAGCACCTTCCGCACTTCATCCCTGCCCACCACAGAATAAAGCATATTGCATTCCTGCTTCAGATAGCATCCCTCTCCTTTAATCAGCGTCGCATCATGGTTGGTAGTCTCCCGGATTGCCATATATACTTCCTCCGGCTTCTGCGTGATGATCAGCAGCGTCTGCTTCTGATACCGGCGATGCAATGTGTGCAGTACCTGGGTGGAAGTAAACTGGAAGATAATGGAATACAGGGCCTTCTCCCAGCCGAACAGCGCTCCCGCAATCCCCAGTATCACCACATTCACCGCAAAAATATAATTCCAGGAATCAATATCATATTTTTCTGAGAGAAAAATGGCAATGAAATCCGTTCCTCCGCTTGTGGCATTGGCCATCAGACAGACCGCTATGGCCAGGGCATTAAACAGGCCGCCGAACACTGCCACCAGCAATATGTCATCTGTGAACGTATAGCCGGGAATCAGATCGGTAAGCAGGCCGGTAAGCACAATCATCAGGCAGGAATATCCCGTAAATTTCTTACCGATAAATTTAAAACTGATCACAATCGGAATTGCATTCAACGTCAGATTGATGGCAGTAAAGGGCGGCTCCACACCCCACAGCATATCGCTGATTTCCTGCAGCAGCCTGGTCAGTCCGTTAAATCCCCCGGGAATCAGACCGCCCGTGCGGACAAAGGTTTTCAGATTCACCGCCATAATCACGGAAGCCGCTGCTATCATCGCTGTTCGCTTTCCGGCATTCCACATCGCATTTTCCACTTTCGTTTTCATTCTCGCTTTCTCCTATCTGAGTTCCTCAATCGGCGGCCCTTTTTGTCGAACTGTTCTCAATACCACGTCCGGGTTTCTGACGGACTCTTCTCTTCTTCACGGTCACAGTCAGAATAAAGATTCCGATACTCACTGCGCTCACTGCAATACCCGCGTGGGCTCCGCTGGGAATATAGTGCATCTCAAAAGTATATTCTCCCGGTTCCAGGTCAAACGCCATCAGGCATCCGCCGAACAAAGTTCCCTCCGTTTCCCTGCCGTTGACCAAAATCTTCCAGCCATCCTCATAAGGAATAGAACAGATCAGCCTGCCCGCATTCTCCAGAGTAAGTGTTCCGGTAAGCCAGTCGCTTCCCCACTCCACATTTTCCATATACTGTGCAGAAAGCAGTTCCAGCACCTCGCCCAGCACTTCTTCGTCCATCCGGTACACATCCACCGAAATCTCCGGTGTGGTATCCTCCTCATTTCCATTGGTCAGCGTGATTTTCCTGCCTTCTTCCAGATATCCCAGATATAGAATGGATCCCTTCTTCAGATCAATAAACTTTTCTTCTTCCGTGCTTCCTCCGAGATAATCTACTTTACCGGTTCCGGAAGCAGTGAGAATCCCATAATAGTATCCCTCCTTTTTCGCCGTAAATACGATATCATCCCCGGATACACTTCTCTCGCACTTTACGAACAGCGCACCGTCAATCCCCAGGTCCTTCACCATGCGGTTCTGCAGTCGAAGTCCCTGAATCCCCTCCTCTTCCGGCAGGTCAAAGCCTGTGGGCGCCACATAGCCGAAAGGCAGAACGGCATTACATTGATACAGACAGATGTCCCCGCTCTGACCAGCCAGCGTATACAGTCCATTCTCATATTTCTCCGATTCCCCGAACATATATTTTACATTCAGCATGGCGGAGGTCAGTGCCGTTGCCCCGTCAAAGCCATAATATACCTTACTGTGGCGCATTCCCAGCCTCTTATACATATCCATCACATAAGAATTCAGCGTGGAGGAGAACACACTGGCTGTGGGATAGCCTGTGAGCGTTCCGTCATTCTTGGTTTTTCTGGTAAATTTCTCCAGACGATAAACGCCCTGTTCCTGCTCTTTCGTCATTTCATAAAGCGCTCTGTAGTCCGCCTGCTGGCCGAGATAGGCACTGCGGCTCACCGTTCCCACGCTTGTAGCGAATGTGTTGATACCACATTCCGCAATCACCACGGCCAATGCCGTGACAGCTACAGCCCGGTGTACATTGCGGCTTTCTCTTGTACGATACAGATACAGCAATATGCCATATATTCCCGCAAACACCAAAGTCAGGACTTTTACACCCAGTTCAAAGTCTTCATGGTCAATGAATTTCTCGCAAAACAGAACAAACACAGCCGCGCACAGACAGCCGTATACAATCTGCTGTTCGTCCGCATTCCGTAAATACCGCCAGGCGTCATAACACATTACCAGCACAAGGAAAATATAAATAAATGACTGTCTCGCCGGAAGAGAATCCGGATAATTCAGGCCATGCCAGATAAAGTCAAGTATATTTGTGCCGAAACTCAGCAGCAGAAATCCTGCCAGCGTCATGCGGCAGAACTTTTCCCGGACAGAAATGCTTTTATTCATCAGATACATGGGAATCAATATCAGTACGGCACTGCCGCAGAAAATGTTGGGCCAGTGGTCCAGTCCCCGTTCCGTCGTCACACACATACAGTGTCTCGCCAGCATATCCAATACGGAAAAATAGGATTCCACCTTTTTCGGAAAATCCATATCTCCGAAATCTGTCTTCAATATGGCGCAGACCTCCGGAATCAGCAGTATTGCGGCCATACCTCCGGCCAGCAGAGAAAAGAACACAAAATGTCCGATGCTGCGCAGGCCGCCTCTCTCCGTTACCAGAAGCAGAATAAAATACAGCACCAGAAAAATGCAGATCATAATGGAAAGATAGTAATTGGTAAAAATGGACAACGCCAGCATCACACAGTACAGTCCGCAGCGCCCCTCCTTCACCAGCCTCTCCAGTCCCAGCACCACAAGAGGAAGCAGCACCACGCAATCTACCCACATAATATTGTAATTATAGGCCGCCATAAATCCCGACAGCGCATAAAAGCAGGAAAAAAGCAGCGCTCCAAAGCAGCTGTCCTCTGTCGGGCAGAGAGCATTCAGACCGGATTGCCATCCCCGGGCATTCTGCGAGACAGAATGCTTCCGCAGGTAAATGTAGGCGGTAAGCCCTGCCAGCCCGATTTTCAGCACAATCAGATAGCTCATAAATTCCATGAGATGGCTTTCCGGTACCAGCAGAGAAAAAATGTGAAAGGGGCTGGCGAGATAATACACAAACAGAGCCAGAAAATTCGATCCTATCCCTACATTGAAAGAGAAATTCAGAGATTCTCCCCCTCTGACTT
This sequence comes from Acetatifactor muris, assembly GCF_024623325.1. Classification (GTDB taxonomy): domain Bacteria; phylum Bacillota; class Clostridia; order Lachnospirales; family Lachnospiraceae; genus Acetatifactor; species Acetatifactor muris. The sequence continues at coordinate 187,882 of NZ_JANJZD010000005.1, forward strand.
TATGCAGCAGCTCGCTGAAAAAAGGCATATACTGATGATACATGTCTGAAAACAGAAAGCTTCTGTCTCCAAAGGGATAGATTCTCCTGATTATAAATAAAATCAACATAATCAGACTGGGAAGCAGCAATGCAAAAAACGGCGCCGTCTTGCGGATGTCATACTTCCCTTTGCACTTTAACTTCTTTTTTATCATGGTAATTTACTTTTATCCGATCCCCGGACCGGCAGTCCTCTCCTTCAGATTATCTCTCCCATCTATAAAATCCCCATTATCTTCCCATAATCGCCGGACTTGTCACGCATAATGCGGAAGCCTCTGTCCAGCTCCTCCAGCGGAAATCTATGGGTAATAAACCCGCCCGGGATGATTTGCTTCCGGGCCAGCCGGTCCAGTACATAATGCCAGTCATCCGTCTCTTCATGACAAAACGACGAATTCCATGTTCCGGTTACAGTCAGCTGATTGCGGAGAATCTTCCAATACACATCTCTCTCCAGAGTCATACCCGACACAGGATTTCCCACCAGACAGATTCTTCCGCCCGCCGAGGTGTGATTCACTGCCTGTACCAGAGTCTCCTGCTTTCCCACACACTCGAAGAACACATCCACGCCGCCACCTCCGGTATGTTCTTTCAGCCATTCATCCGCATTCTGCTTCCGGCTGTCACACCAGCAGTCTTCCGGCAGCCCCAGCTTCAGCACTTTCTGCTTCTGAAATTCCTTGTTGCCCACCACAAGGATTCTTTCCGGGCGCAGCCCTTCTGCCTTTCCCGCTTCCAGCAGGAACATAAGGAGCAGCAGTCCTATGGTTCCCATCCCGCAGATTGCTATTGTATCCTGATTTCCCGGCTGCGCCCGTCTCATGGCATGTACCGCCACCGCCATAGGCTCCAGCATTGCCGCCTCTTCGTAAGAAACATTATCAGGAAGCTCCACCAGATTGCGGGCAGGAACACACACATATTCCGCGAATCCGCCGTCCCTGCGGGATCCCAGATAGTCATAATGCCTGCACATCTCATAATGCCCCTCCGCACAGGGTCTGCAGCTTTTGCAGGGAATCAGCGGAAATACACCCACACGTTTTCCCGGCCATTCAGTCTCCGCCCCTGTGTCGACAACGATTCCGGAAAATTCATGGCCGGGAATCAGTGGATGCACATGCGCCCCCGTCTGATAAATCCGCGGGATGTCGGAACCGCAGACACCTGCGGCCTTTACCGCCAGCAGCACTTCCCCGGGGCCCGGTACAGGCTTATCCCATGCTTCCAGTCGTATCTCTCCTATCTCTGTCAGGACCCATGCTTTCATACGATATAACTCCTTTTATACAGCTTTTCCGGAACTTTCGCCAAAACTTTCTCCATTATAATCTCAAACGGTCAGAAATACAATAGCTCTCCCGGCATATAATGAAATAACTGTTTTGAATGAATTCAGGGCGTTCCGCCCCGCGGAACCTGATCAGAAAGGTATCAGAAAATGAAAATCGCCATTGTGGGAAAAAAATCCGACACACTCAACTATGTCCGTTATGTTCAATCTGCCTCCGCCATACCGGTGGTTACAATAAATCCAGGGGATGTATGCTGCTGCGACGCGCTGCTGCTTCCCGGCGGCGGTGACATTACCCCTGCTTTTTTCGGAGAACAGAACCACGGTTCCCGTGATATTGACACGAAACTGGATATTCTGCAGCTTCATGCTTTCGATATTGCCCTGTGCAGGCGAATTCCTGTTCTGGGTATCTGCAAGGGAATGCAGATTATAAATGTAGGCCTGGGAGGCGCCATTATCCAGAATCTGGATCCTGACGCCCTGGGACGCCATCAATACGACCGGGGGGATAAGTGCCACTCTGCCGTGAATGCCGAAAATTCCTGGCTCCGCCATTTATACGGAGAAAAAATGACCATAAACAGCGCTCATCACCAGGCTCTGGGCAGGCTGGGCAGAAACCTGACCGCGGTTCAGCGCTGCCCGGAGGATGGCTGCATAGAAGCCATCGCCCATGAGACGATGCCCATCCTCGGGGTTCAATGGCATCCGGAACGGATTGACGAACAGCGCACCGGCATCACAGGGGAGAAGGTTTTGACTTATTTTGTTTCTCTGGTTTCTGTTTCTGCGTAAGCAGATTCCAGGCCCCTTCGGTTTTGGCGGCAATCTGCCGCTTTCTGTTGGCTCTTGCAATCTCGAAAAGCGACCTGACCATCTCTTTCAGCATCTTCACAGTCTCTTCGTCTACTTGTTTTAAAGCGCCGATGATACCATTCATGCTGCGCCTCCACTCTGCGGTAAAATCGATCAGATTATCCGCCTTTGAAGCAGTAATCACATGATACAATGTATCCACAAAGGTGCGGAGCTGCTGTTCATCCAGGGACAATATCCATTGATTCAGGTTATTGTCCATTTCCTTTCTGCGCTCATACAGGTCATTCGCTCTGACCAGATGGTTTCCCGTCACCTGCCAGGTATAGGGATCATGCTGCAGGAGGCCGAAGGTATTGCTTTTTACCACCTGAAAATGCATATCTGACTCAAAAATCATACCTACCAGGGAAGAATTGGGCAAAATTTTCACCACCTTCTCTGCAATTTTGTCATAGCCGCACTTTTCCAGCACCTCCGGTCTGAATCCCGGACCGTCCATACTGTAAATCCGGATGATTCTGTCCTGAATATGCGGGGCTGCATTCATAGCGCTGTACACTGCCAGATTTCCCCCTTTTGAATGTCCTCCCACATAAAACGGCCCCTCAAATTTACCTGTCACTGATTCCAGATACCTGACACTGTACTCCTGGCCCGGCACCGGTGACAGAAAAGCCATATTAAAATCTTCCTTCCATCCCACTATTGTCTCATCTGTTCCCCGGAAAACCACATAGACAATTTCTTCATCCGGGAAACAGGTAACAGCCGAAAACTGTGTCTCCCATTTCTCTTCGATTACGTTGACATAATAGTTCAGCTTCATGTGGCCGAAACGCCTGCTCTGTATCATCTCCTCCAACAGTGCCCTGTTTACCTTCTCATAGCGCACATCCGCAAAAAGCTTCTCGTAATCCGGATGTTCCCTCAGGCTTTTCAGGATGACGGGCTCTCCTTCCTCCGACACCATACCGTCAAATTTCAAATAGGAAAGCTGACACAGAGCCAGACTGTCCACCTCGGTCATGGGCATTTCCGCAAAGGTATATTTTCCATATTTTTCCAGATAATTAAGCACAGTTCCCATATTCCCATTCCTGCCTTTCTGTAACCTGCAGATTTCTATCCTGATTTTACCAGAAAATATGGTTGGTTTTCATTAAAATAATCTTATATTTTACTTAAATCTGAATTTTATACCTCCCTGCGGCGGACCCGCAGAGAATCCTGAAAATTCCCTTGCTTTTTCCATACCCATATAGTATTCTGTAATGCAGTAAATAATGTATTCAGACAAAGGATACAGCGGTCAGGCACCCGTCCGGCTGCTGTGAAGGACAGTATACCATGACCGAAAAAAACGGAAAAAGGCTTTCCATATATACAAAAGATTATGTGGTATTCGATCTGGAGACAACAGGATTAAGTCCGAAAAAGGATGAAATCATTGAACTCTCCGCGATAAAAGTGCAGTCGGGACAGGTGACATCCCGCTTTTCCTCGCTGGTCAATCCCGGCAGACACATTCCCGCCACCGCAACAGGCATCAACGGAATCAGTGACGATATGGTGAAGAATGCCCCGGGGCTTTGTCCCATCCTGGAAGAATTTCTTGCCTTTGCGGAAAACAACATTCTGGTGGGACACAATATCCATACATTTGACATGCGTTTTCTTACCAATGGTGTGGGCAGAGAGCTGAATCGAAAGGTGGAAAATGATTATGTGGATACCCTGTATCTGTCGAAAACGCTTCTGCCCGCTCTGCCCCGTCACAGGCTGACAGACATAGCCGCCTATTTCCATATTGAGACCGCAGGCGCCCACCGCGCACTGAACGACTGCATCATGAACCAGCAATGTTACGAGCAGCTGGGGCTGCTTCTGGCGCAGCAGAAAAACCGGGACAGTTCTGACCAGTCCGGGCTCCCCTGTCCCAGATGCGGCGGTATGCTGATCCGCCGCAAAGGCCGATTCGGGGCTTTCTGGGGCTGCAGCGGATTTCCCCAATGCCGTTATACGCAAAATGCATAAACAACAGGAGGCATAATTTGAAACTATATACACAGACTTATATTCCGGAAATTCATCGTTCGCTGACGCCGATGGCAGAAATCGAAGGTTTTCCCGTCCGTCCCGGACTTTTTGACGTTCATGGGGCAATGATGCTCCCGGTAGGCGTAAATTTTACTGTCCATACCCATTACGGCACTTCGTGCACGCTTCTTCTGTTTCACAGAAATGCAGTTACTCCTTATGCCAGACTCCCGTTTCCCGAAGCCTATAAAATCGGAGATGTCTATTCCATGATTGTGTTCGGACTGGATATCGAGGAATTTGAATATGCCTACCAGGTAGACGGTCCCTACGAGCCGGAAAACGGGCTTATATTTAATCGGAATGCCGTTCTTCTGGACCCATACGCACGCTCGGTGGCCGGTCAGCGGCAATGGGGAAGTCAGACGCACGGAAGTTACCATGCCCGTGTGATCCGGGATTCTTTTGACTGGGGAGATATGCCTCAGTCCTCCCGCACCATGAGCGATCTGATTATTTATGAACTGCACGTGAGAGGATTTACCTATCACCCCTCTTCCGGTGTGACTCATCGGGGAACTTTTGCCGGTCTGATGGAAAAAATTCCCTATCTGAAGGAGCTGGGAATCAATGCGGTGGAAATGATGCCCATTTTCGAATTTGACGAGACCATGAACGCCCGGGAGGTGAACGGAGAAAAGCTTCTTGATTACTGGGGGTATAACACGGTAAGTTTTTTTGCGCCCAACACGGGATATATCGCCGGAGACGAGTACAATCAGGAGGGCACCGAACTGAAAGTTCTCATCAAAGCCCTGCATGATAACGGCATTGAAGTGATTCTGGATGTGGTGTTCAATCACACTGCGGAAGGCAATGAAAAAGGACCGACCTTCTGCTTTAAAGGCTTTGACAATAAGGTTTATTATATGCTGACACCCAACGGAAATTATTATAATTTCAGCGGCTGCGGCAATACCCTGAACTGCAATCACCCGGCTGTCCGCCAGATGATTCTGGAATGTCTGCGCTATTGGACGGTAAATTACAGAATCGACGGCTTCCGCTTTGATCTTGCCAGTATTCTGGGAAGGCATGAGGACGGTTCTCCTCTGAACAATCCGCCTCTTCTGGAGCTTCTGGCCATGGACCCCGTTCTGCGCAATGTGAAGCTGATTGCCGAAGCCTGGGACGCAGGCGGATTGTACCAGGTGGGAAAGTTCCCGGCCAGCAAACGCTGGGCCGAGTGGAACGGCCGTTACCGGGACTCTCTCAGAGCCTTTTTAAAGGGAGATTTCTGGCATTCCTGGGAAGCTGCATGGAGCATTTCCGGTTCCGGCGATCTCTATGGCGGATTCTATTCCGACAACACGAACAATTATGCAGGCTATAATTCCTGTGTCAATTTTCTCACCTGCCATGACGGATTTACACTGTATGATCTGTATTCCTATAACGAAAAGCACAATGAAAGAAACGGCTGGAACAATACGGACGGTTCCGATGACAACCGCAGCTGGAACTGCGGTGTCGAGGGTGACACCGACAATCCCGAAATCCTTTCCCTGAGATTCCGCATGATACGCAATGCCTGCGCTGTGCTGATGTGCAGCCGCGGAACTCCCATGTTTCTGGCCGGAGACGAATTCGGGAATTCTCAGTCCGGCAATAATAACGCCTATTGTCAGGACAATGAAATTTCATGGCTGGACTGGAGTCTGCTGGAAAAAAACAGGGAGCTGTTCGAATTTTTCAAATTCATGATCCATTACAGACACACCCATCCCGTCATCCGCAAAATGCTTCCGGAAGCAGTCTGCGGCATGGATCCGATGCACACTCACAATGTCAATGCGGAAGAAATCTACATTCCCCAGGATGCCAAAACTCTGGCTGTAAGCTTTGCCGGCTACAACCCGGAAACCAGGACAGATGACCTGGTATATATAGCAGTCAACAGTCACTGGGAAGATGTACGGATTACCGTCCCGGAGCTGGATTGCCCTCTCGGCTGGTATCTGAGCGTCAACACCTGGGGGGACGAACAGAACCGCTATTTCTACCCGGAAGGGGAAGAAGTCCGCATTGATCATGAGTTCATTATGCATCCCCGCTCTGTGGCGGTATTCACTGGACGAAGTCTCTGAGAGAGTGTGTGGAACGGGGCTGTCCCTTGAAAGCGGACAGCCCCGTTCATATTCCACAGCTTGTTCAGCACCTTGCTTCCGTCATCATTTTCAGAATCTCCCTGTCCGTCTCCCTCATACCTTCTTTGCTCAGGCGTCCTACATTTGCAATGGTATTTTCCACACCTTTCCTGACAATTCCTTCTCCGTCCCGGAACTGACTGCCCATTTTATACATCTCATAGCCCAGCAATGCAGATTCGATGGAAAATGCAATCTTGGCGGCACAGGAAGCTTTTGCTCCGTCGCATATCATTCCCGAAGTCACTGCCAGAGAATTTACCAGACAATGTGCGATGGTCTTATAATCGCCTCCGTACAGGTAAGCAATCGCCGCCCCTGCGGCACTTCCGGCGCTGACAGCGCCACAATAGGCTGACAGCCGGCCTATCCCTGTCTTCTGATGAATGGCCAGAAGGTTGGACAGCACAAGTGCCCGGTACAGCTTCTCCTGCCCCACCTTCAACTCTCTGGCATATTCAATCACGGGAACGCTGACAGTAATCCCCTGATTGCCGCTCCCGGAATTGATTATCACCGGCAACTCACAGCCGCTCATTCTGGCATCCGAACCTGCTGCTGCCATGGCCCTGGCCCTGTTATGAATTTCATTTCCATACAGCTTCAGCAGCACGCTTCCCACATTGGCACCGTAGGAATTCCGGATTCCCTCCTCTGCAATGGCCATATTGCAGGAGATCTGTTTCTCCAGCGTCTCTCTGACTTCTTCAATCTCCACCGATTCCGCAAAGTCCAGAATGTCTTCTACATTCAGAACACTGCGGTCCGTCAGGCCTTCTTCTCTGCCTGCCGCTTCCTTCCGGAATGTCACCTGCCCGTCTGTCTCCTCCAGCACAACATTGGTGTGATACTGCGCGATTCTCACCCTTGTGCGATGTCCAAAGCCTTCTGCGGTAACGATCAGATCAAGCGGAAATTTACTGTCCAGAAAGCGGACCTCCACCGCCTTCCTGCCCAGGAACAATGCCAGCTCCGCCTTCTGTTCCTCCGTAATATCCGCAATCACCTCCAGCTCCTTTTCCGGTTTCCCGGCCAGCGCTCCCGCTGCAGCTGCCGCCTCAATCCCCTTCAGGCCGCCTGTGTTGGGAACCACCACACTCTTGACATTTTTAATCAGATTCCCGCTGGCTTCCACCAGAATTCTCTCCGGCTTTTCCCCAAGAAGCACCCTCGCCCGGGCCGCCCCGTAGGCAATGGCAATTGGCTCCGTACACCCCATGGCCGGAATCAGTTCTTCTCTTAATATCTGCAGATACTGCAGGTATTTCGTATCTCTCTTCTCCAAAATTATCCACCTTTCACAGTAACAAAAAACCGGCTTCTGACCGGTTTTCCGTTTTTATGTAATTGCAGACCTCAGACTGCCTTCTCCTTCCACTTTCCTCGCTTGTAGAAGAAAAAGGTGATAATTGCCCCAAACACCCATGAAGCCAGCAGCGATATAAAGATACATTCCTGCCTGCCCCCCGGAAACTCCGGTGATCTGGTGAAAAAAGCAATTCCATAGGCGATGGGCACACGAATCAGAACCGTCGTGGCAATGGAAATCCACATGGGGGTCACCGTGTCTCCGGCCCCGCGCATAACCCCGGACAGACTCTGGGTAACCGCCATGGCAATATATCCCACTGCCAGAATTCCCATCATATTCCGGCTCAGCTCCACCAGCTCCGGCGTCTTCGTAAAGATTCCCATCAGTGCCTTTCCGAAGAGCAGAATCATCCCTGTCAGAACGGTGGATGTGGCCATGGCAATGGCTGTCCCCTGCTTTGCTCCTCTCTCCACTCTGTCATACATTTTGGCGCCTACATTCTGACCGGCATAGGTAGTCATTGCCGTGCCGAAGGAGAAGTTCGGCATCATGGCAAATCCGTCCACGCGCATGATGATTACGTTGGCGGCAATAAACATTTCGCCGAAACTGTTGGTCAGCGACTGCACTACAATCATCGCCATGGAGAAAATCGCCTGGGTAATACCGGAGGGAAGTCCCAGCTGAATGATTTTCACCGTATGCTTTTTCTGCAGCTTCAGATAAGCCGGCTTCAGATCAAAAAGCTCTGTCATCCGCATTAACCTGAACAGACACAGCAGGGCGGAAATCACCTGGGCAATCACCGTGGCCAGCGCCACACCGTTAACTCCCATATCCAGCTTTGCCACAAACACCAGGTCCAGCACAATATTGACAAGAGTCGATACCAGAAGATAGACCAGGGCAGACATGGAGTCTCCCAGTCCCCTCAGGATTCCGCTGAGGATATTATAAAACGCCAGTCCCGAGGAACCGATAAACAAAATCAGCAGATACGAATGACACCAGTCAATGATGGATTCCGGGGTATCCAGAAGTTCCAGCAAAGGTCTCGCCACCAGAGATGCCACAATCATCACAAAAATCGTCGCTATCCCCGTGAGCGTGATACAGTTTCCGATGGTAGTGGAAAGCTCCTCCCTCTCCTTTGCTCCGAAATACTGAGAAACCATGATGCCTGCCCCCACGCTGATTCCCACAAACAGGACTATCAGCAGGTTTAAGATAGGTCCGGCGCTTCCCACTGCCGCCAGTGCATTGTCTCCCACGTAATTTCCCACTACAACGCTGTCCACCGTATTATAAAGCTGCTGGGCAATGTTCCCCACCAGCATGGGGACCGTAAAAAAGACAATCTTCTTCCAGGGCGTGCCTTCCGTCATATCCACAGGTTCAAAGAATTTCTTAATCATTTCCATACAAATCACGCCTTTCTCTTTCTCTGTAAATTTTCATGCATCGCCCATTATAAACGATAGCACTCCATTTTACAAGAGGTTCCGGCAGTTTGTTCCCCGCTTCCGGCATTACTCCTCCTGCATCCACACCCGCATCTGATTCTCACCGCGATTTGCCCACGTATAATAGGGGACGGCTGTAAGCTTTGCCTTTTCCTTCACCGGCGGTTTTTCGCTGTACAGTTCGTCGCTTCCGACCATGCGATACCCCTCTATGGAAAGCAGTACATTTCCTTTCAGAACACCTTCTTCACAGGTAAATGGAATCGCTTTCAGGTCCTTTGGTATCCGCAGACTCTGAATCATTTCACCGTTGTCCACCCCTTCAAAGCAATACACCATCGGTCCCCGCAGAAGTGCCACACATCCTGCATTCTCCCGCACATGCTGATTGGCATACGCCCTGCGCACCTCCAGAGGGAACCGAAGGGATACCTTATCTCCGACAGTCCACTTTCTTGTGATATATACATAGCCCTTTTTCAGCAGTTTCCCGGCATCCAGTATTTCTCCGTTGACGCGCAGGCAGTTCTCCTCTCTTTCGAAGTCCACATAGCCGGGAATATGAATTGCCAGCGTAAATTCCTCTTCCGTCTTCGGCATAATGGTATAATCAGCTTTCCCTTCCCAGGGGTAAGAAGTATCCACGATAACCTGTGCTTTCTCCAGTTCCGCCTTCTGTCCGATCATCAGATGAGAGTAAATGGCGGAATCATTTTCACTCCAGCAGTATTTTCCCAGCGAAGTAATCAGACGCACCAGATTGGGCGGACAGCAGGCACATGCATACCATCCCGGCCGCATGGGAAGCGAATGCCGGTATCCAAAAAGCTTTCCGGAGACCCCCGGTTCACACTCCAGCGGATTGACATAAAAGTACTTTTTTCCATCCAGCTGCATGCCGCTGATGGTACTGTTATACAGTTCCTTTTCCATAATATCCGCATAGCAGCCGTCCATCTCCATTTCCAGCATACGATGTGCGAAAAATACCATGGCTATGGAAGCACAGGTTTCCGCATATGCCATGTCATTGGGGAGCTCATAGTTACTGGAAAATGATTCACCCTCGGGATTCCCCCCCAACGCACCGGTAATATACATCTTCTTATTCACCACATTCTCCCACAGAGTTCTGCAGGCCTGATACAGTTTCTCATCCCCGTCAGCGCCGGCCAGATCTGCCATGGCCGTATACATATATAATGCACGGACGGCATGCCCCACTGCTTCCTTCTGTTCATAGACAGTCTCATGGGCCTGGTTATAAGTCACATCCAGCTTGTCAGTGCTGTACTGTCCCCAGTGCTGCCAGCCTCTTTTCATCTTCTCCTCATAGAAATAATCCGGATTTTTTCCTCTTTCTTCCAGAAAATGTCTCGCCATATCCCTGTACTTTTCTTTTCCTGTCACATGGTACAGCTTCATCAGGCCGATTTCCACTTCCTGATGTCCGGGAATCCCATGGGATTTCTCCCCTTCCGGGCCGAACAGGCTGATGATGTGATCTGCCAGGCGCTCCACCACACGAAGAAGTCTGTCCTTTCCTGTGGCTTCGTAATACGCCGCCCCTGCTTCCATCATATGCCCCGCACAGTACAGCTCATGGCATTCATGGAGATTCTGCCAGCGGCGCTCCGGCTCCTTTACAATGAAATAAGTGTCCAGATAGCCGTCCGGCTGCTGGGCTTTCTCTATGATCTCAATGATGTCATCCGCTCTCGCCTCCAGCGCCGAATCCGGCTTTACAGTCAGGGAATAAGCCACACCTTCCAGCCACTTTGCCATATCGCTGTCCTGGAATACCATCCCGTAGAATTCCCCCTGGCTCAATCCCGCCGCAATCCTGAAATTCTCGATGGCATGGCTCTTCGCCACACCCGGAACTTCGTCATTCAATACCTTTTCCTGAAAAGGTATCACCACATCAATTACCTTTTCCTGCATCTGAGACCAGAATGCATCGGAAATTTTTACCTGACCGCTTCTGACTTCACCTGCTTTTTTACTCATCCTGTTACCTCTCCTTCTCTTTCTCCTGTCTGCATATTTTATATCATTCCCGATATAGAAACTTTTCCGGAAAAGGATACTGATTCATTTGTGTACAAAAGCAAATATCTGTATCCCTGGAATTGTCTGGCCCTGAAATTTATGTTATCATTTTCATAAAGGATCACAACCTACAGTTTTCAAGGAAAGGTGGACAAATCATATATGTTGTATCTGATATCCGACGCTGCGCTGCCTGTCTCTTTCTCATCTGCAGGGAATCTGACCAATGAAAATCAGTTCCTGCATCCAAAGCGTATCATGGATTCCTACGAATTGCTATCCGTGACAAAGGGTAATTTACATATCCAGTCAGGAGACCGCAGTTACCATCTGACTCCCGGTCAGTTTGTGCTTTTATTTCCGGAAGAATATCATTTCGGCACCCGGCCTACCGAGGGAGAGCTGTCTTTTTACTGGACCCATTTCCATTTTCATGCCGGAGAAGCAACCCTCTGCGAAGAGACTAAGACAGCGGCCTTCTTCCGGGAAAACGATTGTCCCCGTTATATTCTTCCTGAGACCGGCTCTCTCTCCGCCAACAGCCGGGTCAATGTATTGTTCGTACAGCTCCTTGATCTGGCCAAACGTCTGGGCAGCCTCTCTGCGGTACAGTGTAATTATGCACAAAGCACCCTGCTGCTGGAACTGACAAACGAATGCTTCTTCCGCCATCACATGCTGCAGCAGGGAGAAAATATTCCGCTGAACATTGCCGATCTCATGGAATGGCTGCAGCTCAACTATGATACCTCGCTCTCCGTGGCCGGTATCGCAGAGAAATTCGGGTACCATCCTTCCTACCTTACCGCTGTCTTCAAACGCTACAGCGGCTGTACCATTACCGAATATCTGAACCGCCAGCGCATCCGGGTGGCCAAAAATCTGCTGACATCCATGCCCAAACTCTCCCTGGCGGAAATCAGTGAGCAGACAGGTATTTCAGATGAAAAATACTTCATGCGGCTTTTTAAGCGCTACGAAGGTGTCACCGCCGCTGCTTACCGGAAGGCATTTCCCGAAAAAAGGAAAAATCGGATTTAGCGGATAAAGCAGAGCTGCAGAGGCCACCGGCATTCCAAGGTCCATTTTTTACTTTACATTGGCAAAATTTGTGCTATAATCATTCTTTGGTTAGAGTTTAATATAATAAGAAAAGAGTGAAAGGATTATGGAAACATACAGCATTTTCAAGGATCTGGCAATTATTATCGTTTTCGCGAAGCTCTGTGGAATACTGGCCCGAAAGTGCAGGGCGCCTCAGGTGGTAGGAGAAATCATCGCAGGTCTCCTGATTGGCCCAAGCTTATTGGGACTGGTGCAGCAGTCAGATTTCCTGGCTCACATGGCGGAAATCGGCGTGGTACTTCTGATGTTCTCCGCAGGACTGGAGACAAATCTGAAGGAACTGATGAAGACCGGACCTGTGGCTCTCCTGATTGCCTGCTCCGGCGTATTCATCCCTCTTCTGGGAGGAGCACTTCTGTACATGGGCTTCTATGGTGCAGCTCCCTGGGGTTCGGAGGAGTTCTACAAGGCCGTGTTCATAGGCGTCATCATGACGGCCACCAGCGTCAGTATCACAGTGCAGTCCCTGAAGGAGATGGGGAAGCTGAAAGGCAAGGTGGGAACCACCATCCTAAGCGCCGCCATCATCGACGATGTCATCGGCATCATCGTGCTGACATTTGTAATTGGCTTCAAGAATCCGGAATCCAACCCCGGAAGCGTGGTCCTCTCCACGGTGCTGTTCTTCATTATGGCACTGGTGGCAGGCTTCATCGTCTATAAGATATTCAAAAAGCTTGACGAGCGTTATCCCCACACCCAGAGAATCCCCATCCTGGGCCTGGCACTGTGCTTCTTCTTCGCCTATGCGGCGGAAAAGTACTTTGGAATCGCAGATATCACCGGAGCCTATGTGGCGGGTATCGTCCTCTGCTCTATCCAGGATTCCTCCTACATAGACCGCAAGATGGAGGTCAGTTCCTATATCATCTTCGGCCCAATATTCTTCGCCAGCATCGGTCTGAAGACCAGCATAGACAATGTCAGCGCAGGACTTCTGCTGTTCTCCGCAGGGTTCGTTATCGTGGCGCTGATCACCAAAATCGTCGGCTGCGGCTTAATGGCAAAGCTCTGCAGATTCCGTTTTCAGGACAGCCTCAAAATCGGTGTGGGCATGATGACCAGAGGGGAGGTAGCGCTGATTGTGGCCCAGAAAGGGCTCTCTGTGGGACTGCTCACACCAGAGTATTTCACGGCGGTGATTCTGCTGATCATCGTGTCCAGCATCTCCACTCCGATTCTCTTAAAACTGTTATATATGAAAGACAGAGAAGAAGCAGCTGCTTAGTCAGCTGCTTTTTACAGCCCGCGTACATATTGATGAGCAGATTATGTTCTGTCAACCGGGAACTGATGAAAATGCCGTCTGGAGTCTGCTGCTGGCCAGCGGCTATCTGAAGGTAATAGAATAGATATGGGATGACGAAACGGAAGAAGATATGTATGTTCTGTCTCTGACCTACAAAGAAGTCTGTACTGTGTTCAGGAAACTTATCTTCCATTCAGGCAGAACCGGAACGGTTTTATCATGGTTTTGTACTGGGGTTGATGGGTAATTTATCAGATTACTATATAATTTACTTCTAACAGAGGATGCGGCTTCGGAAGATACCGTACAGACTCCGTTTACACAGATTGAAGAAGTGCAATATGAGGCTTCCTTACTGGCAAAAAGTGTTCTGGCAGGATGCATCAGAAATATGGTTTTGATTGGGTAGGGAGCTGGGGACAGGATACCCCCTCTCTTGATGCTTATTCAGAAAAAACCTTCTCCAAATCGATGAAACACCCCTCCAGAACATTGACCCTTGCAACATCTTTCGCCCCATAATCCTCATAAATTTTCAATACGCCGCTATCCAGAGTAAATACTTGGGCAGATTGGTTATCCGGGTCCACCATCCAGTATTCCCGAACCCCCGCTTGCTGATATAGATTCAGTTTTACAAGCCGGTCATGCCGTCTGGTCGAGGGAGAAAGAATTTCAATTATCAGATCTGGTGCCCCTATACAACCGTATTTGTCTATCTTGCTCCGGTCACATACCACGGAAATGTCCGGCTCAACTATCGTATCAACATCTTTCGGTTTGTCACCATCCCGCTCAAACAGCCTGACGCCGAATGGAGCATGGTAAACCTTACATTGCTTCCCCTCCAAAAAATTAGCCAGCTGGCGAAACAACTCACCGCTAACTTCCTGGTGACGGCTGGATGGCGCTGCCATCATAAACGCTTCACCGTTGATGATTTCGATATGCTCGCTCTCATCCCAAGTAAGAACGTCTGCAAAAGTATATTGCACTTGTTTTGCCGGTAAAGCCATTGGTCATTCCTCCCTTGTCCGCTGTTTTTCATTTGGTATAAACTTCAAGAGTGAGTCAATTTTCTGTTATTATGCCATAAGTGGTCTGAAAATGCAAGGAAAACGTGAGCTTTCGTCTTAAAATGCCTTATTAATCGTTTTTGACCAAAGAAAGGAATGCTGCCCTATTGTAACATTCACCTCAGAACAATATGCCAACAGCATGGATTTTACTGAAAAAGAGCTATTTGGCGCATTAAATGAATATGGTATGAATGATTAGAAATGTGACGTTTTCTTACTGACAAAGGATGTTCCGGCAGAATGCACCAGAAAATATGGGGTTGAAATAGAATGTAATATGGATTTTTGATATTAAAAGTTAAAGTAAATAAATGGACTATAGCTGCCCTTCACCAGATAGCTTATACTCATCAGAAAAAACACCCACAATATCAGCATTTTTCCAATATAATATGCACCACTATCTGTCACTTTTCCAGGTATTTTAATAAAACTCAAAAATGCACATACTGCGAGTTCAATCTTATATTCCGATAAATACAAAACAGTTTGGGGAAGGCTTTCTCCAATTTGTCCTGCATCAAACATTATCCTTATGTAGTGTATTGCCTGTGATATGTTCTCAGCTCGAAAAATCACCCATAGAAGTATTACAATAAAAAAGCTTATTCCTGCATGTAAAATGGTCAATACTCTATAATTTAGACTACGGATTCTTTCTTCTATTTGAAAAAGATTTTCTGCCAGAATGCATATCGCATAAATACCCCCCCCACACTAAAAAAGTTAAATTTGCACCATGCCAAAGTCCTGTCAACATCCATACTACAAATAAATTTATGCATGACCTTACTCTTCCTTTTCGATTTCCCCCCAATGGAATATATACATAATCCCGAAACCAGCTGCTGAGCGAAATATGCCATTTACGCCAAAAATCCTTTATTGAAGCAGCTCTATATGGATAACTAAAATTCTCCGAAAACGTAAAACCCAGCATTCTTCCAAGTCCAATTGCCATATCAGAATATCCGCTGAAATCAAAAAAGATCTGAAACGTATATGCCAATGCTCCAAGCCAGGCAAAAGGCATTCCCAAACTCTCCTCCTTACACATCAAAAAAGCTTTATCTGCAATAATAGCCATATTATCCGCCAGAAGAACTTTCTTACTCATCCCCATGAAAAAACGTTCTAATCCTTCAGACAAATCAACAACTGATATCACTCGCTTTTCCATTTGCTTTTCAATATCAGTATATCGAACAATTGGCCCTGCTATCAGTTGTGGGAATAAAGATATATACAGGCCAATCTTCTCAAATGCCTTCTGTGGTTTGGCTTTCCCGTAATATACATCCACCACATAAGATATTGCCTGAAAAGTAAAAAATGAAATTCCGATCGGAAGTCGAATTCCCTTTCCATATAATGGTAACTCTATTCCAACCTTCCGATATAGCCCTTCAATAATCCACAAGTAATATTTAGCATAAAACAATATCATTACATCTGTAAAAACCGTAACAAAAAGTAGTAGTTTTCTATACCGAATAAATTTATTAAGTACAAGACCGCTTCCCCAATTCAAAAATATGATAAATACCAAGAGAAGAATGTAATGTGGTTCCCCATATGCGTAAAAGCATAAACTCATAAAAAACAGAAAGATATTCCACGCCCAGACCTTTTTTCTCAAAACAAAAGACCCGGAAAGAACAACTGGTAGATAACCAAATATAAAAGCAATGCTTGAAAATACCATTCCTATTCTCCTGTATATTCTCCGATTATTTCACCTTCAAACTCCACTTGAAATAACACAATATCCGGTTCATATTCATCAATATATTCAAGGTAGTTTCCGCCAAAACGTCCCTTTTGCGGATCTAAATTTACAATTTCAAAAAAATTTATTGCTAAATACATTGTCAATGGACGTCCATAAGAATGTGAGATGAACAGACACTTTAAATCATTTAATGCATTATAATTCAGAATATGGTTTTCGATATATCCTACATTGCAAAAGGAATTATACTTATTGTCGTATTCTGTATCTTCAAGAATATCACCGTCTAGCAATGCGCAGAAAAAATCGCCAGATTTCTCTAACAGCAGCTTACCAGTTGTATCATAGCTCTGGAATAACATATCTGTATCAAAATCCGGCAATAATATCACAAAGTCATCTTTTCCTGCATAATATTTTCCAACCTTCACACCATAGGAACCTAAAAAAGAATCCGCAATTCTGTGTTCTAAATAATTGCTTTTATTCGTAGTACTTTTCCCATTTAAATCCCATCCAATCTCATCCTCTATCGTTTTTATAATCTCCTGATATGTGGCAAAACAGGTTTCTATTGTCCAGTGGTGATCTGTTTGATAAAACAATTCTTCTTTTGGAATGGTTCTGATTGTATCGGCCGTATTTAAATCAATAAGGTTTATATTCTTCTCGATCAATGCTCTTTGTGTCATCAAAGAATTTATCTGGCTTCCCTCTGCTGCACCATAAGGTAAATCTGCCATATCCTGCACTGGTAAAATACTTGTCAGATAATAATAAGGAATATTTTTTTCATTTAGATATGATATGATTGAATAGACCGCATCTACCTCTTCATTTATTTTCTCTGGTGTCTGTGTCTCCCTTGCAGAAACCATCGCCCCATAGTCTGTTTTATAGATTGTAAAATTGTCGATTTGTCGTTTTCCCATCCATTTTTGTACAAGTCCATAGATTTCGATCCAATGATCATGAGAAAAAATATTCGAATCAAAAAAATCAGAAACTGCCGACCTTGATAGTGCAATATCATTGTCTTGAATTGCTATAAAAGCATACATATAATGAATCATTCCCACCCATAGCATTCCTACAAATAAAAATGGCGCAATATAATACCGGAATCTTATTCTATGTTTCAATCAGTAAGCCTCCATAAATTTATTTCCTGTGGTAATTTGATTCCTTCTATATTGTACACAGGTTCATGAGTTTCTGTATAGATTACGCCCTTTGAGAACCCTGAGAATCACGGGCAAAACAACTACTCCATAAATACTCAATGTTATCATGGCAGTAATACAAAATCTCGCATAAGTATTCTGAATATTAATGTATTTACATATCAATACCTTTACACATATACATGCCCCAATCCCAATAAGCCAAAATATCATATCCTGTTTAAAATCTGAAATTTTTAAATAACGATTATGTTTCCTTGATGAAACTATATTCATAACTGCACTGATCAGGACCGAAATCGTACTTGCAACGGTAATTCCCAGAATCCCCCAGAACCGGCTCAATACTATGCTTAAAATAATATTCACAACAATGCTGATAGTGCTGTTAATTGTCGGTCCTCTTGAATCCTGATAACCGTACTGAAGTCTTGTAAATAATTCTCTTAATGCACAGGGTATAAACATGCCTCCGTATCCCATCAAAGCATATGTGGAGCTTTCTATGGCGGCAGAGTCAAATGCACCTCTGCCATATACCGCAGTCACAATATCCTTTGCATTCACTATGGAAATAATGGTTACAGGTATCAATATGGTAACGAAAAAAGTTATAAAATATCGGATTATTAATGCCGTTTTCTCATCATCCTTTCTGGCAATATTCTGAGCGATTCTTGTAAATGCAATGCCACAAACTGCGCCTGTAAATCCGGTAATAAAATTAGTGAGAACCGCACTGTAACTCATGGCTGTCACAGTTCCGCCACCCAATTCTGTGGCTAATATCTTATCGACAAGTTGATTTATGTATACCATTGCATAGCTGAAAAGCAACGGCGCTATCATCTTAAGAAGCCTTTTTACATTATCATCAAAAGTAAAACCTCGTAATTCAAATCTCCAATATTTTTTTGAATACATTCCCAAATAAAATAAGTTAACAGCAGCATATAACAGAAAACTTAAAATCAAAGTCTGTACTCCAAGTGAATTTGTAAATAAAATAATACATACAATAAATACAAGACTCTGATTCACACTTGTAATTTCTCCGGGAAGGAAACTGTCGTTTCCTTTCAATAACGCGTTAAATATGGCAGTAATAACGAGTATCACCAGAGAAAACGCATATATTCGCACATTGTGAACTAAAGAATCAAATATTTCCCCTGAATAGGAGGGCGCAATTATTTTTGATACCATTGGGGAGAAAGCAAATATCAGAGATGAAATCAGAATCGATATAATTCCAAAAATCTTTAAAACATTTGATACAAAATGTTTTTCATCCTGATTATTTTCTTTTACTGAAATATAGATGGGTATAAAAGCTGTAATCATTGTCTGCGCAATCAAAAACTCAAAATCAGTTATTATCCCCTGAGACAATGATATAACATCCGTATCCGCAGTTGCTCCAAATGCATTGGCGACTACAATCTGTTTCACGAAACCTAACAGCTTAGCTATCAGCAAAACAGAAGACACTGAAAATACCGTTTTAAAAATACTTCGATTTCTACCAGCATGATTCATAGTTGTCCCTTATTCTATTTCAAATATCTTTTAATATCTCTATACCAGGTCTTACCGTACCTTTTTTCCATCATAAATATTGTAAGCAGTAAAATAATACCCGCACGATCTGCTTTTATTGCTTTCTTCTGAGATATGGCTTTATACAGCGCAACCTCAAACACTGCAAAATTGTTCACATCCGTATTTCTTTTAAGCGGAATGCCTAAGGGATATGCAATTCTGACAAGAATTCCTCCGCAGATTCGCTTCATTTTATCTAAGAACGGTGTCGGCGCGCTTAAGTTTAAATGTTTTTTTGTTCCAACACCGTATTTCCTGCCAAGGTGTTCTGTAATATACTTTTCATACAGGTATTGTCCTATTCTGAGCTTTGGGGACAAACTATACCAATACGTCAGCATATCATGGTCCCAGCATGGCAAGAGCCATTCATAGCCAAAATAACCATGGACAGCATTCATATTTAAGTAACAATGTGTATGAAATCCTGATGTCTCAATGCAATCCAACGCGCTTACAAAGCTTTCATAGTCTTTCACAGATATGCCCATTCCCTGAAGAAATTTCAATATGTCGCTTTTATATTTTCTCTCAGCCTCTTCAGTGATGCTGAATTTTACAAAGCGCTGCCGGACATTATATTCCGCTGCTCCTTCGTTGGAAAATCCAAATTGTTCGGCCCTCTTACTATCCGGGATATAAAACCCTGTAGGCATATCATTGCACAGGCCGGTAATAAATACCGCATTGTCAGGAAGCATTCCCGTTTCCTTGAGTCTATTTACGGCATAATAATTCTGAAGATATGTAATATAATCAGGTCTGTTTGAATAATCAAGATACCCGTCCTCATGTATAAGCTCTCTTATCTCACTGTCGTTGTACTGGACATTATACCACTTATACCCCAGTGCATTCGCAACCTTTCTGGATTGTTCTACTTCAAAAGACCCTTCCCTTCCATACGTATAACAGATAACGTCATCCACACCATTATCTTTTAAGGAACATGCCACATAGCGGGAATCATACCCACCGCTTAATGATATTACAACAGTCCTTCCCTCTGCAGCTGCAATTATCCTTTTCATCATTGCCTGTGTTCTTTCATCTAATTCCTGTATTGCGGTTTCCTCACTGCGGTCAGAAACATTTCCTGCATGCACATAATATGAGGTTTCAATGGCTGAATTATTTTTAATCCTGCATACGGAACCTATCTGTATCTGTTTAATACGTTTGTATACAGTATTGTTATACCCTACATAGGAAGTGGCATAAAGTTCAAATGCGCGTAAAGAATCAAGTTCATCATAATTGTTGTCACTCTTTATAATCGCGTCCACATCATCGGCTACCACTTTCAAATCATCTGTGTAATACAATGGAATAGACCCGGCGACATCACTGGCAAGCCATATTTCACTTCCATGCTCTATAATGATTGCAAATACACCATAAATTTTTTGTAAGTACTTCCTGAACTTTTCAAAGGAATCAATATTGTATAATTGCTCAATGGCTTCCTCCGATCTCCATACTTCTCCATTTTCCGCCTGAAGATAACCTTTAAAATAGATTCCCTTCTTATTCGTCCACTTATATCCTCTATTTTTATTGCAAATAATCTCCGCCATAGGTTGCTCCTCCCATTCAAGTCTCAGAAACTTTTATAACCTCCAGAATCGCATACCGGATGCCTTCAATTCATCCATACGATACAGAGATTTCACATCTATAAGAACTTTATCCTCATCAGCCTGCTCACTCTTAAAGAGCTCTTTCAGCTGCATCATTGACATAGAGCGGTATTCGCTATGTCCGACAGCCACAATGACACAATCTGCTTTCGGAATATCTTCCCACGCAACCAAATTTACACCATATTCCTGTTTTGCCACTTCGGGATCCGCCCATGAATCGGTTACAACAGGATTGATTTCATACTCCTTCAAACGGTTTATAATATCTACAACTTTACTGTTACGCGTATCCGGACAGTTTTCTTTGAATGTCAGCCCCATAATCAATACTGTCGCTTTTTTAGGAGCCAGTCCTGCCTCAATCATTTCCTTGATGGCTGCATCTGCTACAAAAGCACCGATACTGTCATTTACCTTACGGCCATTCAAAATGATCTGACTATGGTAACCCAGCTTTTCGGCCGCATTTGTAAGATAATAGGGATCTATGCCTATACAGTGCCCGCCGACAAGACCTGGTTTAAACCCCAACGCATTCCATTTTGTATTCATTCCTGCCAGTACTTCATCTGTATCAATACGCATTCGATCACATATCATTGCAATCTCATTCATAAAAGCTATATTGATGTCTCTCTGACTGTTTTCTACAACTTTTACTGCTTCAGCTGTTTTTATGTTGGACACCATAAAAGTTCCCGCCTTAATAACGATGTCATATACCTTTTTTATCTCCCCGGCAGATTCTTCATCCATACCCGAAACAACTTTTACAATATTGGGAAGTCGATGTATGTAGTCACCCGGATTGATTCTTTCAGGGCTATAGCCAATCTTCCAGTCTACCCCACACTTAAGTCCGGATTCCTTCTCAATAATGGGTACGCAAATATTTTCCGTAACCCCCGGATACACAGTCGACTCAAAAACCACAATAGTTCCCGGTGCGAGATTTTGTCCAACTGTACGTGATGCTCCCTCAACCGGCTTCAGGTCAGGCGTTGTATCATCATTCACAGGTGTGGGTACTGCCACTATGATAAATTTCGCTTCTTTTAGGCGATCCGGGTCTGATGTAAAATCTACAGTTGTGTCCTTAATAGCCTTCCCAACTTCATTGGTCGCATCAATGCCACTGGCATATTCCTTCACACGCTTTTCGTTTATATCAAAACCAATCACTTTTATATGTTTGGCAAATTCCACCGCAATTGGCATCCCGACATATCCCAAGCCAACAAGGGCCAATTTCTCTTTTCCGGAAATCAGCCCCTGATAGATGTTATTAAATTCCATTTTCTTCTCTGCTCCTTTTCTACATTTATAGAGATTTGATCTTCCACCAGCATCTTTTATAGAGTTTTAGCCGTCAACAACAATATCTATAAAATGCTACTCCTCCAACAGCACCTTACAGATCCGGTCAACTTCCTCCTCCATCAGGTATGGGTGCATCGGAAGACTAAGACAGCGTTTCGTCGCCTCAACAGTATTCGGATACAGGGAATCATCCAGCCCCATCCATTTATAAGCTTCCTGCTGATGTAATCCACGAGGATAATAAATCATGGATGGTATATCTGCTGTTTTAAGCTTAGCCTGCATCTCGTCACGCTCCTGCCTATTATCAAACAATACTGTGTACTGTGCCCAAGAGGAAAGAAATCCCGGAAGGACCGTCGGTGTAACAAATTTACATCTCAATCGCTTAGAATACCAATCCGCCACACGATTAACGTCACTAATCTCATGACTTACAAAAGCATCAAACTTTGGCAAAATAATTGCCGCCTGAAGAGTATCAAGACGGCTGTTTATACCAATTTCTCGATTATCATACTTATCAGCCGGGCTTTTACCCTGAGCGCGAAGAGATCTTAATCTCGCATCTTCTTCCTCGGAATCAGTGAAAATTGCCCCACCATCGCCATAGCAGCCTAAAGGCTTTGCCGGGAAGAAAGACGTGGTAGACATATCCCCAAAAGAGCATGCCAGCTTACCTCTTATATTTCCCCCAAACCCCTGGGCGCCATCTTCCAACACCTTGAGATTATATTTTTCTGCAATTGGAAGAATTCTGTCATAGTCTGCCGGCTGCCCGAAAAGATCTACCGGAACGACTACCTTCGGGGTAAGCTTTCCTTCGGAAATTACTCTTTTTATTTGCTCTTCCAGGGACTCCGGACTCATATTAAAGGTAGTGATATCAATATCTACCAGTACCGGTATTGCTCCAAGAACAGAACTTGTTCCTGCGGATGCAAAATAAGTAAAATCCGATGTGAACACTGCATCACCAGGGCCAATATCCCATGCCATGAGTGCAAGCTGAAGCGCATCCGTGCCGTTGCCGCATGCCACACAATGCTTCCTGCCTACGTATTCTGCCAGTTTGTTTTCCAGCTCTGTTACGGGTTTCCCCAGAATAAAGGCAGAACTGTCAATGACTGCCTGAATTCCTGCATCAATTTCCGGCTTTAATGCCCTGTACTGTGCTTTTAAGTCTCTGAATTGCATCAAATTACCTCCCGGTTATAGAAGCTTATCTATTTTATTTTTCTGCTGCTTTCACAAATAAATGTATTATTACTTCTTTTCAAATACTTTAGCCGGATTTCCTGCAACTATTATACCCGCGTCAACAGATTTTGTAACAGTTGACCCCATGCCAATAATAGCCTTCTCACCGACATTGATACGATTTCGAAGCACCGCATTAATGCCCACATAAGAATGTTCCCCCAGGCTATCAAACCCGCCAATGATTCCACCCGCTGTAATTTCAACATTTTTCTGCAGAAAAACATCATGTCCCAAATGTACAAGTGCATCAATCTTTACATAATCTTCTATCACGGTATCGCCACCGGAACCACAGGATATATTATCATGAGTCCCAACTTCTACATTATTTCCGATGATGACCCTGCCAAGTGTTGGAATCCTGAGTTTATTGCCAGCTTCATCTTCAGCCATTGTAAATCCGTTTGCACCAATAACCGCATTTTCATTGGCCAGAAAGTTATTACCAATTGTGCTGTGACGAACAATCGTTCCTGCAAGTATCTTTGCATTCTCACCAATCTGAACATCCGGCCCGATAACACAGCCGGGCTCAATGTATGCGTCGTCAGGGATATTGACATCCTCGCTGACATAATAGCCTCCTGCAGTTAATGTATATCGCAATGCCTTTTCTTCTGTAAAGCGCTCCTCTGCAAACTGAACAGCAAACCTTGCATAGGCAAGTTGAGGCTTTTCAGAAAAATGGAACGCATGCTTCTCTGCCAGAAAACTCGGAATTTTTGTTTGATGTTCTGCAAAAATCAGGCATTTGTCCACGTTTTCCAGTTTCGCTAGCAGGTGCTCCACCTTTTTACTTATAAACATCGCCGTGTTTGATTTGGGTGCACCTATGTAAGATATTCCCACAATGTCAAAGGATTTGCCTTCAACAATTCGCCCAACATTGATTTTCATCATGCAGCCCTCCTTTCAGAGAGCAGATGAAAAATACTATTTAAGCACTGCCCCCCCCCGAGCTGTTACAGAATGCTTAAGACACTCATAGCTTTTACCGCAATCCGGGCAAATCATGTCTTCATTTAATACTTGTCCACACTTGCAGACCCAACCGATTCGTTTTGCCGGAACACCTGCCATCAATGCATGAGGCTCCACATTTTTTGTTACCACTGCCCCAGCGGCTATGGTTGCATATTCACCAATCTCATGCCCACACACAATGGTACAGTTAGCCCCGAGTGTAGCATCATGCCTGACAATGGTTTTTTTGTAACCTTCATGCCCCTTCGGATAGCGTGCCCTTGGAGTAAGATCATTTGTAAAAACCATTGATGGTCCGCAGAAAACATAATCCTCAAGTTCAACGCCTTCATAGAGTGATACATTGTTTTGTACCCTGACTCCATTCCCAATCCTTACATTATTTGAGATATTCACATTCTGCCCAAAAGAACAGTTATTTCCAATCTTTGCCCCTGACTGAATATGACTAAAATGCCAGATTTTAGTGTCTTCTCCAATCTCAACATCCTCATCAACAATGCTGGTCGGGTGAATATAAATCTTACCCATCACAATACTCCCTCTCCAAATCTGCCGACAAAGTCTAACGTGGAACAGAATTCAAGCGGTAATTTCACAGGCCTGTGCTCAGCAGCAGATTTATAGATTGCTAATACCAACTCCAATGCTTTTTTTCCATCTTCACCGGTAACATAAGGATCTCTATGATTTCGTATAGCATCAATCACATCGGCATAGAGCGGCGTGTGACCAAATCCGTAAACATTTGGCGGATTTTCTGCATAAGTAGCTTTTACATGTTCCGGATCGTCTAATCCGTCAGCAAAGCTCCACTCCTCGATAATATTGTCACTCGTCCCTGCTGCTTTCGCTGTCCCCTTTTCTCCAAAGATATAAAGTGTCTCTTCCAAGTTCTTCGGGTAGATATTGGTAGTCCCTTCGATAAGGCCATAAGATCCATTCTTAAACTTCACGATTGCCATGCCAATGTCTTCTGCTTCAAGATAAGGATGCTGAAGCTGATCTGTATATGCCATAACCTCTTCCACCTCATCCCCCATCATCCAACGAAGCAGATCTATATTATGAATACACTGGTTCATTAAGCATCCTCCATCCTGAGCCCAGGTGCCGCGCCAGGGAGCCTGCTCGTAGTAGTCCCTGCCACGATTCCAGCGAATATGTGCAGCGCCATGAGAAAGGCGCCCAAAACGTCCCGCTTCAAGAGCTTTGCGTATGTATTGGATTGATTTATTAAACCGGTTTTGATGGTTGGCACAAACGATCACACCAGCTTCATGGCCCGCATTGATGATCGCATCTGCATCTGCAATTGATAATGCAATAGGTTTTTCGATAATTACATTGCAGCCAGCAGCAATGCAATCTATTGCTATAGCAGCATGTTTACCGGACTCCGTGGCAATCGCTACAAGTTCAGGCTTTTCAATCGCCAACATTTCCCTGTAATCAGTATACTTTTTAACATGTTCCAATCCGAATTTCTCAGATTTCTTTTCCATCACTTCCGATAAAATGTCACACATAGCCACAAAGTCAAGCTTGTTATTCTTTGCGGCCTCAATATGATTGGGGCTTATGCGACCGCATCCTATAAGTGCATATTTCATCATTTATTTCCTCAGCTTTTCATATAATTTTCCAGTGCACTAACTATCTTTTCTGCTGAATGCCCATCTCCAAATGGCAAGTAGTTTTCATCTATCTTTTGAATGTGACTAAGCTTTTCTACGATTTCTTCAGCGACAGGACGACTCAATTCATTCCGATTATCAACCATTGTTTCAGGCCAAGCCACAAAATTCAAAATAGTAATACATTTTTTGCCAGCATAAAACGCTTCCCTCTGCAAACCACCTGAATCAGTCACAATCTTCTTAGCATTCTTCACTAAACATGCACTTTCTAAATATCCAACTGGCTCTGTAAGTACCATCTTTGTGAACTTATATTTTTCTTGTAAACTTATGGCTCTTTTTTTATTTCTTGGATGTACCGGATAAATAGTTGACGCATCTAACATTTCCATAGCCTTAAATATTTCCAGCAGGTCTTCATCATTAGTGTTTTCTTCTCGATGACAAGTCAAATAGTAGAATTCATTCGGAATTTTTATAGTACCTCCTTGAAGAAGTACTAATTCGATCTCCTCTGGCTTCAACTTATTACTATACTCTATAAAAGCATCATACATAGGATCACCTACAAGCAAGCCTTTATCTTGTAGTCCTTCTTTTGACATCTCATCATATCCGCTTCTTGTTGATGCCAAAAGCAGACTTGATACATGATCTGTGCAAATCCGGTTTATTTCTTCCGGATTCGTCATACTATGGACCCTTGCCCCAGCCTCCACATGGCATATAGGGATATGTAGTTTTACAGATGCAAGAGCTGCCGCTAATGTTGAGTTAGTATCACCATAAATCAATAACCAATCCGGTTTTTCTTTGATCAAAACTTCTTCTATTGCAATCATCATTTTGCCAGTCATCTGGGCATGTGTTCCGCCGGATACCCCAAGATTATAATCTGGGTCAGGAATATTCAATTCGGAAAAAAATCTCTCTGACATGTTATAATCAAAATGTTGTCCAGTATGTACAAGCACTTCCTGGTGTTTTTTCCTCAACACATGTGATACCACCGCTGCTTTAATAAACTGTGGTCTGGCACCAACTACAGTTACTATTTTCATATGATTTATCCTTTCACACTATTATCACCAGAATCTTTCAAGTCTGTCCGCTCTCTATCAATTAACAGAACAATAATTGTTGCAACTAACCAACCTCCCGTTAACAAACTTGGAAGGAAAAACATATTAGATAGCGTTATTGCACAATATACTCCCAAAGTTAATATAAGATATTCATTTATTCCCTGTGAGCATCTATCAAACAATCTAAAGAATAAAACAAGAATAACAGGCATGATTATTATCCCTATGTATCCCATATTTGTTATCGCATCTGATATAAGTCCATTATTTGCCTCTGAACTATAGTCCCCACTATACAATCCACTTATCATATAATTTATATTCTCATAAGGACTGGTCGCACCAAACCATCTCAAAAAACTGGACCTGAAAAAATCAGGTTCGTGAGTTGTAAAAAAATCATAAAATTGACTTCCTATATGAACAGGTAAAAACTCCATTCTAAAAAATATTAAATATACCAGCCACTTTGTATTTATTATCACCATTTCCAAGATTGCTCCGATTGATGCCAGGTTAAATCCAAAAGTCAGCAAATTTAGTGAGTTTTTGTATAGGTTCAATTTATATAAAAAAAATATAAAGATATCCAACACAAGGATGAACATGGATGACTTCATCCCATCAATACCAAAACTTAAAACTTGATTAATAAAATAAACTAAAGCCCTGATTTTTTTTCCCCTAATTAGAGAAAGACAAAAAAATATAGAATTGATAATTCTTGTCCATCCAAACATATATCTCAATAAAGTAGGAAGATTGAAGTTTGCTGCATCACTTCTCAGCTCATATACATTAAGTATACTTAGATTAATTCTAAATCCTGTATATTTCCATGAAATAAGTAGCACTAATGCTAAAGAAGCAAATCCAAATATGTTAATAAATTTTTCTCCTATTTTTTGATTACCAATTACAAAATGAGGTAACTCTCTAATTCCTGTCTTAAACTTAAATGAAAAGAAAAATATCAAAATAAACCAATAAATATTATTGGAAATTGCGTATTTATAATCATACATTCCGTTAGATATTAATACAGAAAAAGGTGTATAAATCAACAAGAATAGCGTGAATATAACCGTTTTTGAAAATGAAACTGCTTTATTGTCCTCAACTGTAATTAACCGCACAGCGTATATCAAAAATACTATCCAACTAATAATATTGACTATGAAATTTTTATTTGTTACAAAGCCTGAATATCTGTATGTAGGTGCCACACCATTAATATAAACAATGTCTAATAATATTCTATACACACAAAAAAATAATATTTGCTTGCTTTTTACACTAATTCCAAGTATTCGAACATGCATTTTTACTCACCTACATATGTTAACTTTCCATATAACAAGTATAAGTCAGTCTCTTCCACACCCCAATTGTATTCCTTAATAACCAACTCTCTTCCCCGTCTTCCCATTTCTATAGCTTCTTTCCTGTTATTCACAAAATATCGGATAGCATCTCGGATCTGATCAATATTATTAGGATTAACACAAATCCCACACTTATTCCCTTCAACTATAGGCTTCCACAGTTCAAAATCGGTACATAGTACTGGCAACCCCGCCATCATTTCCTCAAAAATTTTAGTATTACCCAAAGTTCCCTGATATCCCATTGAATTAAGATGTGGTTGCATCAATGCAACACCAATGAAACTATTCTCTAACTCCATTGCTACTTGTTCATGTGGAATTTTCCCAATATAATTTACCTTTTCCCATCCTGCGAGATTTTTTAATTCTTTTAAGTATTCTTCTCCAATATTTCCACAAAGCGTGTATTCAATTCCATCTATATCATCTATAGCTTCAATTATATTTCGATGACTCCATAAAGGTGTAATCAGACCTGCAAAAACCAGTCTAAATGAATCTCTGTCTGGTTCTTGATAATTAACCATATCAACAATAGGATAATTGGGGAGAAAAACTGTATTTTTATTGAGCCTTGAAAAATCACTTTTAAGATTTGGTGTAACATAAATCACAGCATCCAATTTATTGCAAACATACTCTTCATATTTTCTGTATACTGAATACAGCATATTTCTAAACAACTTTGGTATATAATACTTTTCTTTTATAGACATGGCCGTATTCTCATGACTATCAAAAATAACCTTTTTTCCTTCCTTCTTCAATTTTAATCCATATGGTAAAAGTTCGGGATCATGAAAGTGATATATATCTGCATCGACTTTGAGTGCAGCTTCATATACACGTTTCGTCATCTTGAACATACGGGCAAATCGGCTGTTTTCCTGTGTTCCAACACCAATAATATGTACTCCATTCTTATCATACGTCTCACCCTGTTCCACCAGATATGTATCATATCCTGCCTTAGCCAGTGATACACATTCTTTTTTGAAAATACGTACATCCTCTGGCGCATGGACACTCGTCATATGGCATACTTTAATCATGACTTTTCCTCACAATCTCATTAAACTCATCATAATCCCTAATATAATCTTCTGTTTTATAAAAATCGGATGCCGCTACACATAAAACAGAATCCTTTTGCAGCCACAACATTTCTCTCCATGTACACTCTTCAATTACCACACCAATGGAAGGATCGGAAAGTTCTATTTCTTCCCTTCCATTTTTGTTTTCCAGGACAAGCTGTATGCGTCCGTATGGACAAAACAAAACCTGCTTTAATTCTTTATGTGCATGAAAACCACGCCTTGTTCCTTCCGGAACTTTAGAAATATAGTAAATCCGTTTTATATCAAAAGGAATCTCATGTGTTGCCTCAAAATAAGAAAGTTCTCCTGCATTGACCGTAGGTATTGTTTTTATGTGTATCACCCTACAGCCAGCAACTTTATCTCTTATATTAATATCATCGCCCCGGAGCACCGAATACCATTTTAAATCAGCACACTCCAAATATCGTTCTAGTGCAACGGCAGGTACATCTTTAACTTCATGAAAGTTGTGTTTATCATAGAAACGAACAGCCCTATGATTCAATCTGCTTACACACCAATATACAGACTCAAGATTGAGTTCTTCAAAAGCCTTTTTTAATATTTCTTCCATTCCAAACCATGCATATCCTCGTCGCATGGCTTCCTCACGAACAACAATTGCAAGCTCCGCTGTTCCATCCGCAATGTGCTTAAGACTGGCTGTGCCCATATACGCGTCTGCATCATCTGTAATAGACAAGTGCAGATTTTTCTCATCATTTAGACTTGACTTTATGAAAGCGACACAGTCATCAAGCGACTTTGAAGCAAAATCAGTATTCAAATCTTTTACTACATCTTTATCATGCATCCATTCAAGCATCAGAGGAGCATCCTTCAGTTCAAGCCTTCTTAACCGCATATTACTTCACTCCTCAAAACTCGTTGAGCGCATTAATTACATAATGAACTTCTTCATCCGTCATGCCGTAGTACAAAGGAAGGCTCAGTTCAGTAGCGCTTATTTCCTCAGCAATCGGAAGTGAACCAACAGGTATATTCAGATTTCTATAGCATTCTTGCAAATGCATCGGAATAGGGTAATGTTTGTTGGTAATAATGCCCTTATCATTCAGATGTTTTTCAAGAGTATCCCGTTCGTTACATCTGATTCCATAAATATGCCATACAGGGATACACTCAGGATTCACATAAGGAGTTACAACTCTTGAATTCTTAATGCCTTCTGTATACATCTTTGCAATCCGTCTGCGTTCAACATTCATACGTTCCAAATGTGGAAGTTTCACTTTTAAAAAAGCTGCCTGAAGTTCATCTAAACGGCTGTTATTTCCTTTATAGATATGATGATACTTATAGTCTGATCCGTAATTGCCTAGAGCACGAATCTTATCAGCCAGTTCCTTATTATTTGTCACAACTGCACCGGCGTCTCCAAGGGCACCAAGATTCTTGCCTGGATAGAAGCTAAATCCCGCGGCATCTCCAAATGTACCAACCTTTTGTCCCTTATAGGTTGCACCATGAGCCTGAGCGCAGTCTTCAACAACATACAAGTTATGTTTCCTTGCCACGTCCATAATCGGATCCATATCGCAGGCTTGTCCATAAAGATGCACTGGCATAACGACTTTAGTATGATCATTCACCGCTGCTTCAATCAGTTCTGGGTTTATATTGAAAGTTTTGATGTCCGGCTCAACAAATACCGGTGTCGCACCCACATAGGTAACGGCCAGTGCTGTCGCAATATAAGTATTGGATGGAACAATGACCTCATCACCCACACCAATCTCCATTGCCTTCAGTGCAAGCATAAGTGCATCAAGACCATTGCCAACGCCAATACAACATTTAACTCCACAATACTCTGCGAACGCCTTTTCAAATGCTTCATCCTCAACGCCTTCGATATACCAGGAGCGTGTGAACACTCGTTCAAATGCACTTTTAAGATCATCATTTAATTCCTTCTCCATTGGTAGAAACGACACAAATGGGATTTTCATATTATTATTGCCTCTTCATTTCTTATTACTTTTTACCGCTTTTATTTTCTTCCTGCTACTTACATACTTAAAGACTTCTTCAAGCTTATCAACCAAAATCGGCTGGTCATACATTTCGGCTGTTTTTCTTGCCCGTTTTCCCATCTCTGCTAATTCTGCTGTGTTTGTTTTGTATACTTTTTCAATAGCATCCGCCAGTGCTTGCGCACTCTGGTCCTCAGCCACTACACCGCAGTTGTAACGTTCAATCAGGTTATAGCCGAATTTGGCATTGCAAATAACAGGTTTCCCACTGGCAAGATAATCAAAAAGTTTACTTTGACTTCCTCCATATTTCATAAGCGGAACATGTTTATACGTAAGTATGTTTGCTTTTGCGTGTGATAATATAAACGGTATTCTTTCTTTCTCTATACGTCCATAGAAATGGACATTATCTATACTATTGTCAATCACATTTTTTTTCAGCATCTTCAGTTCGTCCCCGTTTCCGTAAATCTGGAACTTAACATCCTTGTATCCTCTTTCCTTTATAATTCTTGCTGCATCACAAATCTGTCGCACCTGATTTGCCTGCCTTATAGAGCCACAGTACACTATATTAAATTCATCCAGATTCCATCCAAGATCAAATGATATTCCTTCCAGTTCTCTGTCTTTTTGTAAAATATCACAGCCCATGTTAATATGAAAAATCTTAGAAAAGTCTATTTTATTTGCGTACTTTCGTTCCTTCACATAATTGATGCCACCTTCCATAGAAAAGAGAAGCGCATCTGATTTAATATAAGCTTTCTTTTCAAGGTGATATAGATATTTTATGAGAAGATTATTGGGCGAAAAATCAGCATACTCTATAATACTTTGAGGCCAAAGATCAGCAATATCTGTAATAATAGGTGTATCCCTGTATTTTCTTCTCATAAATGGATAAATATATGCACCGGCACTTATAATAATATCTGCACTTTCTTTTTTTCCATAGATAATAGAAAAGCAGAAACTTAATAAATTCAGCATCCTTTTAATTCCGTTTCCAGAATACTTAAGCGCTCTTTTATATTTATACAGAATACCGTCAACAGTTGCTTTTTTCTGCCCTAACTGTTCAATCATATCTATTTTCGTATTATGAATTGTACTGGCCGAGATAACAGTGACCTTATATCCTCTTTTCACAAGCTCCTTTGCCCAATTATGATGTCTGAGCATTGTGTTATATGGGGGTTGCTGACCATAATGATTCACAATTAAAATGTTTTTCATAAACATTCCTCCGCTCTTAAGGTGCTTTTACCACAGCCCACCCGGTAATTACCAGTTCACTCACCTGATTCGTCACATCGGTGCGCAATTTAATTATATTTTTTTGTTCGTTAAGAATTTCAAGGATTTCTACTACAGCCGTAATCGTATCGCCAATCTTCACGGGCTGCAAAAATTTACAGTTTTGCTCCAAGTATATAGTTCCTGGGCCAGGAAGCTTCATTCCGATGACATTCGAAATAAATCCTGCCACCAAAATGCCATGTGCAATCCTTTCACCAAAAATATTGTTATATGGTTCTTTATTTATATGGACAGGATTCATGTCCCCTGTAATTCCAGCAAACAAATATATATCGCTTTCTGATATTGTCTTGGAAAATGTTTCTTTTTTTCCTATTTTATAATCCATATCTATTTCTCCAAATACTTCTGTACTGTATAAAAGCTATCAAATACATTAAATCCCAATCTTACCCATGCCTTTTGTACGGCAAGAGTCTCTATTTGCGTTCCAACCATTACACCATTCAAAGTCCCATATTTTTCTAACAGCCATGATACGCCTTCATGAATCATACTTGTATAAATCCCCAGTCCTCTGCAGGAATCAGATACTGCTGATAATACGAGTCGCCCAACCGGGTTCCCCTGATGAACCTTTCCTGTAGTAAATCCAACCGGCTGTCCCTGATACTCAGCCACTATAACTTTATCAGCAAATCCATAAAATGAATTCTCTATCCAATGTTCATAATATTTATCGCATAATGAATTATCTAAATTTTTATCTGAATGGAACCTGTCTGCAGAGAATGAGACTTTTGCAATATGCTTCAGTATTTCCAAATCTTTCTGACAGGCATCCCTTAACATACATTTGTGATCAATGGAAGGAAGCTCTGCACGATTAAAATCAAAGTAATACTCTATCAGAGTGTCCACAAAAATGAACCCACTTTGTAATGCTATGTTAAAGCTTTCTTTGTCATTAGAAGGGATTTTTATTGTTAAATGTTGAAACTTCTCATTTACTGCTTCCTTTTGAATTCCATCCATGACTTCAAATGTCAACTTTTTATCCTTCGAATAATCTACATTCCCCATCTTCAGATTAAAAATTTCACTGTTAAATTTATCTATTATTATATTCATCAGAAATCCTTTCTTTTCTATGCTCGCTTTTTCGAACACATGGATAATCTCATATGATTTTTGTATTTCTCCAACTCACCAGAGATGTTTCTATTTTGTTCAGTTCTGCTTCTTCTCCACTATCTTCTTACCAGTTTCATCTCGATAAACACCTTTACGGAGAAGAACTGTTTGAATCGTCTTAAAAAAAATCTTTACATCCATACCAAAAGTAAGGTGTTCGGCATAGTAGACATCTTCCCTGAAACGATCATGCAAATCAATTAAATTTCTATGATAGGCCTGACTATACCCTGTTATTCCCGGAAGAACTGACAGCTTTTTTTCCTCGCCTGGTTGATAAACAGATAATGCATCAGGCAAATCTGGTCTGGGCCCTATTAAAGCCATATCACCTTTTAATATATTCAATAGTTGTGGAATCTCATCAAGTGATGTTTTCCGCAATATTTTTCCAACCTTTGTCACACGGGGATCGCTGTCGCCATTATATGTGCTGCCGTCCTCATTTCGAAGATCCGGTGCATTTACCTTCATAGAACGAAATTTAAACATTTTATATATTTCCCCGTTACGTCCAAGTCTGGGCGCATTATAAAACACAGGCCCCTTATCCTCGAGCACTATAATTGGCGCAACTATCAAGAAAATAACAGCAAATATCGGTAGACCGACTATAGAAAATAACAGTCCGATTAAACGTTTAATGTATTTCCTATACATTTTTTATATCCTCATTTCCTTTATTACCCTTCGAAATACCCTGCAAACATAGTTCACGTCTTCATCAGACAATCTCGTATGAAGCGGCAACGTAATCAGATTCGCATAATAGTCATAGGCATTCGGAAAATCCCTGATATCCCATCCCATTTCCCTGTAAGCCGTCATCATAGGCAGAGGCTT
The DNA here is from genome assembly GCF_024623325.1 of Acetatifactor muris. Classification (GTDB taxonomy): domain Bacteria; phylum Bacillota; class Clostridia; order Lachnospirales; family Lachnospiraceae; genus Acetatifactor; species Acetatifactor muris. The sequence continues at coordinate 222,813 of NZ_JANJZD010000005.1, forward strand.
ATAATGCACATTTGTATTCACTCCACACTCAGCCAGCCTGATAATAATCTCCCTCCGGAGCTCATCACTCGCCCCCGGAATCCTTGCCAGATACAGATGTCCGGAAGACGTGCTGTTTTCTGTGTAATGAATCAGATGCTTTACCCCCAGTTCATCGCACATTGCATCGTACTTTCCGATGATCTCCTTCCTTCTCTTCAGAAGCTCCGGATAGCGGTCCAGCTGACGCAGGCCCATAGCCGCCATGATATCTGTCATATTACACTTATACCAGGGACCAATAATATCATACTCCCACCCGCCAATCTGTGTTTTCGCCAGAGCATCTTTGCTTTGTCCGTGAAGACTGTACAGCTGGTAAGAATGATAGATTTCTTCATTCTCAATTCCCGGAATGTCTTTCCAGGTCGATGCCCCGCCTTCCGCAGTAGTAAAGTTCTTCACAGCATGGAAAGAGAAATCTGTGAAATCAGCAAATTCTCCTGCCATCTTTCCATCTTTTTCAGCGCCAAGAGCATGGGCCGCATCTGAGAAAATCAGAATGCGGCCTTTCGCGGTCTGGATTCTTCTGCCTAAGTCGGTATTCCCGCCAGGCACAAAGCTGTCCTTCTTTGCTTCTGCAATCTTATACAGTTTGTCATAATCAGCTATAATACCGCCAAGATCCACGGCGACAATAGCCTTAGTCTTACCTGTGATTGCCTCAGCAACCCTGTCATAATCCATCTCTGTGGAATCCTTCCGGCTATCCACAAATATCACCTTTGCCCCGCAGTGAATGGCTGCTGATGCCGTTGCAGTATAGGTATAAGCCGGTACAATTACTTCATCCCCCTCACCGATTCCGCAGATTCGAAAGTTCAATTCCTCAGCTGCCGTTGCAGAATTCAGGCATACAACCTTTGAAGTATGACAGTACTCAGCCAGTCTCTTCTCCAATTCTTTGGTTCTCGGTCCGGTGGTAAGCCATCCGGACTTCATAGCCTCTATTACTTCATTTATCTCTAAATCAGTGATATCAGGCGGGCTAAATGGAATAACCCGCTTTGCTGTCATGTTCAAATTCTCAGCACCAGACATTTCTTCCCTCATATTACATCCCGTCAAGCAAATTCTGTTTCTTAAATCAAATAATCGCGGCCCACAACTGTATCAGCGACTTCCCATTGCGGGCCTGCGTATAATAAAAAAGACATGGCTTCGCCACTCCGACGCATGATTCCATGCCCCGGCTGTGTCAAAGCCAGTCTGTCCGTTGCCCTCCTGCACAGCGCCTGACGCGTCAGATGCATTCGACAATTTCCTGTATTACATTTCCTTTTTTATCAAATGTCTTTTATGATATATCTCTTATGAAATATCCTTTATGAAACGCCCACTCTTTACGTTTCCACGCTCATATGGGATTCTTCTATTTCCCAAAGCTTTTACCGGTCAGCTCCTGCCTGCAAATGCAGGACCCTCTCCTCGCCTTATGCCTCCGCCGCACGGATCTCCTGAATCTCCTCCGTCCCCTGCCTGGACACTACCCCCAGGCCCAGCGTCACTTCCACGGTCCGCCCCAGCAGCGGAATCTCCATCACCACCAGCCTCTTGTGACGAAGTATCTTTTTCACTTTTCCATTGAAATCCTTCAGAGCCCCTTCTGTGACAATCAGGGTGTCCCCTTCGATATAGCCTTCCGAATATCTGGCAATATGCGCGTCCCCGCACAACCGCCGGAGCCTCTCTTCTTCCTCCGGGTGAATAGGCGACATTTTCTCGCCGCTTTTCAACACTCTGGTCATGGCAGGAATCTCTTTCAGGCGCATTTGAAAATCTTCAATTCGATCCGTCTCTACAAAAAGGTAGCCCGGAAAGAGCCTGGACATCACCAGCGTCCGCTCTCCACGGACTTTTGTCATTCGCTCCACAAGGGGGATAAAAATGTCCTCCCCTTCCTCCAGTATTCTCTCACGGCATTTTTCACAGATATCCGTCTCCATACCTGTATAGACCTGCATTACATACCACATCTGCCGCCTGTCACCTCTTTTCGGACCTGTACCTTACCGGCTTCCGGTCTCACCTGTTTTTCCCATTTCCGGAATTTATCCGCTTTTATTTTCATAGATTTCCATTTGCATTTCCTTCGGTTTTTACCGTTTCCGGCTTTCCTTCCTGTCTCTATTTATTCCTGCTTTCAATTGTGCTGCTTTCACGCATTTCTGCTCTTATCCATCTCCATGCTTTCCTATTCCTGTCTCTGCATATTTCTGATTCCCAGCCTGTCCCGCTCCTGCCTTCACCCACTTCCGGAAGGTCCCCGCATCCACCCCCAGGATATCGGCTGCGCTTCTGGCGGAAAGCTCTCCTCTGTCCCATCGCAGCCGGATACTTTCGAATTCCCGGGGAATCTCCTTCGGCTTCCTCCCCAGCGGGATTCCCTTCTGTCTCGCCCTGGCTATCCCTTCCGCCTGCCTGCGTCTTTTATACTGTCTCGACTGGTCAAAATGCTGCATCACGCCCAGTGTAATCCGGGCCACCACTTTCCCCAGTTCCTCTTCCTCTATTCCTGTATTTGATAATGGCAGCTCCAGCACTATGATGCCTGCCTTCTTCCCAATCGTGATATAACGCCAGCGGTCCATCAGCTCATAGCAGTCATTTCCCAGCACATCAAGGCTTGTTATGACCAGGGTATCATTTTCCTTTAACACCTTCAGCATTGCCTGGTAAGCCGTTTCTGCTCCTTTGTCATTCTGTTTCTCTCCGGATATCTCCCTGACTCCATCCGCTTCAGAAGCTGTTGATGGATATTCGCTCACAGCACCCATCCCGCATGTCTGTCCTTCTGCAGAAACAATCCCCGCTTCCGCCGTCTCTGATACAACTACCTGCCGCTTTACAGTTTCGCAGTCCCGCCGGTCTTCTGTGAAAGCGTCTGCTGTCTGTGTCTTCGCAGACCCACTATTTGACTGCTCCACGAACACATTTTCCGGCATCACCCCGTAATCCCACAGACTGAGTATCTGTCTCTCGGTATCCTGGCTATCCACAGATGCCCTCACATATCCATAGAGCTCACCCTTCACAGCCTTTCACACCTCCTGCCCTTTTCCAAAGCATGCCGCATTCTGTTTCCCTTTTTATTGCTGCTGTCTACCCAAAGTTACTGCAACTGTGCCACACTTTCCTGCCCCTGCCCGGCTGTCTGACCTGCTATCTCAATCCCCAGGTACAGCACCTGCCGTTCTCCCATGAACTCGGCCTCCACTTCCGCAATCCTTTTGTGAAGGTCCATTTTTCTTACCAGATGGCTCACCTTCCTGAGGGGTCCGGAGAGACAGCAAATTCTGCCGTCCTCTTCCACTCTGACTTCTGACAGCCCGATTTCTCCTGCCTCGTCTATAAGAAGTTCCAGGAATTCTGATTCCTCTGCTTTCACGGTAGTGACAAAAGCCTCTGTATCAAAAAGAAGCTCAGGTCCGGACGTTCTCTTTAATTCCCGCCCCACCTCTTCCGGCCGGTCCGTATCTATGATCACATATCCCGGCAGCAGCGCTTCCCGCACTGTCCTCCACTGTCCGCCGTACTTTTTTCTGCGGCTTCGGGTCAGATGAAAGCATCTCGCATTTACATCTTTCGAAAGCAGGCCGGATACAAAGGCTTCTGTCCTTGCCTCGTGTCCATCCTTCACATGCACCGCGCACCACATGGCAGCCACCTCCATTTTACCTTTCCCGCCGGTTCAGCCAGGTCCCCGCACTTGATTCCGATCGCTACAAAGCCTGCAAAATCAGGCTTTTCCTGAACGCAGGTGTAAAAAATTGTATACTTTTTTTCATAAAGACTCTTGCAAATGGATATGATGTATGTTATAGTAAAGCCTAGCTTGCGAAAGCTTATTTTTGTCGCTTTTGCACAAAAAGTTGACTGCTGTTTTTCTTTTGAAATTATTTTTGAACGATATTCAGAAAAAAGAATGCTGTGCAGAAAAGTATACCTTTCTGCACAGCCTGTTATGTTAATGTATGGAAAAATCGTTTTCTGCTCAGATATCAAACTTTTGCACCTGTGTACGAAAAACTTTTCACAGAAGCCTTCTGAGAACATCCGAAAGCTGTTTATTCTTTCTGTTCTTCATAATCCTCTTCCTCTTCATCCCATTCAGAATACTGTTCTATTGAACCTTTTTCTTTAATCACAGTCGGAGCAATCCTTTCTGATGTCTCTGTTATTTTCTGAACTATAATCGTGAACATCCAGTCATCTCCGAAATCATAATGGAGAGAAAATTTCTGTTTCATTACCAGACCTATTTTATCCAGCTTTACTCTTGTTGAAGGTTCACCATCTTCCGGGTCCGACTGATAGTTCCAATCGCTATACATTTTATTGTCCATACAGAATTCATACAAATGTTCATCTATAAAATCAAACGCTGACAGAATTGCTCCGCACAAATCGTCCAGTGAATGCTCACCAGACAGTTCAATTACCCGGTAAATCTCTCTTCCCGCTCCGGCAGGAAATACCTTCAATGTATACTTTTTCTTCATTACACAGACTCTCCTGTTCTTCTGCTTTAAAAACTCCCTTTTGGAAAATGCTACAAACGGCACTGTATATCACTTATTACTATATCATTTCTCTTAGATTATTGCAATTTTTCAGTAAAATCCCATATCAAAACCCCGGGCATAACACAGGAATCACTGCTCCAAAGAAACAGTGATTCCGCTGATATAAGGCTCTCAGATACTGCAAATATCCTGATCCGTCTTCCTTGCCTCCACCCACTTCATAAAGGTATGGCTGCTGATTCCCAGCTTTCTGCCGGCGGCACGGGCCGAACAGCTCCCGGCCGTCCACAATCCATAGATCTCCTCGAACTCCGGTGCCACTTCCTTGGGCCTGCGGCCGAACTTTACTCCCCTCTGCCTGGCCGCCTGTATTCCTTCCGCCTGGCGCTGTCGGATATTGATACGCTCTGTCTCCGCCATATACGACATAAGAGTCAGCATCAGCTGCGCAACCACACGCCCCATCAGATCCTTATTCAGATCCCCCAGAAGCGGAATGTCGAGAATGATAATTCCAACCTGCTTTTCCACAGTGATAAAACGCCATTGTTCCAGAATTTCATCAAAGTTACGCCCCAGCCTGTCCAGGCTTTTAATGACCAGCGTATCCCCCTTTTGAAGCCTGCTGACCACCGCCTGGTAGCCTGGTCGATCAAAGTTCTTTCCCGATTGCCGGTCCGAATACACATTTCCATCCAAAATTCCACATTCCTTCATGGCAATTCTCTGGCGGTCTTCATTTTGCTCCTTTGTTGAGACACGGATATATCCGTACATCCTTCCTTCATTCCCGTTCCCCATGCCGACTGCTGTCGTCTCTGTCATAAGGCTTCCTCCTTGTAGTAAAAAAGAATATCCTCTTCATTTTAATGGAAATCGGAATGTGAAAAAAGAGGAAGAATCCCCCTGTGTAAAAATGGACCTGAGAATCTGCCGGCTATCTGAAATCTTTCCTGTCCAATGCCGCCATGATACTGTCAATCCCCAGCAATATCAGGTAAACCGCCACCACATATCCCATAAATCTCATGGTCATAAAAGTCAGCATGGGATTGAAGAACATCAGAATCCCCAGAACCAGTCCCACGATATTGATAATAAGAGCAAAATAATAGAAAAACTTTTGTCCTGCCATACGAATTATGTACACATGGGCCAGTCTGGAAATGCAGTGGGCTATGAACCAGATGGGGAACAGCAACGACAATATCCACTTTCCGGCGTTGGGATAGAGCAAAAGCATACAGCCGCACATTACACTTAAGATACCGGAAATCAGAGATATCAAAGGTGCAAAGCCAGTATATTTTTCCAGTCTGATATAGGTCAGAATGTCATCCACACCTGTAATCAGCGCTATCAGACCATAAATCACCACAATCCCTGTGAGCAGGCTGCCGGGGCGCAGAAAGGTGAATATGCCAAGCAAAATCAGCAATGCCCCCACCGCCAGCTCCATCCATACAAATCCGGAATATTTCTTCATTTCCATGTACCATCCTTTCTCTGAATACCCATATCAACGTGGCAATCTGTCCACTCTCGGATTCCCATGCCGTCTTCTTTTGGCGGATCTAAAAAATTCTTTGTCCTTTTCCATTTCATTTTCTCCCAAGAATCTCCATGAACTCCTCTCCGGTAATTGTCTCTTTCTCGTAGAGGAACACTGCCAGTTCGTCCAGTTTCCCGCGGTTATCCTTCAGAATCTCCTTTGCCTTTTCATGCTGTCGTTTCACCAGCTCCACCACCTGTCTGTCAATATCCTTCTGGGTGTCCGCAGAGCAGACCAGAGAGGTGTCCCCGCCCAGATATTGATTGGTGACAGTTTCCATTGCCACCATGTCGAATTTCTCACTCATGCCATACCGGGTAATCATGGCTCTGGCAAGCTTTGTGGCCTGTTCGATATCATTGGAGGCTCCCGTGGTAATTTCACCGAAAATAATTTCCTCTGCGGCACGTCCGCCGGTGAAGGTAGCAATCTTATTTTCAATTTCCTGTTTGGTCATGAGAACCTTGTCGTTTTGTTCCACTTGCATGGTATATCCCAAAGCACCAGATGTCCGGGGAATGATAGTAATCTTCTGTACCGGGGCAGAGTGACTTTGCATGGCCGCCACCAGGGCATGTCCTATTTCGTGGTAAGCCACTTTTCTTTTATCCCCGTCAGACAGGATGGCATTCTTTTTCTGATATCCGGCAATGACCACTTCTATGCTTTCCTCCAGGTCTGCCTGGCACACCACGGTGCGGTTACTCCGCACAGCCCGAAGGGCTGCTTCATTGACAATGTTGGCCAGCTCCGCCCCGGAAGTACCGGAGGCCATACGGGCTATGGTATGGAAATCCACATCGTCGGCCAGCCTGATTTTCCTGGCATGTACTTTCAGGATAGCCTCCCGTCCTGCCAGATCAGGAAGTTCCACAGGTACTCTCCTGTCGAAGCGCCCGGGCCTGGTGAGGGCAGGATCCAGGGATTCCGGACGGTTGGTAGCCGCCAGGATGATGACACCATTGTTGCCTTCGAAGCCGTCCATCTCCGTGAGCAGCTGATTTAACGTCTGTTCCCGCTCGTCGTTGCCACCGATCTGTCCCTCCCGCTTCTTGCCGATGGCGTCGATTTCGTCGATAAAAACGATACAGGGCGCTTTCTCCTTGGCCTGCCTGAACAGGTCGCGGACCTTGGAGGCACCCATGCCCACGAACATCTCCACGAATTCCGAACCGGACATGGAGAAGAAAGGCACATTTGCCTCCCCGGCCACTGCTTTGGCCAGCATGGTCTTGCCGGTGCCGGGAGGGCCCACCAGCAGAAGTCCCTTGGGCATGGACGCACCCACATCTGTATACTTCTGGGGATTGTGCAGATAATCCACAATTTCCGCCAGACTTTCCTTAGCCTCGTCCTCCCCGGCTACATCATCGAAATGAATGCCTTCCGTGGACTGAACATAGACCTTTGCACTGCTTTTGCCCATACCGAACATCATGGCATTGGGACCGCCGGCCTTCTCTGTCAGCTTCCTGCTCAGGTACTGCCCCAGAAGGATGAAAATCAGCATGGGCAGCACTGCGGACAGGAAGATACTGAGCAATGGAGAGGTGGGGCGCTCGATATCTTTGGCGAAGGTAGCTCCGGCATCATAAAGCCGTTGCGTCAGGGCAGGGTCATACATGATGCCTGTAGTATAAATCTGGGCGTTCTCCTTGTCCGTGAACATGATTTCAGAACTGTCCATCTGGACTCTGCCGATATCTTTTTCCTCCGTCATTTTCATAAAGGTACCATAGTCCACTTCTTTAATCTGTCCCTTCATAAGCAGCGGAGAGACAAACATATTGAAGAGAAAGATAATCAGCATGGCAATTCCATAATAATAGATCAAAGGTTTTCTGGGTGATTTTACTTCTTTCATGAGAAACTCCTTTCGTATCATTTATCTTTTGCAGCTGTTTACTGTCACTTCAGAACTGTAAACAGCATAATTACTATGCCCAATACCACCAGAATGATTCCGGTTGCCCGGTTCAATGTCTTCGGCTCGGCCTTATTGGCGAAAACAGCGGCAACCCGTGCCCACAGGAAGGTGAACAGGACACACAGCCCCCACACTCTCCAGTCCGGCAGACTGCCAATGGCAAAGTGGGAAACAGCCCCTGTAAGAGCGGTAAATGTCATGATAAACACACTTGTCCCCACAGCTGTCTTCAACTCATAACCCAGGACAGTTGTGAGAATCAAAAGCATCATCATACCGCCGCCTGCACCTACAAAACCACAGATAAAACCAATCATCACACCACATATCACAGACTGCAGGGCACGCTTCTTCACAGACATATCTCCCATGGATTCTTTTGTAGTCATAACAGGTCTGACAATAAATTTAATGCCCAGCAGAAAAGTCATGAATACAGAAAAAGTCCCCATGATATTCGGCGATACAAGACTTGCCACATAGCTGCCCACCACGGTGAATGTCAGGACGCTGGCCATCATAATCAGTCCGTTTTTGATATCCAGATTCTTATTTTTCCCGTAAGTATACGCAGATACCGCACTGGCCAGCACATCCGAAGACAATGCAATTCCCACCGCCATATAGGGGTCCATGTCCAAAAAAGTAATCAGCATGGGACTGATTACCGCCGCAGCGCTCATTCCGGCAAAGCCGGTACCCAGACCTGCTCCCATACCGGCAAAAAAAGTAACTATAAGAATTAAAAACCATTCCATATCATTCGCTTCCTTTCAGAATTTGATTCAGATTGTGTTCCATCATTCCCATCACACGGTGAAAATTCTCCCGGGACGCTTCATCCACATCCTGGAAAATATCTTCAAAAAAACTCTTCTGCAGCTCCCTTCCCCGCTCGATGACAGGTCCCGCCTTCTCTGTACAAATCAGAAAAGTCTTGCGTCTGTCCCCGGGAAAATCTCTTCTGTCCAGATACCCGTCCCGCACCAGGCGCTCCACATTGACAGACACCAGATTGGCCTTCAGCCCCCGCAGCTCCACGATGTCCTTAGCCGTATTGTAGTCCGGATTATTGGCCAGGAACATCAATATATCGAAAGCTGTCTGGGGCATTCCCAGTTCCCGACAGATGGGTTTACAGCGAATGCTGTAGGCCTGATAAAAATTATGAGCAAATTCAATGTTGACTCTTTTTAGCATGGATACCTCCTTCTGTATATTTCAAATTTAGATATTTCATATTTGAACTTTTATCCGAACTATACCACCGTATTTAGAAGTCGTCAACAGGAGGACCGGCGATTTTATCTTTATTTTAGTTTCTTTATTTTCAGATCATTTTCTTCTGCGTAAAATGTTTATTACATGTAAACAAAAGATGTCTAAAATATCCTCACGAAACTGATGAAAAATAACCCAAAAAAACATTTAAACGGTTGAAAATCGAGTGAAAAACGGTTGTTTTTTATATATTCTTATGTTAATATGGTAGAAACACCCGTAAAGTGCACCGAAAGGAGCCCGATATGACATTAGAGGAAATGAAACGGTTGAAACAGGAAAAGGGATATACCATGACCCAGTTGTCCCAATACAGTGGAGTTCCGCTGGGAACATTGCAGAAAATTTTTACCGGAGAGACCGCCCATCCCCGTTATGCCACCAGACAGGCCATCGAAAAGGTATTGAGCCCGGGACAGTCACCGGAAAACACAACTCTCCTGACAGAGAATATTCATCTCCCTGTGACTTATTGCTATGATCGGGATTCACAGGAAACTGAACGGGATTGTGTCCGGGAGAAGGCCTTTGTCTATAATGCAGACTATGAGAAGCAACAGGGGAAATATACTGTGGAAGACTACTATGCCTGGCCAAAGGACCAGCGGGTGGAGCTCATCGACGGCAGGATTTATGTGCTGGAGGCGCCGGGCTTCGTACATCAGAGGATTGCAGGCAAAATTCTTTCACGGCTGGATGCCTATATTGAGCAAAACGGCGGCGACTGCATCCCGCTGCTCTCTCCCATCAACGTCCAGCTGGACTGCGACGACAGAACCATGGTGCAGCCGGATCTCATCATCCTGTGTGATAAAAGCAAAGTCAAGCGCTGGGGCGTCATGGGGGCTCCCGATTTTGTCCTGGAAATCCTCTCCCAGACCACCAGGAGAAAGGACTGTACCAAAAAACTGCAGAAATACAGCGATGCCGGCGTCAGAGAATACTGGATTCTCGACCCGGAGAAGAAGCGGCTCCTCACCTATGATTTCATACACGATAACCTGCCCGGCATCTATCCCCTGACCGGCACTGTGCAATTAGCCATTTTTGACGGTCGGCTGAACATTGATTTGGACGAAATCGCCGGGTTCATTCAGGACTGGCCGGAGTGATTCCCGGTCAGTCATCACTTTTTTCAGTCTGTCTGCTGACAATCCCATGTAAAATTACGAAAGGAGAACAGAATAATGTCGGAAGAAATAAACCATGCGAAACAGAACGACGCGGAACAATACCCCCTTATAAAGAGTCCTGTGGAAGAACAATCAAAGGGAAATGTGCATTCTCTGCCAGAAGACATGCATGTCCCTGTGACTTATCACCATGATCATGATTCTCAGGGAGCCAGACCTGATTGTGTCCGGGAGAAAGCCGCTGCCTATGATATAAGCCGGAAACGCCAGGGGGAATATACGGTTGCGGATTACTATGCCTGGCCGAAGGACCAGCGGGTGGAGCTCATCGACGGCAGGATTCATGTTCTGGAGGCGCCGGATTTTGTCCATCAGCGGATTACAGGGGAAATGCTTTTTGCCATAAAATCCTTTATCCACCGGAACGGCGGCGACTGCATCCCGCTGCTCTCTCCCATCGACGTCCGGCTGGACTGCGACGACAGAACCATGGTACAGCCGGATCTCATCATCCTGTGTGATAAAAGTAAAATCAGGCGCTGGGGCGTCATGGGGGCTCCCGATTTTATCCTGGAAATCCTCTCCCAGACCACCAGAAGAAAGGACTGCACCAAAAAGCTGCAGAAATACAGTGATGCCGGCGTCAGAGAATACTGGATTCTCGACCTGGAGAAGAAGCGGCTCCTCACCTATGATTTTATCCATGATAATATGCCCTGCATCTACCCTCTGAAAGATGCCGCACCCCTTGCCATTTTTGACGGTCGGCTGCAGATTGACCTGGACGAAATCGCGGCGCTGATTCAGGACTGGCCGGAATAATTTTGACAGCAGAAAGCCTTTTCCCGGTCCGATCACAGAGTCCTTTTGAAGCAGCTTTTACGATTCCAGTCTGTCCGGAGCTAATTTTATATAAAATGCCGAAAGATCAAGGGGCAGCAATGTTTTAAACTGCTGCCCCTGTTACTACTTGTCAAGGATATATTCATCATTTTTCATCACTTTTTCTTGGTCTGCCCTGTTTTCTATGCTCTAAATCGTGGAGAATGACACGCTTTAGCTTGTCCTCTACGCTTTGGGTACTGGTAGCAGAGAAATGTACCTCGACTAAGTAGGTCGTCTTATCAATCTTATTTTGCAAACAGGGCGTTACTCTATCGCTGTTACTATATTTGCTTTTGATTGATATGATTAATTATGCCAACTGAATTGATTGGCTTGCTAATTCTTTTATTGTATCAAGAGATAATTCTGTATAATCGGCTATATCTTCCAATGACATTTTTCCTGCTTTAATCATACGAATAGCCATTCTTTTTGCTTTATTAAACTCAGCTTCATTCCTCATATCTTCCATAATTTTACACATAGCCGCAACTCCTTTCTCGTCTTGCTTAAAATATCGTGCTTTTTTAGCAAGCGTTTCATAAATCATATCATCGGGATTAGTGCATGAAAAATCGTACATCAGCTTTCCAATCTCATCGTTGCCCCTATATTTCCCATTAACATATATGATATGCGAACCATCGCCAAACAATACCTTGTTTTCCCCGATAGTAACATATCGTTCTACCGGATATATCGGCTGATTTCCTTTCATCACATCATTTTCTGTTATGCCTTGCCCTTTTTGCGCCTGCTCCTGCTTCTGACCTTTGAATTTCAACATCAAATTCCTTATCGGTACTGTCAATCGCATGAACATCTAAAACAGCCGAACGTCCTTGCAAATTCTTCAATGGTTCTTGTGTCCTGACCGATTTAACTTTTATATCCTCCTGCCCTAAAACAATTTGTAGTATCAATTCTACACCTTCAAAATTATCTGCAAGACAGACGGACATAAAATCATCATCCATATATCGGAGTGATTTCAGACGTTCTAAATCCTGTTGATGTGTCTGCTCCGTTGTATTCAAAAATATCACCTTCTTCCACTGCTTTTATTATACATCGGACAATTCCTTTTGAAAACTGAATTTCTCATGAAATTTTCTCGGTTTTCTAAAGTGAATTATCAAATGTAAATCCTGTTTCATTTGCCTTCGTTGCAGTAAACGTATCATACTTCCCGTTTGTATACTCTGCAATAACCTTACTCCAAAAGTTTTGAGCGGGTAAGTTGTTAATCCACTGGGATATTTCCCACCCACCATGAAACTTATCAAAAATCTTCATAGCGGCTATCTTGCCAACTCCTTTTTGCCTGTATTTCTTCATCACAAAAAATTCTGCTATGTTATGAGGGTTTGGCAGACTATTATGTTCACAACAGGAGCGTACTAAAACCAGTCCTGCAAGTTTTCCATTTACCCTGATAAAAAAAGGATGTCTGCCTTCTTCATTCCAGTAATCATCAATATGCTCATATCCAAAATATCCATATTCGTTTATGTCATCATTGGAAAACTCTGAAAAATCATAATTATACAATTCCAACATCTGGATAAAAACAGATTTCTGCTCGTATAATATAGGTTCTACACTAATGTCCATGCATATCCTCCATAAAATTAATTATACTGCATAATTAAAGTACGTCTCGCTGCCCTTCACAGGGCTGCACAAACCGTATAAATCTCTTTTCCCTGCAGTACGAAGCAATTTCAGCGGTTCAATCAGATTCTTTTCATAGCATTCCGTCCAGAAATCAGGGATACTGTGATCACTGTCCTCATTGGCAATCTCATTCGGAAAAGCCTTTACCAATGCGATAAAACGTTGTCTTTCTTTGTGTTCCATTCTGTAATCCATAATACTGCCGCCTTCCATTTTTATTACAAGCGGTTGAAACAAATGAAGTTTGTGCCCTTTTGCTTTGCCTGTCTGGGTATCACACCGTGAAACCGGGTAAATGCTTTTGCAAAGCTTTCCGGCGATTCATAGCCATACTTATATGCGGCATCCATCACTGAGATATCCGTTGTCTGCAGCTCCACAGCCGCTAATGTCAGACGCCGATTCCGGATATATTCATTGGCGGTCATTCCGACAATGAAACTGAATGTCCGGTGAAAATTGTAGCCTGACATATGCACTTTCTCTGCTACCTGGACATAATTTATAGGTTCACAGATATGCTCCTCCATATAATTGATTGCCTGCTGTATGACCTGTATCGACACTTTGTTTCCTCCTGCCTGTATGTACGTATTATAACGGAAGCATCCTGGAAAGTCCTGTTCAGGTTTGCACAAGTTTGTCTGCCTGCCCCGGTACGCGGTGTCCTTCCTCCAGTATAAAAGAAATCTGCCGGGATTACAATGGCAGATTTCTGAAAGTATTCTTCTTATTCTTTCTATTTTTCTGTGCTGATTTCCAACATTTTTTGTGTAATACGCTGTTGAACCTCCATATAATACTTCAATTCGGCATTGTTTATGTCGTTGTCATCCCAGGCCTCGAACTTCTCTTCCACTTCCTGGATTTTGGATAAAAAGTTCGTATACTTTTTCAGCATCTCCGCGTGATTTTATTGCACAAGTTCATCGGCTCTGCCCGTGTCAAGTAAAGGACAAAAAATTTTTCAACTTTTTTCTTTACATCAAAACTACCTTATGCAATTTTCAATACTTCATATATTGCCTCTAAACAATCTTCTATTGTAAGTGCTTTACCGTTTTCAAAAAACACTGATGTAACAGCCCGATTTTTGCAACTCTCTTGAGTAGATAAAACATCATCTAAAATATCCCTAACCTCATCCAAATCTGCTCTGGAAATATCTAATGCATTTTTCCAATACCTAACAAAATGTTTCTTAAAAGATTCATAGTCCGAATAAAGCCCCATTGGATTATCCTGCAGGCCATATCGCATCGGCTGAAAAAGAGACGCTATATCCCTTACATATTCATATACCAACTTTTCTTTACCTCTGACATTTGACATATTTACTGATGCCGAAGTGATGTCAAGGTCAAACTTCGTCCACATATGTCTTTGAAACTGATTTCCTGTGATAAAATATTGCTGCATATTCCAACCCTCTTTCTAATATTTTTCATTAACTAATTATTGCTAACAACTCTCCACAATCCCCATACCGGTCCTCCAAATTTCCCGCCAGACACTTCATCACAATATTAATCTGCTTATCTAATAAATCCGGAGCGGCATTGCTCAAATATGTCCTCATGTCGCTCCCATGGGGCGCTCTCCCACAAAGTAGCCAGTACCAGATTGCACCTATGGAATATATATCACTCCTGCAATCTCTCAATTTCGGATTTTCCTGCAATAAGGGATCAATAAAAGCACCGCCCGCCACAGCTTCGCCCGTCTTGGTTAGTTTTGTATTATTTTCCGTATCTAAAAAAGCGCTAACTCCAAAATCAATAATCTTAAATATCTTCTCCTTCGTTGAAAACACCACATTGCTCGGTTTTAAGTCCCTATGTATAATCCCCTTTCCATGGGCATATCTTAATCCGTTCAAAATAGGCTTTATTACTTTTACACTATATTCAAAACTTAACATACCATACTTTTTCTGCAGTCCATTCAAATCATACCCCTCAATATACTCCATTCTTATAAACGGTCCTTCTGAAATCCTCCCCGCATCATATATTTTAACAATATTCATATGATTTAACTGAAACAGCATTTTAGCCTCTCTGAAAAAGCATTTTAGCCTCTCTGAAAAAGCGCCTCTCCCCCTCTCTCTGCTCATCCGATGATACAAAAATAGACGAATATACCTTCACAGCAAAATCCATATCCAAACAAGCATTGTGATATTTAAAAACAGAGCCAAAGCCCCCATATCCTATCTGTTCAACTCTTTTATACTGCTTTATCTGTGAAAACGGATCTGCTTCTTCATCAGAATGTTCCTCTATATATTCAATCAGACGATTTATGGAATCCGTAATCAACGTCCTTCTTCCCGCATAATTGCCGGACTCATTCTGCATATATCTTCTAAATTCATCTGCTGTCCTGCAGCTTCTTATAAATTTAGGAATCTGTTCTTTAATACTTACGTTTTCCAGCAAAGCGTTTCTCGTCTGGATATAATATTTATCGTCAATCGTCCCATCTGTCGCTTTTGACAATAACCCCATCTTATATTCGTCCAGCATATCTATCAATTCTGTTTTTGTCACTGTCTCACCTCTCTCCTTAATCCAGCTTCTTTTCAGACAAAAACAATTACATTTTTCGCATCCACAGCTATTATACCCCAAAACCAACAAAGCCACAAGCACCCCGCTCATGGCTCCGTCAATCTTCCTACAAATTTTTACAAATCTCCCCCGCCGAACATATCCCCACCCTTCCAAACCACCTCAATCCGCCCTTCTCCAAACACCCTGATCCTCTCAATTCCCTTCCGCAGCACCCCCTTATCAAACTCCCGCAGGGCAGCTATCCCTTCCAGCACAGCCTCCCCTTCCTGGGAACCGCACCCTTTCAGTCTCTCAATCCCATCCTCTGCTTCCCCCATCTCCTTCCCAATTTCCTCAACCCGCACACCCATACTCCCCGTCCTTGCCTTAAACTGCTCCCGCGTCATACCCCGGACCGGTACTTATCATACAAAAACATCTTCTCCGCCGAAAGCCGCTCCTTCTCCTTCCGCAAAGCGTCCAACTTCTTCCCCAGCGTCTCCCTCTCCGCTCCCACATCCTTCCTCCCGGAATTGCCCAGCATCACCTCCGCCGTCTTCCGCACATACTCCATAACGCTCCCTTCCAGCTTCTCCATATCCTCCACCGCCCTCCTGCACTCCGTATCAGTCCCACAGGTCCGGTAACGGCAGCAATACTTATGGTTCTTCTTCACCATAGACCGCCCGCAGTACCCGCACACAAACAGCACCTCCCGCTTAAAGCCGCTCATATCCACGCCGCTCCTGTCCCGCTTCTTTGGCTTCGCCCTCTCATTCGCCAGAGCAAACAGTTCCTCCGACACCATCGGCTCATGCTGCCCGTCCACCACCACCCACTCCGAACGGTCATGCCACAGCATCCGCTTTCCCGTGGTGATAGACTTTTCCGAACGGTTCCACACCACCTTCCCGATATAAGTCTCATCCGACAGTATGGAACGCACCGACTGAGTCCCCCACAGCTTCTTCACCCCTCCGCCCGGATGCTGATACCTGCTGTTCTTCCTCTGCTTATACTCCACGCAAGTAAGCACACCGTTATCATTCAGATACCTCACAATCCCGGAAATCGTTACCCCTTCCGCCGCCATGGTAAATATCTTCCGCACCACCTCCGCCGCTTCCGGGTCAACCACCAGCCGATGCTTGTCCTCCTGGGACTTCTCATACCCATACCTCGCAAAGCCGCCCAGATACTCCCCCTTCCGCGCCCTCGCCATCTGCGCGGACCGTATCTTCTTAGACAGGTCCCTGCTGTACAGCATATTGATCAGATTCTTAAACGCCACATTCAGTCCGCCCGCAGTCCCCAGCACACCTTCACTGTCATAATGGTCATTCACAGAAATACACCGCACCTCCATCAGCGGAAATATCTGTTCCAGATAACTCCCAACCTCAATATAATCCCTCCCCAGCCTGGAAAAATCCTTCACAATGATACAGCCCACCTCACCCCGCTTCACCGCCTCCATCATGTCCGCAAAACCGGGGCGCCGGAAGTCAGTCTGATATTGTCAATATTGGTTGACACTTTTTTTACAAGGACATCAATGCCTAAGCTGCAGTATCCATAGATTCATAAAATCTCTGTCTCTTGACCATAGGGGGAAGTCCATCATTGGAGGAGCATATCCTCCGGTTGTTCCAATAGCTGATGAAGTATCTCCAGATCAGGGTTTTCAGTTCCTCGATTGTCAGTTCCTCAGTTTTGTGGCGGCCATATAGGAGTTCTTCCTTCATTCGCGCCCACATACTTTCACATCGGGCATTGTCATGGCAGCGTCCTCCGGCGCTGTTCATGCTTTGGACAATGCCGTATTTTGCAACTGCCCTGCGATAAGTTTCGCTGGTGTACTGTGTTCCGCGGTCAGAGTGGATGACGGCTCCCCTGAGCGCCGGATAGGAACGGACTGCATTGGCACCCCTTTTCAGCACACGTCCTGGATTACAAAAAATCCCTTTTTCTCCCCAGCTCTCCACAAGGACGCTGCCCTCCAGATTCTCCAGGCAATACTTCAATATCTCATCCGGCTTCATATCCCACCCCTATACTTTCCAGATTCTTTTTATAAATCTCCAATTCATAAGTTTTCCCACTGCGCTGGTCTGTCCTCCGCTCCGAATGCTGATAAGTCAATCCACAAGATAAGGCCAGTGCCCTTGAAGCAAGATTCCCTGCCCGTGTAGAATAATAAAATTCCTGCCCGTCTAAAGAAATACAGTATTCCATCAATAAACGCAATATCTGTTTTCCATATCCCCTTCCCACATACTCCGGCCCCAGGGCAATACCAGTCTCATGAAAAATACGCGGCTCTGATTCCTCCACTCCGGCAAAACCAATGGCCTGCCCGCTGCCCCTCTCATAGACCAGCCACGCATCATGGGTCTCCTGCCACGCAATCGTCCTCTGTATCCTCTCCCTGGCCCCATCCTCATCAGCCGTCACTTTCCATACCATATATTCTGCTGTTTCCGGCCTTGACCAGACATTCCGGTATATCGATCTCCAATCCTCATATTTTGCCTTTCCCAGAATAATATCTTCTGACTCCATCCTGCCTTCATCCCTCATAAACACCCCCATCACAGCCAGACCGCCCAGTCTCCGTAATCAAAAGTCCCGCTCCCATGACGCAGTTTCCCGCTCTCCTTCAATCCCCGGAAAGCATCCCTCATACGGCCGGTAATCTCCGGCTGGATATCCAGGGAATGGTGCGCCGGGAATACCCTTTCCACAGGAAGAAGTGCCATCTTTTCCAGTGAGGAAAGATAAGCTCCCGGATCTGTAGATGGATAATACGCAAACAAAGTATCCTTGTAGATCAGATCCCCTGTAAAAAGATATCCACGCTCCGGTTCCCAAAAGCACATATGCCCCGGTGAATGTCCCGGCGTATGAAACACCTTTATCATCCTCCCGCCAATGTCAATCTCTTCCCCGCCGCGCAGGACTACGGACGGCCTCCCCTGGAACATCTCATAGCTGCCCACATCATAACCTTCCGGCAGTTCACAACGGTCAACTACCATGCCCCTGACCGTTTCCATAGACAAAGGGAACCCGCCCGACAGCCACCCCAATTCCTCTTCATGGGCATAGAAATCCGGAAAATATTTATGCCCTCCGATATGATCCCAATGGATATGTGTAGCAACAGCCGTAACCGGCTGGTCTGTCAGCTTCACCACCTCGTCATAAATATTACAGATTCCAAGCCCCGTATCAATCAACAGACTGCGCCCGGAACCATTCAGCAGATAACAATGTGTTTCCTCCCAATGCCGGTATTCGCTGATGATGTAAGTATCCTCATCTATCCTGTCAACCGTAAACCATTTATCCATCTGTTTCCTCCTGAAAATCTTTATCCCTTTCCACCTGCCACCTTTTCCATTGTATGGTAACAGAGATAATCCCCGCCCCCTGTCTTAATCTTCTCATAGGTTTTTATCCGGTATCCCCGTTTCAAATACATGCTTTCCGCCGGGAAAGACGCATCAATATGTACCGCCTGATACTGCTGGAAAACCATATCCTCCAGGAGATCCATCAACCTGCTTCCGTAACCTTTTGCCTGATATTCCGGTAAAATAAACAGCCTGCAGATCTCATTCCCCCGGATACTCCCGGTTCCCACAATCTCTCCCTGCACCGCCGCGAAGTAAATATCTTCCCTGGCAACCGCTTCCCTTATCCTCTGTTCGTTATGCAGATCCAGAAAAAACTGTACTGCCCCGGAAGGATAATAATGGGGATAGACGGCCCTTATTGCCTTCTCCACAATCTCCGCCACCTTCACCGGACATTCCGCCTGCTTCAACTCCATACAAAAATCTGCATTCCTCATCTGGCTGCCTCTTTCCGTCCAATTTCTATCATTTTAACATATTACCCTTTTCATCCAGCTATCTAAAAAGGCAATCTGTTCATCTGTATGAAACCAATGTTCCCCATTTTCCATCACAGTAAGAGCCGCATGATGACTACTGACAAACATATCCACTGTCTGACGGGATATAAGAGTATCATTTCCTGCATATAAGATCTCCGTAGGAATATTCCATGTTATTGGATTAGCCCTGACAAAACATAAATATGCCCATGACAGCTTTTCTCCAAAATCAGTAATAATTTCCTCCTTTTCGCACAGTTCCTTCTCCGATACATCCGCCCACCCCATCATAAGATTGCGTTTTATTAGGAAAACACACTGTCAAAAGGATTTTATGCTTTGGCGGGGGTCAGCCCGCCTCGGCGGTGTCAGTGGTGTTGATTTCAATATACTCGGCAATCCGGCGGAACTCGTCCGCAAACTTAAAGTGAACACTGATATTGCCGTTTTCGTAAACCTTGATATGGTCTACCAGTTCAATCAGGATTTCGCGGGTCAGCTTTTCGATGTTCTGATATTTTGCAAAAGCTACCAGCGCGGGATGCTGCTGGTCAACGCCGTTTGAGAGCTCTTTCCGTTCAGCCGTCAGCCGGGCCAGCAAATCCGAGAGCCCGGCGGCCTGCCGCTCATAATCGGTTTTCATTTCCCGATATTCCTGCTGGGAGATTTCCCCGTCTTTCCAGTCTTGATACAGTGACTGCTTGTAGCGGGTGATTTTCGTCAATTCCTTTTCCTTTGCGGCAATCTGGTCGTTAAGGCGGTGGGATTGACTTTTTTTCAGCGGGGCCGCATTGATATGGGCTACTATTTCCGAGTAGGAAACGGCAGTGCTCACTTGATACTGGATGGCAAACAGAACAGCGGCCTCCAGACGGTTGTGTTTGATAGAGTGCATGGTGCAGGCTGTCCGGGAGCGTTTCTTGTAAGTGGAGCAGGAATAATAAACATTCTTCCCGCTCTGGCTCCGGGTCACGGCCTTGCCGCAGTCAGCGCACCTCAGAAAGCCGCTGAATAAATGGAGCTCCCGCTTTTTAGGGGCCGTCCGGGTGTCACGTTTCAGAAGTTCCTGCACCCGGTCAAAGGTTTCGTGGGTGATGATGGCCTCGTGGGTATCGGGGACGCGCACCCATTCATCCTCCGGCACAGCCTCAATCTGGTGTACCTTGTAGCTTTTCACCCGGCGGCGGCCCTGTACTAAATCCCCGGTGTAAATAGGATTTCTGAGAATATCCGTTATAATCTTGTTCCCCCACATGGGAGCGTCCGATATAGCCGGGGAGTAGGGCAGGCCCTTTAGCTTTCGGTAAGCTGTGGGGCTGGGTATGCCGTGGTCATTCAGATACATCACAATTTGAAGTTTGGCCGTACCTTGCAGGCACATCTCGTATATCTTTTTGACGGTTTCAGCGGCCTCCGGGTCAACGATTAGCTGGTGCTTGTCTTTGGGGTCTTTTATGTAGCCGTAGGGAGCAAAAGAGCCTATGTACTGGCCGTTGCGCCGCTTATAATCAAAAACCTGCCGGATTTTCTTTGAGGTCTGATAACAATACTGGTCATTCATCACGTTTGTTATCGGAACGATGATGCTGTTCACGCTGTCCGGGTTTAGGTAGCTATCCACGCCCTCGGCCAAGCTGATAAAGCGGACGCCCATCTGCACAAAAAGGTTATCAATCAGACTTCCAGCATCGCTATAATTCCGGGCGAAACGGGAAAGGTCTTTCACCACAACGCAGTTGATTTTCCCGCTCATCACATCCCCCAAGAGCCGCTGGAAACTTTCGCGCTCCGTATCGGTTCCCGTGTGGCCGTCATCCACATACTCGGTGTAGCTTTCAAATTCTTCCGCATGGTTGAAGTGAAAATCATTGAGAATGTCGCGCTGGTTTTTCACGCTGTTGCTATCGTCAAGCCCCCGGTTGATTTTCTGTAAATCCTCTCGGGAAAGCCGGATGTAGCCGCCCATTTTCCAGAGCCGGGCCGTATAGGTAGGGGTCAAAGTTTGCTGATACCCTCTGTTTTTTGTTCGTGCCATTGTTCCTCCTTCCCTATCACATTACACTTATATTATACCTCTGCCCGGGGCAATCAACAAGGATGTCGATGCTTTGGGACAGTTTGTCTCGAAGTAGGAACGGGCCGCAACAGCAGTTACAGCCCGCTCTTTTGCCGGATAAGAAAGGCGGTCAGCGTCTCCTGCAGGGAGGGGCCGCCCTCGGCAAATTCGATTTTCACGCCCACGCCGCCCACGCTAAAGCAGTAGGGATTGACGGCCCGTTTTACGAACCGGGCCAGCCGCTCCTCCCGGGGGAGGGTGCGGTCAAAGGCCATACCGCTCACGTCAGCCAGCGCATCCGCGCTCACCGCGCCGATGTTCACGCTTTTCATTTGTTCCAGCTCTTGTGCGGTCAGTTTCACGGCAAAACCTCCTTTTGCGTTTTTGGTTGGTGGGGAAACGCGAAAAGGCAGCACTCCGAAAAGTGCCGCCCTTTAGCCTGTCCTCACCTTGGGACAATTTGTCTCGAACTTGTTTGAAATGGGGAGCGCCGGGCCCGTATGTTTGGCCCGTCAAAAGACAGCGAGTAGCGGCCCGGCGTTCCCTTGTTTTGTGCGGCGGCCCCAAGCGGCAAGCGGCCAGCTTGTCCCTCGCGGATCGTGGCCGTGGGGCTGGCAGGTTCCCCACTCGCGGCGGTGGTGTTGGTCGCTCGTCCTCCCGTGGGAGAAGTCATAGCGCACCCGCCGCCCGGCTCCCCGCGTTCACCCGGGGCCGCCCGCTATTCAGTTGTAGAGAAGAAAAAACTTCCTCTCATATACCACCAGAAAAATGGAGCAAATGGAGACGGCAATCACGGATTTTTTCTCAAATATTTTTTCATCTGTGCGATGCCGCTGAGAACGGAGCGCCGCACCGCGCTCTTATCCACGCCCTCGGCTTTGGCAATCTCCCGGTAGGTCATGCCGAGGATAAAGTGAGCGTCCACCCGGCGGCCCTGGATCTCCGGCAGGCTGTTCAGCGCGTTCCACAGGCGGCAGAACCGCTCCTTGAGCTCCAGAACCTCGTCCGGGGTGAGCTCGTGCAGGCAGGCGGAATACTCGATGCCGTCATCCGCGTCCAAGGAATAGTACGCTTTGTTGTAGCGGGCCCGCTCGGTATAGGCCGCCTCGGAGCGGACACTGGCCCGGAGCGCCTCGGCCACATCATCGGAAACCTCAATATATTCGTCCTGGGTGTACCAGTAGTAAAAGTCGCGCAAATTGATAATCGTCATGGTATGTACCTCCATATCGTTTTTTGTGGTCGGGTTGCGGGAAACGATATGGAGGGCGGCGGGGAGCGGCACCTGGGGGAGCCGCCCCGCACCTTGGGACTGTTTGTCCCAAAGTGGAGCCGACAAAAAACGACAACGCCCGCGCAGCGTTGTGCTGTGCGGGCGCATGAAATGACGCAGTTCTTTATGTACTTACAAATTTCGTGTTGCTGGCCAGAGCAACCCGGTGGAGGGGCTAAACTTTTTTTAACAAATTAAGTTGAGTGCAGATAAAAAAGGACATAATGATACCTCCTGGATACCGCCGTGTCCTTAAAAATGGGCGACTTTAACACACCCTCCGTTTTCCATTTTTTCAAAAGAAAGCGGCGGCCTTGAAATTTACTATTTCAAAACCGCCGTAAGGCTACTGTATTTTGTTTTGGCGCATGGATATTCAGCCGCCGAAACAACGGTTTTTTTATTTCCGTTGGGCGGCTAATCTTAAATGTAAGGTTAGATTAAATCATCATTTTTAACATAATGACCATTTGTAATAAATTCTTGCGGTGTTTTCTTTCCGTCAACAATAATATGAGCAAAGAGGACTGGTAATCCTGCTGATATTGCAAAGCTCTTTCCATATTGAATTTGAAAATGAATATGCGGTTCACTTGTATTTCCGCTATTTCCGCATTTTGCAATTACTTGCCCCCTACTGACACTATCTCCTTTTTTCACACAGATACTTTCTGGAAGGAGATGTGCTATCATGCTATATTCATGCTTGCTGTGACGAATAATGATATGGTTTCCTCGCACATCCGATGCGGTACAATCGACCTGTCCCTCTGCGATAATAGGGGTATTTGGAAAGTGACTGACCGCAGAAATGACAACACCATCTGCCGGAGCCAAAACATTTTCTGCAAAGCAGAAGTAATTTTCTAATTGTTCTCTTTCTCCCGAAAAAGTGGTTTCTTCGTTGTTCATAATAAAAAAATCATAAGCATACCGCTGGGACGGAAGAAACCAAGAATGTGAAGTTTCTTTATCAACCCCTCCGTTTGCAATATACCACTCACCATCAAACGGGAGTGAATACTGTACTTGCGGTTTATATGAGTTTTTATCCGGGAGCTTAAAGCCATGTCTAAAATGTGCAATAAGTATTCCAACAAGCATCCATAAATTTTGACCGAGAAACATTAAATTTTGAATGTTGTTACGCATGGGAGAAAATACATTTGCAAAGCCACACAATCCGAACAAGAAGAATAGAGTTAGGTACTGGTTATCAAAAAAAACGCCTAAAAACCCAACCCAAAACAACCATTGTAATTTTGAAATAAATTTAAGCATAAACTACCTCTCCAAATATTCTCTGTATCTCCGCAAGAGCGATTGAAATTCGGAATTTTCTTTCAAAAACGATGTTTCATCGTGTAATTCAGATTTTAACTGCTCAATCATTGATGATAAAAGCTGCCGTGGCAGATTGTCCATGTTATCATCGGATAAATTCAAATGCTTGTATAAAATATTCGATGAAATATCCGTCTTTCCCTCCATAGAAGCAAGGAGTAAAGATAGTATTTTTGTGCAGTACTCCGCATCTTTTTTATTTATTGCACATTCAAGTTTAGCTGTATATGCGGTACATTCTAAAATGCCAAATTGCTTTGCCAACTGTTCTTGGATGCAAGCCAATTCCTCGGCATCGTCTCCCCGGTTTTCAGACAAAGAAACCTGGGTTAAAGCTATTAGTATGGATTGCATTTCAACTGCGATTTCCAACATTCGATGCTCTAATAAAACACACGCAGGTTCATATTCCTTTTTTTGTTGATGTAGATATGCCATCATTAACTTTGTATCAGCGGGATAATCATTTAGTAATGTGGCAGCTTTTTCATATTCTTCTTTTTCACAATGCAGATAGAACAAAAAAGAAATTGCTTCTTTTTTTATTTCAATATTTTCGCTATTGCGTATCCTAAAATACAGTTTAGCAAGTTCTTCACGATATTTACTTTGATGCTCCACTGACTGCAATCCTAAAGAGGGTTGTAAAAAAACACCCAACGAATAAATTAAATTTTCACAAGTTGGAAATGCCCTAACTTGATCTAAAGCGAATTGAAAACCATCTTCAAACCCATCTTCCTGAATGATGGATTGAACTTTCATAACAACATTTTTGATCTCCACTTCAGACATTTCCTCATTAAAGGACATGAGCGTATTCAAATCTGTCTTTAACAATCTGGCCAAGCCGGGGAGAAGTGTAATGTCTGGATAAGTTGTTCCGTTCTCCCATTTACTAACTGCGGGTATTGAAACACCCAAATACTCCGCAATATTTTCTTGCGTTAACCCCAAGTGCTTTCGCTTTTCTTTAATTATCTGACTAATTTTCATATTGTCCTCCATCTATTTATAAGATTATCATACCTGCGTGACAATAGACAATCGAGCTATTGTTTAATTATAACTCAGAAAAGTTAACTTGCAAGCAACACGAAATAAAATACTACTTTACATCAAATTTCATTACATTCTCATAATCTAACACGAAATGTAGAATGATATAGGGTGATATGAGAATGAACCAAAATGAAAGAAGGTTTGACTTTCACGGCCTCGGGCTGGCGCTCAAAAGAGCCAGAGAAGAAAAGGGTTGGACACAAGCCTATGTTGCGGAATTAGTAGACCGTGACTCCCGTACCATTATGAATATTGAGAACAAGGGCCAATATCCCAGCTTTGACCTTTTTGTTAAACTCATTACTATGTTTGACATTTCAGTTGACCAGTTTATTCATGCGGACGGAGGGGCGCAGACAAGTTCTTGCAGAAAACACATTGATGTGCTCCTAAATTCTATGAGTGAAAAAGAGCTTGTCGTGATAGAAGCCACAGCCGAGGGCATTAAGAAAGCCAGAGAAACGGAGGATGCGTAAGAAAGCGTGACCTTCGTTTTTTTGCGCCATGTAGCGGAAGCGCACGAAATGGCAAGCAATTCGGGTGTGGCCACACCCGAAATTTTTGCTGGGCCGCAGGCCCGCAAAAATGCTTGTTGGGGAGCCTCCCCAAACCCGGCTCTTTGGGACAAAATGTCCCAAAGAGGTTGGCTGCGTCACCGCCGCTATCGCGTCTGTTCCTTATCGGTGCGCCCGTCCGTAAGGCCGAGCAGATGGTCGATGTTGGCTTTGACCGCCACGGCCTCCCGCATATCCCGCTGGGCTTGCCGATACTCGGCATAGAGGGCCTTTTTCCTGTCCGCCAGCTCCCGCCGCTGTTTTTTTCAGCGCGTCCATTTTGGGGAGCTTTTCACCGCCTAACAATTCATTCATAGCGGCCCGGGCCGCCCGGTAGGTGGCAAGCTCCGCCTCGTGTTCGGCCAGATACTTTTTCGAGTACCGGGCCGCCTTGTAGCCGTCAAATACGGGCCGGGCCTTTGCATAGTCCACCACGGCCCCCATCAGCCCGGAGACTTTGGAGAGGGCGGCCTCGGTGGTCTGGAGCTCCCCGGCCAGCGCGTGGGCCCGGTCAACCGCCGCCGTGGTCTTGGCCGCCAGCGCGTCATAGTCGGTGAGGTTGTTCTCCTGCAAAAACTGGAGGGCGGCGGCCATCTGCTTTAGGTTGTAGACTTTCGCCCACCGTTCATAAGCCGGGCCCTTGCCCTCGGCCATGCGCTGTTGAATGTCAATGATAAGCCCCACCTGCCGGATCGGGGGCGGCGCGCCTTTGGGGAGCTCCGGGAGGGGCCGCTCCCCGGCAATCACCGCCCGGATGTCCTCGGGGTCAAAGCCCGCGCCGAGGGTGGATGCCCGGAGCCGGGTGTACTTGTCCTGCCCCGGCGCGAGGAACGAAACCACGCCGCCCCGCCCGCGCTTGACGGCAAAGCCGGACTCTTCCATCAGCCGGAGGAACGCGGCAAAGTCGGCGGGCTTTTTTTCAAGGGCCGCGATGATTGCCAGCCGCACCCGCTGTTGAGCGGAGGGCGGCTTGTCGCCTATCCACTGGCCATAGTGGAGGAAACGGCCCTTGCTGTGCTGTTTGGGATTTTGTATCACGGACAAATCATGCTCCAGACATACCCGGTCAGACAGCCGCCGGAGGGCAAAGCTGGAGCCGAGGAAATTATGGAATTTCCGGGAGCAGTCAAAGGCCGTGGAATTGAAATAGATGTGGTTGTGAATGTGGCCCTTGTCGGTATGGGTGCAGACGAAAAACTGGTATTTGCCTTTCGTCCAGCGCATCGCCGTTTCAAAACCCAGCTTATTTGCCTCCTCCGCCGTCACCTCGCCGGGCGGGAACGCCTGCCGTATCTGGAAGAACAGAGCCCCGCGCTCCACGAGCCGGGCGGTGGCCGCCTGGTATTCGCTTTTCACCAGCAGAAACTCGGCGGCGGCTGTGGCCGGGTCGCAAAGGTGGGAGGACACGGCCCCCAGCTTTTGGGGGTTGAGCCCGTAGGCAAACCGCTCCTCCATCGTCTGGACGGTGCTCAATCCCGCCGCCTGCTTGTAGGGCCGGATGTAGGTCGTGGCCGTGGTAGCACCTCCTCTCGTTGGGACTTTGGGAGAAAATGTCCCGAAGTACAGGAAAACGTCTGGTATTAAAATGGGGCTCATGCTATAATTGTATTTCTAAAAACATAAGAGGAATGAGGTGTTCATTTTGGCAAATCCCCGCGATGATTTTTCATCAAAAACAAAAAATATACTGGCAAAAAGAGTGGGCTTTAGATGTAGTAACCCAAATTGCCGTAAATTGACTTGCGGTGCTAACGAAAGCCCAGAAAAAGTTACAAACATAGGAGTTGCTGCGCATATTGCCGCTGCCGCTAAAGGTGGCCCTCGATACGACGAGTGCATGAGTCCAGATGAGCGAAAATCTCTTTCTAATGGAATTTGGTTGTGTCAATCGTGTTCAAAGCTAATTGATGTAGATGAAACACGATACCCCGCAGAAGTTTTGATGAAATGGAAAGCCATTGCTGAGGATTTAGCAATTTTAGATGTGGAAACAAACTCTCCAGCGGGGAACATATCTCAAGATAAAGAGCTAATCAAATTTTATGTTCAGTGTTTTGACCGTCCTGCATTTCAAGACGATATTTGCCAAGAGGGGCGAATGGAGGACTTCGATAAAGCTATTGAAGATACTATTGTAGCCCTCAACACTGGAATACTTCGAACAAGAGATGGAGCAATCATCAAGCAAGCAGAGGGAAAGTCTGTTATTCAAAATCCCGATTGGCGCGAAAAACTGGACAACATCTCCGAAATGTTAGTATCTATCCGCAGACGCTTGAAAATTGCAAAGGTCGAACACGCATACACCGTGAATGAAACAGGTGGTGATGTTTTTTATTGTTTTCGTGATGATGAACTTGCTGAATGGTTTAATCTAACCCGTAGAGAAATCTTAAAAGTTTTGTCCTCTATATGCCGAGAAGTAGGTATCCGGGAACTTCACTTTTGGAGCAGGCGTTATAGATGGTAATTGTGAAATAGGCATAGCTGCTTATTTTTCATTGGGACTTTGGGACAAAATGTCCCGAAGCACGAAAAAACCGGGGAGCGGCACAGCACCGCTCCCCAGCAAGTCACAGCTCCACCAGCGCGGAAAGCTGTTTCAGCAAATCAGACAGAGGGCCCCACAAGGCGGAGTAGTCCCGCTGGAGGGCCGATATTTCCTCGGGGTAAATCCCCCCGTAGGTGTTGGCATGGATAGCCACTTGATTAAGATTGTTTGAGCACCGCCGCTGGAGGGACACCAGCTCCCGGACGGGGGCAAGGTCAATCTGGAGCACATAGCCGCACAGAGCCATCCTCCGCATATACGCGCCCATGTTGCGGATGCCCGCCTGGGCCATGCGTTCCCGGATAAGCGCCTGCTCTTCCTCGGACACCATCACATGAAGATGGACGGGGCGGCGGCGCTTTTTTCCGGCCATGCCTACCTGTCGCCCTGGTCGGGCGTGTTCCGTTTGGGCGCGGCGGGGGCCTGCCGTTCCCCGGCCAGTTTCCCGGCCTCCCGCAGTTGGGCGGCAATCGGGGCCTTTTCCTGCCGGGCCTGCCTGCGTTCAGCGGCGGCCCGCTGGAGCTCCACCCCACGGGCACACTCGGCCAGCCGCTCCGGGGAAACAAATTCTTTCACCACATAGCACCCAAAATCCGGGTAAAACCATGTCAGCCGCTTTCCATCAGGGACGCGGCCCTCGTCCTCCCATTTCCCCACCACCTGGGCCTGGGCATCCATCAGCCGCCGCATATCCGGGTTATCACGGGATGGCTTGAGCTCGTAGTTATAGAGCTCCTTTTCCGTGAGCGGCCGGGCATAGGCCAGCTCGCCCCATGCAAGCCGGGTATCATGCTCCACCCAAATCCGGCCCTCGTAGTTTTCGATCCGGATGGGCGGGTTTTCCTTGCCATTGGGGAACGTGCCGATGTCAACGGGCCGCTGGGTAGAATAATACTTGTATTCCTGCGCTTTTTCCAAAGTTACCTCCTCTCAGATGTTAGCTTTTGGGCCGGGAAACGGGGGCCGGACACAGAAACATACCAGGCCCCCATGAACCGCGCCCAGAAAGCCTTGATACAAGCGGGTTTTCAAGCGGCAAAAGCTAACAGTCCAGCCGCCTTTTCCGCATATAGTCGCGCTGGCGTTTCCGCCGCGCATTTTCGGCGCAGGCCGCCGAACAGAACGCCCTTTTCCCCTCCGGCGCAAAGAGCCGCCCGCAGACGGCGCAGGGCCGCAGGCCGGGGGCCGGGCCGTCAGTCAGCGTGGCCTCCAATGCGGGATTTAAGGGGAGCACCGCCTCCCGGAAGTAGCGGCAGTAAGCCCCCGTCCAGCATTTCCCCAGCATATAGCACTCGCAGTCAAGGGGCAGACAGCCATATTCCCGGTCATAGTTGGCGCACCATTTCACTACAAGGGAGCGGATAGCGGCCTTTTCCTCACGGGTCAGCTCGCGCAAAATATCACCTCCCGCCCGGTTTTTTCAAAAGGCTCTGAAAGCAGGAGCCGCAGGGGATGCCGCGCCAGTAGGGACAGCCACAGCACCGGGAGCCCTCCCGGGGCTTTTCCGGGCGGGGAGCCCGGGGCCGGGGGCGGCGTTTCATTTCCCGTTCCAAAGGGTTCGATGTGAAATTCATTCTCCGTCCTCCTTTTCTTCTTCCTCATCCCACGGGGGGAGGTCGTCATATTCACCGCCGCCATAGTCCTCGCCGTATTCCTCGGCCTCGTCAAAGTCCTCACCGGGCGCGGCGGCCTGCTGTTTGGGGCGGTAAATCTTGAAGTACCACCCGGCCCCGCCGCCGATGGCCAGCACCGCCAGCACCAGCAGGAGCGTCCCCGCCCCGCCGGATTTCTCCGGTTCGGGTTCCGGTTCCGGCTCCGGGGTGGGAGCAGGCTCCGGCTCCGGGAGCGGTTCGGGGACGGGCTCCGGGGAGGGCTCCGCAAGGGCCATCAAATCTGCCACGGTGACGGCGTTCAGAAAGTACACGTTTTCCGTCTCCCGCTGGCGGTCAATCACCAGATAGAACACGGACTCGTCCGCCGCCATGATGGTGAAAAATTCCTTGCCGTCTTTGTCCGTGGCGTTATCCACCATCGTCCCCTGGCCGTCCGGGGTGAACGGGTTGGGCTCGGGTTCCGGCTCCGGGGTGGCCGCGGGCTCCACGGGGTCAAGCCCCTCCCACTCCGGGCCGCCCGTACCGTCCTCCCATTCCTCGCCGCCCCCGGCGTAGGCCGTGGTGGTGATGCCGCACAGCAAAAAAGCGGCGCACAGAGCCGCCGCCATTACACGATATTTCTTTCTTTTCATTCCGCGTCCTCCTTTTCCGGCCCGGCGGACTTCGGGACATTTTGTCCCAAAGCGTCCCCGGCCTTGATGCGCTGGAGCACCAGCGGGAGCTCCTCAAGGGAAATGCTCATGCCCCGCACGATGTCCACGATTTCCTCGTTCTCGGCCTCCTTGTGTTTCTGTTCCAGCTCTTTCAGCCGGGCCTGCTGGTCGCTGATTTTGCCCTTGACCTTTTCCATCTCGGCCATGATTTTTGCGCTCTTGCTTATCGCCATTGAAAACCTCCTTTTCATGGTAAACGCCCGTAGGCGTAGAAGTGGGCCTGCCAGTAACTGCTGTTTAAGTTGGCGTATTGTATGGGGTCGCCACAGTGCAGCATCATCCCGTCCCCCACATAGATGCCACAGTGGGAGACTCCCGGGGTGTCATAGGTTCCCTTGAAAAAAACCAAATCTCCGGGGCGGGGGGAGCTGGTGCGGGTGCAGATGTTGTAGAGCCCCTGGGCCCCCAGCCGCCCCACGTTCCAGCCGGAATGATTGACTACCCACGAGACAAAGCCGGAGCAGTCAAAGGACGTGGCCGGGGAGCTCCCGCCCCATACATAGGGATAGCCCAAAAATTTCTCGGCCTCGGAGAGCATCGCCGCGAATGTTTCATCGTCCAGATATTCCCCCGGCACTTCGTAGCCCTCCGGCGGGCTGGTGTATTTCCCCACATAGGACGAGCCGGGAAAGAGGTCGGGGCGGTTCCCCAGCGTAGCCATATAGAGGGAATACCGGGAAACCTTGTCCTCCCCCATGATGTAGATAGGGAGATGGGAAAGGTTGAAGTTATCCAGTGTCACAGTACAGATGTAGTAATCGTAATACACCCGGTAGCTGTCGGTGTGGGTATTGCCGTCCTCGTCCGTCCATGTATCCGTTTCGATGTAGTACCGCCGCTCCTTTACCACGTTCTCTGTCAGCGTGTACTGGCGGTCAAAGAGCATCTGCAGCGTAGGCCGGACATCCGCCAGCGTCCACTCGCCCTCATGCCATGCGCTCAATAAGGAAATCAGCACATAGGGGTCGTGCTCAATAGCGTCCAAATCAAAATGGTACTCGTCATAGTCGTGTGTGCTTTCGTAGGTATCCAGATAATGCTGGAGCTCCGCCTCCAGCGAACAATAAGCGGCCTCGGCCCCCAGCATATCCCCGTCCTGGGCGGGGTAGGTGGTGGCCCCAACCGCGCCTGCGGCGGCGTTCCCCAAAGTGATAAGGGAGGACGCGCAGGACTGTCCTTGACGGATGCTACAAGCCCTTTCATTTCCGCATCGTCCCGCACACCGAAAGGATGGTCTTTGAACGGGAACAGCTCCGAAAGTTTGAGATATACAATCTCTTCCTTTTCAGCGCGGGTCGCGTCACGGGGATGGGGCGGCGGCTCCGGCGCAGGAGCGGCAGGGGCTTCTTCCCTGCCCTTTACCGTGGCGGCCTTGGCCTCCTTGCTTTGGGACATTTTGTCTCGAGGTGGGGACGGGGGCCTGTCCGGGGCCGCCTTGTCAGCCTTGGCCGGGCGGCCACGGCGGGCCCGCGTCCCTCCCGGTTCACCGGGCCCCGCTTTTTCTTCCTTGGGCTTGCGGCCCCGCCTGCCCTTGGACTTATCCGGCTCGGGAGCTTTTTCTTTGAGGGCCTTGCCCTTTTTGGCGGGCCCCTTTTCCCCGACGGCCTTTTCCTCCGGGGCCGGGGTGGGCGGCTGTTCCGGTTCGGGCGGCTCGTTCTTTTCCACCTCCGCACGTTCCGCCGCCCGCCGCTCCGCCATCAGCTTTTCAATCTGGTCAGCGGATACACTCACCTCGCCGGGAGCACCCGCCGGGGCATCCTGGGCGGGTGGTTCGCCGCCAGTCTGCTCGGGGGCGTTCTCCGGGGCCGGGGGCTCCGGGGTGGGAGCGTCCTGGGCAGGAGCACCCGCCGGGCCGGCATCGAACAAGCTGGGCTGGGGATTTTCCTCCGGGCTCACGTTTAATTTTTCGTCTGCCATTCCTTACCTCCTTTTTTAATTTCGTGAATGTTGCACAAATCTTGCACTAAAACTTTGTTACTATTTTTTCGCCTCCCTCCCGGCTATCCACGCAAAAAAGCCGCCCGTTTTTTCATGCCGGACGGCTTTCTGCGTAATGTGATAGCTCAAATAATATTTTTTTGTGGGTGTAGGCTCCGAAAAGCCTTGATATTACAGTGTTCCTATTAAAACTCATTCATATCCAGTATAAGTCTTTCCATATCAAGTACAGGCGATATAAAGAAAGCCTTCTCAATATCACAAGTTTGTAATGTGTACATTGCAAAGTAAGCTCCTATACTATTCGCAATGATATAAATATGGTTGTATTTTTCACAGGCTTTATCGTATGCCGCCCGAATCTGATCCTGCACAACCCACGGGACATCATCCTGGTAGTCTATCCCGATCATATCAAAGCCCATACAATTTTTCCTGTACTGTTCAACTTCCATATAACTCCCATTTTTTCCATGAATATATAAAATTACTTTTTCCATAAAACCGCCTCCATATAGCCAGGCTCATCCCTTTCTCTGCTCCAATAGTTTCATTCCTAATAGAAAGCTAAACCCACCAAGCAATACAAAGAATGACCATACCGCATTCCAATAAATTGAATCTACATCAAACATCCACAACAAAAGTTTATTCCAAAATTCCAATCCAGCCGCAATCGCATATAGATCAAATAGCACATAAGCGCCGCCAAACAGATATATCCATCTCCACCAATAGTTGTTACCCCGGCATTTCGTAAAAGTAAAGATTCCTAAAACACTCAATCCTGCCAATACTCCCATCAACGTAAAATAAAACAGCCCTTTACTTTCCAATATGCCCACCCAAAACCCGGCATAAGAATCTCTGTCTATCAATCCCCATATCCTGTGCAGATGAAACAGCCCAAAAGTCATGAAGAACCATGGTTCCCATATTAACACTTTTTTCTCCATTCTATTCTCCACAATGCCCAATCCAAATCCTAAAATTCATATTTCCTCTTTTAGCAGGGAATACATTTTCATATCGATCACTTTCCCGTTTTTTACCGCATTATTTCTTAACGTCCCCTCATACTGAAAACCTGCCTTTTCCAGCACACGACAGGATGCCGTATTATACGCAAATGGCTCTGCATAAATGCGGAGAATATCACTTTTCTCAAAAACATATTCGCAGACCTGTTTTACAGCCTCCGTCATGACCCCTTTCCCCCAGTATCCTTCCGCGATATAATATCCCAGCTCGGCTGTCTGGCTGTGGATATTCCCCTGACGGAAAACACCGATGCTCTCCACCACACGTCCATCTGCAGTTATGGCAAAAGCAAATGTTTCATTTTCATCCGCAGACAACATGGCAGAAATAAAGTCCACCCCGTCTTGTTCCGTATAAGGATACGGCAGCCCATCTCTAAGATTATCCTGCACTTTTCTATTGGAAAGAGCCGCCGCCAGATCTGCCGCATCTGCCAGGACCCATTTTCTTATTTTACAGATCATTTTCCGCCTCCCTGATTGATTGCCTTTCATAACAAACTCTATTATACAACATATTCCCATCTAATGGAACGGGCTTTCTAAGAACTCACACGACAAACGCATGAATGTTTACTCCCACTCAAATCCTAAATTGCGGATTTTTAAATTTTCATCAGTTCTTCGATAAACTGTGCCGGTGCAAAGCTTATGTTAAACCGCTTCCTTCTTAGTGACATCTTCGTTCCCCTTATCTCT